>CALMPI010000037.1 GCA_937872175.1 uncultured Flavobacteriales bacterium | reverse complement strand
CCGCCAGTACGGTCCCAAGAATGAGCTGATTGTGGACCGGCCCAAACGGTCAAAGCGTCGTCGTGGCGGGGGGGGCAAAAAACAGGGGGGTTAAAAAAAAAAAAACCCCTTCCCCCCAGAGGGGGAGGGGGGTTTGGGGGGTGGAGCCCCGGGGGGTGAGTGCCGAGGGGCGGGGGGGGAGTCGCCCCCTCCCTCGCCACTCGCCACTCCTCACTCGCCACTTCCACATACGCTTCGCGCACCTCCACCTCCGTCGTCAGCCCCAGCCACTTCATCGCCAGCCGCATCGTCGCCAGGTCCAGGTCGATCAGGCGTTCGTGCCGCTGAAGGATCACGCCCTCGAGGGCATCGATGTAGTGGATGAACCAAGGGGTGTTGCCGTAGGCGCTGCGGATGGCGTGCACCTGCTGCTGCGGCCAGGTCTCGGCGTAGCTCGGACGGATGTCCCGCATCGGCATCTTCTCACCGCTGCGGCGGGCGATGGGCACGGTGAGGTCCTGCACGCCGTTGGGCCCTACGATGCGGGTGCGGGTGCGGTAGCTCTGGCGCTCGTAGTGCTCGCCGGTGTCGATGATCACGTGGGGATGGCGGGCGAGCAGGCGGTAGTGCTCCACGCTGCCGAAGTAGAAGGCGGGGAGCACCGGCACCATGGCGCAAAGGTCGGCGGCTACCTTCGGTGCGGAAAGTTCCTCCCATGCGACACCTGTCCTTCCTGTTGGGCGCTGTGTTGCTCGCCGCCTGCGGCAGCGACCCGAAGCCCGCCGATGTGGGCTCCACACCCGCCGTGGACAGCCTGTCGGTTCCGGCGTTGCCCGAATGGCCCGGCTATTACGAGGACACGCTGCCTTGCGCGGACTGCCCCGGCATCCTCACCCAGCTCTGGGTCCGCGCCGACAGCACCTTCATCCGTCGTCAACGGTACCTGGACCGGGACACGCTGGCCTACGGGCTCATCGGCCAGTGGCACGTGGTGATACCCAATGCACCCGGAGCCGCGCCGCTGATGACCATCGGCCAAGCGGGGGACAAGCCCGACTTTTACCGCGCCGAGGCCGGAGGCTTGCGCCTGGTGGATGAGATGGGCGTGGCGTTCGCGTCGAACGCGCCCTACACCCTGGAGAAGCTGGCCGGCGAGCTGGAAGGGGAGATCCCCCGCATGCGCCTCACCGGCACCTTCACGTACATGGCCGACGCCATGAGCTTCAGGCCCTGCGGCGCGAAGCGTTCGTGGCCCTGTGCAGGCGGGGAGGACCTCGGTGCGGAGGAAGGCGAGCTGATCGGGTCGATGAACGGTGCGGAGCTTGAACGGCGCTACTTGCGCAGCGTGAAGCAGGGCGGGGCGCCCTGGACCATCGAAGCGGGGTGCTCGCTCGACCTGGGGCCGGCCATGGAAGGCGACGGGTCGGACGAGTACATCCTCATCCACACCATCCTGAAGGAGGGCGTGGTCTGCCCCTGATCACTTCCCGATCGAACCGCGCTATTGCGGTTCATTTCCCGATACAGAACCGGCCGAAGATGCTGCCCAGCACATCGTCCGGTGTGATGCGGCCGGTGATCTCGCCCAGGTGGTGCATGGCGCGGCGCAGGTCCACGGCCAGCAGGTCGCCACTGATCCCCTGGCTCAGGCCGGCACGGGCATCCTCGAGGGCTTGACGCGCGTGAGCCAGCGCTTCCACGTGGCGCGCGTTCGTCACCACCACGCCCCCTTCGTCGTGGTGAAGGGCCTGCACATGACGCATGAAGGCCTCCTTCAGCGCGTCAAGCCCCTGGCCTGTGCGTGCGCTGATGCGCATCACGCGGCCGCTCCGTCCGGCCTCTGCGAGGTCGCTCTTGTTCAGCACGGGCAGCAGCTGCGGCCCTTCGCCGATGCGTTCGCGCAGCAGGGCCGCCTGGGTGAGGAAGGCATCCTCGTTCAAGGCGGCCGCATCGCCCAGCAGCACCACGATGGCCGCCTCGCGCGCTTTCCGGTAGCTGCGCTCGATGCCCATCCGCTCCACGGTGTCGCCGGTCTCGCGCAGGCCCGCCGTGTCGATGAAGCGGAACTGGATGCCGTCCAGCGTGATGGTCTCCTCCACGGTGTCCCGCGTGGTGCCCGGGATGTCGCTCACGATGGCGCGGTCCTCCTGCAGCAGCGCGTTGAGCAGGGTGCTCTTGCCGCTGTTGGGCGCGCCGACGATGGCCACGGGCACGCCCTGCTTCACGGCGTTGCCATAGCGGAAGCTGTCGATGAGCCCCGTGCAAAGGGCGATCAGGTCCACCAGCAGGGTGTCGAGCTCATCGCGCCGGGCGAAGGTCACGTCCTCCTCCCCGAAGTCGAGCTCCAGTTCGATCAACGCACAGAGATCGATGAGCTGCCGGCGCAGCGCGTCGATGTGGGCGCTGTAGCCGCCCCGGAGCTGCTGCATGGCGAGGCGGTGGGCGGCGGCGCTCTGGCCAGCGATGAGGTCGGCCACGGCCTCGGCCTGGCTGAGGTCCAGCTTCCGGTTGAGATAGGCGCGCAGGGTGAACTCGCCCGGCCGCGCCAGTCGGGCGCCGGCCTTCACCGCCGCCTGCAGCGCGCGCTGCACGATGTAGGGCGAACCGTGAAGGCCGAGCTCCACCACATCCTCGCCCGTGTAACTGGCCGGCGCGCGGAACACGGTCACCAAGGCCTCGTCGATGGGGCCGTCGGCATCGACCAACGGGGCCAGCACCGCACGACGCGTGGGCCAGGTGCGCGCAGGGCCGGGCGTGAGCCGGTCGAGCACCGCCACCGCCTCGGGCCCGCTGAGCCGCACCACCGCCACGGCCGCCACACCGCCCGCGGTGGCCGGTGCACAGATGGTGTCGCGGTCGCTCATCGGGCGCGAATTTCCGGAACTTCGTGCCCGCTCCACCATGTCCAAGGCCCGCCGTGCATATGAAGCCCTGCCACACCCGCAGGTGGTGGTGGTGGGCGGCGGCTTCGCCGGGCTTGAGCTCATCAAGCGGCTCGAAGGCGCTCCCTACAAGGTGCTGCTGCTAGACCGGCACAATCATCACTGCTTCCAGCCGCTGCTCTACCAGGTGGCCACGGCCAGCCTCAGTGCGGACAGCATCGCGCATCCCTTCCGCCGCACCGTGGCGCCCATGCCCAACGTGGCCTTCCGCATGACCCGCGTGCTGGGCGTGAAGCCGAAGGAGAAGCGGGTGATCACCGATCACGGGGAGTTCGCGTACGACATCCTCGTGCTGGCGACGGGAAGCACCACCAACTTCTTCGGCAACGCCCAGGTGGAGCGCGAGGCCATGCAGCTCAAGAGCATCGGCCAGGCGCTCGACATCCGCAGCGATTTCCTGCAGGACTTCGAGGCCGCGCTGTATGCACAGGACGAGGCCGGCCAGCGGCGCTGCCTCAACTTCACCATCGTGGGCGCCGGCCCCACCGGCGTGGAACTGGCCGGCTCCCTGGCGGAGATCCGCCGCACCGTGCTCAAGCGCGAGTACCGCGAGCTGGACAGCGACCGCATGCAGATCTGGCTCGTGGACAGCAATGACCGCGTGCTGAAGAACTTCAGCGATCAGGCCAGCGCGCATGCCCTGGGCTACCTGAAGGACATGGGCGTGCACGTGAAACTGGGCTCCCGTGTCACCGGCTACGATGGCGAAGTGGTCACCTTCCAGGACGGGACCCGCATGGACAGCAACACGCTGATCTGGGCGGCCGGGGTGAAGGGCGTCACCCTTCCGGGGCTGGAGGCGGTGGAAGTGCCCAAGGCCAGCCGCTATGCGGTGGACCGGTTCAATCAGGTGCAGGGCGCGACCGATGTGTATGCGGTGGGCGATGTGGCGCTGATGGCCGAGGGCGCGTGGGAGCGGGGGCATCCGCAGGTGGCGCAGGCCGCCATCCAGCAGGCGCGCCTGCTGGCCGCCAACCTGCGTCGGAGGGCTGCGGGTCGGCCCATGGAGCCGTTCACTTACCAGAACAAGGGCAGCATGGCCGTCATCGGCCGCTACAAGGCCGTGGTGGATGTGGGCCGCTTCCACCTCGGCGGCCTGGTCGCCTGGCTGGCGTGGATGTTCGTTCACCTGATGGCGCTGGTGGGCTACCGCAACCGCTTGCAGGTGCTGATGGCCTGGGCGTGGAAGTACCTCAGCTGGAAGAACACCATCCGGTTGATCATCCGGCCGTATGTGCGTCATGGCGCGGTGAAGGAGCAGGAGCTCGCCTCCGGCGGGCGTTGAACGGCCCTGTACGCGCCGCCGGCGTGGTGCTTCAGTCGTGGCTGAACTGCGTGCGGATGAGCCTGCCGTCCACGAAGTAGGCGAGGCCCCAGTCCGAGTCGCCCCAGCCCTCCCGGGTGTGCGTGAAGCAGAGGAACTCCACCCGTTCGCTCAGCGCGGGATCTCGGTGGCGCAGGCGCGCGAACACGAAGCCCCTGCCGCTGCCGGAGAGCCGGAAGCGGGCCATCTTCCGGATCGCGTCCTCCTTCGTGTCGCCCACGGCCAGGCCATGGAAGCTCCGGAGGAAGGGCTTCCGGCTGTTGAAGTCCCAGTAGCGCATGGACAGCACCAGCAGGGCGGCGGAAACGACCAGGACCCACCGCCGGCCCGTCGGCATGCCGGTCGATCCCCAGGCCACGGCGCCGGCCGTCAGCAGGCAGAGCGGGAGGGTGAACCACCAGCTGGCGTGCAGGGGCATGAACGGGTCGATCAGCAGGCTCGGCACGAGCACGGCCAGCAGTGCCAGGACGGCGGCGGTGCGAAGGAGGGTCCGCATGGGGGATGCGCTGGTGCAACGGGCGAACGGGACCTCTGGTATGCGCCCTGCTGTGCGCGTAGTCCGGTTCCGACCGACCTTCGCGCCCCATGGACCGCCGCCTGGTCATCCTCTTCCTCACCATCTTCATCGACCTGATGGGCTTCGGGATCTTCATCCCGGTGGTGCCCTTCGTGGCGCGGGACCTGGGGGCGAGCGATGCGCTGGTGGGCGACACGGCGGTGGTGTTCTCGGTGCTGATGTACCTCTTCGGGCCGTTCTGGGGCGCCGTGAGCGACCGCTACGGCCGTCGTCCGGTGATCGCGATCGCCGTAGCGATCAGCGGGGTCAGCTATGTGCTGTTCTCCTTCGCGGATGGCATCGTGCTGCTCTTCATCAGCCGCATGCTCACCGGGGTGGGCTCGGCCAACATCGCCGCCGCCCAGGCCTACATCACCGACATCACACCACCGGAGCAGCGCGCCAAGTCGCTCGGTCTGGTGGGGGCGGCCTTCGGCCTGGGCTTCATCGCGGGACCGCCGTTGGGCGGCGTGGTGTACCACTACTTGGGCACGGCCTGGGTGGGCTTTGTGGCCGCCGGCCTGTGCGCGGTGAACCTGCTCGGCATCTGGCTGCTGCTGCCCGAGTCGTTGCAACAACGCGATCCGCACGCGCCCATCCGCTTCGCCCCGATCAGCGCCACGGTGCGGGCGCTGCAGGACATCCGGTTCCGCGACATCTACCTCATCGGCTTCGTGTACATCGCCGCCTTCAGCATGATGCAGACCGCCGTGCCGCTGCTGTGGAAGGACGATTACGGCCTCACCGAGGCGCAGATCAGCTACATGTTCGCCGCGGTGGGCCTGGCCAGTGCCATCGTGCAGGGCGGCCTGCTGGGCTGGCTCAACAAGCGCTTCGGCGAGCGCCGTCTGGTGATCATGGGCACCATCCTCGTGGCGGTCGGGCTGGCGTTGACCGGCCTGGTGCCGCGCGCCTGGTTCATCCCGTCCGCCTTCGTCCCCATCGCCTGCCTGGCGCTGGGCAACGGCATGTTGTGGCCCTCGCTCGCCGCCATGCTCACCCGGCAGGCCGACCAGAAGGAGCAGGGCCAGGTGCTGGGCATGAACCAGAGCTTCGGCAGCCTTGGTCGCATCGCCGGGCCCTTCATGGCGGGCCGCGCCTACGAACTGTGGCACCTGCTGCCCTTCCTGGGCGGCTCGGCCATCATGCTCGCCACGTATTTCTACATCCGCGGCTTCCTTCACCGGATGGATCAGCGCATCGGCCTCCGCCCCGATCGGAGGTGAGGCTTACTTTCGCGGCCGCCGGATCAACCTGGCACCGCATCCTCCCATGAGCGTTCTCGTCAATTCGAAGAGCAAGGTCATCGTCCAGGGCTTCACCGGCAGCGAAGGCACCTTCCACGCCACGCAGATGATCGAGTACGGCACCAACGTTGTCGGGGGCGTCACCCCGGGCAAGGGTGGCCAGAAGCATCTCGACCGTCCGGTGTTCGAGACGGTGAACGACGCGGTGAGGGCCACCGGAGCCGATGTCAGCATCATCTTCGTTCCGCCCGCCTTCGCCGCCGATGCCATCATGGAGGCCGCCGAGGCCGGCATCAAGGTGATCGTGTGCATCACCGAGGGCATCCCGGTGAAGGACATGGTGATGGCCCGCGAGTACATCCGCGGCAAGGGCTGCACACTGATCGGCCCCAACTGCCCGGGCGTGATCACGGCGGACGAGTGCAAGGTGGGCATCATGCCGGGCTTCGTGTTCAAGAAGGGGCCCGTGGGCATCGTCAGCAAGAGCGGCACCCTCACCTACGAGGCGGCGGACCAGGTGGTGAAGGCGGGCCTGGGCATCACCACGGCCATCGGCATCGGCGGCGATCCCATCATCGGCACCACCACCCTGGAGGCCGTGCAGCTCTTCGCCAACGACCCCGAGACCAAGGCCATCGTCATGATCGGCGAGATCGGCGGGGACCTGGAGATCCAGGCCGCCCGATGGATCAAGGCGAACTGCAAAAAGCCGGTGATCGGCTTCATCGCCGGAGAGACCGCGCCCAAGGGGCGCACCATGGGCCACGCCGGTGCCATCGTGAGCGGTGCCGATGAGAGCGCGGCCGCCAAGAAGGCGGTGATGCGCGAGTGCGGCATCCACGTGGTGGACAGCCCCGCTACGATCGGGGCGAAGGTGAAGGAGGTGATGGGGTGAGCGCCTGCGACCCCTTCGGGGTCGGAACCGCCTAGGGGGCTCTTGTTCAAGATGCCTGCGACCCCTTCGGGGTCGGGTCCGCTTCAGATCTTTGTTCCTAGATATCTGCGACCCTTTCAGGGTCGGGTCCGCTCAAGATCTGCGATCCTCCTATCTCCGACCCCTTCAGGGTCGAGCTTGCTTCGATCCCATGTTCCTGGATAGCAGCGACCCGTTCAGGGTCTCCACGGACGTGGTGCTTGGGTGCAAGCAAAAAGCCCCGCTCATCGAGCGGGGCTTTTTGCGTTCGTGTGTGGAGCGCTCAGGGCTTGTTCTTCTCCTTCACTTTCTCCTGCTTGATGCTGTCGAGCGCGGCGGGGTCGTTGCTGCCGGGGCGGGGCGCCTCGGTCCGCTCCCCGTCCTTCACCACCACCTTCTGCGGACCGCCCGATGCCGGGGCGGCAGGGCCGTCGGCGGCGCCCTTCTGCCCGCAGCACGCCATGAACAGCGCGGCGAGCACCACACTAATGGATGACGAGGGGCTCATGGGCGATGGGTTGGGCTCCGTTGCGGATGGCGATGACGTACTGGCCGGCGCTCAAGGCGTTGCGGTTGAAGGACAACTGGTGCTCGCCGGCGGTGAGGCCGTCCTGGTAGAGCGTCTTCACCACGCGGCCGTTGAGGTCGAGCACCTCGATGGTGTAGATGGCGAACGCATCGATGTGGAAGCTGAGCCGGAAGAGGTCCACCGTGGGGTTGGGCGCCACCGACACCGCCATGGCCGGGGCCTGCTCCGGAACGACGGATGAACCGACGTCGCCGACCTCGGCCACCCAGGTCTTCCAGGTGTTCTGCAGGCCGCCCTGAATGTTGGAACCGTAACAGGCCGCCATCCACACGCGCGGCGGGTTGGCGTTGTGGCGCCGGGCCATGCCCGTGTAATCGCCCCAGCGCTCATCACCCTGCTGCAGGAAGTTCACGTAGGTCTCACCCGCCTTCACCAGGGTGCTGTTGGACCATTGCAGGTTGGCGTCCACGTTCACCACCCGCGCCTCGGGGAACACCTGCGCGGAACTGCGCGTGAACGCGATCATCACGCTGGGGTCGTTGTTGTTGGTGGAGTAGGAGGCGAGCGCCGGATAGCACAGGTCCGCCGTGCCCTGCTGCCCCAGGTTGGTGCGCTGGTCGTTCAGCGTGCTGATGTTGATGCGCCCGTAACGCAGGCCGTTCCAGCCCCCGCCGATGTCCGTGCAGAACGTGTAGTGCACCAGCCCGTTCATGAAGAAGCTGCTCAGCATGCGGCAATCACCATTGCTCAGCGGGTCGGGGCTGCCGGGCATCTGCGCCGGGGCCGCCGGGGCGTACGGCTGGGTGGACACGTCGTACACGTTCAGCGCCGGGTTGCCCGTGAGGTCGTCGGTGAGGTCCCAGAGCCGCAGGCTGCTCGCCCCCGGGCTGTTGCCGCTCAGCAGCAGGATGCCCGGGCCGTAGTTGGCCTGGCCGCCGCTCACCGGCACCACCGTGAAGGCGGCGAAGGGCTGGTTGCTCAGGTTGTACCAGTAGATCCAGTCCAGGTTCGCGGCACCGTTGTACCCGCCGCTCTTGGTGATCTGGAACAGGATGGCCTGCTGGAACTGGTTGTTGCCGTCGGTGAACAGGTTGCCCGACACGTACACCTCGTTGTTGCTCACGCCGATGCTCGGGTAGTCGAACCAGGTGCCGTTGCCCAGCGGGCTGCCCGGCAGGTTGTAGATCCACCAGCCGTCCTGCGGGTTGTTCGTCTTGCTGAAGCACAGCAGCAGCAGGCTGTTGCTGGAGGTGGTGCCATGCAGCACCGTCAGGAAGAACCGGTCCGCCTGCGGATCGTAGATCACCTTGGGGTCGTAGATGTTGGCGTTGAGCTGCGGGTCGTTGAAGAAATCAGGCCAGAACGTGGAGGCCAGGAACTGGCCGCTCGCGTTGTACAGCTCGATGCCGTCGTTGTTGCAGGTCACGATCTGCCCGCCGTTGGAGATGGCCATCGTGTTGTCCGGCGGGGTGCTCACCTGGCTCCAGTTGCCTTCCATGTTGACCCCGATCGCCGGGGTCACGGCCTTGGGCTGCACGGGTTCGCCGGCCTCGCCACGGAAGCTGGCCACCTTGGCGGGCCACTTGGCCTGCTTGATGGCCTCCACCTCGGGGAGCTGCGGGTTGCGCGGTGAGATGCGGCTCACCCGGTTCGCCCAGCGGGTGGTGTTCATGCGGATGCTGGCTTCGCCCGCGCGCGTCGATGACATCAGGGGTGAGCGCTGGGCGGCGTTCGCCGTACCGTTCACCTGGGCGGTGGCGGCGGGGAGGTCGCGGCCCACTTCCTGGGCACGAAGGAGCGGGTTGAGGAAGAGCAGGGCGGTCAGGGCGATCACGCCTCCGGCCATGTTCAGGTGTAGGGATCTGCGCATCGGTTCTGGCTTTGTGCCGTGAAAATACGACCCTTCCGGCGATCGCACGGACCTCCTCCCGGATCTTTGGGAGCCGCCCGCAGGGTCCGTGCTCCTCAGGCCCCGGTGTGCGGCCGATCGCCTGCGCGGCTACCTTAGCCACCGCCGGCTCCACCGGGATCCGGCCCGAACACCCATGGGACTGTTGGACGGCAAGGTCGCCCTCATCACCGGCGGCTCACGCGGCATCGGCCGCGGCATCGTGGAACGCTTTCTCGAGGAAGGTGCCGACGTGGCCTTCACCTACGTGAGCAGCCCGGACAAGGCCAATGCCCTCGCCGCCGAGCTCGCCTCCCGCACCGGGCGCCGGGTGCTCGCCATCCAGAGCGATGCCGCGCAGTTCGATGCGGCCCAGGCCGCCGTGGATCAGGTGACCACCGCCTGGGAGCGCCTCGACGTGCTCGTGAACAACGCCGGCATCACCAAGGACCAGCTGCTGATGCGCATGAGCGAGGCCGACTGGGACGCCGTGATGGACACCAACCTCAAGAGCGTGTTCAACATGACCAAGGCGGTGATGCGCACCATGCTCAAGCAGCGCAGCGGCAGCATCATCAACATGAGCAGCGTGGTGGGGGTGAAAGGCAACGCCGGACAGGCCAACTACGCCGCCAGCAAGGCCGGCATCATCGGCTTCACCAAGAGCGTGGCGCTGGAACTGGGCAGCCGCAACATCCGCAGCAACGCCATCGCCCCGGGCTTCATCGAAACGGAGATGACCGGCGCGCTCGACCCCAAGGTGGTGGAGCAGTGGCGCGAAGGGATCCCCCTGAAGCGGGGCGGCACACCCACCGACGTGGCCAACGCCTGCGTCTACTTCGCCAGCGACCTCAGCACCTACGTCACCGGCCAGACCCTGCACGTGTGCGGGGGCATGCTCACCTGAGCCGCTGTTCGTCCGCCACCGCCCTGATCGCCTTGCTGCCGGATCCCGTGGGACACATCGGGAGGTGCACCCTTCGTGCGCGGCCGTGGAACCCTGACCTTTGCACCCCGTGGACCTGACCCTCACCCACAGCCCCTGGCTCATACCCCTGTGCATCCTGCTCGGGATCGGCTATGCCTGGCTGCTCTATCGGGGGGGCGCCCACACCCACGGCTGGGGCCCGGCCCTGCGGTGGACCCTGGCGGTGACCCGGGCGACCGTGGTCGCCCTGCTGGCCTTCCTGTTGCTGGGCCCCCTGGTGCGGGCCTGGGTGCGCGAAGTGCGCAAGCCCGTGCTGGTGCTGGCGCACGACGGCAGCTCATCCCTGATGCTCGCCGGCGACACGGCGGCCCTGCGCGGCGCCTATGCCACCGAACTGGACGCCCTTGCGGCGGCGCTCGGTGACCGTTTCGACGTGCGCACCTTCACCTACGGACGCGAGGTGGTGGAGGGCATCGCGCACCGTCAGCAGGCCAACCGCACGGACATGGCCGCCCTGCTGCGCGAAGTGCACGATCGCTTCGCCGGTCCCGACCTCGGCGCGGTGATCCTGGACGGTGACGGCATCATCAACCGCGGTCGTGATCCGCGTCACGAGGCCGCCCGCCTGGGCGTGCCCGTGCACACCATCGCGCTGGGCGACACCACCGTGCGGCCCGACCTTCTGGTACGGGCCGTGGAGGCCAACCGGGTGGCCTACCTGGGCAACGAGTTCCCGCTGGTGGTGCGCATCGAGGCCCATCATCTGCAGGGGCGCCGCACCCGTCTGGCGGTGGAACAGGGGGGACAGGTGATCGCGGAGCGCGAGGTGGTGGTGACCGCCGACCCGTACGTCCAGCAGGTGCCCCTGCTGGTGAAGGCCACCGCCACCGGCATGCAGCGCTTCACCGTGGTGCTGCGCCCGGTGGAAGGCGAGCACTCGGACCGCAACAACTCCGCGGAGGTGGTGGTGCAGGTGCTGGATGACCGGCAGCGCATCCTGCTGCTGGCCGACGCGCCGCATCCCGATCTGGGCGCCCTGGCCCGCGCCCTCGCCGGTTCCGAGGCGTACACGGTGACCACGGCCACGATGGACAAGGTGCCGGCGGACGTCGCAGCCTTCGATCTGGTGGTGCTGCACCGCCTCCCGAACGTGCGGCAGGACGGCCGGTCGCTGATCGCGCGATGCCGCGAGCGCAATGTGCCGCTGCTGCTCATCCTCGGCACCGAGGTCGATGCCGAAGCGGTCAACGCCCTTGGGGTCGGCCTGCGGCTGGAGGGCGCCCAACGCACCGCCCTCACCGATGCCCGGCCCCTGTACGAACCGTCGTTCGCCCTCTTCCAGGTGGACCCGGCGACGGCGCAGGCCTTCGAGCGTTTTCCACCCCTGCAGGTGCCCTTCGCCCAGTACCAGGCCGGTCCCGGTGCGGTCACCTGCTTCCGTCAACGCATCGGAATGGTGAGCACCGATCAGCCGCTCCTGCTCGTGCAGCGTCCGCAGACCGGGCCACGCGCAGCGGTGATCGTGGGCGAAGGCCTCTGGCGCTGGCGCCTGGCCGATCAGCAGCAGAACGGCGGCACCGACCGGTTCGACGGCTTCTTCCGCAAGCTGGCACAGCTGATGGCCAACCGCTCCTCCGCCGACCGGTTCCGCGTGCAGCATGCCGACGTGTTCGACGATCAGGAGCCGGTGGAGCTGCAGGCCGAGCTGTACGATGCGGCGTTCGAACTGGTCGGCGATGCCGAAGTGGAGCTCGTGCTGAAGGACGAACAGGGCTTGGAACGGCCGTACGCCTTCAGCCGCAGCGGTCGGGGACATCGGCTGGTGATCAACGGTGCCGCCCCGGGCCGCTACACGTACACGGCCCGCACCACCTACGACGGCACCCCGTTCACGGCCACCGGCGAGTTCATGGTGCGGCCCGTGCAGGTGGAATCCGCGCGCACCGTGGCGGACCATGCCCTGCTGGGCGACCTGGCGGCCGGTACGGGCGGGCTCATGGTGCGGCCCGGCGGCCTGGGCCCACTGCGCGACGCCTTGCTCGCCGACCAACGGCTGGCGCCACGGAGCCACGCCTACGCCAGCACCACGGACCTGATCGCGCTCCGCTGGCCCTTCCTGCTCTTC
Source organism: uncultured Flavobacteriales bacterium (assembly GCA_937872175.1). Lineage (GTDB taxonomy): Bacteria > Bacteroidota > Bacteroidia > Flavobacteriales_F > PHOS-HE28 > PHOS-HE28. The sequence goes on along the minus strand of CALMPI010000037.1, from coordinate 136,677 downwards.
CTCGCGCTGCTCACGCTGGAGTGGGCGCTTCGGCGGCGGAGCGGCGCCTATTGATCGTTCCGGCGCATGTCCGTTCGCTCGCTTCCCGGCCGTGCGCTCTCCCTCGTGCTGGCCCTGTTCTGCATCGCCGGAGGACTGTGGCTGTTCCGGGTGCCGGTGCTGCGCGCCGCCGGTGCCTTCCTCATCCGCGAGGATGCCCTCCGCCACGCCGATGCCCTTTACGTGCTGGGGGGCGCCTCGCTGGACCGCGGCCGTGAGGCCGCCCGCGTGATGCAGGCCGGTCGGTGCGACCATGCCTGGTTCACCGGCTCCAACATCCCCACCGTCCTGGAGTCGATGGGGATCCCGCTGCCGGAGGCCGACGTGTCGCTCCAGGCCGCGGAACGCGCGGGACTGCCGGTGGGGCGGGGATCCGCCATCCATTATGGCACCAGCACCATGGAGGAGGCGGACGCCATCCTGGTCCACGCGCATCGTGCCGGGCACGATACGATCATGGTGCTGTCCTCGAAGTTCCACCTCCGACGCATCCACCGGGTGTTCGCCCATCATCCACGGGCGGGCGGCATCACCGTGCTGTTGCGCGGCGCACCGGCCGTGCAGTTCCGCGAAGAGGAATGGTGGCGCTACGAGGACGGGCTGGTGATGCTCGCCAACGAATACCTGAAGCTCGTGTACTACGCCTGGCGCTACTGACGGTCAGCGCTGCACCAGCAGGGGCAGGGCGCGCCGGAGACCGTCGCCCACACATTCCACCACATAGCCTCCGGCGGCCAGGGAGTTGATGTCCACCACATGCCGTGTGGTGCCAGCGCGCAGGCTGCTGCTCAACAGCGGGCGGCCTGTCGGGTCATACACGGTGATGCGCTCGGCCCACGGGCAGTCCACGGTAATGCGGTCGTTCGCCGGGTTGGGCCACAGGTTGAAGGCGCCCGCCATGTCGCGCGCAGGAATGCCCGTGCCGGTGATGCAGAAGGTGACCTCGTCCAGATCGGCGAACTGGCCATCGCTTTGAGCCAGCAGCACACTGTCGCCGTCGAGGACCACCAGTCCGCCGTCGCCGTAGTCGCAGCAGATGCCATCACCCGCCACATCCTCGATGGTGAAGATGTAGCATCCATCGCCGAGGCAGTAGGACAGGTCCACCTCCTGGCCGGGTGCGCCGTTCAGGTAGGGGCCGCCCTCGTCGAGGATCGTGCCCTGGTCGGTGGACAGCTCCCAGGTGGTCTCGCTGCCCCAGGCGTCGAGCGTCAGGATGATCGATACGTCCTGCGCGGGGAAGGCCACCAGGAATTCCTTGCTGGAGGCGTCGTTGGCCGGGTTGCCATCGGTGAGGCCGTTGGGCAGGCTGCTGGCCACCGTCAGCGTATGCGTGCCGTTACCGACGTACAGGGTGCCAAGGGGCACGTTCATCGTCTGCCCGGGCTGAAGGCTGCCGCTCCAGGGTTGCGGCACGGGCGCACCGGCATCCACGGTCACCAGCAGGGTCGCGCTCGTGAGCACGGCGGTGCCATTGTTCTTGAGGGTCACGTACGGCGTGATGCTGTCGATGCCGCAGAGCTGCTCGGGCAGGTCGAAGATGGCGGTCACCGCAGCGTCGTTCGTGGTGGGGACGAGCCCGTTCGGGTCCCAGCCGTCCAGCGTCGGTCCGCAGGTGCCCAGGTATTGCTCCAGCAGCGGCCAGCTCAGGTCGAAGCGGCCGTAATAGTCGTTCACGCTGTTGCTGCAGTCGGCCTGGCCGCCGAAGAGCTGACCCACCAGCCGCTTGTTCTGGTCCCACACGCCGCTGCCGCTGGAGCCGGGCTCGGTGGTGCCGTGGTCCCAGGTCTGGATGTGCCAGCACTGGGCGGGCGGGCTTCCGAAGGTGCCCTGCAGGGGCGGGTCCAGATCGCGGCTGATCTTCTTGATGTCGCCGCGGGGATGGTGGATCCCGATCAGGCTGTCGGGGAACGCGCCGCTGTGGTCCCAGCCCGAATAGAACACGTTGAAGGTGTCCGGCGGTGCCGCGCTCAGCTCCAGCAGGGCCACATCGGTGCCCGGGTCGTTCACCAGCAGGGTGCTGCCCGCCACCGTCTCGTTGTCCGGGGCGTTGTTGGTGGGGGTGCAGGTGGGGCTGTCCCAGTTGAACACGAAGACCCAGTTGGCCGTGCTGCCGCTTACACAGTGGTTGGCGGTGAGGAAGTAGGGCGTGCCGTCCTCGGCGCAGTTGTTCAGCAACTGACCAGTGCACGAGCCGCCACCGGCCATGATCAGCGCCACGCTGCGGATCTGGTCGCGCCACGGATCGCCGTCCGGGCAGATCACGTTGATGTTGCACGATCCACTGTCGCCGAAGCCCTTCGCCCCCCCGAAGGGATCGCGGTACGCATGCACCACCTCGCCGATGGTGAGCCGGGTGAGCCCTGCGGCCGATGCCGGTTCGTGGACCTCCACCACCACGGTGTTCCCCGCTAGGGGCAGGGTGCCCATGCTGTGCATGCCCGGGGCGCTCGCCGCGGTGAAGCCGCCCCGATAGGGCCCCTGCGGATCGTACAGGAACACCCGGCCGCCATCCGGGATGCGGAAGTCGGTGAAGGTGACACCCACCGCCATGGCACCCGGGCAATGCAGCGCCAGTTGCCAGATGCGGTGACCTTCGGGTCCCTCGTGCCAGCTGCCGTGGTGCTCAAGGTCGAAGGCGGTGGGGTGGACGACCCCGAACCGCGCCGGACCGGGCCGTCCTTGCTGGGCATGCAGCTCGTCCTCGGCCATGCGCGCCGCCACATCCACCTCGGGCAGGGTCATCAGCACCGGCGCGGGCAGGCCATACTTCGGTGCGGACAGCCCGAAAGGGCGCCCGCCGAACGCGGGCTGCGCCAGGGAGAGGAGCGGAGCGGCCAACAGGCCGATCAGGGTCGTGGTCCGGTGCATGGCGAAAGGGTCGGTGGTAGGACGCGCGAAAGGGGGCGAGCGTTGCCGCAAGGTACGGGCGGCCTGAAAAGCGGAAGGCGGCCACAGGGCCGCCTTCCGCCACGATGATATCCGGGATCAGCGCTCGATCAGCAGGCGTTGTACCACGCGGCGGTCGTTCTGCCGCAGATCGAGGAGGTAGAGACCGTCCGCCTGGCCGCTGAGGTCGAGCGTGAGGCGTTCGGTACCGTGGGCCACATTCCGCTCGGACACCACGCGACCAAGAGCATCGGTCACGCGTAGCACCGCGATGCCATCACCCAAGGCGGGCAGGGTCACCAGCACGATGCCGGAGGTGGGGTTGGGGGCCAGACCGATGGCGGCGGCCTCATCAAGTTCCGCCACGCTCACCGTGGCGGGATCAAGACCGGGCAGGGTGGTGCCGCAATCGCCCAGCCACTGCTCCAGGAAAGGGAAGCTCACGTTGAACTTGCCGTAATAGTCGTTGAAGTTGAAATTACAGTTCGCCTGACCGCCGTAGAGCTGGCCCACGAGCAGGCCGTTCTGGTCCCAAAGCCCGCTGCCGGACGATCCGCCCTCGGTGGTGCCATCATCCCAGGCGGCCACCTTCCAGCACTGTGCACCGCCGTAGGATCCACTGGTCACAGGCTGCTCTTCGAAGGAGATCTTCTTGATGTCGCCCGCTGGATGATGGATCGCGGTGACGCTCGTCGCCGCCGTGGTCCCCTTGTTCCAGCCGGAGTAGAAGACCTCCCAGCTCTCCTGCGGGGATCCGTTCAACTGGAGAAAGGCCATGTCGGAACCGGCGTTCGTGGCCAGCAATTGGCTTCCGCTGATGACCTTGTTCGTCGGTGCGTTCTGGGTGGGGGTGCAGGTGGGGCTTTCCCAGCGGAAACGGAACAGGGCCGTGGCGGGGTTGAAGCCGGCGAGGCAGTGGTTGGCCGTGAGGAAGTAGGGGGTCTCATCCTGAGCGCAGTTGTTCATCAGCTGTCCTGTGCAGACGCCACCGCCGCCGGTCACGATCATGGCCACCGAACGGATCTGGGCACGCCAGGGATCGCCTTCCGGGCAGATCACGTTGTTGTTGCAGGCGCCGCTGTCGTTGAGCCCCTTGGTGGTGCCCATGATGTCGCGGTAGGCGTGGGTCACCTGCCGGATGCGCAGGTCACCCTGACCGGCCACGGCGGCGGGCTCGATGTACTCGATGGTGATGCGGTCGCCGGTCATCGGCGCCACGCCCAACTCGGTGAAGCCGCTGTTGCTGGCGGCCGTGAAGGCGCCGATGTGCCCGCCATCGGGGGTATGCACGAACACACGCGCCCCTTCCGGCACCACGTAGGTGTTGAACTCGAAGTTGATGCTGAACGCGCCAGGGCATTCGATCCCAAGCTGCCATACCCGGTCACCATTGGGGAGCACGGTCCACACTCCACTATGGTCCAGCCCCAGGTCGGTGGTGTGGTTGATCCCGAAACGCCACGGTCCTTTGATGCCCTGTGCGGCACGCGCCTCGTCCTCGGCGAGGAGCGGTGCGGGGTCCACCACGGGCATCACGGCCACCGGGGGCTCGGGGAGGCCGTGCAACGAGCGGTCAAGACCGTAGGGACGTCCGCCGAACTCCAACTGGGCGAACAGGGGTGCGGCGGTCAGAACGGCGAGGGAGGCGAAGGTTCCGGGTAGCAGATGTTTCATGGTGGATGCGCAACAGGTGGCGCAAAGTAGCATGCACCGGACATGGGCCGACGCCCGATCTCAGGCTTCGTTGGAGGCCTGCTGCCGCTCCTCCAGCAGCTTGCGCATGGCGAAGAGCTCATCGCGCAGCTGGGCCGCCTGGATGAAGTCCATCTGCTTGGCCGCCTTGCGCATCTCCTGCTCCAGGATGCGGCAGTTCTCGGCGAGCTGGTCGGCGGTCATGTAGGCCACCACGGGGTCGGCGGCCAGGCTCAACGTCTCGGGCTCCACGTAGGCCTGCGCCGGCACGCGCTCGCTCACCTCCAGCACGCCGGTCTGCCGCAGCACATCCTGCCGGTCGCGCTTGATCTGCTGCGGGGTGATGCCATGCTCGGCGTTGTAGGCCATCTGCTTGGCGCGCCGCCGCTCCGTCTCGTCGATGGTGCGCTGCATGCTCTCGGTCACCGTGTCGGCGTAGAAGATGACGCGGCCGTTGACGTTCCGCGCCGCACGCCCCGCCGTCTGGGTGAGGCTGCGGTCGCTGCGCAGGAAGCCCTCCTTGTCGGCATCGATCACGGCCACCAGGCTCACCTCCGGCAGGTCAAGGCCTTCGCGCAGCAGGTTCACGCCCACCAGCACATCGAACAGGCCCAGGCGCAGCTGCCGCAGGATCTCGATGCGCTCCAGCGTCTCCACCTCGCTGTGGATGTACTTGCACTTGACCCCATTGCGGCCGAGGAAGGTGCTGAGCTCCTCGGCCATGCGCTTGGTGAGCGTGGTCACCAGGACGCGTTCGCCGCGCTGCTCGCGCAGCCGCACCTCGTGCAGCAGGTCGTCGATCTGGTCGCGGCTGGGCCGCACCTCGATGGGCGGGTCGAGCAGACCGGTGGGGCGCACCACCTGCTCCACCACCACGCCTTCGCTGCGCTGCAGCTCGTAGTCGGCCGGGGTGGCGCTCACGAACACGGTCTGGCCCAGCATGCCCTCGAACTCCGCGAAGGTGAGCGGCCGGTTGTCCATCGCGCTGGGCAGGCGGAACCCGTATTCCACCAGGTTCTTCTTGCGGCTGCGGTCGCCGCCGTACATCGCCTGCACCTGCCCGATGGTGGCGTGGCTCTCGTCGATCACCATCAGGAAGTCCTTCGGGAAGTAGTCCAGCAGGCAGAAGGGCCGCTGCCCGGGCTGGCGATGATCGAAGTAGCGGCTGTAGTTCTCGATGCCCGAGCAATACCCCAGCTCACGCATCATCTCCAGGTCGTACAGCGTGCGCTCCTCCAGGCGCTTGGCCTCCAGGTGCTTGCCGATGCTCTTGAAGAACTCCACCTGCCGCCCGCAGTCCTCCTGGATGGCCTGCAGGGCCGCGTTCATGGTGTCGCGGCTGGTGACGAAGATGTTCGCCGGATAGATGGTGGTGCGGTCCACCGCCTCGATGGTGCGGCCGCCCTGCACATCGAAGCGTTCCAATCGTTCGATCTCGTCGCCCCAGAAGTGGATGCGCATGCCCTCGTCCGCGTAGGCGAGGAACACCTCGACCACATCGCCCCGCACGCGGAACTGACCGCGCATGGGCTCCGCATCCTTACGACTGTACAGCGCTTCCACCAGCTGAAGCAGCAGCTTGTTGCGGCTCACCTTCTGTCCGGTGCGCACCTCCACCACGCTGCGGTGGAACTCCGCCGGGTTGCCGATGCCGTAGATGCAGCTCACGCTGGCCACCACGATCACGTTGCGCCGACCACTGAGCAGCGCACTGGTGGCGCTCAACCGCAGCTTCTCGATCTCCTGGTTGATGCTGAGGTCCTTCTCGATGTAGGTGTTCGTCGTGGGCAGATAGGCCTCGGGCTGGTAGTAGTCGTAGTAGCTCACGAAGTACTCCACCCGGTCGTGCGGGAAGAAGTGCTTGAACTCGCCGTAGAGCTGGGCGGCCAGCGTCTTGTTGTGGCTCAGGATCAGCGCGGGCCGGTCCAGCTCCGCGATCATGTTGGCCACGGTGAAGGTCTTGCCCGAGCCGGTGACGCCCAGCAGGGTCTGGAACGGCACGCCTTCCCGCGCGCCGGCCACCAACTGGCGGATGGCCTCGGGCTGATCACCCGTGGGGATGAACTCGGAAACGAGCTGGAAGGGCACGCGTCAGGGGAGTGTCACAAAGGTAGGTCCGCCACCCGCCGGGCACCCTTGTCGGGCCACCCGCGTCGTTCCATGACCGTCATTACCTTGCGATGATGCGACCTGTTCCCTGGAACCAGCGCCAGCTGCCTTTCGGCCGCGGATTGGATGAGCTGCCCGTGCTCGTGGAGCGTGTGCGTGGAACCCCTCACCGGCTGCGCGCCCTGCTGCAGCACCGCAGCCCCGAGGCGCTCAGCCTGCGCATCAGCGGCAAGTGGAGCGTGATGGAGCATCTGGGCCATCTGATCACGCTGCAGGACCGGTTCGAGGAGCGCGTGACCGATTTCGAGCTGCGCCGGCCGCGCCTTTGCGTCATCGACCTGTCCGACCAGGACCGGGCCCTGACCGGGCAGCGGGGGCGCAGCCTGGGCGATGTGCTCGAGGAGCTGCACCTGAAGCGCAAGGCCTTCCTCCGCCGCGTGGAGCGCCTGTCGCAGTCCTCCCTGCTGCATGTGGCCTCGCATCCCTGCAAGGACCGCCCCATGCGCCCCATGGACATGCTGCTCTGGATCGCCGAGCACGACGATCATCATCTGGCCACCTTGCGCGGGCTGGTCTCCGGTGCGGAGGAGGACCGAACCTGAGGGGTCCTTCGTCCGTTGCTCCAGCACCTACCTTCACGCCATGTTCTGGAAGCGCATCGCCTACTACCTCAACCCGGCCACGCTGTTCGGGCGCAGCGAGGGCAACCTGAACCTGCGCTTCATGCACGGCATCAACCGCATCAGCATCCTGCTTTTCCTGGGCTGCCTGCTGGTGATGGTGCTGCGGGCGTGCACGCGGTGATCAACCCTGCGCCCGTCGTTCCGCGAGGCGGTCCAGCACCAGCACGGGCACCAACCCGCAGAGCACGATGAGCAGGGCCGGGGGCGCCGCGGCCTCCATCGCCTCAATGCGCGCCTGTTCGAACACGCGGGTGCTCAAGGTGTCGAAGTCGAAGGGGCGCAGGATGAGCGTCAGCGGCAGCTCCTTGATGACGTCGATGGCCACCAGCACGAGCGCGGCGAGCATCACCGGCCGCAGGGAGGGGAGGTTGATGCGCAGGTAGGTGCGCACCGGGGAGGCGCCCAGCATCCGCGCCGCTTCGTCCTGTGCGATGGATTGACGGGCCAGGCCGCCCTGCACGGGGTGAAGGGCCACGGCCAGGAAGCGGACGGCGAACGCGTACACCAGGACCCCGATGCTGCCGATCAAGGTGAAGGGCAGCCCCAGCGCCCGGTCCAACCCGCCGGCCGCGGTCATCACGCCCACGGCGATCACCGCGCCGGGGATGGCGTAGCCCAGCCCCGAGGCATGCACCAGCGCTCGAACCCAGGGACCGCGGCCATGGCGCCAGGCGAAGCTCAGCAGGAGGGCCAGGAGCAGGGTGGCGGCCGCCGCCGCACCGGCCACGCCCACGGTGCGGCCCAGGGCCAACAGGTCGGTGGCGGTCTCCCAGCGGGGAAGCACGGACCACGCATCGCCCAGCAGCTTGGCCGCAGGCAGCACGAAGCCGAGCCCGAGCACCAGCCCACAGGCGGCGGCGGCCGCCCGGCCGCGCATGCCGCGCAGGCGCGTGCGCTGAAGCGCGGGGTCGTCGGTGGCCTGTCTCCGATGGCGGCGGCTGCGGCGCTCCAGCAGCAGCAGCAGGGCCACCAGCCCCAGCAGCAGCCCACCGATCCGCAGCGCGCTGCCCAGGTCGTAGAGCCCGCCCCAGCTCTGGAAAATGGCCGTGGTCAGGGTGCGGATGCCGTAGAACTTCACGGCACCGTAGTCGTTCAGCGTCTCCATGGCCACCAGCAGCGCGCCGCCGGCGATGGCCGGTCGTGCCAGGGGCAGCGCCACGACGCAGAACCGTCGAACCCCGCGCGCGCCCAGCAGTCGCGCGGCGTCCAACGCATCGCGCAGGCCGCCGGAGAACACCGCACGGGCCGGGAGGTAGACGTAGGGGTAGAGCACCAGACCGAGCACGGCGCACAGCCCGGGCAGATCGACGATGTCGGGACGCCAACCCGTGGCGGCGTGCACGCGCAGGCTGATGCTGCCGGTGGGGCCCAGCAGGGCGGCGTAGGTGATCGCACTGATGTAGGTGGGCACGGCCAGCGGCAGCACCAGGGCCCATCGGAAGATCCGCCGCCCCGGGAAGTCGAAGGCGGCCACCAGCCAGGCGCAGCCGGTGCCCAGTGCCGTGGCCAGGAACACCGTGCCGCCCAGGAGGAGCAGGGTCTCGGTGGTATGTGCGGGGATGATCGTGCGCCACACATGGGGCCACTCCACGGCCTTGGCGTGCCAGGGCGCGGTGAGCACGACCAGCACCGGAGCCAGCACCGGCAGGGCGAGCACCACCGCGGCACCGGGTCCGATGCTGCGTGCGCCCAAGCTCCGACGGGTGGCCATGGCTCAGCGCCAGCCGGCGGCTTGCAGCAGCTTCACGGCCGTGGCGTTGTTCAGGCCCAACTGCGCCAGATCGAGCGTGTCGGGGCTGAGCGTGCCGAAGGACGCCAGCACCGGGTCCACCGCCACACCGCGGCGCACGGGGTACTCCTTGTTCCCCTCGGCGAAGGCGCGCTGGGCTTCGGCACCCACCAGGAACTCCAGCAGGGCGATGGCCTCGGCCTCGTGCCGTGCGTGCCTGGCCACACCGGCACCGCTCACGTTCACGTGGGTGCCCGAACCGCCCATCGTCGGAAGGGCCACGGCGATCACTTCGCGGGCCTTGGCCCGTTCCGGCTCGTCGCCGCTCATCAGCTTGCCGATGTAGTAGCTGTTCGCAAGGGCCACATCGCCGATGCCCTCGGCCAACGCCAGCAGCTGGTCGGTATCACCGCCCTTCGGGTCGCGGGCGAAGTTGGCCGCCACGCCGCGGGCCCAGGCCTGCGCGCTATCCGGACCGTAGTGTGCGACGAAGGCCGCCATGAGGCTCTGGTTGTAGAGGTTCTCGGACGAGCGGGCCAGCAGGCGCCCCTTCCACTGCGGGGCCGTCAGCGCCTGGTAGGTGGGCAGTTCCTCCGCACGCACCTTGTTCCTGTTGTACGCCAGCACGCGCGCCCGCATCGTCAGCCCGTACCAATGCCCTTCGGGATCGCGCAGCGCCGCCGGCACCACACTGTCGAGCAGCGCGGAGCGCACCGGACGCAGGAGGCCGCGCATCCGGGCCTGCCCCAGCCGCCCCGCGTCACTGGTGATCAGCAGGTCGCACGGGCTGCGCTCGCCCTCGCGCTCCAGCCGTGCCAGCACCTCGTTGTCATCGGCCAGCACCAGGTTCACCTCGATGCCGGTGGCCCGGGTGAAGGCATCGAACAGGGCCTTGTCCGTGTCGTAGTGCCTGTGGCTGTACACGTTCACTTCGCGCGTGGCCTCCTTCCCGGTGGATCCGCCATCGGTGCAGCGCACGAGCGGAAGCAGCAGGAGGAGGATGGGCCAACGGTTGAGCAGGAGGGACATGTGCTTCGGCATCGATGCGGAGATGGGCGCCAAAACTAGGTCCGGCTGGTGCCGGGCCCCATACCACGATCAGGGGAGGAGCCGCAGGATCTGTTGCAGCGCGTCGCTGCCATCCCCGGGGTCCACGCGATGCCAACGGGGCTCGCGGTGCAGCCAGGTGAGCTGGCGCTTGGCGTAGTTGCGTGTGTGCTGCTTGATGAGCTCCACGGCCCGTTCGAGGGTGATCGCCCCGTCCAGATGCTGGAACAGTTCCTTGTAGCCCACGGTGTTCAGGGCGTTGAGATGCCGGTGGGGGAGCAGGGCCCGCGCTTCGTCCATCAGTCCCGCGGCCATCATGGCGTCCACCCGGGTGTTGATGCGGGCATAGAGCACCGGGCGCGCCGGGTGGAGCGCCACGCGCACGATGTCCATGTCCGTGCGTTGTTGTGGTGTGCGGCGCTGCTCGCTGTATGGTCGGCCGGTCAACAGGCACACCTCCAGGGCGCGCAGCACGCGCTGCGGGTTCCGCGTGTCGATGCGCGCCGCCGTGACCGGGTCGAGCCGCCCGAGATGCGTCACCAGCACCGCCAACCCTTCCTGCTGCAGCCGTTCGCGCAACCGGCTCCGCAGCGCTTCGTCGGCCTCGGGAAGCGGATCGAGCCCTGTGACCACCGCGTCGATGTAAAGGCCGCTGCCGCCCACGATCACCGCGCGGCCATGTTCCTCCATGATGCGCTGCAGCACGGGCTCCGCGGCCCTCGCGAAGTGGCCGGCGCTCCAGGTGGTCTCCAGCTCAAGGTGCCCCAGGAAGTGGTGCGGCACGCCCCGCAGTTCTGCTTCGGTGGGCCGCGCCGTGCCGATGCGCATCGGCCGGTAGAACTGCCGGGCGTCCGCGCTGATCACCTCAGTGCGCAGGTGCGCGGCGAGCCGGGCGGCCAGCGCCGTCTTGCCCGAGGCCGTGGGCCCGCCCACCACGACGAGCGTTCGCCGGACCATCAGTGGTATTCGTCGGGCAGCGGCTCGTGTCCGCTCAGCCCATCGTCCTCGCCGCCAGGGCCCAGGTCCTCATCGTCCTCGAAGCCCATGTCCTCGTCCGGATCGTACACCTCAGTGGTGTCCTCTGCGTAGCTGTCGTCCTCCTCGGGGGGGAGCAGCGCTGCGTCCATGCGGCTGTTCTCCGCCGGCGGCGTGCCGAAGCTCAGCACCATGCGCGGGTACTCAGCGCCCTTCTCCGGGGCATGGGCGCCGATCAGCTCCACCATGAAGACCCACATGTGCAGGAAGTCGTACACGTAGAGGAAGCGCTGGCGGGTGCTGCGCATGTGGTCGCTGATGGTCACCTGGTCCATCAGGGCCGGCGGCGGTGTTCCTTCCTCGGCGAAGCCCAGGTCCGCCAGCGGGATCTCGGCCCCTTTGTTCCATTCCTCATCGCTCACATAGAAGCACGCCATCTCACTTCCGGTGAAGCCGAAGGCCTGCTTGATGGCCTCATGGAGCTGCCGGAAGTCCTGCTCACTGCCGATCTCGATGTCGCGAAAGGCTTCGCTGGCATCGTCGAGCAGCACGCGGAAACGGTAGATGCGCATGGCGGGAATGAAGGCACGAAGCTACCGCATTGCGCGAACCGTGGACCGGCCGCCGCTGTTCGCCGTAAGTTGCCGTTCCATCCGCCCCATGCACCACCTTCTTCGCCTGCTCCCGACCCTCGCGCTGCTGCTGCCGGCACTGCTTGCCGCCCAGCCCTTCGCCATCGGCTCGCGCTCCCTCACCTTCACCGATCCCGCACGCGGGGGACGCCAGATCCCGTGCGATGTGTACTATCCGGCCACTGCGGCAGGGGCCAACGCTCCTGTTGCCGCGGGTCGCTTCCCGGTGCTGGCCTTCGGCCACGGCTTCGTGATGACCGTGGGCGCCTATGCCAACTTCCGTGATGCCTTCGTGCCGGAGGGCTTCATCCTGGTGCTGCCCACCACCGAAGGAGGGTTCCTGCCGAGCCATGGCAACTTCGGGCTCGACCTGGCCTTCGTGATCGGTGCGATGCAACAGCTCGATGACGATCCCGGTTCACCCTTCTTCGGCCGGGTGTTCCCGACCTCGGCCCTGCTCGGCCACAGCATGGGTGGCGGGGCGTCGTTCCTGGGGGCCTCCGGTTCCAGCCTGGTGACCACGGTGGTGAACTTCGCTCCGGCGGAGACCAATCCCTCGGCCATCGCCGCCGCGGGTGCGGTCACCGTGCCCACCTTGGTATTCGCCGGCAGCGAGGACTGCGTGACCCCGCCCTCCTCGAACCAGCTGCCCATGTACACGGCGAGCGCCTCGGCCTGCAAGGCGTACGTGAGCATCACCGGCGGTGGACATTGCTTCTTCGCCAACAGCAACTTCAACTGCAGCTTCGGCGAGACCACATGTGGCGGTCCGGGCAGCCTGACGCGTGCCCAGCAGCAGGACGCCGCCCAGGACCTGGCCCTGCTCTGGTTGAAGCGCTACCTGATGGATGATCCCGCGGCCGGTGACGCCTTCGCCGACTCGCTCACGCTGTCGCCTCGGATCACCGCACAGAGCGTCTTCACGGACTGCCCCCCGATCGCGGTGCGGGCCCAGGTGCGTGCGCTGCTCGATGGACCGTACGACGAGGTGACCGACCTGATGGACGATGCCCTCCGCGCGCAGGGCCTGATCCCAGCAGTGGAACCGAACTCGGCCGCAGGTTTCGTGCATGTGGGCGGTGGTGCAGGGCAGTCCCTCGACCCGGCCTTGCTCGCCGTGGTCGGCCCCGATGCGGTGGTGGACTGGGTCTTCATGGAGCTGCGCGACGCGGCCACGGGGAGCACGGTGCTGGCCACGGCCAATGGTCTGGTGCAACGGGATGGCGACATCGTGGCGCCGGACGGTGGAACACCCGCGTTCGCCGCCGCACCGGGCAGCCACCGCATCGCCGTGCGCCATCGCAACCACCTCGGCGCCTGCACGGCCACCGGTATCGCCCTCACCAGGGAGCCCGTGGCGGTGGACCTCACGGACCCGGGCCTTGCCGTGTTCGGAGCGGACGCGCGGCGTATTCGCGACGGGAAGGCCCTGTTGTGGTGCGGGAACGCTGTACGCGATGCGCAATTGCGGTATACCGGCGCACAGAACGATCGTGATGCGATGCTGCTGCGCGTCGGAGGCGCGGTGCCCACAGCGACCGTCACAGGGTACTGGCCGGAGGATGCCACGCTCGACGGACGCGTGCGCTACGCCGGAGCGGGCAACGACCGCGACCGGCTTCTCTGGTCCATCGGCGGTGCGGTGCCCACGGCGGTGCGCAACGAGCAGCTACCCTAATCCACGGAAGGCCCGGTCGACGAGGCGGTGGCGCTGAGCCCGAGCCTGCGCCCTTCCTCCAGCATCAACGCCCAGGCCTGTGCACGGTCGTTGGCGATCACGCCGTCAAGGATCGCGTCCTTGATCACGGTCTTGATGTCGCCGATGAGCTTGCAGGGCGGGATCCCGAAGGCCTGCATGATGTCCTCGCCGGTGACCGGTGGCTGGAAGTTGCGCACCCGGTCCTTCTCCTCCACATCGGCCAGCTTGCGCATCACCAGCTCGTAGTTGCGCAGGTAGCGCTCCTTCTTCCGTTCGTTCTTGCTGGTGATGTCGGCGCGGCACAGGATCATGAGCGCGTCGATGTCGTCACCGGCGTCGAAGAGCAGGCGGCGCACCGCGCTGTCCGTCACCTCCTCCTTGGTGAGGGCGATGGGGCGCAGGTGCAGGGCCACGAGCTTCTGCACGAACCTCATCTTGTCGTCCAGGGGCAGCTTCAGGCGGCGGAAGATCTTCGGCACCATCCGGGCCCCCTTGTCCTCGTGACCGTGGAAGGTCCAGCCCAGGCCGGGCACGAAGCGCTTGGTGAGGGGTTTGGCGATGTCGTGCAGCACCGCTCCCCAGCGCAGCCACAGGTCGTCGCTCACGGCGCACACGTTGTCCAGCACCTGCAGGGTGTGGTGGAAGTTGTCCTTGTGGCCGATGCCGTATTTCTCCTCGGCGCCACTGAGGGCCACGAACTCCGGGAAGAACTGCTGCAGGAGCCCGCTGTCGCGCATCAGGTTGAAGCCGATGCTGGGCCTGTCGCAGCCCAGGATCTTGTTGAGCTCCGTGTGGATGCGCTCCGCGCTGATGATCTCCAACCGGTGCGCGTTGCGGCCGATCGCCGCGAAGGTCCCGGGGTCGATGGTGAAGCCCAACTGGTTGGCGAAGCGCACCGCGCGCAGCATCCGCAGTGGATCGTCGCTGAAGGTGATGTCGGGGTCGAGCGGGGTGCGGATCAGCCCCTGGTCCAGATGCAGCAGCCCGCCGAAGGGGTCCACGAGCGCCCCCAGGCTGCCGGCGTTCAAGGAGATGGCGAGCGCGTTGATGGTGAAGTCGCGCCGCTCCTGATCGTCCTTGATCGCGCCCGGGGCCACCTCCGGTTTGCGGCTGTTCCGGCTGTAGCTCTCCTTCCTGGCGCCCACGAACTCCACCTGGAGCTCGCCGCACATGAACATGGCCGTGCCGAAGTTCTTGAACACATGCACGGGCTCGGCCTTCATCCGATGCGCCACCGCTTCCGCGAAGGCGATGCCATCACCCTCCACGACGAAGTCGATGTCCTTGCAGGGCCTGCCGATGAGCCGGTCGCGCACGTAGCCGCCGATGGCGAAGGCGGGGACGCCCCTGGCCGCCGCTTCCGCCGCCACCGCCGTGAACAGGGGGTCGTCCACCACCCCGTCAAGGCGGGCGGGGTCCACGGTGAAGGGATGGGCGTGGGCCATGACGCGAAGGGCGGCAAAAGTAGGCCGGTGCGCGTTCAGGTGCGGGCGCGCGCGGGGTGGTGCGCCCACAACACCGCGATGCCCGCCGGAAGCAGCAGGCTGAAGCCGAGCAGTGTCGCATGGTATCCAGGCAGCATGCCAAGCCCCGCCCAGAACAGCGTGCCCTGCAGGAAGAGCAACGCCTCGGTGAGCACGAGCCCCGAGGTGAAGAGCGACAGCCCGATGCGCACCGGCACGGCCGTGGAGGTGAACCAGCCCCGCAGCAGCGCCATGGCAAAGAGCATCAGGGTGATGGCCCCGAGCATGTTGAGGTGGATGAAGCCGATGACGTAGTTGCGGATGGTGAAGGCCATGATCGCCACCGGTGGGAAGGCCACCACGGCCTGCATCAACACCTTGATGCCCATGACGACGAGCGCGTAGGTGACGCAACGCCAGGCCCACAGCGGAGCGCGGTCCATCAGCAGCGCCTGGGCACGGCGGACGGCACTGCCGGTGCGCCAGCCGGCCCACAGTTGCAACAGCACGGCCGCGGAGTTGACCGCGATGATGGTCCAGTGCCGTTCGCTCCAAGCGATGGCCAGGGCGAAGCTCAGCACGGTGGACACCACCCACAGCCTCACGGTGAACGGATCGAGCGGGGTGGGCGATCCCTGCTGCTCGGCCCATCGCGACCATAGCGCCAGCGCGGCGAACCAGGCCCACCCGTTGAACTGGAAGTGCAGGAAGAACTGGATGCTCCAGTAATAGGCCTCCGTGCCGAACAGCCCGGCCGCGAGCAGGGGGGCGATGGCCCAGACCCCGATGGTGGACAGCACGAAGCCGGCCAGCGCGAGCCGCGCCAGCATTCGGCTCCCCGCCGCGGACCAGCCGCGCGTGGCCGTCCAGGCCTCCCGGACCATCAGGTAGCTCATGATCATGTGCAGCGCGGAGGCCGTGATGGAGACCGGTCCGTAGCCCTGCACCGGGAAGCTGAACAGCATGCCGAGCACCATGGCCTGCACGCACCACAGGAGCACACGCCGCCTGCGCAACGTCCGCGCATCCGGAGCATCATCCAGCAGGAAGACCATCAGGCCGATGAAGACCCAGCCCAGGAGCGCCACGTGCGAGTGGGCGTGAAGCAGCGGCTTGAAGCGCACGAAGGGGATCTCCACCAGATAGATGGCGCGCAGCACACAGCCGATCAGGGCGGCCACCAGCAGGTCGGCCAGGGCGATGCGGTACCAGTGTCGGGTGTGGTCCATGGGCGGGTCCGCGAAAGGAGCGATGGAGGTCAGCGTTCCGAGTGACGAATATCATATAGCGGATAGATTTGTCCGTTGAGATTTGTCAACCCGCAACGAACCCTTGAACATGAGCACGAGCACGAAGAGGATCGCCATCGCCATGATGGCCCTGAGCCTGATGGCCGCCTGTGGCGGCGGTAGTGATGCATCGAGCGCCGGTCCGCCGGGGGCACCCACGCTCGAGAAGGAGAGCGCAGGAGGCGGGGAAGGCTCCAAGGCCAAGCTGCTGACGGAAGCCGATGTGACGCTGGGCGACATCGACGCCGGCATGGCCGAGAAAGGCAAGACCACCTACGATGTCAAATGTCAGGCCTGCCATAGCATGGGCGAGAACCGGGTGGTGGGCCCGGGTTGGAAGGGCGTCACCACGCGGCGCAAGCCGGAGTGGATCATGAACATGATCGTGAACACCGACGCCATGTTGGCCGAGGACCCGGAGGCGCAGCGGCAACTGGAGCAGTGCCTGGTGCGCATGCCCAACCAGAACCTCAGCATGGAGGAGGCCCGGCAGGTCCTTGAGTTCATGCGCACCCTTTGATCGACCATCCACCACAACCAGTTCCCATGAAACGCCCCTTGTTGTTCACCACAGGAACGCTGACCCTGGCCGGGCTGGCGTTCGTCCTGGCCAATTCCCTGCCCGGCTGCCGTCCCACCACCACGCAGACCGTGGTGACAGGTGATGCGGCCTCCAAGGTCTACGTGAAGCCCGGCACCCACGATGAGTTCTACAACCTGGTCAGCGGCGGCTTCAGCGGCCAGCTTGCCGTGTACGGCCTGCCCAGCGGACGTCTCCTGCGTGAAGTGCCGGTGTTCAGCGTGGATCCGGAGAGCGGTTACGGATACAGCGAGGAGAGCAAGGGCATGCTGATGACGAGCCATGGGTTCATCCCGTGGGATGACAGCCACCATCCGGAGATGAGCCAGACCAACGGTGTGCCGGACGGCAAATGGTGCTTCATCAATGGCAACAACACACCACGCATCGCCTTGATCGATCTCGGCACGTTCAGGACGCACAGCATCATCGAGATCCCGAACAGCGCGGGCAACCACAGCTCACCGTTCACCACCGGGAACAGCGAGTACGTGGTGGCCGGCACCCGGTTCAGCGTGCCCATGGGCGAAGAGGCCCAGCGTGACGTGCCCATCAGTTCCTACAAGGAGACGTTCAAAGGCACCGTGAGCTTCATCCACCCGGAGCCGGAGACCGGCAGGATGAGCATCGCCTTCCAGATCGTGACCCCGGCGGTCGACTTCGACCTGAGCCACGCGGGAAAGGGACCCAGCGAGGGGTGGTTCTTCTTCAGCTGCTACAACACCGAGCAGGCTTACAGCCTGTTGGAGGTGAACGCCAGCCAGCGCGACAAGGACTTCATCATGGCCGTGAACTGGAAGATGGCCGAGCAGCTGGCCAAGGAGGGCAAGGGCAAGCGTGTGGCCGGCAAGCACTACAGCAACTGGTGGAACGACAAGACCCACAGCAGTGAGACCACGGTGATCGATGATGTGCTGCAGCTCGATCCCAAGGAGCACCCCGGGCTGCTTTATTTCATGCCCTGTCCCAAGAGCCCGCATGGCTGCGATGTGGATCCGACCGGCAAGTACATCGTGGGCAGCGGCAAGCTGGCCGCGCTCATCCCGGTGTTCAGTTTCGAGAAGATGCAGAAGGCCATCGCAGCGAACGAGGTGGAGGGCGATTTCGCCGGCATCCCCGTGTTGAAGTACGAGAGCGTGCTGCACGGGGAGGTGAAGAAGCCCGGCCTGGGGCCCCTCCACACCGAGTTCGATGCGAACGGCAATGCCTACACCAGCTTCTTCGTCAGCAGCGAGATCGTGAAGTGGAACGTGGAGAAGCTTGAGGTGGTGGACCGTGTGCCCACCTACTACAGCATCGGCCACCTCTGTGTGCCGGGCGGCGACAGCAAGCAACCGTGGGGCAAGTATGTGATCGCCTACAACAAGATCACCAAGGACCGCTACCTGCCCACGGGCCCCGAGCTCACCCAGAGCGCCCAGCTGTACAGCATCGACGGGGACAAGATGGAGCTCCTGCTGGACTTCCCCACGACCGGCGAGCCCCACTACGCCCAGGCCATTCCGGCCGATCTGGTGAAGCCCCGCGAAGTGAAGTTCTTCAAGATCGAGGAGAACCAGCACCCGTATGTCGCCAAGGGGGAGAAGGAATCGAGGGTGGAACGCAAAGGCAACGAGGTCCATGTGTGGATGACGAGCATCCGTTCGCACTTCGCACCCGACAACATCGAGGGCATCAAGCTCGGGGACGAGGTCTACTTCCACGTGACCAACCTGGAACAGGACTGGGACGTGCCGCACGGCTTCGCCATCAAGGGTGCGGCCAATGCCGAACTGCTCATCATGCCCGGGGAGACCCAGACCCTGAAGTGGGTTCCGACGCGCGTGGGCGTGTGGCCCATGTACTGCACGGATTTCTGCTCGGCCCTCCACCAGGAGATGCAGGGCTACGTCCGGGTGTCGCCGGCCAACAGCACGGTGCCGCTGAAGGGCGAGACCGTGTCGGTGGACGCGGGGGTCTGATACGAACGCCATGACCAGCGCCACCCTTCCATCACCGTCCTCTGCGGTGCCTGGAAGGGTGGCGCGGTCCATTTCCAGCCGAACCATGCGCCTCCATCCCGTTTCACGCCTGCTCCTTGCCCTGGCCGCCCTCGCCCTTGGCATCAACCTGGTGATGCCCATCTGGCGCATCGACCTGATGGCGCCGCAATACCCGGAGGGGCTCTTTCTGCAGATCTTCCACGACCGCTTCGCCGGCGACATCGACAAGATCAACGGCCTGAACCACTACATCGGCATGGCGCACATCAAGGATGAGATGTTCCCGGAGTTCGGCATCATGAGGTACGCGTTCTACCTGCTCATCGCCTGGGGCCTGGTCACCGCCCTTGTCGGCCGCCGCGCTGTGCTGCTCAGCTGGCTTTTCGCCATCGCCGCCTTCATCATCTGGGCGGTGTGGGACATGTACGCATGGGGCTACAAATACGGACATGACCTCGACCCCCGCGCGGCCATCAAGGTGGAGGGGATGGCCTATCAGCCACCGCTCATCGGTCACAAGCAGCTGCTCAACTTCGACGCCTGGAGCACACCTGATGTGGGCGGCTGGGCGCTCTTCTGTTCAAGCACGATCGCGGCGATCATCTTCACCCTCGAATGGCGGCGCTCCCATCGCGCCGCACCGCGCGCATGATCGCACGCCGGTACCTGCTGCTCCTGCTTCCGGTCCTGGTCCCGGCCTGCGCCCCGGAGACGCCCACGATCGAACTGGGGCGCGTGGAATGTGCCCACTGTCGCATGAACGTGGTGGACGCGCGCTTTGCCGCGGCGTTGATCACCAAGGGCGGGCGACAGTACAGTTTTGATGGACCGGAGTGCATGGTGCCGCATGTGGCCGGAGGTACGATCGCAGAGACCCAGGTCAAGGCGTGGTATGTGACCGACATCGTGCGCCCGGGCCGGCTGATCGACGCCACCGCGGCGCACTACGCCCGGGGCGACGCCTTTCGCAGCCCGATGCGCGGGGATGTGGCCGCCTTCGCCACCGCCGATGAGCGTGATTCGGCCATCGCGGCCTCCGGTGGCGAGGCCTGGGACTGGTCCACCGCACGGCAACGTCTGGCCGAATAGCCCATGGCGCCACGGTGCATCCTCGGTCTGCTGGTCCTGTGGTCGCTACCGGCGCTCGCCCGCGTCCATCTGCATCGTGCCGGTGATGGCACGCTGGCGGCGCTCATGGCCCGTACGGCCGTCGGTGACACCATCGTGGTGGACGGGCCGGTGCGGGAAGGTCCCATCTCCATCGACCGCCCGATCTGCCTGCTGGGCCTGCCGGGTGCCGTGATCGACGGAGGCGGGGAAGGGGAGGTGCTGATCATCACCGCGGATGATGTCACGTTGCAGGGGCTCACCTTTACGGGCACCCGGATCAGCAGCTTGTATGATAATGCGGCCATCAAGGTGAACGGCGGTGCCAGGCCCGTGATCCGGGCCAACCGGTTCATCAGCTGCTTCTTCGCGATCTACCTCAGTGGTGTGGATGGCGCCTTGGTGGAGGGCAACGTGATCGAAGGCGCGCCCGACGACAAGGACCGGATGGGGAACGGCATCCACCTGTGGAAGTGCTCCAAGGCGACCATCCGCCGCAACCTGGTCCGTGATCACCGCGACGGCATCTACTTCGAGTTCGTCACCGACTCACGCATCGAGGACAACCTCACGCACGGCAATGTGCGCTACGGCCTGCATTTCATGTTCAGCCATCGCGACATGTACGAGCGGAACGTGTTCGTGGACAATGGTGCGGGCGTGGCGGTGATGTTCAGCCACCACATCGGCATGCGGCGGAACCGCTTCATGCACAACCGGGGGGGCAGTGCCTACGGGCTGCTGCTGAAGGAGATCAACGATGGCGAGATCACGGGGAACACGTTCGTGGACAACACCACGGGCCTGATGGTGGACGGCTGCAACCGCATCAAGGCGGAAGACAACACCTTCCGGGCCAACGGATGGGCGCTGCGGCTGTTCGCCAACGCCACGGGTTGTTCCTTCAGCGGCAACGCGTTCTCGGGGAACACCTTTGACATGAGCACCAACGGCGACCTGATGCTGAACACCATCGTGGCCAACTACTGGGACCGCCACCTGGGCTATGACCTGGACCGCGACGGCCATGGCGATGTGCCCTACCGGCCGGTCGGTTTCTTCGCCCTGCTCGTGGAGCGCGTCCCGTACGCCATCGTCTTCTCCCGCAGCCTGTTCGTCACCCTGCTGGACCGGGCCGAGCGCGTGATCCCCTCCCTTTCGCCCGCCGCCCTGAAGGACGACAGGCCCCTGATGCGCCCCCCGCATGGATAACGTCATCTTCAGCGGTGTGGGAAAGCGCTACCGCACGCTCTGGGCGCTGAGGGAGGTGGATGCATCGTTCCGTGCAGGAGAGGTGGTGATGGTGATCGGTCCGAACGGTTCGGGCAAGACCACCCTGATCAAGTGCTTGCTGGGCCTTGTGCGGCCCACCACCGGTACCATCCGCGTGAACGGGACGGTCATCGGCCCGGATCCCAGCTACCGCCGGTCCATCGGCTACATGCCGCAGATCTCCCAGTTCCCGCCGTCGCTCACCATCGGCCAGCTGCTCGACATGATGCGCGACGTGCGCGGCCTGGCCTCCGGCGACACGGATGACGGCCTCGTGGAGGACCTCGGTCTGGCGCCCCAGCTCGACAAGCGGTTGGGCACCCTTTCCGGTGGCACCATGCAGAAGGTGAGCGCGGTGCTCGCCTTCCGCTCCTCACCGCACATCCTGGTGATGGATGAGCCCACGGCAGGGCTCGATCCCCTGAGCGCGCGCACGGTGCTGAGGCAGGCCTCCAAGGTGAGGGAACGCGGGGGCACCGTGCTCATCACCTCGCACCTGCTGGAGGAGGTGGAGGCCCTGGCCGACCGCATCGCCTACCTGCAGGACGGGTCGCTTCGCTTTCTGCTGCCCCTGCGGGAGGTCCTGACCCGCACCGGCGCCGACCGTCTGGCGGCAGCGCTCCCCCGCATGCTGGCTCCAACATCGTGACCATGGGGAAAGTGCTCTACTACACCTTGGTGGACCTGGCGCGCAACCGCTCCGTGCTGGCCTTCGCGGCCCTGCTCTTCGTGGTGGCCGAGGGGCTGTTCCTGGTGGAGGCCGATCCCGTGAAGGCGTTGCTGAGCCTGGTGCAGGTGATGCTGGCCCTGATCCCGCTGGTGAGCCTGGTGTTCACGGTGGTCCATACCTACGCCACGCAGGAGTTCACGCAATTGCTGGCCGTGCAACCCATCGGGCGCGGGGCGATCCTGGGCGGGCGCATGGCGGCCCTCGGCCTGGCCTTCCTGGTGGCCTTGCTCTTCGGGCTCGGCCTGCCGCTCACCGCACACGCGGCCGGGGCCACCTCCACGGTGCTGCTGGCGTCCACCGTGCTGCTCGCCTGGGCGTTCATGGCGCTGGGCACGCTCGTGGCCCTGGTGAACCGTGACAAGGCCCGCGGGGTGGGCGTGGCCCTGGCCACCTGGGCGTGCCTGGTGCTGGTGTACGACGCCCTGCTCATGGCCCTGCTCTTCGCCTTCAGCGACCGCCCCATCGAGCCGTTCGTTCTTCCCGTGGCGGCCTTGAACCCCATCGACCTGGCGCGCATCGCCGTCACCATCCAGGTGGACCTGGCCGCCATGCTGGGCTACAGCGGTGCGGTCTACAAGGACCTTCTGGGCTCCGGGCCCGGCATCGGCCTGGCCCTCTCGCTCATGATGCTCTGGATCGCCTGGCCTACGATCGCGGCCTTCCGCGTCTTCCGCCGCAAGGACCTGTGATCCGCCCGGCGGGATGACGAGGGTCAGACCGATCCGGGACTTCCATCAGTTCCCACGCGCACCAAAAAGGACAAGTTTGTCCGACACCAAAACCCGGACCATGACCCGCTCCCTATCGTCCAGCACCATGATGGCCTTCATGGCCACGTCATTGATCACCGCCTGTGGCGGACCGACCGCCGAACCAGGCAGCCCCGCCACGAGCACAACGGAAGCCCCGGGCGGAGGGCAGTCCACCGTGGTGGATGAACAGTCCCAGAAGAACATCGTGGCCGTTGCGGTCGGTTCCAAGGACCACAGCACCCTTGTAGCGGCGGTGAAGGCCGCCGAGTATGTGGACGTGCTGAGCAACGCCGGTCCGTTCACCGTCTTCGCTCCGGTGAACGCCGCCTTCGCAGCGCTCCCCGCCGGAACGGTCGAGGGCCTGTTGAAGCCCGAGAAGAAGGCCGACCTTCAGGACATCCTCGAGTACCATGTGTGGGTGGGCGTCCTCAAACCCGAGCAGCTCACCGACGGCAAGGTGCTGAACATGGTGAACCTCAAGAACGCCACGATCTCCAACAAGGACGGCAAGCTCATGATCAACGATGCCACGGTCGTGGCCAGCGTGCCCACGAGCAATGGCATCATCCACGTGATCGACAAGGTGCTGCTGCCGGGTTGAACGAGCATCAGCACCACCTCGCGCAGGTGTGTTGGTGAAAGTCGGCATGGGCGCCCCGCAAGGGCGCTCATGTCGTTCATGGCCGACCGTTCGACCGTACCTTGGATCGTTCACAACCCTGTTGAAGATCCATCGTTCATGGATGATGCGCATCAGTACAGCGGCATGCCACCGCCGTGAGTTTTGCCGCCCTCATCCCACCGCTCCATGCCATCGATCACCGCCACCTTGTCCTCCCCAGCCGTGACCCTTCCCGATCAGACCGGACCCTGCACCACGGAGGAGGTCCTGAAGAACGCCTTGGCGTATTTCACGGGCGACGACCTGGCCGCCACCACGTGGATGAACAAGTACGCCCTGCGCGATGCCGATGGGCACCTGGTGGAAGCCTCGCCGGCCGACATGCACCGGCGCATGGCCCGCGAGTTCGCACGCATCGAGGCACGCTACGCGCCGCTGCCCGCGGAGAAACGTGCGCTTCTCTCCGCCTACGGAAAGGAGCGCGCGGCGCTGGATGAGGAGCGCATCTTCCAGCTCTTCGACGGCTTCCGCGACGTGGTGCCGCAGGGCAGCGTGATGGCCTCCCTGGGCGATCCCTACCGCCTGGCCTCCCTGAGCAACTGCGTGGTGATCCCCTCGCCGTTGGACAGCTACGGAGGCATCTTCCGCAACGACCAACAACTCGCGCAGCTCTTCAAGCGCCGCTGCGGCGTGGGCTTCGACCTCAGCACGCTGCGTCCCGAAGGCGCGCCCGTGAGCAACGCCGCGCGCACCAGCACCGGCGCCGTCAGCTTCATGGAGCGCTTCAGCAACACCACGCGTGAAGTGGCCCAGAAAGGCCGGCGTGGCGCGCTGATGCTCACCATGGACATCGCCCACCCCGACGTGGAGAAGTTCATCACCATCAAGCAGGACCTCACCAAAGTGACCGGTGCCAACGTGAGCGTGCGCGTGAGCGACGAATTCCTCAAGGCCGTGGAGGCCGATGCCGACTTCACCCTGCGCTGGCCCATTGATGCGAAGAAGCCGAGCGTGACGAAAGTGGTGAAGGCCCGCCAGCTATGGAACACGCTCATCTCCTGCGCCCACGCCACCGCCGAGCCGGGCGTGATCTTCTGGGACCGCCAGCACCTGTACAGCACCAGCAGCGTGTACCCCGGCTTCCGCAACGAAAGCACCAACCCCTGCAGCGAGATCGCCATGCAGGGCGGGGACAGCTGCCGCCTGATCGCCATCAACCTTTACAGCTTCGTCGACGAGCCTTTCACGCCCAAGGCCTGGTTCGATCACGAGCGTTTCGCGGCGGTCACCTATGAAGCGCAGCGCCTGATGGACGACCTGGTGGACCTGGAGCTGGAGGCCGTGGACCGCATCCTGACCAAGGTGAACGCCGACCCCGAGCCCGACGAGCTGAAGCGCACCGAGCGCGAGACCTGGGAGCTGCTGCGTGACACCGGGCGGAAGGGCCGCCGCACGGGCCTGGGCTTCACCGGCCTCGCCGATGCCCTCGCCGGCCTCAACCTGAAGTATGACAGTGACGCCGCCATCACCGCCGCCGAGGACATCCTGAGGACGAAGTGCCGCGCGGAGTTCGACAGCAGCATCGACATGGCCATCGAGCGTGGCGCCTTCGAGGGCTTCGCACCCGCCGTGGAGCGGACCAGCGCGTTCACCGCCATGCTGGAGCAGGAACTGCCCGAAGTGCACGACCGCATGATGCGGCACGGCCGCCGCAACATCAGCCTCAGCACCGTGGCACCCACCGGCACCCTCAGCCTGCTCACGCGCACCAGCAGCGGCATCGAGCCCGTGTACATGCTGGGCTACACGCGCCGCCGCAAGGTGGTGCCCGGCGACCCCAACGCCACCGTCACCTTCACCGACGACCTGGGCGACCAGTGGGAGGAGTTCACCGTACACCACCCGCGCATTCTGGACTGGATGCAGGCCACCGCCAAGAGCGACCCCGCCGAGAGCCCCTACGCCGGCGCCACCGCCAACGACATCGACCGGCATAAGCGCATCCGCATGCAGGCCGTGGTGCAGAAGTACACCACCCACAGCATCAGCAGCACCATCAACCTGCCCGGCACCGCCACGGTGGACGAGGTGGGCGGCATCTACCTGGAGGCCTGGCACCACGGGTTGAAGGGCATCACCGTGTACCGCGACGGCAGCCGCAGCGGCGTACTGGTGGCCACGGAGGCAGCCTCGACCCGGAGGGTCGACACGCCTGGCCACCATGCGCCGCGCCCCGGAACGTTGGAGGCTGACGTGCTGCGGTTCCACAACGAGACCGAGCCCTGGCTGGCGGTGGTGGGACTGCTGGACAGCAAGCCTTACGAGATCTTCACCGGCAAGGCCAACGGCGGCTTCGAGCTGCCCAGGTGGGTCACCAAGGGCTGGGTGGTGAAGCGACGCGATGAGAAGCTCGGCAAGAACCGCTACGACCTGGAGTACGCCGACGACGAGGGGTACCGCGTCACGGTGCAGGGCCTCAGCCGCACCTTCAACAAGGAGTTCTGGAACTACGCGATCCTCATCAGCGGCATGCTGCGCCAGGGCATGCCCGTGCCGCAGGTGGTGGACGTGGTGGCCAACCTGCACCTCTACGACGCCACGCTCAACACCTGGAAGAACGGTGTGGTGCGCGCCCTCTCACGCTACATCCCCGATGGCACCCGGGCCCTGGGCCGCAGGTGCCCCGAGTGCGGCGATGCCGAAGGGCTGTACTACGAGGAGGGCTGCCTCAAATGCCGGAGCTGCGGCGGGACGAAGTGCGGGTAGAACAGTGGTGATGTCGATCAGGTCGTGATCATCGGTTGTCCGGTTCCTTGGGGCCATGCAGCACCGAACCATCATCGAGCCGTTCCGGATCAAGAGCGTGGAGCCCATCGGCATCAGTACCGAGGAGGAGCGCATCCGACAACTGAAAGCGGCCCGCTACAACCCGTTTCTGCTCCGCTCGCGCGACGTGATCATCGACCTGATGACCGACAGCGGAACCAGTGCGATGAGCGCGCACCAATGGGCCGGGGTGATGGAGGGCGACGAGGCCTATGCGGGCTCGCGCTCGTGGGAGCGCATGCAAGAGGCGGTGAAGGAGCTTACGGGCATGGACCATGTGCTGCCCACCCATCAGGGGCGCGCGGCCGAGCGCATCATCTACGGCCACCTGGGCGGGCCTGGCAAGGTCTTCATCAGCAACACCCACTTTGATACCACACGCGCCAACATCGAGTTCACCGGAGCCATCGCCATCGACATCCCCATCGCCGAGGGAAAGGATCCCGGGCTTGAGCATCCGTTCAAGGGCAACATGGACGTGGCCGCATTGGATGCTCTGCTGATGCGGCATGCCGGTCACGTCGGCGCTGTGATCCTTACGGTGACCAACAACAGCGGTGGTGGGCAACCCGTGAGCATGGGCAATGCGGAGGATGTGTCAGCCATTTGCAAGCGCAACGGCGTGCTCTTCCTGCTCGATTGCTGCCGCATCGCGGAGAACAGCTGGTTCGTGAAGCACCGCGAGGCCGGCATGGAAGGCCTTACATACCGTCAGATCGCACATCGCATGTTCGCCCTTGCGGATGGTGCGGTGATGAGCGCGAAGAAGGATGCACTGGTGAACATGGGCGGGTTCCTCGCCCTGCGCGATGGCGAGCTCGCGGAGGCCTGCACCAGCGCGCTGATCATCACCGAGGGCTTCACCACGTACGGCGGCCTCAGCGGGCGGGACATGGAGGCCATCGCTACCGGGCTGGAAGAGGTGTTCGACCCGCACTACCTCGACTACCGCATCCGCAGCACCACATTCCTTGGCGAGAGGCTGCACGCGCTGGGTGTGCCGCTCATGCGCCCCATAGGCGGGCATGCGGTGTACATCGATGCGAAGGAGCTATACCCGCACATACCGCCACAGCAATACCCTGGTCAGGCGCTGGTGTGCGAACTGTACCGCCTCGCAGGCATCCGCAGCGTGGAGATCGGCTCGGTGATGTTCGGCAAGTACGACGCATCCGGAGCTTTGATCGCATCTGCAATGGAGCTCGTGCGACTTGCCATCCCGCGCCGGGTCTACACACAGAGCCACATGGAGTACGTGGCCGAGACCTTCGAGGAGGTGATGCGCACGCGCGAACTGGTACGGGGCTACCGCATCGTCAAGGAGCCACGGTTCCTCCGGCACTTCACGGCGCATTTCGAGCAGCTCTAAGGGAGGGCGTGTCCCATGGCCGCGCGCGAAGACCAACGCGCGGGCCGAGCGCTCCAGCGCAGCTGCTTCGGGCCGGCGGGCGTCCATGACGCTCCGGAGGCAGCTCCATCGTCGGAGCCTCCTCGCTGCATGTGGCTGCCCGGTCGCCCGTTCAACAGGCTGCCGCATCGCACCCTTGGGCGCGGCGCAGTTCCTTCTCCAACGCCTTCGCCTTGGGGAACAGGATGTTGTTCTCCAGGTGGATGTGGCGGTGCAGGTCCTCTTCGAACTCGCGCAGCATGGCATAGGCCGTCGCATAGGTGGTGCAGCCATCGGGCGGGCTGGTGTAGTCCCGGCTCAGTATGGCGATGCGACGGAAGCGCTCTCCCTCGGCGTCATGCTCCCGCTCCATCATCGCGATCGGGTTGTCCACGGTGCCGAAATGTGGGGTCGGAGCGGTAAGGTCGTGCCGCAGGGACCTCTCCAGTTGGTTGATGAAGGGGAAGAGGACCAGTTCCTCCTTCTTCATGTGCGTGGCCATGGCATGGGTGCAGGTCTCGAACTCCTCGCGGATCGCAAGGAGCTCCGGGTGGCGATCGCCATGCACGCTGCAGAGCTTGTTGAGGAACTGCTTCAGGGTGGTGGAGCGGGCCTCCACATAGCGGTGATGCACGCGCTCGATGTGCCCGATCAAGCGGCTCAGGGGCCATTGCCTCACATCGTCCCCCGTGCCGCCATCGCGCTCAATGGCCTGGCGGATCTCGGCCTCCAAGGTGTCCGGTTCGATGGCCTTGGCCCGGCACACCTCGGCAATGGTGCGGCCGCCCTTGCAGCAGAAGTCGATGCCATGGGCGTTGAAGACGGCGGCGGTGCGGTAGTCATCGGCCACGATGGAGCCTACGGTCCGTTGGGTCATGGAGGCCGGTGTGGCGGGGATGCTCATTGGATGATCAGTTTGGCGGAGGTCCGTGCGTGGTGCGAGCTGAAGGTGGCGATGTAGCTACCCCTCGGCAGAGAGAGGTGCAAGCTGCCATGCATGAGCACCGGCCCCTCCTGGTGCACGATGCGGCCGGTACCGTCGGTGATGCGCAGGTCCGCGGGCACGAAAGTGCATGCGTAGTTGACCTGGCCCGTGCTCGGCACCGGAAAGAGCGAGGCTTCGGCCGCATCCATGGCGGGCATTCCCGTAGGGGTGTCCACCACGATGTACTGCAGCATCATCATGTTGTCCTCGTGCATCAGGTTGTGGCAGTGGTACATGTACGGCCAACCGTCGCTCAGGTCCTCGAACCGCATGATGATGCGTACACTGGCCCCGGCGTCCACCAGCACCACGTCCTTCGGGCCTGCCTCCCAAGCCGCAGGAGGGGCCCCGTCACGGTCCAGGATGAAAAAGGACCCACCGTGGAGGTGCATGGGATGCGCCATGTTGCTGATGTTCTCGATCTCCCAGACCTCGGCGGTGCCAAGGAGCATGGTGTCGTTCACCACCGCCGGATCGAACATGAGCCCGTTGATGGTGAACATGCCCATGCCCACCATGCCCATGCCCGCGAGGATCTTTGTTCGTGTGCGCACCGCATCGGCCTCGTCAGGCGGTGACAACGTCACCAGCGTACCGGGGATCGCGGTCACCGCGCCCGGTGTGGGCGGGCCCACGCGGATCCGAAGCACTTGGAAGTCCACGCCGTTCAGCACACTGGATTCCCAGATCGGGTTGTTGGCACCCGGTACGGTGACGGGTAGTTCGCTGCCGAAGCTCATCAGGTGCAGACTGTCGCCCTCCATGCCGGTGAGGTCCAGCAGCACTTCGGCCCGCTCACCGTTGCTCAACGGTAGGCGGTCCGTCGGCACCGGTGCGCTCAGCAAGCCGCCGTCACCGGCGATCACATGGAACGTGCGCCCGTCATCGAACCCGAGCTGGTAGACCCGGGCATTGCTGCCGTTCAGCAGCCGCAGCCGCACCACCTGCGCCGGGCAGTCCACATACGCGTGCGGGGTTCCGTTCACCAACACCGAGTCACCGTAAGCGGCAAAGACGAAGTTGCCGTTGGGGGCGAACCGCCTGTCCTGGATCACCACCGGTAGGTCATCCACTCCGTAGTTGCGTGGTAGGTCCAGGGCCGCTTCGACGGTGTCCCGCACCACGATGGTCCCGGCCACGCCAAGGTTGGCCTGCTCGGCGGTGAGCCCGTCCGGATGCGGGTGGTACCAGAACGTGGCTGCCGGATGACGGACCGGGAATTCCACGGACCAGGTCTCGCCCGGAAGGACCTCGCGGGGCGGCCCCCCATCGGCCCAGCCGGGCACACGCATGCCATGCCAGTGCATGCTGGTCACCTGGCTGAGGTGGTTGTGAACTCGGATGCGTGCGGAGTCGCCTTGGTGCAGGATCAGCGTGGGGCCCAGATAGGGTGCGCTGGCGCCGTAGGTGCTGGTGTTGACCCCGGGATAGAAGTTCACCACATGCTCATCCACGTCCAGATCGAAGGTGTCCAGTTCCAAGGCGGGTGGAACGGCCATGGGGTTCATCACTTGGGCGAAGAGGACGATCGGGAGCGCGGTGGAAAGCAGGAGCGACGGACGCAGCATGGGAGATGATCAGTGGTGCCAAAATAACAGACAAAAAAGTCCGAATATCATGACCGGCATCATTCATTCCAAGGAGCATGAACCGTGCCTTCGCAGGGTGATGCAGGGCAGATCCGAAGCACCCGCTCCGCACTGGCGCTCCGGGGTGCTCGTGCTGTTGGTGCTCGCCTTCGTGGCGAACACGGTGGCGATCTACGCCGGGCTCTTCGATGGACGCCGAAGCGTTCCGGATCAGGCGGCGATGCGTGGACGAGGTCTTTGGCAGGCGCACAACTGCCAGGCCTGCCATCAATTGTTCGGTCTTGGAGGGTACATGGGACCGGACCTCACCAACATCGTTCGCGTTCGCGATGACGCCCGGTTGAGGACCTTCATCCGGTACGGCACCGGCCGCATGCCCGCGCATGCGCTCCAGGACAGTGCCATCACCGACCTCATGGCCTATCTGCGCTGGGTGGACCGTCATGGTACTTCGCAGGTGCAGGCGGAGGCGGTGCATTGGACCGGGACGTACGTGATCCCCATCGATCGACCATGAACGGGCCCGTCCGCTGCATCACGGCCATCGCGCTCGGCCTGTTGATCGCCGCATTGTTGCTGGGCGTGCTGGCGGGCTTGGCGTTCGTCGTGCCCGAGCTCGCCGACGTGCTGCCGTTCGTACGGTTGAGGCCGCTGCACACCACCACGGCCCTGTTCTGGATCGTCACGGGGGCGCTGGCCGTGATGCTCATCGCACGCTCGGAGGTGGTCGGCGCGACGCCCGATCGCAGGCTCCTGTGCGGGTTCCTGATCCTCTGGGCCGGAGCACTGCTCTCAGCCCTCCTTTCCTATGTGCTCGGGAGGTTCGGTGGTCGCGAGTACTGGGAGTTCCCACCGTGGCTCGCCCTGCCTATCGGACTGGCGTGGCTGCTGGTGCTGGTGGATCATCTCCGGGCGCTGCGGGGACATGGCCATGGGGCTCCGATCCACCTCTGGATGTGGACCACCGGAGCGGTCTTCTTTCTGTTCACCTTCATCGAGCAGAACCTGTGGCTCCTGCCTTCGGTCCGCACCAGCTACCTGCGTGACCTCATCGTGCAATGGAAGAGCAATGGCAGCATGGTCGGGGCCTGGAACCAGCTCATCTACGGCACCTCGCTCTATCTCGCCGTGCGCGTCTCGGGCAACGAGGCCCTGGCGCGCAGCGGGAAGGCGCACGCGTTCTGGTTCCTGGGCCTGGCCAACCTGATGTTCAACTGGGGGCACCACCTTTACAATGCGCCCACGGCCGGTTGGGTGCGGCATGCCGCCTATGCCATCAGCATGGCCGAGTGGCTGATCCTGTTCGACATCCTGCGCGGCCTGCGGAGGTCGCAAGCCGGTCCCACCGGTACGACCTTCAGTCAGCGCTGTCTGCGCGCCGCCGAGCGCTGGGTGCTGCTGAACCTGATGCTGGCGCTGCTGATGTCGGTGCCGGCGATCAACCGGTACACCCACGGCACGCACATCACTGTGGCCCACGCCATGGGCGCCACGATCGGCATCAATACGTTCATCCTGCTGGGCTGCATCGCCTATTGGTCGGGATTCGAAGGTGCTCGTGCCGGACGCTGGCCCAGGGCCGGGCTGCGCATCGCGGTCATCGCCCTCCACGTCCTGTGGTCGGCGCTGATCGTGGCCGGTCTGCTGAAGGGCTGGCGTTCCGTGGGACTGGGCATGACGGACCACGCGGAGGTCATGCGGCCGGTGATGTCAGTGCTCGTCGTGTTCGTGCTGGCCGGTGCGGCTGTTGCCGGTGGGCTGATGTTGGTGGTGATCCCCCTGATGCGGCAGGTGGTCATCGCCGGGCAGGAGGCACCCACCGATCCGCGCGTCAGCGCTTGAGCACGGTGCGTCCCTCCCGCAGACCGATCACCAGGTCATGCAGGGTGGTGCGCTCCAGCATGAGCCGCAGATCCTCGCGCACCTGCAGGAAGCTGTCGTGCAGCGGACAGGGTTTCCGGGCGTTGCACTGGGGAAGCCCGAGGGCGCAACCCCGGTAGATCGCATCACCGTCGATGCAGGCGACGATCTGGCTCAATCGGATGCGGCGTGCATCGGGTTCCGAGATGCTGAAGCCGCCACCAGGTCCTTTGACGGACCGAACCAGCCCGGCATGCACAAGCTTCTGAAGGATCTTGGCCGTGAAGGCCTCGGGACTGTCAGTGTGTTCTGCGATGGCCTTGAGGCTCAACCGCTCGCCATCCCGGCCGCATCCTGCGATGCATACTGCGGCGCGGATGCCGTATTCACAGGCCTTTGAGAACATCGGGCGCGAAAGTAGGTGTGGGAGCGCGGGGTGGAAATGCGTGCGGTCAGGGTATGGGAACCGACACGCCATGAGGTGTGTCCGGTCCATGCGCCTTGGCGATGTTGGGATGGCCCGGCAACAGGTCAGTTGCCTGGTTGGCGATGGCCACGTGTTGGTTCCAGATGAGATATGGAGTGGAAGGTGAATGAAATATGTATGGCCATACATGCATTCAAGCCTTTGATTATCAGATGAATAGAGCAGGAGTCGGCCACGCCGACCGATGGGCCTATTTTGCAATTATCTGAATGTGAGGGACTTATGATATTCATCATCCGAACATATGTATGGCCATGCATATGTTGGTGCTCAATCCACCCCCCAGAACCGCCACGCCGCCTCCGCCTGTTCCTTCAACATCACCATGCCGTTCTCCACCACAGCCCCGGCATCCCGGCCCTGTCGCAGGAAGAGCGTCTCCTCCGGATTGTACACCAGATCGATGAGGTGGTGCTGGTCGGTGAGCGCCGCATAGGGCAGGGCGGGGGATTCATCCACCTTCGGCCACATGCCCAGCGGCGTGGTGTGGATGATCAACCGGCACACGCCCACCACGGTGCGGTCCACCTGGTCCCACGTCAGATCACCGCGCTCGCGGCTGCGGCTCACCACCCGGAACCGCAGACCGAGTTCGCGCAGCACGTAGGCCACGGCCCGGCTCGCTCCGCCGCTGCCCAGCACCAATGCACGCGGCCGTACGGTGCCGCCTTGTCCCAGCACCGTGCCCAAGTGCGGACCGATCAGGGCCCGGAACCCGTCGATGTCGGTGTTGTGGCCGATCCATCGTCCATCCCGGATCCGGATGCAGTTCACCGCGCCCACGGCCGCCGCCTCGGGGCTCAGCCCGTGCAGGAGCGGGATCACGTTCTGTTTGTACGGGATGGTGACGTTCAATCCGCGGAGCGCGGGCCGCGCGGCGATGAGGCCGGGCAGCTCATCCACATGGTCCAGCTCGAACAGCTCATACCGAGCGCCGGAAAGGCCCTCGCGGGCGAAGATGGAGGCGAAGAGCTCCGGGGAGCGCGAGTGGCCGAGCGACCGGCCGATCAACCCATACTGTGCCACGCGGTGCTCAACGCTCAACCGGCCGGGTTATTGAGCCGCTGGCGGACAAGTTCCACCACCATCGGCAGCACGCTCAACCCAATGATGCCCAGGATCACCGTTTCGTAGTGCTTCTGCACGAAGGGCAGGTTGCCGAAGAGGTAACCCAGCAGCGTCAGCAGACCGATCCACAGCGCGCCGCCCAGGACGTCGTAGGGGAGGAATTTTCGCCGGTAGTCCATGGCACCCACGCCGGCCACGAAGGGGGTGATGGTGCGCACGATGGGGATGAAGCGGGCGATGATGATCGTCTTCACCCCGTACTTCTCGAAGTAGGCGTGCGTCTTGTCCAGGTCCTTGCGCCGCACCAGGGCCCGGCCGAAGAGCTTCCAGCCCACCACGTGTTCACCGAACCAGCGGCCCACCGCGTAGTTGATGTTGTCGCCCAGCACCGCCGCCACGAAGAGCAGGGCGATGAGCAGGCCCAGGTCCAGCATGCCGCCGGCGGCCAGCGTGCCGGCCACGAAGAGGAGCGAATCGCCCGGCAGGAAGGGCATCACCACCAGGCCGGTCTCCACGAAGATGATGGCGAACAGCAGTGCGTAGATCCAGGCGCCGTGATCGTGGATGAAGACCGGCAGGGTCTCGTTGAGGTGCGTGATGAAATACCAGAACTCCTGGATGATCTCCATGGGGTGGGATGAGGCGGGTAAAAGTAGCCGTCCCCTGGCCCGCTCAATGGAAGGCCTCCGGCACCGTCATCCCGAAGTGCGCCCACAGCGCCTCGCGGAAGCCGACCTCGTCGTGGCTCCGTTCCTCGCGCGAACCGTTGCGGGTGAGGATGGTGCGTCGCTCCGTGAGGGTGACGCGCCCGTCGTCCAAGGCCAGGCTCACCACCGTGCGCTGGGTGAAGTGGCTGTGCGGCGAGGTCTGGTGGTGCCGGCACATCGGGGCGAAGTCCGCGAAGGGATGGTCGTCCGTGCTGAATCGGTACACCGGCACATCACCGCGGCCGTTCGTGCGCTTCAGCACCAGCTGGCCCGAGCCATCGTGGTGGAAGCGGAACGTGCGCCCGTTGTCCACCAGCGGCTCATCGACCCGCAGCGGCAAGGGGTCCAGGAACAGGTCGCCGAAGCCCACGTCGGCCAGGTAGCGGTCCTCGCCCACGGTCACCAGCAGCGCCATGTGGTCGAACGGTGGCCCGAAGCGCTGGCGGCGCTGCTCGTACACCTGGCCCTGCACCCGGGCAAGCGTGTAACCGAGCCGTTCCAGCAGCTCGGCGAAGAGCCCGTTCAGCTCGTAGCAGAAGCCGCCCCGGCGCTGCCGCACCACCTTGTCGAAGAGGCGCTCCACATCGAGCTCGATCGGGATCCGCGCCCGGATGTGCAGGTTCTCGAAGGGCACCGCCAGCAGGTGCGCCCGGTGCAGGTGCCGCAGGTTCTCCAGATCGGGCCGGTCGATCCCGCGTGATCCGATGCGTTCCAGGTAGTGACGCTCGTCCATCCTCAACCGATGAAGCCCTGCGCACGGTGCGACCCGTCGCACCACGGCTTGTTGCCCGAGTGACCGCACCGGCACAGCGCACAGCGTTCGGCGCGCTCCTCCGTGCGACCGTCCGGATGCTTCACCACCACCTGGCCGTGCACCAGCAATGGACCGTTCGGGCTCACCTCGATGGCGACCCCGGATGCGGCCGCTGCGGCCGGTGTCGCCGTCGGGGCCTCGCCGCGCAGGCTCAGGGCTCCGCTGGGGCACTGACCCACCTGGGCGATGATGCGCGCGGTCTCCGCGCCGTCGGGCCGGATCCACGGCCGCTCCCCGGGTTTGAAGACCTCTGGCAGGCCGGTCCAGCAGCGGCGCGAATGCGTGCACAACGATGCCTTCCACACGATGGTGACCTCGCCGTTGGTGTAGGTGTGCTCCTTGTCGCTCATGGTCGTTCGGCGATGTGGATGTGGATCGGGTTCAACAGGGTGCGATGCACCGGGCATCGGGTGGCGATCTGCATCAGCCGCGCGCGTTGGTCCGGGTCCAGCCCGCCATCGATGCGGATGTCCATGTGCAGCTGCGTGTCCACCGCGCCCTGCGCCGAGGTGCGGTCCATCCGCGTTTCGACGCTCAAAGCCGTGAGCGGCCAACCCTTGCGGTCGGCGTACATCCGCATGGTGATCAGCGTGCAGCTGGCCAGTGCGCTGCAGAGCAGCTCATGCGGCCGGGGTCCTTCGTCCAGCCCGCCGTCCTCCCGCGGTTCGTCGGCCACCAGCGTGTGGCCCCGCATGGTCAGGCGGGTGGCGTAAGGGGCTCCGTCCAGCCGAGCTCCGATGGTCAGGTGCCTTCCTTCCTCCATCCCGCAAAGGTGTGCGTTCCCGCATGGATATCGCGCCAACGGGACGGATCGTGCATCTTGGATGCGCCATGACCGCCAGTCCCCGCTGGACCGACCGGCTTTTCGAGCACACGGATGCCCGCGCGCTCGCCGTGCTCCGCATCCTGCTGGGCGGACTGCTCTTCTACGAGATGTCCTACTACCACAGTATCCGCTTGGTGGACATGGGGCTCGTGGGTCCGAAACTGTTGTTCCCGTACGAGGGGTTCACGTGGGTGCGGCCCTTGGGCAAGGCCGCCATGGACGCCATCCTGGCCACCATGGCGTTCAGCACGCTCGCGATCGCAGCCGGTCTCCTCTATCGGATGGCCACCATGCTGTTCTTCGCGGGCTTCACCTATGTGCTGCTGCTCGATCGCTGCATCTACAACAACCACTTCTACCTCTTCGCCCTGCTCGCGTTCCTGTTCACGTTGATCCCCGCGCATCGCGCGTGGAGCCTGGACCGCCTGCTCTTCAAGGCAAGGATGACCAGCACGACCGTGCCCCGATGGTGCTGGTGGGCCCTCCGGCTGCAGGTGGTCATCGTGTACTTCTATGGCGGCATCGCCAAACTGAACCCGGATTGGCTCGCTCACATGCAGCCCATGCGCACGGCTCTGGAGGCCGCCGCCCGCGGTGGGGCGTTGGAGGGCCTGCTCACCTCCATGCCGGTCGTGGCCTTCTTCACCTACGGCGGACTCCTGTTCGACCTGGCCGTCGGCCCCCTGCTCTGGTGGAAGCGCTCCCGTCGGTACATCCTGCCCTTCGTGCTGCTCTTCAACCTCACCAACCACCTGCTCTTCGACGACATCGGGGTCTTCCCCTTCTTCATGATCGCCGCCACCATCCTGTTCTTCGACCCCGAGGAGGTGGCCGCCTTCATGGACCGCAGGGGACGACGCTCGGGCGGCGCGCCTTCCGCTCCAGGATCTTCTGCGGCCCGTGGGACCGTGCTCGCGCTGTTCGCGGGGTACTTCGCCTTCCAGTTGCTGTTCCCGCTGCGCTGGCTGCTGCTGCCGGGAGATGTGGACTGGACGAGCATCGGCCAGCGGTTCAGCTGGCGGATGAAGGTGTCCACCCGAGACCCCTTACGCATCGCCTACTTCGTCCACGACGAGCAGGGCAACAAGCGACCGGTGGCGCTTGAGCGTTTCATCAACAACATGCAGGCGAACGTGAGCGCCTACGACCCCAGGGTGACCGTGCGCTTCGCCCGTTGGATGAAGGAGGAGATGGCCAGGCGCGGCTTTCCCAACGTGCGCATCACATCGGAGATCATCATCCGCCACAATGGACGGCCTCCTCGCTACCTGTTCCCGCCGGATCAAGACCTTGCGGCCATCCAACCCGACCTGCGTCATCCGGAGCGCTGGGTACCCCCGCTTGAACCCGGGCTTGAGCACAGGGTCCCGGCCTCCGAGCTGGAGCGCATCCGGCGTGAGGCCGCCATCCCCGTCCGACGACAGGTCCGCAGGCGCTGAGGATCAACGCAGGTCGTTCACCTCCACGCCGGGGTGCTTGGCCTTGTCGAAGGTGAACAGGGCGTCGGCCAGGTCCACGTTCGGCGCGAACCGCTTTAACACGTAGGTGACCTCATTGCCGTCCTTGTAGAGCACCTGCACACTGCGGGGCTCCACCTTCGCCTTGTCCACCACCAGCACCACGGTGTGGAACGGCTTCTTCGTCGGGTCGATGGGGAACAGCTTCACGGTCTGCACCACCACACCGGCCGCGTCGGGGGCTTCACTGACGTACTGGCTCTTGAAGCCGGTTTCGTACATCGTGAACAGCTTGCTGGGATCGAGCTCCTGGTCCATCTCCGCAGCGGTGTTCAGCGATACTTCGTTCGCCTCCTTGTTGTAGGTCCAGAGGGTGACGCCGTCGCTGATCACCGTGTTCTTGTCCAGCACCAGGTTGAACTTCCTGCCCTTCACCTTCACGGTGCCCTCCTGCTTCACATCCAGCTTGCCGGCCTTGTTCACCAGGCGGCTGCTGAAGTCGGCCTCGAAGCTCGTGTACCCCTTGTTCTTGGCGATCAGGCGGTCCATCACCGCCTTGCTGCGGGGGTCGTCCTGGGCGTTGGCAGGGGAGGCGGCCAGCAGGCCGATGGTCAGCAGGGATAGCAGGGTTCTCATGGGGCGCGAAGGTACGCCGCCCCCCTTGGCAAGCGCCGTGCCACAGCGGTCCCGTTCCGGTCAGCGCTTGGGCTTCAGCATGGTGCCGGTGCACTTCGGCGAGCCGCATCGACAGGCCCAGATCCGCTTCAACGCGTTGGTGTGCCGCTCGTCCAGCACGATGCCGTAGTCGTAGGTGAGCTCCTCGCCGGGTTTGATCGCCCGGAGCGCCTCGATGATCACCTTGTCCTTCTTCGGGTCGCCGCCCTCATCCTCGTGCACCAACGCCTCGCAGTTGGGCGCACAGCTGTGGTTCAGCCAACGCGCGATGTTGCCGCGCACGTTCGCGTCCAGGATGTACTTCTCGTTCAGCGTGAACAGGAAGGTGTGGCCGCTCGTCACATCCCCGCCGTGCTGCCGGTCGGCCTCCGCGTGCGTCACCATCCTGCCCTTGTACTGCACGATCAGCTCCCCCTTGCGGATGGGGGCGATGGCGAACACGCCGTTGCCGTGGATCTTGGAACGGCGACGCTCGATCTTGTCCTCTGCGTATGGCTTGCCCATGAGTGTGAGTGGGCCGCAAAGAAAGCGCTTCACCGGCTCCGCCGTCACCCGAAGTAGATGCTGCACACGAACACCGCCGTCACCACGCAGACCAGGTCGGCCAGCAGCATCACCCACAGCGTGTACCGGCTGTCCTTCACGCTCACGCTGCCGAAGTACAGGGCCACCACGTAGAAGGTGGTCTCGGCGGCGCCTTGGAACAGGCACACCAGCTGGCCCGTGAGGCTGTCCGGTCCGTAGGTCTTCATGGCGTCCAGCAGGAAGCCGCGTGAGCCCCCCGCGCTGAAGGGACGCATCAGCGCCACGGGCACCGCGTCGATCACCGCCTTGTCCACGCCCACTGCGGCCATCGCGGCCGAGAGCCCGTCCATCACGATGCCCATCAGCCCGCTGTTGCGGAAGATGCTCAGCGCCGCCAGCATGGCGATCATGTACGGCAGCACCCGCAGGCCCGTGGTGAAGCCGTCCTTCGCGCCATGCACGAAGGAATCGAACATGTTCGTGCCCTTCTCGGTGAACGCGTTCTCCTTCCACAGGGCGAAGCCCACGATCAGGCCGATGATGCCCAGCAGCATGCCGTTGCTGAGGTTGTCGGTGAAGTGGAACTTGTGCACGCCCTGCAGGCCGGTGATGTAGGCCATCAGCACACCGATGATGATGCTGATGCCCAGCACGAAGGCCATCACCGGCAGGTTGAACAGGTTGATCCGCTGCTTGAAGGCCACGAGGAACAGCGCGGCCAGCGTGCCCACGAACGAGGTGATGATCAGCGGGATCATGATGTCCGCCGGGTTGGCCGCGCCCATGGCCGCCCGGTAGCCGATGATGCTCGTGGGCAGCAGCGTGAGGCCCGCCGCATGCAGGCACAGGAACATGATCTGGCCGTTGGTCGCCCTGTCCTTGTCGGGGTTGTCCGCCTGCATGCTCTCCATCGCCTTCAGTCCGAAAGGCGTGGCCGCGCTGTCCAGGCCCAGGAAGTTGGCCGCGAAGTTCAAGGTCATGAACCCGTAGGCCGGGTGGTCCTTGCGCAGGTCGGGGAAGATGCGGTGGAACACGGGCGACAGCACCCGCGCCACCTTCTCCATGGCCCGGGCGTCCACCAACAGGTTCAGCAGTCCGCAGAAGAAGGTGAGGTAACCGATCAGTGGCAGCCACAGGTCGGTGAGCGTGTTGCGGCAGGTGGGGAAGAGGCCGTCCGCCGGCACCGTGCCTACGCTCACCTTCACCACGCCCGCACCGTTCACGGTGTACAGGGTGTCGCCCCGCTGCACGCCGGTGGTACCGGCGGCTCGCAGCTCCACCAGCAGCGCCGTGCCTGCGAGCATAGTGGTGTCCAGCTCGTTCACCAGCATCGGCTCGCCCTGCCTGCCGTTCACCAGTGCGCCCAGCCCGTATTGCCGGCCGCTGAACAGCATGGCCATGATGTAGGCGATGCTCAGCAGCAGCATCCAGGTCCAGAAGCGGCTCAAGGCCATGGTCGCAAAGAAGGGCACCCCGACCCTCCGTTGCTGCGGCCCCTGCGCCGGACCGTGAACAGGTGCCTGTGGAAGGGGCGTGGCCTTTTCACGGATCCTTCATCGCGCGCCCTCTAGCTTTGACCCATTCACCCCTTCACCATGACGCGAGCCACCCTCATCACCGCCGCCCTCGGCGCGCTCCTGCTGGGCTCCACCAGCTGCGTGTCCAAGAAGAAGTACACCGCCCTCACCCTCTCCAACGAGACCCTCAAGAACAAGCTGGACGAGTGCAACCGCGGGCTCGACGGGTGCCGGAGCGAGAAGGCCGTGCTGGAAGCGCGCCTCGCCGAGCTGCAGAACAAGAACGAGCACCTCAAGGACCAGGTGGCCCAGCTGAACAACACCAACGCCGCCCTGCTCAACAACGTGGACCAGATGGCCACGCTCACCAAGCAGGAGGCCGCCAACCTGGAGAGATCGCTGGAGCAGATCCGCGAGCAGGATCTCCGCATCCGCACGCTGCAGGACGCACTGACCAAGAAGGATAGCGTCACCCTGGCCCTGGTCGTCAGCCTCAAGAGCTCCCTGGGCAACCTCAACGACACGGATGTGGTGGTGAACGTGGAGAAGAGCGTCGTCTTCATCGAGCTCAGCGACAAGATGATGTTCCGCACCGGCAGCACCGAGCTCTCGGCCCGTGCCCGCGAGGTGCTCGGCAAGGTGGCCACGGTGCTCAACGACAAGCCCGACCAGGAGGTGCTGGTGGAGGGTCACACCGACAATGTGCCCATCAGCCGCGAGTGTTTCAAGGATAATTGGGACCTCAGCGTGTCCCGTGCGGTCACCATCACCCGGGTGCTGCAGAACGACTACAAGGTGGACCCGGCCCGCATCACCGCCGCCGGCCGCAGTGAGTACCTGCCGCTGGTGGGCAACGACACGCCCGATGGGCGCTCACGCAACCGCCGCATCCGCATCGTCATCCTGCCCAAGATGGACCAGTTCTTCGGCATGATCGAGGACGGCCTGAAGAAGGCTTCCGGCCAGTGACCGGGTCCATCCTTCGCTTGTGTACGGCGCCTCCACGGCGCCGTACGCGCGTTCATGCGGGCGCTCCGCCGGTTGCGGGTCGCCCATCCTCCGCACGGGCGTTCGTCCGCCCCGTCGATACCCGGCCGCCGTTGGTCGAAGCAACGTCACCGCGCGGCGGGCCGCCCGTATCGCCCCCAACACACCCAGCCTCATGCAACACCTCAACCACCTCCTGCCCGCGCTCGCCGCCTGCCTGCTGCCCTTCTCCGCCACACAGGCCGGTCCGCCCCCGGCTCCGCTCGCGAGCAGCACGGTGGAGCTGATCGGCTGGCTCCACGTGGAGGCCCTCAGTTTCGATCAGGCCACCGTGG
Organism: uncultured Flavobacteriales bacterium; assembly: GCA_937872175.1. GTDB lineage: Bacteria > Bacteroidota > Bacteroidia > Flavobacteriales_F > PHOS-HE28 > PHOS-HE28. Next base: position 95,341 of record CALMPI010000037.1, on the reverse strand, counting down.
AGGTGCAGGTCGGAGGCTCCGTGCGTACCGCCCCCGTGTCGCGCACCGGCCGTTTCGATGTGCTGCTGCCTGCCGATGCGGAGGTGCTGGTGCGCTTCGAGCATCCCGGCCACCTCAGCAAGGAGGTGGTGGTGGACACCCATCATGCCGAGCTCGGACCCGATGGAAAAGGACCGCGGCAGCTCCGCATGGGCGTGGTGCTCGAACTCGAGAAGCGCATGGGCGGCCTGGCCTATGCCGGTCCCGTGGGGCGCCTGGCCTTTGATGCGCAGGGCGGATGTGTGGCCGTGGAGCATACCCGCCGATTGACGCCCGCCCGTCGCAGCAAGGCCGTGGTGTTCTGATCGAATGGCGACCCAGGGTCAGCGGCCTCCGATCTGCTCGGGGGCCGCTGGCGTTGGTGGGTGATGGTCATCAGGGCCGTGGGGGCCACCCGTGCCCACCTTCGAACCATGCAAGCACGGACAGCGTTGATCGCGATCAAGGCCGTACACACCGTCATCTGGGTCGTGCTCAGTGCGGTCATCTACTATCTCCTCTACGCCGTCATCGCCGACCGCATCGACCGCTGGTTCTGGATCGGCCTGGGGCTGGTGGGGCTCGAGATCGTCGCGCTGCTCCTCTTCCGCATGAGCTGCCCGCTCACCGTGGTGGCCCGTCGTTACTCCGACTCCCAGCGCGCAAACTTCGACATCTACCTGCCCGAATGGCTCGCCCGCCACAACAAGACCATCTACTCGGTGATCATGAGCGTGGTGCTCGTGGGCATGGTGTGGCGGTTGGTGGGGTAGGGGAGCGCACGGGCAGGATGGCACCCACGGATCAAACCCCGACCTTGTTCGCATGTCCTTCCCTGCGATGCGCCACCTCCTTGCGAGCATGCTCTGGGCCGTTGTCCTGTCCGTCAACGCCCAGCAACCCAATATCCTGTTGGTGATCGCGGATGACCTGGGGCTTGATCCCGTGCCGTCCTATGTTCCCTGGATGGAGAAGGCCGCCATGCCCAACCTGGAGGCCTTGATGGCACAAGGGCTCACCTTCGACAACGTGTGGGCCGATCCGCTGTGCTCGCCCACACGCAGCACGATCATCACCGGCCGATACGGCTTCCGCACCGGCGTGCTCAACCCGGGCGACCTCTCGCTGCTGCCGGCAGGAGAGACCACGCTTCATCGGCACCTCTCGGACCTGAACAGCGGTTATGCCTCCTGCATCATCGGCAAGTGGCATCTGGGCGGCCTGCAGCCCGATCCCACCTACCCGAACACCATGGGGGTGCCGCACTTCGCAGGGATCCTGAGCGGTGCGGTGAGCAGCTACACGTCCTGGTCGCTGACCGTGGACGGGGTCACATCGCCCTCCACGGACTACGTGACCACGGTGCTCACCGACCGCGCCATCGACTGGATCGACCAGCAGACCACGCCTTGGTTCTGCTGGCTGGCCTACAATGCACCGCACACCCCGCTGCATCGGCCACCGCTGTTCATGCATCAGCAGGGCCCTTTGCCCGTCCACCCGGACAGCATCGCGGCGAACCCCTTGCCCTATTACCTCGCCATGGTGGAGAGCGTGGACCATGAAGTGGGCCGGCTGCTTGCGTCCCTGACGGCCGCGGAGCTGGCCAACACGGTCGTGATCTTCATTGGCGACAATGGCACCAGCCAGGACGTGATCCAAGTGCCTTACCCGCCGAACCACGCCAAGGGTACGCTCTACGAAGGCGGGGTCCGGGTGCCGCTGATCATCGCCGGTCCCGGGATCACCAGGACAGGCGAACGCGAAGCGGCCTTGGTGAACACCACGGACCTCTTCGCCACCATCGTGGAGCTGACGGGCCATGCGCTTCCCGCCTATGAGGACAGCCGGAGCCTTGTGCCGCTGTTCACCCAAACGGGTCAGACCGTGCGCAGCTGCCTCTTCGCCAACGTATCCCAGGGTGCGGTGAGCGGCCATGCCATCCGCGATGCGCGCTGGAAACTGATCGACCTCGACGATGGCACCCAACTGTTCTTCGACCTGCTGAACGACCCCTGGGAGAGCACCGACCTGCTGCTCGGAGGACTGAACACGACCGAGCAACAGGCCTACGACGCGCTCCAGGCCACCTGTCAGTCAGCGACCAACGTGCCGGAACAGGCTGGTCCATCCACCTTCACCCTGATCCCGAACCCGTCCATGGGACTGGTGACCGTGCGAGCCCCTGCCTCGGGGCCGATCGAGGTGCGCATCCGTGATGTCGCAGGGGCCTTGGTGCGTGCCGTGCGGATCGCGGACAGCATGGACCTGTCCGACCTCAAGCCCGGAGCCTATCTCCTGCAACTCACGCAGGGCGACCACCGCCAGGTCGTCCGGCTCGTGAAGGTGTGAGCGCGTAAGATGGGCGCTACTGCTAAGCCTGGTGTGGCGCTTGGTGGGGTAGGGGAGTCGGTTGCGCAGGCATTCTCTGCGCCTCGACGCCTCTGCGGCCAATTACTGAATCCCCCCACCCCCGGCCACGCCTACGCAAAGCCTCCGGCGATGCCAGGCCCTGCCGCCACACCCTGGTTCAGGTGCGCGGCCAGCGCGGCCTCGTTGGGGATCATCACGCGGCGGGCCTTGCTGCCCTCGAAGGGCCCGAGCACACCGGCGGCCTCCAGTTGGTCCACGATGCGGCCGGCGCGGTTGTAGCCCAGCTTCAGCTTGCGTTGGATCAGGCTGGTGCTGCCCTGCTGGGTCTGCACCACCAGGCGTGCCGCCTCCTCGAACATGCTGTCGCGCTCGCCGTCGTCCACATCCAGCTCGCCGCCCTCCTCGGTGGGCACCTCGGGCAGGATGAGCGCATCCGGGTAGCCGCGCTGCGCACCGATGAAGTCGCAGATCTTGTCCACCTCCGGCGTGTCCACGAAGGCGCACTGGATGCGGATGAGGTCGTTGCCCGTGCTCAGCAGCATGTCGCCGCGGCCGATGAGCTGCTCGGCGCCGCCGCTGTCGAGGATCGTGCGGCTGTCCACCTTGCTCGTCACGCGGAAGGCGATGCGCGCCGGGAAGTTGGCCTTGATGGTGCCGGTGATGATGTTGACGCTCGGTCGCTGCGTGGCGATGATCAGGTGGATGCCGATGGCGCGCGCCAGCTGGGCCAGGCGCGCGATGGGCGTCTCCACCTCGCGGCCCGCGGTCATGATCAGGTCCGCGAACTCGTCCACCACCAGCACGATGTAGGGGAGGTAGCGGTGGCCGTTCTCGGGGTTCAGCCGGCGCTGGATGAACTTGCTGTTGTACTCCTTGATGTTGCGGACCTGCGCATCCTTCAACAGCTCGTAGCGCTCGTCCATCTCGATGCACAGGCTGTTCAGCGTGGCCACCACCTTCTTGGTGTCGGTGATGATGGCCTCGCCCTCGCCCGGCAGCTTGGCCAGGAAGTGGCGCTCGATCTTGTTGAAGAGCGTGAGCTCCACCTTCTTGGGGTCCACCAGCACGAACTTGATCTGGCTGGGGTGCTTCTTGTACAGCAGGCTCACCAGGATCGCGTTCAGGCCCACCGACTTGCCCTGGCCCGTTGCACCGGCCATCAGCAGGTGCGGCATCTTGCTGAGGTCCGTGACGAAGGTCTCGTTGCTGATGGTCTTGCCCAGCACGATCGGCAGGTCCATGCTGGTGTTCTGGAACTTTTCGCTGGCCACCACCGCACGCATGCCCACCACCTGCGGCCTGCTGTTGGGCACCTCGATGCCGATGGTGCCCTTGCCGGGGATCGGCGCGATGATGCGGATGCCCAGCGCGGCCAGGCTCAGCGCGATGTCGTCCTCCAGGTTCTTGATCTTGCTGATGCGCACCCCGGCCTGTGGGATGATCTCGTACAACGTCACTGTGGGACCGATGGTCGCCTTGATCTTGTCGATGCCGATGTTGTAATGCCCGAGGGTGGCGACGATCCGGTCCTTGTTGGCCTCGAGCTCCTCCTTGGTCACCGTCACCTCACCCGTGCCATGGTCCACCAGCAGGTCCAGCGGCGGTAGCTCGTAGCTGCTGAGGTCCAAGGTGGGGTCGTACTCGCCGAACTCCTGCAGCTTGGCCTCGATCTGGTCCTCGGTGAGCACCTTGTCCTCGGCCGCGGCCACCACGCTCATGCCGTCCACCGCGATGGGCACGGCGGGCAGGATGGGGTCGGCAGGCAGCTCATCCGGTGGGGGCGGGGTCACATCCAGATCCAGGCCGGGCGCGGGCTCCAGCCCCTCCACCTCCATCCCGATCTCCTCCTCCTGCATCGGCACGGGCTCCTCCACGGCCTCTTCCAATTCCTTGACTTCGGCATCGTCCGGTCGATCCGTCCCCGTGACCTCGGCCACCGGTTCCATGGCCGGGGTGGCCGGCTCCGACACGGTCTCCATCCGCACGCGGTTGGCTTTGATCTCCACCGGCTCCTCGGCCACCGCACGCTCCTCCGGATCTGCGGTCCGGCGCTGCATCAGGTCGGCGAGCCAGGTGAAGTTGGGATCGAACACTGCGGTGAGCACGGCCCCCAAACTGAAGACCAGCAGCGCCGCGGCGCCGAAATTGCCCAGCAGGCCGGAGAGGTGACCGTTCACCGTGTAGCCCAGCGCACCGCCCAGGAACGCGAGCTCGCCACTACGGAACGCGAAGGCCAGGGCGGCGGGCAGCCAGAACAGGGTCACCGCGCTCCAGGTGAGGGTGCGACGCACCGGCAGCAGCCAGCTGCCCACCAGGATCCGCAGACCGCCCAGGAAGCTCCACAGCACGAAGACGAAGGCGGCCACGCCGAACCAACTGCGGATGAACTGGTGGCTGACCAGCGCCCCCAATTTCCCCAACCAATTGTCCGCTTCCAGGTCGCGGCTCAACAGGGCGCCCCATGACCGGTTGGTCAGGTCCTGGTCCGCCCGCCAGGTGAACAGGTAACTGACGAAGGCCACCAGCAGGTAGCCGCTCAGCAGCACCAGGAAGAGACCGAACACCTTGTGGGTGCGCCGGTCGGCGACAAAGGCTTTTGTGCGGGACCACCAGCCCGGTCCGCCATCGCGCGGCCTATTGCGCTTGGTGGCGCGTTTCGGGGTCTCCACAGGAGCATCGTCCTCGGTGGACCTCACCCTGTTCTTGCGTTCGTTGGCCACGGGCATCGGGCCCGCGCGGGCTGGAGCGCGGGTCGTTCAAAAGTACCGGGGGGTATACCCCCCAACGGACCGCGGCGTCCGGCTATTATCAACAGTTCCGAAGGAAAACCCGAAGCCGCTGGGCCTCAGAGGCTGAAGGTGCCCAGCACCTCCTGCAGCTCGTGGTCCAGCACGGCCGGGGGCACCTCCTGGTAGCCCTCTTTCTGGGCGAAGCGCGCAGCGTCCACCTTGCCGGGGGTCACGGCCACGGCATCCAGCCGCATGCGCATGCCGTACTGCACCATCTCGTAGCGGAGCAGCACACCAGGTACCTCCTGGAACGGACCGTACCAGTTGGGGTCCTCGATGCGGATGCGGTCGGTATAGTACAGCTCGATCTCCGGCTTGTCGATGCCCCCGAACACGGCCACGGCCTTCTTGCACGGGTAACCGGCGATCGTATCCACCTCATTGGTGTAAAGGATCGTGAGGGCCGGCTTCTCCTTGTTGAAGGTCAGCATGTCGCGAGGCTGCAACCGGCTGACCAGCTTCTTGCTCAACAGGCTCAGGTGGTAGTCCATCTGCTTCCGGCTGTTGTCCGTCACAATGGCCGTGCGGAACACGCCCATGCCGGCGCTGAGCTCGGCCAGCTGCCTGTCCTGGGTGAAGGTCACGGTCGTCCTTTCCGGTAGCATGCCGGCCATCAGGCCGTTGGGGTCGTAGTCCGGAAAGGTCAATGCGTACTCGATGACCCCTTCCGCCACACGCTCCTCGAGCAGGTTCCGGCTGCAGCCGTTGCCCAAAAGGGCAACGGCAAGCAGCATCACGGAATACGGTCGTCCAAGCAGGTTCATGGGTCGCACTGAAGCAATGACAGGTGGCCTTCGTACGGCGAACAACCCGGCAAGGTTGCCCACCCCTGGTCCGGCCAGGTCGATCGTGGGTCGAGTGCGCGTGGTGGTGGGCCGTTCAGGTGTGGGAGCAGGTCCAGCAAGGTCTTCAGCAGGTCTTGACCGGAATGCCCTGTGGCTCCAGGTACACCCGTCCGCTGGTGCCATAGAGCCCCAGCCTGGCCCACGTGAGAAGCAGCGCGCACGCTACACCGGTGCTGCTGTAGGCGTGTCCGGACCGCACCATCGTGCCATGTCCGTCCTGCGCGATCACATCCAAGGTGTCCGTTGCTTCGGCAACCGAACGGTCCATGCGCCTCCGGCGCCATCCTCGCCGTGTGCACGGGGGCACGGCAGGTCGCGATGGAGCCGCAGAGCTGCTTCCGAGACCTTCATCGGGTTCGTTCCCTGTGCCCCCGGGCTTCCTCGGTCGGCTGGTTCGCCTTGGTCAGCTTGAACGCCAGGAGTACCTTCGAGCGGATGATGTGCATTCAGCGGGTCCTGATCACCTGCGCAGTGTGCGTGCTGCACATCCGGTCCGGCGCACAGTCGCATTGGTCGCGCACGATCGCGTCGCCCAGCGTGGAGCACGTGGCGGACGTGGTGGTGGCGCCGAACGGCGACCTGTTCGTCACCGGTGAGTTCAGCGGTGCGGCCACCTTGGGCGGACAGATCCTGCTCGCGACGGGGTCGACCGATGCGTTCGTGGCGCGGTTGAACGCGGCGGGCAACCCGATCTGGGTGCAGCAGGCGGGCGGTCCGGGCCTGGACCGCGGGCTCCGGTTGGCCTTGGGGGCGAACGGCCGGCTGATCGTGGTGGGGCAGTTCATGGCCACGGCCGAGTTCCAGGGAACGCAGCTGAGCTCGCAGGGCGGTTCGGTGGACCTGTTCGTGGCCAGCCTGGATGCGGGCACAGGCCAGCAGCAATGGGTGGCACAGGGTGGAGGGCTCACGGGTTTCGACCGGCCGGCGGGCGTGTCGGTGGCGCCGAACGGCGATGTGGTCGTGGCGGGAGAGTTCCGGGAGGCGTTCACGTTCAATGGGACCGTGCTGCAGAGCGCCATCGATCCGAACACCCTGCTGCCCGGCACCGACGTGTTCATCGCGGCGATGACCGCCGCAGGGACGCCGCTGTGGACCAAGCAGGGGGTGGCCCCGGCGGATGATGCGGCCACGGCCGTGGTGCATGATGCGGCGGGCGCAGCGTATCTCCTCGGCCAGTTCAGCGACACCATCGCCTTCGATCAGTCGTACCTGAACACCTGGGATGATGCGATCTTCCTGTTGAAGGTGGACGGTGCCGGGCAGGACCAATGGTTCCGGCGCTGTGGAGGAGCGGCGGTGAACCGCGGTGCGGACCTGCGCTGGCGGGCGGGCGATGGTCTCTTCCTGCTGGGCGAGCTGCAGGGCGTGATGAGCTTCGAGGATGGAAGCCCGGACCAGGTGACCGAGCTTGATCCGGAGAGCTACTTCATCCTGCGCGCGGATGATCAAGGCCAGTTCATCGGGGCCGCGAGCAGGGGGTCGCAGAGCAATGTGGAGCCCGCGCGGTTGACGCTCTCGGCCGATACCATCGCCGCGTACGGCACGTTCACCTGCCAGTTCACCGATCTGGCCCAGGCTTATGGAAGCGGGGTGTTCCTCGCCGTGGGCGCACCGGACCTCTTCATCGCGCGGCATCGGGTGAGCGACCTCTCCTTCATCGACGCCCAGCAGTTCGGTGGGGCAGGGGAGAAGCGCGCGGGCGGGATCGTGGCCCAGCCCGATGGAGAGCTGGTCTTCAGCGGGTCCTTCGACCAGGTGCTGGTCATCCCTGGAGACTCCACGTTCGATGCCTCGCTCACCTCGCCCACAGCGCTGGTCGTTTCTCCGCAAACTCCGGGATATTGCGGGGATATCCATTATGACCTGTATGCGGGCGAGGCCAGTGCCGGGCTGTTGGACGGGTTCATCACCCGGGGCTTCGTCAGCGGCCGATCGCCGTATGACATCTGGGAACGGGTCGGTGCGGGCTGCGACCGCAGCGCGGGGGCGTTGTGCGTGGGCGACTTCGATCCGTTGTACGCCCGGATGTCGGACACCTGCTTCACGGCGCACACGCAATGCGGGAAGTTCTGGTTGGGCATCGACACCACCTTCAGCTTCACCGTGGAGGATGGTGATGGGACCTACGACATCGGCCCGTCAGTGCAGTTCCAATGGAGCACGGGCAGCAATGCGGACAGCACCTCCGTCGGCACATCGGGCCCGGTGTCCCTGTCGGTGAGCTTCGCCAACGGCTGCTTCACGCTGGGTGAGACCGTGTTCGCCGAGGTGCTGGTCTCTCCGGATGCCCCGCTGATCACGGATTCGCAGGGGTACAACATAACGGCCTTTCCTGCCGATAACGACGTGGAACTGTGCCCGGGCGATAGTGCCACGATCACCTGCGACAACTATACCGGCGGACCCTTCAGCTACTGGACCGATGGGGACACGGTGATCCAGCAGCAATCCTTCGTCACCGATACGGCCGGCATATGGACCTTTCATGTGGAGCTGCCGAACGGGTGCGAGGCGGAGAACTCGGTGAACGTGGTCGTCGTGCCCTACGATCCGCTGCCGGCGCTGGTGCTGGACCTGCTGCACGAGTTCCCGCAGGACCTGGACGGCAACGACAGCCTGGTGCTCTGTGGGGTCGGGCTGCTCGACCTCGGGCTGAACTTCACATGGACGGAGAACGGCCAGCCGTTCCCCTACGATCCAACGCTGAACTACACCTTGTCCACGCTCGGTTTCCTGCAGTTGGAGCTGTTGGACACCATGGATGTGAGCACCGGGCTCTTCCCACCGCAGCAGAACGGTTGGTTCGTGCTGCACACCAGCGTGCTCGTCACGAACTATCCGTGCCCGGACACCCTGGCCTTCCTGTTCACCGACAGCATCCACCTCACCTTCGCCGATCCGGGGCCGCCACCATTGACCCTGACGGCACCGCCCTTCCTGTGCCCCGGCCAATCGGCGTGGCTGGTGGCCGATTGCCCCACCTGCTTCGATTGGCTGTGGATCGGCCAGCAGTTCCTGGCGATCGATCAGGACAGTGCGCAGGTGTCGCAGCTCGGGTACTACGCGGTGCAGGTGACGGCCGTGGACAGCAATGGATGCCCGAGCCAGGCCTACGCCGATGTGTTCCTCGATGGCCCTCCCTTGCCGGAGATCCTTGTGGTGCCTGAAGTGCTCTGCCCCGACAGCGGGGTGACGCTCATCGGCACCGTGCCCGGGGTGTACAGCTGGTTCGGCCCCAACGGCGCGCTTCCGGACACCACCATGATCGCCTATGCGACCGATCCCGGGCTTTACTACTGTGATGTGATGACGGACCAGGGATGTGCGGTCCAATCGCCCCCGGCGGAGGTCTTCCCTTACGCCCCCCCCTTCCTCAACCTGCTTCCGGACTCCACGCTATGCGGTCCCGCGGACAGTGTGCTTCTGCAGGTGGCCGCGGACGCCGTGAACAGCATCACCTGGGGGGCGCCCTTGAGCGGGAACGATCCGCTGCAGGTGGTCCATCAGCCCGGCCTCTACAGCGTGGAGGTCACCTCGTGCGGCATCACCACCGTCCTGCAGGTCGAGATCAGCGGGGTGCCGCCCGTGGCGCAAGTGCTCACGCCGGGCCCGTTCACGCTCTGCCCTGGCGACAGCGTGCAGCTCGCTGTGGTCCCCTTGGGCGGAGGTGCGGTGTGGTGGCCCGGAGGTCTCATCGGCGAGAACATCTGGGTGAACCAGCCCGGCAGCTGGTCGGCCGTGGTCTTCGATGCGGGTGGGTGCTCGGCCACCTCCGATACGGTGGTGGTGGTGGCCGCGACCATCACGGATCCGGTGGGCGCCGCGGATACGGCGGCCTGTCCAGGCGATGTCGTCGACCTCCTGGCGCAAGGGTCCGGCGTGATCACTTGGTTCGCGGATGCCTCGGGCCAGCAGGTGCTGGGTACCGGCCCCTCCCTCACGGTCACCGTCCCCACCGGTGGTGTCGTGGTGTACGTGGCACAGGAAGAGGGCGGCTGCGCAACGGCCCCGGTGCCCGTATCGGTGCAGGCACTGAGCGTTCCGCCTCCAGCCCTGCTGGACACTCCGTGGGTCTTCTGTGCCGGGGATACCGCCGCGCTGAACGCTTCGGGTCCGGCCGGCGCCACCTATGGCTGGACGACCCCGGGGGGCTCTGCGACCGGGCCCGGCATCCTGATCGATCCCGTGGCCATGGAGGACGCTGGCCTGTACACCTGTGTGCTCACCGCGAACGGATGCTCTGGACCTGCAGCTTCCGGTGAGCTGGTGGTGATCCCCGGCAGCATCATCGACCTCGCACCGCTCACAGGCTGTTCGGGCGCTCCGGTGTGGATCGTGCTGGGACCAGGCTTCAACGAGATCACCTGGGCCCACGGCCCCGAAGGGGACAGCCTGCTGGTGAGCGCTCCGGGGACCTACAGCATGCAGGCGATCGGGAGCGACGGTTGCAGGACCAGCGGTTCCGTGCAGGTGAACTTCGACCTGTGCGACCTCATCGTTCCGAACGTCTTCAGCCCCAATGGCGACGGGATCAACGATGCGGTGGTGCTGGACGCGCCGTGGGGCGGTACGCTGACCTTCCAGGTCTTCAACAGGTGGGGGCAGCGCGTGTACGTGGGCAGCGCGGCGCACGTGGAATGGAACGGACGCAGCGGGTTCAGTGGTGAGCCGGTCCCGGAGGGAACATACTTCTACCTCCTGGAAGTGGCCGGCTTCACGGGCGAGCGACGCGACCTGCAAGGCACCATGCAGCTGCTGCGCTGAGGCCCGCGATCAGCTCTTCCGGAAGAACAGCCGGGTGATGAAGATGCCCTGGCCGTCCTTGTCGCCGGCATCGCTCTCCACGCCGCTGGCCACGTGCATCAGCACCCAGCCTTCCGCGGCGAGCTTGTTGATGCGGTCGGTGATCAGCGCATCGTTGCTGGCGATGTTCTGGAAGTTGATGCCCCCGGCGCTGAAGAAGTTCAGGAGCTTGGTCTCCTTGAAGCGGTCGATCTTCAGGTCGCCGCGGTCGACCTCGCCCTGGTCGCTCTTCTTGCCATCCGTGCGCTCGGTGGTCGCGGCGTCGGCGTCCATGTCCGTGGTGCTTTCGATCATGCGCGACCGGCCGATGCCCATCGGGATGATGCTCTCCACGATGGTGATGACCTTGAACTGCTGTGCGGAAAGGTCGAGCGTGGTGATGAGGACAAGAAGGAGGGGGAGGAGGATGCGGTTCATGGGAACGGTGTTCAGAAGTGGGTGCTTGCTGGTCGGATGGGTCACGCCACACGCTTCACCAGCCGCAGCTTGTGCGTGTAGCGCTTCTCCTCGGCGTTGAAGATGCCTTCCTGGTCGAGGGTGTCGATGCGCACGCGGCCGCTGGCGTGCACGATGCGGCGGTCGCTGAGCACGATGCCCACGTGGATGATGCGGCCCTCGTCGTTGTCGAAGAACGCGAGGTCGCCGGGCTCGGCCAGTGCCACGAACTCCACGGGATCGCCCTCCTCGGCCTGTTGGTGGGCATCGCGCTGCAGGTAGATGCCCATGAACATGAAGATGGCCTGCGTGAAGCCGCTGCAATCCACGCCCCAGGGCGTGCGGCCGCCCCAGAGGTAGGGTGCGCCCAGGAAGGGGTGCATGTAGGTCTCCACCAGTTCACCACGGTCACCGCTGCCATCGAGGGTGTTGGTCACCGCGTTCACCGGCACGCGTCGGTCCTGAAAGAGGATGCTGCCGTTCTGGTAGAAGGGGAGCACGGCGCCGTAGGGCAGCATCACCTGTCGCTCACCGAGGTCCACGATGGAGGTGCTGTCCAGCACCCGCAGGTCGGGCTCGGTGTTGGGCGTGTCGCAGGAGAGGAGCTGCTTGTTGTCCACCCAGCCCTCGTACCCATCATGGTCGAAGCAGAGGCGGCTCCACTTCTCCGTGCGCTCCAGCACCTCGGCCGTTTCACCGAAGAGCCACTGGGTCACCATCTCGGCACGGTCGCTCGGGTCCCTGCGCACCGGAACGATCGAGAGGGGGCAGATGACGGAGACCATGGGTGTTGCGTGTTGGGAGGTTGCACGTTCCATGTTGGGGCGTCGTCAACGCGCAACACGTAACGCCCCAACACGCAACGTGGGCCGGTGGATGGCTTAGATCGCCTCGATCACCATCGCGCTCGCACCGCCGCCGCCGTTGCAGATGCCGGCACCGCCGACCTTCGCTCCGTTCTGGCGCAGCACGTTGATCAGCGTCACAATGATGCGGGCGCCGCTGCAGCCCAGGGGGTGGCCCAGGCTCACCGCGCCGCCGTTCACGTTCACCTTGGCAGGGTCGAGGCCCATCAACTTGGTATTGGCGATGCCCACCACGCTGAAGGCCTCGTTGAGCTCCACGAACTGCAGGTCGCCCATCTTCAGGCCGGCCTTCTCCACGGCGCGGGGCAGGGCCTTGGCGGGGGTGGTGGTGAACCACTCGGGGGCCTGCTCGGCATCGGCGTAGCTGAGGATGCGGGCCAGGGGCTTCAGGCCGAGGGCCTTGGCCTTGTCGGCGCTCATGAGCACCAGGGCGGCCGCACCGTCGTTGATGGTGCTGGCGTTGGCCGCCGTCACCGTACCGTCCTTCTGGAACACGGGCTTCAGGCCGGGGATCTTGTCGAAGCTCACGTTCTTGTACTCCTCGTCCTCGCTCACCACCACGTCGCCCTTGCGGGTCTTCACGGTCACAGGCACCACCTCGTCCTTGAACTTGCCCGCGGCCCAGGCGGCGGCGCTGCGCGTGTAGCTTTCGATGGCGAAGGCGTCCTGCTCCTCGCGGCTGATGTTGTGCTCCTTGGCGCAGAGCTCGGCGCTCACGCCCATGGCGGTCTGGTGGTACACGTCCGTGAGGCCGTCCTTCACGATGCCATCGATCAGCTGCCCATGGCCATAGCGGTGGCCGTAGCGGCCCTTCTCCACATAGTAGGGGGTCTGGCTCATGCTCTCCATCCCGCCGGCCACCACGATATCGGCATCACCCAGCGCGATGTCCTGGGCGGCCATCATGATCGCCTTCATGCCGCTGGCGCACACCTTGTTCACGGTGGTGCAGGCCACCTCGTTGGGCAGTCCGGCGAAGCGTGCGGCCTGGCGGGCGGGGGCCTGGCCCAGGTTGGCCTGGAGCACGCTGCCCATGATCACCTCGTTCACGTCCTCGGGTTTGATGCCGGCCTTCTCCACCGCGGCCTTCACGGCCGTGGCGCCAAGCTGTGTGGCGGGCACGTCGGCCAGGGAGCCGCCGAAGCTGCCGATGGGGGTGCGCACTGCGGAAACGATGACGACTTCACGGGCCATGGATGGGATGCGTTTGGGGCGGCAAAGGTAACCGGGGGCGTGGTGGAACGGGTCGGGCTTCTATCTTTGCCGCCCCGGTCCCGGCCGGGTGATCGTTCCGGGCCACCAGGAGAGGTGGGTGAGTGGCTTAAACCAGCAGTTTGCTAAACTGCCGTACTGGGTTTACTGGTACCGGGGGTTCGAATCCCCCCCTCTCCGCCAAGCCGCCCCGCGAAAGCGGGGCGTTCTCGTTCCGGGAAGCAAGGTGAGCCCGCTCACCGGAGCGGACCGGGACGAGAACGCGCGGGCGCGGCTTGAAGCCTCACCCATGGAATGGCCCGCCTCGGGCGAACCCCCTTCTCCGCCAGGCCGCCCTGCGAAGGCGGGGCGTGTTCGCTCCACGGGGAAGCGGGCCTGCTGGGCCGAGCGTCACGGATGAACACCCGCCTCGCCCCAAGGCGGACAGCGAGGCGTCATCATGACGGCCCGATCGGCCGGGGGCGTGTGGCTTTATTCCGTGATCCACCGCTTGGGACGGCATGGGCGGCTACCTTTGGCGCCCCTCGGGGTGTAGCGCAGCCCGGTTAGCGCACCTGGTTTGGGACCAGGGGGTCGTGTGTTCGAATCACACCACCCCGACAAGGGACGATCCCGCCGTGAGGCGGGATCTTTCGTTGGGACCGGGATGCGAGCTCGCTCGCCGGACCGGGACCGACGAAAGATCCGCGGAGCGCAGCGCCGCCGGGATCGTCCCTTGTAACGCCCTCCTCCCGTGAAAGCCGCCGCAGGTGGCAATCCACCACCCCGACAAGGGACGATCCCGCCGTGAGGCGGGATCTTTTCGTTGGTGCGCCCTGCTGACCGACCTCAAGAGGAATGCGACCTTTGCAGCCTCCGGTCCCGTAGCTCAGTTGGATAGAGCACCTGCCTTCTAAGCTGGTGGTCGTTGGTTCGAATCCAACCGGGATCGCAGCAACCCGGGCCGGCAGGCCCGGTGGATCGATCCGGACGTCCTGCCGCCCGGTCGGGCGCTTCACATGCGCTTAACACCGGTCCGCTCAACAGGGCCCACCCCGGGTCGGTCGGTTGCCAGGGGTGACTGGTCGAATTGTTAGATCCTGAGGGACTTTCAGGGGCGTAGGCAAGCCTGGTGGTGGGCAATTTCGCGCCACCAAAACCCAGCCGGGAACCATGCGCAGCACCCTGACCTCCATCGCCGTGGCGATCGCCATCGCCTTCTCCGCGGACGCCGTGGCCGTCACCTACTACGTGTCGCCCTCCGGCAACGACGCCAACGCGGGAACGTCCACCACGGCCGCGTGGCGCACGATCGACCGGGTGAACCAGCTCGGCACCGGCCTGAACCCGGGTGATCAGGTCCTCTTCCAGCGCGGCGGCGTGTACCGCGGCAAGCTCACCATATCGGACAGCGGGGTGTCCGGCAACCCGATGGTGGTCGGGGCTTACGGGACCGGGGCCGATCCGGTGATCACGGGCAGCGTGGCGGTGACCGCGTGGACCGTACACAGCGGCAACATCTGGCAGGCCACGGTAAGCCAGGACGTGAAGTACGTGTACTTCAACGGAGCCCTGCAGACGCTCGCGCGTTATCCGAACACGGGTTGGCTGCGTACCGATAACGCGGCCAGCACCAGTACGGTGGATGCCGCCCTTACGCAGGGGAGCGGGTACTTCACGGGTGCCACCATGGTGCTGCGCACCACCAATTGGAGCTACGACACCGCGCGGGTGACCGCGCACACGGGCACCACCCTCACGCACACGAGCACGGGGAACACCATGGGCGCCCAGCAGTGGGGCTACTTCCTCCGGAACAAACTGAGCCTGCTGGATGCGGCGGGTGAGTGGTTCTACGATCAGGCCACGAACAAGCTGTACATGTGGTGCCCCTCCAATGCCAACCCGAACAGCAACCTGGTGGAGGCCGCCGTGCTGGACAACGGCATTTACATGGGTTGGCAGCGGAACAACTGGCGGATCCAGAACATCCAGTTCCGGCACCACACGGATGCGTCCCTGCGCATGAGCGGCACCTACAACGTGGAGGTGGCCAACTGCGCGTTCAGCGACACCTACCAGACCATCCGCAGCACCGGTTCGCAGCAGAACTTCCACGACCTCACCATCACGCGCACGTACGGCACGGCCGTGATGCTCCTGGACAACAACAGCACCTTCTCCAACAGCACCATCACCGATGTGGCCCTTCAACCCGGATTGGGCGAAAGCAACTGGGGCTACTTCGGCATCCGCTCCACGGGCAGCGGCATGGTGTTCTCGGACAACGTCGTCTCCAACGTCGGATACATCGGCATGGTGATCGAGCAGAACGCCCTGATCGAACGCAACGTGGTGACCCAGCCCCTGGCGATCCTCAATGACGGCGGCGGCATCGCGATCGACAATGCGGATGGTCTCATCATGCGCAACAACCTGGTGATGAACATGGTGGGCAACACCGAGAGCGTCGCTCCGGAGCACACGAGCTTCTTCCCCATCTGCCACGGCATCTACTTCGGCAACATCAGCATCAAGAACACCCTGATCGAGAAGAACACCGTGGCCAACTGCGCCAGCAGCGGCATCCATGTGGACCACACCATGGTGAGCACGGGGAACCAGATCAAGGACAACGTGCTTTACAACAACGGGGTGCAGCTCTCCATCTCGGACTACAGCAACTACAACGGCCCCGGCGCGACCGCCCCCTACCATGTGCCTGCCTTCAACACGGTGTACTCCGGCAACACGCTGTACTGCCTCACCAAGGACCAGTTGTGCATGAGCCAGCTGCATGTGTACAACGCGAACAGCTGGGTGGACTACGGGGCGTTCAGCAACAACTACTACTACAACCCCTTCAATGAGCTGAGCATCGAGCAGTTCAACACCAGCGGCGGCGTCCGCAAGTTCTACACGCTGGAACGGTGGCAGACGGAACGTGCGGAGGACGCGACCTCGCTGCGCAGTCCGCTCCGCCTGAACGCGTGGAGCACCACGGCCGAGCTGTCGGGCAACCTGGTGGTGAACGGCACCTTCACGAACAACGTGACGGGCTGGGGAGGCTGGCCCACCAACGCCACGGCCACCCACGATCTCACCCGGCTCGACAACGGCTGCCTGAAGGCCTACATCCCCAACAACAGCGTCTATTGGGAGTACAGCATCCAGAACCCGGACCAGTTCGCGGTGACGAACGGCCAGTGGTACCGCATGCGGTTCAGCCTCCAGAGCACGGCCCACGGTGAGGTGTTCGCCGGCGTGAAGGGCATGTCGCAGATGACGAGCGCCAACCAGATCTACGGGCGCGACTTCCCCTTCAGCCCCGAGCGGCGCGAGGTGGAATTCTACTTCCAGAGCAACCTGACGGACCAGGCGCTGGTGCGCTTCGTGAACCACTACACCGAGCCGCTCTACTACATGGACAACGTGCAGCTGCACCGCGTGAGCGTCGGCGCCATCGACCCGACCGTGGAGCACAAGCTGCTCGTCAACGACCAGGCCACGGCGCAGGCCTTTCCGCTCAGCGGCACCTGGAAGGACGTCACCGGCACGGTGCAGGCCTCCACGGTGACCCTTCAACCCTACACGTCCAAGGTGGTGTACCGCACCAGCACCACGGGCGGCACCGCCGGCACGGTGGGTGCCAAGGTCTTTCTCGACGGTCCGATGAACTACACGGCCGGCACCATGGCCACGACATTGCGCACGCAGGGAGTGCTGCCGCAGACCGAGCCGTACACGGCGCTCGGTCTTTCGGTGGCCAATGCCGGTGCCAGCGCCAGCACGGCCGTGTGGAACGCCACGGGCGGCAGTGCCGTGGTGGACTGGGTGGTGCTCGAACTGCGTAACGCGGACGGCTCCTATTCGCTGGCCGAGCGGCGTGCCGCCCTGCTGCGGGCTGACGGCAATGTGGTGGACGTGAACGGGGGAACGCAGGTGACCTTCGGCAGCACCACGGTGGGCAAGCGGCTCGTCATCCGCCACCGGAACCACCTGTCGGCCATGATCAACAGCACGATCGCCACGAACGGCCAGGTGATGGACTTCACGCTCACCAGTGTCGGCCTGTACGGCACCAATGGCATGCGGGTGAACGGCAATGTGCGGGCCCTCTGGGCCGGCGATGTGTCGCGCAACGGCACGGTGAGCTACGCGGGCTCGAGCAACGACCGCGACCCGGTGCTGGTGGCGGTGGGCAGCACGGTGCCGACGGCCACGGTGAGCGGCTACCGGATCGAGGACGTCAACCTCGACGGCATCGTGAAGTACGTGGGTGGCGGCAACGACCGCGACCTGATCCTGACCACGGTGGGCGGCACGGTGCCCACGGCCGTGCGCGTGGCGCAGGTGCCTTGAGAAGGGCTCAGAGGGCCTGAAGGGCGGAGGTCGGCATCCAGCCCACATTGCCGTTGGCCAGGGTCACCTCCACCCAGCCGGAACGCTCGGCGCCCAGGCCCACCTTGGTGCCCGAGTGCAGCATGAACAGGGTGGTCGCACCGTCGCGCGGTTCGCTTCGCACATCGACCCGCGGCTGCATCACGATGGCCGCCGCAGGGTGCTCCACGGCGCGAAGCCTGCGCACGGCAAGCCCCACGGACAACAGGGCGAACACGGCGCAAACGCCGGCGAGCGAGATGCCCGCTGCACGCAGCGTGCCGCGCAGCAACAGGGCGAGGGCGGCGATCAAGAAGGCCAGGCTCCAGCCCCAAAGCGCGCGCCGGGACCACTGGTCCACATCGCGACCCCCGAGCCAGCGGTCCCAGGAGCCGCCGAGCCGGAAGGTCGGCAGCTCGTTCACCCGGTCCATCGTGCGTTGCCGCGCCAGCTCGAGGTTCGCCTTCACGTCCTCGGCACCGGGTTCCAGCAGGAGCGCACGCTCGTAGTACACGATGGCCTCCGGCACATGGTCCAGCTTGAAGTGGCAGTTGCCGATGGCATAGGCGAGGCCGGCGCTCCGCCAATGGTGATACACCGAGTCGAACAGTACGAGCGCACCGGCATGGTCGCCCTGCGTGTAGGCCGAAGTGGCACGCGCCACGAGCGTATCCGCCGTGGTGCGGTCCATCGCGGGCAGGGCCGTTGCTGCGAGCAGGCAGAGGGATAGTGCGTTGGCGCGCATGGTCAGGGGCGTTCGAGACGTTGCACCAAGGTGAGGGCCTCCTCATACATGGCCTGGCGGGGTTTCACCTCGAGCGGGGCGTAGCGGGCCATGTCGCAGGCGGCGATGAGGTCCGTGGCCTGTTGGGCGAGGGCGGCCGCATCGGGGCGGTCTCCAAGGGCGTTTGCCAGGGTGATCGCGTTCACTTCTGCGGCGCCCAGGCCGAACCGGTCCGCGAGGTAGCCATGCAGTGCCTTGTTCATCGCCGTGTAGAAGGGCTCGCGTGCGTTCCGCTGCAGCGCGTCATGCGCCTCCTTGAAGCGCCGCCGGGCCACCTTGTCGGCTTCGCGACGGCGTCGACCAGCGGGATCGGAAGCGAGGCGCTCCTCGCGCCGACGCCAGGCCACGAACAGGCCGAAGGCCACCATGGGCGCTGCGATGCCCGACCACCAGGCCCACGAACCCAGCAGGTGATGGCCCTTGCGGCGCAGGTGCAGATCGCCGGTGCGCAGGAAGCGGATGTCCGTGTCCAGCACCTCCACATCGGCCTTGCTGGGGCGCGAGAGCTGCGCCTGTCCGCCACCACTGCCCGGGGCCACCTGTACGGTGAAGGGACCGGCCTGTAGGGTGCGGTATTCGCCGGCCTCCACATCGAAATACGGCAGGGCGAAGGGGCCCAGCACCAGGTCGCCGGCATGGCGGGGGATCAGGAGGTAGGTGAAGCTGCGGCTGCCGCTCATGCCGCTGCCGGTGATGCTGATGCGGTCGTTGATCTTCGGGTCGTACCGCTCCACGTCCGGTGGCAGGTCCAGCTCGGGTGCCTCGATGAGCTTCAGGTTGCCGCTGCCGTTCACCGTCAGCGTGAGCTCCATCGCTTCATCGGCGCGCAGCTGGTCCCGGTCCAGCGTGCCGGTGAGGGTGAAGGAGCCCACGGCGCCCTGCAGGCCCGGCGGAGCGTTGGGCGGTAGGGGCCGCACCTGCAGCTCGGTGGCGTTGCTCATGGCCTCCACCTGGCTGCCCCGGTTGAAAAAGGAGCGGTTCACGACGCAGGTGATGCGCAGCGGCTCGATCTTCAGGGTGCCGGCACGTTGCGGGAACAGGAGCTGCTTCTTGAGCACGGCCACACGGTACTGCAGGCCGTTCACCGTGCGCAGCTGGTCCTGCCAGGTGGTCTCGCCCTGGTCGATCTCCTCGGCCCAGAAGCCGTTCAGGGCGGGCAGGTCGTACTTGCTCAGCTCCAGGTTGGGGTAGCGGGAAAAGAGGGTGTAGGTGGCCACCACCTGCTCGCCCACATGCACCCTGCTCTTGTTGAGGCTGATGGTGACGAAGAGGTCGCGGTCGCGCTGCTGGCCTTCGTTCAACAGGCGGTCGCTCGTGGCGCCCGAGCCCTTCTCCACCTTCACGGTGATGGGCTGGGTCTGCAGGGTGCCGCCGCCCACGCGTGCGCTGGCCGGTCCGATGGTGTAGGTGCCCGGCTTCGTGGCGGTGACCACGTAGGTGCGGCTCACCGTGCTGCTCATCCGCCCGTTCACGTAGTTGAAGCTGCTGCTCTCGAAGGGCCCCTGCACCACGGTGAGCCCGCCCAGGTCGGGGTTGGAGAAGCTGCCCTGTGCGTTGGCCAGGGTGATGGTGAGGCGGATCGACGCGCCCACCTCGAAGGTGCTGCGGTCCACGCGGGCTTCGAAGGTGATCTCCTGGGCGGCCGCGAGCAACGGCCAGGCCAGGGCAGCAATGACGAGGAGCAGGGTGCGTCGCATCATCACCAGTCCTTTTCGATCGGTACACGCACGGGTACACGCAGCTTCTGCCGCACCTTGTCCTGCACATCGCGCTCCTGCCGGTCCAGCGCATCCAGCAGGCGCTCGGCCTCCTCGCGGCTCATCCGCTGGGGCTGCTGCGCCTGCTGTTGCTGCTCCTGGCGGCCTTCCTCACCGGACTTCTGTTGCTGCTGGTCCTGTTGCTGCTGCTCCTGGTCCTGCTGCTGGTCCTGGTCTTTCTTGTCCTGCCCCTGTTGCTGCTCCTGGTCCTTGTTCTCCTGGTCCTCCTGCTTCTGCTGGTCCTTGTTCTGCTGCTGTTGCTGCTGCTTCAGCAGCCGTTGCGCATAGGCCAGGTTGTAGCGGGTGTCCTCATCGCTGGGGTCGCGGCGCAGCGC
The DNA here is from genome assembly GCA_937872175.1 of uncultured Flavobacteriales bacterium. Lineage (GTDB taxonomy): Bacteria > Bacteroidota > Bacteroidia > Flavobacteriales_F > PHOS-HE28 > PHOS-HE28. Next base: position 74,765 of record CALMPI010000037.1, on the reverse strand, counting down.
CTGCCGATAGGCCTCGATGGCCTGTTGCGGCCGCTGCTGGGCGAGGTGGCTGTTGCCCAGGTTGTGGTAGGCGCGCGCCTGGTCGGCCGGATCGCGGGACTCCTGCGCACTACGCTCGAACTGTTGCTGCGCGGCGGCGGGGTCGCCCTGCCGGTAGAGCGCATCGCCCAAGTTGAAGGTGGGGCGCAGGTCGGCGGGTGCCAGAGTGCCGGCACGCTGGTAAGCGGCCGCAGCTCCGGCATGATCGCCCTGGCGGTAAAGCGCGTTGCCTTCGCTCAACGCGGCGTCGGCCTTGCGGTCCTGGGCCTGGGCACCGGCGGCCGAAGCGGCCAGCAGGAGGACGAGGGTGCGCGGGTTCATGGGCGGGGTTCGATGAGGCTGTTGCGGACGCGGCGCCGCTCGGGCCACAGCATGCCGATCACCAGCAGCAGGCATCCCGCCGCCAGAGGGATCTGGAAACGGTCCTCGTGGCCGGCGAAGCGGTAGGTGCCGATGTCGCGCTGGTCCATGGTGCGAAGTTCGTCGACGAGCTCGGTGATGCCGGCCGATGCGCTGGTGGCGCGCACATACGCCCCCTTGCCCTCGGCGGCGATGGCCTTCAGCATGGGTTCATTGAGGCGGCTCACCACGGTGCTGCCGTCCTTGTCCTTGCGGAAGCCCACCAGCTGGCCGCGCCGCCGGATGGGCAGCGGCCCGCCCTGAGGAGTGCCCATGCCGATGGTGTGCACGGTGATGCCCGCTTCGGCGGCCGCGCGCGCCGCTCCTTCGGCGTCGTCCTCATGGTTCTCGCCATCGGTGATGACGATGATGGTGCGGCTGCCGCCCTCCTCCTCGCCGAAGCCTTTGCGGGCCAGTTCGATCGCCGCGCCGATGGCGGTGCCCTGTGTGGGGACGAGGTCGGGCCCAAGGCTCGCGAGGAAGAGCTTGGCGGCGCTCTTGTCCGAGGTGAGGGGCAGCTGCACGAAGGCCTCCCCAGCGAAGACCACGATGCCCAAGCGGTCGCCGCGCAGGCGGTCCACCAGCTGGCTGAGCGCGCGCCGCGCGGCCTCCATGCGGTCCGGGCGCAGGTCCTCGCACAGCATGCTGTTGCTCACGTCGAGCGCCACCATCACATCCACGCCTTTCGCGCGCACCTCCTCCAATCGGGTGCCGAACTGGGGCGCGGCGAGGGCAAGGGCCACCAGGCCGAGGCCGTGGCGGAAGGCCAGGAAGCGCACGGTGGCGTGGCCGAAGCTCACGGCCGGCACCATGCGGTGCAGGGTGGGCCCCTGGGCGAAGCGCCGCAGCGCGCGGCGGCGGCGCCAGAGATCGAGCGCGAAGAGCAGCACGAGCACAGGGCCCACGGCCAGGCCCCACAACAGCTGTGGCCGCCCGAAGCGGAAGGCGGGCTCGCCATGCAGCACGGTGAACCACAGCAGCGCCAGAAGACCGGCGAGCAGCAGCTCCAGCAGGAGCACCGTCAGCAGGGCGGGCCAGAGACGCAGGCGGTTCATGGCGTGGTGCGCAGCAGGTGGCGGTCGGTGATGAAGGCGAAGAGCAGCAGGCAGGCACCGGCCAGCGCGTAAGGGAAGTACTCCTCGTTGCGGCGGTTGTGCTCGGTCACCTTGATGCGGGTCTTCTCCAGCGTGTCGATCTCGCTGTAGATGCGGGCGAGCGACTTCTCGTCCGTGGCCCTGAAGTAGCGGCCTCCGGTGAGGGTGGCCACCCGCTCCAGCATCCGCTCGTCGATCTCCACGTCCACGAGGTCGTACTTGTACTGGCCGTTGGGGTAGATGGCCACCGGGCTGAGGGCCTTCCCGCGCGTGCCCACGCCGATGGTGTACACGCGCACGCCCAGCTCGGCGGCGATCTGTGCGGCGTCCTCGGGCTGCACGGTGCCGGCGTTGTTCACCCCGTCGGTGAGCAGGATCACCACGCGGCTGCGGGCGTCGCTCTCGCGCAGGCGGTTCACGGCGGTGGCCAGGCCCATGCCCACGGCCGTGCCGCCATCGATCAGGCCGGAGCGCGCCTGCTTGAAGAGGTCCTTCAGCACGTCGTGGTCGCTGGTGAGCGGGCACTGCGTGAAGGCCTCGCCCTCATACACCACCAGCCCGATCCGGTCGTTGGGCCGTGCATCGATGAAGTCGGCGGCCACGCGTTTGGCGGCCTCCAGGCGGTCGGGCTTCAGGTCGCGGGCCAGCATGCTCGCCGAGATGTCCACCGCCATCACGATGTCGATGCCCTCGGTCTCGACGTCCTGCCAGGCATCGCTGCTCTGCGGTCGGGTGAGGGCGGTGAGGAGCAGGCCCAGGCCGAGCAGCGAGGCCGCGAAGGGAAGGTGGCGCAGGGGAACGGTCCATCCGGTGGGCAGCGCGCGGAAGGCATGCGCGGTGCTGAGGGTGAGGCTGGCGCGCTGGGCATTGCGCCGCCACAGGTGCACGGCGGCGATCACGGGCAGCAGCAGCAGCAGCCAGCGCAGCTCGGGCCGGGCGGGTTCGAAGCGCTGGAGCATGGTGTACACGGCCACTGCCGTGCCGCCCATCGCGAGCAGGCTCCACGCCAGGCCGCTGTTCAGGTCACCGGGTCTGCGCATGGGCGGGTTCGGTGGTGACGGACAGGGCCGCGGTGCTGTCCAGGATGAACCGACGGGCGGCGGGCACGGCGGTCTCGTTCTCCGCCGGGGCCGGGGCCAGCTTGGCGAACTTCACCAGATCGGCCAGCCGCAGCACGTTCGCCAGCTGCTCGCGGTGCGCAGCGGGCAGGGCCGTTACGCGCAGGGCCTGCACCAGCTCGTCGGTGGTGCGTTCCATCGCGGGCACTTCCAGGCGGGCCTCCACATAGCTGCGCAGGATGTCGGTGAGGGCGATGTAATGCGCCTTCACCTCGCCCTGCTGCCACAGGCGTTGTCGCTCCAGTTCGTCCAGTCGCGCCAGCATGGCCTCGTGCAGGGGCAGCGGTGGAGGCGGGGCATCATCCAGCACGCGTTTGCGGCGCAAGCGCTGCAGCAGGGCGGCACCACCGCCGATCAGGCCGAAGGCGGCCCAGAGGCCCACCAACCAGGGCCAGTGCTCCTCCAGCCAGGCCAGCAGCGATGGCTGGGCCTCGTAGATGTCCTTGATGTCGCGGAAGGCCTGCGTGGTGTCCACGGCCACGGTGCGCACCTCCAGCAGCAGCGGCGCGGTCTCCAGGGTGTCCGTGCCGATGCGGAAGCGGAAGGGCGGGATGGCCCAGAAGCCGCTGTCCCAGGCCGTGACGGTGATGTGGCGGCGCTGCACCAGCAGGGTGGGGTCGGCCTCGTCGGCGCGTGCGGTGTCCACACCGCTGTCCCACACCACCTCCACCTGCCGGGTCAGCGTGTCGCCGATCGCGGGCCACAGCACCTCCGGGGCACCGTCCCGCTGGGTGCGGTAGTACGCTTCGAGGTCGATCACCACCTGCTCGCCGATGCGGATCACCGCGCTGTCCAGCGTGGCGCGCACGGCCGGGGCCTGGGCGGTGGCGCCGGGCAGGCCGATCAGCAGCAGCAGGGTGAAGAGCGGGCCTCTCATGCGCGTTCGCGTTGGCGGAAGAGGTCCATCAGCGGCCGCACGTAGCCCTCGCGCGTGCCGATCACGGCGTGGTCGATGCCGGAGCGGCGCAGCAGGTCGCGGGTGCGGGCGGCATGTTTCAGCGCCTCGGTGCGGTAGGCCTTGCGCACACGGGCACTGCCGGTATCCACCCAGTGGCGTTCACCGGTCTCGGGATCCTGCACCAGCACCAGGCCCAGGTCGGGCAGCTCGCCCTCGCGCGGGTCGGCGGTGCGCAGCACCACCAGGTCGTGGCGCCGGTCGGCGATCTTCAGCGCATCCTCGTAGCCGCTGCCCATCAGGTCGCTGATCAGGAAGGCGATGCTGCGCTTCTTGATCACGCTGTTCAGGAAGCGCAAGGCGCCTGCGATGTCGGTGCCGCGCTGCTGCGGGTTGAACTCGATCAGCTCGCGCACCAGGCGCAGGATGTGGCTGCGGCCCTTCTTGGGCGGGATGTAGCGCTCCACCGTGCCGCTGAAGAGGATGAGGCCCACCTTGTCGTTGTTCTTGATCGCGCTGAAGGCGAGGGTGGCGCACACCTCGGTGATCAGCTCGCGTTTGGTGCGCTCGGTGCTGCCGAAGTCGGCCGAACCGCTCACATCGGCCACGAGCATCACCGTCAGCTCACGCTCCTCCTCGAACACCTTCACGAACGGATGGTCCAGGCGCGCGGTGACGTTCCAGTCGATCGTGCGCACCTCATCGCCCGGCATGTACTCGCGCACTTCGCTGAAGGCCATGCCCCGCCCCTTGAAGGCGCTGTGGTACTCGCCGCTGAAGATGTGGTCGGTGAGACCGCGCGTCTTCAGCTCGATCAGCCGAACCTTCTTCAGGAGCTCCTTGGTGTGTTGGGCGGTGTTCATGGCTCAGGGGCAGGAGCAGGGGCAGGGGCAGGGGCTTTGCGTCCTGCACCTGCCCCTGCTCCTGCGGCTCACGGGACCTCCACGGTGTTCAGCACGCGGTCGATGAGCTCGCCGACCGTGATGTTCTCGGCCTCGGCCTCGTAGGTGAGCCCCACGCGATGGCGCAGCACATCGGGGCACACGGCGCGCACGTCCTCGGGGATCACATAGCCGCGGCGCTTGGTGAAGGCCAGGGCCTTGGCGGCGAGGGCCATGTAGATGCTGGCGCGCGGGCTGGCACCGAAGCCGATCAGGCTCACCAGGTCGCTCAGCTTGTGCTGGTCGGGCTTGCGCGTGGCGTGCACGATGTCCACGATGTACTGCTCGATCTTCTCGTCCATGTACACCTCGCGCACCAGCTGGCGGGCGGTGAGGATCTCGTCGGGCCGCACCACCTTGTGCAGTTCGGGCTGCGCGCCGGGCCGCACGTTCTGGCGGATGATCAGCTTCTCCTCCTCCTTGTGCGGATAGTCCAGCACCACCTTCAGCATGAAGCGGTCGGTCTGCGCCTCCGGCAGGGGGTAGGTGCCTTCCTGTTCGATCGGGTTCATGGTGGCCAGCACCAGGAAGGGCTCCGGCAGTGTGAAGGTCTGCTGGCCGATGGTGACCTGCCTTTCCTGCATCGCCTCCAGCAGGGCGCTCTGCACCTTGGCCGGCGCGCGGTTGATCTCGTCGGCCAGGATGAAGTTGCTGAAGATCGGCCCCTTCTTCACGCTGAACTCCTCGTTCTTCTGGCTGTAGATCAGGGTGCCGATGAGGTCGGCCGGCAGCAGGTCCGGGGTGAACTGGATGCGGCTGAAGCCCACGTCGATGGTGCGGGCGAGGGATTTGATGGCCAGCGTCTTCGCCAGGCCGGGCACGCCTTCCAGCAGGATGTGGCCGTCGGCAAGCAGCGCCACCAGCAGCTTCTGCACCATGTCCTTCTGGCCCACGATCACCTTCTCCAGTTCGCGCTCCACCAGGTCCACGAAGGCGCTGGCATGCTGGATGCGGTCGTTCAACTGGCGGATGCTCTCGGCCGTCACCGGCGCGGGGGAGGTGCTCAGGGTATCCATGGGGTCGTGGGCGTGGGCCGCAAAGGTGTGCCGCAAAATTCACCGGAGCCCTTGGGCATCAGGGACGACCCGCAGTTAAAGAGTGTTAACCGTTCGGCCCGGGATCCCGGGCCTGGCCAGACAGCCTCCGGACGCGTCAAGTGGAATCGTGAAGGAGGATGCTGCCAAGCGCGATGATCGACACCAGTCCGCCTCTGCGATGCGCTGATGAAGGTGGTGTGTGGAGCGCCGTGGCGGTCTCCTTCCCCAACGTCCTCGCGAGCATCCCGATGGGATGTGGGTGATCCATCCCTGACCGTCCTCGCGATCCGGTCCCGCAGGGCCGCCGTGGCGATCTCCCGGGCCAATGATCGGCGCACTTCCAGGGAGATCGCTTCGGCGCCAAAGCCCGTCTCGCGAAGACGAGTTGGGAAGCTGCGCAACGTTCCACGCCAGGAGGGTTGTTCACGGGTCAAGCCCCCTCGTGAGCAGCGATCCCCTTCCCTCGCCGTCATCGCGAGCAGCCCGAAGGGATGCGTGGCGATCCCCCTGATCCACGCACGCTCTCCTGCGGATCATTCCGAAATTCAGCGAACCTCGAGCACAGAGGTCTGCGGGAAAAGGTGAACGTGGACCTTGCTGATCATGGCCCTTCTGCTAGTAAATCGAGCACCGTCGAAAACCGCAAATTTTCAACAGCATGCACCAAAGCGTCGAACTTGAATTACATTGGTTCCGCCATGCATCCTCTCCTTCCAACCCGCATCATCGCAGACCGCATGGCGGGCTGCATGGGTGGGATTGGCCGCTTGTGGCCGGAAGCTGGCGGCCTGCGGCTGGAGGCTGGAAGCTGGAGGCTGGTGGCTGGAGGCCTGTGGCAGGAGGCTGGCGGCTGGAGGCCTGTGGCTGGAGGCTGGAGGCTGGAGGCCGCCCAAACATGGATCAATGAAGGGATGTGGCCCCGCCACTGCCGCAATGAAGAAGCCCCCGGCGGGCGAACACCGAGGGCTTTGGTCGCTCATGTCCCACTCAACCCAGGTGAATAGGTAAACGAAACAGAGCAGCGCGAAGGTAAGGTGCCCCATGGCCATGTAGGCAGCACCGGCCGCAGATCGGCGGTCTTGACAATGGGCCCACCCGCCAGGGATACGGCGGGGTACGCCAGCGGGGCCGCAACGCTGGGGCGTACCTCTCACAGCGGTGACCGGACCGATGCACCGGGGAACAAGGCCACCACAGCGTGGCGCCCGGCGCTTCACCGACAACGAACAAGACCTGCTCTGGGCCAAGACCCAGAGACGAACGATGCTTCCTCACGCGATGAACGACAGGTGGCCCGGCAGAGGCGCCAGCTTGCTGTTGGGCTGCTTGTTGTTCATTGCTCCTCCGCGCTGCGAAGCGCAGAACCTGGTGCCCAACCCGTCCTTTGAGGAGTACGACACCTGCCGCGTGGTGAACGATGTGTACTATCCGGAGACGGGCCCTTTGGGTTGGTTCTCCGGAGCTGGAACACCCGATCACTTTCTGGGTTGCCTGCCCTATGGTACCTTCAACAGTTCTCCCTTCAGCTTTTTGGCTTTCCAATACCCACAGGAGGGAGAGTGCTATGCTGGGGTCGCCACCTACAGGGCTGTTCCACCGAACGTCCGCGAGTATTTCATGGTAGAGCTGCTATCACCACTGGTGATCGGGCAGCAGTACTTCGCGAGCTTCTACGCAGGTGTGGGGTGGGGAGGGTACCCCATGAACCCCCCAGCATGGTTGTACACCAATGGTATCGGTATGCTGTTCACCACGCAACCGCGCCAATGGGAGCTGAACGACCCATACCCTGCGCCGGGCAACGACGCACATGTATTCTCTTCCGTGATGATCACCGATACAGTGGGCTGGACCTTGGTGAGCGGCAGTTTCGTAGCGGACAGTGCCTACCACTACCTGATGATGGGCAACCACTTCGACAATGTGAATACAGATACCGCACAGATCGTGTCTGATACAACTGGTGCGCAGATCGGCTATGTGCTGATCGACAACGTGTGCGTGTCCACTGATCCCGAAGGATGCCCCATGGCCGTCGGCATCGACGCGCTTCAGAGCGAAGGGCTAAGGCTGTTCCCGAACCCTGCACGGGATCATATCGCGCTGCAGGGGATCGACAGGGGTTCTGGTGTCATGATCCATGATGCGGCGGGCAGGGTGCTTTGGCAAGGGACAGGCACTGGTGATCTTCATCGGATCGAGGTGGGTAATTGGGCCAGAGGTATGTACATAGGGCATGGAGTGAACAGAGGAAAGCGGAGGTCGTTCAAGTTCGTGTTAATCGAATAGCACTGGTCCGGTCTTTCGAAGGAGAAACAAACACGAAAGACCATGGAACGAAATGAAGTCTTCAGGTCAGCGCTGCTGGCCATGGCCGTGTTCGTACTAGTGAACGGACAGGCCCAAGTGAGTGTGGACCAGAATAGTCCGATCTTCCCAGGCACGGACTACGTGGGCTGGGACAACAACACGACGGTGCCGCTGATGGTCCGCCACAACGGCAACCAACCGATCCAATGGTGGACGGACAGCATCCAGCGGATGCAGCTGTACCACACGCGGACGGGCACCTTGCCGTTGCTGGGCGGTGGAACCATCAATGTGCAGCAGGATGGATACCTGGGCCTGAGCGGCACGCCCGGGTTCTTCGCCACGAACGGGTATGGGCCGTTCTCGCGGCTGCATCTGGCCGACCTGGATCCCAATAGCGAGGGCCAGAACCACTACAACCAGCCGTGGGGCTACCGCAGTTGGATGAAGAACGGGATGACCCTGACTGGCAACCACGACCACGCGTACATCGGCCAGCGCTACTACGGGCACGACAGCACGGACCTGGTGATCCACTGGAGCGATAACGCCGAGAAGAGCCCCTTCGGACCGGACCGGCTGCGGTTCATCTTCACCACGGACAACACGGGCGCGACCCAGGGTTCGCGCAGCCAGGAGGGCCTGGAGTTCATGCGCATGTACCCGGTGAACCAGAACCAGGGCTTCGTGGGCATCGGCAATTTCGCCCAACCAGGGATCTCTCCGGATCCAGAGCCCAGCGAGCGGCTGGACATCCTGGATCAAACGATCCGCATCCGCAGGCTGGTGCCCGATTACGAGGACGATCAGCTGGACCGCTTGGTGGTGACGGACGCCAACGGACGTTTGCATTGGCGGGATGTGAGCAGCCTGCCCGCGCCGCCCGACAATTGCGAATGGACCATGGGCGCCAATCCGAACCCCAACCACGTGTGGACGGCGGTGGGTGCGGCGGACCCGGACTGCCCGGATGAGGAGGAGTTCGTGGGGATCGGGACCAATGCGCCATCAGCGAAATTGAGCGTGGAGTTCGACCCTGCAAGCGGGGCCGGGATGACGGTGATCCGTGCCGATGCTGACGGAGGGGCGGACAGTAAGATCGGTGGCGGCTTCTACACCGACGGCACAGGGCTGGAGCACTATGGTGTGCAAGCTCGATGCTACAACGGTGCGGAAGTCAACACGGGTGGTCGTTTCTGGGGCGAGCTGACCAACGCCAGTTCGTTCGATCTGAACATCGGGGTGGAAGGCCTTACCAACGTGGCCTCCGGCAGTACTGTAACGGACAACATCTCGCTCCGCGCCGCGGGCTCGGTCGCCGGGACGACCACGAACAACTTCGGCGTACACTCCAGGATGTGGAACACAGGCAGCGTCACCAACAATTTTGGCGGCTTCTTCGATGCGTGGACGAGCAGCAACTCGGCGAACAATTACGGGTTATATACCATGGCGAGTGGAGGGAGCACAGCATGGGCACTCTTCGTGAACGGAACCCAGTTCAGTACGACCTCGAACATTTTCTCCACCTCAGACCCTTCCTTGAAGACCAACATTCAGCCAGCGGATAGGCAGACGGCCGTCGATCTGATGAACGCGATCCCGCTGTACACATACGAGTTCGATCCGAGCGCATGCCCGCAGATGAACCTGCCCACCGGTACTCAGCTGGGTGTGATGGCACCCGAACTGGAGGCGCTTATGCCGCAGATGGTCCGTGATGTTCATCAGCCTGCAGCTTATGATCAAGCTGGTAACGTGCTCCATCCGGGTAAGGACCTGAAGGCGGTCAGCTATACGGGTTTCATTCCATACCTGATGGCGGCGTTTCAAGAGCAGCAAGCCACCATCACAACCCTGCAGGATCAGCTGGCGGCCGTGCAGCAAGACCTGGCGAGCTGCTGCGCAGACCGCAGTGGGTCCGAACAGCGAGGTTCGATCCCGGGCGCAGGAGCAGGTGAGGCCCTGCGCACCGACCTGTTCATCGTGCCCAACCCGGTGGCGGACCACACGCAGCTGCGCTACACGGTGGCCACGCCCGGCCGCACGCGGCTGGAGGTGAGCGATGCCAGTGGCAAGCGGTTGGAGGTGCTGGAGGAGGCCGTGCGTGAAGCGGGTGCCTACACCCACGACTGGACCACCACGGACCTGGCGCCCGGCACCTACCACGTGACACAGTTCCTCAACGACAGCTTCGTGGTGAAGAAGGCGGTGAAGGTGGCGCGATAGGCTTGTGCACAACATGGGTCAGGGGCCGCTTCGCGATCGCGGGGCGGCCCTTGGCGTTCGGGCACATGCGCACAAGAGCACATGCCATCAAGCCCCCTCCTGAGCAGCGATCGCTCGCTGCTCCCATCAAGGAGGGGTACGGGGTGGTTTCCGCTTTCGCGAAGAACCCGTCCTGCCGGAGCCTCTACCTTCGATCGCATGAGCACCCCTCCCGTTCCCCTCACCCTCGCCGAGGCCATCGGCCACGTGCGCAGCTTCCACGATGCCTTCGGCATTCCGAATGCCGAGGCGCCCACGGCGGCCATCGGAGACCGCGACGCCCTGTTGCGCTACAAGCTGATCCGCGAGGAGAACGAGGAGTACCTGGAGGCGGCCCTGCGCGGCGATCTGGTGGAGGTGGCCGATGCCCTCGGCGACATCCTCTACATCCTCTGCGGCACCTTGCTCAAGCATGGGCTGGAGCACAAGATCGACGAGGTGTTCCGCGAGATCCAACGCAGCAACATGAGCAAGCTCGGCGCCGACGGCCGGCCCATTCGCCGTGACGATGGCAAGGTGATGAAGGGACCGGCCTATTTTCCTCCGGATATCGCGCGGATCCTGACGGAGAGCGAACACTGACCCGGGAACACATCCACGTATCTTCCGTCCGATGCACCTGCCCACGCTCCTCGCCCAGGCCCGCACCTCCGCCTTCACGCGGTGGAAGCTCAATGCCCTGCTGCCGTGGATGATCCCCTTCAACCGGCCGCACGGCTTCAGGGTGGTGCCGCTGCCGGAAGGCGGGATCAGCGTGCGCATCCCGTACTGGCGCATCAACCGCAACCACATCAAGGGCATCCACGCCTGCTGCCTGGCCACGGCCGCCGAGATGTGCAGCGGGCTTAGCGTGCTGGAGCAGCTCGATCCCCGGCAGTACCGCCTGATCATGCGCAGCCTGCACATGCAGTACCACTACCAGGCGAAGCAGGCCGCGGTGGCCCGCTGTGCGCCGAGCGCCGAAGCCATCGCCGACGAGGTGGTGCGACCGCTCCAGGAGCAGGCGGCCGTGGAGCACAGCAGCACCGTGGAACTCCATGACCGCAGTGGCAACCACCTGGCCACCGGCACCGTGGTGTGGCAGGTGAAACGCTGGGACCAGGTGCGGACGAAGGTGTGAGCCCCGCTCACCGCCGCATCACCCGCTTCACCGTGCTCCACAGCACCATCGCCAGCACCGCGCCGCTGAAGGCCAGCGCCATGTCCTTCTGCGCATCCCAGATGTCGCCCTGCGAACCCAGGTAGGCGTGGCCCTGCGTGGGGAAGAACACATCGGCCACGGCCCACTCGATCAGCTCGTAGGCGGCGCTGAAGCTCATGGTGATCTCCACCGGCAGCACCCAGCACACCCAGGTCGGCCACTGGAAGTGGTTCCTGAAGTGGTCGCGCATCGGGTAGGCCAGCAGGAAGCCGAAGCTGAAGTGCACGATGCGGTCGTAGTGGTTCCGCGCGCTGCCGAAGAGGTCCTGCAGCCAGTAGCCCAGCGGGTTCTCCGCATAGGTGTACATGGCCCCGTACACGTGCAGCAGGATGTACACGAACATCAGCGTGTAGCTGAGGTCGCTGAAGCGGAAGCGGCGGTGGGTGAGGACCAGGCCACCCACGAAGAGGATCGTCAGCGCGTTCTCCGTGATCCAGTTGGCGCGGTCGGTGGTGCCGATGAAGGTCCACGCCCAGATCAGCACGAACGCACCGGCGAAGGCCTTGAGCAGCGGGTTCTCGGCGAAGGGGACGCGCGTGGGGGAGGAGGCGGTGGTGAAGGGCATCGCGGCAAGGTATCCGGAAGAAGGACGCGCGTCACTTGCGCCTGCCGCCATCCTTCTCGTAGTAGTCGTCCTCACTGGGTTCCTCCTCCTCGTCCTCCGGGGCCTCGTCCTTCGGTTTGGGGCGGAAGCGGAAGGTGGCGTGCAGGCCGATCACCAGGTTCTGGCGCCGCACCACCGTGTCGAACGGCGTGATGCTGTTGGTGCCGCGCACCTCGAGCTCAAAGGGCCCCTTCTCCCAGCCCAAGCCCAGGCAGATGCTGAACTGCGTGCGCCGGATGTTCTCCGTGTTGATGCCGCGGTCGATCAGCTCCTGGCCATCCTGCGTCACCTGTTCGCGCCCGCTGAGCAGGTAGCCCGGCACCAGGCCGCCACCCAGGAAGAGGCCCTGCGGGTTCTTGTTCACCGACACCTTGAGCACGAAGGGCAGCTCCACATAGTGCAGCGTGGTGCGGGTGGTCTGCCGGAACTGCGCGGCCTGCACCAGGCTGCCCTTGGCCACGTACATCGGCTCCACCATCAGGCTCACCTGCCCGTTCATCTTGAAGTCGAAGCTGTAGCCGCCGATGGGACCGAACTTGGGCAGGCCGGTCCACGCGAGGAACTGCCCGGCGTTCACCGTGGCCATGCCCAGGCCCAGCCGCGGGCCATGCCAGGTCTGGGCCTGTACCGCACTCGCGCAGATCGCGGTCAGAAGGAGGAGAGGAGCGCGTGGCATCGCCGCGAAGATGCGAACCCGGGGATTTTCCTTCGTCGCGAGGAGGGGGGATTTGTCGATGAAAAACGGGTATTCGTCTTGACAAGGGGTGTGTTCATCGGTCATCTTTGCCCCGCATGGCCGCCGCTCCGGCCGTGCAGGCAACGGACCGCTGGGCGCTTGGACACCCCCTCAAATCCCGTTCGCCGAACATGTGGCCCGTACAGACCCTGACGCTCCTGCTCTGCCTCACCGATGAAGAGCAGCTCTTCGCGATGCGCCTTCCCGAACCCGCACCCGTGGTGATCGAGCAGGAGGCTCCGGCCGCGGAGGATGAGCCGGCCTGCGCACCGTTCGAGCCGGTGGAGGAGGAGGCCTGAGCGACGCGCCTACCTTTGGCGCCGTCCCCATTCACCCATGGAACTGCGTTTGATCGAGGCGGCCTCGGAGATCGGTGCGGGCAAACGAGGCGCCAGCATGGGCATGGCCGCGCTGCGTGTGGCCGCTTGGAAGCTGGGCAGCGAGCTCTTCGGCCATGCCGAGGAGAGCATCCTCCGCGATGAGAACGATGTGCTCTACGAGGACGACAACTCCCCGAACGCCCACCACATCGACGGCCTCATCCGCTTTGAAAGCGATCTGGCGTACGAGGTGTACAGGTACCTGAGGAACAATACCTTCCCCATCGTCGTCGGAGGCGATCATTCGATCGCCATCGGTTCGGTGAGCGGCACCAAGATGGCCTTCCCCAACGACAGGCTCGGGGTGGTCTGGATCGATGCGCACGCCGATCTGCACAGCCCGTGGACCACACCGAGCGGCAACGTGCACGGCATGCCCCTGGCCCTGCTCATGCACATCGAGAAGAAGGGCCGCAACCGTCCGCGCGTGTTCACCATGGACACGTGGGACCGCCTGCGGAAGATCGGCGTGAGCAGCCCCAAGCTGTTGCCCAGCGACCTGGTCTTCATCGCCCTGCGCGACTACGAGCCGGAGGAGCAGGCCATCATCACGGAGTATGGCATCAAGGTGATCACCGTGGATGACCTGCGCCAACGAGGTGCCGACGCCGTGGTCCGGGAGACCCTGGCCCACCTCAGCGCCTGTGACAGGCTGCACATCAGCTTCGATGTCGACAGCCTCGATCCTTCGATCTCCGTGGGCACAGGCACACCCGTCCCGCATGGGTTGTCGTTGGACGAAGCGAGCACCCTGCTCAGCGGGTTCTGTCGCGATCAGAAGACCGCCACGCTGGACGTGGTGGAGATCAACCCGGCGCTGGACACCAACAACGCCATGGCCGAGGCCGTGCTCGGTGTGCTGGAGCCGCTCTTCCCCATCCTGCGCGGACGCTGACCCCTGGGCTGGCGCGCTCTCGGACGCATGAGCACAGGGCACATGACCCAAGGGCCCCAGGAACAGGGGAGGACCGGTCCGATGCCGCAGGCCGCTTCCGCGGTCATCCTGGTGCGCCCCACCGGATTCGGTCCCGACCCGGAGACGGCGGAGAGCAACGCCTTCCAGCAGGTGGTCAACGACCCTGAGTTCCGGCGCCTGGCCGAAGAGGAGTTCGATGGACTGCTGGATGCGCTGGATCGGTGCGGCATCGGTACCACGGTGCTCGACCCTGTGGATCCCACGGCACCCAACGCCGTGTTCCCCAACAACTGGTTCAGCACCCACGCCGATGGAACGGTGGTGCTGTACCCCATGTGCACGCCGAGCCGTCGAAGGGAGCGCGACCCTTCCTTGGTCCGGACCTTGGAGCGCGAAGGGTTCCGCGTTGACCGGTCGGTCGACCTCAGCGCCTTGGAACAGGCGCATCGCTACCTGGAAGGCACCGGGAGCCTCGTGCTCGACCGTGGGCGCAACGTGGCCTATGCCGCGCTCTCCCCGCGCACCAGTGAGCGTGGCTTGAACATGTGGTGCGGTGTCATGGATGGTCATCAGGTGCCCTTCCTGGCCACCGTGGACGGCACCCTTGCCGGCCAGCCCGTGTACCACACCAACGTGGTGATGAGCATCGGTGAAGGCTTCGCGGTGGTGTGCCAGGAGGCGATGCCCTATCCGGTGGACCGTGAGGATGTGCAGGCGGAATTGGAGCGCGCGGGCAAGATGCTGCTGCCGATCACCCTGGATCAGATGCACCGGTATCTCGGCAACCTGCTGCAGCTGCGCTCGCCGAAGGGGGCGTTCATCCTGCTCTCCACCTCGGCCTTCGAGGCGCTCACCCCCTCGCAGCGCCGACCGTTGGAAGCCCATGGACAGCTGGTGCCCGTTCCGGTGCCCACCATCGAGGCCGTGGGTGGGGGGAGCGTGCGGTGCATGCTGGCTGAGAACTTCCTCCCCCTGTTGGGCACGTAGCGGGCAACCGCGATCTTCGCGGCCATGACGAAGGACCCCCTGCTGATGCGGCTCGGACCGGTCGTGGTGCGTGCGTTCAAAGAGCTGTACGACAAGGACATCCCTCTTCACCAGGTCGGCTTCCAGTCCACCCGCCCTGAGTTCGAGGGGGATGTGACCATGAACGTGTTCCCCTTCACCAAGGTGAGCGGCAAAGGGCCCGAGCCCCTGGCCAACGAGCTCGGAGGGTTCCTGCTGCGAGAAGAGCCCGTCGTGGTCCGCTTCAATGTCATCAAGGGATTCCTCAACCTGGTGATCGCCGACAGCTACTGGATGGGCTTCGCGCGGGAGGCGGGCGGGCGCGACATCCTCAGCTTCCCCGCCACGGGCCGGAAGGTGATGGTGGAGTACGCCAGTCCCAACACCAACAAACCGCTGCACCTGGGGCACCTGCGCAACATCTTCCTGGGCTGGAGCGTGAGCCGCATCCTGGAAGCCACGGGCGACCAGGTGGTGAAGGTGCAGGTGATCAACGACCGCGGCATCCACATCTGCAAGAGCATGCTGGCCTGGCGGAAGTTCGGTAACGGCGAGACCCCGCGGACCAGCGGCCTGAAGGGCGACAAGCTGGTGGGCAAGTACTACGTGGAGTTCGACAGGGCCTACAAGGCGGAGATCGAAGCGTTGGTGGCCGCCGGGAAGCCGAAGGAGGAGGCGGAGAAGACCGCCCCCATCCTGCTGGAGGCGCAGGAGATGCTCCGGCAATGGGAGGCCAGCGATCCGGCCGTGCGCACGCTGTGGGAGACCATGAACGGCTGGGTGTACGAAGGGTTCAACGCCACCTATGCCCGCGCGGGGGTGGACTTCGACCGCAACTATTACGAGAGCCAGACCTACGTGCTGGGCAAGGCCGATGTGCTCGAAGGGCTGAAGAAGGGCGTGTTCTACGAGAAGGACGGCGCCGTGTGGGTGGACAATTCCGCCGAGGGCCTCGACGAGAAGGTGCTGCTGCGCCGCGATGGCACCAGCGTGTACATGACGCAGGACATCGGCACGGCCATCAAGCGCTTCGAGGAGTATCCCGGCCTCAGCAAGCTCATCTACACCGTGGGCAACGAGCAGGACTACCACTTCAAGGTCCTGTTCATCATCCTCAAGAAGCTGGGCTTCACCTGGGCCGATGAGCTCTTCCACCTCAGCTACGGCATGGTGGATCTTCCTTCGGGAAAGATGAAGAGCCGCGAAGGCACCGTGGTGGACGCCGACGACCTCATCGACGAGGTGGTGACCGAGGCACGCCGCATGGGCGGGGAGCTCAGCAAGCTGGACGACTTCACCGAGGTGGACAAGGCGGCGCTGTACGAGATGATCGGCCTGGCCGCGCTCAAGTACTTCCTGCTCAAGGTGGACCCGAAGAAGCGCATGCTCTTCGATCCCGCCGCCAGCATCGACCTGCAGGGACACACGGGTCCCTTCATCCAGTACACCTACGCGCGGATCAAGAGCCTGCTGCGCAAAGCGGAAGGAATGGGCACATGGGCGCGACCTGTCCCGCCCCAGCGGGATGAGCACCCGGGCATATCGGCGCTTCTACCCGAGGAACGCACGGTGATCAAACTGCTGCATCACTTCCCGGTGGTGCTGAGCGAGGCGGCCACCAAATTGGATCCTTCCGCCCTGGCCAACCACACCTATGAACTGGTGAAGGCCTACAACAGCTTCTACCAGAGCGTGCCCGTGATCAAAGAGGAGGATCCCGCCAAGCGCGCCTTCCGCCTGGTCCTGAGCGCTGCCGTGGCCACCGCCACCAAGAGGGCCATGTGGTGCCTGGGCATTGAAGTGCCTGAGCGGATGTGACCGGCCCTTCGGCTCAAAACTTCGGGCAGGGCACGATCTTGTGCTTGCGCGCCTTGGTCTTTCGCGGCCACTCGTAAGTGAGGCTCACCTCATGCGCGCCACCGCTGGACAGGTCGAGCCAGCTTATGGTGACATCATAGCTGTACACGATCCGCAGCTGCAACGGGGTCTCGTAGCCCGCCATCAGCACCACGGCGTCGTTGTTCGGATATCCGGGGGCATAGGCCTTCAGCCCGGGGATGCCGCGGTACCAGATGCCTGCCAGCAGTTTGTCGTGGTCCACGTAGAAACCCACGTCGAACTGGTCCCACTTGCCCTGGGCCTTGTAGTGCGTGGCGAAGGTGCCCAGTGTGTTGCTGTAGGCCATGCGCTGCCCGTCCAACGGGAAGCGGTAGCCCGTGTGCAAGCTGGTGCGCATGGGCAGCCGGGCATCACCGTTCAGGAAAAGGGACTGCTGCGGGCGGTTCAGGTGGTTCACACTGAAGCCTGCCCAGAAGCGCTCGTTGTAGTACAGGCCTCCCGCGCTCAGGTCCATGTAGCTCACCTGCTGCACGAAACCGCTCTCGATGCTGGTGGCCGCGTTGTCGCGGATCACCTGGTCGGCGAAGAGGAAGCTGTTCGGGTCGAAGCTGCGGTTGGTCCAGGCTGCGCGCACCCCCCCGCGCACCGCGTGCTTTCGGTTGATGCGGGCCTCATAGCTGTAGGCGGCGGCCACCTGCGTGAACGCCAGGCCGTTCGCACCCGCCACATCCCGCATGGCCATCACCCCGAAACCGCTGTTGAGCTTCTGCGACCGGTGCTCGTAGCTCGCCGCGTAGGTCTGGAAGGCGTTCACCACCGCACTGGGCCATTGATTCCGGTAGTTCATGGCGATGCGGTCCTGGTACGTGTTGCCGGTCAAGGCCGGGTTCAGGTACATCGGCGCCGCGAAGAACTGCGACAGCTGCGGGTCCTGTGCGGGGAGCACGGCCGGTGCGAGCGCGAGCAGGAGGGGTAGGCTTCGCTTCATGCGCTTCGCTTATCGGAACAGGGTGATGTCGCCCACGAGCTGCCGCTCCTTGCCGTCCACGAAGCGCAGCCACACCTGGTACACGTATACGTCCTGTGGGCTGAGCTGGCCGCGGTAGTAGCCGTCCCAGCCGCGCTGGATGTCGAGGCTCTCGAAGATGAGCTCACCCCAGCGGTTGTAGATCCGCATCCGGAAGTCGTCCACGAAGCGGGCGAACGGGTAGAACACATCGTTGCTCAGGTCGTTCGGATCGTATCCACCACCACCGCCGCCGCCGGGGTTCGGGGTGAAGCCCGTGGGGATCACCACTTCGTGGTCCGGCGTCACCTCCACCGTCACCCACGCCGTGTCACTGCACCCCTGCACGTCCATCACCACCAGTGCCACGTTGAAGAGCCCCACGTCCATGAACTGGTGCGACACGTCCTGCTGGTCGCTCGTGGCGCCGTCGTCGAAGTCCCAGGCGAAGCTGGTGATCGCGCCCGTGCTGCCGTCGGTGAAGTGGATCAGCGCGTTGTCGATGTCCGTGCTCGTGGTGCTCGCAGCGAAGGCGGCGGTGGGCGGAGCGTGCGCGATCACCAGGCCCGGCGCGGGTGATGTACTGCTGCAACCCAGTGCGGTGGTCACGGTGAGGCTTACGCCGAAGGTGCCGGCTTGGAACGTATGTACCGGCGCCGGAGCGGCGGACGTCGCACCGTCGCCGAAGTCCCACAGATAGGTGAGGTTGCCGCTCACCAGGGTGTCCGGGAACTGCACCGTCAGTGGCGCGCACCCTTCAGCGAAGATCGCCGGCAGGGTGAACACCGGTGGTACATCCACCTGCAGCGGCACCACCGCCTGCAGTGCGTTGCCGCATTGATCAGTGGCGGTCACCGTCAGTGTCATGTCCGTGTTCACCACCACGCTGTGCGGGCCTGGCCCCGCCACGCCCAGTTGAGGCCAGTTCAGCTGAACGGACGAGGGATACCCCATCACCTGCGCCGAGACCGTGGTCGTGTCGCCCGGGCATACCGTGCCCGATCCGGTGGTGATCAGCTGCGCGTCGTTCAGATCCAGCACGGTCACCGGGAGGGTCACCGTGGGTCCACTGCATCCGTTCGCGTCCACCACCGTCACCACCACGTTCTGCGAGGTGATGAAGGCATGGGTCAACTGTGAGCCCACGCCGATGCCGCTCCAGCTTACGAGAAGGTTGCCCGTTCCTCCGAACGCCTGTGCGGTAAGGGGTACGGGCACGTTCACGCACACCGTGTCCGGTGCCTGGGCGGTCAATTGGATCGGTGGTGGAGCTCCGAGCTGGGCGTTCAGCTGCACGGTGCATCCATTGGCATCGGTGGCGGTGACCCCGTAGGTGCCTGCGCCCAGCCCATTGGCGGTCGGGCCCATCTGGTTGTTGGCCGCGGCGTCCCACTGGTACGTGTATCCCGGGGTCCCTCCGGATGCGCTCACCGTGGCCCAGCCATTGTTCCCGCCGGCGCATAGCGGATCGCCGCTCTGGGTCAGCGTGGCTTGCAGCGGTGGCGGCTCCGCGATCGTGACGCTCAAGGTCGTGTCGCAGCCCAGCACATCGGTGACCGTGACCGCATAGGTGCCTGCGGCAAGTCCGGTGGCCGGGTTGCCGGCCTGTGCGCCTGGATCGTTCCACAGGTAGCTGAAACTGGTGTCATTCGGTGTGAACAGGGCCGTGCCATTGGCACCGCCATGGCAGCTGGCGGCCGTGCCGAGGATGCCCGCGTTCAGGAAGCTCTTGCTGATGATCACCACGACGGTGTCGACATCGGGCGGGCAGCCCGGGTTGCCGGTGGTGGTGAAGTACAAGGCCGCTCCGCCCTGTTGCACTTCGGATGTGCTGGGCATGTAGGTGGCCGTCAGGCCGTTGTTCAACCAGGTGCCTGAGCCGCCGCTCCATGTGCCTCCCGTGGCGTTGGTCACCGTCCCGGCGAGCGTCACCGGAAGTTCGTTCAGGCAGCCCACGAGGTCGGGGCCTGCGTTGGCCTGGTTGGGTTGTGCGGAGGCGTTCACCGTGGCCGACCCGCTCACCGGAGCGCAGCCGTTGGCATCGGTGATGATGACCGTGTAGGTGCCGGCGCCCACGTTCACGGCCGGGGTGGTGGCCCCCTGGCTCCACGCGTAGGTGTACGGGGCCGTACCACCGTTCACGGTGGCACTGATGCTCCCTCCACCAAGACCGGCGCACGGTTCATCCACCACGCTCAGCGCGCCCAGGATGAGCGCGTCCGGCTGGCCGATGGTGATGCTCAGTGTCGTGTCGCAGCCGGCAGCGTCGGTCGCGGTGATCGCATAGGTGCCCGCGGGAAGGCCGCTCACCTGTGATGTCGTGGGCGCCCCGGGTGCGTTCCAAATGAAGCTCATGCCCGATAGCACCGGTTGGAAGGTGGCGGTGCCCGTTGCCGTGGCGTTGCACAAGGCGTCCGAGCCCGTCACGCTGGCGTTCAGCAGGTCGTCGCTCAGCACCACGTGCACTGTGTCCACATCGGCCGCACACAAGGGGTTGCCCGTGGTGGTGAGCAGAAGATCGACCCCGCCGGAGGCCAGCTCGGCCGCCGTGGGCTGATAGGTGACGCTGAGACCCGCACCGCTGAAGGTGCCCTGACCTCCGCTCCAGATGCCACCGGTCGCGTTGGTCACTGTGCCGCTCAGGGCGATCGGCAGCGCGTCCAGGCAGCCCAATAGGTCGGGGCCCGCATCGGCCTGGTTCGGCTGGCCCTGTGCGTTCACCACCGCCGAGGTGGGTTGGGAGACGCACCCGTTGGCGTCGGTGACCGTCACGGCGTAGACACCGGCGCCCACCTGGATCGTCGATGTGGTGTCCGGCAGACCGGTCCATGTGTATTGGAAGGGTCCGGTGCCGGCGGTGACGTTCACGGCCACCTGTCCGTCCTGGTCCCCCGCACAGCTCTCATCCTGCACATCCACCGTGATCGCCATGCCAGGCAGTACGGTGATGGCGTACACGTAGGTCTGTACGGCCGGGATGGGGCAGGCGCCGTCGTTCACTTGCACGATGAAGGGAAAGAAACCGGAGGTGCCGGGCTGACCGTTCCAGCAGACCGTGCATGTGATCGGGTTGGCACCCGTGTAGGTGAAGGTGGCTCCGGGGAGGTTCTGCTGCAGGTTGGTGGTGGCCTCCAACACGTTCGCCGCGTTGATGTCGGCGATGTCGAAGGACATGCAGAACGAACCTGACTCACAGACCTCCACACTGTTGGCTCCGGTCTGTACGGCCGCGCCGGTGAAGCCGCTGATGTCGCCCGTGGCGGGGTCGGGCGGAACGTTCATGCAGGGGTAGGCGATGAACTGCATGTCGCGCATCACCGTGCCGATCAGGTTGCCCAGCGAGTCCCACTCGCTCACTTCCACCACCACCACCCAGTTGCCGGCCAGCATCGGAGTGAAGCTCAGCAGGCCGGTGACAGGGTCGATCGTGATGCCACTGATGGGCTGCGCACCGGTGTAGGGGGCCACGTAGGCGATGGGTTGACCGAATTCGTCCAGCGCATCCACCAGGGCATAACTGAGGGAGTCGCCGTCCGGATCATAGCCGCCGTAGCTGTACGTCACCGGATAGTTCAGGCAGACGTAAGGGCTTGCGATGTTGGTCAGCACCGGGCTGTTGTCGCATGGATCGACCGTGTTGTCGAGGGTGGTGGCGATGTACATCGCCTCATCATCCGGGTTCACCAGATTGGCCACTGCGGCGTTGCGGTTCCGGCCGATCCAACCCATCGTCCAGTGGTCGCACGGCGGCAGCGTCACCACCGTGGTGTAGGTGTACTGCTCGATGCCCGGCAGCGTGCCGCCGTTGCAGGTGCTGTTCGGAAGTTCCAGGTCGCAGAGCTGGGAGAGCTCAACCGGGTTGGGAGTGTCCAGAGTGACGGTGAAGCTGTCGCAGGGGCTGTCGAAGACGAGGTCGACCTCATTGTCCAGTTGCACCCCGAAGCAGTCGCGGTAGATGATGAGCGTGACCTCATATTGGTTGTTCCCGAGGCACTCGTAGAAGATCTCGCCGCCGCTGATGTGCGTGGCGGCCACCGGGCAGGATGCGGCCAGCGTGGTCGCCACGAGCGCGGTCCTGAACCGCATCGCCAGCATGCTTCCGAGTCGTGATCCCCCCATCGCGTATGTACTTCTGCTCGATCGGTCGTACGCGGGCCGGCGCGGTTGGATACGTCCGTTCGACCGGACCTGCGATTTCATCGACGAACATGGGTGCGATGGGAGCTCGTGCGGAACCCGTGCGAGCGCCCCAGGCAAGGACCTGGTCCAATATTCCGGGGGACGCATGGCGGCCCCGTCGCCCGACCCCTGCCGACCGGAACGGACCGTGCAGGTGAGGCCGGGCGCGCTCCTGCAGCGCGTTGGCGAGGGGAGGTGTGGGTCGGACGAGCGGTCGGGTGCACCGGCTTCAGCCGTGCACCGGAACCTTCCGCTCATGGCATCGGACCGGATGGTATGGAAGGGTCGCGGAATGGGAACCCTCGGCGCTGGTGGTCATGCCAGCCCTGCGAACGCGGTCGTTGTGCCCGGAACGGTCCTTCGTTCGGTCCCGTGCGATGATGGGGTCGGACCGGAAGTGTGGGGAGCCCGGCGGTGGACGCGTGGTCAGCGGCCTAGTAGGACCGTGAACCTTCCCCTTGTGGCGCATGGCCGCCAGGGCTCCCGTGCACTTCGATCCGACCGGAACCGGTGATGCGTTGCTCCAATGGTCCCGTCCGGCCCAGTCGAATATCGCCCGACCCCACCAGCGTGGCCGCGGTCGCCGCGCTTTCCACACCGGATGCGTCCACGTCGCCGGAACCGGCCAGGTCGATCGTCAGACGTGCCGTGCGGCCTTCCAGGACCACATCGCCGCTTCCGCTCAGGTTCACCGCGGTAGTGCCGCTCACGTCCATGGCGCCGCACAGCACATCGCCGGAGCCCGCCAGGTCCACCGTCAGTGAAGCGGCCCCCAGGGCGGAGCCCATCACGAGGCTTCCCGAGCCCTGAAGCAGCAAGCGCAGCGGCCCATTGGCGGTCATGGCTCCGGCCGTGATCCCGCCTGAGCCGAACACCTCCAGTGCCGACACCTGCGGCATCCGCACGCGTACCTGGGCCCCCGTCGCATTGCAGGTGCCGCTGCGGCTGGACTTACCGCCGTTGGCGATGCGCAGGACCTGCCCTTCCATCAGGATGCTCAGCCGGTCCAGGACATCCTCGTCGCCCTCGGCCACCACTTCGTACGGACCTTGCTCGAGCACCACGTCCATGCTGCCGCGCACCTGCACCGTCGTGAACCCGCTCAGGTCGTATCGGCGGGCATCTCCTTCCTTGATGGGCTCCGCGATGACGACCGCCGGGTCCGTTGGGATCGGACTCTGCACAGGGGCGGGAACAGGAACGGGAACAGGCGGAGGAACAGGGGCCGGGGCAGGAGCAGGAGCCGCCTCGGTGGGCGGGATGGGCGAAGCAAGCGCCACGGACGGCGCGGGCCGAGGCTGTTGCTGCGGCTTGGCCTCGGTGGGCAGCACGGTCGCCGGGGCATCGAACACCGTGGCGGGGGAGACCAGGTCCGCCGGAGCGCTCGGCGATGGGGATGCCGCACCGCCACTGGTGAACAGATGAATGCTCAGTCCGACAAGGAGGAGGCCTGCAGTGCTCATGAGGATGGAGTTGAGGTTGAAGAATGATCCCCCCGACCCGGAGCCGGGCGGTGGGGTGGGTGGCAGGGTTATGATGAACCGCTCCACCTGCTCGAGGCTCAGTTCCTCGGGAAGGTCACGCAGCAGGTGCAGGTCGATCCCGTCGTGGGCGCGTGGGTTCATGGGAGCAGGAGGATCAGCAATTGCAGGGTTGCGGCCACGGGGAGTTTTGGACGACCGTCCAACCGGCCCCTCAGAGCGGCGCGGGCCCGGCTCACGCGGGTCTTGACCGCACCCTCCGCGCAGTTCTGGATCACCGCGATCTCGGCCATGCTGAGGCCGGAGACCTCGAACAGGACCAGGGCCTCGCGCTGCTGCGCCGGCAGCTGGTCCAAAGCCCTGTACAGCAACTGCACATCGACCAGCTGCTCGGGTGTGGCACCGTGCTGCTGCAGGCGCGCCGCCTGCCGTTCGCACAGGACGGCCGATCGCCGGCCCAGCTTCCACGCGCTGGCGGCACGGTTCCGTGCGGCCCGTACCAGGTAGTGCAGCAACTGGTCCTTCCGCTCGATACGGTCGAACTGCTGGTATGCGGACAACAACACGTCCTGGACCAGGTCCTGCACATCCATGCGCCCGTACGCGATGGCCGAACAGTACCGAAGAAACGGACCGTGGCAGTCCTTGTAGGCCTGCATGAAGGCGGTCTGCTTCGCGTCGCTCACGGTCCTGTGGGGCTCCGAACAGATAGTCGCCGGATCCGCCGAAAGGTTACACCGACCCTCGGAACCGACCCGCTGGCGGCCAAGGAGACCTCGCCGACCGCTGCCATGGGCCGTACTTTGGCCAGCATGCTCGTGCTGCTTTCGCCCGCCAAGGACCTCGCCAGGGAAACACCGGTCATGACCGGTGCCACGGAACCTGTGCTGCTGGCGCACGCCCTGCCGTTGGTGAACAAGCTGCGGACCCTGAGCGCGAAGAAGCTCGCCGACCTCATGGACCTGAGCCCCGCGTTGGGCGAACTGAACCACCAGCGGTTCGAACGCTGGTCGACGCCCTTCACGCCGGAGAATGCCCGCCCTGCCGTGTTCACCTTCAACGGCGAGGTGTACCGCGGCCTCGATGCACGGTCGCTCTCCGCAGCCGACCTTGACTTCGGGCAGCACCACCTGCGCATCCTCAGCGGGCTCTACGGCCTGCTTCGGCCGTTGGACCTCATGCAGGACTACCGGCTGATGATGGGCACACCCTTCGGTGTCGGCAAGGCCAGGAACCTGTATGCCTATTGGGGTGATCGCATCGCCGAGATCCTGAGGGCCGATCTGGAACGTTCCGGCTCCGGTGTGGTCGTGAACCTGGCCTCCGCCGAGTACAGCAAGGCCGCGCGGCTCGGCACGCTCGGTGCCCGTGTGATCACACCCGAGTTCAAGGACGAGGCGCCGGGCGGCTACAAGTCCCTGCAGGTGTATGTGAAGTTCCAGCGCGGTGCGCTGGCGCGGTATATCCTGCAACACCGCATCCTGGAGGCCGAGCGCATCAAGGCCTACGACGGGGATGGCTATCGCTTCTCCGCTGCGGACAGCACGGAGACGAAGTGGGTGTTCCTGCGGGACGAGCGGCCGCCCTTGGTCACGAAAAAACTTGCGGGAGGAAGGGTGCGCTGACCGAAGGTCGACGGATCAACGGGCCGAGGCTTCGTTGCGCAGCAGTTCCTTGATCAGCTCCGTGAGCTCCTCGCGCTGCTCCGGGGACGCACCATCGTCCATGGCGTTGTGTGGCACGGAGGACATGCGCACACGCATGTCCAGGTCGCGCGCTTCCTCAGTACTGGGCAGAACCCCTTCGTCCGCAGGCTGGTCGCTGCTGCGGATGCTGCACACCTGTGGCTCGCGCGTGCGGGGCAGGGGCATCCGTCGGTTATCCAACGACAGCACACGCTCCACGTGATCGGGGTGGAGCTCTGCGAAGAGCATGCTGATGTCCCCGCCCTGGCTGTGGCCCATCACCGTGAGCCGTTCCAGGTCCAGCTCGGGACGTGTGCGCCGCAGCTGGTCACGGACGAAGAGCAGGTCGGCCACGCCACGCTCCCAGCTCGGCCGTCGCACAACTTGTGCCACGCCTGTCAACGGCAGGGGCTCGTCCGTGGGCAGTTCATGCTGCACGCTCACCACGAACCAGCCCGCGAGGGCCATGGCCGTCGCCAGATGGCCGTACCGCAGGTAGGCGCCCGGACGGTTCCCGTTGTACCCGTGGCTGAAGAGCACCACCGGCAGGCCCTTGGTGTCCCCGTGCACATGGTAGAAGGCCACGGGGATCGCTCGGTGGCGCAGGCTGTCCGTCCAGGTGAGGGTGTCCAGCCGCACCTGACCGTTGGCTCGATCGTTCGCACAGCACATCCATAGGCCGATGACGACGACCAGCAGGTTCGGCCGTGCCGTGCGCAGGCCCCCGGTCGGTCTCCGGATCATCCTTCCCATCCTGTCGGTGCCCCGTCGATGCTCGTGCTGTTCTTCTCGAGCCGGTAGGCGGCCAGGCCTTCCAGTCCCTTGTGTGCGGCCCTGTCCGTGAGCTGCGAGCGGTCCGTCCTGAACGCGAACTCTGGAATGCCGAAACCGCAGGAGGTCTGCACGCTCTCCAGCTCCGCGATGATCAGCTGCCGTTCACCCTGCATCGGCAGGCCAAAGTGGGGGCGCAGCGCCTGCCATTCGGTATGGTGCTGCTGCACCGCTCGTCCCTGGCCGTAAAGCCGTACGATCAAGGGCGGTCCCTCGAACGCGCAGAACAGGAAGGTGATGCGGCCGTTCTCCAGCAGGTGTGCGGCCGTTTCGTTGCCGCTACCCGTGAGGTCCAGGTAGCCCACGCGGGTGGGGGAGAGCACGCGGAAGGTGTCGAGGCCCTTGGGTGAAACGTTCATCCGGCCGTTCAGCGGCGCCGTGCCCGTGAAGAGGATGCGCTGCGCCCGGATGAAGGCCGTGAGCCGCTCGTCCAGCGCCGGAAGGAACCTGGCCATGGCCGAAGGTAGGCCGGCGCTCCCTGGCCCCCTCAATGATCGAAACTGATCACCCGGCTCACCTTGTACCTGTCGCCCTCCTTCCGCCACACCATGACGTTCTTGAAGGTGCCGCATTCCCTGGTCCCGTTCTCCGTGTGGCAGAAGCGGTGCCGGCAGATCTCGAGCAGACCGAACTCGCCAAGCCGATACACCTCCAGTGTGCCGGGAACCAGCTCGCGCTGCATATCGGCCGTGGCGGCTTGGGAGAAGAGCCGACGGAAACCGGCCAGGGTGCTGTCAAAGCCTCCGAGGCCGCCCCTGTCGTGGTAGAACTCCAGGTCGGGAGTGAAAAAGGTGCCCAGGCGGTCCGCATCATGGGCGTTGAAGGCGGCGAAGAGGGCGCTGTCCAGAGCGGCGATGGCGGTGATAAGGCTGTCCGCACCTGTCCGCTCGCTCCATCCGCCCGACCTGCCGGGATCACCGCAGGAAGAAAGCAAGGTGAGAAGACATGCGGTCGACCAGATCGGGTGAAGGGCCTTGTCGAGCCTTGTCGAGCGTCCCATGGGGTCAAAGCAAGCATTCCGAACGGTGGAACGTGTGGGCCGGCGCTTCCGCGGACAACCCCCGCCCCTCCCTAACTTCGTGCCCCTCAAGCGATAAGCAGGATGTTCGAGAACCTCAGTGACAAGCTCGAAAGAGCGTTCAAGGTCCTCAAGGGCCAGGGCCAGATCAGCGAGATCAACGTGGCGGAGACCGTGAAGGAGATCCGCCGGGCGCTGCTCGATGCCGACGTGAACTACAAGACCGCCAAGGACTTCACCGACCGCGTGAAGGCCAAGGCGCTGGGGCAGAACGTGCTCACCACCGTGAGCCCCGGCCAGTTGCTCACCAAGATCACCCACGACGAGCTGGCCGAGCTGATGGGCGGCCTGGCGGCCGGCATCAACATGGGCGGCAACCCCACCGTGGTGCTCATGAGCGGCCTGCAGGGTTCGGGGAAGACCACCTTCAGCGGCAAGCTGGCCAACCACATCCGCAAGAAGGGCAAGCGCCCGCTGCTGGTGGCCTGCGACGTGTACCGCCCCGCCGCCATCGACCAGCTGGAAACGCTCGGCAGGCAGCTCGACATCGCCGTGTACAGCGAACGCGCCAACAACGATCCGGTGGCCATCGCGCAGAACGCCATCGCCTACGCGAAGCAGCACGGATTCACCGCCGTGATCGTGGACACCGCCGGTCGCCTGGCGGTGGACGAAGCCATGATGGACGAGATCACCCGGGTGAAGAAGGCCATCCAGCCACAGGAGACGCTCTTCGTGGTGGATGCCATGACCGGTCAGGACGCAGTGAACACCGCCAAGGCTTTCAACGACCGCCTGAACATCGACGGCGTGGTGCTCACCAAGCTCGACGGCGATGCGCGCGGTGGTGCGGCCCTCTCCATCCGCAGCGTGGTGGACAAGCCGATCAAGTTCATCGGCACCGGCGAGAAGATGGAGGCCTTGGACGAGTTCCACCCGGACCGCATGGCGGGGCGCATCCTGGGCATGGGCGACGTGGTGAGCCTGGTGGAGCGTGCGCAGGAGCAGTTCGACGAGAAGGCGGCGCGCGAGCTGAACAAGAAGATCGCGAAGGACCAGTTCGGCTTCGATGACTTCCTGGAGCAGATCGGGCAGATCAAGAAGATGGGGAACATGAAGGACCTCATGGGCATGATCCCCGGTGTGGGCAAGGCGCTGAAGAACGTCGACATCCCGGACGACGCCTTCAAGGGCATCGAAGCGATCATCCAGAGCATGACGCCGGCCGAGCGGAAGAACCCGTCCCTCATCAATGGCTCGCGCCGCGCCCGCCTGGCCATGGGCAGCGGCCGTGGCATCGAGGAGGTGAACAAGCTGATGAAGCAGTTCGAGGAGATGCGGAAGATGATGAAGATGATGGGGGACAAGACCAAGATGAAGGCCATGATGCAGCAGATGCAGGCGATGCAGGGGATGAGGAGGTGATCCTACGCCTATTGTCGTTCATTGCGCTAACTGCAGTGGCTGTTGGCCTCGGCGCACAACCAATCGCTGAGAAGCTGCGGAAGCAGCTGGCTTTGGACAGCGCTGATCTCGCACGATGCGGCGCATTCGATTCATTGGCATTCATGTTGGACCTTAGGACGGCTCAGGTTGATACCACGGTGCTGTTGTCGGATTCGGTGCTATACTCGATCATCATGCTCGGGGATGCCAGCGGAACAGGATCATTGTACTATCTCATGAGCTTTGATCGCATCCACATGCGTCCTATCGAGATGGTCTTCGTGTGTAGTGAGCCGGATATTGACCAGTCGCTCAGGCATTATTCATGGACGGAGCATTCCGTAGGACAGGATAGAAGCGTTTGGGCGATTGAGTACGACTGTCGCGCGCGCAAGGACCGATGCGGGAATAGGAGCCTTGTCGAGAGGAGGGCGAAGCGGAGGCGCATCTTGAATGTCGCTGCGGATGGACGACTCCTTGGCGGCGCTTGGGTGATGGAGAAGTGAAATGAGTGGTTAGTACGTATTGATGTGCTATGTTTGCCGTACAAACCTATTGCCATGGACACCAAGCTCACCCTCAGCTTCGATGCGGGCGTGGCCGAGCGGGCCAAAGCCTTCGCCGAGGCCAACAACATCAGCCTCTCGCGGCTCATCGAGTTCATGCTGAGCAAGGTGACGGACACCCGCTACCGCAGCCTGGATGAACTGCCCGTGAGCGATTGGATCCACCAGGTGGCCGAAGGGGAGGTGACCTACGTGCGCAAGAACGCCGCGGATCGGGATGTGAAGAAGGACTACCTGGCGAGCCGGAGGAGGAAGTAGGAAAGAGATAACCGCAAAGGCGCAAAGAGCGCAAAAGGAAATTCCGCAGCGCAATTCTTAGCGGACTTGGCGTCTTTGCGGTTTATATTTTCGCCCATGCCACCCAAGCGCATCTTCCTCGACGCCAACGTGCTGGTCACGGTGCTCTGCAATGAGTACCCGCGCTTCAGCGCCTGCGCCCGGGTGCTGAGCCTGGCGGATGACAGGCGATTCGCGGTGCACACCTCGCCCTTGTGCCTGGCGATCGGCGCCTATTTCGCGGGGAAGAAGAACGGGAAAAAGCTGGCGCGGAAGAAGATCGCGTTGCTGGCGGAGAAGCTGAAGATCACCACCATGGGGCCCAAGGCCGTGGAGCGCACCATGGCCGACGCGCGCATCACAGACATCGAGGATGGGTTTCAGTATTTCTCCGCCCTGGACGCCGGGTGCTCGTGCCTCGTGACCCACGACCGCCGGGACTGGGCCTTCGCCACCGTGGAGGTGATGACCCCGAAGGACTTCCTGCTGAAGCATGTGGTGGTGCGGAAGTAGCGCACCTTTGCCCCATGTCCGGTCCCTCCGATCCCCTTGATCCGTTCAAGTACCCCATCGGGCGTTTCGTGCGCGGCACCAAGGCCTCCACATCTGAACGCAGGAAAGAGCTGATCGCCCGCATCGAACGGTTCCCGGCTGACCTGGAGGCCGCGCTGGATGGCTGGTCCGATGGGGACCTGGACACGCCCTATCGTCCGGGCGGATGGACCGTCCGGCAGCTCGTGCACCACATCGCCGACAGCCACGGCCAGAGCCTGCACCGGTTCAAGCTGGCCTTGACCGAGGAGCGCCCGACCATCAAGCCGTACATGGAGGCGCTCTGGGCCGATCAGGAGGATGCCCGCACCATGCCCCTTGAGCCCTCACTGGCGATCATCCGCGGTTCACATGCCCGTTGGGCCGTGGTGATGCGGGCCATGCTCGATGCGGAGTGGGACCGGAGCTTCATCCATCCCGAGCAGCAGCGCGAGATCGGCCTGGCGGAGGCGCTGGAGCTCTATGCCTGGCACTGCGCCCATCATCTGGCCCACATCACCCGTGCTCCGGTGAGCGCGGTCCGTCCGGCCTGACCTGGAGGGTCGCCCGATCGCCATGGGCGCCGGACGTTCGTGTTCCTGACCTGGTCGGATCTTCCCTTCTGCAAGGGTGCCGGGCGATCAGGTGCTGCGTCGGTGGCGGTGTTGAGCGCTCGTCGAAGTGCCCGGAGCGTTCGTCCATGCGGTAACCCCGTGTGTCGAACGGACGTACGAAGCGCGCCAACGACCAGCCATGCGTGTGCTCAGCATTCCCCTGTTCCTCGTCTCTTTTTCCGTGGGTGCGCAGACCGGCCCCGGTGGGGTGGGCTCCAGCGCCACCAACGTGCTCTGGCTGCGGGCCGATGCCGGTGTCACCCACAGCAGCGGCGCGGTGAGCCAGTGGAGCGATCAGAGCGGCAACGCCAACCACGCCGTCCTGCCCGGCACCATTCCCACGGCCACGCCCGCCTACGTCACCGGTTCGGTGAACGGCTACCCCTCGCTGGACTTCGATGGCAGCGACGACCAGCTGTGGGTGGCCGACCACAGCAGCATCGACCTGACCGCCTGGCACTTTTTCATCGTGGTGACGGCCGACCTGCTGAAGGACTACAACGCCTGGATGGTGAAGGGGAACGACTCCCAGGAGAACTACGAGATGCTCAGCTACCTGGACGGCAATGTGCACACCCCGACCTATTACACCGATGCCACCCGCACCTTCCCCAGCTCGGCCGGCGGCCAGGTGACCACCACCGCGTTCGATGTGATCGAGTACAGTTACAACACGTCCGTCGGGCGTGATGTGTACAAGAACGCGGGCAGCATCCACACCGACAATGAGAGCAAGACGCCGCAGACGAACAATCACCCGCTCTTCATCGGCAACGAGCGCAGCACCACCGGCCGGGTCGTGAACGGCGACATGGCTGAAGTGATCGCCTTCAACGCCCGCTTGAACGCCACCCAACGGTTGCTCGTGAACAACTACCTGGCCGCCAAGTACGGCAGGAGCCTCGCCACAGGTGATATCTACAACGAGGACGACGCCGGCAATGGCGACCACGACCATGACGTGGCCGGCATCGGGCGCACCAGCAGCGGCGATCTGCAGACAGCCGGTCGCGGAAGTGGCATCGTGCTCATCAGCAAGGCGGGGTATGGCGGATTGCAGGACAACGAATTCCTCCTTTGGGGACACGAGGGCGGCGCTTTGGGCACCTGGGGCGTGACCGATCTGCCCACGGGCGTGCAGGGCCGCTGGCAGCGCGTGTGGCGCGTGAGCGAAGTGAATGCGAGCGGCGGCGCCGTGAACGTGGGCAACGTGGACATGAGCTTCGACCTGAACGGTCTCGGTCCTGTGACCACCTCGGAACTGCGCCTCCTGGTCGACACCGATAACGACGGCCTCTTCGCCGATGAGACGCCCATCAGCGGAGCGATCGACGATGGGGGCGGGATGTACCGCTTCGCCGGAGTGAGCGCATTGCAGAACAACCGGCGGTTCACGCTGGGGACGACGAACATCCTCAGCACACCGCTGCCGGTGGAGCTGCTGCATTTCACCGCGGAGGCCATCGGCCCCTCCCGTGTGAGGCTGACCTGGGCCACGGCCAGCGAGCAGGACAACGCGGGCTTCACCGTGGAACGCAGCGAGGACCTGGAGCAGTGGACCGCCGTGGCGCAGATGGCCGGTGCAGGGGATGCACAGACGACATTGACCTACGAGGCGCATGACGACGAGGCGCCGCCGACCCAACTGTACTACCGCCTGCGGCAGACCGATATGGACGGCAGCAGCACGCTGAGCGCGGTGGTGCCCGTGGACCTGCGCGGTCAGCAGGATATCGTCCTGATGCCGAACCCAGCGAACGGCCCTGTGGACCTGGTGCTGGGCCCGGGCAGTGCGCCCGTGCTGGGGCTGGACCTGGTGGACGGGAGCGGCCGTGTGCTGCAGCTACCGGTGACGCCGAACGGCGCGGACCGCTGGCGGTTCGACGCCACCGCGCTGGCCCCCGGGGCCTACGTGCTGCGCGTGCACCAAGCCGGCGATGGACCCACCCGACAGCTGCGCCTGCTCCGCTGACCGCACCACACCATCGTTCCAATGCATCCGACCGTGCGCGCCCTTACCCCGCTGTTGTTCCTCATGTCCTCATCGATCGCCGCCCAGACCGGCCCGGGCGGTGTGGGCGGCAGCGCCACCACTGCGATCTGGTTGAGCGCCGACCAAGGGGTGTACAGCAATGCCGGGACGACCCTGGCCGGGAACGGCGATAACGTGCGCCAATGGAACGACCGTTCCGGCAACGGCAGGCATGCCGGAGAGGTCAATGTGGCCAACCGGCCCAACCTCGCCACCGCCGTGCTGAACGGCAGGCCTGTGGTTCGATACACCGCTGCCAACAACGACCGGCTCGTTTCCGCCGGCCTCACCTCGGGGAACCAGGCCTCCGCCTGGGTGGTGGCCCGCTACACCTCCCTGCCTTCCCCCAACCCCGGGCTGTTGCAGGGTGCCGCGACCGGCGACGCGCTCTCGGCCACTGCAGGGCTGAAGAACCTGGGCATGTGGGTGAGTTCCTCCAACACGCGCCCCTGGGGGCGCGGCATCCGTTCGGACGGGACCCTGCTGGAGGTCCCCCAGACCACCAACACCAGTACCGGCACCTTTTACATCCTCAACACCAACTACGGCGCCAGCCTGATCCAGCAGTACATCAACAACAACGCTGCCGGCTCAGTGACCACGAACGGGACCCTGCGCTCCTGGACGGACCTATGCGTGGGCATGCAGGCTGGTAGCGAAGGATGGAACGGCGATATCGCCGAGGTGATCCTCTTCAACACCGCCCTGAACGCCACCCAACGGCTCGTGGTGGCCAACTACCTGGCCGCCAAGTACGGGCTCACACTAGGCACCGGCGACCTCTACACCCAGGACAACCCGGGTGCCGGCAACTTTGATCATGATGTGGCCGGGATCGGCCGCACCAATAGCGGCGATCTGCATGCCGCCGCGCAGGGAAGCGGCATCGTGCTCATCGACAAGGCGGCCCATTCCGGTCTTCAGGACAACGAGTTCATGCTGTGGGGCCATGATGGCGGTGCCCTCGGCACCTGGGGGGTGGGCGACCTGCCCACCGGCGTGCAGGGTCGCTGGCAGCGTGTGTGGCGCGTGAGCGAGGTGAATGCGAGCGGCAGCGCCGTGAACGTGGGCAATGTGGACATGAGCTTCGACCTCGGCGCGCTCGGCCCGGTGACCGCGGCCGACCTGGTGCTCCTCGTCGATACTGACGGCGATGCGCTCTTCAATGACGAGACCCCCATAAGTGGCGCATCGAACGTGGGGGGTGGTGTGTATCGGTTCAGCAACGTGAGCGCCCTGCAGAACGGACGGCGGTTCACCCTGGGCACCACCAACCTCTCCGGCACACCACTGCCGGTGGAGCTGCTGCACTTCACCGCGGAGGCCATCGGTCCCTCCCGTGTGAGGCTGACCTGGGCCACGGCCAGCGAGCAGGACAACGCGGGCTTCACCGTGGAACGCAGCGAGGACCTGGAGCAGTGGACCGCCGTGGCGCAGGTGGCCGGTGCGGCTGACGCACAGACGACCTTGAACTACGAGGCGCTCGACGCCGAAGCCCCGCCCACGCTCGTGTACTACCGCCTGCGCCAGAGCGACCTGGACGGGACGTCGACCCTGAGCGAGGTGGTGGCCGTGGACCTGAGCCACAGCGCCGCCGCTGTGCTGGTGCCCAACCCGGCGGACGGTCCGGTGGACCTGGTGCTGGGCCCTGGCATGGCCCCCGTGCTGAGCCTCGATCTGGTGGACGGAAGCGGTCGCGTCATTCCCGTCCCCATGGTGCCCCATGGCACGGACCGCTGGCGCTTCGACGCCACGGCCCTGGCTCCTGGTGCCTACGTGCTACGGGTGCACCGGGCCGGCGACGGGGCGCCACTCCAGCTCCGCCTGATCCGCTGAACCACCTCGTCCCACCGACCCACGGCATCGCTCCATGCGCGCTCTTGTCCTACCCCTGTTGTTGACCGCACCGATGCTCCCGGCGCAGACCGGCCCTGGCGGCGTGGGAAGCAGCGCCACGAACATCCTCTGGCTCCGTGCGGACAGCGGGGTGCAGGTGCCCACCTTCGGCGTGCAGCAGTGGACCGACCTGTCGGGCAACGGCAATCATGCCGTGCAAACGAACGGTGCACTGCAGCCGCTGCTCGAGACGAACGTGATGAACGGCATGCCCGCGGTGCTGTTCGACAACGACCAGGCCAACGCCGATCGCCTCACTGTTCCGGACAATGCCACCCTGGAAGGCATGAGCGGTCTCTCCGCCTTCGCCGTCTACCGATTGAACACCGGAACGGCCCTCAGTGCACCGCGCGGTATCCTCAGCAAGCGGAACTCACCGGGCAGCCAGAACGCCTACGGTTGGTTCTTCTGGGACAGCGGCGGCAACCTGCGCCCGCACCTGGACATTGACGGCACGGGCGAACGGCTCACCGGTACCACCGACCGTGCCACGGGCACACCCTATGTGGATGGCTTCGCCTACCACGGCGCGGCCCCCTCCAACGCCAACGACCTGACGTTCCATGCGGCCAATACGCCCAATGGGAACCGCCAGGAGACCAGCACCAGCATCCCCAACTATTCCAGCGATCTCCACGTCGGCGTGTTGTACGGCCATACCGGGACCGGCTCGAACACCACCCGATTCAATGGGCACATCGCCGAAGTGATCCTCTACAACACCGTGCTGAACAGCACCCAACGGACGATCGTGTTCAACTACCTGGCGGCCAAGTACGGGCACTCGCTCGGCACTGGCGACATCTACACCCAGGACGCCCCGGGGGCGGGGGACCACGACCATGACGTGGCCGGCATCGGCCGCACCAACAGCGGCGATCTGCATACCGCCGCGCGCGGGAGTGGTATCGTGCTCATCGACAAGGCGGCCCATTCAGGTCTCCAGGACAATGAGTTCATGCTGTGGGGCCATGACGGCGGTGCGCTCGGCACCTGGGGGGTGGGCGACCTGCCCACCGGCGTGCAGGGCCGCTGGCAGCGCGTGTGGCGCGTGAGCGAGGTGAATGCGAGCGGCAGCGCTGTGAACGTGGGCAACGTGGACATGAGCTTCGACCTGAACGGTCTCGGTGCCGTGACGACCTCGGAACTGCGCCTGCTGGTCGACACCGATAACGACGGCCTCTTCGCCGATGAGACGCCCATCAGCGGTGCGATCGACGATGGGGGCGGGATGTACCGCTTCGCCGGAGTGAGCGCGTTGCAGAACAACCGGCGGTTCACGCTGGGGACGACGAACATCCTCAGCACACCGCTGCCGGTGGAGCTGCTGCATTTCACCGCGGAGGCCATCGGCCCCTCCCGTGTGAGGCTGACCTGGGCCACGGCCAGCGAGCAGGACAACGCGGGCTTCACCGTGGAACGCAGCGAGGACCTGGAGCAGTGGACCGCCGTGGCGCAGGTGGCCGGTGCGGCTGACGCACAGACGACCTTGAACTACGAGGCGCTCGACGCCGAAGCCCCGCCCACGCTCGTGTACTACCGCCTGCGCCAGAGCGACCTGGACGGGACGTCGACCCTGAGCGAGGTGGTGGCCGTGGACCTGAGCCACAGCGCCGCCGCTGTGCTGGTGCCCAACCCGGCGGACGGTCCGGTGGACCTGGTGCTGGGCCCGGGCACGGCCCCCGTGCTGAGCCTTGATCTGGTGGACGGAAGTGGTCGCGTCATTCCCGTCCCCATGGTGCCCCACGGCACGGACCGCTGGCGCTTCGACGCCACGGCCCTGGCTCCTGGCGCCTACGTGCTACGGGTGCACCGAACAGGTGCCGTGTCGCCCCTTCAGCTCCGGCTTCTACGGTAGCACCGGACCATCCCTCCGGGGCCGTTCCGGCGAACAACCGGGATCTCGTACCCTTGTGGCATGTCGGAGGTGGTGGCCCATCAGCTGCTGGATGGCAGGCGCTGCAGCGAGGCCCTGCGTGCGCGGATCGCGCAAGAAGCCGCCGCCGTGAAGGCCCGGCGTGGGCGTCCGCCCCATCTGGCCGCTGTGCTGGTGGGTAACGATGGCGCGAGCCGCACCTACGTGGAAAGCAAGGTGAAGGCCTGTGAGGAGGTGGGCTTCCGCAGCACGCTGATCGTCCTGCCCGAGACCATCACCGAGGAGGACCTGTTGCACCGCGTGAAGCAGCTCAACAAGGACAAGGAGCTCGACGGCTTCATCGTGCAGCTGCCGCTTCCCGCGCATATCGACGCCGACAAGGTGACCCTGGCGGTCGATCCCAGGAAGGATGTCGACGGCTTTCACCCGGAGAACCTTGGCCGCATGGTGCTGAGCCAGCCCGGCTTCCTGCCGGCCACCCCGAGCGGCATCGTGGAGCTGCTGCGCCACTACCACATCGAGACCGCAGGGCGGCATTGCGTGGTGATCGGCCGCAGCCACATCGTGGGCACCCCCATGAGCATCCTCATGAGCCGCAACGCCTACCCGGGCAACTGCACCGTCACCCTGGCCCACAGCCGCACCACCGACCTGCCATCCATCACCCGCCAGGCCGACATCCTCATCGTGGCCATCGGCAAGCCCGAGTTCGTCACCGCTGACATGGTGAAGGACGGCGCCATCGTGGTGGACGTCGGCATCCACCGCATCCCCGATGGCTCCCGGAAGAGCGGCTTCCGACTGGTGGGCGATGTCCACTTCGACGCGGTGGCCCCGCGCTGTTCGTGGATCGCACCCGTGCCCGGCGGAGTGGGGCCCATGACCATCACCAGCCTGCTGCTGAACACCCTCAAGGCCTGCTGAAGCCCTTGCCGGGATCGGGCGGCGACCCGATCTTCGGCCATGCGCTCTTTCCTTGCCTGCGGCCTGCCACTGATCCTCGTCCTGCTGGCCGGCTCCCTCGTGGCACAAAGCCACCTGAAACCGTTGCGTACCCATGATCC
Organism: uncultured Flavobacteriales bacterium; assembly: GCA_937872175.1. Classification (GTDB taxonomy): domain Bacteria; phylum Bacteroidota; class Bacteroidia; order Flavobacteriales_F; family PHOS-HE28; genus PHOS-HE28. The sequence goes on along the minus strand of CALMPI010000037.1, from coordinate 37,482 downwards.
GGACCTTCCGAACTGGGCCCGGCTGATGTACGCGTCCGATGCGGATATGCGCGCCGTGGTGGCCGCCTATCAGGACTGGTTCGCCACGCATCCCTTCGAGAAGACCGTGCATACCCAGTTCTTCAAGCGCTGGGTGAGCGCCGCCCAGGCACACCTGGATGCCACAGGGCGCGTGGAGCATCCCTCACCGGAGGAGCGCCACGAGCGCACCGCGCAGATCAGGGCGGAACAAGGCGGTGCCAAAGGGGGAGGGGCCGGCTGGACCTTCGTGGGGCCGGACATCCACTTCAAGGCCGATGGGAGCCTGACCCCGCTGAGCGAACAGGCCAATGTGTACTGTCACGACCGCAGCTTCACCGACCCCGACATCCTCTTCTGCGGCACCGAATCCGGCGGCCTGTACAAGACCGTCGACCAGGGTGTGAACTGGGAGCATGTGACCCAGGACCTGTTGGTCGGTGCGGTGAGCGCCGTGCGCATCCATCCCACGGACCCGGACATCGTGCTGATGAGCGCGGCCGATGAGCTGTGGCGCAGCACGGATGGTGGAGCCACCTGGGCGGTGATCGGTCAGCCTGCCTTCACCGCGCTCAACATCAGCGCCTGGGAGATCGCCTTCGACCCGAGCGACCCGCAGACCGTGCTCGCCGCCTGCAACCTCGGCCTGTACCGCAGCACCGACGGCGGCGATACCTGGAGCGAGGTGCTGCCCAACGAGTGCATGACGATCCTGCACAAGCCGTTCGATCCGTCCATCTGGTACACGCTGCATTTCGAGCCGGCCCTCAACATGGTCCGCTTCCAACGCAGCACCGATCACGGCGCCACCTGGACCCTTTTCGACCAGGGCTGGTTCTCGCCGCCGGTCGGAGAGGAGGGGCTCTACGCCATCGAGGGAGGCAAGCTGGCCGTGTCCGAGGCCGACCCCGAACGCGTCTACGCCCTGCTCGTGGGCTACCAGGAACCCGGCGCCACCATCGTCACCAACGGCTTCGTCGGCCTGTGGCGCAGCGACGATGGCGGCACCACCTGGAGCCACCCCCACGGCCTTGTGGGTGCCCCGTACACCGCGCAGCATCCCAACCTGATGAACTTCACGGGCGATGGCGGCGACTACACGCAGATCCACTACAACACCACCCTTGTCGCGAGCCACCTGGACGCGGACCGGGTGCTGATCGGCGGGCTCAGCCTTTGGCAGAGCGACGATGGCGGGGTCACCTACTTCGCCAAGGCCGGCTACGTGGGCTACGTGCCCGATGTGCATGTGGACATGCAGGAGATCCGCATCTACCGCACCGGGCCTGCGAGCGAGGAGGTCTGGCTGAGCAATGATGGTGGGATCCACCACAGCACCGACCTGATGGAAACGCACCAGAGCCTGTGTCGCGGCATCCGCGCCGGCAACCTCTGGGGCTTCGATCAGGGTTGGAACGATGACGTGCTCGTGGGCGGACGCTACCACAATGGCAACATGGGCCATTATGAGGGCTATCCCGAAGGGGAGTTCCTGGCGATCGGCGGTGCCGAGTCGGCCACGGGCTATGCCAACTACAGCAACGAACGCAAGGTGTACCACAGCGACATCGGTGGAAGGGTGCTGCCCACGACCCTGGCCGGAACGCCTCAGTCCTTCGGGGTGTCGCTCTGGCCCAATGAGAGCTACTTCGTGAACAACAGCTCGCGGATCCTCTTCGACCACCGCTATTTCAATGTCGCCTGGATGGGCCGGGAGAACAAGCTCTACCGCAGCGACAACGCCGGTGGCAGTTGGACCGAGGTGCATGCCTTCGGCCCCAGCACCGGCAACCAGGTGCTGTGGATCGAGCAGAGCTATGCCGACCCCCAGGTCTTCGTGGTGCATCAGGAGCTCGGGAACAGCAGCCGCCTGTGGCGCAGCGCGGACGGAGGGGACACCTGGACCCAGCTCACCCTTCCCCAGAACCAGCGCGAGCTCTACTTCACCCTCAGCGGCGATGATGCCGGCACCCTCTGGATCGGGTTCACCAACGGGGCCAACGGCAACAAGGTGTACCGAAGCACCGACGGTGGGGCCACCTGGACGAACCTCACCACCTCCACCCTGGACGGTCGCCGCATCTGGGGCATGGCCGCCCAGTTCGGCACCGATGGCGGCGTGTACCTGGCCATGCTGAACGGCAGCGTGTACTACCGCAACAACAGCATGCCCGATTGGGTGCCGTGGAGCGATGGGCTGCCGGTGAGCACCGAGCCGCTGCGCATCGTCCCGTTCTACAAGGGCGGTGTGGTGCGCCTGGCCACCTGGAACCTGGCCGTATGGGAGCGCCCCCTCTTCGAGCCCAGCGCCCTGATCGCCGACTTCGCCGCCGCCTACGGCACCTTCTACTGCCCGGGCGACAGTGTGCGCTTCGTCGATCACAGCGTGGCGGGTCTGGGCGCCACCTACGCATGGAGCTTCCCCGGCGCCACACCCACCACCAGCACGGACAAGTATCCCGTGGTCGTTTACGCCGCGCCCGGGACCTACGACGTCACGCTCACCGTGACCGAGAACGGCGTGAGCGACACCCGCGTCCGCACGGCGGTGGTGGGCAGCGTCGGCGGCACCACCGCACCGGTCGTTGAGGGCTTCGAGTCGGGGGCCTTTCGTGCGGACTGGACCTTCCGCTCGGACGCCGGCACCACCTCCGCCTGGGCCATCACCGATGAGGCCGGCGGCTTCGGGACCAGCACCCGCAGCATGTGGTTCAACAACTATGATGTGGACCTGGGCGGTGCGCGTGAAGAGGTGTGGACCGGCAAGCTCGACCTCTCCGGTGCGCAGGGCACCTACGTGGCCTTCGATGTGGCCTACTCGCGCTATGGCGGTCAGTACAGCGACACCCTCGGGGTGCTGGCCAGCACCGATTGCGGCCTTACCTGGGACCTGCTCTACCTGGAGGGTGGGGATGCCCTGGCCACCGCGCCCTCCCTGCAGGACCCCTTCGTGCCCACCGCCACCCAGTGGCGCAGGGACAGCGTGAGCCTTGCCGCATACGACGGGCAGCCCGAGCTGATCGTGGCCTTCCAGGACCGCGGTCATTGGGGCAACAACCTCTACGTGGACAACATCAACCTCTCGGCCGTGCTCTTCACCGGCGTGAACGAGCGTGCCTCGGGCACCTTCGACGTCTTCCCCAATCCGGCGCACAACGCGGTGTGGCTGAGGCCCGCTGGGATGTGGTCGGGCGCCACGCGGGTGCAACTCCTCGACGCGGCGGGTCGGAGCGTGGTGGACCAGTTCCGTGCGCTGGTGGACGGAAGGCCGCAACGGTTGGAACTGACCGGGGTCGCGCCCGGCCGGTATGCCGTGGTGCTGTCCGGTCCGTCCGCACGGGTGGTGCGTCCGCTGGTGGTGTGGTAGCGCGCTTCCGGAACGCCCCTCAGCCGATCTGAAGGGTGCTGCGCAGCGCCGCCATCTTCAGGGCGGCCACCGCAGCGTCCACCCCCTTGTTGCCGTGGCGGCCACCGCTGCGGTCGCGCGCCTGCTGCATGTCGTTGTCCGTCAGCACACAGAAGATCACCGGGATCCCCGTTCGCAGGTTCACGTCCATGATGCCCTGTGCGGTGGCCTGGCACACGTACTCGAAATGGGGCGTCTCGCCCCGCACGATGCTGCCGATGGCGATCACCGCATCGGGCGTATGCGCCTCGATCGCCAGCTGCGCGGCCAGCGCCAGCTCGTAGCTGCCGGGCACCCAATGCTCGATCACCTCTGCCGGGTCCGACCCGTGAACCATCAGGGTCTGGCGGGCCCCCTGCCGGAGCGCGTCGGTGATCTCGCGGTTCCACTCGCTCACCACCAGCACGAAACGACGACCGGCGCCCGTGGGGACGCCGGAAGGGTCGTAGGTGCTCAGGTGATGCTGCGCGGTGGCCATGCTCAGCCGGCCATCGCCTCGGCGCGGGCCGCGTACTTCCTGGCCGTGTTCGCATCCGGGCTGGTGGGGAAGTCGTTCGCCACCCGGCGGAACACCTTGGAGGCCTTCTTCCAGTCGCCGGCCTGCTGATACAGGATCCCCGCCTTCATCAGGTACATCGGCGTGGTGAAGTCGTTGGTGGTGATGGACGCCGCCTTCTCGAACTGCTTCATCGCGTCCTGATCCCGGCCCAGCTCCACGTAGGCATCTCCGATGCCACCGGCCGCCATCGCCTTCAGGACCACATCCTCCACATCGGCCTCCTCATAGTAGGACACCGCGGTCTCGTACTCGCCCTTCTGGAGGTAGCAGGTTCCCAGGTAGAACCGCGCCAGGTCGCCCGCCGGGGTGTTGCCGTACTCGTCCGCGATGTACTGGAACCCGAAGTAGTTGCCGTCCCCGTTGATGGCCTTGTCCAGCGAGTCGATCTCGAAGTAGTACTGCGCCTTCCAGATCAGGTCATTGGCCTCCTTGGCACGCGGCTCGGCGTACAGCTTGCGGTATCCCAGCAGGCCGCCCACCACCACCAGCAGGCCCACCACCCCGTAGGTGACGGCCGCCTTGTTCTTCTCCAGAAAAAGCTCAGCTCGGGAGTACGCCTGGCCCAGGTCGATGTCGGCCTGTTCCTGCTCCGGTCTCGTGGTCTTGGTGGACATGATGGGTCGGGCAAAAAGCGGCGCGAAGATAAGGTTCCCGATCGATGTGGACCACAGGCCGCGCCAGGTGCCCGGGCCCCAGGGCCCCCGCCTATCTTTGGACCTTCGCATGAAGGTCCGTTTCCGCCGGCTGGCCGTGTTCCAGTTCCGCAACCATGCCCAGGCGGAGCTGCAGCTCGGCCCGGAGATCAATTGCTTCGTGGGGCCCAATGGCACCGGCAAGACCAACCTGCTCGATGCGGTGCACTACCTGGCGCTTTGCAAGAGCTATTTCGACGCCACCGACCAGCACGCCGTGCGCCATGGCGAGGAGCAATTCCTGCTGAAGGGGGTGCTGGAGGAGCCCGAAGGCGACGTGGAGCTGGCCTGCAGCGTGCGCCGCGAGCATAAAAAGGTGTTCCAGCGCGACCGCAAGGAGTATGAACGCCTCAGCGACCACATCGGCCGCTGGCCCGCGGTGATGATCACCCCCTACGACGGGCAGCTCATCCTCGAGGGCAGCGAGGTGCGACGCCGCTTCGTGGACGGCCTCATCGCCCAGTTCGACCGCAGCTACCTCGACGCCCTGATGCGATACAACCGGGCCCTCAGGCAACGGAACGTGCTGCTGAAGCGCTTCGCCGAGCAGGGCGGAGGTTCCCTCTCCGCCTTGGAGCCTTGGGATGAGCAACTGGTCATGCACGCCACCACCGTGCACCGCGGCCGCCGTGCCTTCCTCGCCGAGCTCACCCCCCTGGTGCTCGAACACTACCAAGGCATCAGCTCGGGCCCGGAGACCGTCGGGCTCGAGTATCGATCCGCGCTGGACGAACAACCGATGGACGCGCTGCTGCGCAGCCACTGGGACCGCGACCGCAGCGCCCAGTACACCACGGCGGGCGTGCACAAGGATGACCTGCACTTCCTGCTCGATGGACAGCCGCTCAGGCGGTTCGGCTCCCAAGGCCAGCAGAAGACCTTCCTGATCGCCCTCAAACTGGCCCAGTTCGACCTCACCGCCGCGCGCACCGGCCGCAGACCGGTGCTGATGCTGGATGACATCTTCGACAAGATCGACCCCCAGCGCATGCGTCACCTGCTGCGCCTTCTGGGGGGTGGTCGTTTCGGCCAGGTCCTCATCACCGACACGGACGCCGGGCGCCTGCATCAGGCGCTCGACGGTCTCCCGCACGACGTGCGGTTCTTCCACCTCGACCATGCGCAAGCCATCCGGATGGAGGCCGTCGAACGAGCGGAGGCTCGGTGACGCCCTCGGGGACATGATCGATGCCTACGGGCTGCGCGAGAAGCTCGATGAGCTCGACATCGCCAGCTGGTGGGACGAGGTGGCCGGAGGGCCCATCGCCCGGCACACCACGGCCGTCACCCTGCGCCGCGGGCATCTTCACGTGCGTGTGGACAACGCCCCCCTGCGCCAGGAGCTCGGTTACATGAAGGACCGGCTCGCCGAACTGCTCAACGAACGGAGCGGACGTGTGGTCGTCCGTTCGGTGACGATCGGTTGAGCGACGCTCAGTACTGCTCGCGGCTGCTGAAGAAGAAGTGCCCCTCGATCAGCGCGTTCGCATCGCTGTCGCTGCCATGCACCGCGTTCTTCGCCTTGCTCTCCGCGAAGCGCTTGCGGATGGTGCCTTCCTCGGCCTGCGCCGGGTCCGTGGCCCCGATCAGCCTGCGGAAGTCCTCCACCGCATTGTCCTTCTCAAGGATCGCCGCCATGATCGGGCCGCTGGCCATGTAGTCCACCAGTTCACCGTAGAACGGGCGTTCCTTGTGCACCTCATAGAAGGTGCCGGCCTCGGCGGTGGAAAGGCGTGTGTACTTGAGCGCCACGATCCGAAAGCCGTTGGCGATGATCATGTCGATGATCTTCCCGGAGTGCCCGGCGGCCACGGCCTCGGGCTTGATCATCGTGAACGTGCGGTTGCCTGACATGGGGGGTGTTGAAAAAGCGGCGCAAAAATAGGCGGTCCGTCCCAACTCCGGCCCATCGGGAACATCCTTCCTTCGTGGGACGTAACACGGCCGTCGCTCCGGGCCCCACCGGCGCCCCATCCCTTCGATCCATGTTCAGACGAACGATCCCCGTTTCCCTGCTCGCCGCGGCCTTGTGCGCCTGTGGTGGGTCCGGCGATGAGCACAGCTCCGGCCCGGAGAAGCTCGTCATCGGCGAGAGCGCCTCCGCGGCGACCGCCCCGGCCTCCCTCTACCAGATGCCGACCCCCAACGAGCTCTTCGCCATCGTGCGGCAGATGGCCGGCGAAGGGCAGAAGCGCATGATGAACCCCACCACCAGCGCGGACCGGTACGCGACCCTCGGTGGCCGGGCGTTCAACTTCGGCGTGTATTGCACCGACCTCATCTATGCCAGCTATTTCGACCTCAACGTGGAGGTGGTCCGCTATTACCTCACCGTGAAGAAGCTGGGTGAGCAGCTCGGCCTGAGCGCCGCGTTCAGCGAGCAGGACTTCGTGCGCCTGGAACGCAACCTCAGCAAGGGCGACAGCCTGGAGATCATCAGCAACGAGGCCTACTACAAGGCCTATGAGAAGCTCCAGGAGGAGGAGATGGGCCCCACGCTGGCCCTGGTGCTGGCCGGTGGGTGGGTGGAGAGCCTCCATTTGGTGATGAAACAGGTCACGGCCTTCGACCCCGCCGATCCCCTCGTGAAGCGCGTGGCCGAGCAGAAGTTCAGCCTTGAACATCTGATCGAGATGATGGACGCCCATGGCACCGACCCCAACGTGGCGCCGATCCGCGAACGGATGATCGCCCTTCGCGACATCTACGACCGTGTCCAGGTGCAGCGCACCACGCGCACGGGCGCATCCAGCTCCGGCCGCATGGTGCTGGGCGACGACCTCAACGTGCAGCTCACGGCCGAGCGCTTTGCCGAGCTCCAGATCGCCGTGGAGGCCCTGCGAGCCGAGCTCGTCAGCCCCGAAGGTGAGGTCCCTGTTCAACCCAACGCGTGATGGTCATGCCGACCCTGAAGAACCTGTCGACCGCTGTCGTCCTGATGGCCGCGACCATCGTGAACGCCCAGTACAACTGCGGCGACTACCACAAGTTCAACTGCGAACGCTCCGCCGATACCCGGTTCTCGCTCAACGGCCAGAGCAAGAGCGCCAGTGTTCAGGTGGGAAGACCCACTGAGCTCAATATCATCGTCTATGGCGGGCAGGATTACCGCATCACCTTCTGCTACGATGAGAAGATCATCGGCGACCATGTGGTGGCCCGCCTCGTGGAGAAGGTGCGCGTACCACGCGAACAGGACGTGGAAGTGGTGGAGAAGGAGGAGCTGCGCGATGCCAATGGGCAACCCACCGGAGAGTTCAAGGATGTGAAGCGCATGGTGCGCAAGACCCTGTTCGAGGACGAACGGAGGGTCCTCTGGGACAATACTGAGCATGAGCTGGCCCAGGAGGTCGAGTTCTCCGCGGCCACCACCAAGCGCCTTATGGTGGAGGTGATGGCCCCGGGCGCGGCCGAGCAGAAAGGCCGGGCCAAGGGCCTCGACATCGGCTGCGTGGGCATCCTCATCGAGCACATGCCCACGCCCAACCTGGGGTTCTGAGCCATAGGGCCGGGCTACCTTTGGCCCATGTCCTTTGTGCACCGTGAACATCCCGGTCTGCTGCGGCTCCAGGCCCTGCTTGGAGGCCAGCGGCGTTGTGCGATCGTCACACATTACAATCCCGACGGGGACGCCATGGGCTCGTCGCTCGGCTTGGCGCACGTCCTGCGGCACATGGGCCACATCGTGCAAGTGGTGCTGCCCAACGCCCCGCCGCCCTTTCTCCGCTGGATGCCGGGTGCGGGCGATTGTATCGCCGCGGACACCGCGGCGGACCGCTGTCGTGCCACCATCGCCGAGGCCGAGATCCTGTTCTGCCTCGACTTCAACCGGCCCGATCGGGCCGGCATGCTCGAGGATGCCGTCCGCACCGCCCGCCAGCGTGTACTGATCGACCACCATCAGCGGCCCGACATCGATGCCGTGGTGGCCTTCAGCGACACGGCGTCCTGCGCCACCAGCCAGATGGTGGTGGACCTGCTGGTGGCCCTGGGCCAGGAACACCTCATCGATCCGGACGCCGCCACCTGCCTCTACACCGGCATCATGACCGACAGCGGATCGTTCCGGTTCTCGAGCACCAGCCCGCACACGTTGAGGATGGCAGCCCTGCTCATGGAGCGCGGTGCAGTGCCCGACCGCATCCACGGGGCCGTGATGGACGACCATACCGAGCAACGCATGCGCCTGATGGGCTTCATGCTCGCCGAGCGCATGACGGTGCTCCAGGACCTGGGCGTCGTGGTGCTGGTGCTGCGCGGTGAGGACCTCAAGCGTTTCGGGTTCAAGCCGGGGGATACCGAAGGCTTCGTCAACCTGGGCCTCAGCATGCGTGGCATCCGCCTCTCGGCCTTCTTCCTGGAGCGCCCCGACCGGATCAAGATCAGTCTCCGGTCAAAGGGGACGCTCCCCGTGGACGGCCTGCTCGCCGAGCACTTCCACGGGGGCGGGCACGTCAACGCCGCCGGGGGGCATTGCGAAGGCCCCATTGATCCATGCGTGCAGCGCTTCATGGAACTGCTGCCCGCCCATATCCAGGCCCACCCGGCATGACCCGCCTGCTCGCGGCCGCCCTGCTCCTGTTCACTTCCTGTACCGGAGGAGATGCGCCTCCTGCGCGCACCGGCGGCGGCGATCAACGCAAGGCGCCGGCCTATGTGAAGGAGAACCAGGAGGCCAACCGCATCGAGGCGCGTGACCTGGTCAATTACGCAACGCGCCACGGCCTCCGCACGCGCGTGTCGGGCACCGGTGTCCATCACCAGCTGCTGCGCGACATGCCCGGCGATACGGCACGGCCCGGTCAGTGGGTGGCGATGAACTATCGCATGGAACTGCTCAATGGCACGACCTGCAGCGCCTCTGAACCCGGCCGGCCGGAGTCCTTTCAGGTGGAGTTGGATCACGTGGAGAGCGGATTGCACGAGGCCGTCCAGCACCTGTCCCCGGGTGACAGTGCGGTGGTCCTCATCCCAAGCTATCGGGCGCACGGACTCGTCGGCGATATGGACAAGGTTCCACCGCGCAGTTCCGTCGTGTACCACATCGGCGTGATCTCCCTGTCCGAACCACGTGACCGATGAGGTCCGTGTTCATCGTCGGGGCCCTGGCCGTGGTGCTGGCCGCATGCGATCGAGCGCCGTACACGGGCTACAAGGAGGTGGCGCCCGGCGTGTACTTCCGCCTGCTCGGCCTCGGCGGCTCCGACACCGCCCTGTCCGCGGATGACTCGGTGCTGCTGCGTCTCCGTGCGTCGGAGGTCGGTGGCGATCCAGGGTCCCTGTTCAGCACCCAGCGCTGGTATGCGGTCCTCGATCTGCGGCAGGGGGCCTGGGTGCCCGCGCTTGATCGCGTGCACCCCGGCGACAGTTGCAGCATCATCCTTCCGGCCGAAGGACTTCCCTGGAAGGTGTTGTCGCCTGCTGGTCGGATGAACCCGCCCGATACGGTCATGGTACAGGTCGAGCTCGCGGTGATGGAGGCCTTGACACCATCGATGCAGCGCGCACGGGCCGAGGCCAGGCGGGCGCTGGACCCCGAAGGCGCCGAGCGCCGTGAACTGGCCGCGTTCCTCTCCGCGTCCTCGGAGGCATGGACGCGGTGGGGCACGAGCGACCTGTACTACACCCTTGGACCAGAGGCCGGGGACACCGCAAGGGTCCGTGCCGGCGACCGCGTGTCCATCAGCTATGTGGGCACACGGCTCGTCGGCGGTGAGCCCTTCGATGAGAGCGACCGCCATGGACAACCGTTCACGTTCCGCTTCGGAGATCCCGATCAGGTCCTGCCCGGCATCGAAGTGGCGGTGAGCCTGCTTCGGCCCGGTCAGCACGGTCGTTTCGTCCTGCCCTCGTCCATGGCCTTCGGCGGGAAGGGCGTGCCGCTGGTGGTGGGTCCTCATGAGCCCGTGCTGTACAGCGTACAGCTGGTGTCCGTGGAGCGTGGCCCCGATCCGGGAACCTGACCACGGCATCTCCGTATGAGGGCCGGCGGCTCACCGAACGCCGCCATCCGCTCGACCGCACTGGTCCACAGTTCGTTCACGTGGTCTTTTCGCACCATGCATTGTTCGCTCCGCGCCATCGCAGGTTTGTTGCTGATCGTGCCGTTCACGGTGCGGGCCCAGGAACAAGTCGGCCTGGTGCATGGCAACTGGTCGGGTCCCGATGCGCTCACGCTCGACCCGACGCGCAGCGCCGGACAATGGCCCTATGCGAGCATCCGGGTCGCCGGCGCTGACCTCTTCGCCTGGAACGACCTTGTGGCGCTGAACGGCGAGGATCACAGCCTGCTCCGCGAGGTGCGCAATGGCGTCCGCGGTGAGGCCCCGGCGGAGATCATCCTTCGCGAGTCGCTGCGTGGCGATGCGAAACAAGGCGCCGTGATGCTGAACGTGGCCGGGCCTGCGTTCAGCCTTGCGACGGGACGACATGGCTTCGGGGTCGGCCTGCGCACACGCAGCATGATGAGCATCACCGGCGTCAGCCCGCACATGGGGCGCTTCATCGTCCATGGGCTCGACCATCGGCCGCAGCACGGCCAGCGCTACCGCGACGAGCATCTTCGCGCCATCGCGGCCGCGTGGTCCGAACTGTCGTTCAACTACGCGCACATCGTGCGCGCCTCGGGCTTCGGCATCTGGAAGGTCGGTGCTTCGGTGAGGTGGCAGGTGCCTCACGCCGGGGCGGCTCTCCGCCTTGATGTGCTCGACTACACCGTGCTGGACACCATGCGCGCCGAGGTTCACGAGGTGAGCGGCGCCTACGGGGTGGCCATGCCCGCAGGGGTGGCAGGTTCCGGTTGGGGTGCGGACCTCGGCATCAGCTACGAACGCACGCAGGAGGAAGCGGACGGGTATTTCCCGCATCGCGCCTCGAACGGCTGCACGGCGATCCCCTACCGCTACCGGATCTCCGCGTCGATCATCGACCTCGGTGGCATGCGCTTCAACAACGCGCTCGCCGGATCGGTGGGGTCCGGTTCGCTCCTGTTCCCCGACCACGGCAACGTGCAGGTCCAGGGGCCCGAAGGAGTGGACAGCCTCTTCGCCGCCGCCGGCGACCACACCTCCGGCGGTCGGTTCCGCATCGGAAACCCCACCGCGGCCGTGCTCCTGTTCGACCAGCGTCTGCTGGACCGCACCCATGTCGGTGTCGCCTGGGTGCAGCAGCTCAGTGCGCGCCGCGGCGACCGCCTGCGCCGGCCCAACTCCCTGTCCATCACGCCCCGCTTCGAGTCCCGTTGGTTCGAGGCCGCCGTTCCGGTCGTGTTCCATGAGTACGGCTGGCGGCGACCCTCGGTCGGCCTCATGCTCCGCTTCAGCGATATCGTTGTGGGCTCCGACCATGTGCTGCCCTTCCTGTTCCGCCCGGACGTGGACGCCGTTGACCTCTATCTGCGCGTTCGGGTCACCATCCAGCGCGGCCCGTTCTGCAAGGGACGGCGGAAGCCGGGCCGGCGGCATGTGCCTGGAAGCGGGGAGGCACTTCCCTGCCTGATGCCTTGATCAGCGGCCCAGGGCGAAGACCGTCCGCCGGTCCTTCAAGGCCGGTGGGTCCGTCCGCCACTCATTCACCGTGCGTGTGCGAAGCAGCACATCGGGCTGCATCAGTTCGGCCGCGATGCAGAGCCGAAGGCCACCATCCACGGTCCGCAGCAGTTCGGCCAGCAGGGCGTCGTTGCGGTACGGGGTCTCGATGAAGAGCTGTGTTCGTCCCGTGCGCTGCGCATCCTGGGCGATGGAGCGAAGGGCTCGCCGACGTTCCTCGGCTTCACGTGGGAGGTACCCGTGGAACATGAAGTGCTGCCCGTCCAGGCCGGAGGCCGCCAGGGTCAGCAGGAGGGAGGAAGGACCCGGATGGGGACGCACCTCAATGTTCATCCGGTGGGCCCAGGCCACGAGCCGGGCACCCGGGTCGGCGATGCACGGCATGCCCGATTCGCTCAACACAGCGGCCGCACCGGAGCTGCGCACGAGCTCCGCATAGCCCCGCACCGTGGCCTCGTCCGTGTCCTTGTCGAGCACATGCATCTCGATGCGGTCCAGCGCGAACACGGGGTCCATGCGTCGCAACGCCCGTCTTGCGCTGCGCTCATGCTCCACGAAGAAGGTGCGCACCTGCCGCACCACCTCGAGGCTCATCGGTGCCAGCTGCTCGGTGCCTCCGGCCTCGCCCAGCCACACGGGGATCAGGTGCAGGGTGGCTTCAGCGGCCATGGCGGATGTGCGCGATCAGACCGGCCACCGCCTCGTCGAGCATCCGGAACACCTCGTTGAAGCCTTCATCACCACCGTAGTAGGGATCGGGCACCTCGCGCAGGGGATGGTCGGGTGCGAAGTCCATGATCAACATCGCTTTGGCTCGCAGCGCCTCGGTGGGGGCCAGCGCACGCAGGTCGCGCAGGTTGGCCGCGTCCATCGCCAGCAGCAGGTCGAACCGCTCGAAGTCGGCCGCGACGACCTGTCGTGCGCGCAGGTCGCTGATGTCGATGCCATGCCGGCGCATGGCGTCCTGGGCGCGCCGATCGGGCGCATCGCCGACGTGGAAATGGCTCGTTCCGGCCGAGTCGGTGGTGATGCTGAGCTGTGGCCGCTGCGCGATGGTGCAGCACACCTTCGGCCATGGGGCTGCGGCAGATGTTGCCAAGACAAACGGTGAGTATCCTCATCTGGTGGGTGAGCGGGGCGTGGCGGTCCTCCGGTACGAAGGTGCTCCAAGAAAAAGCCCCCGCTCTGGCGGGGGCTTCCTCGGTATCAACGCACCCTAGTGGATGCTCAGCTTCTTCTCAAGGTCCTCCAGGTAGCTGCGGAACTGCTTGTCCGTCTCCTGCAGGTTGTTCACCGTGCGGCAGGCATGCAGGACCGTTGCGTGGTCCTTGCCGCCGCAGTGGGCGCCGATGCTGGCCAGGGAGCTCTTGGTCATCTTCTTGGCGAAGTACATCGCGATCTGCCGGGCCTGGACCACCTCACGCTTGCGCGTCTTGCTCTTGAGCAGCTCGATCGGCAGGTCGAAGTAGTCGCATACCACCTTCTGGATGTAGTCGATCGACACCTCGCGCGCGGTGTTCTTCACGAACTTGTCGATCATCTGCTTGGCCAGGTCCAGCGTCACCGCCTTCTTGTTCAGCGAGCTCTGCGCGATGAGGCTGATCATCGCCCCCTCCAGTTCGCGGATGTTGGTGGTGATGCTGTAGGCGAGGTATTCGACCACTTCCTTGGGCAGGTCGATGCCTTCGGCGTACATCTTCTTCTGCAGGATGGCGATGCGGGTCTCGAGGCCGGGCGTCTGCAGGTCGGCGCTCAGGCCCCACTTGAAGCGCGACAGCAGCCGCTGCTCCATGCCCTGCATCTCCACGGGCGCCTTGTCGCTGGTGATCACCAGCTGTTTGCCGGACTGGTGCAGGTGGTTGAAGATGTGGAAGAACACGTCCTGCGTCTTCTCCTTGCCGGCCAGGAACTGCACGTCGTCGATGATCAGCACGTCCATCATCTGATAGAACTGGCTGAAGTCGTTCACCGTGTTGTTCTTGACCGCCTCGATGAACTGCTGCGTGAACTTCTCGGCAGGCACGTACAGGATGGTCTTGTCCGGATGGTGCCGTTTGATCTCGATGCCGATGGCGTGGGCCAGATGCGTCTTGCCGAGGCCCACACCGCCATAGACCAGCAACGGATTGAAGGCGGTGCCGCCGGGCTTCTGCGCCACGGCGTATCCTGCACTGCGCGCCAATCGGTTGCAGTCCCCCTCGATGAAGTTCTCGAAGGAGTAGTTGGGGTTCAGGTGGCTCTCGACCTTGATCTTCTTGAGGCCGGGAATGATGAACGGGTTCTTGATCGGGCTGTTCGCCACATCGATCGGCAGGCTCACGGCGGGGTTCTTCACCTCACGCGCATTGCTCGTGGGCACCTTCACCGTGTACGGGTTCGCGCTCGGGAAACTGTTCTCCATGATGATGGAGTACTCCAGCCGTCCTTCGGCGCCCAGCTCCTTGCGGATGATCTTCTTCAGCAGCCCGATGTAATGCTCCTCCAGCCATTCGTAGAAGAACTGCGAGGGTACTTGGATCGTCAGGACATGATCCTGCAGCTTCATCGCCCGGATCGGTTCGAACCAGGTCTTGTAGCTCTGTGGGCTCACGTTGTCCTTGATCACCTCCAGGCACCGCTCCCAGATCCTCTCGTGGTCTTTCTTCATGGGCGGTCGTCGGGGTTGGGGATGCGTGTTGTCCGATGCGCCGATCCGCTGTAACCGTTGATGCTGAAGGGTTCCAGCGAAGCGGGCGACAAATATGGACCGAAACGAGTGAAAAAAAAAGGTGAAGTGCGCTTGACGGAAAGGAAAATAATCGCCTCACTACCGGGGTGGGTTCCGAACGCGTGCACCCCTTGCCCCACGCGGCGTCCATGCGGGGCGCCGTACTGCCGCTCACCTTCCGTCCCGGTCGCTTGCACCGACCCGAACACGGTCATCCACCGACCGCTTCGTCGCAGCGTGCCGCACACCTGTCCGTTCATGCTCCGCATCCACCCGAAAGGTACGGGGGGCGGAGGGGCCGTCGCAAGCACCCTACCTTGACCGCATGTTCGAGCACCGTTGCCAGTTGCGCGTCCGCTACGGCGAGACGGACCGCATGGGCTATCTGTACTACGGCGACTACGCCGAGTACTTCGAGGTGGGCCGCGTGGAGGCCTTGCGCAGCCTCGGGTTCTCCTACCGCCGCATCGAGGATGAGGGTGTGCTTCTGCCGGTGCGCGACCTGAGCGTGCGCTATCACGCGCCGGCCCACTACGATGACCTGCTCACGCTCGTCACCCGCATCCGCGAACGGCCGTCCGCGCGCATCATCTTCGACTACGAGGTGCGCGACGAACGAGGGTCGCTCTTGACGGAGGCCTCCACCACGCTCGTGTTCGTGGACAAGCTCACCCGTCGTCCGCGTCGCACACCGGAGGACCTCCTCGCTGCGCTCTCGCCTCACTTCCCGCCGGGCTGATCGCCGAACAGGACCCCGCGGACCGACCAGCTCTTGCGGAAGACCGGGATCACCGAGCAAGGGAGCAGCACGTCCATGCGGCAGCGCTCCTCGTACGTGGCGAGCACGATCTCCCCATCCGCCTGCAGCACCGCTGCGCGTATCGCACCTGCAAGCGCGTGTTCGCACAGGACCGTGAGCGGCAGCCTCACCACCCGTTCGATGACGGGCGCCGCTTGAAGCGCCAGGTGCGCCGCCTCCCCGTAAGCGCGCACAAGCCCGCCCTTTCCCAGGAGCGTGCCGCCGAAGTAGCGCACCACCACCACCGCGGCGAACGTGAGGCCCGCTGCATGGATGCGGCGAAGGATCGGCCGTCCCGCGGTGCCCTGCGGTTCGCCCGCATCGTTCGCACGCTCACGTTCACCATCCGTTCCGAGCACCCAGGCGTAGCAATGGTGTCGCGCATCGTGATGGATCCGGGCCAGGCGGTCCGCCTCGCTCCGGAAGGCGTCCTCATCCGCGATCGCAAAGGCGTAGGCCAGAAAGCGGCTGGCCTTCTCCCGGATGGCGGCCTCCCCGGGGCCGGCGAGGGTGCGATACCGGTCCTTGCTCATGCCAGGAGGATGAACACCATTGCGATGATCGCCGTGCCGATGCCGGCCAGTTGAAGGGGACGTGGGCGTTCATGGAAGAGGACCGCGCTGCCCAACGTTCCGAACAGGATCACACCGATGTTCATCAGGGGGAATACACTGCTTCCGGGAAGGCCGCTGTGCGCGAGCGCCTTCACCATGAAGTACAGGCTTCCGTAGTTCACCGCGCCCAGCAGCAGGCCCGCCACCCAGGTGCGTGGATCGCCGAACGACCGATGCTCGTTGCGCGCTGCAGCCCAACCCAGGCCGAGCACCCCGGCCATGCCGAAGATCATCGTGGGAAGCACCGCTTCGGTGAGCGCCGTGGTCCGTTCGCGTTGTGTCCACGCCAGTCCGATGTCGATCGCCGCGTTGCCCACGAAGAGCAGCACGGGCAGTGACCAGGCCCGTCCTGTGCCGCGGCCATCCTTGGTCCAGGAGCTCAGCACCACCCCGGCCACCGCCAGCGCGATGCCCACAAGCCCCAAGGGCCCCTGCCTTTCGCCGAAATACACCACGGTGAAGGCCACCGTGAGCACCAGGCTCATTTTGCTCGCCACCGTGGTGGCCGCGATACCGGCCCGCTGGGCCGAGGAACCGGTGAGGTAGAAGACCGTGATGAAGAGGACGCTCAGCAGGAACGACGGCATCCACAACGGGCCCAGGTCCCCCGCCGCCCACGGGCGGGATATCACCAGACCGCACAACAGGGCGACGAAGTAGTTGATGACGATCGCGGGCAGCAACGCGATCCTCCGCTGTTCGAACGATCTGAAGATCAGGAACAGCAGCGCCACGAACACCGCGGCGAGGGTCACCAGCACCATGACCCCCCGGGGTTGGTGTTGTTCACGAACAGGTCGATCCGGTCGTTGCCGATCCGCAGCGATCGCGCAGGAGCCTTGGGAACGCGGGGCGCCGGAGTGCCGGCACCGAACACCATCGTCCCCGTGATCTCGCGCACCTCATCCCACAGGCCCCGGTGCAGGAAGTGCCCCAGCAGCGTCGCCCCGCCCTCCACCAACACGGAGCGGATGCTCCTGCGGTGGAGTTCGGCAAGCATGGTGTCCAAGGGGTCTGCGGCCATGGGGACGAAGACCTGCTCGGTGCGCACATCGGCCCGCGGACGTTGCGTGAACAGCAGGGTGGGCGCGGAACCGTCGAACACCCTCGAGCCCGAGGGGGCGCGCTCCGTCCGGTCCAGGATGATGCGCAGGGGCTGTCGGCCTTCCACATGGCGCACCGTCAAGGAGGGGTCGTCGTTCTCCACGGTGCGACCGCCCACGAGGATGGCTTGTTCCTCGGTCCGCCAGCGATGCACGAGCACGTCCGTGGCCGGTGAACTGATGCGCTGCACCCTTCGCTCACTGCGGGGGTGCCGGTCGAGGAAGCCGTCCGTCGACCGGGCCCACTTGAGCGCGATGTACGGGCGTTCCTGCTCCACGCTCGTGAGGAACCGGCGGTTCATCCATCGGGCTTCGGCCTCGTGCAGCCCCACGTCCACGCGTACGCCGGCCGCGCGGAGCCGCTCGATCCCGCGACCTGCGACCTGCGGGAACGGGTCGGGGTGAGCGACCACCACACGCCGCACCCCACGCGCGATGAGCAGGTCGGCACAGGGCGGGGTGCGGCCATGATGGGCGCAGGGCTCGAGGTTCACGAACAGCACGGCATCCGCCGGTACAGGGCCTTCACCGAAGGCGTTCAGGCACTCCACCTCGGCGTGCGGCCACCCCGCCGCATGGTGCCAGCCTTCCGCAAGCACCTTCCCGTCCCGTACCAGCACCGCGCCCACCATCGGGTTCGGCGCGGCCGAGCCCGCGCCAAGACGCGCCAGGCGAAGGCATCGCTCCATGAAGAGGTCGTCGCGCATCTGCTCGGATGGAGCCGGGAGGCCTCCGGTCGGGGGCGGCCTGGCGCGCGAAGATGCGACGGGCGCGGGCGATCTTTGCGCTGTGCGCATCCCCACCAACACCGTCGGTGCCATCATCGACCTGTACCAACAGGACCTGGGCGGGCGCCATCCGGCGTCCGAGGTCCGCGCCATCGTCGAGGCGGTGTTCCACCATCACCTGGCGTGGGACAGGGCCCGGCTGCTCGCCGAACGCGATGCCACGCTCAGCGAGAGCGAGCTGCTGCGCGTCTACCTGCCGCTGAAGAGGCTGCGCTGCGGTGAGCCGCTCCAATACGTGCTGGGCAGCACCACCTTCCATGGGCTGACCATCGAGGTGGGGCCGGCAGTGCTCATCCCCAGGCCGGAGACCGAGGAGCTCGTGGACCTGATCATGAGGACGGGCCAGCACCCTGCACGCATCGTGGACGTGTGCACCGGAAGCGGGTGCATCGCACTGGCCCTCAAACGGCGGTTCCCCCAGGCCGAGGTGCATGGGCTCGACGTGAGCAGGGCCGCACTTGAGGTCGCCCGCCGCAACGCGAAGCGCAACGACCTGGGCGTGATCTGGACCTTGGCGGACGTGCTCGATGAGCGGTGCATGCTGCCCGGCGCCGCCGATCTGGTGGTGAGCAATCCGCCGTACATACCTCTTGCCGAGGCGGGCACGCTCGACCCGCATGTGCGCGAGCATGAACCCGCGGTGGCGCTTTTCGTGGATGATGAGGACCCCATCCGGTTCCATCGGGCCATTGCGCGACAGGCCCATGTCGCACTGGTCCCCGGCGGGACCCTTTGGTTCGAAGGGCACCATCGCACCATCGGCCGGGTCCCGCCCATGCTGGACACGATGGGCTATCGCGAAGCCACGCTCCTCCACGACCTCAGCGGCGCCCCCCGATTCGTGCGCGCCATCCGTTAACCCTCCGATCAACCCATGCACCACACTGCGGACATCGAGCGCATCAAGCAGCTGCGTGAGGAGCTCGAGCTGCACAACCACCGCTACTACGTCCTGGCCGCGCCCACCATCAGCGACCAGGAGTTCGACCGCCTGCTCGCGGAACTGGAACGACTGGAGGCCGCACACCCCGAGCTGGCCGACCCCAACAGTCCCACGCAGCGGGTCGGAGGCGACATCACGAAGAACTTCCCGGTGGTGGCCCATCGCGCTCCGATGCTGTCGCTGAGCAACTCCTACAGCCGCGAGGAGGTGGCCGAGTTCGTGGCCCGGGTGGAGAAGAGCGTGGGCCGCACGCGGTACACCATGGAGCTGAAATACGATGGTGTGGCGATCAGCCTGACGTACCGCGATGGCGAGCTGCTCCGCGGGGTGACGCGCGGCGATGGGGAGAAGGGGGAGGAGATCACGGCCAACATCCGCACCGTGCGTGCCATTCCCCTGAAATTGCGGGGCGACGGCTGGCCGGCGGAGTTCGAAGCGCGCGGGGAGATCATCTTCACCCGGGAACGGTTCGCCAGGCTCAATGCCGAACGCGAGCGGGCGGGGGAGGAGCTGTACGCCAACCCGCGGAACACCGCCGCGGGTACCCTGAAGAACCAGGACCCCAAGCTGGTGGCCGCACGCGGGCTGGACAGCTTCATCTATACCCTGCAAGGCGACGATCTGCCCCGGCGGAGCCACTATGCCAACATGATGATGGCCCGCGAATGGGGGTTCAAGACCCCCCCTCCGGAGCGTCGCTTCATCGAGCAGGCGGACGATGTGGACGGCATCATGGCCTTCATCGATCATTGGGACAGGGCGCGCCACGGCATCGAGTTCATCATCGATGGGATCGTGGTGAAGGTGGACGACCTGGATGTGCAGGAGGAACTGGGCCTCACGGCCAAGAGCCCCCGCTGGGCCATCGCCTACAAGTTCCAGGCGGAGCAGGCCATCACCAGGCTCAACGGGGTCACCTTCCAGGTGGGGCGCACGGGCGCAGTGACCCCCGTGGCCGAGCTGGAGCCTGTGCTGCTGGCCGGAACCACGGTGAAGCGGGCGTCGCTCTTCAACGCCGATCAGCTGGAGCGGCTCGATCTGCACGTGGGCGACACGGTGAGGGTCGAAAAGGCGGGGGAGATCATTCCCCAGGTGGTGGGGGTGGAGAAGGAGCATCGCCCTCCGCACGCACCGAGGGTCCGCTTTCCGCACGATTGTCCGGAGTGCGGCACGCCATTGATCCGCCTGGAGGGCGAGGCCCAGCACTACTGCCCCAACGAACACCAGTGCCCGCCCCAGATCACCCGCCGCATCGAGCATTTCGTCGCGCGCAAGGCCATGGACATCGAAGGTCTTGGCGGCGAAACGGTGGATGAACTGTACCGCGCCGGTCTCATCCGCAATGTGGCCGATCTGTACGACCTCACCATCGAGCAGCTGCTGGCCCTGGGCAAGGGCTGGGGGGAGAAGAGCGCGCGCCAGGTGGTGGAGGGCGTGGCGGCCAGCAGGGCGGTGCCCTTCGAGCAGGTCCTGTTCGCCCTGGGGATCCGTCACGTCGGGGAGACCGTGGCCAGGAAGATCGCCCGCGCCGTGGGCACCATCGACCGGCTGATGACCATGGCCAGGGAGGAGCTCACCGCCATCGATGAAGTGGGGGAGGTGATCGCCGAGAGCATCATCGACTTCTTCGCCGTCGCGGGCAACCGCGCGGTGATCGAGCGGTTGCGCAAGGCCGGCGTTCAGTTCGAAGGCACCGCGGCCGCCCGTCCGGTGAGCGACAGGTTGGCGGGCAAAAGCATCGTGGTATCCGGCGTTTTCCGCACCTTCAGCCGCGACGGCATCAAGGAGGCCATCGAACGTCACGGCGGCAAGGTGAGCGGTTCCATCAGCAAGAAGACGACCTTTGTGGTCGCCGGTGCCGACATGGGACCCGCCAAACGCACCAAGGCCGATGAACTGGGTGTGCCGGTGATCGACGAGGATGAGTTCAGCCGCATGATCGGGGTATGAAGCTGTTCGACCGCATCAAGGAATGGCTCGGCAGGCGCCGGCTCATCCAAGGGTCCGCCCAGGACCGCCGCCCCGTGGCCCGCAACCTGGCGGATGCCGCCAAGGTGGGCATCATCTATCATGCCCGCGATGAACAGACCCACCAGCAGGTGCGCAACTATGTGAAGAAGATCAAGGAGGAGCTCGGCATCCACCGCATCAGCGCCCTGGGCTTCGTGGATGCCAAGGACCTTCCGTACTACATGGCTCCCAAGCTCCACTTCGATGCCTTCTGCCAGAAGGAGCTCAATTGGTACCGCATCCCGTCCGGCAACACGGTCAGCAACTTCATCACCGAGGAGTTCGAGGTCCTTATCGACCTCACCCTGGAGGACATCCTGCCCCTGCAGTACATCGTCGCCAAAAGCCGGGCCCGGTTCAAGGTGGGCCGGTTCGGTGAGTCCAACAGGCACTTCCTCGACATGATGATCGACATGGCCGGTGCCAACAGCCTTCCGCAGTTCATCGCACAGGTGGACCGCTACCTGCTGATGATCAACCGCTCCCATCAACCCTCCCTCAATTAGCGGCATCGCCGCATGTGCATGGACGACCGATTCCGCGGCCTCGGGGTGGCTCTCGTGACCCCCTTTCTGCCCAAAGGCAACATCGACTACGCCGGCCTTGAGCGCCTCATCGAGCACCAGATCGCCGGAGGCGTGGACCATGTGGTGAGCATGGGCACCACCGGTGAGAGCGTCACCCTCACCAAGACCGAGAAGAAGGAGCTCCTCGCACAGACCATCGGTTTTGTCCGCAACCGCGTGCCCGTGGTGCTGGGCGTGGGCGGCAACAACACGGCCGAGGTCATCGAGGCCTTGGGGGAGTTCGACATGGACGGCGTGGACGCCATCCTGAGCGTGAGCCCCTATTACAACAAGCCCACGCAGGAAGGCATTTACCAGCACTACAAGGCGATCGCCCAGGTGGCCCTGCGGCCCATCATCCTCTACAACGTGCCCGGCCGCACCGGCAGCAACATGACGGCCGAGACCACCCTGCGGCTGGCCAGGGACTTCAAGAACGTCATCGCCATCAAGGAGGCCAGCGCCAACCTGGACCAGATGGGCCGCATCCTCAAGCACAAGCCGAAGGACTTCATGCTCATCAGCGGCGACGATGCGCTCACCCTGCCCATCATCGCCATGGGCGGCGTGGGCGTGATCAGCGTGGTGGGCAACGCACTGCCCCAGGAGTTCAGCACCCTGGTGAACGCAGCCCTGAAGGGCGATCTGGATACCGCCCGTCGCGAGCACCTGCGCCTCATCGAGGTGATCGACCTGCTCTTCGTGGAGGGCAATCCCGGCGGCATCAAGGAGGCGTTGAAGATGCTCGGCATCTGCGGGAACACGGTCCGGCTGCCGCTGGTGAACGTGAGCGAGGCCACCTCCAAGAAGCTGTATCAGGCCCTGGCGGACGCAGAGGTGGTGAAGCTGTAAGCGTTGTCACGCTGCTGGAAATTCGCCACACCGTGGCGAATTTCCAGCAGCCGGGACCGGTGCGCACCGGGGCGCTGTTCTGGAAGGCACGCCCCGTGCTACCTTGTCATCGCTCGCATGGACTTCCTCGCCCTCGACTTCGAGACCGCCACCGCACGGCCTGACAGCCCCTGCGAACTGGGGATCGCCGTGGTGCGCGGCGGCGTGGTGCGCGAGGTGCGCAACTGGCTCATCAAGCCGCCCCAGTGGCCCTTCTTCAGCCCGCACAACATCGCCGTGCACGGCATTCGCCCCGAGCATGTCGCCGATGCGCCCACATGGTCCGCCATCTGGCCCGAGGTGGATGACCTCCTGCGCGACCGCATGGTGGTGGCGCACAACGCCGCCTTCGACATGAACGTGTTGCGCAGCACGCTTGGCACCCATGGCATCGCCTTCACCCCCTTCGAGTACTTCTGCAGCGTCAGCATGGCCCGCAAGGTGTGGCCCGGCCACCGGTCCTACGGGCTCTCGGCCATGTGCGCCCACCACGGGATCCCCCTGCAGCACCACCGCGCAGGCAACGACGCCGAGGCCACGGCCGAACTGGTGCTGCGCGCGATCGGCGACCGCCCCTGGTTCGACATCACGCAGTTCCTGCACACCAACCGGGTCCGCATCGGGGCCTTCCTTCCCGGTGCACATCGCACCCCCGGTGGCAAGCTCGTTCCGGTGGAGGCGCTGCGCTAGCGCTTGAGGAAACGACGCACCAGCGGACGTTCGCCCCGGATCCGCACCGCGTACGTGCCGGTGGCCAGATCCGACAGGTCGAGGCCTTCCCCCGTCCACCGCACCGGGATGGAACGACCCCGCTCATCGAGCAGCTCCAGGTCTTCGGGCACCGCTCCCGGAGGCAGCACCACCCGCAGCAGGTCAGTGGCCGGGTTGGGGTGAAGGCCCCATCCATCCTCCGGCTCCTGCTCACCCACTGCGGTGGCGCACGGCAGTTGCTCGATCAGCTGCCAGATCTCGTTGTTGAAGATGGTGGCCACCGACAGGGAGCCGTACGCTTCGTTGCCCAGGCGCACCACCACCATGTTGCGGCTCGGCACCACGTTCAGCAGCTGATCGTTCTTGCCCAGCCCGCAGATCATGTCCGCCGGCGCGTCCGGCATGGCCGGGCCCGGGAACACGAATTGCAGTCCGGGTAGCATGAAGGAGGGCTGTCCGTTCAGCCACCACAGGTGGCCATAGCTCTCGTTCAGCCCCTGGGAGGGGGTCGTCATTGCGGTGAAGTAGGCCGTGTCATGCAGGATGGTGTCGTTCGCCCACACCCCGCGGTTCAAGGCCAGCAGACCGAAACGTGCCATGCTGCGGGCTCGGCTGAAGTACACCTTGTTGTAGCCCAGGGGCAGCCACAGGCCGTCCATCCCGATCCTGTTCCGGATGCGGGTGTTGAAGTAGTTGCTGAAGCTGGTGCCGGTCGCGTTCGCGATCACATCGTCCAGCAGGGTGTATGGCGCGTTGTGGTAGGCCCAACGGGTGCCCGCATCCGCCAGGTACTGCAGACAGGCCGGGTCCGTGCAGTCAGGGTCGCCCATCCCATCATCCAGACCACTGGTCATCGTCAGCTGGTTCCACACGGTGATCTGCGCCTCCTGCGGTGGGCTGCAGCTGGTCCAACCTGTGCCGAGGTAGGCGCTGCTGGGCTGGTTGATGCCCAGGAACCCTTCCTCCTGCGCAATGCCGGTGAGCATCGCCGTGAGCGTCTTCCCCGCGCTGGCCCAGTACCACAGGCTGTCCTGGGTGAAGGTGCCGTAATAGTGCTCCAGCACGATCTTCCCGTCCTTCAGGATCAGGAAGGCCTTGGTGTTCCGCGAACCCACGAAGTCGATCAGGCTGTCGAGGCGGTCGGGGCACCAGCCCAGGGCCGAAGGGCTCAGCGTGTCCCACGTCCCCGGTCCGAGGGGAGGAAAATACAGGGATTGACCAGTGAGCGGACCGGCACCGAGCAGGACCAGGGCGGTGGAGAGGATCGCGTGGCGCATGTCACTTGGACGGCGGGGCATGCCCAAGGTTCACTTCGCCAGGTCCGGTGCCAGCGGAACGTACAGCTTCTTGATGCGCACCAGCGGACCGGGACAGGCCACGGTATGGCAGTTCGCGCAGCCCTGTACCGTGGCGTTGAAGGTGCTCATGCGATCCGCCGCCGGAGCATCGTACAACGCCTTCAACTGTCCGAGGTAGTGGTCCGCGAACGCATCGAACGAGGCCCGGTCGATGTCCAGCTTGCCGTCCGTGGGCGTGGCGGTGTGCATGGCCGCAAAGCCGGTCGGGTAGGGGAGCAGGTCATCCCCGCGCTCCAACCGGTGCCGGGTGCTGTCCGTGAAGGCCGTCATCTCGCGCATCAACAGCGCCAGCTCGCTGGGTGGCTTGAGGCCTTTCTGCTCCGGACCTGGTCCGGCGGTGAAGCCGGCGAGGAGGGGCAACAGCACCACCGCCAGGATGGCAGGTGTGCGGACCTTGTCACGGATCTTGCTCATGCGGTTCCAAAGTAAGGGGAGCGGCCGGTTCGTTGTCCGGTGGCGACCTTCATGCCCATGCAAGCACCGGACCAAGCCACCCACGATCCGCAGCGCCGCCGCATCCTCACGGCGGCGATCCTGCCTGCGCTGGCCGTATTGATGCTCTGGGTGGTGCACCTTCTGGCCGGTGCCTACGAACTGGACCTGGCCCGCTTCGGGCTTTGGCCGCGGCATGCGGAAGGTCTGGCCGGCATCGTGCTCGCGCCGCTCATTCATGGCGACCTGGAGCACCTCTTCAACAACTCCGTCCCGCTCTTCGTGTTGGGCTGGTGTCTGGTCTATTTCTATCCGCGGGCGGCCGGACGGGTCACCCTGGGCATCTGGCTCCTCACCGGCCTCTGGGTGTGGATCAGCGCCCGCGCCGACCGGCACATCGGGGCCAGCGGCGTGGTGTACGGACTGGCCGCCTTCCTCTTCGCCAGTGGCGTGTTGCGCCGTCAGCGCGCCCTCATGGCCATCGCCCTGCTCGTGGTCTTCCTCTACGGCGGGCTCATCTGGGGCGTCTTCCCCATTGCACCGCGCATGAGCTGGGAAAGCCACCTCTGGGGCGGGCTGGCC
Organism: uncultured Flavobacteriales bacterium; assembly: GCA_937872175.1. Lineage (GTDB taxonomy): Bacteria > Bacteroidota > Bacteroidia > Flavobacteriales_F > PHOS-HE28 > PHOS-HE28. Next base: position 11,756 of record CALMPI010000037.1, on the reverse strand, counting down.
GGACTGGCCATGGCCATCGTCTACCGCAAGGTGCCTCCGGCCTTTCTGCCCGATCGCACCGCGGAGTCCCTCGATGAACCCGACGGGGAGGATGGACCGCTCACCGCACCGGCCCACACCCCGGTGGGGCCGCGCATCCGCATCGTGTACGAGGCCGACCCCGGCGATGAGGTGGATGACGAGGAATTGCGGTGGAAACGCGAACTGGGGCGGCGCACCGAATTGGACGACCGCAGCACCGACAGCACCTGGCCGATCGAGGGCCCCTATTGAGCCCGCAGCACGGCAAGCTCGCGGTCGCCCTGCATCAGGCGCAACACATCGCCGTCCAGGCTGTAGCCATCGGTGGCGCGCAGCGCCGAGTTGAACTTGCCCTCCAGGTCCATGGTGTCCTGGCAGTACATCTTGGTGGCGCCCAGTTGCCCGAACTTCAGCGTGGAGCCCTCCAGCGTGAACGAACCAAAAAGCTGGTTGCATCCGCCCATGCCGGTGACCTTGTCGCCCTCGGCCAGTTGCAGATACGGTGTCCGCTCGCCCAGGCTTTGGTCGATGGGCGCGCCGTTCAGCGTTTGAAGCACCCACTTGGAGCCCACGAGCCGGGCCAGGGAGTTGCCCGGTGTTCCCCCGCCGTTCTTGCCTTCGTTGCAGGTGCCGGCCATCAAGGTCAGGGCCACGGCCAGCGAAACCAGCGTCCGCATGCCGTCAGTTGTTCAGCATCACCGGCATCACCAGCATCAGCACGTCCTCGCCCACCTCGCCGGGCTCGCTGGGCAGGATGATGCCCGCCCGGTTCGGCGCGCTCATCTCCAGCACCACATGCTCGCTGGTGAGGTTGTTCAGCATGTCCATGAGGAAGCGGCTGTTGAAGCCGATCGTCATGTCCTCACCCTCGTAGCTGCAGGTGAGCTTCTCGTTGGCCTCGTTGGCGAAGTCCAGGTCCTCGGCGCTCACCGTCAGCTGGCTGCCGGCGATGCTCAACCGCACCTGGTGCGTGGTCTTGTTGCTGAAGATGCTCACCCGGCGGATCGAGCTCAGGAACGAGGCGCGATCGATGGTGAGCTTGTTCGGGTTCTTCTTGGGGATCACCGCCTCGTAGTTCGGGTACTTGCCATCGATCAGGCGGCACACCAGCACCAGGTTGTCGAAGGTGAAGGAGGCGTTGTTCTCGTTGTAGCTCACCGCCACTTCCGCGTTGGTGGCGGCCAGTACGTTCTTCAGCAGGTTCAGCGGCTTCTTGGGCACGATGAAGCTGGCCGGCTTGTCGGCCCGCACGTCCGTGCGCATGTAGCGCACCAGCTTGTGCGCATCCGTGGCCACGAAGCGCACGGCCTCCTCACCCAGCTCGAAGAAGATCCCGCTCATCACCGGCCGCAGGTCGTCGTTGCCCGTGGCGAAGAGCGTCTTGTTGATGGCCATCGCCAGCGTGCCCGCGGGCAGCAGGAAGCGCGAGGGGTCCTCCAACGTCGGGCTCTTCGGGAACTCCGCCCCGCTGAAGCCGGTCATCTTGTACTTGCCCTGATCGCTGCTGATCTCCACACCATGGTGCTTGCCGTCGATGCTGAAGGTGAGCGGCTGCTCAGGGAACGCTTTCAGGGTGTCCAGCAGAATGCGCGCCGGGATGGCCACGCTCCCCTTGTCCTTGGCCTCCACGGCCATGGTGGCCGTCATGGTGGTCTCCAGGTCGGAGGCCGTCAGGGTGAGCTGCTTGCCGTCCACCTCGAACAGGAAGTTGTCGAGGATGGGCAGGGTGTTGCTGCTGGCCAGGACCCCTTGCAGCATCTGAAGCTGCTTGAGCAGGGCGTTGCTGGAGACGATGAACTTCATTCCGGAGCGGGATGTGGGTTGCGCTTTGGCCGTGGTCTCCACGGTCGCGGTGTCTTCGGACATGGTGGTCGGGATGGCGCCGCCCCGTGGGACGGCAGGGTGGGCAAAGATAGCCGGGCACCCTCCCCCGGAACCCCCGTTTTATCAACAGTGACGGGGTGTTTTCCACATCAAGGCGCCCTGCGGACCAGGGCCTCCCGAGGTACCAGCAGGCGGTCGGCGCCAAGCCGTTGAACGGCCACCAGCACCGTGTCATCCACGGTCGAATAGAAGCGGTCCACGTCCTCCTCCTTCAGCAGGTTGCCCATGGCGTCACGCTGCCCCACATAGGCGCCTTTCGCCCAGAACGGGATCGCGCGTTCACTGCCGTCCCGACCCACCAGCGTCAAGCGGTGCAGCGGCGTGCTGCGCAATACCGAGTCGCGCTCGGCCTCCTTCAGCTGGCGTTCCACGAACTCGAAGTTCAGCCCGCGAAGGGGCAGCAGCATGTCGCGCACGGCGGCGGTGTCCATCGGCAGGGGCTCTCCGCCCTCATCCAACAGCGTGGGCGTGCCCCGCTCGTCAAGCGCCACCCGCACGCCCGTGCCTGGGGCGCCGGGACGTTCCAGCCGCACCTCGCGCAACCCCGCCAGGTCGCGCTCCAACAGCAGCACGCTGCTGCGCCACACGTCCAGGTCCGCATGGAAGCGCGGGGTCAGGTAGCCCGTGAAACCGCTCATGCCCATCATGAAGGGCACCGCCGAACGTCCCGTCCCGGGCTTCTCCAGGAGCATGTAGGTGCCGAAGTGGTCCTTCGTGGAGTGCCCCACGAACCAGATGCGGTCCGGACGATCGCCACCGGTGTAGATCTCCACGCGCTTGGCCGTGCCGGCCATCACCCGCAGCACGTTGGCCTCGGCGCTCTTCGGCACCGGGGCCCGCACCTCCACGCGCAGGAAGGTCTTCAGCAACAGGTTCACCGGGATGGGGTTGGCCTCCAACCGGCCGTTCACCGTCCAGCCGCCTCCTTCCCTGCGCCGCAGGTCCACCGTGCGACCATCGGGCTCCGCGATGAAGATGCGGTCCACCGACGCGGTGTCGGCCACGGCGAAATCGGTGAGGGGCCCGCTGAGCGTGGTGCCGGTATCGCGCACCGACAACCACCAGGCCAGCGCGCCCAGGGCCAGTGCGATCAGGACGATGAGCAGGGTGCGTTTCATCCGGTTCTGGTGTAGCGCCGCTTGCGCAGCGCATGGAACAGCAGCCCCGCGAGGATCACCACCGCGCTCGGCACCGCCAGGTTCACCACCTGCCACAGTGCTCGCTCGCCCACGCTGCGCACCGGGTCCAACTGCCGCAGGGTGATCGCGCGCGAACGCAGGCTGATGAGGCTGCGGTCGTCCAGCAGGTAGTTCACGGCGTTCACCAGCAGCTCGCGGTTGCCGTAGATCTTGGCGTTGGCATAGCGGTCGTAGCCCAGCATGTAGTACATGCCCTTGGCCGGGTCCACCCGGTTCTCGATCACATCCCCGTCGCTGATCACCAGCTGGCTGGTGGGGCGCCCCTGCGCCCTGTACTGCGGGTCGCCCTCCGTCAGGAACCGCTCGGTGAGCCGCCCCGCGAAGGCCGAGGTGAAGGGACCCTCGAGCAGCACCGCCACCGGCGCCGGCGTGCCCTTCTTGTCCAGCCCCAACTGCAGCTCCACGATGTTCAGTGCGACGCGCACCGGGTTCCGCAGCACCCGGTTGTAGGGGCTGGTGGTCAGCAGAACGGTCTTGCGGATGCTGTCCGTGCCGATGGTGTCCATGCTGCTCACGAAGCGCGTGTGCACCGGATCGATGTTGTTCACGATCGGGTGGGCGCTCTGCGGGATCAGCACCGGCTCGAAGTACCAGGGGAAGCGCTCCATCTTGCGCTGGTTGCCGTACGGGGTGGTGAAGATCTCGATCGGCGCACAGCTGCGGTCCAGCAACAGGTCGTTGTTGATGCGCACGCCGTAGGCGAACAGCAGCTGGTCCACGCCCAGGTCCATGGCCGTGGCCATGCTGAACTGGTTGCGCCGCAGGCTGTCCAGGTTGGCGTTCATCGCGTCCAGCAACCACAGCACCTTGCCGCCGTTCATCACGAACTGGTCGATGATGTACAGGTCCTTCTCGGGGAACACGCTGTCCGGCTTGGCCACGATGAGCAGGTCCCAGCGGTTGGTGCGGTGGCGCGCGCCCTCAAGGCGGTCGCTCAGGGCGCTCAATCGCCCGTCGATGCGCACCCGGCTCACGTCGTAGTGCTCGCCCAGCAGGGTGGCCACATCCCGCACCTGGATGGGCTCCAGCTCGCCGTGACCCTCCAGGAAGGCGAGGCGCGGCCGCTCCTTGCGCGTCAACTGCCGGATGGCGCTGCCCAGCTCGAACTCCAGGTTGTTGATCGAGCGGTTCACCATGTCCGCGTCGGGGGTGCGCAGCTGGGTCTTCAGCAACTGCACGGCCACCGTCCGGCCCTTGTAGGTCACCAGCGCGCCGGGGAAGACGATCTTCTCGCTGTGGCCGTCCTTCTCGCGGATGCGGATGCTGCTGTACTGCAATCCCTGCTTCTCCAGGGTGGCGTACACCTCGCGGCGCAGCTTCTCGTCCGGGTCGGCGCTCGGGTCGATGAAGGCGTAGTCGAGCTTGTCCGGGCCGTGCACCCGCATCTCGTCGAGCAGTTCGCGCGCGGCCTCGCTCAGCCGGCGCAGGTCGGCCGGCAGGTCCCCGTGGAGGTAGACCTTCACGTACACCCGGTCGTCCAGCCCGGCGATCACCTCACGGGTGGTCTCCTTCAGCGTGTAGCGCTCCTCGCTGGTGAGGTCGGCGCGGAGCCGGACGAAGCCGCTGATGAACAGCAGCAGCAGGACGATGCCCACGCCGGCCACCAGTTCGGTGAGGTCGCGCAGGCGGGGGGAGCGGCCGGTCCGTGCCATGTCACCAGCTGCGGCTTTGGAGCACCGTGCGCGTGGCCAGCAGGAAGATGGCGGCCACCCCGCCGAAGTAGAGCACGTCGCGCAGGTCCACCACCCCGCGGCTGATGCTGCGGTAGTGCTCCTGGATGCCCACGGACTTGATGGGGCCCTCCAGCCCGCCGAAGGCGTCGAAGCTGGCCACTAGGTCGAAGCCCATGAACAGGCAGAAGCACAGGAAGACCGCGATGAGGAAGGCCACGATCTGGCTGTCGGTGAGGGCGGAGGCGAACACGCCGACCGCCGCGAAACAGCCGCCCAGCATCAGCAGCCCCAAGTACGAGCCCCAAGTGCCACCCCGGTCGATGTTGCCCGCCGGCACCGCCAGCTCCATCACGCTCCACACGTACACCAGGGTGGGCAGCAGCGCAGCCGCCACCAGCACCACCGCCGCGACGTACTTGGCTCCGACGATGGCCCCCTCGCTCAGGGGCTTGGTCAGCAGCAGCTCGATGGTGCCTGTGCGCCGCTCCTCGCTGAAGCTCCGCATCGTCACCGCCGGCACCAGGAACAGGAAGACCCACGGTGCCAGCTGGAAGAGCGGGGCCATGTCCGCGTAGCCCAGGTCGAGCAGGTTGTCCGGGAACACCCACAGGAAGAGGCCGGTGATCAATAGGAAGACCACCACGGTGATGTGGCCGATGAGCGAGCCGGCGAAGCCGCGCACTTCCTTGATGATCAACGCCCGCATGCTGTTGCTGTCCGCCGGAAAGGCGGCCGAAGATAGCGCGGCCGTTCGCGCGATGCGGCCGGGGCCACAGGGCCCGGTACGGACCGCCGGGGGAACGGCGGATCAGAAGGAGACCACCGTCTTGCGGCGCTTGCGCTGGGGCTTCCTGGGGATCTTCTCCTCGTCGGTGTCGCAATAGTTCCGCACGATGAACACCGCGTCCTTGTCGCCCAGCTTGGCGCTGGCCCGCCAGTCCTGGCAGGCTTCCTCCTTGCGCTTCAGGTTGTAATGGCTGTCGCCGCGGTAGTAATGCGCATCGCGCACGTCGGCCGCCGCCGTGTCCTTTCCCAGCACCTCGGTGAAGCCCGCGATGGCCTCCTCGAAGCGCTCCATCTCGTACAGCAGGATGGCCGCGCTCATGCGCGCTCCGGGGATCTCCGGCTTCAGGGCCAGCGCCCGGCGGATGTCCTCCAGCCCGGCCTCCTCCTTGAAGAGCTCACCCTTCACCAGCCCGCCCAGGAAGAGCGCATCGGCATGGTCGTCGCGCAGCTTCAAGGCCTTCTCGGTGTCCTTCAAGGCCTGCGCGTTGTCCTGCACCATGTAGTGGGCACAGGCACGGTTGTACCATGCGTCGGCGTCCGCCGGGTCCAGCTCGATGGCGCGGTCCAGGTCGCGCAAGGCCCCCTTGATGTTGCCCTCGGTGATGCGCGCGGCCGACCGGCTCACGAACAACCTGGCATTGTTGGGGTCCAGCATCTCGCTCTCCTTGTAGTCGATCAGCGCCAGCTCCAGCTGCTGCCGCCGTTGACGGATGTCGCCGCGCAGCTTGTAGGCCTTGGCCGAGCCCTTGTCGGCCTGGATCGCACGGTCCACACGCGCCAGCGCACTGTCCAGGTCGCCGCTGGCGTAAGCGGCCTCTGCACTGCGCAGAAGGGCATCGCCCTGGGCGCGCAGTGCGAAGGGGAGGAGCAGAAGAGAGAGGGCGACGATGCGGATCATGCGGGCTCGGGCTTGGCGTCCATGTGATGCAGGCGGGCGCAGCTCCAGGCCTGCGCAGGGGCGTCGAACAGGGCCTTCACCACCGGCCACACCTCGGCGAAAACGGGGGAGCGGCGGTAGTGTTCCAGGTCTTCGGCGGACCGCCACAGGCTGTAGGTGAAGAAGATCCGGGGATCGCCGGCGTCTCGCAGCAGCTCCAGATGCAGGCAGCCCGGCATGGCGATGATGCGGTGCCGCCAGCCCTCGAACAGCGTCAGGAAACCCTCGGCCTCCCCGGGGCGGAAGCTCATGCGCACCAACCGCACGATCATGACGCCGCCCGTTGCCGCACCACGTCCTTCAGCTCCACGCGCACAGGGTCCTGCACATGCAGGCCGAAGAGCCGCGCCGCGCCGCCGCCGCCGCCCTCCACGCCCTTGTTCACCGCGATCTCCAGCAGGCCGCTGGCCCCGAAGAAGGCCACCCGCTCGCCCTGCGGCACCTCGCCGTAGGTGCGGTGCAGCGCCGTGATGTCGTACTGCGAGCGGCCGAAGGTGATGCGGAAAGGCCGGTCCTGCACCATGGCCGCGAAGTGGTCGCGGTGGATGTTGGTGACCACGTTGCCGTAGGCGTCCACATGGATCACCACGCCGCGGATGCTCTCCTGGTCCAGCGCCGGCACGAAGCCCAGCTGCTGCCGCACCCCGGCACGCGCGTCGGCGATGGCCTCGATGGCCCCGCCCTGCGCCAGGTGGCACGCCGCCCGCGCCAGCACCCCCCGCAATGGGAAGGTGGCGTCCGCCGCGTCCGTCACCATCCGCAGCGTGAACACCGCCTGCGGCCGGCCGTCGAACAGCAGGCTGAAGATGCCGTTGTCCGCTCCCACGAACCAGTGCCCGTCGTGCGCCGCCACCACGTGAGGCGTCTGCGGACCGGCCTCGGGGTCGATGCCGATGAGGTGCACCGTGCCCGCCGGAAAGGCCGGGTAGGCGTTGCGCAGCACAAAGGCCGCCTGCGCATTGTCGAAGGGCGTGATCTGGTGGCTGATGTCCACGATGACCGCACCGGGCGCCTGGCCCAGGATGCCGCCCTTGACCACCGCCACGTAGTGGTCCTTCACGCCCATGTCCGTGGTGAGGGTGATGATCGCCATCGCGGTGGGCCTGGGCGTTCGCCGGTCAACGGTGATCGGCTACCTTCGGCCGGTCAAATGTAAGGGCATGCGGTTCCCCTCCTCCGCACCCTCCAAGCACCGCACGTGGGCGAGCTCTCCATCCAAGTGACGGCGGTGGACCCGATCGCGGTCTTCGGCGCCAACGACCAGCACCTGCGCATCATCCGCGGCTTCTTCCCGAAGCTCAACCTCGTGGCGCGCGGCGACACCCTCAAGGTGATCGGCAACGACGACGACATCAGCGTCTTCGCCGAGCGCTTCGACCAGCTCGTGGAGCACGTGGGCCGCTACAACGAACTGCCGCGCAAGGTGCTGGACGACATCATGGGCGGCGCTCCGGACAGCGAGCCCAGCGCCGAGGACGCCGATGTGCTGGTGCACGGCAACGCCGGCCTCCGCGTCAAGGCCCGCACCCGCAACCAGCAGCGGCTGGTGGAGGCCGTGCGCACCCACGACATGGTGTTCGCCGTGGGGCCTGCCGGCACTGGCAAGACCTACACCGCCGTGGCCCTCGCCGTGCGCGCCCTCAAGGAGAAGCAGGTGCGCCGCATCATCCTCACCCGCCCCGCCGTGGAAGCGGGGGAGAACCTCGGCTTCCTCCCCGGCGACCTGCGCGAGAAGCTCGATCCCTACCTCCAGCCGCTCTACGACGCCCTCAAGGACATGATCCCCGCCGGCCGCCTGGCCGAGCACCTGGAGACCGGCGTCATCCAGATCGCCCCCCTGGCCTTCATGCGCGGCCGCACCCTCGACCACGCCTTCGTCATCCTCGACGAGGCCCAGAACGCCACCCTGCCCCAGCTCAAGATGTTCCTCACCCGCATGGGGCGCAACGCCAAGTTCGTCATCACCGGCGACCTCACCCAGGTGGACCTGCCCAAGCACAGCCCCAGCGGGCTGGACAAGGGCATCGGCCTGCTGCGCGGCGTGGAGGGCATCGCCATCATCGAGCTCGATGAAAAGGACGTCATCCGCCACGAACTGGTGACCAAGGTGCTCGGCGCCTTCAAGGACCTGGAGCAGCGCGACCAACCCGATCGCACGCCATGACCACCGCCCTAGCCGGGACCCTGATGCGGTCCGAGCTCCGCCACCCGCTGATCACCCAGGTGTACCGCGGCAAGGTGCGCGATGTCTACACGCTCGCCGACGGCCGCATCCTGCTCGTGGCCAGCGACCGCATCAGCGCCTTCGACGTGGTGCTGCCCCGCGGCATCCCGCACAAGGGCCAGGTGCTCAGCCAGCTCAGCTGGCACATGCTCCAGGCCACCCGCCACGTGGCGCCCAACTGGGCCGAGGCCTCGCCCGACCCCAACGTGGTCGTGGGCACCGCCTGCGCCACCGTGAAGGTGGAGATGGTGGTGCGCGGCTACCTCGCCGGCCACGCCTGGCGCACCTACCAGAGCGGGGCGCGCTCGCTGTGCGGGGCCGCCATGCCCGAGGGCATGAAGGAGAACGACCGCTTCCCCACGCTCCTCATCACGCCCAGCACCAAGGCCGATGTGGGGCACGACGAGGACATCACGCCGGACGAGATCCTGGCCCGCGGCCTGTGCACGCCACAGGAGTGGGACAGCATGCAGAGGTACGCTTTGGCGCTCTTCGCGGAAGGATCACGCCTTGCCGCCGAGCGCGGCCTGCTGCTGGTGGACACCAAGTACGAGTTCGGCCGCACCCCCGATGGCCGCATCCTGCTCATCGATGAGGTGCACACGCCCGACAGCAGCCGCTACTTCTACGCGGAGGGCTACGCCGACCGGCAGGAGCGGGGCGAGCGCCAGAAGCAGCTCAGCAAGGAGTTCGTGCGCGAATGGCTCATCGCCGGGGGCTTCATGGGCAAGGAGGGCCAGCAGGTGCCCCCCATGGACGATGCCTTCGTGCACAGCGTCACCGAGCGCTATGTGGAGCTCTACGAACGCATCACCGGCCAGGCCTTCCACCCCGCACCCACCGAGGACATCAATGCCCGCGTGCAGCGGGCGGTGGAGGGGTACTTGCGGTAGGCGGGTTTACCTTTGGGTCGCTGATGGCACCCAAGGCGATCAAACCGGACATTGAGGGTTATGCGTTCTACTTCTGGAGTGAAGAAGGATCGGAACCACCTCATGTTCATGTCAACAAGGGCGATGGCCATGCAAAGTGGTGGCTGATGCCTGAGATCAGGGAGGAGTATTCATACGGGTTCAAGCAGCAGGAACGAGCGCGGATCCGACAATTGATCACCAAGCACCATGGAACGATCCTCAAAGCCTGGAAGAGCTACTTCAAGAACAAGTGATCGGCGGTCGTCCGACCCGTTGGACCGGTTGATCTTGGAGAAGGGCTTGCGCATTGCCGAAGTTGCGGTGGCGAATGGAGCGGTGGTGCTGCGATTGAACAATGGCTCCGTGTTCGCGGAACCTTTGGACGGGATCGTGGCGTTGAAGGGTGCTTCTCAGAAGCAGGTCAAGAACTGCGAGGTCTTTGCCGGGGGTGTCGGCATCGCCTGGCCCAAGCTGGATGTGCACCTTTCCTTGAAGGGTTTCTTGAGCAACATGGTGCGGAACGAGCTGATCCGCCGCTTTTCCATGGAACCTGAGCCTGGAGCGGTGTCGAAGCGCACCGGACGGAAAGGGGTCTTTGTGTGATCCTTCACCGGTTCCCACGGTCAATCTTCTCGAACGCATCACCGGCCGGGCCTTCCACCCCGCACCCACGGAGGACATCAACGCCCGGGTGCAGCGGGGGGTGGAGGGGTACTTGCGGTAGGGCTGGGGTGCGTGCCCTTACTGGCGGTGGTCATTCGCGGTTGAACGCGGTTGCGCGGCTTTGCGCGCAATGGCGGTCAACGTTGGGTATGCGAAGATCTTCGCATACCGCCGGAAGTATCGCCTGAGCGGATCTTCGTGCTATTGGTCAATAGGCGGTGGTTTTGCGAACGTTCTGACGGCCAAGTCGTCAGGGAGCCCCAGCGGCCCCGCGTTCACGGGACCTTCTCCATGTCCTTCACAGCGTCGTACTTGGGTTCGATCACCCAGTTGCCCTTGCTGTCGATGTAGCCCCAGAGCTCGCCTTGCTTGGCGGCGGCGAAGCCGTTCTTGAAGGCGCGGGCGCCCTGGAACTTCGGCGGGATGGCCCAGGAGCCATCGGGCCCCAGGAAGCCGGTGAGCTCACCCTGCTTGGCCTCGGCCAGCCCCTCGCTGAAGTCGCCCAGGCCCGTGGCGCCGCTGGGGCGCACCTCCTTGCCCGTGCGGTCCACATAGTACCAGGCGTCGCCGCTCTTCACCCGCGCCAGGCCGCTGGTGGGGTCCATCTCCTTGGCCGCGTCGAACTTGGGCTCGATCACCCACTTGCCCTGCTTGTCGATGTAGCCGACCTTCTCGCTCTTGTCCTTCGCCCAGGCCAGCCCGCCGCTGAAGTAGCCCACCGACAGGTACACCGCCGGGATCACCACCTGCTGCTCGCCGTTCATGAAGCCGTGCAGCTTGTCCTTGGTCTTGAAGGGCGCCAGCCCGTCCGTGAAGCTCTTCACGTCCAGGATGCCGGCATCGGCCACAGGCGTCTCCTTGCCCTCGGCCGTGAGGATGAACAGCTTCTTGCCCTTCATCACCGTGCTGAGGCAGCTCTCGAAGGCGTCCACCTTGTCGTACGTGGGCTGGATGGCCAGCTTGCCCTGCGTGTTCATGAAGCCCCACAGCTCGCCCACCTTCACCGGCGCCAGCCCGCAGCTGAAGCCCTGCACATCGCCACCGCCGAAGCTGCTGATGAGCTGGAAGGCCGGCACCTCGGTGGCCAGGCGTTCGCCCTTGGTGTTGATGAAGCCACCGTTCTTGCTGGCCGGGTCGTTCACCGCCGCGTAGCCGCTCTCGTTGAAGCGGAAGCAGCTCTTGTAGGTGGGCGGCACCACCACCTCACCCGTGCTGCTCAGGTAGCCCCAGAGCTCCTGGCCGGCGGGTTTCACCTGGGCGATGTAGCGCTGGCTGTGTGCGAAGGTGGCCGTCAGCAACGCAAGGGCGAAGGAGAGGGTGCGCATGGGTGGGTCGGTGTGGTCCCGAAAGGTGGGCAGCGGAGGGGAGACGTGCAAGCGCGCGGCAGGGGCGGGGGCAGGGGCAGGCGCAGGGGCAGGGGCAGGCGCAGGAGCAGGGGCAGGAGCAGGGGCAGGG
>CALMPI010000036.1 GCA_937872175.1 uncultured Flavobacteriales bacterium | reverse complement strand
ACACCAAGAAGTACCTTTACAATGCACTGCGCCTAAAAAGGGGGTGCTTACACATACGCGAACCCATGCGCACAGCACCCGAATACCCCCACCAGGTCCTGCTCACCGAAGACGAGCTGAAGGCGGACCACGGCATCGCCGGCCTTTACGGCCAGCCTGCCTGAAGGCCTCTGCGCGTTGGCCATGGAGATCGCCACGCCGGCCCTCCGGGACCGGCTCGCGATGACGGTGAGGAAGGAGATCGCCACGCAGGATGCTCGTTCTTCCTTCCTCCTTCTTCATCCTTGTTCCTTCTTCCTTCACGACCCGTCATCGCGAGCCCACCCGCACGCCATGAACCCCCCTCCTGCGCGTGGATCGCTCCACGCGCCGAACAAGGAGGGGTCCGCCGTCGCTTCGCTATGGCGGACAATGCCGGGGGTGCTGGCGGCTCAGGTACGCCCGGTCCTTCTGCGGATCGAAACCTCCCCGTTCCCCTCCTTGCTGGGAGCAGCGAGCGTTCGCTGCTCAGGAGGGGGCTTGTACGCGTTCTGTACTGTCCGGATCAAGGAGATCGCCACGCATCCCTTGGGGCTGTGCGCCATCACGGTTGGAGCCTACGCCCGCAGCTCCCTGTGCTCCACGAAGAACATCTCCAGCTCCCCCTTGCCTTTCACGTGCTGCTGACCGCGCGCCACGGTGTGCAGGTCGGGCTCGCTGACGAGGCACATGCGGGTGGCGGCGCTGATGTTCACGCGGCCCACTTCGCCACTGCTTTCCATGCGGGCGGCGATGTTCACGGTGTCGCCCCACACATCGTACTGGAACTTGGTGGCGCCCACGATGCCGGCCACCACGGGCCCGGTGTGGATGCCGGCGCGCATGCGGAAGGCCGGGGCGCCCTCGGCGTGGCGCTCCGCGGCGCGCTGCTCGAGCCACTGCTGCATGTCGAGCGCGGCGCGCACGGCCGCGGCGGCGCTGCCGGGCCAGGGCTGCGGCAGGCCGCCGGCGGCCATGTAGGCGTCGCCGATGGTCTTGATCTTCTCCAGGCCGTGGCGCAGGCAGATGGCGTCGAAGGCCTTGTAGCAGTGGTCGATCTCGCCCACCAGTTGCTGGGCGTCCATGCGTTCGCTGAAGCGGGTGAAGTCGTGGAAATCGGTGAACAGGATGGACACCTCGGCCACCTCGCGGGCCTGCGCACGCCCGTGCTCCTTGAGCTCCTCGGCGATGGGGGCGGGCAGGATGTTGCGCAGCAGCTGTTCGCTGCGTTCGCGTTCGCGCTGCACCAGGTTGCGCGAGCGGCGGATGGTGATCAGGCGGTTCCACAGGCCGCCGGCGAGGAGCAGCACCGCGATGCCGCCGTAGAGGTACAGCCGTTTCTGGTCGCGTTCGCGGACGAGCCGTTGCTGATAGGCCAGCTCTGCCTGCTGCTGGCGCTGCAGGTTCACGATGCTGTCGGCCAGCAGCTTGCGGTCGAACTCGTGCGTCAGGTCCATGCGGGTGCGCTCCTTGGCGCGTTCGGCGCCGAACATCGAATCGCGCAGGGCGGTGAAGCGGGCCAGCATGGTGTAGGCGGCGGCATGTTCGCCGAGGTGGTCCAGGGCCTGGTGCAGGCATTCGCAGCTCTCCTGCTCCAGGTAGTGATCGCCCAGCGTCTTCGCGATGCGCAGCGCATCGGTGCACCAGCGGCGGGCCTCCGCGTACAGCCCGGCGTGCACGCAGGTGCTGCCCAGCATGCGCCGCGTGGCCCCCTGCATGGAGGGCGATCCGTGGGTGGCGATGACGCGTTCCGCGCGGCGCAGGTGGTATAGCGCACTGTCCATCCGCCCCAGCTGATCGTGGCAGGCGCCGATGTGCGACAGGATGATGCCCACCCAGGTGGAGTCGCCGCGGGCCTTGCGCAGGGCCAGGCCGGCGCGGTGGTAGTGCAGCGCGCTGTCCGGGCGGCCGCTGTCCTCCAGCAGGGAGCCCAGGTTGTTGTACGGCAGCGCCAGCTTCGCCGGGTCGCCCTGCGCCCTGCGGATCTCCAGGCTGCGCCGGTAGTACTCGCCGGCACGCTCGTAGTTGCGGTCGTAGTGGTGCACGGCCCCGATGTGGTTGAGCGCCTCGGCCTGTCCGTCCAGGTCGCCGGCGTCCTCGTGCGCCAGCAGGGCGGCGAGGTAGTGTTCCAGGGCCTGGCTGAGGTCGCCGGAGCGATGGTGCAAGGCGCCCGCCTTCAGCAGGGCCGCCCCTTCGGTGCTGCGGTCCTTGCTCCGCCGCGCCAGGTCCACGGCCTGCTGCGCGAAACGCAAGGCCGCCCGCGCATCGCCCCGCTTCTCACAGGAGGCGCAGCTGTCCAGGCACACCAGCGGGTCCGTGGGCGGCTGGCCGCGCACCGCTCCGTGCCCCATCAGGGCCAGCACCACCAGCAGGGCGGTCGGGCGGGGGATGGCGCGGAGATCCATGGCCCAGGCTGTGCCACGTCCAAGGTAGAACCCCTTCTCATGCGCCATCCCTCCCGGTCCGGAAAAGTTGGGTAGCTTGGACTGGTCATCAACCCCCCACCCACCATGCGCAGCCCATCCGCCGTGCAGCTCGCGTTGCACATTTCCGGTGCCCTTGTCCTGTGGTCCCTGGCTTCGTGCAGGTCCGGCAGTGGTGCTGCGGGTGCCACGGATCCCGGCTTCACCGAGGCCTACTTCGACGAGGAGGACCTTTCGGAGCTCGTGAAGTCCGATAAGGCGACCCGCTTTCATTTCTACAACGTGATGAAGGAGGAGGGTGGGGGAAGCGTGGTGGCCATGGGCGCGGACGACAAGGACCAGGAGGTGTATTCCTTCCTCACCGGTCCGTGGTACCGGTGCTACATGGAGCTGGAGGTCGCCGGGGTGGACTGCAACAAGCTGATCCAGGATGATGCGTCACAGTTGGTGGACAATGTCCGCCGCTCGGGGCTCACCACCTATTGCGCCATCTTCAACAAGGATGAGGTGATGGGCCTGTTCAAGGTGGCGGATTGCAATGCGGTGCGGTTGAAGTCGGAACGTACGGCCGATGGCCGCTACTGGACCATGCGGATCGCACCGGTGAACATCGCGGAAGGAAGGATCACTGAGCTGGGTGACACCCACGAGCGGGTTTGCACGCAGCCCTGCCCCACTTACTGCGGTGCGGATCCGGCCAACTTCCTGCACTGCCGGTAGAGGGCTTCCCCTTCTTCCTTCCTCGTTCTTCCTCCTTGTTCCTTCTTCCTTCCTTGCCCGTCCTCGCGAGCCCGGCTCTGCGGGCGAAGCGATCTCCCTTGGAGGGAACAGGTCTCCGCGAAGGGCGATCGCCACGCCGGCCCTCCGGGACCGGCTCGCGATGACGGTTTGGAATTGCTCCACGCGCCGAACAAGGAGGGGTCCGCCGTCGCTTCGCTATGGCGGACAATGCCGGGGGTGCTGGCGGCTCAGGTACGCCCGGTCCTTCTGCGGATCGAAACCTCCCCGTTCCCCTCCTTGCTGGGAGCAGCGAGCGTTCGCTGCTCAGGAGGGGGGGTGTACGCGTTCTGTACTGTCCGGAGAATGGAGATCGCCACGCCGGCCCTGCGGTTGTTCGTGGTGGCGGTGTGGGCCCGGGAGGGGAGCTAGTTCCGGCGGCGGAGGCCCGCGATGAGCGTGACGGCGGCCACGAGCATCGCCAGGGTGAGGGAGGCCAGCCCGAAGTTCACGATGCCCTCGGCCCAGGGGCTCCCGGCGCGCCCTTCAGCGGCCACGGTGAGCTGCGCGCCGGCGTCGAGCACGGCGGCCACCAGCATGCTGGCCCAATTGGCGAAGGTGCCGTAGAGGGCACAGGCCGCTGCGATGCGCCGCCAGCGGTCGCTCAGCACCAGCCGCGGCCAGATCAGGCCGAGCAGCAGCAGCAGCATGCCGTTGAGCACACCCTCGATGTGGCTGCTGAGGCCCATGCGCGGATTGGCCAGCACCGGCACCAGCAGCCCGGTGAGCAACCCCAGGAGCAAGAGCCAGGCGCCCAGGAGCAGAAGGCGGTGCGCCTGCCGTTCGGTGGAGGTGGTCATGCAGGCAAGGTACGGCCAGCGCCGAAGCGATCTCCCCATCCTGCGTCGTCATCGCGAGCCCGGCTCCGCGGGCGAAGCGATCTCCCCGGAAGAGATCAGGTCTCCGCGAAGGGAGATCGCCACGCCGGCCCTCCGGGACCGGCTCGCGATGACGGTGAGGAAGGAGATCGCCACGCCGGATGCTCGTTCTTCCTTCCTCATTCTTCATCCTTGTTCCTTCTTCCTTCACCACCCGTTATCTCGACTCTACCCGCACGCCATGACCCCCCCTCCTGCGCGTGGAGCGTTCGCTGCTCAGGAGGGGGCTTGTGCGCGTTCTGTACTGTCCGGATCAGGGAGATCGCCACGCCGGCCCTTCGGGCTGCTCGCGATGACGGTTGGAACAGAAGATCGCGACAGCGCTCCTCCGCTTCCTCTTTCCACGTTCAGCTTTCCGCCTTCCGCGCTCACTCCACCAGCACGCGCAGGGCCCCGGCCCCCACGCCCAGCAGCAGGTAGCTGCCGGGCGGCAGCGTGCGCAGGTCCAGGTCGGCCTCTGGTCCGGTCGGAGCGAAGCGCAGGAGCGTGCGCCCGGTGAGGTCGCGCAACTCCAGCGGTCCGAGCGGTGCGGCGCTGCGCAGGTGCACCAGGCCCGTGGTCGGGTTCGGGAACAGCTGCATCGTGCTGGATACGGCAGGACCGCTGATGCCGGTGGGTGCGTTGAGGTCGAAGCCGATGTCCTGCCACGTGGTGACCACGCTCTGGCCGGTGGGTGAGCTGATGTCGTTCCAGTAGAGCTTGCGGCCGGCCAGGTTGGTGGAGAGGGTGCCGAAGCCGGTGTTGGCGCTGCCGGTGAAGCTCAGGTCCACCACCAGGGTCAGCGCCGGATCGTACGTGAACGGATCGTCGAGGTCGATCGGGAACCAGTCACCCGTGGTGCCGGGAGGGATGGTGAAGCTGGCGCGGATCAGCGCGGTGTCAAGCCCGGTGAAGAAGGTGTTGCCGCCGGCGAAGGCCGTGGCGCTGGTCTGCGTGAGGCGCACCATGAAGCCGGTGAGCGTGTTGCCGGTGGTCTGACCGGTGGTGCCATAGCGGTAGTAGAGCCGCGTGATCGGCCCGGCCGTGGCGTTGGTGAGGTCGCTGGGCAGATAGAGGCATTGGCTGTGGCTCGCCGTGCTCAGGTTGCCGAGCAGAAAGGTGCTGTTGCTGGTCCCGCAGCACTTCTGCACGTCCTGCGCACAGAGGGCCGGGACGATGAGCAGCCAGAGGATGGAGAGGAAGGAGCGCATGGGTGTGGCTTGGACGGAACAAGGTAGACATGCCGCCCTTCACGCCATCGTGGAGACGATGCGATGACAGGTGGAGCAGAAGCTCGCCACAGCGCTCCTCCGCTTCCTCTTTCAGCTTTCCTCTTTCCCCTTTCCGCTTTCCGCGCTTACTCCACCACCACCCGCAACGCCCCGGTCGCGGCGCCCTGCAGCAGGTAGGTGCCGGGGGCCAGGTGCGCGGTGGGCAGCACGGTGCGGTCGCTGGTCACGGTGAGCGCGGGAGCGGCCACGCGGCCGTCCAGCGTGTACAGGCGCAGCACCGTGCCGGGCGTGGCGCCGGTGAGCACCACGGGTTCGCCGCGGCGTGCGGGCACCGGCGCAAGCTGGATCATGGAGGACAATGCGTCCAAGAGGCCCGTGCAGATCTCGATCGTGATGGTGGTGCTGTCGCTCACCGAACAGCTGCCCTGTGTGGCGGTGACGCTGAAGGTGGTGGTCTGCGTGATGCTGATGGGCAGGGTGGGGCCGGTGCTGTTGCCGGGCTGCCACAGGAAGGTGCAGCCGGGGCAGGGGCCGGGATCCAGGATGGTGGTGAGGCTGTCGCACACCGTTTCGCTGGGCGGCAGGTCGGCGGTGGCGGTGCCGGCGGAAAGCTGCACGGCGAAGGGCGCGCTGCTGCCGCAGGCGTTGGCGGCGGATACGCTGATGAGCGCGGGTCCGGCGTTGTCCGCCAGCAGATGCACCGTGTCGTTGTCCTGGCCGGAGGCGATGCTCCAGGTGCCGGGGTCCCACGTGTAGCTGCTGGCATCACCGAAGGCATCCACCGCCAGCGTCACCGTATCGCCCACGCACCAGCTGGTGCTCACCACGCCGATGCCGAAGGGGTCGAAGGGCGCACCGTCGCACCAGCCGTAGAGCGCCACCACGCCATCGTCGTTGCCGGTGGGCAGGCTCAGCACGCCGGGGCCGGGGTCGAAGTCCACGGCGTGGTTCTGGTTGAAGGAGCCCACGGCGAAGGTGCCGCCGCGCAGGTCGAAGCCCCGGGCGACGGGGTAGGTGCAGTCGGTGCCGCTGTAGAGCGAGAGGTTGAAGTCCACCAGGCCGCTCACGTTCATCTTGAAGAAGCGGTAGTAGTTGGCCGTGCAATTGTTGCTGTAGCTGCCGATGGCGCCGCCCTGCCCGTCGGGCACGATGTCGCCCAGGCGCAGGTTGCCGGTGCTGATCAGGCTGGTCTGGTAGATCTCGTTGAGGTCCTGACCGCTGCGGTTGAACTTCAACGCCCAGAAGCCGGCACCGGAGCTGGCACGGGCCATCAGGTAGGCATTGTCGGCCTCGTCCACCGCCAGGCGCTGGACGCCGAAGCCCAGGCCGCCCCGGGCCACGAAGGCGAAGCTGCTGTCGTAGCGAAGCAGGTTCTGCGTTTCGGTGTACACGTTGAACACGCCGGGGCCGGGGTCCACGTCGATCTGGCTGCCCAGCGGACCGCCGTTGTCCAGTTCCTGCACCACGTAGAAGCCGCTGCCGTCGTGCAGGGCGGCGATGTCGCGGCTGTTGCTGAAGCCCGCGTTCCACGCGCGCACGTCGGCCCAGTGCAGGCTGCCGTCAGCCCGGTAGCGCGCGATGAAGGAGCCGGTGGAGGAGCCGGGCACCGTGATGGTGGTGACACCGGGCCCGGGGTCCATGTCGTAGGTGCCCTGGCCCAGGTCGCCGGTGATGTAGAGGTTGCCCGCGTCATCGCAGCTGATGCCGCCGAAATCCTCGCTGAGGTCGGTGGTGTTCTCCACGCTGAAGCCCCAGAGGAACTGTCCGCTGCTGCTGTACTTGGCGTACACCTTGCCGGGGTTCACCAGGGTGGTGAAGGGGCCGGGGTCCAGGTCCAGCTGGCCGGTGGTGAAGCCCACGTAGATGTACACATTGTCGCCGGCGTCCACGTCCATGTCGATGGAGTAGAGCGTGGGCGCGCTGAGGGTCTTGGTCCACAGGATGTTGCCGGTGCTGCTGTAGCGCTGGAGCTGCACACCGTTGCCGCCATCGCCCAGGGCGAACACATCGCCGTTGGCGGCGAACTTCACGCGCCGGATGGCGCTCACGCTGGGTGTGGCCCACGCCAGGTCGAACTGCTGGGCCGTGGTGGTGCCGAGGGCGAGGAGGGCGGCGATGACGAACGGTGCACGCATGCGTGTCGGTGTTGAAGGGCGCGAAGGTAGGAGGTGAAGGGAACCTTGCCGGACGCGGGACGTAGGAAGGCGCCCAAAGTACCGGATACGCACATGCTCCGCTCAATATGCTCCTCCGTCCTGTCCCTGCTCACCCTGCTCGGTTCCGCCCAGTGGAATGACTCCTATTCCGTGGCGTCCGCCGAACCGATCTATGCGGTGGAGGTGCACGATGGGCAGGTCTTCGGCAGCGCCAACATGGACGGCTTCGTACGCAGCACGGACAACGGGCTTTCGTGGTCTCCGGCAGGCCAATCCGGCTTCACCACAAGCTTCATCGGCACGCGTGTCTCGCACATCCGCAGCGCGGGTGACGACCTGTTGGTGGTCACCTTCAACCCGAGCTACGCATCCAGCATGGTGTACCGGAGCAGCGACGGTGGCATCACCTTCGTTCCCGACACCGCAGGCCTGCCCAAGGTGGCCGGCAACAACGAGTGCGTGAACATTGACCGCATCGAGCACCACGATGGTCTGGTGGTGGTTGATGTGGCCAACCTCGGCAACTGGTGGAAGGCGCCCGGGGCCTCCACGTGGGTGCAGAACCAGGATGCGGCGACCCTCTACGCGGAGAACTTCGCGTTCCACGCAGCCACGGCCTACACGTGGGCGGGCTACCACCTGCACTCGTCCACGGACATGGGCGCCACCTGGACGGCCGCGGCGGATGCCGGTGTGCCTGCATGGTTCACGGAGAGCTGGCTTCAGGCCGATCCGGTGACGGGCCGGCTGTACGTGGTGGGCACGAGCATCACCACACAGGAATACCGGCTGCTGTATTCGGACAATGGCGGAGCCTCTTGGGATTCGATCCCTCTGGCACCGATCCGCGGCAGCAACTGGCTCGGGACCGGACAGACCATCACCGCCATCCATGCGTACGACGGCCGGCTCTCCGTGGCCCTGCAGAACGAAGCGGGCACCTCGGCGCCGAATGTGTGGCTCACCACGGACATGGCGACCTTCCAATCGGATCACGCAGGGCTGCCCATCGATGCGGGCCAGCTGCAGCACGGTATCGGGTTCGCGCGAGGGGGCGGCCGGCTCTTCCTTGCTCTGAGCAGCGGCGGCATTTGGATGAAGGATGCGGGCACAGGCTTCACCGACCGCAGTGCGCCTGCAGCCTTGGAGGTCTTCCCGAATCCGACGGACGGCTCCGTGCTGGTGCGCGTGGCGCAAGGCGAGGGCTCCCTGAACGTACGCGATACGCATGGCGCCTTGATCGCCACGGTGCGCGTCACCGGCGAGCTCACGCCCGTGCAGCTCCCGGAGGCAGGCGCCTACATTGTGGAAGGAGAGGACCGCACAGGCCGCCGCTACGCGGCCCGCGTGATCCACCGCTGAGGCGGCCTGCCCGCTATCCCGCCTTCGCCGCGCCGCGGCCCAGCATGAAGCCCACCGCAGCGCCGGTGCCTGCGGTCCACACCGTGTTCGCCGCCACGTCCACCACCACGGCCATGGGCCCGTCGAACAGGTTCATCATGGCCATGAAGGACAGGTCGACACTGAGGTAGAACAGGAAGCCGATGATGGCACCTGTCACCAGGCCACCGGCCAGGCTGTTGACGCTCATGCGCCCGAAGGCCCAGGCAAGCAGGAGCGCCATGCACAGGTTGCTCAGGAACATCAGCGCAAGGTTCATCTCCTCCTCGGTCTTCATCAACCCGGGATAGCTCAGGATATGAGCCTCCATATAGCTCATCAGCAGCATGCCGAAGATGAGCCAGCCCAGCAGGAAAGCGACGACTCCGCCCACCAGGGCGGCCAAAAGGGTACGCGTGTCCATGGTCCGGTTGGTATTGGTGTTATTCGAAGGTATCGATCTCGCTCAACTTCCCTGCTTCACCTTTCACTTTCCTCTTTCAGCGTTCAGAGGCCTCACCTTTGTGCCGTGGCGGTCACCAGGCGCACTTATCCCGTTACGGGCATGACCTGCGCGAGCTGTGTGCTGAGCGTGGAGAAGGCGCTGCGGGCGGAGCCCGGTGTGCAGGAGGTGAGCGTCAACCTCGCCACGCACACGGCCCAGGTGAGCTGGCCGGGGGCGGCGGTGGATGTGGCGGGCCTCCGGGCGGCGGTCCGTCGTGCGGGTTACGACCTGGTGGTGACGGATGAGGGTGACGCCCTGGAGGAGGCCGGGCGCGTGCGGCGGCAGGAGCTCAGCGCGCTTCGGCGGCGCCTGTGGGCGGCCCTCTCGTTCACCGTTCCGCTGGTGGTCGTGGGCATGGCCTTCATGCACGCGCCGTGGAGCCCCTGGGTGCAATGGGCTCTGGCCACGCCCGTGGTGCTCTGGACCGGCCGGTCGTTCTTCCTCAACGCCTGGAAGCAGGCACGGCATCGCAGTGCGAACATGGACACGCTCGTGGCGCTCAGCACCGGGGTGTCCTACGTGTTCAGTGCCTTCACCACGGCTTACCCCGGGTTCTGGACCGCACGCGGCGTGATGCCGCATGTGTACTTCGAGGCGGCGGCCGTGGTCATCACCTTCATCCTGCTCGGCAGGTACCTGGAGGAGCGCGCGAAGGCCGGTACGAGCGGTGCCATCACGAAGCTGATGGGCCTTCGGCCGAACGCGGTGCTGCGCGAGTCGGACGATGGCTCCACACGTGAGGTGCCGATCGCGGAGGTGAACGTGGACGATGTGCTCGTCGTCCGGCCGGGCGAGCGCATCGCGGTGGACGGCGAGGTGATCGACGGCGAGAGCTACGTGGACGAGAGCATGTTGAGCGGTGAGCCCTTGCCGGTGGCGAAGATGCGTGGTGCGAAGCTGTTGGCCGGCACCATCAACCAGAAGGGCAGCCTGCGCATGCGTGCCGGCAGGGTGGGCGCGGCCACGCTGCTGGCGAACATCGTGCGCGCCGTGCAGCAGGCGCAGGGCAGCAAGGCGCCGGTGCAACGGCTGGTGGACAAGGTGGCGGCCGTGTTCGTACCGGTGGTGATCGGCATCGCGGTGCTGAGCGCGGTCGCCTGGTGGGTGTTCGGTGGTGAGCACGCCTTTTCGCAGGGCCTGCTGGCGCTGGTCACCGTGCTGGTGATCGCCTGCCCCTGCGCGCTGGGCCTCGCCACGCCCACCGCCATCATGGCCGGCATGGGCAAGGGCGCCGAGCACGGCATCCTCATCAAGGACGCCGAGAGCCTGGAGCGCGCCCGCAGCATCACCGCCATCGTGCTGGACAAGACCGGCACCATCACCGAAGGCAAGCCGGATGTGGTGGAAGCAATTGGCCTGGATGATGCCACCGCCGCATCCGCGTTGTTCGCGATCGAATCACGATCGGAACATCCACTTGCCGAAGCGGTCGTTCAGTACATCCTCCACATCGTTCCGAATGATCGGTCCGGCCTTGATGCGACCGTTGAACACTTCGAGAGCCTCACCGGCAAGGGCGTGAAGGCCACCGTGAACGGAAGCACCTGGCTGGTAGGCAACCGCCGCCTGTTGGAGGAGAACGGTGTGGCCATCACCGCGGCATGGCGCGAGCACGAGAAGCGCTGGCAGGAGGCCGCGCATACCGTGGTGTGGCTGGCCGACGGTGCCCAGGTGCGGGCAGCGATCGCCATCACCGACCGCATCAAGCCATCGGCCGCGGAGGCCATCGCGCGGCTGAAGCGCAGCGGCATCAAGGTATACATGCAGACCGGCGATGCGCGGCGCACCGCGCAGGCCGTGGCCAAGGCCGTGGGCATCGCCGACTTCCGCAGCGAGGTGCTTCCCCGGGACAAGGGCGCCTTCGTGGACGGGCTGCGGCAGCAGGGCCATGTGGTGGCCATGGTGGGCGATGGCATCAACGACAGCGAGGCGCTCGCCAAGGCCGACGTGAGCATCGCCATGGGCAAGGGCAGCGACATCGCCATGGACGTGGCGCGCATCACGCTCATCCGCACCGACCTGCTGGCCATCCCGCGCGCCATCCAGCTCTCCCGCCGCACGGTGTCGGTCATTCACCAGAACCTCTTCTGGGCCTTCATTTACAACATCCTCGGCATTCCCGTCGCTGCGGGCGTGCTGATCCCGTTCAACGGGTTCCATCTGGATCCCATGATCGCCGGGGCCGCCATGGCGCTCAGCAGCCTGAGCGTGGTGATGAACAGCCTGCGCCTTCGGGCGGTGCGGTTGGACGGTTAGGACCAGCGTCGCGCGTACACCCCATCAGGGTCGTACAGGCCCGCCTGCCGTTCGGGGTCGAAGCGTCGGCCTTCCCGTGGGTCGTTGCCCACACCGGCCACATACTGCCAGTTGCCCCAGTTGCTGCACGCGTCGTGGTCGATGAGCATGCGCTCGAACCACCAGGCACCCATCCGCCAGTCGAGCCCAAGATCATGCACCAGGTAGCTGGCCACGTTCTGCCGGCCGCGGTTGCTCATCCAGCCGGTGGCGGCGAGTTCGCGCATGTTGGCATCGATGAAGGGCTGTCCGGTGCGGCCTTCACGCCACGACTGGAAGCGTCGTTCGTCATGGTCGCCCTGAATTGGCCTGTGTGCGATGCCGGCACGCTTGAACAGGTCAGCACCGTGCTTGGCCGCGGTGAACTGGAAGAAGTCACGCCACAGCAGTTCGAACACGAGCCAGTACGTGCTCTCGTTGGCACCGTGTTCCGCCTCGTAGTGCTTCACCGCATGCCACACCTCGCGCGCACTGAGGGCGCCGGTGGCGAGCCAGGGGCTGAACTTGCTGCTGTTGTCCGCGCCCAGCAACGCGTTGCGGGTCTGCTTGTAGCTGGAAAGTGCACGGGTGTCCCACAAGTAGTGCTTCAGGCGAGCAAGTCCGGCGGTACGCCCACCCTCGAACGCCAAGGCCCCGCGCGGATCGTTGGGGTAAGGCACGTATGGCAGGTCTTCCCGTGAGGGGAGCCGTTCTCCCCAGTATGCGGGTGAAGTGATCCTCTCGGGTTCGGGTAACACCTCCCTTACCGGGCCGGCCTTTTCGACCTGGGTGCGGAACGCGGTGAACACGTGGGGGAGCCGGTCCATCGTGAAGGGTAGGTCGCCGGGCAGTAGGAGGGTGTTGGGCGCATGCAGCTGAAGGTCCAGTTCGGCGGCCACGGCGCGTTCCTGTTGCTGTTCCTCCCAGCCGTAAAGGCGCTGTGCATGGACCACATCGGCTTTCCACAAGGTGGCCACCTGGCGTAGCGACGTTGCCGGACCGCCCACACGCACGCTGAGCGCGCTGCCTTTGGAACGGAGCGCCGCGGCAAGATCAACGATCCCTTCATGGATGAACCGGCGCCGGAAGCTTCCCGACCGCTCGAACCCGAATGGCGAAAGGCCGTGCTGAACAGGGTCGATGATCAGCACGGGCAGCACCTCCGCGTGCACGGCGCATGCGGCGGCGAGCGCCGGGTTGTCCGCCAGGCGCAGATCGTTGCGGAACCAGAGGATGGCGCGGCTCATAGCTCCTCGATGTGCTTCAACAGGTCATCGCCCTTGTCCAGCAGGGCCTGGCGCGTGGCGGCGGGCATCCGGTCCCATGTGCGATAGGGCATCCCCAGGCGCACCATCATGCCGGGCCGTGCCTCTTCGCTGAGGAAGCGCTCGCGGTTGCGTGCCAGGAAGTGCCAGTACAGCGCGTTGAAGGGACAGGCGCGCGGGCCGGTGCGGTCGTTCACGTTGTAATGACAGGTGCCGCAGGAGTGGCCCATCTTGTGTAGATAGGCCCCGCTGCTCACATACGGCTTGGTGCCCACGATGCCGCCGTCGGCGAACTGGCTCATGCCGCGCGTGTTGGTGATCTCCACCCACTCGATCGCATCGATGTAGATGCCGAGATACCAGCGGTCCACCTCATCGGGGTGCACGCCGGCGAGCAGCGCGAAGTTGCCGGTGACCATCAGGCGCTGGATGTGGTGCGCGTAGGCGTTGGTGAGGCTCCCTGTGATGGCATCGCGGAGGCAGGCCATGCGGGTGCGACCGGTCCAGAACCACTGCGGCAGTGTGCGGTCGTGCCCGAAGAAGTTGCGTTCGGCATAGCGGGGCATCTGCGCCCAGTAGACCCCGCGCATGTACTCGCGCCAGCCGATGATCTGCCGCACGAAGCCCTCCACCTGCGCCAGGGTGATGCGTTGCGGATCGGCATGATGGGCCTCCTCCGCGGCCCGGCACACCTCCAGCGGCGAGAGCAGCTTCACGTTGAGGCTGAAGCTGAGACGTGCGTGGTACATCGCCCAATGGTGCGGGCTCATCGCATCCTGGTAGGTGCCGAAGCGATGGAGCAGATGCGCACAGAAATAGCGCAGCAGCGCCAGGCTCTCCGCGCGGTCCAGCGGCCAGGGGAAGTGCGCGGCATCCACGGTGCCGATGGTGCGCACACCTGCGGTCTTCACCATCGCTTCGAGGTCGCGCAGGTCGTGGTCGAAGAGCAGGGGCGGGGGCGGCACATGGTCCTTCGGGGGGCGCTGCCGGTTGTCGTGGTCGAAGTTCCAGCGGCCTCCGCGCGGAGCGCCGCCCTCCATCAGCAGTCCGGTGCGCTCGCGCATCAGGCGGTAGAAGCGTTCCATCAGGTACTGCTTCTTCCCGGTGAACAGGGCTGCCAGCTCGTGTCGTTCCGTGAGAAAGTGGTGCGTGTCGGCCACCTGCACGGGTACTCCGCAGGTCGCGGCGAAGCGCTTCAGTTGTTCGTCCAAGCGATGCTCATCGGGCAGCAGGTGGCCCAGCTCGCTGGCACCGCATTGCGTGATGAGCGCCTGCAGGTTGAGGCCGATGTCCTGCTGGTTCGCGGGGTCGTCGAGGGTGAGGTAGTGGACGCGATGCCCCTGGGCGCGCAGGTGCGCTGCGAAGCGACGCATGGCCGCGAAGAAGCCGAGCACCTTCTGGATGTGGTGCCAGGCGTGGTCCGTTTCCTGGCGAACCTCCATGAGCACGTAGAGCACATCGGGCTCCACGCGCCGCCACCATGGGTGGCCGTGCACCAGCTGGTCGCCCAGCACCAGGCGCACTACGCGGGCTTTCTGCGGTTCCGTTCGTGGCGGCATCGGTCGCTGCAGTGGTTCACCTCGTGCCACACCTTCTCCCACTTCCTGCGCCATTGGAAGGGCAGCCCGCAGGTGGCGCAGGTCTTCGTGGGGCGTTCGCTGGGCGGGCGGTGACGCGGCATGGTTCAGGCGAGGATGAGGCCTTCGTCCGGTTGTCCGAAGTGGAGCGCTTCGCCGCGGCGGTGGCGGTGACCGATCACCCAGCAGAGCCAGGCATCGGCCTCGTGCCGGTCGTGCGGCCCGGGGGGTGGCAGCATGCACATGCCGGCCATCAGGCGCAGCTTGTGGCGGGGGATGGCGCGGCCGGACCGGATGTGGAGAAACTCCCAGGAATGGCGGACGAGGGCGGCGGGATAGGCCTCGTGCACGGCGATGCCCGACGCGCGCCATTGGCCGGCCAGGCGGATGGCGCGCGCGGTGAGCCCGCCGAGGAACATGGGGCTCATCCCACCCGCCTCGCGGTCCGCGTGGCGGAAGAAGTGGTCGTCGCCGCGACCGAAGTAGGCGCCGGGCAGGCTGAGGGGGGCATCGATGTAGACCGCGGCCGGCGCCAGTTCCGCCACGCGCCGCTGGAGCCACGCATCGCCATCATCTCCACGCGGCGCGCGCTCGAAGCGGAACAGGCCGCGTTCGCGCAGGCAGATCACGGTGTTGCCGGCGGTGCGCGCCCCGAAGTCGATGCCGATGTGCGGCCTGTCGTCCTCCGTCCCCATGGTTCAGATCGCGCTGAGGCCGCCATCCACACCGATCACCTGGCCGGTGATCCAGCGCGCCTGGTCGCTCAACAGGAAGGCGGCCATGGACGCCAGCTCCGCGGCTTCGCCCACGCGCTTGAGGGGATGGCGTTCGGCGCCGGCGGCTTCGCGTTCCGGCGTGCTCAGCAGCTTCTCGGCGAGCGGCGTACGCGTCAGGCTCGGCGCGATGCAGTTGACGCGCACGAGCGGCGCCAGCTCGGCGGCCAGCGAGCGGGCCATGCCCTCCACGGCGCCTTTGGCGGCGGCGATGCTGGTATGGAACGGCATTCCACGACCCACCGCCACGGTGCTGAAGAGCACGATGCCGCTGCCGGGGACCTTCTTCAGCCGGTCCGCACAGGCGTGGATGCTGTGGAAGGCGCCCACCACGTTCAGCTCGAAGGCGACGCGCAGGTCGTCGGCCTTGGTGGAGCGCAGCGGTTTCAGGTCGATGCTGCCCGGAGCGTACACCAGGCCGGAGAGCACGGGCGGTAGCAGGTCCGAGGGGAACGCGCCGGCGGTGGCATCGAAGGGGATGTGCGGCACGCTCAGGCCCGGGTCGCGTCGTCCGGCGGTGATCACCGCAGAACCTTGGGCGATGAGCTGTTGTGCGGTGGCCTGGCCGATGCCGCTGGAGGCACCGACGACCAGGATGGGGGCTGGGGACATTGCCCCAGGAACAGCGTGCTGCGCCGCCTTGTTCGCGGTCAGAGGCTGAGCAGCTCCTTGAAGCGGGTGGCCTGCCGTCGGCTCACTTCGATGCTCTCGCCGGGTGCACCGCTCTTGTCCGCCGGCTTCAGCTTCACCATCAGCCCGCCGTTGAACCAGGGTTCGATCTTGTCCACCCAGCGCAGATTGATGATGTGCTTGCGGCTGGCGCGGAAGAAGGTGAGCGGGTCGAGCTTCTCCTCCAGCTTGTTGAGGCTGCGCAGCACCAGCGGCTTCTGGTCGGCGAAGCGCACGCGCACGTAGTTGCCCTCGCTCTCGAACACGCGCACGTCCTTCAGGGTCACGAACCAGCATTTCTCGCCGTCCTTCAGGAAGATCTGGTCGTTCTCCCGCAGGATGTCACGCTGTGGCACGTCCTCACCCGACGGTTGAGGCACTTTGGCAAGGGCCGCGTCCAGTCGCTCGGGGTCGATCGGTTTCAGCACATAGTCCAGCGCGTTCACCTGGAAGGCGCGGATGGCATGCTCGTCGTAGGCCGTCACGAAGATGACATGCGGCGGCCGGTCCAGTGCGCTCAGCAGCTCGAAGCCATCGCGTCCCGGCATGTTGATGTCCAGGAAGATGAGGTCGGGGTGTTTCTCGGCGATCAGGGCCTCGGCCTCGTCGGCGTTGGCCGCTTCGCCCACCACCTCCACCTCCTCGTGCTTCTCCAGCAGCGAGATGAGCTCCTTGCGGGCCAGGCGTTCGTCATCGATGATCAGCGTCTTCATGGTCGTTCGTTGTTCGTGTTCGTCAGGCGATCGGCCGCAGGCCATGCGCTTCCGGCCTCCGGCTTGCGGCGTTCAGCGTTGGTGCGGTCGTCCATGTGCCGGTGTTCCATGGTTCAGGCCTCCTCTCCCAGCACCTGGGCTTCCGCGCGCGGGATCAGCACATCGGTCACCACCATGCCGTCGGCGTTGCTGATGTGCAGGTTGGCCTTGCGGCCGTAGATGAGGTCCAGGCGGCGCTGGGTGTTGCGCAGGCCGATGCCGCTGCCGTTGATGCGGCCGGGTTCGTAGTGGCCGGTGTTGCGCACGGTGAGGTGCAACCCGTCGTCCCCCTGGTGCGCTGCGATGTGGATGTCGCCTCCCTGGGTGAGCTTGGCGATGCCGTGCCGTACGGCGTTCTCCACCAGCGTCTGCAACAGCATGGGCGGAACGGGCTCCCGCTCCAGGCCCTGGGGCACGTCGAACTGCACGCGCAGCCGCTCCTCGAAGCGCATGGCCTCCAACGCGAGGTAGGCCTTCACGATGTCCACCTCCTCACCGAGCGGCACGGTGGTGCGTTTCACGGTGCTCATGGCATTGCGCAGGATGGCGCTCAGCTGGGTGATGGCGCGCTTGGCCTGAGCGGGGTCCTCATCGATCAGCGCGCGGATGCCGTTGAGCGCATTGAACATGAAGTGCGGGTTGAGCTGGCTGCGCAGGTTGTTGAGCTGGTTCTCGCGGTCGGCCGTCTGCAGGCGCAGGTTGCGGATCTCCTCCAGCCGGTTGCGGGCGAAGTAGTGATAGGCGAGATAGGCCAGCGACCACATCACCAGCAGCACCACCCAGTTGATGAGCTGGCCGAAGAAGCGGGCGGCGTCACTGCTGAAGAGCGACCCGTAATCGGGCAGCAGCGCACCCACCAGGATGCCCTCGATCACCGTGGCCGTGAGCCCCAACAGCAGCCCGGCCAGGGCCAGGCGCGGGATCAACAGGCCCAGCGGTCGTTCCAGCCACTGGTTGCGCACCATCACCTCGCGCAGGGCGTGGCTGCTGCCGATGCCCAGGGCGAACACCAGCACCATGATCACGTAGAGCCCGGGGTCGAGCGTGCCCTTCACATAGTTCCACAGGACGAAGAGCCCCACATAGCCGCCCCACGCGACGAGCTGGGTGGCCCAATAGAGCAGATAGCGACGCTGCGGGGACATGCGGACCACGAATGTACCGGGACGACGCAGGATGTCCGGGGGCATTCCACGAGCGGCGGACGGCCGGGTTGGAAGGGCGGTACCTTCGGGCCCCGCGATGAACTTCCTGGGCCACCTGTACCTGAGCGGGAACGACCCGCTGGTGATCACGGGCAACTTCATGGCCGACGCCATCAAAGGCGGGGACCTGAGCCGCTTCCCCGTGGACCTGCAGCGCGGCATCCGGTTGCACCGCGCCATCGACCACTACATCGATCAGCATCCTTTGGCCCGTGCCGGACGCGATCGCGCCCGCGCCCACGCCGGCCGCTATGCGCCGGTGGTGCTGGACCTGTTCTACGACCATCTGCTGGCGGCCCATTGGAACGCCCTGCACACCGAGCCGTTGGAGGAGTTCACAGCACGGATGTACGAGGTGCTCAAGGCGAACGCGACCTGGATGGAAGGCCGCCCGGCGCGCATGCTGCCCCACCTGATGGCGGACGACTGGCTGGGCGCTTATGCGCAACGCGAGGGTCTGGCCGGCGCTCTGCGGGGCATGGCACGCCGCGCCCCGGAGGGACATGCCATGGTGGGTGCCGAACAGGTGCTCTGGCAGCACTACGACGCCTACCGTGCGGAGTTCATCGGCTTCCTCACCGACATCGAACGCGCCACGCGCCCCCTGCGATGACCCGCACGCAACGCATCGCGCTCCTCGGCCTGGCCGCCATCGGGCTCATCGGTCTGCTCCTTTGGTTCCGCACGGAGGTCGCCACCCCGCGCCCCGCGACATACCCCTGGTCCGAGCCGCTGGTGGACCGCGACCTGGCGGCCATCGCAGCGGACACGCTGCGGGTGCTCGTGGTGGAGCATCCGCTCACCTACGAGCGGTTCCCCGGTGACGAACGCGGAACGGAGTTCGAGCTGCTGGAGCGCTTCGCGGGGCAACACGCGCTTGCGCTCAAGGCGCTGGTGGTGCCGGCGGACAGCCTGCTTCCGCTGTTGCAGCGTGGCATCGGCGACGTGGTGGCCGCGCAGCTGCACCGTGGGCGCTTCGGCGACGCGGTCGCATGCACCGTGCCCTGGTGGCACGTGACGCCCGTGCTGGTGCGGCTGCGTCCCGACCGGGCCGCGGAGGTGGCGGCGGACGTCGGAGATACCGTGCATGTGCAGGCGGGTGGGCCGTGGGCGATGGACAGCGCGCGGGCACCGGTGCGTCGGGCCGATGAGCGAACGGGTGCCGCGCTCATCGAAGCGGTGGCCGTGGGCACGCTGCCCGCCGTGCTCGTGAGCGACCTCGAGGCCCGCCATCATGCCGAGCACCTTCCGCAGCTCACCTTCGAACCGGTGGACGCCGCGCCGGTGGACGTGGTGCTGGCGGTGCGCCGCAACGCCGTGCGGCTGCGCGACGCCCTGGACAACTGGCTGGCAACGCCCGCCGAGCAGGAGGCGCGGGCCCTCATCGTGGCGGCCTATGGGGATCGCCTGCCGCGCCGCGGACCCTTGGGCGCCACGCGCGGCCGGCCCATGGACGGTGATTCGCTCTCGCCCTTCGACGCGCTCTTCCAGGAGAAGGCCGACCTGATGCACTGGGACTGGGAGCTGCTGGCCGCCATCGCCTTCAAGGAATCGCGATTCGACACCGCCGCGCTCAGTGTTAAGGGCGCGCAGGGCCTCATGCAGATGATGCCCGCCACGGCCGAACGCCTGGGCGTGGACAGCATGCAGCTGGTGGAGGGCCAGGTGCACGCGGCGGCCATCTACCTGGCCATGCTGGACAGCCTGTGGCGGCGCTCCATCCCCGAGGCGGACGAGCGCCTGCATTTCGTGCTGGCGGCCTACAACGCCGGGCCGGGCCATGTGCGCGATGCACAGCGGCTTGCGCAGGAACTGGGCCTGGACCGCCACCGGTGGACCGGGCATGTGGAGCGGGCCATCACCCTGCTGGCCTTCCCGGCCTACTACCGGCGTCCGGGCATCACCGCAGGCCGCTGCAAGGGGGCCCAGACCTTCCTCTATGTCCGGGAGGTCCTCGGCCTGCACCGCCGGTTCAGGTCGGCCGGAGCGCGAGGCAGCTCCCGCTAACTTGCGGGGCCATGACCCACGCTGATCGCCCCCTCGGCATCCTTCGTCCCGTCGCGCGCCTCACCGCCACGCTCGCCGTCCTGATGCCCCTCACCACGGCGGCACAGCAGGGGCTTCCGCACGCGCTCGACCCTTCGGAGGTGCCGCTGATCCGCGCCTATCGCGACAGCCGTGCCCAGGATGCGCGGGGCACCACCACACCGCCCCCCTTCGCACCGCGCACCATGGCCGAGTGGGAGGAGGTGCAGACGCTCTGCGTGGCTTGGGTGTCCTTCCCCAGCATCCTCAAGCAGATCGTCCGCCATGCCAAGGCCGAGTGCCAGGTGCTCATCCTGTGCGGCAACCCCGGGACCACCAATTCGCAGACCAACATCACCAACTATCTGCTGGCGAACAACGCGGGCGGGGTTCCGCTGTCCGACCTCACCAACATCAGCTTCCTCAACACGCCCTACAACAGCATCTGGATGCGCGACTACGGTCCGGAGTGCATCTACCAGAACGAGGTGGATTCGCTGTTCCTGCTGGACTGGATCTACAACCGACCACGTCCGGCGGACGATGCCACGCCCGATGCCATCGGGGCCTTCAAGAACATCGCTGTGTACAGCACCACCACTGCGCCCAACGACCTGGTGCACACCGGCGGCAACTTCATGAGCGACGGCTTCGGCACGGGCTTCTCCAGCAACCTGGTGGTCGACGAGAACGGACCGTCCGGCGTGTACAACCAGACCGACAAGACACCCGCGCAGGTGGACGCCCTGATGACGACCTGGATGGGGATCCAGCCGGGGCGCTATGTGCGGATGACCCAGCTGCCGTTCGATGGCATCAACCACATCGACATGCACATGAAGCTGCTGGACGAGCGCACGCTGCTGATCGGCCAGTTCCCGAACGGTGTCAGCGACGGACCCCAGATCGAGGCGAACATCCAGTTCATCCAGCAGAACTACAGCAGCGTGTTCGGTACGCCGTACCGGATCATCCGCGTGCCGATGCCGCCGAGCACCGGGGGCAGCTATCCCCCGAACAGCAGCTACCGCACCTATACCAACAGCATCTTCATCAACCGCACCATCCTGGTGCCCACCTACCGCGAGCAGTTCGACAGCACCGCGCTGCGCATCTACCGCGAAGCCCTTCCCGGCTACAAGGTGGTGCCGATCGATTGCGACGATGCGAGCGGCAACATCATCGCACAGAGCGGTGCGTTGCACTGCATCACCAAGGCCATCGGGGTGGCGAAGCCGCTGCTCATCCGCCATGAGCCGCTGGCGGACCGCGCGAACGATGGCAACGGCTACCCGGTGGAGGCATACATCAGGCACCAGAGCGGTGTCGCGAACGCCGAAGTGTACTGGACCACGGACACGACCCAAGGGTACACGGCGCTGGCGATGGCGCCTGCGGGTGGCAACACCTGGTCCGCCACCATCCCTGAACAGCCCGGAGGGGGCACGGTGTACTACCACCTCCGTGCGGTGTCGAACAGCGGCAAGGTGCAGGTGCGGCCCATCACGGCGCCGCAGGGCTGGTGGCGCTTCACCGTCACCCCGGCCCCGGGCTTCACGCTGGCCGTGCGCGCCTTCCTGGAAGGCGCCTTCGACGGTAACGCGGGCCTCATGCGCGACGACCTTCGCACCCAGGGCCTGCTGCCGTTGACCGAGCCCTGCACCGCGGCCGGCTTCGTGCTGGTGAACAACAGCACACCGGCCACGACGGCCCCCGTGCTGGCGGTCAGCGGCACCGACGCCATCGTCGACTGGGTGCTCGTGGAGCTGCGGGCATCCGGTGATCCCGCGCAGGTCCTTGGCTCCCGCACAGCGCTCGTGCAGCGTGATGGCGACATCGTGTCCGTGGACGGGTCCTCGCCCGTGAGCTTCGACCTTCCGGCCGGCAGTTACCATGTGGCCGTGCGACACAGGAATCACCTTGGCGTGATGACCGCCGCTCCGCTCGCGATGGGCATGGGCACCACCGTGCTGGACCTCACGGCCACCGCCACGCCCACCTGGGGGACCGAGGCGCGCAAGACCATCGGCGGGGTCCTGGCCCTGTGGGCCGGCAATGTGCAACGCGACGACCGGCTGAAATATGCCGGTGGTTCCAATGACCGCGACCCCATCCTGGTGCGCATCGGTGGCACGGTGCCCACCAGTACGGCCACCGGCTATTTCCCTGAGGACGTGAACCTCAATGGCCAGGTGAAGTATGCCGGCAGTGCCAACGACCGCGATCCCGTCCTGGTGAACATCGGGGGCACGGTGCCCACGGCCACGCGGGTGGAGCAGCTGCCCTGACCGTCGGCTTTCCAAGGCCTTCCGTCGCCCGGGTTGGTGCCCGCAGGCGTGCCCGTTCTACCTTGGCGCCGAACGAACCCCCATGCTGCGCCGACCACTTCCCCTCCTCGTCCTGCTTGTCGCAGTTCCCGCTCTGCACGCCCAGGAACGGGCCCCTTTGCCCCACACCCTTGCTCCCCATGAGCACGCCCTGATCCGCGACTACCGGGACAGCCGCGCGGGCGATGCGCGGGGCATCACCACCCCGCCGCCGGGAGCGGTGCGCACCATGGCCGAGTGGGAGGAGATCCAGAGCCTCGTGATCTGCTGGGCCCAGTATGAGGGCATCCTGAAGCAGATCGTCCGCCACGCCAAGGAGGAGTGTGAGGTCATCATCGTGTGCGATGACGCCGCCGACGTCACCTCCTACCTCAACAACGCGCAGTACGGCGGACCGCTCAACAACCTCAACAACGTCACCCTCCTGGAAGGACCGTTCAACAGTGTGTGGTCCCGGGACTATTTCGCCGAGAGCATCTACCTCAATGAGGTGGATTCGCTGTTGCTGCTGGACTGGATCTACAACCGGCCGCGGCCGTTCGACGATGCGATGCCCGATCTGGTGGGCGGCTTCAAGAACATCCCCGTGTACAGCACGAGCCAGGCGCCGAACGATCTGGTGCACACCGGGGGCAACTTCATGAGCGACGGCTTCGGCACGGCCTTCAGCAGTGAGCTCGTCCTGGAGGAGAACGGGCCCAACGGCCAGTTCAACCAGACCGTGAAGAGCGAGGCGCAGGTGGACGCCATCATGGGCACCTGGATGGGCATCCAGCCGGGGCGCTACATCAAGATGACGCAACTGCCCTACGACAACATCAACCACATCGACATGCACATGAAGCTCCTTGATGAGGAGCACCTGCTGGTGGGCGAGTTCCCCCTTGGGCTGAGCGATGGACCGCAGATCGAGACCAACCTGGACTACGTGACGGGCACCTTCAACAGCGTGTTCGGCACGCCGTACGAAGTGGTCCGGGTGCCCATGCCACCCAGCACCGGTGGCAATTTCGCGCCCAACGCGAGCTATCGCACCTACGCCAACAACGTCTTCGTGAACGGGACGGTGCTGGTGCCCACCTACCGGGCCGAGTACGATACCATCGGCCTGCGGATCCTGCGCGAGAACCTGCCCGGCTACAACGTGGTGGGCATCGACTGCGACGACCAGGGACTGAACATCATCAGCGCGAGCGGGGCGATCCACTGCATCACCAAGGGCATCGGCGTCAGCGATCCCCTGCTGATCCGCCACCAACGGCTGGATGACACCTACGAGACGGTGAACCCCTACGCCGTCGAGGCCTACATCCGCCATCGCACGGGCATCGCCTCCGCGCAGCTCCACTGGACGGTGGACACCGCTGCGGGCTTCGCCGCGCTGCCCATGACCGATCAGGGCGGCAACGTGTGGGCCGGCGCCATCCCGGCGCAGCCTGCGGGCACCCGCATCTTCTACTACATCGAGGCCACCGCCAACAGCGGCAAGGTGCAGGTGCGTCCGCTGGTGGCCCCCGAGGGCTGGTGGAGCTTCCGCGTGCTGGACGCCAACACGGCGGTGACGCCGGTGGACGCGCCGGCGTTCGCATCGCTGTACCCCAACCCCGCCACCTCCATCGTGGTGGTGGGGGTGGATGCAGGACGTACGGAACGCGCGGAGCTCCGCCTGTTGGATGCCACGGGCCGCCTGGTGCATACCGTGTTCCGGGGCATCACCCCGTCCGATGGCCGGCTCTTCGTGGACGTCAGCACCCTGCCCGTGGGCGTGTACCAGCTGGAGTTGCGGGGTGCGGCGGGTCGCAGCACACGCACGCTCCTGAAGCAGTGACGCGTACGGATCGGCACGGCCTTCGCGTTGATCCCGCGTGATGCGCATCCCGAACCTCATCGTGCCGTTGGCCGCCCTGCAGGTGGCGGCGCTGTCGTGCACCGCTCCGCTGCACGCCCAGACCAACATCCCGTGGAGCGCGGACCGTCCGCTCACCTGGGCCGATTTCAAGGGCACCCCGCCCCGGGGCACCGACCGCGACGCCTACACCTACTATGGCATCTCGGCCAGTTTCGAGCGCAATGAGCAGGGGCGCATCAGCGCCGAGGTGAGCTGCGTGTTCATGCCGGCGGAAAGCTGGGTGCGCCCGCCGGCCAAGGCCAGTGCGCAACTGCTGGCCCACGAGCAGCTCCACTTCGACCTGGCCGAGCTGCACGCTCGTCGCTTCGCCCGGGAGCTGCCGGCCCAGCTCGGTGGTGCAGGCCCGGAGGCCGCCTTCCAGCGCGCCCACGACCGCATGATGGACCGCTTGCGCGAGGAACAGGAGCGCTACGACCGCGACACCGACCACGGACGCGATGCGGCCGCACAGGCCCGCTGGGCCGCGGACGTTCGTCGTCGACTCGCCGATGGCGAGCGCTGATCAACGCGCCACCACGAAGCGCACCGAGCCGTTCACGCCACCATCCAACCGCAGCAGGTAGGTGCCGTTCGCCAGCTCGGCCACCGGTAGCTCGGCCCGTCCGCCGGACGAACGCAGCGCGGTGGACCGAACGAGGCGTCCCTGCAGGTCCAGCACATCCGCCACGCGCGCCGCGGCGCTCACCCCCGTCACTTGGAGCACATCGCTCACCGGAACGGGGAGGGCGCCCAGGGAAGGCCGCTCCCGGTCGGCCATCGCCGTGGGCAGGGCGGCCTGATCGCAGAGGGTGAAGGTGCCCGCGTCCGCGCCGCCGCCGTTCCATACCCGCACCAGCAGGTCGGTGTTCAGGGGCAGGCCGCTCAGCGTCACCGGACCGGCCACCTCGGTGAAGCAGTCGATGTAGGCCGGCGTCGCGCAGTCGGTGTACACGGCCATGTTCAGCGTGGCCGCGCTCTGCGCCTCGAGCGTCAGCACGTGCGTGCCGGTGTCGCCCGTGTTGAAGCCGTACCACACATCGATGATGTTGGACCACGGGTCGCACGGCGGGTTGGGCAGCGGCGAACCATAGGCGCACACGTTGGTGCCCGCGGTGGGTGTGGCGCAGGTGCCCAATGGCAGCGTGGGCACGGGTGTGGCCCCCGAGCAGGCGTCGTTGGACGGGATGTTCGCGCAGGGCGGTGCGCACGAGAGGGTGAGCAGGAAGGTGCCGGTGGCGCCATCGTAGCCATGCACCAGCACCAGGTACTCCACGCCGTTCTGCGCGAAGAAGGTGACGCTGCTCGTGTTGCCGGGGCAGTCCACCGCATCGTCGTTGCCCGCCACGCACACCGGGCTTCCGCAGCTGCCCTCGAACACGCTGATCCGCGTGTCGAACGAGGCCTGGTCGCAGGTGAAGAGCGTGGCATCCTCACCGGTGCCGATGAAGATGTACCAGAGCCCCGGTGCGCTCACCGCCGCGCTGGCGCAGGTGGGCGCCGGTGCGAAGAGGCCCTCGTTCGTGTCGCCCAGCAACGTGTCGCCGCAGTTGATCGCGGCGGCCTGGTTGCAGAACGCGTTCGTGGCCACGGGGTCCAGCAGCGTGGTGAAGGCGATGGGGCCGACCAGGGAGCTCACGTCACCGCCGCCGCAGTCCTCCTGCACGTACAGCTCAAGATCAGTGCCCGGAACCAGTCCGTTGAGCGTCACCGGCGGACCGTTGATGCCGATCGTACCGCTCACCACGGTGCCCGTACCGGGGGTGAAGCCCGCCGGACCATGCTCCACCGTGAAGGTGCCGCTCGCGTTGGCGCTGGTCCAGTACACGATCGCCTGCGTATCACTGGGGCTCGCCACCACATCCTGCGGCGGGGCGCAGCTGTTGCAGCTCAGCGCCAGGGTGAAGTCGCCGGTCTGCCCGTCGTAGCCCTGAATGAGCACGAAGTACGTGACGCCCGCATCCGTCAGCACCGTCACCTCCGAGGTGTAGTCCGCGCACAGCGGGTTGTCGTCATTGCCGCCCACGCACACCAGGTTGCCGCAGCTGCCGGTGTACACGTTGATGCGCGTGTCGTAGCTGGCCGCGTTGCAGGTGCTGAGCGTGGCGCTGCCCTGCACACCGGTGAAGCTGTACCAGATGCCCGGTGCCTCGATGCCCGTACCACAGCCGGCCACCGCATCGGCGAACGCATCCGTGGTGGAGCCCTGCACGGTGTCGCCACAGGCGATGGGCAGCGCATCGATGCAATCGTCGTTCGGTACCAGCGGATTGCCGGCCGTGGTCACCGGCCAGGGTCCGATGCTCATCCCTTGGCCACAGTTCACGTCCAGGTACACGGCGTATGCTGTTCCTTCGGACAGGCCGGTAAAGGTCACCGGAGGCCCGTCCACGCCCACCGTTCCGGTGATCATGGTACCGGTTCCTGGCGTGAAGCCCACCGGGCCCAATTCCACACTGAACAGCGTGCCGGCGGGCTGGGCCGGCCAGTTCACGGTGACGCTGCTGTCCGTGGTGCTGAAGGTGGGCGGGTAGGGGCCGGGGCAGTCGTGCAGCATCAGGTCCCACGTGAAGCCGTCGGTGCTCCAGCGGTCGTCCCATTCGATGTAGTAGGTGACACCGGGCACCACGGCCAGCCCGGCCACCAGCGAGTTGCCGGGCGGAAAGCCGCCGGGGCAGCCGTCGTCGTCGATGGCCAGTTGGCTCAGGTTGGTGCAGGTGCCCGTGTGGATGATCACCCGCGTGTCGGTGACGCCGTCCACGCAGCTGTTCACCGTGATGTATCCCGGTTGGTTGGTCTCGAAGGCGTACCAATCCGCGTTGGTCGCATTGCCCTGCGTGGCCCCGGCGCCGGTCGAAGGGCCGTCGGCGGTGTGAAGACCCGGGCCGATGAGCACCGCGTTGGTGCACAGGTCGCCCTGGGCATGGGCGAGCGTGATGGCGAGCAGCAGGGCGGGGGTCAAGGCGTGGCGCATGCGACTGGGCTGGGCGGGAAAGATATCCGGCGCGGGTGAACTGCGCGGTGAGCGAACGCAGTGGACGCGGAGCACCTTCCATGAACCATCGATGCGAAGCGACGTGCGCTGGGCGGTTTGGCGATTTCCTTTCCCAACGTCATCGCGAGCAGCCCGGAGGGTTGCGTGGCGATCCCCCTGAGCCGCGCAAGGTCTCTCCTGCTGATCATTCCAAAGTTCAGCGAACCCCGAGCAAAGTGGTCTGCGGGGAATGGCGAACGCGAGCCTTGCTGGTCATGGTCCATCTGCTAGTAAACCTAGCACCGTTGAAAACCTCAACTTTTCAACAGA
Source organism: uncultured Flavobacteriales bacterium (assembly GCA_937872175.1). Taxonomy (GTDB): domain Bacteria; phylum Bacteroidota; class Bacteroidia; order Flavobacteriales_F; family PHOS-HE28; genus PHOS-HE28. Next base: position 112,497 of record CALMPI010000036.1, on the reverse strand, counting down.
AGGCACCAACGCGTCGATCTTGAATTACATTGGTTCCGCCATGCATCGAGCCTCGCCATCCAGCATGATCGTGTACTCCTTGGTCGGCGGCGTTGCTGAGGTGGGCGGCTTATGCCCGGAAGCGGGCGGCTGGCGGCCTGCGGCTGGAGGCTGGCGGCTGGAAGCTGGAGGCTGGAGGCTGGAGGCTGGAGGCTGGCGGCTGGAGGCTGGAGGCCGACACAACACGGATCAATGAAGGTAAGTGGCTCCGCCACTGCCGCAATGAAGAAGCCCCCGGCGCGCGAACACCGAGGGCTTTGGTCGCTCATGTCCCACTCAACCCAGGTGAATAGGTAAACGAAACAGAGCAGCGCGAAGGTAAGGTGCCCCATGGCCATGTAGGCAGCACCGGCCGCAGATCGGCGGTCTTGACAATGGGCCCACCCGCCAGGGATACGGCGGGGTACGCCAGCGGGGCCGCAACGCTGGGGCGTACCTCTCACAGCGGTGACCGGACCGATGCACCGGGGAACAAGGCCACCACAGCGTGGCGCCCGGCGCTTCACCGACAACGAACAAGACCTGCCCCGGGCCTTGACCCGGGGACGAACGATGACCTCCAGCGCGATGAACCTAAGGTGGCCCGGTGCTGGCCGCAGCTTGCTGCTGGGCTGCCTGGGGTTCGTTGCGCATCTCCGCTGCGAAGCGCAGAATCTGGTTCCAAACCATTCCTTCGAGGTGCGCGACTCCTGCTTGGAAGTGAACACGGCCTATACCTTGGGCACGGGCCCGCTGGGCTGGTTCTCGGCCGGTGGCACGGGCGATTACTTCATGAGCTGCATCCCCGACGGTGGTTTCAATGACGTGCCCCTCAGTTATGTGGCTTTCCAGTACGCGCAGGAAGGAGAGTGTTATGTAGGCGTGGTCACATACCATCAAACAACTGGCGTTCGCGAGTATTTCATGATCGAGCTTGCGCAACCGCTCGTTGTGGGGCAGGAGTACTATGCGGGCTTTTACGCCAGCCCGACGTGGGGCGGCCCTCAACCGCAAGTGTTCCTCGCCAGTAGTCACATCGGCATACTGTTCACCACTCAGCCACTGCATTGGAGCAACAATGATCCATGGCCGACAGGCGGGAATTTCGCGCACGTGTACCACCCCTGGCTCATCACCGATACGGTGGGCTGGACCCTGGTGAGCGGCAGCTTCGTGGCCGATAGCGCCTACCAGTACCTGATGATCGGGAACCACTTCGACAACGGCATTACGGATACGCTGCACTTCGCGGATTTCCCGTGGACTCCAATTGCACATACCTTGATCGATAATGTGTGCGTAACGTCTGATCCCAAGGGTTGTCCGTTAACACTGGGCGTGCCAGATCAGCTGTTGGATGCGGTAGTTCTCTTCCCAAACCCTGCAAGAGGCGAGGTCGGCTTGAGCGGGGTGCCCCCGGGTACACGGCTCACCATCCTTGACTGTACGGGGCGCTTGGTACTCCGAGAGCAAGCTGTTGCGGGTACCTGGCGAATGGATGCGTCGGCGTGGGCGAAGGGAGGATACATGCTTCGCTTGGAGCAGGAAGGAAAGTCTCGTTCGTTCAAGTTCGTGTTGATCGAGTAGCGCGAGTCCGGTCTTTGGAGGAGTTGACAACAACAAAACCGAAGACCATGAAACAGACAATTCTAAGGCCATGGACCATGGCCGCTTGCGTGCTGGCCATGCTGCCAGTGCAGGCTCAAGTTTCTACGCCGTTCAACTTTGGTGTCTCCGGCAATTTCGTCGGCTGGGACAACTCGATGACCAGCGACCCGCTGCAGATCCGGCACGATGCCAACCAGCCGATCGAGTGGTACACCGATGCGATCCAGCGTGTCACCTTGTCGCCAACGCTGACCGGGCAAACTGTGAACAGCTACACAGGGTTGAACCTCAGTGGCTTCCTGGGCATCGGACCCTTTTCGAATTCGCTGGTGGACAAGCCCCAGGCCATGTTGCACCTGGATGGCGGGGGTAACCAGGACAGTGGATGGCGGCCCTGGATGAAACAAGGCACCTACATCACTTACTTGTCTGATCAGGCCTATCTGGGCCTTAAGGCTGAGGCCGGCGACAGGAACCATTTGACCCTGGCCTGGTCGGACAACGGCCTGTTCGGCGAACCGGACGGTCCCGATCAACTGCGGTTCATCTTCACGCGGAACAATGTGGGCACAACTCTGGCTGCTGGGGTCGATGGGTTGGAGGCAGGGCGCTTCACGCCAGCCATGTCCTGCAACGAGGTCTTTTTCGGCCTGGGCCACTGGCAAGGTGCGGGTCTTGACCCGGACGAACGTATAGATATCCTCGATCGCACCATTCGGCTGCGCAACTTCATGACCAACCCGCCGATCGGCAGCGGCACGGACTACGAGAGTACCACCTTGGAGAATGCGCTGGTGGTGGACCCGGCTGATGGTCGGGTGTACTGGCGGACGCTCAGCGGTTGGTCCAGTGACTGCGATTGGGAAGTGACGGCCACGGATGATGTGGTGACGGCCTGGCAGCCGGGTCCCTTGACCGGTTGCCCGGACAACAGCAATGATGTGGGCATCGGCATCCCCGATCCACGCTGGAAGCTGCATGTGGTGGAAAGCAGTCCGGATCCGACCGGTGATGACAAAGCGATCTTCGCCCATGTGCTCGGGGATGAGGGGATGAACATCGCCGTGGACGCCTTCTCGCCGACCCCGAGCGCGGAGGTGAACATGGCCTTCCGCGGGTGGGCGCAGGATGCGCGCGTCAACTACGGGTTGTTCGCACACACGACGGTGACGATCCCGCATCAGGCAGATGCGAACATCGGCGTCTACGGGAATGCGCAGGAGGAAGGCACATGGTCCCAAGGCGGTGGGGTGGCGAACGCGTGCATCGGCGTCTGGGGGCGTGCCCGGTGCGCCGCGTCGAACACGTGGGCCGGTTTCTTCGAAGGCGATGTGTATGCGAGCGGGGTATACACCAGCTCGGATGAGTCGCTGAAGACGGACATCGCCGCTGTGACCGATGCCCTGGACGCCACCCTGGCCTTGGAGCCGGTGCTGTTCCACTTCGATACGGTCCAGTTCGACGACCTCGGGCTGCCTTCCACGCTACAGTCCGGTCTGCTGGCCCAGAACGTGGAACAGGCGATGCCGCATCTGGTGCGCGCGGTCACGCGGCCTGCGGTGCTCGATACGGCAGGTGTGGAGGTTGCGCCTGCGATGACCTACAAGGCGGTGAACTATTCCGGCATCATCCCCTACCTGATCGGAGCGATCCACGAACTGAAGGCGACCAACGACGCCCAGCAGGCCCAGATCAGCACCCTCCAACAAGACCTCGCCACCTGCTGCGCGGCCCACGGCGGCACGGATGGGCGCAGCATGAGCCCAGGGGCTGGCGCAGGGGCAGGAGAGGCCCTGCGCACCGACCTGATCATCGTGCCCAACCCGGTGGCGGACCACACGCAGCTGCGCTACACGGTGGCCACGCCCGGCCGCACGCGGCTGGAGGTGAGCGATGCCAGTGGCAAGCGGTTGGAGGTGCTGGAGGAGGCCGTGCGTGAGGCGGGCGCCTACACCCACGACTGGTCCACCACGGATCTCGGGCCCGGCACTTACCATGTGACGCTGTACCTCAACGACAGCTTCGTGGTGAAGAAGGCGGTGAAGGTGGCACGATAGGCTTGTGCACAAGATGGGTCAGGGGCCGCTTCGCGTTCGCGGGGCGGCCCTCGGCGTTCGGGCACACGCGCACATGAGCACGATTTGTCCCGCCCCAGCGGGATGGTCGCATGGTCGGATGGATCTCAAGCCCCCTCCTGAGCAGCGATCGCTCGCTGCTCCGCACAAGGAGGGGCACGGGGTGGTTTCCGCTTTCATGAAGAGTGCGGCATGACTGAGGTGAAACCTCCTCTGACCCCTCCTTGCCCGGCGCGTGGAGCGTTCCACGCGCAGGAGGGGCGTTCACGTGTTCAAGCCTCCTCCTGAGCAGCGATCGCTCGCTGCTCCCATCAAGGAGGGGCACGGGGTGGTTTCCTCTTTCATGAAGAATGCGGCATGACTGAGGTGAAACCTCCCCTGACCCCTCCTTGCCCGGCGCGTGGAGTGTTCCACGCGCAGGAGGGGAGTTCATCCGTACGAACGCGCTTGTCCCAAAACCAGCTGGATGAGCGCATGCGCACATGGACACATGCGCACACGGGCAGGACCTGTCGCGCTCCTCGGGATGCTCCCCGTGACCCGACCTTCAATTCCCCTTCCCCCGGCGCTGCCTGCGTTCGGCGCGCCGCTGCGGATCCTCGTGGAAGAAGTAGCGCAGGTCCACCGTGAGGTAGCTGCCGCTGAGGCCCGTGAGGATGGCGCGCCCCACGCTGTTGGCATCGAAATAGGTAAGCTCGGCCACGGCCATGTCGTCGAAGGCGCGGTGGTAGGTGGCGCCGAAGTAGAAGTAGCCCGAGCGTTCCGTGCGGTACTCGAAACCGATGTTGCCCACGGCGCCCACCTGCAGCCAGTTGCGCCGGAACAGATAGGCTCGCGCGTCGTCCGTGTTGTTGATGGCATCGCTTGGATACATGTCCAGGCTGGCGCCCAGGGCCGTGTTCATCCAGGTGCGCTCGCCGAGGCGGATGTACACCAGCAGCAGCACGGGGATCTCATAACCCACATAGCGGATGCGACCGCTGCCGTCGATGGCCACCGTATCGTTCTCCAGGGTCCAGCGGTAGTTGCGGCGGATCTGGTGGATGCCGGTCTCCAGCGAGAGCATGCGCGTGAACCCGTGCCGCACCTGCATGCCGAAGCCGAAGCCGCCGGTGAGCTCCACGCTACCGCGCAACGCGCCGCCCTGAAGCTCCACCCGCGGGTCGAAGAAGGAGAGGGGCACCACCGGCTTCACCTGCATGCCGAAGGTGGTGACACCTTGCTGGGCCCGGAGCACGGTGGGCAGGAGCAGGAGAAGGAGTAGGCGCAGGCGCAGGCGCAATGGCGTCACGCTGCGCGTGCTGGTGGCAGGAGGCCGGCGGCTGGTGGCAGGAGGCCGGCGGCTGGTGGCAGGAGGCCGGCGGCTGGTGGCAGGAGGCCGGCGGCTGGAGGCTGGAAGCTGGAGGCCGGCGGCTGGAGGCTGGTGGCTGGTGGCTTGAAGCTGGCGGCTAGCGACGCAATGCAGGTGTTCGTCAGCGCCGACCGGGTCCCTTACCGGGCATCCACCAGGAGCTGTTGTCCTACGCGGAGGATGGAGCGCCGGGTGATGCCGTTGAGGTCGCACAGGGCTTGGATGGACGTGCCGTATTGCTCGGCGATGGCGTAAAGATGGTCACCTTTCGCCACCGTGTGGAAGTGCGTACCCTTGGGGTAGGCGGCGTAGGCATGGCGCGAACGCTTGATCACCAAGGTGTCCGCCTGCAGCGAACCGTTGCTCAGATCGATGATGCGCGCCGGGTCCAGCGGCATGCCACGGAAGCGCACCTCGAAGTGCAGGTGGCTGCCCGAGGAGCGGCCCGAGCTTCCGCCCAGACCGATCAGTTCGCCCGCGTCCACCACGTCCCCGGCCTTCACCTTGAAGCGGTGCAGGTGCGCGTAATAGGTCTCCAGCCCGTTGTAGTGGCGCACCACCACCACGCGTCCGTAGCCGTTCTGCACGCCGGCATGGCGCACCACGCCGGGGAAGGCCGTGCGCACGCTGTCCCACACCTCCAGGTCCAGGTCGATGCCATTGTGGGGGCGGCCGTCGCGCCAGCCGAAGCGTGAGGTGAGCGGCCCCGTCACGGGCATCGCGAAGCCGCAGTGCGCCTGCCCGTCCACGAGCTGCAGCAGCAGCACACTGTCCCGCACGGCGGAGGCGGGGGTGCACGCATGAACGGCCAGGGTGTTCCAATCGGTGTAGAGGCCCGTGATGTCGTGCGTGGGGTCGTCCAGCCAGGCCAGCAGGCCGCTGCGGTCCACCTCGCCCTGCGTGGGCATCTGCGCACTGTACAGGTTGATCTCGTTGATCAGTGCGTAGGGCACGGTGTCCAGTTCGAAGAGCGAATCGATCAGCTGGATGATGCCACCCTCGTCGAGCCCGCGGATCCGCTTGTACAACGCGAGGTCGCGCAGCAGGTCGGCCGGTGGGTCGGTGAGCGCGCACAGCGAGTCCAGCATCGCATCGAGCCGGTCGTCGGTGAGGGCCTCGCCCTCCGAAAGGGTGCGGTCGCCGTACATCACCAGCGCCGTCACTGTGTCGGTGCGCAGGGTGTCGCTGCCGGATGGAACCCCGGCAAAGGCCCGTCCGGAAAGGGCGGCCAGCAGGATGGACACGTGCAGGAGCGCGCGCATGCGGGCGTGTGTACGCGAGAGGGGGTGGCGAAGATACCCGGGGAGGCGGTCGGCCCTCCTGTGGTCGACGAGCGACGCGATCGGATCGCTGGAGGCACGAAGCTCCAGGACGAAGGCCGGGCCGTGCCGGTGCTCAGGCCTGCTGCCAGGACATCACGTCGGGCAGGGGTTTCCGATAGCCCTTGGGCCAATCCACGGCGGGGTAGCCCATGTAGAACAGGCCCATGCAACGGTCGCCCTCGGCCAGGCCGATGAAGCGCCGCATGCCGTCGCCCGTGACCACGGCGCCCGTGCCCCAGAAGCCGCCCAGCCCGTAGGCGGTGCAGGTGAGGTGCATGTTCTGCACGGCGCAGGCCACGGCCAGCTGCTCCTCCAGCTCGCTGATCTTGCCGCGCGGGTCGCGGGCCATGCCGAGCGCCACCACCACGCTGGCCTGCAGGGGGCGTTGCACGGCGTTCTCGTGCTTGCGCGGCATGAACTTCTCCGGCGGGGTGATGCGCGTGTACTCCTCGCCCATGAACGCGGAGAGCCGATGGCGGGCGTCCCCGGCGAACACGACGAAGCGCCAGGGCTGCGTCATGCCGTGGTTGGGTGCCCAGGTGGCGTTGGACAGGATGAGCTCCACCATGTCGCGCTGCACCACGCGGTCGCTCATGTCATTGGGTTGGATGGTGCGGCGGTCGCGGATCACCGCGGTGAGGTCGCTGACGCTGTGGCGCATGGGTGTGGGCGGACGGTTCCGCCGGGCAGCGAAAGTACCGGTCACCGCATCTACCTTGCGCCACCCTATTCCGGCAACCGCATGCACCGCTCCCTGACCCTCTCCGCCCTGGCGTTCGTCGCCGCCCCGCTCCTCGCCCAGCCCGTCATCGAGGCGTCCGAGAACCAGCCCGAGATCGGCGACGCCATCACGGTGAACTCCGGGGCGTTCACCAGCGCCGGCGCTGCGGGCAACAACCAGACCTACGACTTCAGCGGGCTCACCAGCACGGGCACCCGCACCTGGACCTACCTCGACCCGGCCGTGTACCCCGACGCCGGCACGCTGTTCCCCACGGCCAACATCGCCATGACCGATGGCACCACGGACACCACCTTTTTTGCGATGAGCGGCACGGCCTTGACCGTGGTCGGTGAGGACGCCGCCCTGCTCACCTTTGGCTACACGGCGCCCCTCGCACAGGGGCCCGACCTCATCCGGTGGCCGGCCACGCTGAATGACAGCTGGTCCGGGCCCCTCTCGGCCACCTTCGATATCGATGGCGTGGGCACCTTCACCCGTTCGGGCAGCTACACCGCCGTAGTGGATGGTGCGGGCACCCTGGTGCTTCCCGGCGGCACCAGCATGGCGGTGATCCGGCTGCGCTTCAACTCCACCGAGGTGAACGCCGGCCCGCTGGTCACGGTGACGCGCAAGAAGGAGATCCACAGCTTCCACACGCGCTTCAAGGCCCATCCAGTGGTGCGCATCATCAATGATTCGCTCAGTTCCAACCTCGGGCCTTCATTGAACACGCTGGTCACCGAATGGCTGGATGCCACCGAGGTCGGCATCGACGAGCGTTCGCTGGCGTTCAGCCTGGCGCCGAACCCGGCGAAGGACCTGGTGGTGCTCACCACGGAACGTCCGGTGGCGGCCGTGGAGCTGCGCGACGCCGCAGGTCGTGCGCTTCCGGTGAACGCCGCGCGCATCCAGGGCACGCGCGTGGAGCTCGGGCTCGCGGGGCTTCGCCCCGGCTTCTATCTGGTGCAGGTCACGGCCGCCGATGGCGGCAGGGCCACACGCCGCCTGGTGGTGGAGTGAGCCGGGTGGTCCGGTAGCCCTCGGTCCGCGCATGCGGACCTGAACCACGGCCCGCTGGTGGGCGTTACCTTCCACCGCATGATCGGCCACCGCTTCGCGAAGTACATCCCCCCGGCGGACGATCGTTCGCCCTTTGAGAAGCTGCTGCCCCTGTTCCTGGAGCTGCTCACCCACACCAGCGGCGATGTGGAGGAGGCCCTCGATTGGATGGACCAGCTCGACAAGGAGCATGGCTTCTATTCGGTGGAGTACGGCCGCAAGGAGTTCGAGGATGACCTGCGCAAGCACGGCATGATCGGCAGGCCCACGAAGGGAGGCAAGGCTCCGCTCACCGGCAGGGCCGAGAAGCTCATCCGCGAACGCGCGTTGGATCAGGTGTTCGGCAGGCTGAAGAAGGTGGACCGGGGGAACCATGCGTTGCGCCGCACCGGACAGGGCGACGAGCCCACCAGCGACCGGCGCGGCTACCGCTTCGGCGACCGCATCGAGCAGGTGGCCATGAGCGACAGCATCCGCAACGCCCAGCAGCGCGGCCTCGATGAGCTGCGGATGAGCGAGGACGACCTGGAGGTGATCGAGACCGAGCACCAGAGCGCCTGCGCCACCGTGCTCATGATCGACATCAGCCACAGCATGATCCTCTATGGGGAGGACCGCATCACCCCCGCGAAGAAGGTGGCCATGGCGCTCGCCGAGCTCATCAAGCGGCGCTACCCCAAGGACACCCTCGACATCGTGGTGTTCGGCAACGATGCGTGGCAGGTGAGCCTGAAGGACCTGCCCTACCTGCAGGTGGGGCCCTTCCATACCAACACCGTGGCCGGGCTGGAGCTCGCCATGGACATCCTGCGTCGCCGCAAGGTCCGCAACCGCCGCATCGTCATGATCACCGATGGCAAGCCCAGCTGCATCAAGCGCGACGGCGAGTACTACATGAACAGCTTCGGGCTCGACGAGTTCATCGTGGCGCGCACGTTGGATGCCGCCGTTCGCGCGCGAAAGGCCGGGATCCCCATCACCACCTTCATGATCGCGCGCGACAACTACCTGCAGCGGTTCATCGAGCGCTTCACCGAGGCCAACCAGGGCCGAGCCTTCTACACCGGCCTGCAAGGGCTCGCGGACATGGTGTTCCGCGATCACACCACCAACCGCAAGACCTCCTGATCCGTGCGGGTGCGTCATGCCGCGTGCTTATTCCCAGAACGATGAACCATCCCGCCTTCAGCACCCTCGGCGACCTGAAGAAGAGCGGATACACGCCGCGCAGTGTGAAGGAGGAGCTTCGCGCCAACCTCATCGCCCGGATCCGCGCGAAGCAACCGCTGTTCGAGGGCATCCACGGCTATGAGCACACCGTGGTCCCCGCGCTCGAGCGCGCGATCCTCGCCGGTCACAGCATCAACCTGCTCGGCCTGCGTGGGCAGGCCAAGACCCGCATGGCCCGTTCGCTGGTGCAGCTGTTGGACGAGTGGATGCCCGTCGTCGCCGGCAGCGAGATCAACGACGACCCGCTGGCGGCCATCTCGCGCTACGCCAGGGAACAGATCGCCATCCACGGCGACAACACCCCGATCGCGTGGGTGCACCGCAACGACCGCTATACCGAGAAGCTCGCCACGCCCGATGTCACCGTGGCCGACCTCATCGGCGACAGCGACCCCATCAAGGCCGCCAACCTGAAGCTGGACTACAGCGATGAGCGGGTGATCCACTTCGGACTGGTGCCCCGCAGCCACCGTGGCATCTTCGTCATCAACGAGCTGCCCGACCTGCAGCCGCGCATCCAGGTGGCGCTGTTCAACATCCTGCAGGAGGGCGACGTGCAGATCCGCGGGTTCAAGCTGCGCCTGCCGCTCGACATCCAGTTCGTGTTCACCGCGAACCCCGAGGACTACACCAACCGCGGTGCCATCATCACCCCGCTGAAGGACCGCATCCAGAGCCAGATCCTCACGCACTACCCGCCCACGATCGAGCTGGGCATGCGCATCACCGCGCAGGAGGTGCGCAGCCCGCGGGAGCAGACCCGGCGTGTGCGGGTGCCCGACCTGATCCGCGTGCTCGTGGAGCGGATCGCCCTGGAGGCCCGGGAGAGCGACTACGTGGACCGCAAGAGCGGCGTCAGCGCACGCCTTACCATCAGCGCCCTGGAGAGCGCCATCAGCGCGGCCGAACTGCGGGCGCTGCGCACCGGCGAGGAGCGCACCACCGTGCGCATCGCCGACCTGTTCGCCGTGGGTCCGGCGATCAACGGCAAGATCGAGCTGGTCTACGAAGGCGAGCAGGAAGGGGCCGAGAAGGTGGCGCGTCACCTGCTCTCACAGGCCCTGCGCAACGTGTTCCTGGAGCTTTTTCCGGACCCGGAGAAGGCCCGTCGACGCGCGAAGGCCGAGGCCAGGGGCCGCTCCGTGCCCGATCCCTATGGCGCGGTGGTGTCGCATTTCGATGAGCACGCGGTGGAGCTTCCGTTGGAGGCGCCGGATGCATCGTACGCCGCGGCGCTGCAGCAGGTGCCGGGGCTCACCGACCTCGTGCGGTCACGCCACGGCTACCTCGATGCGGACGAGCTGCCGGTATGGATGGAGCTCGTGCTCCATGGCCTTGCGGAACTGAGCCGTGTGGGCCGGGCCGAGATCGAAGGCGCCACACGCTTCAGCGACCTCATGGGCAGCGTGCTCACGGGGGACGATGACGACGGAACGGATGATCGATGAACGCACCACGCGGCACGTCCCGCATGGTGCTGATGCTATCGGCCTTCACCCTTTTCGTCCTGGGCGGGATCGGCCTTTGGTTGATCATCCCCGTGCAGGAACGCGACCTTGATGGGGTCATCGGCCTCCGGTCCCCGTGGTGGCGGGCCATCGCGTTCGGCGCCGGGGTGGGTGCGACCACCGGCGTGGGGGCCGTGCTGCTGCTTCGCCAGCCTTACCTGCGGCCGGTGGCCCGGCGCTACGCCGGACTCCTGGGTCCCTTGGTCCCGCATCGCTGGCAGCACGTGGTGCTCTCGCTCTCCGCCGGTATCGGGGAGGAGCTGCTCTTCCGGGGTGCCATCCAGCACTGGTTGGGCGTTCCGCTCACCGCGGTGCTCTTCGTCGCCTTGCACGGCTATCTGGACCCGCGGGACCGGCGGGTGAGCCTCTACGGGCTGTACCTGGTCATCTGCATGCTCGCCTACGGAGGCATGGCGCACGCCTGGGGGCTGCTGCCCACCATGGTGGCGCACGTCGTGTTCGACCTGATCCTGTTCGACAGGCTTCGCGCCTGGACCAGGAGCGGTCCCGACGGCCGATCGGTCGCCGCCGAGCGTCAGTCCTGAGGGTACTTGTGGATGTCCTTGTAGTCGTCGTCCATCTCCGACTTCACCCGATGCATGCGCATGCCCAGCATGGCCAGTTCGCGATGGCCGTGCTTCAGCAGCCAGTCGAAGGCCTCGCGGTCCCCATCCCCGGTGAGGGCGAGTTGGCGGAGCACACCGTGCCCATGCCGTTCCAGCCAGTCCAGCGCGCCGTGGTCGCCCTCGATGCCGGCGATGACCGCCATGAGGTGCGGATGCCCGTTGTCCAGCAGCCATTTCCGGGCTTCCTGCTTGTTGCGCAGGGCGAAGGTGAAGACCCCCAGCTCCGGGAAGCCGTTCTTCAGCAGCCAGTCGCGGATGGCCGCGTTGCCGCTGATGGCCTCGCCCCAGGCGAGCAGGACCTTGGTGGGGTAGCTGGTGCGCATCCGTTCGGTCAAAGCTAGCGGCCGGCCGAGCGATACCTTCGCCGCATGCGGTCGTTCATCGTCGGCGTGTGGGTCCTGTGCGCGCTCGGGGGCAGTGCCCAGGACAGGAACGAGCGTGAGCTGCGCACCGTGCGCCGCCTGCTCGATCAGGGCAAGGTGTATCCGGCCCTGCGGCGCTGCGATGGGCTCATGACCCGTGACATGCCGAAGGCACCGGTGCTGCTGCTGCGGGCCGAGGCCAACGCGCGGGTACGGTCCCATCCGGCGGCGATCGAGGATGCCCGTGCCGCGCTTGCGGGCGGTCTCGATGATCGCGGTCGCCAGCAGGCCTGGTTCTGGACGGGCATGGCCTGGCTGGGCCTGCAGCAGGGCGACAGCGCCATCATGGCCTTCGAACGCGCCGCGCCCGGCCCCGAGCGCGATCTGCGCATGGCCATGTCCCTCTCCCTGACGGGGCGCTGTCGGGAGGCGATCGCGCTGTACGACGCGTTGCTCGCAACGAACGAGAGCACCGCCGCCCTGCGCGAACGGGGCGCCTGCCTGGCCCGCGAGGGCGATACGGCCCGCGCCCGGACCGATCTGGACCGCGCCATCGCGCTGGACCCCCGCGATCCGGTGAACTGGAACAGTCGCGGCTTCCATCGCTGGGCGCTGCATGGCGACCACGAACGTGCGCTCTCGGACTACGCGCAGGCCATCAAGCTGAACCCGAACTACACCTACGCCATCAACAACCGGGGCTACAGCAGGCTGAAGCTGGGGCAGGTGGACAAGGCCCGGCGCGACGTGCTGCTGGCCGGTCGCCGCAACGCGGACAACCCGTACGTGGACCACAACCGCGGACTGATCGCGCTGGCGGAAGGCGATGGCGCGCGGGCCTGCGGTGCGTTCCGCATGGCCGAGGCCAAGGGCGGCACCCCACTTTACGGCCGCGAGCTCGATGACCTCTTGAAGGCCTGTCCGCGGCCGATCCGACCGGACGGGACCACCGCACCAGGCGCACCGCCCCCCACCCCCAACGCACCGACCAAGGCCCCGGCACACAACGCCCCCGGCCGCAACGCCCCCTGACCATGAGTACGATCGAAAGCATGATGCGGCCCGACGCCCTGAAGGGAAGGGTCATCGTTGTCACGGGTGGCGGTACCGGCCTGGGCTTGAGCATGGCGCGCACCTTCCTGGCCCTCGGCGCACAGGTGGTGATCACCAGCCGCAAGCAGGACGTACTTGACGGGGCGGCGGCGGAGCTCACCCGCGAGACCGGCGGTGAGGTGCTCGCCGTGGCCTGCGACGTGCGCAAGTACCTGGAGGTGGAGCAGCTTCTGGAACGCACGCTGCACCGCTTCGGCCGCGTGGACGCGCTGGTGAACAACGCCGCGGGCAATTTCATCAGCCCCACGGAGCGGCTCAGCAGCAAGGCCTTCGAGGTCATCATCGACATCGTGCTGATGGGCACGGTGAACTGCACGCTCGCCTTCGGAAAGCACTGGATCGCCAACGGGGAGCGCGACAAGGCGGTGCTGAACATCACCACCACCTATGCGTGGACGGGCAGCGGCTACGTGGTGCCCAGCGCCTGTGCCAAGGCCGGTGTGCTCGCGCTCACGCGTTCGCTGGCCGTGGAATGGGCCCGCCACGGCATCCGCAGCAACGCCATCGCGCCCGGGCCGTTTCCGACCAAGGGTGCGTGGAGCCGCCTGTTGCCCGGGGAGATGATGGAGCGCTTCGACCTGGCCAAGCGCGTGCCCTTGGGCCGGGTGGGCGAGCACCGCGAACTGGCCGATCTGGCGGCCTACCTCGTCTCGCCATGGTCAGGCTACGTCAACGGCGAGGTGGTCACCATCGACGGTGGCGAGTGGCTGAAAGGGGCCGGACAGTTCAGCCAGCTGGATCAGGTGGAACCCGGGATGTGGGATGCCATCGAGCAGATGGTGCGGGGTGTTCGAGGCAGCTGAGCAAACCGCCGATCGTGGATGGACCGGTGCTGCCTACTTTCGTGGGAAACACACCCGCCATGCGACCGCTCCGTCTCCTGTTCGCCCTGTTGATCTTCTCCGCGCCGGCCCTGCTGCATGCCCAGGGACCGGCACCGCTCACCCCGGAGGAGCGGGCGGCCATGACGGCCCGCAGGATCGCTGCGGCCATCGGCCTCGATGAGCGGTCGACCGAGAAGGCCACGGGACTGCTCATCGAAGGGGAACATCAGGTGGCCGAGCTGCGTGCCCGGATGGACGAGACCCAGCGGGAGATCGACGCACAGTTAACCCCCTACTTCGAACAATTTGCGGTCACGCTGGAGGCCGAGGAGGCCGCCAAGCTGGAGGCGCTTCGCGCCAGCGGGGCCCTGCGCGGGTGCTGCATGGAGGCCACGGCGGCGTCTCCGGGGACGGGCGCGGGCAGCAGTTCGGCCGAACCCCCGTCCACGGGGCCGGCGAAGCCGGCCAAGGCCACGCGCACGACGGGCGGTGCGAAATAGCGGGACGCCGCCGCTCAGTCGGCCATCACCACCAGGTACTTCGAGGCGCTCCAGAAGGCCTGCGGGTCGGTGATGACCAGCTTGTCCACCTCGCCCTCGAAGCGGTAGCTGCCCTGCGGGTGGGTGGTGAGCAGCCGTGCCTTCTTCGCCGCGATCGGCAGCTCCAGGGTCTGGGTGATGTCGATCTGCTTGAAGTGCCCGTCGCCCAAAGCGTCGGCGTTCAGTTTCTTGCTGGCGCCGATGCCCGCCAGACCGCCTTCCTTGGTCACGATGCCCTTCTCCTTCAGCTCCTTGGCGGTGCCGATCACGTAGTGCGCCGTGTTCAGCTCATTGCGCTGCATATTGGCCTGCTGTTCCTTGTCGCGGTACATCTCCATGAGCGTGGCCAGCGAGCTGTTCGCGCTGGCGAGCTGCTCTTTCAGCCCACCGATCTCGGCGTCCTTTTCGGCCACGGTCCGCTCCAGTTCCTCCACGGTGCGTTGCAGGGCGGCGATGGCACCGGCGTTGGCCTTGGCCTCCTTGCGCAGCTTGGCGATCAGCATCTTGTTCTCGCTCAGCAGTTCATCGATCTGCTGCAGGTCGCTCACGATGCGCTGCTCCATGTCCTGGCTGGGTTCGCCCTCCACCTTCACATCGCCGATCAGGCCCTGCTTCTCACGGATGGTGCGCAGGTTCTCGCTGATGCGATTGAAGGAGCCGAACAGGACGTTCAGTGAGCTGTCACGCTCGGCGAGCGCGGCATCCACGGTGGCCTTCTCGGTGGCCAGGCCCTTGTATTGGTCGCTTTGCATGGGGTCGTCCTTGCAGGCGGTCGCCAGCACGAACGCGGAGAGGAGGAGGGCGGTGCTCAAGCGGTTCATCGGGGTGGGGGATGGGGCCGAAAGGTAGAACGCGCCCGGTTCAAGGACCGGTGGGAACGCCGGCCCGCGCCGTGGCGTACAAGGCTCATCAACGGCGGCCTGTTGGAGGCCGGTCGGGCCGGTGGTCCGCAAGTGGGCCGTTGAGCGCTAGGTTGCACCCGATGGACACCACCCGCCTGCTGTTCATGTCCCTGGTCCTCAACGGGATGGGCTTGCACGGCGTGCCCACCGCCGGTGCTCAGGACCGCGGGCTTTCCGGTGAATTCAGCCAGCTCTCCGCCAAGGAACGTTCACGGCTGGCCCGGGAGGAGAGCGAAGCGGCGTTGAAGGACACAGCGTTCCAAGCGACCATGGCGCGGGCCGAGGCCCACTTCCAGGCCCGGCGCTACGAGGTGGCCATGGCGGACTACGAGCGGGCCCGCGCCCTGCGGCCGCTCAACGTGTATCCAGCTGTGAAGATCGACGACCTGCGCGTGCTTATCGCCAAGCGGGATGCGGCCGTTGCTCAGGCCCGGGCCGACAGTGCGGCCCGTTCGGTGCCTCCCCCGGAGCCCCCTGCGGTCCGCGAGGAGGAGGTCGCTGAGCGTGCGCCGTCGCCCACCGAACAGCCCGTTGTCACGGCCCCGGGGACCGCACCGGTCCAGGTCCTCGAGGCCGCCCCACCGGAGCCGGTCCCGCCTCGTCCACGAGCGACGCCTCAGGCCCGCCCTGCACCCACGCCCGTGGTGCGCCCGGACGTCAAGGGGCCGGTGCCACCGGTCCCGGCCGTGCGTGAGCCCGGCATCCACGAGGAGCAGTTCAAGGAAGGCAACGCGATCGTCCTTCAACGAACGGTGACCACGGCCACGGAGGTCCATATCTACCGCAAGGTGACGCACCCCTGGGGACGCACCTTCCATTTCCTGGATGGTCTTCCTGTGGATGAACGGGCCTGGACGGAGCGCTTCGGGGACCGGTAGCTCCTATGTCCGCCGCTGGACCAGGCGCACCGGCATGTCCAGGAGCCCGCGGTAGTCCTCACCCACCTCACGCATGTCCAGGTCGTCCGACCGGTAGCCCCATTCCACGGAGGCTGCGGTGCGCCCCGCGGCATGGCCGTCGTCCACGATGCGGAGCAGGTCCAGCAGGTACTTGGCGGAGCTGGAGTTGAAGTACTCCAGGTCGATGCGGATGACGGTGTTGCGCTGGGGTGCGGCGAGGTAGGTCCGGAGGTGGTCGAAGATGGGCCGGTAGAACTTGTCCGCGTTCTCGTGGATGGAGGAGCCGCTGAGCTCCAGCACGCCGCGCGAAGGGTCGAGCAGCACCCGGGGGGTCTTGGCCGTGGCCGCCAGCTCGAAGCGTTCCATCACCCGGCGAAAGTAACCGGCGGACCGTCGCGGTCAAGATCAGCCTCTGACCGGCGCCCGATCATTACCTTTTGCCGCGAGCGGAAACCGGAATGCCATGAAGACCATCCTTGTTCCCTACGATTTTTCGGACTGTGCGACCGATGCGCTGCGCGTGGCCGCCAAGCTGGCCCGGCTGT
The DNA here is from genome assembly GCA_937872175.1 of uncultured Flavobacteriales bacterium. Taxonomy (GTDB): domain Bacteria; phylum Bacteroidota; class Bacteroidia; order Flavobacteriales_F; family PHOS-HE28; genus PHOS-HE28. The sequence goes on along the minus strand of CALMPI010000036.1, from coordinate 95,792 downwards.
CCGGCGCGTGCATCGACATCGTGCACATGTACGAGCAGATGACCGATTTCCATACGGAGAACCAGCGTCTGCGGGACGAGATCGAGGCGAAGCTGGACAAGGTTCCGCAGCTGCCCTTCCTCCAGGGTCTTGAGCTCAAGAAGTTCATGCTCCGCCAAATGTCGATCACCGAGATGTTCAAGAACGACAACCTGGCCCACGTGGACCTGGTGGTGATGGGCTCCCACGGTGCGCGGGGCATCCGTGGGCTGGTGGGCTCCAACACCCAGCGCATCGTCCGCATCGCGCCCATGCCCGTTCTGGTCATCAAGCACCACATCGAGGACTTCACGGTCAACGACGTGGTGTACGCGAGCACCTTCACCGAACCGGACAACGTGAAGTTCGAGGCCTTCCTGCCCCTTCTTCGCTTGTTCGACGCGCGGATCCACCTGCTCAAGGTGAACACCCCGAAGACCTTCGAGCGCAGCGAGGATTCCACCCGGGCGATGGACGCCTTTCTCCAGCGGCACGAGCTCAACAAGTACACGGCCACCATCTACAATGACCTCAGCATCGAGGAGGGCATCCTGAACTTCGCCCGGGGCATCGACGCGGACCTCATCGCCATGGCCACCCACGGCCGCACGGGCTTCTTCCACGTGGTGAACGGCAGCCTCACGGAGGACATCGTCAACCACACCTCGTTCCCCGTGCTCAGCGTCAAGCTCTGACACACCCGCGGGAGGAGAACGCCGCCTATATTTACCCCGATCATCGAGCCGCGCATGCAGTACCTGTACAAACAGTTCCAGGCCAAGAAGAAGGAGATCATCGAGGTGGAGATCGACCGGCCGACCAAGGTGCGTTTCATGACCGCGGTGGAGTTCAAGCGGTACAAGAACTGCCGGAGCTTCACCTTCTATGGGGGCACCTTCGACAGCTCCCCGGTCCGCTTCGTCATCCCGCACGATGCGGTGTGGTATGCGGTGGTGGAGAAGGGGAGCCGCTACAACCCGCTGCCGGTGCAGGCCCAGTGCCGTGCGCTTCCGCCCGACCGGCAGGTCCTCTCCAGCGTCGCGCTGGATGCGCCCGCCCATGTGCGCGAGGCCGAGGACCGGGCCGCCCTGATCGAGGCCGGGGTGCCCGGGGAGGACCGCACCGAAGAGTGAACCCTCCGCCTACCGGAAGCGTTGGATGAACACGACCTGACGCCGTGGACCTGCAAGAGGACCGTGATCGACTGGAGCGCATCCTGCTGGGCCAGGAGGCCTTGGTGAACGAAGTGCGCGTCTGGCTGGACGAAGAGGATTCCGCTGACGCGATGGTCGAAGCGGCGGTCCGCAGTTCCACGGAGGACCGGTTGAACACGCTGAACGGGTTGGACCGTGCACGCATCTTCGACCGCCGGGCCATTGAGGACCTGTGTGTCAGGTACAGGCTCCGGTTCCTTCCGGGCGGCCTGTACAAGGGGGAACTGCCCCGGCAGGCGATCGCTGCGGTGCGGGCGTTGGAAGCGCGCACCGGTAAGGTGCTCCGGGGCTACCACATCATGGCGCCCGCGCATCGGTTCCGCCTCTGTGATGCGGACGGCGACCCATTGCTGTTCGTGCGCATCGGTCAAGGGCGGTACTACCTGATCCATCGCTGGGGCGCCGACCTCTCTCCCTTGCGGGCCCTGTTGTACTGGCCGTTCAGAACGCCCGCGCATCTCGCGGTGACGGTGGTGGCCGTGGCCATGGTCCTCGCGGCGGCGATACCGACCTCCTGCATCTCCAGCGATCCGACGGCGGGGTGGTGGGGTGCTCACCGGGTGCTGATGGCGTTCTGGACCACCGTTGTGGTCACGGCGTTCACCGTGCAGGGGTGGTTCGCCTTCTTCGGCCGGTTCAGCCGCGAGGCCTGGAACAGCCGCACCTTCAACTGACCCCCGGTCCGTACCGGAGGGGCCGCGCCGAACGCCGCCGGCTCACGAACGGCGTACAGGTACCGTGATGCGTTCGCCCTGGGGTAGTTTGCATACGCAGGCCTCCCGGAACCACTGTTTCAGTTGCTCGCGTTCCTCGGGCAGCAGGCGGCGGAACGCCTTGCGGAGCTCCTTGCGGAAGATCCGGGCATCGGCCAGGCTGATCTTGTCCAGCAATTCCTGATAGTAGTCGAGGAGCGTTCTCTGGCTGCGCATGATGCGGGCGGGTTCGCGTTGGAGCGGGACCCACCCGTGCTCTACGCGGGGCCGGGGGGCAGGGTTACGGGAAGGCGGAAGGGCGCCTTGTGGGCGCCCCTCCGCGATCGAACGAGCGTTGCTCAGCTCACAGCGATCTCCTTGGCCTTCGGCTTGGTGGCCTCCACCTTCGGGATCGAAAGGTGCAGGATGCCGTCCGTGTATTCCGCCTTGATCCGGTCGGCGTCAGCGCTTTCGGGCAGGCGGAAACTGCGCGTGAAGGAACTGAAGTGGAACTCACGGCGCGTGAACCGGTCGCCATCCTTCTGCTCTTCATTCTTTTTTTCAGCGCTCACCGTGAGCACATTGTCCTCGACGTTCACCTTCAGGTCCTCCTTCTTGTAGCCGGGGGCCATCACCTCGAGCTTGAACTCGGCATCGCGCTCAATGATGTTCACGCTGGGAAGTGCGTGCCGGGGCTCATCAAGGCCGAACATGCTGTTCATGTCGCGGCCGAAGAATTCGTTGACCAGCGTATTGAACGGGCTCACATAGCTGGCCTTGGGGCGGTACTTCGCGATGGTCATGACGATATTGGTGTTGGGTGTGGGTTGTATGCGCCGCACACCGGACAACCGGGATGCCGACCTGGAGAACAGGACATTTCGACCGCTGATGGCGGTCTTCGAGTGTCAGAATGTCCTTATTGAGGGAGGAAGAGGAAGGTGATCGTGCCGATCTGTTCCTCGGGGGCCGTGGCCGATCGGTCGAACCGGGCCTCGGCCGCGTACGCCATCGCGTACTCGACCATGCACGCTTCATCGACGGTGGTCGCCTCCTTGTCCAGCGTGGTGCGCCGGATGGCGCCGCTCCGGTCCACGGCGATGCGCACCACCACGCGCCCACTGCCGGTGCAGAGGTAGGCGGGTACGTCCAGGGTCTCCGGCCGTCGACCTTTGAGGTCGTAGGAGACGGTGGCGGGCCCTTCCACCCGCGCGGGCGGCTGCTCCTTGGGCAGATAGCGGTCCTTGTCCCACTGGCTGGGATCGAGCTCCGGCACCACCACTTCCTTGCCGGCCGCCCGCCGCTCCTCGGCCAGCCGCTCGAACTCGCTCTGTTCCAAGGCACGCAGGTCGTTCTCCAGGCGCTCGGCGGTGCGTTCGCTCACGGTCGGAACGGCCTGGGCGGCCCGCAGCTGCGCGTTCAGGTCGCTGACGGCGTTGGTCACGTGCACGGGCGGCAGTGGCGTGCCCGTCTCGATGGCCTGAAGCAGGGCCTCGGCCTGTGCGGCGTCCAGCACGTCCACCCGCATCTCGTTGCTCCGCTCGGGATCGGGCCCGGTGCCCAGGCGGGCGATGGCCATGGTGAAGACCACGGCGGTGTGGAGCACCAGCGTGCCGATGATGCCGTACTTGTGACGGTCGAAGCGGTCCAGGATCAGGTCCAACATGCGGCGCCGGTGTCCGCAAGTTAAACGCCGGTCCGACGCGTCCGGATGCGCCAGCCCACCGGATACCTGTTGTTCCAGCGATTGCCCGCGCCCTTCGCCCAGCCCAGCCCGTGGCCGGCATGGCGCATCAAGGCGTGGCCCGCAGCATCGGTGGCCGCGAGCGCCTCACCGCGCAGAAAGGCCAGCGCCTGCTGCCGGTCCACGTCCATGGTGGTGAACGGCAGCACCGGTCGCAACAGGTCCACGGCTTCAGGGCAGAACGCGACCGCCGGATGCGGGGCGGTCCCCCCGGGGCCGTCCACCGTCACCGGCAGTGCGGCGTCCGCGCGGTCGATCGCGGTGCGCAGGGCGGGGTGCAGGCCGGCCCACGCCGGTGGGCGCAGGCGGTGGCCCTCGAGGACGCAGGGCCCTGCCGCTTCCCGTGGTCCCGGGGAGCCGGGTTTCCGAAGGGCGGCGATGAAAAAGCCCTCGGCCCGGCAGCGATGGGGCATGCACATGAGCCCTCGTTCGCCACGGATGGGTCCGGGGTCCAACGGGTCGATCGCCAGCACCTCGGCCTCATGGCGCTGGAGGAAGCTCCTCAACTGCCCATCATCCTCCTCGTCCGCCCAGGTGCAGGTGCTGTAGATCAGGGCACCTCCTGGGCGCAGCGCGTTCCAGGCGTGCTCCAGGAGGCCGGCCTGCACCGTGCTGCATCGCCGCACGAGTTCGGGCGACCACTGGCTGCGGGCCACGGGTTCCCGCCGCATCAGGCCTTCACCGCTGCACGGGGCGTCCACCAGCACCAGGTCGAAGTGGGGAAGGGTGCCGAAGGTCTCGGCGGGCAGCCGGGTGATGCAGGCGTTCGGTGCACCCCATTTCCAGATGTTCTCCTGCAGCACGGCATGCCGGCGGGCATCCACCTCATTGCAGACCACCAGCGCGCCGGGCCCGAGCAGCGAGAGGAGGTGGGTGCTCTTGCCACCGGGGGCGGCGCAGAGGTCCAGGGCGGTGGCGTCGGCGCCGATGAGGCCCGCTGCCACGACGGCCCGCTCCACGAGCATGCTGCCGGCTTCCTGCACGTAGTAGGCGCCGGCATGGAGCAGGGGATCCACGGTGAACAGCGGGCGCTCGTCGAGGAAGCGTCCGGTGCTGCACCAGGGAACGAGCCCACCCGAGGGGCCACCGGACTTGCGGGGGTTGAGCCGGATGCTGGTGGGCGGCGGTGTGTCCAGCGCGGCGAGCAGCATAGGCGCCTCGTTCCCGAGGTCGGCCGACAGACGGCGCACCAAGCCATCGGGCACGGGCGGCATCGCGTGGGGCCCCTTGGCCGGTCGCCGACGCCGCATCGGGTCTAGTGGACGGCCACGGCGCTCGGCCGTTCGATGGTCTGCCTGCGGTCGGGGCCGGTGGACACGATGCGCACCGGCACCTGCACGGCCTCCTCGATGCGTCGGATGTAGCGTTCGAGCGCGTCGGGGATGTCGCTGCCAAGCGTTCCCCAGCCATCGCAATCGGCGTACACCGGTTCGGCGTCCTGCACGTCGTAGGGAAGGCGGTCGGTCAGTGTGCCGTTGACGCGGTAATGGGTGCACATGCGCACCTGGTCCATGTCGTTCAGCACATCGGCCTTCATCATGGCCAGTTCGCTCACGCCGTTGATCATCACCGCATAGCGCAGGGCGGGCAGGTCCAGCCAGCCGCAGCGGCGCGGGCGCCCTGTGGTGCTGCCGAACTCGTTCCCGGCCTTTCGGATGCGGTCGCCGGTATCGTCGGTGAGCTCGGTGGGGAAGGGGCCGCTGCCCACACGGGTGCAATAAGCCTTGAAGATGCCGATCACGCGGCCGATGCGGGAGGGCGGCACGCCCAGTCCGGTGCATGCCCCGGCACAGATGGTGCTGCTGCTGGTGACGAAGGGATAGGTGCCGAAATCGATGTCGAGCAGGGTGCCCTGGGCGCCTTCGGCCAGTACCTGACGGCCCTGACGGAACGCATGGTCCAGGTAGTGCTCGCTGTCCACCAGGTCCATGGCGCGCAGGCGGTCCACGGCGTGCATCCAGCGCTCCTCCGCTTCATGGTCCGGCCCGGCGGCGCCGTAGAGGCTCAGCAGGCGTTCGTGCTTGCGGACCAGGCCTCGGTAGCGGTCGTGCAGATCGGCGCGTTCCAGGTCGCCCACGCGCAGGCCGTTGCGGCCCGTCTTGTCCATGTAGGTGGGGCCGATGCCCTTCAGTGTGCTGCCGATCCGCTCATTGCCTTTCTCGGCTTCGCTGGCGGCATCGAGCGCACGATGGGTGGGCAGGATGAGGTGCGCGCGACGCGAGATGGCGAGCCGACCACGCAGGTCCACTCCGCTGGCCGCGATGCCGTCGAGCTCCTGCAGGAAGATCACAGGGTCGATCACCACACCATTGCCCACCAGGTTCATCACCCCATCGTGGAACACGCCGCTGGGCACGGTGTGCAGCACGTGCTTGCGGCCCTCGATCCACAGCGTGTGGCCGGCGTTGGGGCCGCCCTGGAAGCGGGCCACCACCTGATACCGGGGTGCCACCACGTCCACCACCTTGCCCTTGCCCTCATCGCCCCACTGGGCGCCGAGCAGGACGTCCATGCGGGCGCCCATCACGCCTTGAGCTTGGCCAGGGCCTCATCGACGCCACCGGTGATGGTGAAGACCGAGTCGAGCTTGGTGACCACGAAGAGCTGGCGCACACTGGGGGACAGGCCCGAGATGATGGCGTCACCGCCGGCGTTGCGGGTGCGGGTGAGCACGTTGATCAGGATGTTCAACCCGGTGCTGTTCATGTACTGCAGGTCGCTCAGGTCGAGCACCACGTTGTGCTGGCCGCCGGCGAGGCCTTCCTCCAGGGAGGACAGCAGCCTGTCGGCCTGTTGCTGGTCCATCAGGCGGCCCTGGAGCTTGAAGACCGGACAGGTGTCCGTGGGATCGATCTGCAGGTCGAAGGTGGGGCGGTCGCTCATGGCGTGTCGGACTTGGGACGGCAGTTGCGGCAGAGGCCGTAAAGATGCAACGCGTGATGCTCCACCTGGAAGCCGGTGACCTCGGCGGCGGTGGCGCGGATGTGCTGGATGCGGGGATCGCAGAACTCGGTGACGGTGCCGCAGGCGCGGCAGATCAGATGATCGTGCTGGCGGAAGGCGTGGCTGCGCTCGAACTGGGCGGGAGCACCGGTGAAGCGATGGCGCCGCACCAGGTCGCATTCCAGGAGCAGCTCCATGGTGTTGTACAGGGTGGCGCGGCTCACCTGGTAGCGCTTCTGCTTCATCCGCGCGAAGAGGCGTTCGATGTCGAAGTGCCCCTCCTGTTCATACACTTCCGTGAGGATGGCGAAGCGCTCGGGCGTTTTGCGGTGCCCGTTGCGTTCCAGGTACTCCGTGAAGATGGTGCGGACGCGGTCCTTCTGCTCGGCGGTGACCATCGGGGCGAAGGTACGCCACGCCCGGGAGCCTCAGTGGTCCACGCGTTCCACGGAGCGCACGCCGTTCACGCGGCGGAGCTTTTCGATCAGCGACATCAGGTGGTCGGTGTCCTGCACATAGGCCATCACCTTGCCCTCGAAGATGCCGTCGTTGCTCTCGAAGCTGATGGAGCGCATGTTGACGTTGTGCTGATGGCTGATGATGGAGGTGATCTTGTTCACCAGGCCCACCTCGTCGATGCCCGAGAAGCGCAGACCCGCGAGGAACTCCACGCTGTCCTTGCCCTTCCAGCGCGCCTTCACGATGCGGTAGGCGAAGTTGCTCATGAGCTGCACGGCGTTGGGGCAGTTCACCCGGTGGATCTTGATGCCCTCCCCCATGGTGATGAAGCCGAAGACGTCGTCGCCGGGGATGGGGTTGCAGCATGGGCTGAGGCGGTAATCCAGCTTCTGCAGGTCGTCTCCGATCACCAGGGCGCCGGAGGCCTGGCCGCGGATCTCGGCCACCACCTCTTCCAGGGCGCGCTCCTCCTCGCGGGCCACGGGACGCGGAGGCAGGTTCAGGCGGCCGGCCTTGACGGCGGGCGTGCCCAGGGTGTCCAGGTCGACGCGGCCGCGGGCGATGCGGTAGAAGAGGTCGGTGGGCGAGGTGGCGCGGAAGTGCTCGATGAGGGCGGCCACGTTGCGGTCGTCCACCTTGGCGCCCCAGCCCCGCAGCTTGCGCTGGGCGGCCTCGCGGCCCACCACGGCCAGCTTGCGCTTCTGCTCGCGCAGCGCCTGCTTGATCTTGTGGCGGGCGCGGGCGGTCACCACGTAGGTGAGCCAGTCCTCCTTGGGCTGCTGCTTGCGCGAGGTGATGATCTCGATCTGGTCGCCGCTGCGCAGCGCGTGGCTCAGCGGCACCAGCTTGTGGTTCACCTTGGCGCCGATGCACTGCCGCCCCACCTGGCTGTGGATGTCGAACGCGAAGTCGAGCGCGGTGGCGCCGGCCGGCAGGTTGCGCATCTCGCCCTTCGGGGTGAACACGACGATCTCGTCGCTGAAGAGGTTCAGCTTGAAATCGTTCACGAAGTCGATGGCGCTGGCCGTGGGGTCCTCCAGCACCTCGCGCACCCGGTTGAGCCAGGCGTCGAGCGCACCGGCATGCTCCTCGTCGTCCTTGTAGCGGTAGTGCGCGGCCAGGCCCATCTCGGCGATCTCGTCCATGCGCTGGCTGCGGATCTGCACCTCCACCCAGCGCCCGCCGGGGCTCATCACCGTGGTGTGCAGGCTCTCGTAGCCGTTGGCCTTCGGGGTGCTGATCCAGTCGCGCAGCCGGTCGGGGTTGGGCTGGTAGAAGTCGGTGACGATGCTGTACACCTTCCAGCAGTCGGCCTTCTCCAGCTCGTGCTTGGTGTCGATGATGATGCGGATGGCGAAGACATCATAGACCTCCTCGAAGGTGACGTTCTTTTTCAGCATCTTGTTGTAGATGCTGTGGATGCTCTTGGGCCGGCCCTTGATCTCGTAGGTGAAGCCCTCGCGGTCCAGCGACTCGCGGATGGGCAGCATGAAGCGGCTGATGAAGCGCTTGCGCACGGCCTCACCCTTCTTCAGCCGTTGTTCGATGTCCGCATACACATCGGGCTCCTTGAACTTCAGGGCCAGGTCCTCCAGCTCGCTCTTGATGCTGTAGAGGCCGAGGCGATGGGCGAGCGGTGCGTACAAGAACAGGGTCTCGCTGGCGATCTTGAGCTGCTTGTCGCGCGCCATGCCCTCCAGGGTGCGCATGTTGTGCAGCCTGTCGGCCAGCTTGATCAGGATCACGCGCACATCCTGCGCCAGCGTCAGCAGCACCTTCCTGAAGTTCTCCGCCTGGATGCTGTCCGTGCCGAACTGCAGCCCGCTGATCTTGGTGAGGCCGTCGATGATGGCGGCCACCGTGGGACCGAAGAGGTCGCGCACGTCCTCCAGCGTAAGGTCGGTGTCCTCCACCGTGTCGTGCAGCAGGGCGCACACCACGCTGGTGGTGCCCAGGCCGATCTCCTCGGCGCAGATGCGGGCCACGGCGAGCGGGTGGTAGATGTAGGGTTCGCCGCTTTTCCGCCGCTGCTCCTTGTGCGCCTCCAGGGCGATGTTGAAGGCCTTGCGGATCAACCGCGTGTCCTCCGGGGTGCGGTCACCGCGGATGCTGCGCAGCAGGCCACGGTAGCGATAGAGGATCTCATCCTTCTCGCGCGCACTGTCCACGCCTGGCAGGCCCGTGGCCTTCGCCTTCACTCCATCCATGGCCGTGCCCTAAAGGTAGGGGAGCGCCGGCAGTACCGTGCCACGCACCTCACCGAAGCCGATGCGGACCCCATTGCGCTCGGCGTGCCCGCGCATCACCAGCGTATCGCCGTCCTCCAGGAATTTCCGCTCGCTGCCGTCGTGCAGGGTGAGGGGTTTGGTGCCCTTCCAGGTCAGCTCCAGCAGGCTTCCAAAGCTGTCCTCGGTGTCGCCGCTGATGGTGCCGCTGGCCATCACGTCGCCGGAGCGCACGTTGCAGCCGTTCACCGTGTGGTGGGCCAGCTGCTGGGCCATGCTCCAGTAGAGGTGCTTGAAGTTGCTGCGGCAGATCACCGTCTCGCGGCCGTCGGCCGTGGCGATGCCGGCCTCCAGCGCGATTTCGAAGTGCCGGTCACCGGTCTGTTGCAGATAGGGGAGCACGGGTGGGTCCTGCACGGGCGAGGGCACGCGGAACGGTTCCAGTGCATCGAGCAGCACCACCCACGGGCTGATGCTGCTGCCGAAGTTCTTGCCCAGGAAGGGCCCCAGCGGCACGTACTCCCAGGCCTGGATGTCGCGCGCGCTCCAGTCGTTGAAGAGCACCAGGCCCAGGATGTGGTCCTCCGCCTCCGCGGTGCTGATGCGGTCGCCGAGGGCGTTGCCGTCGAAGGTGATGAAGCCCACCTCGAGCTCCATGTCCAGCTGGCGCGTGGCCCCGAACACCGGCGCCGCATCGGGCCCGGGCTTGTACTGGCCCATGGGCCGGCGGATGGGGGTGCCGCTCACCACGATGCTGCTGGCCCGGCCATGGTAGCCCACGGGCAGGTGAAGCCAGTTGGGCAGCAGCGCGTTGGCCGGGTCCCGGAACATGCAGCCCACGTTGTAGGCGTGCTGGCGGCTGCTGTAGAAGTCCGTGTAGTCGCCCACCACCACGGGCAGCTGCATCACCACCTGGTCCACCGCTACCAGCGCGTCCTCGCGCAGGGTATTGTCGTCGCGCAGCACCGGGTTGTCGTCGCGCAGCAGGTCGCTGAGCCGCTGGCGCAGGGCCCGGACCCCGGCCTTCCCCGCCGCCATCAGCGGGTTCAGCGCCGGCTGGTCGAAGGCCTCCCGCGCAATGCCCAATCCGTCCAGCAGACCGGCCTCGGCCAGCACGCTGAGGTCCAGTGCGCGGTCGCCGATGCGCGTCAGGGGTACCGCGGCGGTGCTGTTCCACGCGCCCACGCCCAAGGGCAGGTTCTGGATGGGGAAATCGCTGCCGGTGGGCACGGGCACCCAGGAGCGCAGGGCGGGGTCGTTGGCGGGGATCATCATCGGCGCAAAGGTGGCACGCGGTCGCCATCTTCACGCCGCCATGCCGCCCCTGCGCCGCCTCCTGCCCGTGGTCCTGCTCGGCGCTCACGTCCTGCTGGTGGCCGGCTACACGGCGCCGGAGCGCTGGGTGCCGCCGCTGTGGCGCGCCTGGTCCATGGCCGTGGTGCGTCCGCTGTTCCATCAGGGCTGGGACCTCTTCGCACCCGACCCTCCGCGCTGTTCGTGCACCTTGGAGGCGAGGTCGGCGAGCGGGAGCTGGCGATCGTTCGCTGCGGAAGGGGATGGCCTGCTGGCCCGGCGCATGGCCCGGCATCTGGTGGCCTACCTCGGCGGTGGAGCGGTCCTGCCGGACACGGTGCAGGTGCCGCCGCAGTGGGCTCCTGCAGTGCGCTCCATGCTCGGTGATGCGCGTGGGCCGGACGGGTCCGCCAGCGTGCGTGCGGTGCAACGCTGCATGGATGATCCGGCCCGGCCGCTGGAGCGGAGCACCCGCCACGTGACCTTGGTGTTCGCAACCACCCCGGCACCATGAACCCGGCCACGGTCCGCCTCGTCCAGCGCGCGGTCCACCTGTGGCTCGTGGGCTACGTGCTCACTGCGCTGCCCGAGGCCGAGCGGCTGTGGATCGATCCCGTGTCCCCGGCCGGCCATGGGGCCTGGATACCCCACCTGGTGGCGGCCCTGCCGGTCCCGGACGGGTGGGTCGGCCTGCCTGCGGCCCTGCTGCTGCTCGCGCTGTCCGCATTCGGGCTCTGGCGTGAACCGCCCCGTTGGATGGCGCTGCTGATCGCGGTGCTCTTCACCGTGCTGGTGCATCGGTCCTGGCTGGTGGTCACCGGCGGGCATTGGTTGATGACGAACGTGCTGCTGTGGATGGTGGCGCTGCGGGCACATCCTTCCGGGCGCGGCGAGCTGTGGTGGTCGTGGCTCGGCTTCCACGCCATCCGGCTGCAAGTGTGCCTGGCCTACGGGATGTCCGCGCTGAACAAGCTGGCGGGCGGGAGCTGGCTGGATGGAACGGCCCTGCTCCGCATCGCGGGTGATGGGACGTACGGGCCGACCGGACTCGCGCAGCAACCCTTGGTCGCGGCCATGCTCGGGTTCGGGGTCCTGGTGCTGCTGCTGGCACTGCCGATCGCCCTGTGGGTACCCGCCCTGCGCCGCCCCGCGCTGATCACCGCGCTGGTGTTCCACCTGGTCAGCGGGGTGTGGTTCCACATTCCGGACATGGCGCTCGCGTTCGCGGCCGTGCTGATGGTCTGGACCTCATCCGTGGAAGCGGAGGCGGTGGCCAGGCTCGTCAAGTCATTGATGATCAGAAGGAAAGGTGGTCGTCTTGGCCGTGTTGTGTAGTTTTGTTCATCGGATTAAATAAAAAGTTAGACAATATGCGAACCGATAGCTTCGCGACGTGTTCCATGAGCACAACTCCGGACACATGAGCTTCCGTTCCATCCTTCCTGCCATCGGGGCCTTGGCCCTGATCGCCTCCTTGTCCTCCTGCGCCATGACGAACAAGGGGCAGGCGCGACTGTATCAGAAGGCCGAACAAGAGGCGCCGTACGATGCCGTCGTGGTGCCGGGGGTGCCCTTCGAGGGCGGCCAGTGGCAGGACATCATGAAGCTGCGCGTGCACTGGGCGGTGAAGCTGTATGAGCGGGGGCTCACCCGGAACATCATCTTCTCCGGCTCGGCGGTCTACACCCCTTACGTGGAGGCCACCATCATGGGGCTGTATGCCGAGCAACTGGGCGTTCCGCGCGAGCACATCCTGCTGGAGACCCGGGCAGAGCACAGCACCGAGAACCTGTTCAACAGTTACATGCTGGCTCGCGACCGGGGTATGAAGCGCATCGCGCTCGCCTCCGACCCCTTCCAATCCTGGATGCTGCGCGGTCTGGCCAAGCGCATGGAGCGCCAGTTGGGCGCGGACATCGACATGCTGCCGGTGGTGTTCAAGGACCTGTTCAGCGCCAGCTTGAGCACGCCGACGATCGACCCCACACCGGCCTACGTGAGTGAGTTCGTTGCCCTCCCGGAACGCGAGAATTTCTTCAAGCGCTTCCTGGGCACCAGCGGCAACAACCTCGATTGGGACCGCGCCCGGGCGGACGCTGTGCGCAACGGCGACCGTGTGGAGCTGATGGACTAGCGCGACGCCTCCTTCATCCCGTCCACGACCGCCTCGGCCATGGCATCCGCGATGCGGAGGTAGCCCGGGGTGGTGAAGTGGCAGCAGTTGTCGCTGTACATCGCACGCACTTCGGTGCGGAAGATCCCGGTCAGATCGTGGAAGGCCACGCCGGCGGACCGCAGCCGCAGGCCACGTTCGATGAGCAGCGGATAGCCTTGTTCCACGGCCTCGCGGTAGCAGAAGGGACCTTCGGCCAGGGCCACCGCGGCCTCCTTGGGACCGATGGGTTTGGCACCCGGGACGTACTGGTTGGGTTGCAGGAAGTGGAAGTAGACCGCGCCGTTCGCTTCGGCCAGGGCCTTCACCTGCAGGGAGCTGCGCATCCACAGGTCGGCCTGTTCGGCGCGGTAGGCGGCGGTGTCGGTGACGGTGCGCACCGGCCCTGTGACCTGCAGGTCCGCGCCGGCGTTCTCCAGGGTGGTGCGCAGCCGCTGTTCCAGTTCGGCGAGCTCGGCGGCATCGCGTTGATCGCGGGTGCGCCAGAGGAGGAGGGCGATGTTGCTGCGGCGCAATGGAGAGGCGGCCAGTCGCTGCCGGCGCTCCTCGCGGCGCTCGCCGATGGCCAGCCGTTGGGCCAGGATCCGCTGCACCTTGGGGTCGAGCCGCTTGCGGGCGTACATGTTCCAGTGCCGCGGGTAGTTGGGGTGGATGCCGAAGGGCAGGTTGTCGCACACCGGAAGCACGATGTCGTTGAAGCCGTCGAGCGCGAGCACCAGGTCCACGTGGGCGCCCTGGGCCAGGAACCAGCTGAGGGCTTGCAGGGGCTGGGGCTGCTTGTAGCCGCCCAAGGCGAGCACCGCCACGCGGAAGGCCTTTCCGCGGAAGGCAGGCACGCGCTGCAGGCCGCGCAGCAGGCGCTCCTCGGCGAAGGTGTGCAGGCCCATGGCCACCGAACCGCCCAGCAGCACCACGTTCACCGTGTCGGGCGCGCCGGGGTGGAGCGGGTCGGCGCCGGGCAGGCCGAAGCGGTTGCGGTCGTTGAGCGGCACGCTGACATACCCGAGGTAGGGATGCAGATAGTGGTCGCCGAGGTATTCTTCTGCGGGGCGCCCGGCCTGCGTGGTGTCCACGGCTACGGCCGTGCCTAGGGCGTCCACGGTGGCGGCGCGGTCGTAGGGCCGGCCGATGGACCAGCCCAGCAGCCAGGGACTGGCCTCGGCGGCGGCCAGGCAGAGCAGCAGCACGAGCGGGGTGGCGCGCCAGGGGGAGCGACGGTCGCGGCGGGATCGGCGGCGTCGGCTGGCCATGCGGTCGTCAGGCGAAGAGGGGCCGCAGGCGCATCATGCCGTTCACCTGGAAGCGGATGCGGTCCAGCTCGGCGTCGTCGTTGCGGTGGGTGAGGGCCGCGTCGATCAGGTGCACGATCTGCCGGCATTCGGCCTCCTTGAGCCCGCGCGTGGTGATGGCCGGCGCGCCGATGCGGATGCCGCTGGTGACGAAGGGGCTCTGCGTGTCGAAGGGCACCATGTTCTTGTTCACGGTGATGTCCACGCGGCCCAGGGCCTGCTCGCCCTCCTTGCCGGTGATGCCCTTGTTGCGCAGGTCGATCAGCATGCAGTGGTTGTCCGTGCCGCCGCTCACCACGTCGTAGCCCTTCTCCACGAGCCCTTCGGCCAGGGTCCGCGCATTGGCGATCACCTGCCGGCCGTAGTCCACGAAGCTCGGCGCGAGCGCCTCGCCGAACGCGACGGCCTTGGCGGCGATGACGTGCTCCAGCGGGCCACCCTGTGTGCCGGGGAACACGGCGCCGTCCAGCACGCTGCCCAGGCTGCGCACTTCGCCCTTGGGGGTCTTCGCGCCCCAGGGATTGTCGCCGTCGCGGCCGGCCAGGATCAGCCCTCCGCGCGGTCCCCGCAGGGTCTTGTGCGTGGTGGTGGTCACCACATGGCAGTGGGGCAGCGGGTCGTTGAGGAGGCGCGCGGCGATGAGGCCGGCGGGGTGGCTCACATCGGCCAGCAGCACGGCCCCGACCTCATCGGCGATGGCCCGGAAGGTGGCATAGTCCCAGTCGCGGCTGTAGGCGCTGGCGCCGCAGATGATCAGCCTGGGCTTTTCGCGCTGGGCGGTCTCCCGCACCACGTTCATGTCCACCCGCCCGGTGGCCTTGTCCACGCCGTAGAAGGTGGCGCGGTAGAGCTTGCCGCTGAAGTTGACGGGGCTGCCGTGGGTGAGGTGGCCGCCATGGCTGAGGTCGAAGCCCAGGATGGTGTCGCCGGGTTTGAGGGCTGCCAGCATCACCGCGGCGTTGGCCTGGGCGCCACTGTGCGGTTGCACGTTGGCCCATGCGGCCCCGAAGAGGCGCTTGGCGCGGTCGATGGCCAGCTGCTCCACCTCGTCCACATGCTCGCAGCCGCCGTAGTAGCGCTTGCCGGGCAGGCCTTCCGCATACTTGTTGGTGAGCACCGAGCCCATGGCCTCCATCACCTGGTCGCTCACGTAGTTCTCGCTGGCGATCAGCTCCAGGCCCTTGGTCTGGCGCCATTTCTCCTTGTCGATGATGCCGAAGACCTGCTGATCGCGCTCCATGGTGGAAGTAGGTGAGCGGCGAAGATAGCCGGGGGCGCCACCCGTTCAGGCGCGGGAGCGCCGGGCAAGCGGCAGCACCAGCAGGAGGATCAGCAGGAGCACAGGGTATTGCAGGGCGTGCAGCAGCTTCACGGCCACGGCCTCCAGCGGCGGGAGCACACGGGCGCTGAGGTGCAACAGCAGGGCCACGGCGGCGGCGATGAGGGTGCCAGCGATCAGGGTGCGGCGGTGGCCGTGGTGGCCGGTGAGCACGCGGGCCAGCAGCACGGCCAGCAGGAGCATGAGCGCCACGTAGGCGGCGGCGAGGAGCCACTTCAGCAGGGTGAGGTCACCCAGGTCGGCGCTGGCGGCCCATCGCTGGAACAGTGAGTGGGCGTAGGAGTACGGGGTCCCCCGCTGCAGGTGGTCGATCTGGTAGTTGAGGTTGAGGAAGAGGAACTCGCGCACGGCACCGAGCAGCACGCCGATGGCGACGATGGCGGCCGCGGCAAGGTGGCGCTTCATGGCGCCGGGGCGGCGGGGGTGTTCCGCGCGAACCGCTTCACCCATAGGAACCACAGGAGGAAGACCCATCCGTACACGACCACATAGAAGGTGTAGTCGTGGTTGAAGTTGAGCAGCTCGTAGTCGATGGTGACCACGATGCAGAGGGCGGCGATGCGCAGCACATTGATGAGGTGGATCGAGAGCAGGCCCAGCGGGATGAACCACGCCTTGTGCCGCCAGGGCCCGGGGTAGGTGATGAGGAAGAGCGCGAACACGGCGAAGAGGCTCACCCCGTTGCAGGGGTCGCCGATCCAGAGGAGGTGGCCGCCCTGCACCCCCACGGTGCGGATCATCTCCGCGTTGGCAGGTTCGGGCAGCAGGGTGTAGCCCAGGGCGGAGAGCAGGGTGCCGCTGAGGCGGATGAGGTTGTCGATCACCGCGCGGTCGAGCACGCCCCAGGGATGGATGACGAGCTCATAGAGGAGGTACCAGCCCAGGAAGAGGGCCCCTGCGGTGACGAGGAAGCGGACGAGCGGGTCGCGCAAGGTGGAGGAGGACGGTGCCTGGGGCCCGTCCATGGATCACTTGCTGTGGCGGTCCCTGCGGAGGGAGATCGCGGAGCGGCCGCCGATGATGGCGCCGGCAGCGATGAGCAGCCCGATGCCACCATCAATGGGGATGCAGGGCGGAGGCCAGCAGGGAGGAGGGCCACCCACGGGAGGCTGGGCCAGCAGGCCGCCGGCCAAGGGGAGCACGATCAGCGCGAGGACCGCTGCGAAACGGGGTAACGTCATCCTGGGCGAGGCGGTTCGGTCGGGTTGGCAAAGGTAGACTTTCCAGCTGCTCATGGTCCAGTGGGCGAAGATGAACATTTATGAACGATCGGCCAAAGGGCTGGATGGATCGGCGGACCGGGGCCGTGCGGATGGCCTTCCGGCCGGCCGTGTATCTTTGCCGCCCTTGCTCCGGGAGGGTGCCCCAATGGCGCGGCCCGTGAAGGAGCACGTTGCGAACGATGGCCACTCAGGGAAGTCAGGCGAAAGGCGGCATCATCGACGTCAACGACCTCCGGTATTTCGTCCGGATCTTCTCCAAGAACTGGTACTTCGTGGTGGTGGCCCTGGTGCTCTCCGCCGCGCTGAGCTACCTGTACTCCTACAAGATCCCCGAGGTGCACGGCGCCAGCGCGCAGATCCTGCTGAAGGACCGGGAGGTGTACAACTACCAGACGCAGGTCTACCAGAACATCGGCTATGTGGCGGCCTATAGCGACATCGTGAACCAGAAGCGGGTCCTCACCTCGTACGACCTGGTGGACAAGGCGCTGAGCAAGCTCGACTTCGACATCTCCTATTACATCATCGGCCGGTTCAAGGTCTCGCAGGTCTATGGCTCCCTGCCCTTCACGGTGAAGATGGACCTGTTGAACCCCAAGTACTACCAGCGCCCGTTCGACCTGCGGGTGGTGGACCCGGACCATTACGAGTTGAGCTACGACGGGGGTACGGGCATCGTGTCGAAGGTCTATGCCTTCGGGCAGGACGTCATGGAGAACGACTTCCTGCTGCGGGTGGACAAGAGCGAACAACTGGCGGCGGGCAGCTTTGAGAAGGTGACCGCGAGCGACTATCAGTTCGTCCGGCACAGCAGACCCTGGCTGGTGAACAAGTACAAGAGCGGCATGGTGGTGGAGAACCTGGATTACACCACCATCCTGCAGGTCACCGTGGAGGACGAGATCCCCGCACGGGCCAAGATGTTCCTGGACACCCTGAGCCGCGAGTACATCAATTACACGCTGCAGAGCGAGTTCGACATCAACCAGAACACGCTCAACTACATCGACAAGCAGCTCGACGAGGTGACGGTGATCCTGAACCAGTTCGAGGATGAGCTTCAGCGCTACAAGGAGAGCCGCAACATCCTGGACCTGAGCCGCGAGGAGGACCGCTACTTCAACGAGCTGGTCCGTTTCGACAACGAGCGGCGCAAGATGGAGCTGATGATCCAGTCGCTCAACGACCTGGAGGATTACGTGGTGAACATCGGCGACGAGAAACTGCTGCCGCCCTCGTTCTACATCCTGGAGGACGATGTGTTCCTGCGGAACACGCTCAGCGAGCTGTACGCCATGCAGATGAACCGCAACAGCATGCTGTTCGACGCCACGCCGGAGAACCTCAGCGTGAACCGGCTGGACAGCACCATCATGCTGAACCGCGGCAACCTGCTGGTGTACGTGAAGAACTCGCGCAAGGCCATCGAGGCGAAGATCCGCGACGTGCAGGCGCAGATGGCGGACTACGAGCGGTTGATCCGCACGGTGCCGCTGAGCCAGCGGGACATCCTCAACATCGAACGGCGCCTTCAGGTGAACGAGAAGCTCTACCTCTTCCTGCTGGAGAAGCGGGCCAACACGGTGATCGCGCGGGCGGGCATCGTGCCGCAGACCAAGGTGATCGAGCTGGCGCGGTCCATCGGGGTGGTGCGGCCGGACAAGGTGAAGATCCTGTACGCCTTCATGGTGGGCGGCATCGTGATCTCCCTGGTCATCGTGTTCATCCGCGTGATGTTCTACGACCGGATCGAGAACGCGGATCAGCTGAAGGCCATGGTGCACATGCCCGTGTTCGGCGAGATCATCGCCAGCGACAAGGCCGAGGAGAACTACGTGGTGGTGGACAGCGACCCCAAGAGCGCGATCACCGAGAGCTTCCGGACGGTGCGCACGAACCTGGAGTATCTGCCCGGGCCGCAGGGCACCGGGCGCGTGGTGCTGGTCACCAGCTACCGCCCCAACGAAGGCAAGACCTTCTGCAGCGTGAACCTCAGCGCCATCCTGGCCAAGGCGGGCAAGCGGGTGATGCTGCTGGAGCTCGACCTGCACAAGCCCAAGGTGGGCAAGGGCCTGAACATGACCAGCACGCAGGGCCTCAGCAATCTGCTGGTGGGCCACGTGGAGCCGGCCGCCGTCGTGCAACCCACGCAGATCGAGAACTTCCACGTGATCCTCAGCGGCCCCACCCCTCCCAACGCGTCGGAGCTCGTGCTGAGCCGCCACCTGGAGGAACTGTTCCGCTACGGTCGGCAGCACTACGACTACGTGATCATCGACACCCCGCCTGTGGGTCTGATCACCGACGCGTTGGTGATGATGAAGCATGTGGACGCCACCCTCTTCGTGGTGAACACGCGGTTCGCCAACAAGGACCACCTCACCAGTGCCATGGAGGTGATCCACAGCAATCCGGTGCGCAACTTCGGCTTCATCCTCAACGGCGTGCGGATGAAGAAGAGCAAGTACTACTACAACACCAACTACGGCTACGGTTACCGCTACGCGTACGGTTATGGCAGCGGCTACGGCTACGGCTACGGTTACGGCCGCCGCAAGCGGGGCAAGGACGCCAAGGATGGTGGGGACACCGAGGCCTGATCCCCTGGCATGAGCGCGACATCCGCCGCGAACACCGCAACGCCCGATGGCGGCTTCACCACGGTGATCGGTCCCGGGCGCCCACTGCTCGCCGTCGACCTCCGCGAACTCTGGCATTACCGCGACCTGGTGCTGCTCTTCACCCGTCGCGACATCGTCACGGTCTACGCCCAAACGGTGCTCGGTCCGCTGTGGGTGGTGCTGCAGCCCCTGATCACCACCTTCACCTTCGCGATCATCTTCGGCAAGGCCGCCGGTCTGGCCCCCCCCGACCTGCCCGGTCCGCTCTTCTACATGTCGGGCCTCGTGCCCTGGGCCTTCTTCAGCGGCCAGATCACCAAGACCTCGCGCACCCTGGTGGGCGGCGCGCACGTGATGACCAAGGTGTACTTCCCCAGGTTGGTGATGCCCATCAGCATGACGCTCAGCAACGGCTTCACCTTCCTGATCCAGTTCGTCGCGCTGGGCGTGATGATCGCGACCTATGCCTGGACGGGTCCGTTCACCTGGTCGGCCGGCACGCAGCTGCTGGGCCTTCCGGTGCTCGTGCTGATCATGGGCGCGCTCGGCCTGGGCACGGGCATCCTGATCTCCGCCGCCACCACCAAGTACCGCGACCTGAGCTTCCTGGTGGGCTTCGGGGTGCAGCTGCTGATGTACGCCAGCCCGGTGATCCTGCCGCTGAGCCGGCTGCAGAAGTTCCCCGCCCTGCTGCGCGTGTTCGAGCTGAACCCGATGACCGCGGTGATCGAGGCGTTCCGGGCGATGCTGTTCGGTGGCGCGGTGCCTTGGGACGGCCTGCTGTACTCCAGCTCCGTGGCCCTCGTGATGCTGCTCGTCGGTGTGATGACCTTCAACAAGGTGGAGCGCTCCTTCGCCGACATCGTGTGAGCATGCGCCCGGTGGTGATCGAGGTGGAGGGCCTGGGCAAGAGCTACCGCTTGGGCAGCATCGGCAGCGGCACCATCGCCGATGAGCTGGGCCGGGGCTGGGCCCGCCTGCGCGGCCGGCCCGATCCCGACGGGCCGGTCGACACCGCCTCCCCGGGTCGTGCCCAGGGCCGCACCTTCCATGCGCTGAGCGGCGTGTCCTTCCACCTGCGCGAAGGCGAGGTGCTGGGCATCATCGGCCGCAACGGCGCCGGCAAGAGCACCCTGCTCAAGCTGCTCTCGCGCATCACCACGCCCACCGAGGGCACCATCCGCATGAAGGGCCGGGTGGCCAGCCTGCTGGAAGTGGGCACGGGTTTCCATCCTGACCTCACCGGCCGGGAGAACATCTTCCTCAACGGCGCCATCCTGGGCATGCACCGGCGCGAGATCGAGGCCAAGCTCCAGGAGATCATCGCCTTCAGCGGCATCGAGCACCACATCGACACGCCCGTGAAGCGCTACAGCTCGGGCATGAAGGTGCGCCTCGGCTTCGCGGTGGCCGCGCATCTGGAGCCGGAGATCCTGATCGTGGACGAGGTGCTGGCCGTGGGCGATGCCGAGTTCCAACGCAAGTGCCTGGGCAAGATGAAGGACGTGAGCACCAGCGGCCGCACGATCCTGTTCGTGAGCCACAACATGACGGCCGTATTGAGCCTGTGCACGCGCGTGGTCTGGATCGACGGCGGGCGCGTGGCGGCCGACGGCCCACCGGAGGAGGTGGTGGCCGCCTACCTCGGTTCCTACGCGCAGGGCGGCGACGAGGTGGCCTGGGCACCGGGCGAAGGTCCCGGCACCGACCTGGTGCGCCTCACCCATGCCGCGGTGCTCCCCCAGGAGGCGGGAGCACCGCTCACCATGCGCAGTCCCTTCACCATCCGCATCGGGCTGGAGAACCTCGGCGTCAGCGATGACGACCTCAACATCGGCCTTCGGGTGGTGAACGATCACGACCTGGTGCTGTTCGCCAGCACGCAGGCCGACAGCGGCACGGACCGGCCGCCGGTGCCGCGCGGGCGGTTCGAGGTGGACTGCCTCGTCCCCGGCGACCTGATGAACGAAGGCAGCTACCACGTGGTGATCACCGCGTTCCGCGGGGCGAAGCTCCACTTCATCACCGAGCGGGTCCTCAGCTTCACCGTGCACGCCGGCGAACGCCGCGGGGCCTGGTTCGGCAGGCAGGCCGGCCTGGTGCGCCCCCGGCTCACCTGGCACCTCCACGCAACGCACCATCAGGGATGACCGGTCTGCGCGGCGTGGTGAAGCGGTTCGTGGAGCCCTTGCGGCCCCGGCTGATGCCCTCCATCGTGATCGTGGGCGCGCAGAAGGCGGGCACCTCGGCGCTGTACAGCATGCTGGTGCGTCACCCCCGGGTGATCGCGCCGGTGGAGAAGGAGCTCACCTTCTTCGGCAACGACAACACCTATGCGCTGGGCATGGCGCACTACCGGCGGATGCTGCCGGTGCGACCGCTGCGCGGCAGGGGATGGACCACCCTGGACGCCACGCCGAACTACCTCTACCGCCCCGCAGCGGCCGAGCGCATCCGCCGTCACCTGCCCGGTACGGTCATCGTGGCCGTGCTGCGCGATCCGGTGAAGCGCGCGCGGTCGGACTGGAACATGTTCCACCAGTTCAAGGGGCACCCGCGCTATGCGCATCTGTACGACCCGCGCCCCTTCGCCGAGGCGATGGCCGCCGAGCTGGCCGACCCGCCGCCCTTCGGCTACCTGGCCCGCGGCCACTACGGTCCGCAGGTGGAGCGCTACATCCGTCTGTTCGGCCGGGAGCGGGTGCTGATCTTCGGCTACCCGGAACTGAAGGCCGATCCGGAGAGCGTGGTGCGGCGCATCGCCGGGGCGGCAGGGCTTGATCCGTCGCTCTTCCCCGACCGGTTGCGCGAGGTGAAGGCCAATGTGCGGGCCTACAGCGGGCCGGTGGACCCCGCGTTGGAAGAGCGGCTGCGGGCCTACTATGCGCCGCACCTCCGCCGGCTGGACGAGGTGCTCGGTGCGCACCTTGACCTGGGGGAGGAGCGATGAACCGCTGCAGGCCAGGCCGCGCAAGGTGGGCTTCCGTATCTTCGCGGACCACCCCCAGCGCATGATCGGTACCCAGGAGAAGGGCTCCACGTCCGGCGTTCCGCAGACACCTGCGGGCGAACGCGGTCCCGTATACGTCACCCGTGCCTTTCTCCCTCCGTTCGACACCTTCACGGAGCTCATGCGGGGGGTGTGGGAGCGGGGGCAGCTCACCAACAATGGACCGCTCGTGCAGCAGTTCGAGCGCGCCCTGGCCGAGCAGGCCGGGATCGCCCATCCGCTCTTCCTGGTGAACGGCACCATCGCGCTCAACCTCATCATCCGGGCGTTGGAGCTCAAGGGTGAGGTCATCACCACGGCGTTCTCGCATCCGGTCACCACCACCAGCATCATCTGGGAGGGCTGCACGCCGGTGTTCGTGGACATCGATCCGGACACCTTCTGCATCGACCCCTCGGCGATCGAGGAGCGCATCACACCCGCCACCAGCGCGATCCTGGCCACGCATGTGTATGGACTGCCCTGCGATGTGGAGGCCATCGAGGCCATCGCCCGTCGGCACGGCCTGAAGGTGATCTACGATGGAGCGCACGCGTTCGGCACGCGCTACAAGGGTGAAAGCCTGCTGAACTTTGGAGATGTGAGCTCCACGAGCTTCCATGCCACCAAGGTGTTCCACACCGTGGAGGGAGGCAGCGTGCACACCCGCGACGAGGCCCTGTACGCACGGCTGCGGCTGCTGCGCACGATGGGTCAGGTGGGCGAGGGCTTCCATGCCGTGGGGCTCAACGCCAAGAACAGCGAGCTGCATGCGGCCATGGGCGTGGCCAATCTGCCGTTCCTCGACGAGATCCTGGCCCAGCGGCGGCACCAGTGGGAGCGCTATGCGACCGGGCTCGCCTCCGCTCCGGTGCATCTGGCGCGCATCCCCGCCGACACCGAGTACAACCACTCGTACTTCCCCGCGGTCCTGCCCACCGAGGAGGCCCTGCTGCGTGTGAGGGCCGCGCTGAACGCGGTGGACATCCATCCGCGCCGGTACTTCAGCCCGGCCGTCACCGAGCTTCCCTTCATCGGACGCACCGGTGAATGCCCGATCGCCGAATCGGTGGCCCACAGGGTCCTCTGTCTGCCGTTGTACCATGGTCTGTCCGATGCCATCATCGATGAGGTGGTGGACATCGTATCGCGCACGCTGCGCTGAACCCCGCACCCGCATTCATCCGGACCCGCGATGAGCCCCGATCGACCGATCGACCTGCGCAAGGTCCTGGACGTGCTGGAGCGCCTGGGGATCGAACATCGACTGGAGGGCGGCATGCGGGACATCCGCAAGGTGTGCAGCCTCTTCCTCAAGGAGCCGAGCGGACTTTACTACCACGCGGGAAGTGATGCGTCGGTGTTCGCCACGGTGAAGGAGAGCGTCGTGATCTGCCGGGCGGAGGCGTTGGGCGAACTGCATGGCAATTCGGCCATCGTGGTGAACGAGGACCCGCAGCTCGTCATCTATCGCATCTGCAACGCGCTCTTCGCCAGCAAGCCGTCCTCGGGGATCCATCCCACGGCCATCGTGCATCCCGAGGCGCGCATCGGCGCGGATGTGAGCATCGGGCCGTACTGCGTGGTGGGCCGGAGCACCATTGGCGACGGGTCGCGGCTGGAGTCGCATGTGGTGATCGGGGATGGCTGCACCATCGGGGCGCGCGTCGCGTTGGAGCCTCATGTGTGCATCGGGGCCATGGGCTTGGCCTGGGTGTGGGATGCCGAGGGCAAGCGCGTGATCATGCCCCTGCTGGGCGGGGTCACCATCGGTGACGACTGCTTTCTGGGCGCCGATGTGGGCGTGGTGCGCGGCATGTTCAATGAGGACACGACGATCGGGGAAGGCACCATGATCGCGCCCGGCAGCAAGGTGGGCCACGGGGTGCGCATCGGGCGCATCTGCCATCTGGCCAACAACGTCACGCTGGCCGGCTGGTCGCAGATCGGTGAACGCTGCTTTCTGGGCTCGGCCTGTGCGGTGCGTCCGCACGCCAAGGTGGCCCCCGGGACCATCGTGGGCAGTGGCGCGGTGGTCACGCGCGACATCACCGAGCCGGACACCACCGTGGCGGGGGTGCCTGCCAAGCGCATGGCCGACAAGGAGAAGAGCAGCGGGGTCCCCCGTCGCTACGTCGCCCGGAGCGGCGAGTGAATCACTGCTCGAAACCGCCCTCCACGAAGTCCTTGCTCTTCCAGTAGTCCTTCTGCCGGAGGGGCTTCACCGGCACACCGACGTAGATGCCGCTTTCGGCGATGTCCTTGTTGACGAAGCCCATGGCACCGATGGTGACGTCATCGGCGATCTTGACGCTGGCGGCGATCTTGCTTCCTGCACCGATGTAGCAGCGTTCACCGATCACCGTGCCATGCTTGGTCTCGTGCAGGTGCGTGCTGCCCAGGGTGATCACGTTGGGCCCCAGGAAGGCCTTCTTCTTGATGAGGACCTTGCTGGTGAGGATGGTGCCGTACTTCAGGGTGGCGCCGTCCTCGATCTCGCAGCCCTCGGCGGTGCGGATGCGGCCCTGCAGCACCACGTTCGCACCGGCACGCAGCCCCTTGCCGATCTCGCAGTGGTTGCCCACCACGCTGCCATCGCCCAGATGCACGTTGTCGCCGATGATCGTGTGGCTGCCGATCGTGACGTTCTCGCCGAACACGCAGCCCTTGCCGATGATGGTGAAGTGGCCGACCTTGAAGTTGGACCCCGTGCGCAGGTCGGGATCGACGATGGAGGTGCTCATGGGAGCGGTGTTGGACGCCGAAGATACGGCCCCCGCCTGCATTCCGCCCGATGTTGCCACCTTCGCGGCGCCCGTTCCCGCCGGCCATGGATCGAAGCCCCGAACGCCCATCCTCAGAGGTGCCGCTGGTCTCCGTGATCGTATGCACCTACCAGCATGGACCGTACATCGCCCGGTGCCTGGAGAGCATCAAGGCCCAGCGTACGAGCTTCCCGATCGAGGTGCTGGTGGGGCAGGACTTCTCCTCGGATAACACCGGTGCGGAGTGCGACCGGGTGGCGGAGGGCGATCCACGCTTCACGGTGCATCATTGGCAGAAAGGTGAACCCTGGCGCATCGAAGGGCAGCCCACGGGCCGCAGGAACTTCATGCGGCTCCATGCCATGGCGCGGGGGCGCTATGTGCACTTCATCGATGGTGACGACGGATGGCTGGACCCGCTGAAGCTGCAGCGCCAGGTGGACCTGCTGGAGTCCGATCCCGCCTGCATGGGCAGCTACCACCAGACCGCTGTGATGGATGAGCGCGGTGCCCTGACGCATCCTTGGCGCGATACCCTGCCGGAGCGGATGGGGCTGGAGGAGGTGGTGGGCCTGCGCGCGCCCTTTCACCCCAGCAGCTTCATCTGGCGCAACACACCGGCGATCCGTGCGATGATCACCGGGCCGGGCGGGTGGAAGGCCGGCAGCGGCGACATGTGGTTCTTCGCGAGCGCCGCCACGCAGGGACATCTGCGCGGAGTGGACGGGGAGATGAGCTACTACACGCGCCACGGCCAGGGCCTTTCGTCGCAAGGCCTGTTCGCGCGCACCAACATCCACCGGCTGCGCATCCTGCAATGGCAGCGCCTCGACCAGTTGACCGCCGGCCGATGGCGGGCCCACCTGGATGCCGTATGCGACCGGCACCTCGACCAGGTGACCGGAGCGCCGATGACCGGCCTGGACAAGCGGCGATGGCTCCTTGCACTGGGCCGGGCCCCCCGGTATTTCATGGCCCAACGGCGCTGGGCCCGCGTGCTCGGTGCGCTGCGCACGGCGCCTCAGGCCTGATCCGCTTCGCCCGGCAATGCCGAACTTTCCGGCCCCGCCGATGACCGATCCCTACCTCGACCTGCCGCTCACCGCCGATACGCAGGACCTGTACACGGTGCGCACGGCGATCCGTCAGGCCTTGCGCGCGCAGCTGCCCCGGTTCCAGGGCACCTTCCTCGACATCGGCAGCGGCCTGCAGCCCTACCGCGGCCTGATCACATCCGCACCTTCGCGCGTGGAGCGCTACATCGGCATGGACCTCGCCGGCAACGCGGTGAACACCTACCACAAGGTCCGTCCGGAGCTGGAGTGGGACGGGGTGCACATCCCGCTCGACGACCGGTCCGTGGATAGTGCGATGGCCACCGAGGTGCTGGAGCATTGTCCGGATCCCGGCGCGGTGCTCCGCGAAGCCTTCCGGGTGCTGCGCCCGGGGTCGCCGTTGTTCATCACGGTGCCCTTCCTGTGGCCGTTGCACGATGTGCCCTATGACGAATACCGGTACACGCCGTTCGCCCTGCGCCGGTTGCTCGAAGCTGCGGGCTTCACGGACATCACCGTTCGGCCGCTGGGCGGATGGGATGCGAGCCTTGCGCAGCTGCTCGGCCTTTGGGCCCTGCGTCGTCCGATGCCCAGCTGGAAGCGGCGCATCGTGAAGCGGCTCACGCTGCCGTTGGTCCGTCATCTGCTGCGGCACGACCATGTGCCCGATCCCATGAGCGCCCCGATGATCACCGGGTTGATGGCCCTGGCCCATACGCCCCGCGCATGACCACCGCCGCGCGCCTCTGCGTCGTCTCCCCCAATCGAAACGTCTACAGCGAGACCTTCATCGCCGCCCATTCGGAACGGCTGCAGGGTCTGGAGCTGGTGCTCACCGACGGTCACCTGCCGCGGCGTGACGCGGACGGGGCCTTGCTGCTGCCACCCACCCTGGCGCGGAGGGTGGCCTCACGGCTGATGCGCACCCCGCCCGAGGCCCTGCTCGAACGGCGGATCGCCCGCCTGCTGAAGCGCCACCGCATCGATGTGGTGCTCGCCGAATACGGCCCCACGGGCGAGGCGATGCTGGGACCCTGCCGGCGCGCGGGGGTGCCCCTGGTGGTCCATTTCCACGGAGTGGACGCCTTCCATGTGAAGCTGCTGAAGGACCATGCCAACTACCGCCGGATCCTGAAGGAGGCCGCGGCCGTGGTGGTGGTGAGCCGGGAGATGGAGCGGCAGCTCCTCGAGCTCGGTGCCGACCGGGCCAGGCTGCATTACAACTGCTATGGCATCGATGTGGAGCGCTTCAGGGCCGGCCGTCCCGACCAGGCGCCGCCCCACTTCATCGCCGTGGGTCGCTTCGTGGACAAGAAGGCGCCGCACCTCACCGTGCTGGCCTTCCATCAGGCCTGGCGGCGCGATCCCTCGATGCGCCTGACGATCGCGGGCACCGGGCCGCTGTGGGACAGCACGCGCCAGCTCGTGGCCGCACTGGGGTTGGAGGGCGTGGTGGACCTCCCCGGTGTGCTCACCCCGTCGCAGGTCGCCGAGCGCATGGCCGCCTCGCGGGCCTTCGTCCAGCACAGCGTGGTGTCGGCGGACAACGATCATGAAGGCACACCGCTCAGCGTGCTCGAGGCCATGGCGTGCGCACTTCCCGTGGTGGCCACCCGCCATGCGGGCATCCCCGATGTGGTGGAGCATGAAAGGAGCGGGCTGCTCAGCGCCGAGCGCGATCTGGACGCCATGGCGGACCATCTGCAGCGCCTGGCCGCCGATCCGGCGCTTGCGTGGCGCATGGGCCGGGCCGGCCGGTCGAGCGCCGAGCGGCAGCACCGTGTGGAGGACAGCGTGGCGCGGTTGAGCGCGATCATCGCCGGGGCGGCCCGCAGGTGAACGGTACTTTCGCCGGCGACCATGGCCGTGCCCGTCCCAGTCGCCTACATCACGCACTACCCCGAGCTCTACGGGGCCAACCGCAGCCTGCTCGACCTGATGCTGGAGCTGCGCGACCGCGGTGCCGTGCGGCCTCATGTGCTGCTGCCGCGCGAAGGCGACCTGGTGGCGGCGCTCCAGCGCGAAGGCATCGCCCACGCGGTGGTCCCCTTCCGCGCGTGGATGAGCGAGCGCCACTACAGCGGCCGGCTCCATCACCGCATCCGGCAGTACTGGCAGCAGGAGCGGCAGGCACGCGAGCGCGCTGCGGCCAACCGCGCCATCCTTCCCGCGCTGATCGAGCGGGTGCACCGCTGGCAGGTGCGACTGCTGCATGCGAACAGCGCCGTGGTGGGCGTGGCGCCCGCGCTCAAGGCCGCCACGGGGCTTCCGCTGGTGTGGCACATCCGCGAACTGCCCGAGCGGCAATATCTGTTGCACCTCGATGCTGGAACGCGCGCCTATGGGCGGGCC
This sequence comes from uncultured Flavobacteriales bacterium, assembly GCA_937872175.1. Lineage (GTDB taxonomy): Bacteria > Bacteroidota > Bacteroidia > Flavobacteriales_F > PHOS-HE28 > PHOS-HE28. Next base: position 67,398 of record CALMPI010000036.1, on the reverse strand, counting down.
TTGCGCCGTGCGGACCGGATCATCGCCATTTCCCAGGCCGTGCGCGAGGACATCCTCCGCTACACGGGACCCGGTGCGCGGATCACCGTGGTGTACAACGGGGTATTGCGTGCCGCGCGCTACGCCGAACTGGCCGCAGGGAACGAGGCACGCTGGTCCACCACGCCGCCGTTCACCTTCCTGCTGGTCGGTCTCATCCATCCCTCCAAGGGCCAGGTGGAGGCGGTGGAGGCGCTTGCCCTGCTGAAGCGGCAGGGGCATCCGGTGCGCTTGGTGATCGCCGGCGACGGTCGCGAGAGCGCACTGCGGCAGCGGATCGCCGAGCTTGGCGTGGACGATGTGGTGGAGCTCAAGGGCTTCGTGAAGGACCCCTTCCCGCTGTTCCGCGGAGCGCACGCCCTGTTGATGTGTTCGCGGAACGAGGCCATGGGCCGCGTCACCGTGGAAGGCATGGCCTGCGGGCTCCCGGTCGTGGGGCATGCGTCGGGTGGCACGCTCGAGCTGGTGAACGATGGGGTGAACGGGCTCCTCTATCCCGGTGGCGCTGAAGCCCTGGCGGAACGCATGGCCCGGCTCGCGACCGACGCCGGGCTGGCACGGCGGCTGGGTGCCGAGGCCGCCCGCACAGCCGCAGGGCGTTTCAGTGTGGAGCGCTATGCCGGCGAGGTGAATGAGGTGTACCGTGCGGTACTTTCGGACGCGCACTGAGATGACCGCCCCCCTGATCTCCATCGTCACACCGAGCTTCCGGCAGGCCGCCTACATCGAGGAGTGCCTGCGTTCCGTGGGGGATCAGCCGGTGCCGGTGCAGCACGTCGTGGTCGATGGTGGCAGCGCTGATGGGTCCAAGGAGCTCATCGCGAAGCACGCCGGCCGGCTGCATTGGTGGTGCAGTGAGCCGGACCGTGGCCAGAGCGATGCCATCAACAAGGGGCTGGCCCGGTGCACCGGCACGGTGTTCAACTGGCTGAACAGCGATGACCTGCTGCTGCCCGGTGCGCTGAAGCATGTGGCGGATGCGTTCGCGGACGATCCCGACCTGCTCGTGTTCGGCGGCCGCCTGGTGCATCGCAGCGCCGGCGGCGACCGCCCCTTCGAGCGCCGGAACGACGCGGGCGATGTGCAGCGCCTCTTCCGGGACCCGGTGATCAACCAGCCCGCCACCTTCTACCGCATGGACGTGGTGAAGGCACTGGGCGGGGTGGACCCGGCGCTGCACTACGTGATGGACGTGGAGCTCTGGTGGCAGGTGCTCTTCCGCCACGGCCCTGCCCATCTGCGCTTCGAGGATGTGGAGCTCGCGGTGTTCAGGCTGCACGAGGAAAGCAAGACGGTGACCGCGCATCGCGGGTTCCTCGATGAACTGGCGAGCCTGCTGCACGGTCTGTGCATGGCCTCCGGACAATCCGACCTGGCCCGCGTGCTGGCCATCGGCCACGACCTGCGCGACGGGCTGCGCGGCATTCCCGTCGGCACCGAGCACCGCAGCGTGGTGCGCGGCATGGTGCTGCACTTCCTGCTGAAGTGGCACGGTGTGGTGCATCGCCGCGAGCAATACCGCATGATGAAGGCCTTGAAGCGGGTGGTGACCCTCCGCGACATGAAGGACATGGACGACATGCTGCTGCACCGCTGGACCCAGCTCGACACGCAGTTGAGGTCGCCCACCTGGTGGACCTTCCGGCTGCGGCGCAAGTGGCGTCACCTGCGCCCATGAAGGTCAGCGTGCTCATCCCGGTGTACAACAAGGCGCCCTTCCTGCGGGAATGCCTCGACAGCGTGTACGCGCAGACGCACGCCGACCTGGAGGTGATGGCCGTGGACGACCACAGCACCGACGACAGCCTGGCCCTGTTGCGTGCAGAGACCGACCCCCGGCTGCGCATCATCAAGCTGCCGGCGAACCGCGGTCCGGCCGGGGCGGCCAACGCGGGGCTCGATGCCTGCACCGGCAGCTACATCGTGCGCCTCGACGCCGACGACCTGATGGTGCCCACGCGGGTGGAGCAGCAGGTGGCTTACATGGAGGCCCACCCCGAGGTGGGCGCCAGCGGCGGATGGCTGCAGCTCTTCGGTGCGCGGGACCGGGTGTGGAAGTTCCCCCTCGACGATGCCGCGTGCAAGGCGCAGCTGCTCTTCGGCGTGCCCGTGTCGCAGGGCGCGTCCATCCTGCGCCGTGCGGTGCTGGAGGCCCACGGGTTGCGCTACGATCCGGCCTGGCCCCGGGTGGGGGAGGATTGGCTCTTCTGGACCCGGTTGGCCCGTGTTTCGGCCTTCGGGAACCTGGACGCACCGATGACCCTGTACCGGCGGGGCGAGCAGAACATCAGCCACGGACGGGACAAGCGGGCCGACCACGAGCGGCTGGTGCGTGCCGTGTTCGCCTGGTTCAATGTGCCGCACACCGATGCGGACGTCCGCCTTCATCTGATGACGATGCGCCTCTTCGATGATGCGCTCTCGGCGGCGGATGTGCGGGCGCTGCACGAGTGGTTGAAGCGCCTGCGGGCGTGGAACGGCCGTGAGCGCGTGTTCCCCGTCGAAGCGTTCGAGGCGCGCGTCCGGCAGGCGTGGGACGGGCTGTTCCACGTGCTGGCGGACCGTGATGGGGGTGCGGCGTGGATGCACCTGAGACTTGGCGGCACCTGGTCCGCCGGCCGGTTGTGGTACCTCATGCGCAAGGCGATGCGGCGATGAAGGACCTCTGGCTGTTCACCACGCGATTCCCCTACGGACAGGGCGAGCCCTTCCTGGAGAACGAGCTTCCGTTCCTGGCCGAACGGTTCGCGCGCATCCGCCTGATCCCCTTGGTGCGCGATCACGGCATGCGTGTGCTGCCGCCGAACGTGGAGGTGGTGCCGCCACCGGCCGACCCGTACGCCGTGGCCTCGCCGCTGCGGATGCTGGCCTACGCGCGCACCTGGTGGCGCATGCGGCGTGTGGTACGGGCCTCCGCGCCCTCCGCGGAGGTGCGCGACCGGCTCTGGCCCGATGCGCGCGCCGCGATGCGACAGGCCCTGGAGCGCATGCACCGGTATCGGACGGGTCTGTTCCGTGAGTTCGATCCCGGGCGCGTGCTCCTTTACAGCTACTGGATGGCCGACCACGCCACGGCCCTCTCGCTGTTGCAGCTCACCGACCCGCGGGTGCGCTTCACAGCGCGCATGCACGGCTTCGACCTCTACGCCGATCGCTGGCCCGGCCGGTGGCCCTTCTTCCAGGACCTGCAGATGGCCCATGTGGACCGCGTGCATCTGGTCTCGAAGGCCGGTCTGGACCACCTCACCGCGCGCTATCCGCAGTATGCCCACCGGTGTGAACTGTCCCGGCTGGGCACCTTCGATCACGGTCCGGGACCTTGGACGCCGGCATCGGAACTGCGCATCGCATCGGCCGCGCACCTGGTGCCCATCAAGCGGATCGGGCTGCTCATCGAGGCGTTGCGGCATGTTCGGCGACCGGTGCGGTGGACGCACTTCGGCGAAGGCCCCGAGCGGGCCGCGTTGGAGGCCGCCATCGCCACCCTGCCCCCCCATGTGCATGCGGAGCTGCCCGGCAACATCGCCAATCAGGACCTGCTGGCGTGGTACCGCCGCACCCCGGTGGACCTCTTCGTTCATCTCAGCAGCACGGAGGGCGGCGTGCCCGTCGCGCTGCAGGAGGCGGCGAGCTTCGGCATCCCGCTCCTGGCGGCTGACGCTGGTGGCGTGCGGGAGATCGTGGGTCCCATGACCGGAACGCTTCTGCCGCACGAGCCGGACGCGGTGCGCATCGCGGCGCATCTGGAGGCCTTCGTCGATGGGCCGCAGCACACCGCGGCGTTCAGGTCCGGGGTGCGCGACGCCTGGGCGGCCGGCTTCAAGGCCGAGGTCAATTTTGGGCATTTTTGCGACCGCCTCCTTGGCCACGCCGAGCGCGTGCGCTAGTCCCGGTCCGCGATGCTCTTCAACTCCTTCGCGTTCTGCTTCCTCTTCTTCCCGCTGGTGACGGCCGGCTACTTTCTGCTGCCACATCGGTTCCGTTGGGCCCTGCTGCTGGCCGCCAGCTGCTGGTTCTACATGGCCTTCGTACCCGTGTACATCCTCATCCTGGCCTTCACCATCGTGGTGGACTACGCCGCGGGCCTGCTGATCGCCGGCAGCACGGGGGAGCGTCGCAAGGCGTGGCTCGTGGCCAGCATCGTGGCCAACCTGGGCGTGCTCGCCTTCTTCAAGTACTACGCCTTCCTCGATGCGAGCATCGCGGCCGTGATGCAGGCGGCGGGTCTGGCGTACACGCCCACCGACCTCGGGATCCTGCTGCCCATCGGGCTCAGCTTCCACACGTTCCAGAGCCTCAGCTACACGATCGAAGTGTACCGCGGGCATCAGCGGGCCGAGCGCCGTCCCGGCATCTTCGCGCTGTATGTCATGTTCTACCCTCAGCTGGTGGCCGGGCCGATCGAACGACCGGGCAACCTGCTCAACCAGCTGGACCAGGTGCACCGCTGGGACCATGCCCGCGTGGTCCATGGTCTGCAACAGATGCTCTGGGGCTTCTTCAAGAAGCTCGTGATCGCCGACCGCTGCGCGGTGGTGGTGGACCATGTGTACGCCGATCCATCGGCCTTCGGCGGTGCCGCCACGCTGCTGGCCACCTACCTCTTCGCCCTGCAGATCTACTGCGACTTCAGCGGGTACACGGACATCGCGCTCGGCGCGGCGCGGGTGATGGGCTTCGACCTGATGGTGAACTTCCGCACACCATACCGTTCCGCTTCCATCAGCGAGTTCTGGAGCCGCTGGCACATCAGCCTCAGCAGCTGGTTCCGCGACTATGTGTACATCCCGCTCGGCGGGAACCGCGTGCTGCGGTGGCGGTGGTACATGAACCTGCTGCTCGTGTTCCTGTTGAGCGGGCTGTGGCACGGTGCCAGCTGGACCTACGTGGCCTGGGGCGGGGTGCACGGGCTTTACCTCATCGGTGCCATCGTGCTGGCCGGTGCGCGGGAGCGCGTGGTGCGTTCGCTGGGGCTCGATCGGCGTCCGCGGCTCAACCGCGCGCTCGCCGTGCTGGTGACCGTGCACCTGGTGGTGGCCGGCTGGGTCTTCTTCCGGGCCACCACCTTCGCCGATGCCTGGTCGGTGCTCGGTTCGTGGGTGAGGCCGGAAGCGTGGTGGACCGGGTTCGCGGACATGGTCCATGAGCTTGGTGCCGGGATCGTGCTCACCACCGTGGCGCTGGCCATCGCCTTCATCGGCATCGACCCGTGGGGCGATGCACTGGCCAAGGGCCAACGCCGGATCGGCCGGCGGCCGCTGCGTTATGCGTACTTCGGCACCCTGCTCGCCGCCTGCCTTGTGCTGGGCCAGTACGGTGCGGCCATGTTCATCTACTTCCAGTTCTGATGCGGCGCTTCCTCATCGCCTCCCTCATGCTGGGCCTCAGCTTCGGGCTGGTCTACCTGCTGGCGATGCTGGCGCTCTGCCGCGTGGAGGTGGGGGGCGCCGCCCTGATCCACCGCACGGGCGACTACTTCAAGCTCAAAGGTGGCAACAGCTACCGGAAGTTCCGTGAGTTCCGGCCGGACAGCGTGTACGATGTGGTCTTCATCGGCTCCTCGCACGCGTATCGCGGTTACGACCCGTCGTTGTTCACCGCACGCGGGTGGAGGGCGTTCAACCTGGGCACCAGCGGTCAGGGCCCGTTGAACACCTACCACATCGTGCGCACCCACCTTTCCGCCGCCAACACCCGGCTTCTGCTCCTGGACGTGTACGAGGGGGCCATGGAGCAGGATGGGCTGGAGAGCACCTCGGACCTTGCGCAGAACCTCGTGGACGACGGGGCGGCGGTGGCCATGGCGCTCGCGCTGAAGGATCCGCGCGGGGTGAACCTGCTCACCCTGCGGTTCCTCACCAAGGACCGCCCGCCGTTCTTCGTGGACAGCACGTACAGACCGGGTGGGTACTCGGTGCGGACGGACTCGGTGCGGAAGCGCATTCACTATGTGCGCGGGCGGCCGCTGAAGCTCAATGCCGACCAGGTGAGCTGCCTGGAGCGGACCCTGGAGCACTGCGTCGAGGCGGGCATCCCGGTGGTGCTGGTCAACCATCCCTATCCGTGGCAGAGCGACCGCATGAAGCACGTGGCCTTCAACGCGGTGCTCGGCGACATCGCCCGTCGATACCAGGTGCCCTACCTCGACTTCGCCTACCGCCACACGCTGGATGACGAGGACCATTTCTACGACCACAACCACCTGAACCAGGCGGGGGTGGAGCGCTTCAACGCGGATCTCATCCCCGACCTGGAGGCCATGGGCCTGCTGCGCCGGCCGGCCCTGTAGCTTCGCGGCGATGCGCGTCACCGTGGTCATCCCCTGCTACAATGTCGCCGAACTGGTGGGCCGGGCGCTTGATTCCGCGCTGATGCAGGACCATGCCGACCTGGAGGTGATCCTGGTCGACGATGGCAGCACGGACGGCACGGCGGAGGTGCTGGAGCGGCATCCGGGGCTGATCGGGGGACGGGCGCGGCTGGTGAGACAGATGAACCGGGGGGCATCGGCCGCGCGCAATCACGGGCTCCGCATGGCCACGGGCACGTACGTGCAGTTCCTCGACGCCGATGATCTGCTGATGCCCGACAAGATCTCCGGGCAGCTCGCGCTCGCGGAACGCGAAGGCTGGCCCGACGTGATCGTGGGCGACTATCGGGCCGTGCGGCCCGATGGGCTCATGGACCGCGTGCAGGCCCTGTACGACCGGCCGTGGATGGCCCTGATCCGCACGCGCATGGGCACCACGAGCGCCAACCTGTGGGCGCGCGAGCTCCTGGTGGCCGTGGATGGCTGGCCGGAGGAGCTGGCCAGCAGCCAGGACTATGCGTTGCTCTTCACGCTGCTGAAGCGCGGCGCACGCGTGGGCTGGGACCGTCGTGAGCGCACCGAGGTGCTCAAGCGTCCGACAGGCAGCATCAGCCGCACCGGTGTGCGTGCGAACTGGGAGCGCTATGTGGACCTGCGCCGCCGGATCAAGGAGCACCTGGTGGGGCTGGGCCGGGAACGGTACGCCGCCGAGATCGCCGCATTGGACCAGTACATCTTCATGGCCCTGCGCATTCTGGCCACCTACGACAGGGCTCAGGCGGTGAAGCTGTACCGGAGCTGCATCGACAAGGACTTCCGGCCCGAGGTGGGCCCGGCCATCACCGAGCGCTACGTCGCGCTCTTTACCTTGCTCGGGTTCGCCGGCGCGGAACGGGCCCTGGGCCTCGCCCGCCGGCGCAAGCAGGCCGACGCATGATCCGCTCCCACGCCGAGTACCTCGAATACCTGGAGGCCGACCGCATCGCCCTGCGACGCGGTCATGGCCGCCTGTGGTCGGACGAGGTGTGGAAGTTCCAGCGGCTGCTCCGCCGGGTGGAGTACCTGATGAACTGCCGCAAGCATCAGGGACTGTTGTGGCGCATGGTGTACACCTTCTTCGCCTACCGCCTGCACGAACAGGCCATCCGCTGTGGGTTTGACATCCCGCCGAACACCTTCGGTCCCGGGCTCAGCATCGCGCATCGCGGCACCATCGTGGTGCATCCGGACGCCCGCATCGGCCGCAACTGCCGGCTGCACGTGGGTGTGGTCATCGGCACGCGACCCGGCCCCTTCGAGCTGGTGCCCACCATCGGCGACAACTGCTACATCGGGCCGGGCTCCAAGATCTTCGGCGACATCGTCATCGGCCCCGATACCGCCATCGGCGCCAACAGTGTGGTGAACCGCTCCTTCCCGGAGGGCCACATGACCATCGCCGGTGCGCCGGCCCGCAAGGTGAGCGACACCGATTCGCGCGAGTTCATCATCGCCACCCGAAGCCCCCTGAAATCCCTCGGATGAAGAAGGTCCTCATCGTCGTCGGCACACGCCCCAACTTCATCAAGGTCACCCGCTTCAAGCGCGTGGCCGCGCAACGCGGTACGATCGATGTACGCATCGTGCACACCGGCCAGCACTTCAGCGCCAACATGGCCGATGTGTTCTTCGAACAGTTCGGCCTGGTGCCGGACATCTTCCTGAACATCGGCGCCGGAAGCCCCAACACGCAGATGGCCCAGGTGATGCTGGGGCTGGAGACGGTGATCGGCGAGGAGAGGCCCGACCTGGTGATGGTGGTGGGCGATGTGAACAGCACGCTCGCCGCGGCCATCACGGCCAACAAGATGGGCGTACGCATCGGTCACCTCGAGAGCGGCCTGCGCAGCAACGACCGCACGATGCCCGAGGAGCACAACCGCGTGCTCACCGACGCGCTCACCGACCACTTCTTCATCACCGAGCAGAGCGGGCTGGACCACCTGCGGCAGGAGGGGAGGCCCGAGGAGGCGCTCCACGTCGTGGGCAACACCATGATCGATACGCTGGTGGCCTTCGAGCCGCAGGTGCAGGCATCGCCGGTGCTGCAGCAGCTGGGGTTGGGTGATGGCGGGCATGTGCTCATGACCATCCACCGCCCCGCCACGGTGGACGTGCCCGAGCGGCTCTCGGCCCTGCTGGACCTGATCGCGGACGTCTGTGCTTCCGGCCGCAAGGTGGTCTTCCCCATCCACCCGCGCACGGTGAAGAACATCGAGGCCTTCGGGCTGAAGGCCAAGGCCGACGCCATCGAGGGGCTGGTGCGCACCGAGCCGCTGGACTATTTCGCCTTCCAGAAGCTGGTGGCCACCTGCAGCTTCATCCTCACGGACAGCGGAGGCATCCAGGAGGAGAGCACCTTCCGCCGCGTGCCCTGCCTCACCCTGCGCCCGAACACCGAGCGGCCCATCACCGTGACCCTCGGCAGCAACGAGCTGGTGCCGCTGGACATGGACGCCGTGCGCGCCGCCATCGCGCGGATCGAGAACGGCACCTTCAAGAGGGGCGAGGTGCCTCCGCTGTGGGACGGGCACGCCACGGAGCGGATCGTGGAGGTGCTGGAGCGGGAACTTTAGTGGTGCTGTCACTCCGGCCTCCTTCGACTCCGCTCAGGATGGCCGGAGTCGCGGGGATCTGAGGAATTCGCTTTTCCGCAGCGTACGAGCATCGCGCCTAGACAGCCCGCTTCCTGCCCAGCTCCGCACGGATCTCGGCCAAGCGTTGGTTGGTCCTCCCCGCCATGCGATAGAACACGTAGACCATGGCCGATGGGAGCAGGATGGAAACGAGGCGGAATTCCTTGCCGATCACCGCGAAGACCACAGCGAACGCCAGCACGCCCACCATGAAACCGATGAGCACGGAAACAAGCAGCTGCTCCTTGCGGGCCTTTTTCTCTTCGATCATGAGCTCCTCAACGCTCATGCTGGTGTGGTCCTTGCTGATTTCCATGGGCGGTGTGTTCCTGGCGTCAAAGTTCACCCTGCGGTCACCAGTTCCGTTAATGGCACCACTTCCACGTTCCGGGCCAGGGGATACCGTCGGGTTCCCGGATAGGCGACGATGAGCTTGTCGAGCTTCAGGTCGTGCAGGGCGATCCGCATGGAGGGCGCAAGCACAGGAGCATCGGCGCGCTTGCACTCGATGCCGATGCGGCGACCGCGTTTGAAGAGCAGCAGGTCCAGTTCCGCACCCTGGTGGGTGGCCCAGAAGTAGGCTTCGTCCGGTCTCATTGCCTTGAGGATCTCCTCCACCGCGTAGCCCTCCCAGGACGCGCCCACCTTCGGGTGGTGCTCCAGGTCGCGCTGGTCGGCGATACCGAGCAACGCATGCAGCAGGCCGCTGTCGCGCACGTACACCTTGGGCGCCTTCACCTGGCGCTTGCTCAGGTTCTCATGCCAGGGCTGTAGTTGGCGCAGCATGAACACGCCGGTCATCAGGTCCAGGTAGCGGCGTACGGTGGACTCGTTGATCGCAAGCGCGCGCGCGAGCTCTGCCGCGTTCCAGGTCTGGCCGTGATAGTGCGCCACCATGTTCCAGAACCGCCGCAAGGCAATGGCCGGGATGCTGATGCCCAATTGGGGGACGTCCCGCTCAAGGAAGGTCTGCATGAACTGCCGCCGCCAGACCAGCGCGTTCGCTTCTGTCCTGGCTGTGAACGACAAGGGGTAGCCGCCCCGCAGCCAATGCCGAGGCTGTGCCTTGGTGCCGACGTCTCCGAGCCGCAGCCCTTCGAGCGGCACCGTCTCCATCCGCCCTGCGAGGGTTTCGGATGATCGCTTCAACAGGTCCGGCGATGCGCTACCGAGGAGCAGGAATCGCGCGGGCAGCGGTCTGCGGTCCGCCAGCACACGCAGCAACGGGAACAGGTCCGGTCGCAGCTGGACCTCGTCTATCACCACCAGCCCTTTCAGCGGGCGGAGCGCTAGGTCCGGCTCGGTCAGGCGCGCCAGGCTTTGCGGGTCCTCCAGGTCGAAGTAGTTCAACGATCCCGCAGGTACGAGTGCACGTGCCAGGGTCGTCTTGCCGCTCTGGCGCGGTCCCAGAAGCGCCACAACACGGCTGCGCTTCAAGGCGGCACGCACCAGTGCATCGTCGGCCCTCCGGGCGATCATGGGTGCAAGGTACCATGAAAATCCGGTTTTATGTGCAGGAATTTCATGGACTTTCGACGGCAGGCCCGAGGCCTCCGAACGGATCGGGGACCGCGCCGACTGTACGGATGGACCTGCTCATTCCTACTGCTGCGCTCCGAACAACCCGATCGTGTAGTCCAGCAGCTTGCTGTTCCCAACCTGCCCATGCCCCGGCACCACCACCCGCACATCGGGATGGGCCTTCTTCACCGCCTCCACCGTGCCGGACCAGGCCGCTTCGTTCGCATCGCCGAGGTAGCCTTTGCTCGCCCCCAGCTCCTTGATCAGGCAGCCGCCGAAAAGCACCTGCTCACTGGGGAAGTAGCCCACGACGTTGTCCTTGGTGTGCCCTTCGCCGTGGAAGGTGGCGGTGATCTGTTCGTTGCCCACGGTGAGCTGAAAGCTGTCCGTGAAGCCGCGCTGGGGCACCTCCGCACTATCGGCTGCGGCCAGGGCAATGGTGCGCAGGTGGGCATACGTGGGGATCCCGCCCGCGTGGAAGGCCTTCAGCCCGCCCAGGCAGTCGTCGTGGAAGTGCGTGGGGATCACCGCACTGATGCGGCAATGCAGGGAGTCCTGCACCCAGCGGATCAGCTCCGCAGCGCTGCTGTCGCTCGTCGGCGTGTCGAATACGATGGCCTCGTGGCCGCTCCGCACCACCAGACCGTTGCAGGGCACCTTGCCGAAGTCCTGGGTCTGCTTGTAGCTGGTGTGGACGAAGGCGTTCGGGGTCACCTGTTCCACGATCAACTCGGGGGAACGATAGACCTGCTTGGTTCCGCGCGCCGGCCCCTCAGGCGATGTGCAGTGCGCAAAGAGCAGTGCCGAAAGGAGAAGGCTCCACGCTCTCATGGTCGATCGGTACCGGCGCACGTTGGAGGGCGAAGTTCCGGGATTGAGCGATACAGCACAGCTCGAAGCGGTCCGGGAAGGTGGAATGTGCTGGCCGTTCGACGCAGCGCAAGTCTCTGTGTTCCTTTGCGGCTCCGCGCCTTTGCGGCCACCCTGCCCCATGCTCCTCTACCTCACCTACAACGACCAGCCCAGTGGCGTCTACTGGAGCCAGGTGACGGACGTGGTGGAGCACCTGAACACCTTGGGCGGCCCGAAGGTGAGGCTGGTGGCGCTGGTGAGCGGGCGTGACTTCCTCCGGACGCGCCGGAAGATCAAGGCGCACAGCCCTTCGGCCTGGGTGCTGCCCATGGTGCCCACCATGAAGCGCTGGAAGGCGAACACTGCGCTGGTGGCCTGGGTGTGCCGGCTGCTGCGCCCCACCGGCCTCATCTGCCGTGGCCCCTTCGCCACCTGGATGGCCCTGCGCTTGCGGGAACGTGGGCTCACGCGGAAGGTCTGCTTCGATGGGCGCGGGGCCTACGCGGCGGAGTGGGAGGAGTACCGGATCATCGATGATGACGCCTTGATCGCCCAGTTCCGACCCCTGGAGCAGGAAGCGGTGAATGCCAGCGACATGCGGATCGCGGTGAGCCAGGCACTGGTTGGTCACTGGCGCGAACGCTACGGGTACACGGGTGACGCGCATGTGGTGATCCCGTGCACGCTGGGGAAGGAGGTTGAGCGCGTTGTGGTGCGTGCTAAAGAGCGGAAGGACGACACCATACGCCTCGTGTACAGCGGCAGCACCGCCGGCTGGCAATCGTTCGACCTGCTGAAACCCCTGCTCACCCAGGTGCTCGATGCGCAGCCCAACGCCCGAGTGCTCTTCCTGAGCAAGCGCGATGCGAACAACAGCGCTTTGGAAGCCGCCTATCCCGGCCGCGTGGAGGTGAAGTGGCTGGACCATGCCCAGGTGGCGGCCGCACTGGCGGAATGCGACCATGGCATCATGGTGCGCGAAAGGACCATCACCAACTGCGTGGCCAGCCCCACCAAGTTCGCCGAGTACCTGAGCAGCGGCCTGCGCGTGATCACCAATGTGGGCCTCGGCGACCTCAGTGAACTTGTGGCCAGGCACGATCTCGGGGCGGTGGTGGAGGCGGGGAGTCCCCTGCCAGCGCTGAAGCAGGTGTCACCTGCGGAACGCCAACGCCTGCGGGCCTTCGCGCTGCGGCACTTCACCAAGCAGGCCTACGACGCCAGCTACCGGAGGGTGCTTCAGTTGCTTGGCTGATCTGAACCACGAATAGACACGGATGGACACAGATGTGATCACTGCCACGTCGCGTGCTGATGTTGAGCCGTTCTGCAACGGGCGTTATCCGTGTCCATCTGCGTTCATCTGTGGTTGAATGTGCATCGGTCCGATGGACCTGCATGAGCGCCCCAACGTGCCATCCAACCCTCTGTGGTCTTCCCCCTACTTTCGCGGTCCCATGGCGAACCCTGCCTTCGCAACCGCTTCGGCGGGCACAAGAAAGGTCCTGATCACCGGCGGCGCGGGCTTCATCGGCTCGGCGCTCAGCAAGCACCTGCAGGAGCTGGGCCACGAGGTCTTCGTGCAGGATGACCTGAGCTTCGGAAGGCGCCACCTCGCCGGCGTTCCCGATGACCGCTTCTTCAAGGCCGACATCCGCGACCGCAAGGCCACGCAGGCCGTGTTCGACGCCACGCGCCCCAACTGGGTGCTGCACCTGGCCGCCGTGCACTTCATCCCGTACTGCAACGAGCACCCCGCTGAGGCCGCCGACATCAACATCAACGGCACCATCAGCGTGTTGGACGCCGCGCAGACCAAGGGCAGTGTGGAGCAGGTGTTCGTGGCCAGCACGGCCGCGGTGTACCCCATCGCCGACGGTGCCATGGCCGAGGATCATGAGCTCGGGCCGATGGACATCTACGGCACCACCAAGCTGGCCACCGAGAAGCTCGCCAGCGAGTTCCACCTTCGGACGCGGATCCCCACCCTCGTGGGCCGCTTCTTCAACGCCTTCGGTCCGAACGAGACCAACCCGCATCTGTTCCCCACCATCCAGCGGCAGATCCTGGACGGAGCCCGCAAGCTGAAGCTCGGCAACCTGGATCCCAAGCGCGACTACATCCACACCGAGGACATGGGCCGCGCCATGAGCGCCCTGCTCAACGCCGGGATCGAGGGCTACGACACCTTCAACATCGGACGCGGCATCGAGTACAGCGTGCGCGAGATCGTGGAGGCCTTCGAGCGCCAGCTCGGCGAGAAGCTCACCATCGAGGTGGATCCCGCCCGGGTGCGCAAGGTGGAGCGCATGCACCTGCTGGCGGATGTGCGCAAGCTGAAGCAGGCCACCGGCTGGGAGCCGAAGTGGGGGATCGATGAGGGGGTGGCGACACTCTTGCGTGAGGATGTCGATCAGGTGATCGGAGAATGAAATGATCAGAGGATCGGATGCGCCGACGGATCTCCTCATTATCCGATCGTCCGACCATCTGATCGACCGATCGCCATGCGTGTAGCCCTCTGCACCGACGGTGTCTTCCCCCAGGCCATGGGCGGCATGCAACGGCATTCGCGGCTGCTGGCGGAGCACCTGGCCCGTGGCGGCCACGTGAAGCTCACCGTGCTGCATCCGCATGCGGTCGGCATCTTCGATCCAGCGCTGGGCATCGAGGAGGTGCACATACCCGATATCGATACGCACAAGCTGTACATCCGCGAGCTCTGGCGCTACAGTGACCGGGTGGGGAAGGAGCTGGAACGCATCAAGCCGGATGTGATCCTGTCGCAGGGTTTCTGTGTGTGGAAGGGCATCGACCGCTTCAGCGATAGGCTGATCATCCACCCGCACGGGCTGGAGATGTTCCAGATGCTCACGCGCAAGGAGCGCCTGCTGGGCTGGCCGTTCCGTGCGGGACTGCGCTACATGGTGCGGAACAGCGCGGTGGTGATCAGCCTGGGTGGTAAGCTCACCGGCATCTTGCAGGGACTTGCCAAGGGCAGCGACTGTCGTGTGGTGGTGATCCCGAACGCGACGGAGGTCCCACAAGTACCAAGGGACAAGGGACAAGGGTCAAGCATCAATGCCGGGCCGTTGCCACTGTTGTTCGTGGGCCGCTTCGCGTTCAACAAGGGGCTGGATGTGCTGCTTGCCGTGGCGCGGCGGCTGGTGGCCGACGGGCGCACCGACCTGGTCCGCTTCCAACTGGCCGGTGATGGGCCGCTGCTGGAGGACCTGAAGCGCGATCTGCCGCCGAACGTTGCGCTGTTCGGCCGCGTGGACGATGCGCAGCTGAACACGCTGTACGCCGATTGTGCCGCGCTGATCCTGCCCACACGGTTCGAGGGCATGCCCACGGTGGTGCTGGAGGCCATGGCCCGCGCGAAGCCGATCATCGTGAGCGATGTGGGTGCCAGCGGCGAACTGGTGAACCCGCACAATGGCTACCTGCTTCCCCCCGGTGACGCCGAGGCCCTCTCCCAGGCGGTGGTGGCGTTCGCCGGACGCACCGCGGAAGTGCGGGCCAGGATGGGCGAGTACAGCTTTGCCCGTGTGAACGAGCTCTTCAGCTGGCCCGTGGTGGTGAGGCGCTTCGAGGCGCTCTTCGCCGAGCTGGTGAGCGGAGCACGTCGGTGATCAGCCGGTGATCGCGCGGGGTGGAACGCCCAGCTCCACAAGCATGGTGTCCATGAAGAACTTGGTTCCCCATTCGATGAGGTCACCCGGCTGATAGGCACCACGCAAGGGATAGGATGCAGGCATCACGCCGTTCATCAGGGGTTCCTTGAACCCGCGGAGCTGGAAGTGCTTGGTGGCCTGGATCATCCGGCCCGCCCAGGCGGTGTGCGCCTCGCCGCGGTGCTCCTCGGGCAGCTTCAGGATGGCCAGGCTCAGCTGGCTCATGCCGGTGATGCAGAGCTCGTTCAGGAAGCTGCCATCCGCGCGGTAATGGGAGGGGATGAGGTCCGGATGGCCGAAGCGCGCCCGGTCGAAGGCCGCCAGCCGGTCCAGCGCACGGCGCACCGTGGCGAAGTAACGGGCGTCGCCCAGGCCGTGGCCGGCCTCCACGAGTCCCCGCAGCGTGTAGGCGATGGTGTGCAGCACGGCGAGCTCCTCATCGAAACCCCAGTGATCGATCCATCCGTCGGGGCGCTGTTGGTCGGCCACCCAGTCGAAGTGACGGCGTGCGGCGGCGAGCATGCGCCCATTGCCGGTGACCTGTCCGGCGCGCAGGAGGCCGTAGGTCGCTCGGCTGTAGTAGGTGCGCACCTTGTTGCGGAAGCTGTGCGCCGGGTCGTACGGTCCGGCCGGGGTCACCTGGTCGGCCAGGAAGTCCCCGGCTCCGTTCACGGCAGCGCGCAGGCGTTCCACGTCCAGCTGCCAGGCTGCAGGCGGTGTGTGCGTGGCGCAATGTTCCAGCACGGCGCTCAGGCCCAGGAGGATCTGACCCGTGTTGAAGATGCTTGGCCGGCCGTAGTTGCGCAGCTTCCGGTGGCCGCCGGTGAAGGCACCGTTGGGCAGCTGCTCTCCGAGCAGGAAGCGCGCGCAGTTCCCGATCAGCGCGTGCAGCCGCTCTTCGTCCAACCCCAGTTCCTTCGCCCGCGGGAGCGCGGCGAGGAAGGTGTTCAGCGTGTAGCCGGTGGTCTCCGGATAGGGCACGCCCACACCGTATTGCGGGCCGATGGAGAACTTGGTGGGCAGCCCCTGGCGGTCCACGGCCAGATGGGCATCCCACATCCACTGGAACCCCAGCTGCAGGTGGGTGCGTGCGTCCGTCGCCTCGAAAGGCAGCGGACGTTGCGCCAGGGCGTTCAGCCGCCGCAGGTCGGGGTTGATGCGCGGACGCACCTTCATGTCGTAGTGGAAACGCAGCTTGCCGACCAGGTCCATGGCGGTAAAAGTAGGCGCGGGTCGCGCAGCGTTACTTTGCCGCGGCGGCATGGAGCACCGGCACCTCCTTTTCACCTTCGACCACGAGCTGTTCCTGGGCCGCCGCAGCGGCACGGTGGAGCGGTGCATGATCCGTCCGGTGGACCGCGTGCTGCCGATCCTGGAGCGGCACCGCCTTGCGATGACCTTCTTCGTGGACACCACCTTCCTGCTGGAGCTGGAGCGGCGGTCGGTCACCAACGTGCGGTGCCGGGCCGACCTGGACCGCATCGCGCGGCAGCTGCGTGAGCTGGTGGAGCGGGGGCATCATGTGTATCCGCACATCCATCCGCATTGGTACGACGCACGCTACGATGAGGCGCACCACGAGTGGGACCTGCAGGAGTTGGGGCGCTATCGGTTGTCGGCGCTGGACGAGCCCTCACGCGTGGCCGTGTTCGATGGTTCGGTGGACCTGCTCCGGCGCATCCTGGCCCCGGTGGCGCCCGCCTACCGCGTGTGCGCCTACCGGGCGGGTGGCTGGTGCATCCAGCCGTTCTCCGATTTTCGGCCGCATTTCCTGCGTTGCGGCATTGAACGCGACATGAGCGTGCTGGCGGGCATGCGGCGCCACAGCAATGCTGTGGACTACGACTTCACTGCGCCGCTGCCGGGTCCGGTGTACCGCTTCTCCACCGATGTGATACGCCCCGATCCGGACGGTCCGTTCACCGAGGTGGTGATCACCAGCATCCCGTCGCGTCCGCGGGGACTGGTGGGCGCACTGGTGGACAAGGTGCTCTGGCGAATCCCCTACGGACGGCAGATCGGCGATGGTCAGGGCGTGGCCTTCGTGGACGTGCCCGGGCCCGATGGCAGCATGGGCACCGTGGACCGCGAGATGGTGTCCATCGAGCTGCTCACCGTGATGCGCTATCGGGCGTATGCCCGGTTGATCGACCGCACGCCGTTCGTGCAGTTCATCAGCCATCCCAAGATGATCACGCGGCACAACCTGCACATGCTGGAGCGGTTGCTGGACCGGTGCGCGGCGCGGTACCGGCTGAGCTCCGACATAGAGGCCTTGGTGCCACGCCGATCCGGTGCGGCCGCCTGATCAGGGCGCCAGCAGGTCGCGCTCGATGCCTGCGGCGATGTGGTCCAGCAGGTGTGTGCTCAGGTCGTAGGTCGTGTCCACGGTCACCATGCGCTCGCCGGTCATCAGGCGGGGCAGCTCGTGCGCCAGCTGATCCACGCGGAGCGAAACGCCCAGCCGGTTCTCTTCGACGTGGCGGCTCACCAGCCCCACATCGCCCACGTGGATCACGGGCCGCCGCAGGTGGAACACCTCGGTGAACTTGGTGCCCAGCACGTCGCGGTTCATGCTGGGGATGAAGAGCAGCACGGCGTCGGCCGCAGCGATGCGGGGAAAGATGGCCTTGGCCGGCAGCGGGGCGTGGAAGCGGATGTGCTGCTGGAGCCCCCTGGCCTCCACGAGGCGGCGGTGGTTCTCGGTGCCATGCCCGGTGATGTAGAGGTCGAGCGAGGCATCGGCGAAGGTCTTTGGTGCAGTATCGCGCAGGTGCGCGAAGGCGGCGATCACCTGGTCGAAGTAGCGGTCGGCCTCCTGCGCGCCGTACATGCTGCCCGCGTAGATCAGGCGCCGCAGTGCGGGCGAGGGCTCGGGCCGCGGCGGTCCCAGTTCGTCGGGGTCGATCGCATGGCCCAGGAGCCGCACCTTGGTGGCGTGCTGCGGATAGGTGCGCGTGAGGTGCTCCACCACGGCCGGGTGCGGGGTGGTGATGCGGTCGCTGCCCGCCATGACCGCTTCCTCCAGGCGGCGCTCGTAGGCCTTTCGCTCCGGGCTGAGCAGGGCGCCGCCGTAGCCGTCCTGCCAGGTCCAGGTGTCGCGCAGGTCGCACACCAGATGGATGGGCCGGCGCTGCTTCAGCAGCACCCCGAAGTACAGGAGCCGGAAGGGGGCGCCGGTGATCAGCACGTCGCGGATGCCATGCCGGTCGATGAGCGCGCAGGCTTTGTCCAGGAAGGGGCGCTTCCAGAACACGGTCTTGTCGAACCAGTTGCCTTTGACGAGCAGCGGCAGCACAAGGCCCCACACGCGGTACATCACCTTGTCCACCGCGCTGGTGAGCGGCCGCTTGAAGAGCACGGTGGGATAGCGCTGGGGCAGTGGGTGGCAGGTGATGCCGGGCGTCGCCAGGTCATCGGTCCAGGGCGACCCCTTCAGTTCCTCCGCCCCGGCGCTGTGGATCACGTGCACGGCATGCCCGCGCCGGGCCAGGGCCTTGGCGAACTTCATCCAGCGCCTCCCACCAATGCCGCGGTAGGGCGGGAAGGTGTGGGATACGATGAGGAGCGGGCGGGGCATGGCCGGGGCGAAGGTACCGGAGCGGGGGCGGGCGCGGCCTGTGAAGGGGGCACGGGGCCAAGGCGGGCCCATCCATGAAGGCAACCCCCCGGCCGGTTAGCTTTGCGGGCCTTTGCGCATCATGGACAGGCACGTGCTCATCACGGGCGGGGCGGGCTTCATCGGAAGCCACCTCGTGGACCGGCTGCTCGCCGAGGGCGGCTGGCGCATCACCGTGCTGGACAACTTCGACCCCTTCTATCCGCGGGCGGTGAAGGAGCGGAACCTCGCAGGGGCGCTGGGCCATCCGCAATTGCGGGTGGTGGAGGCGGACCTGCTGACGCCCGATCTGGAGACCCTGCTGGGGGATGACCGCATCGACCTCATCGTGCACATCGCGGCCAAGGCCGGCGTGCGGCCCAGCATCGCCGACCCCATCGGCTACCACCGGGTGAACGTCACCGGCACGCTCACCCTGCTGGAGATGGCGCGCCGGCGGAAGGTGCCCCACTTCATCCTGGCCAGCAGCAGCAGCGTGTACGGCGAGAACCCGAACGTGCCGTGGAAGGAGAGCGAGCATGGGCTGGTGCCGATCAGTCCGTACGCCGCCACCAAGCTGGCCGCCGAGCAGTTCGCACGGGTGCACTCCGACCTGCACGGCATGCAGGTCACCGTCCTGCGCTTCTTCACGGTCTATGGTCCGCGCCAGCGGCCCGACCTGGCCATCCACCAGTTCTTCCGCAAGGTGGCCGCAGGGGACACCATCCTGCAGTTCGGCGATGGCACCACGCAACGGGACTACACCTACGTGGACGACATCGTGGCCGGCGTTCGCGCGGCGATGGACCGCGAACGGGGCGGGCGCTACGAGGTGTACAACCTGGGCAACAGCGGCACGGTGATGCTGCGGGAGCTCATCGCGGCCATCGAACGGGAGGTGGGGCGCAAGGCGGTGGTGGAGGTGCGGCCCGAGCAGCCCGGCGACGTGCCGCGCACCTTCGCCGACGTGTCGAAGGCGGGGCGCGACCTCGGCTTCCATCCGAGCACGCCGCTGGCCGAAGGGCTGGCACGCTTCCACGCATGGTTCCTCCACGAGGCGGTGACGGCCCGCTGACCCATGGG
Source organism: uncultured Flavobacteriales bacterium (assembly GCA_937872175.1). Taxonomy (GTDB): domain Bacteria; phylum Bacteroidota; class Bacteroidia; order Flavobacteriales_F; family PHOS-HE28; genus PHOS-HE28. The sequence continues at coordinate 47,643 of CALMPI010000036.1, read as the reverse complement.
CTCGCGCGTCATCGGCATCTCGCACAAGACCCGCTACTGGCAGCACTACGTGTTCAGCCACCCGCCGGAGGGCTACCGCTACTCGCGGATGGTGGACATCCCGTGGCACATGACGGGCATCGTGAGCGCCTTCCTCTGGCACACGCGGTACTTCTTTCCGGTGAAGCGCTGCGACCTGTTCCACACCTACAACTGCATCGTGGCCAATCGCCACCCGTGGGTGATCGAGGTGGAGAGCTATCTGCCGCGTTACAAGCCCATGCGCGAGGATCATCCGTTGTTCCGCTGGGGGCTGCGGCGCCTGGCCTCGGATGAATGCCGGGCCCTGTTCTACACCAGCGAGCACACCTTTCGCATGAACCGCGACAAGCTGGTGGCCGCGGGGGTCGACCCCGCCAAGATGCACGTGGTGTACCGGGCGGTGGAGCAGTACACCCGTGGTGAGAAGGACCCCGGCACCTTCACCATCCTCTTTGCCGGGAACGGATTCTACCGCAAGGGCGGCATCGAGCTGCTGAAGGCCTTCCAGCGCCTGGGGCGTCCGGAGGCGCGGCTGGTCATCGTCAGCAGCCTGGAGGTCGACTGGGGTGTGTTCCCCACGGATGCGGACCGGCAGTGGGCCGAGCGCACCATCGCGGCGGACGCGCGCATCACCCTGCATCGCGGCCTGCCGCACCACGAGCTGCTCCAGCGGATGCGCACCGCCGACGTGTTCGTCAGCACCACCTTCGCCGACCCCTTCAACAACACCATCCTGGAAGCCATGGGCGCCCAGCTGCCCGTGATCGGTTCGCGCATCAGCTCACTGCCCGAGATCGTGCAGCACGACCGCAACGGCTGGCTGCTGGAGGTGGAGGGGCGCGACAGTGACAGCATCGCCGATGACATCGTGCTGCACCTCCGCCGCCTGATGGACGATGCCGCGCTGCTGCTCCGCATGGGCGATGCCTCCCTTGAGGTCGTCCGGGAGAAGTTCGACATCCGCGTGCGCAACGCGCGGCTCATCGAGCTCTACGGCAAGGCGCTGGGCGACTGAGCGGCGCGCTCCAGCAGCACCATCACGCTGTCCGCCACCATCGGAGTGAGGCGCGCCACGCCGCGCGCGTTGAGGTGCTGCGAGTTGTAGAAGAAACCGCGGTCGTTGCAGACGGGGGCCGTGGACAGGTCCCAGAACGGTACGCCCTCCTCGCGGGCGACGCGTGCGAATGTGCCCATGATGGACGCCCGGTTGAGCGTGATGCGCTGGTTCTCCACCAGCTCCGGCGTGTAGCAGAGCGCCACCAGCGAGCCGGCCGCTCGGGCGGTGCGGATCAGTTCCCGCAGGGTGGCCTCGGCATGCGGGCTCTCGGGATAGCGCACGCCGTCCGGGTGCTCCTTGAGAAAGTTGTCGAACGAGCCCTCCCATGCCCAGTCGCGCAGCTCGAAGCCGAGGTGCACGGGGTCGTACAGCGTGTCCTCCAGGCCGAGCAGTCCCTTCACCGCGAGGCCGGTGAGGCCGGGACCATGTCGCATGAAGGGATACAGCGGCAGCCAGCGGTCCTTCCAGTGATCGGGTGCGATGCGGCGCACGGCCTCGTACACGGCCGGCTCCCCGAGGTAGGGGGCATACTGCTGCGCGAAGTAGAGGCCGCTGTCGGGCTCCAGGCTGATGATGTCCACCTCCTGCACCACGAGGCGCGGCGCGGAATGATGGGCCAGGTAGGTGCGCAGGCGGCCGAGCTGCAGGTCGAGCTGCGTGCCGTCCATGCCGATGTTGTAGGTGCGGAGGCCGGTGCGTGCGCCGATGGCGGCCGCATCGAAGTGCACGAGACTGCGGCTGCTGCCGGTGAAGAGCACATCGGCCCCGGCGCGTCCATCGACCACGTCGTTCCACACGCCGAACACGTCCGTGGTGCGGCTGCGCAGGCCGTGCATGAGCAGGGCGTGCAGCCCGATGGCCAGCGCGGTGACCAGCAGGCCGAACCACATCGCGCGACGGAGGAAGGCGGCCATGGGTCAGAACTGGAAGTAGATGAACTGTTGCTCGCCATGGTCGCCGGCGAAGGCCACCGCGGCGAGCACGCCCAGGTAGATGGCCCAGCGCAGGGGGCGCTGTGCGGGCAGGCGTTCCAGCCCATGCGCCTGCTCGCGCTGCACCCACTCCACGACGAACAGCAGGAAGGCGCAGGCCATGGCCGGGGCCAGCAGCACGTGCTCGCCCAGAAAGGCCAGGCACCGGTGCCAGGTGACACCGCGCAGCCAGCCGTCGCTCATGCGCCCCAGATATCTGAAGGCGTGGCCGAGGTCCTCGGCGCGGAAGAAGACCCAGGCCAGGCAGGTGAGGGTGAATGTGACGGCGATGCGGGCGGCGTCGCCCAGGGAGGGGAGCAGGCGGCCCGGGGCGACCGTGCCGAGGTTCGCGCGGTTGCGTCCGCCCAGGAGCAGCGGCAGGAAGTACACGGCGTTCAGGGCGCCCCAGACGAGGAAGGTCCAGTTGGCGCCGTGCCAGAAGCCGCTGAGCAGGAAGATGGCGAAGGTGTTGCGCACGCTCATCCAGGTGCCGCCACGGCTGCCGCCGAGGGGGATGTACACGTAGTCGCGGAACCAGGTGCTGAGGCTGATGTGCCAGCGGCGCCAGAACTCGGCGATGTCGCGGCTGAAGTAGGGGAAGGCGAAGTTGCGCATCAGTTCGAAGCCGAACAGGCGCGCACAACCGATGGCGATGTCGCTGTAGCCGCTGAAGTCCCCGTAGATCTGCAGGGCAAAGAGCACGGCACCCAGTACGAGCAATGGGGCCGGGAGGTGGTCGCTGCCGGAGAAGATGCGGTCCACCACGGTGGCGCAGTTGTCGGCCACCACCACCTTCTTGAAGAGGCCCCAGAGCATCTGCCGGAGGCCGTCGACGGCCGTGTCCACGTCGAAGCGGCGCTGCCGGGCGAACTGGGGGAGCATGTGGCTGGCGCGTTCGATGGGGCCGGCGCACAGCTGCGGGAAGAAGGCGATGAAGGCCAGGTAGGTGGGCAGGTCGCGGACGGGCGCGATGCGGCCGCGGTACACGTCGATGGTATAGCTGAGGGCCTGGAACGTGTAAAAGCTGATGCCGACGGGCAGCACCACGTGCAGCAGTACGGGGTCGAAGCCGAGGCCCACGCGCGTCAGCGCATCGGCCAGGGAGGTGGCGAAGAAGTCGTGGTACTTGAAGACACCGAGCGTGCCGAGGTTGCCCACCAGGCTCACCATGAGCCAGGCCTTTCGTCCCCGCGGTTCGTGCACCCGGTCCATGGCGATGGCCACGCCGTAGTCGGTCATGCTGGTGGCGGCCAGAAGCAGCAGGAAACGCCAGTCCCACCAGCCGTAGAACACGCAGCCGGCCGTGATGAGCAGCAGGTTGCGCGCGGTCACCGACCGGGCCACGCCCCAGTAGAGGGCGAAGACCACCGGCAGGAAGAGCGCGAAGGTGAAGCTGTTGAACAGCATGGGGCGGCGCGCGAAAATGCGAGATCGCCGGTGGCCTCAGTGTCTGAAGCAGCAGCGGAAGTTCCGCGCGGGCGGATCCAGAGCGCCGGCGGTGGCGGCGATGGTGCACGAGGAGAAGCCGACGACACGCACGCCCATGTCCGCGTTGGCCGAGTTGTTCGTCCACTCCCAGTTGCCGATCATGTCGTGGAGGCCGAGCTGCGTGGCGCGGACACATGCGGCATAGAATTCACCCCAACTGCATAGCCGGGCACCCAGCGCACCGCACACCAGCGCCGCATCGCGAAAGTCGAGCGTGTCGCGCTCATCCGGCTCCATGCAGAACTGCTCGGTCACCGCCACGAAACCGCTGGGGCATGAGCGTGTGCGTGCAGGCCGGCCATTGACGAGCTGGAACGCGGTGCCATCGAAGAGGAGGCGGGCCACGAGGCCGGCGGGTACATCAGCACTGTCAAGCGGGTCGCCCGGGGCCTCCTCCACGGGGAAGGGGCCGAGGCCGTCGATCGTGAGCGAGACGGCACCGGTGTTCGATTGGGGGATCCGCAGCAGAAGTTCGGACCCTGCGGGCAGTGTGTCCGTGAGGGCGGGCACCAGGCCGGCGGTCCAGGCATCGGGCGTTCCCCCAACGGTGGAGGTCCGGAACCGGCCCAAGGCAGCCGACCGGGCGTTCAAGGCCTCATCGGCGCCGGTGGCATCGGAAAGACCGGTCACCCGCCGGGCACTGTCCTCCAGCGCGGTCAGCGACACGGGTCGGTCGACCTGGATCTGGGCGGCGGCGGGTGAGGCCACGACCAGCAGGGCGAAGAGCGGGCGGATGAAGAGGTTCATCGGATGCGGTGGCAGCAGCGCACACGGCCGTTCACGGTGGTGGGTTGCGATCGTTGCTGGGCACAGTAATAGCGCCCGGCCTGGTTGCCCGTGTGGGTATGGTCGCTGGTGTCGTCGATCCACTCCCAGTCGTCGAACAGGCCGGTCAACTGGCCGTTGAGCACGGTGCAGGCGTAGAGGTACTCATCCCAAGTGCACAGGCGCGCACCCCTGTCGGCGCATTGGCGTATGGCGGTGAAGACCGATACGTTGGCGCCTTGGTCCTGCTGCATGCACAGGCCCTCGTGCACCTGAAGGAAGCCTGTGGGGCAGCCATCGATGGGGCGTGGGTTGAGGCGGAACAAGCTGTCTGTCCACACCACTTCGGCGAGCCGTCCGGGCACCAGGCTTCCGGCCGGTGGCGGAGTGAGCTCCGGACCCAGCACGGGCACCGGGCCGAGGCCGTCGACATTGATCGTGGGTGCTGCTCCGGCGGAGACCGCAGGAAGGAACCGGAGCCGAAGGCCTTCGCGGTAGGACGTGACCGGTGGACGTGCCGCAAGGGTGATGGCGTTGGCCGTGCCGGCGGCGGTGGCCCAATGCACGGAGCCCGCACGGGCGGTCGAAAGCACGATCAGGTCCTCTTCGGCGATGGGTGGGGTCAGCCCATCGATCTGCCGAAGAGTGCTGTCCGCCGCGGTGAAGCGCAACGGTGCGTCCACCTGCACCTGGGCGTGGAGGAGCAGGGCGCCGCTGAACGCGATGCCGGCGGTGGCGGTCCTCATCGGTCGGAGCAGCATCGGTAGGAGAGCACGGTGAGGGGCACGCGGGTTCCGCCGGAGAGGCAATCGGGCAGGAAGGTGTCGTTGTTGAGCCCGATGGACTTGGCGTCATTGCCGCTGTTGGCCGCGTGGTCCACCCATTCGTAGTCCGCGATGGTGTTGAGGAGGATGCCGTTCGGCATAGTGCACGCGGCGATCCACTCACAGAACGTGCACATACGTCGTTGCCGGTTCGCGCACCCGTTGGCGGCCGCATAGAAGTTGGCCGATGTGGTGGGCTGCCGTTCGATGCAGACATCCCGTGAGGCCGGGAACATGCCGGGCGGGCACGGGCGCGGCAGTGGTGAGATGACCTGCCAGGCCGCGCCATCGTACACCAGGTCGATCGGGATGCCCGGCTGGAGGTCAGCGCTGTCGAGCGGCTCCACGCCGTACTTGAGGACCGCCACCGGACCGGTTCCGGGCAGGGTGAGCGCCACCGGGCCGTTGTTGCTGGTGTCGGGCACGAGGGTGATGCGTGGAAGGTCGCCGGCGAGCGGAAGGGCGATGGACGGCCAGGCGGCCACCAGGCTGTCCGTCCCTGTGGCGGAGATCCACGTGAGGGCATGGGTCCGCTCCAGCCCGGCCGCGAGCCCATCGCTGCCATCCAGCGGCGCGGACAGCCCCGTCACGCGGCGGTCCTCGGCACTGTCACCGTTCAAGGCGACCCGCACGGGCAGGTCCCATTGCGCGCTGAGCGCACCTGCGACACCGATCGCGGTCAGAAGCGTGGAGGAGCGGCTCATGGGCGGGTGAACCGAAGGCTGCGTCCATCATCGGTGCGCAGCAGGTATGTTCCGGGGGCCAGGTCGGATACCGGGAGCCGATGGTGGGTCCGGTGGTCCCGGAGGTCCTGATGCAGTACGGTCCGCCCCGTGGCGTCCACTACGGCGAGACTTCGAAACCCACGGGCGGTATCGCGGACCTCCAGCACCTCCGTGGCGGGGTTGGGTCCCGCGCTCAGATCGGCAGGAACGGCGTCCTCCACGGTGGTCGTTCCAAGGCTTCCGTCGAACAGGGTGTAGGTGCCCAAACTGTCCAACCAGGTCGCGAACACGGTCGACGAGGGCAGATCCACCACACTGGGGATCCCCAGCCAGATGCTATCTCCTTGCCGCGCGGTGTACAGCATCAGATCCGCCTCGGCGATGCCCTGGAGTTCGGCGAGGTCGTACCGGAAGCCGATCTCGGCGGCAAGCCCATTGTTCACCTGCGGCCGGACACGATACCAGCGTGCGATGCCCGAGGACCCGCTGGTATCACTGAGGACGGTGTGCCCGCGCTCAATGCTCAGGCTGTCCAACGGGTTGGTCGATGTGATGCGAAAACCGAGGCCACCGGGCTCGAGCGCCGTGGGTGGGGACGTCACCCACACATGGATGCGTTCGACGCCGAGCCCGGTGAGGGGTGATCCAGGCGCCTCAGCGATGGCGGCCGTGGGTGCAAGGTCGATCAGGCCGTCGTTGACCACGGCCGCCCCGGATGCGACGGCCAACGTGAGCCCGTCAGGAAGCCGGACCGTGGCGCCCCCCAACACATGCAGGGTGGTGCCAGAGTGGACGGTGGCTTGCGCGGAGAGCATCCCCGGGAGAAGTCCGAGGAAAAGCTGGAGGACCGCGCGGCACCGCATGGAAGCAAAAGTAACGGGAAGGAAGGGCCGGCAGGGTGGGGGCGGCGCCGTGGGGCGGGGTGGGGGCGCTCGCCTCTCACAGGTCGGGCGTGGTCAATGTATGTATGGCCATACATTCGTTCCGGTGGTCCGATGTGTGCGAACGAACATCTCATTGGACCATTATGGATAGGGAGAGCATGAGGCAATCCATACGATATTGTTGAGGTATGAACGATCGAACATGCTTCTGTATAAAACGAGGACGTGGATCAGCGAGATTCCAATTGAATGAAGGCTTGCTGAACTGAACGGCTTCAGGATGACGTATGTATGGCCATGCATGGGTTGGGGCGGGCGCCACCCCCCTCATCCCCTCCTCCACCTACCTTCGCCGCACCCCCCGCATCCATGGACCTGATGGGCCTCATCGCCGACCAGCTGGGTTTCTTCACCCCACAGGACCTGCCCGGTCTTGCCTTGGCCGTGCTCTTCGCTGGGGCGCTCGCGTTCATGGTCGGGCGCGTGGCCGGGGCCGCCGCCATGGAAGCCCGGCAGTTGGCCCTTTGGGCCGGCGTGGCCGCCCTGGGTGTTGCGCTGGTGAAGGGCTCCGTACCCTTCAGCATCGCGCTGGTGGCCTTGGCGCTGCTGGTGCGTGTTGAGGCCGGTGAGGGGCAGCGCCATCGCGTCTTGAAGGCCATGGCCGTCGTGCTTGGCGGAGGCTGTGGTACGGGGGCGGCCATCCCTGTGGTGGTGGGGCTGATCCCGTTGGCGTTGATCGCCCGTTGGGCGTTGCGTGATGCGCGCGAGGGGCGATGAGCGGTAGCGCACTTCGGACCTTCCTCCCTTGGGTCGCGCTTGTCGCTTTGGCGTTGGCCTGGCGGGTGGCGGTTCCCAAGGTGGGGCCTTCACATCGCACAGCTTCGATCGCGCGGGTGGAGGTGGAGGTCGGCCCCTCCGAAGTTCGGTTCAGGGGGCCTGAGGGGTCCGCGATCCATGTGACCACCGATGGGCGCACGCCGACAGCCATCGACAGGGTTGTTCACGGATCCCTGCCGGTGAGGGCCGATCGCCGGGCCGTGGAGGGGATCATGCGGATCCCGACCTCGGTGCAATGGCGACCTCCGGTACCCGGGCTTCCAGCGGCGTTCACGGTCCGGGCCACGGCCTGCGTGGAGGGTGCGTGCGGACCGGTGACCGGCCGAACGGTGCTGCTGCACGAGCATATGCTGCCGGTGCTTGCCTTGACGGCCGAACCCGGCGCGTTCTTCGATCCGGACACGGGCATTTACGGGCTTGGGCATGGCATCTTCCGCACGGATGAGGAGGCCGTCCAGCGCTTCCCCCGGGACCATCGGTGGTGGAAGTATCCCGGAAACTTCCAGTTCCGGGGCAGGGCCTGGGAGCGATCGGCTCAGGCCGAGCTGTTCGATGGGCGGGCAGCGCCCACCTGGTCGGGACCGGTGAAGCTGCGCATCAACGGCAACAACACCCGGGGCTTCCCGCAGCATGCGCTCCGCGTGAGATTGCCAGTGACCTCCGTGGCCTGGTGTGGAGAGGCGCGTGGCATCGGCCATCGGGTGCTCGTGTTGCGGGCCGGCGGGAACGACCAGGCGGACAGCTTCCTGCGCGATGTGGTGCAGCACCGACTGTGCAGCGCGTTACCATTCCATACCTCGGCGGCCAGGGCGGTCGTGGTGTACCTCAATGGCGCGTACTGGGGCCTCCACCATCTGCGCGAGCGGATCGACGCGCAGGAGCTGGCGCGAAGGCACGGCGGCGATGCGGACGCGTACACCGTGCTGGAGGACCGCCTGCTGCTATATGATGGAGATCGGGCCGAAGTGAAGCGCTTCGAACGCATGATCACCATGGCCGAACGCTGGGACCCGAATGGCCGGAACTACGCGGACAGCCTTGAGCGCCGGATGGACGTGGACGGGTTCCTGTCCTACATGGCGGCGCAGATCATCCTGGGCAACCTCGACTGGCCCGATCAGAATGTGAAGTACTGGCGATGGACGGGGCCGGCCGATACCTTGGGTGCGCCGCGTGATGGCCGATGGCGGTTCATCATGGGCGACAGCGACATGGGCCTGGGCTATGCCGGACCGGTGACCGCGGATGTCTTCCTGCACGTGGAGCGGCATCAGGGACCGGTGGCCCAGTTGTACAAGGCCATCCTTCGATCACCAGCCATCCGCCAGCGTTCCCGCAGCATCGTGCTCGCCTTGCTCCAGGGCGCCCTCTCCGATCAGGCCATGGTAGAGGCGATCGATGCCGGGGCGGCCGAGCTTGCTCCGGAGATGACCCTGCATGTGGCGCGGTGGCGCAGACCCTCCTCCGTGTCCGAATGGACGCGGAAGGTGGAGGAACTGCGGACCTTTGCACGGCTGCGGGGCGAGGTCGTGCGCACCCAGCTTGACCGGCACCTGCCCGCACACTGAACCATGCTGGACTTCCTGCGGAACGAGCTCCAGTTCATCCTGATCGTCACGGTCTGGGTGCTGTCCACGGTGTTCGCCGGTCCGGTCATCTACGCCCTGCTGCCGCTCACGGTCTTCCTCTTCTACCGACGGGAGTCGTTCGGCGACATCCTGTTCGGGTTCATCCTCATCCTGGTGCTGTCGGACATGACACCGGACGTCTTCTCCATGCGGAAGATCAAAACGGCCAAGTACGCCTACATCATCGCCCTTTCGCTCATCCTGCTCGTGGAGCAGCATCGATTCGCGCCGCTGTCCGGTGTCTTCAAGGTCTTCCTGCCCTTCTTCGCATATGCCTTCCTTCCCCTGATCTTCGGCAACGACCCCATCACGGGCATTCAGAAGACCTTGAGCTACGCACTGCTCTATCTGGTGGTGCCCAACTATGTGCTGCTCAACTTCCGCCAGCGTGGCTGGGATTTCTTCCGCGATCTGGTGCGCTTCCTGGTGGCGTTCCTGGTGGTGATGTGGCTGATGAAGTACCTGCGGATCGTGCCGGTCTTTGTGGCTGGCCGCTTCCGCGGCTTGTTCGGCAACCCCAACGGGCTGGGCATCTTCACCTTCCTGGTGTTCACGCTCTACACCATCCTCAACCACCTCAAGAAGGACCTCTTCCCCTTCCGGCAGCGCATGATGAACTACGCGGTCATCGTGTTCTTCCTGGTCCTGTGCGGTTCGCGCACATCGCTCGTCGCCACCGGCATGTTCCTGCTCTTCAGTCGGTTCTTCAGTCTGTCCCCGTTCATCGGGTTCATCGGGTTCATCGCCTTCCTGGGCATCATCGAGCTGGTGAGCTCGAACCTCTCCGCCATCGTCATCAGCCTCGGGCTTCAGGAGTATTTCCGGGTGGAGACCCTGGACGACGGGTCGGGCCGGTACATCGCATGGCGCTTCGCCTGGGGCAAGATCCAGGATTACTTCATGCTCGGTGGCGGCTTCGGCAACGATGAGTACATCATGCGCCACAACTACGCCTATCTCCGTACGCTGGGCCACCACGGGGGGGTGCACAACAGCTACCTCACCATGTGGTTCAACGTGGGCATCGTGGGCATCCTCATTTACTTCAGAAGCTTCTTCCTCATCTTCTTCAAGGCCAGCAAGCGGGTGCCGATGGCCTTCGCCGCCATGTTCGCCGTGATGTTCAGTGTGCTCTATGAATCGTGGCTCACCGGGTCCCTCAACCCCTTCACCATCATTTTGGTGATGATCATGACCGTGGTGACCGAGCCGGACATCGTGGAGTCGGATGAACGAGAACAGGCCGCCCTCGATGCCGAGGCCTCCGTGCACCCGGATGACCTGCGCGAACTCGGACCGGGCACGGGAACGGAGGGGCTTACTTTGCGCCCTTCATGAACGGACGCATCAAGCGCTGGACGATCCTGGTGTCGGCCCTGCTCGCCCTGCTCGCCGCGGGCGCATGGACCGCGCACCGGGCTTTGGTGCATCGCGGGCATCCGGGCCTGGCCACCTTCATCCGCCAATGGACCGTGAACTACCCGGCCAGCTTCGCCGTGGAGCCGCCCGTCATCGCCATCGAGGTGGACGAGGCCGAGCTGGCCCGCCTGCGGAACGTGGTGGAACTGGCGCGCGAGCGCGGCGTCATCATGCCCGAGGGCAACGAACCGGTCGAGGCGCGGTTCACGGTGGATGGCCGCTCCTTCAAGGGCCGGGTCCGCATCAAGGGCAAATTGAGCGACCATGTGCAGGGGGAGAAGTGGAGCTTCCGCGTCCTGGCCCGCAAGGATGGCGGCTTCATGGGCATGAAGCGCTTCAGCCTGCAGCACCCCGGAACGCGCAACTACCTCTGCGACTGGTTCTACCACCGCCTGATGGCGGGTGAAGGGCTGATCGCGCTGCGCTACGGCTTCTGCCGCGTCACCTTCAACGGCGAGGACCTTGGGATCTATGCCTACGAGGAGCACTTCGGCGAGGACCTGGCCGAGCACAACGGGCGCGTGGCCGGACCGCTGCTGCGCTTCGACCCCGGGCTGTTCTGGCAGCACCGGCTCAACAGCATGCAGGGCCTTCGTCTGGATGAGGCCTACGCCGCCTACCAGGCGGCCGCTCTTGATGCGTATGGCACGAACGACCTGGCGGCCGACCCGGAGGGCCGTCGGCTGTTCGAGGAGGCCCTCGCCCTGGTCACCGCTTTTCGTCAAGGCGAACTGCCCGCATCGGCCGTGTTCGACATCGACCGCACGGGCCGCCGACTGGCCCTGCTCGACCTCGTGGGTGGACACCACAGCATGGACTGGAGCGACGTGAAGTTCCACTTCGACCCCGTGCTCAAGCGACTGGAGCCGGTGAGCTACGAGAGCTTCAGCGCCTTCCGCATCCGGGAGCTGGCCGGAGCGTACCGCTATCGCGGCCAGGTGCGCGAGCAGGACGAACTGCACACCCAGCTGCTGAGCGACCCGGCGATCATGGCCGCCTACGTCCATCATCTGGAGCGCTACGCCCGACCCGCCTGGCTCGATAGCGCCTTCGCAGCGCTGAAGGGCCCGCTCGACACGGCCAGCGCCACGCTTTACCGCGAATTCCCCTACAAGGAACTGGACCGAGGCGTGTACACCGCCAACCAGCGGGCCATCCGCGCGCTGCTCGACCCGCCCAGGTACGCGCACATGCACCTCGACCGTCGTTCGGGCGATACGCTCGAGGTCGTGGCCGTTCCCATCGAGGCGCTGCCCGTGCAGGTGGACAGCCTGCGCCTGGCCGACGGGCGTCACTTCGCACCGGTGGGCCGTGCCGTGCTGCCTCCCCGTCCGCGTGGCGGCGTCGGAAGGCCGCAGCTGCTGCGCTTTGTCACGGGCCCGCTGAGCGACAGTGCCCTCGCTGACGCGCACGTCATGGCAGGCTTCCTGGGCAGCGCACGGCGCAAGGAGACCCCGGTGGCACCGTTCAAGATGAATGACGTACGCGACCTGGACCTGGCCACACTGGCCACCCCGAACGTGGAGCATTTCCCCTTCCTGGTGCGCGATGAGGCCGGGCGGACCATCACCTTCAAGCCGGGACGATGGATGATCGGCGATCGCTTGGTGCTGCCCGCGGGCTACACGGTCGTGGCCTTCGCTCCGCTGCGGCTCGAGCTGGTGAGCGGTGCGGAGATCGTGAGCCGCTCGCCGCTGCGCTGGAACGGCACCGAGGACATGCCCATCACGGTGGTGAGCCCGGACAGCAGCAGCATGGGCGTGCATGTGCTGGAGGCCGGTGCCCGGTCCGAGCTGGACCATGTGCGGTTCGAAGGCCTGATGCGCTTCATGGAGGAGCAGCCCCGCAGCGCCGATGTCAGCTTTCACCGCTCTCCGGTCACGATCAGCCACGCGGTGTTCAGCGGTGCGGGCACCACATTACTGGCCATCTCCGAAGGGGAGGCGCAGCTGCGGCACAGCACCTTCCACGGCGGGTCCGATCAGCTCGAGGCCGTGCATGCCGCCGTACAGGCCACCGGGCTCCGCTTCCTTGGCGCTGGGGATGATGCGGTGAGCGTGCATGGAGGGGGCGGCAGCTTCACCGAGCTCGTGATCGACGGCGCCAAGGGGGAGGGGGTGAAGGCCACGGCCCTGGCCCAGGTGGAACTGACGAACGCGACGCTCACGCGGTGCGGCACCGGCATCGAGGCCCGCGAGGGATCCACCGTGCGCATGAGCGTCGGCCGGATCGATGCGACCCAGGCGGCCCATGCCGGCAAGGACGAGGTGCGGAACGGTCCCGTGCGGATCGAGCTGATGGAGGTAGAGGTGCCTGATGGCACGGGGTTCAAGACCGGACAGGGTAGCAGCATCAGCCTCAACGGTCGTGCGGTGGGTACGGCGAAAGCGGCGGAAGGCACATGAGCGGGCGGACGACCGGAGCGGACGGCAGGCGGTCATGTGGTCATGTGGTCATGTGGTCATGTGCACATGTGCCTATGCGGTCATGTGCCCATGTGGTCATCCGCGTCGGGCTGCTGCCGCTATTGATCGGTCTCCTGCTGGCCGGGACCATCCAGGCGCAGCGCTCGCCCTTCAACGGACTGGAGGTTCTTCCTGCCGACAGCACCGGCCACTACCGAATCCTCATCGGCGGGCATTTCCACGGGGAGAGCACCAACCGCAGCGGCTACCCGGCGGCCACCCTGCTCGCCAACCTGGACACGATCAACAGCCTCGGTGCGCACCTCTTCCTCAGCACCGGCGACCTCTTCATGGACCCGGTGAAGGACCTGCCGCGCTACCAGCGGTCGCTCTTCAGTAAGCTGAAGATGCCCTTCTTCAATGCACCGGGGAATCACGATGGCAAGGCAGGTTCCTGGGTCGAAGTGCTCAACCCCGGTGGAGGAAATGTCGTCGGGGCCAAGGGGCCTGCAGAGCTGATCGTCCTGGATTTGGAGGAACACGATGGTACCTTGGTCGATGAGCAGCTGCAGGCGATTCAACGCTCAGGCTTGGTCTCAGCGCTCTTCATCATCTCCCACCGCCCCATCTGGGCCGAGGACGATCCGCAGTACAGCGACCTGTTCAAGGACAACACCCGTTCCACCTTCGGCACCAACTTCAAGAAGGACGTGTACCCCTTGCTGGAGAAGATCGCGCAGCACGCCCGCGTGTACTGGATCAGCGGCAGCCTCGGCGGTCAGGCGCCGAGCAGCATCTTCTTCCAGCGGCACGCGCCGAACATCACATTCATCCAGTGCGCCATCCGCGATGAGCCCCGCGATGCCCTGCTGATCGCCGATGTGTATCCGGACACGGTTACGTGGAGCGCGCTCTCGCTGACGGGCCAGCAGGTGAAGAGCCCCGAGAGCTACGATGCCGCTTGGTGGCGGTCGAAGCAGGGGAAGGGAGAGGGCTTCAATTGGCGCCTGCTGCCCTACCTGGTGCGCACCACGGTGTTCCACCGTTCGTTCTGGTGGGGGGCGGCCCTCATGCTGCTGCTGGTCGTGCTCGTGCGGCGCATCGTCCGACGCTAGGGGCCGTGCCCATCTCCTCGCCTCGGGTGGAACCGCCAGCAGAAGGGGCATCCGTGGCCATCGGTGTGCATCTGTGGTTCGATCCGACCGCTACGGCGCATCCTTCCGTGTTCGCCAGCGTCTATCCATCGACACCCGTAGCTTCGTCGCCCCATGGCCCGTATCCTCGTCACCGGCGGCGCCGGCTTCATCCCCAGCGAACTGGCCGCACGGCTCGCCCAGGACCCCGCCAACGAAGTGGTGGCGGTGGACAACCTCCTCACCGGCGACGTGCGCAAGCTGCCCCTGGCCGAGCGGCCCAACCTGCACTTCATCAAGTGCGACGCCAACCGCTTCGAGGACATCAGCAGCGTGTTCTACGCCTACCGCTTCGAGTACGTGTTCCACTACGCTGCGGTGGTGGGGGTGAAGCGCACCACGGACAACCCGGTGATGGTGCTCCGCGACCTGGACGGCATCCGCAACGTGCTCGACCTGAGCAAGAACACCGGCGTCAAACGCGTCCTCTTCAGCAGCAGCAGCGAGGTGTACGGCGAACCGGTGGAGATCCCCCAGAACGAGCGCACCACGCCGCTCAACAGCAAGCTGCCTTACGCCATCGTGAAGAACGTGGGCGAGGCCTTCCTGCGCAGCTACCACAAGGAGTACGGGCTGGACTACACCGTGTTCCGCTTCTTCAACACCTACGGGCCCAAACAGAGCCGCGATTTCGTGGTGAGCAAGTTCATCCGGGCGGCCTTGAATGGCGAGGACATCACCATCTACGGCGATGGCGGCCAGACGCGCACCTTCTGCTACATCGACGACAACATCGAGGCCTGCGTGAACGCCTTCACCAAGGGCCTCGTGGTGAACGACGTGGTGAACATCGGCAGCGATGTGGAGATCACCATCATGGACCTGGCCCGGTTGATCATCGAGCTGACGGGCAGCAGCAGCCGCATCGTGCACCTGCCGCCGCTGGAGGAGGGCGACATGACGCGGCGCATGCCCGACATCAGCCGCATGCGCGAGCTGCTGGGCCGCGAGCCGCTGCCGTTGCGTGACGGCATCCAGCGCATCCTCGCCGACACGCGCTTCATCCTGTAGGCGCGGCCACCGGGCATGTGCGGCATCGCAGGCATCGCAGGACATCGCCGGCCCGAAGAGGCCGCTGCGGCCGTGGGCCGGATGAACGACGCCCAGCGCCATCGTGGACCTGACGCGGGTGGCCTGTGGTCCGACGCCGATGTGACCCTGGGGCACCGCCGCCTGAAGATCATCGACCTCAGCAGCGCCGCCGACCAGCCCTTCCACACGGTCGATGGTCGCCACGTGCTCGTCTTCAATGGCGAGATCTACAACTACCGTGAACTGCGCACCGAACTGGAGCACATGCCTGGGGTGCCGCCCTTCCGCACCGGGTCGGACACCGAAGTGCTCGCGGCCGCCCTCACGGTGTGGGGCCTCCGTGCACTGGACCGCCTGCTGGGCATGTTCGCCTTCGCCTGGTGGGACCGCACGGAGCGAAGGCTCCTGTTGGCACGCGACCGCATGGGCATCAAGCCGCTCTATGTGCACGAGGACGGCGGACGGCTCGCCTTCGCCTCCGAGCTGCGTGCCCTGCTCGCCTCGGGCCTGGTGCCCCGCATCCTGGACCATGACGGTCTGGTGGACCACCTGAGGTATCAGACGGTGCATGCCCCGCGTACGTTGGTGGCCGGTGTGCGCATGCTCATGCCAGGCCACTGGATGTCCTGGCGCGACGGCCGCACCGAACAGGGGCGCTACTGGGACCTGGTGGCCAATGCCCGGCGTGAAGCGGCCGACCTGCCACTGGAGCGCGTGCAGCGCGAGGTGCGTGAGCGGCTCATCCGGGCCGTGGAACGCCGCCTGGTGGCCGATGTGCCCTTCGGCGCCTTCCTCAGCGGCGGCATCGACAGCAGCGCGGTGGTGGGCCTCATGGCGCAGGTGAGCACCGCCCCGGTGAGCACCTTCTCGGTGGTCTTTGACGAGGAGGAGTTCAGCGAGGAGCGTTACGCCCGCATCGTCGCCAAGAAGTTCGGCACCCGCCACACGTCCATCCGGCTGCGCCCGGACGACATGCTCCGCATGCTGCCCCACGCCCTGGCCGCCATGGACCATCCGAGCGGCGACGGACCCAACACCTACGTGGTCTCCAAGGTGACGCGGGAGGCCGGCATCACCATGGCCTTGTCCGGCCTCGGTGGCGACGAGGTGTTCGCGGGCTATCCCGTGTTCACACGCACCGACAGGCTATGGCGGTGGCGTGCCTTGGGCCTCGTGCCGCCCGGTGTTCGGGGCCTTGCCGGCGAGCTTGTGGCCCTCGTTCGACCGTCAGCCGCCACGGCGAAGTTGCCCGGGCTGTTGCGTGCGCCGGGGTTCGGTCCTGAGCACACCTATCCGTTCTCCCGGATCGCCTTCCTGGACCCCGACCTGCGACGGCTGATCCGTGGACCCGCGCTGCCGCACAACGCTGTGGCCGTGCTGCTGCATGACCGCTACGCCACCGGCGCCGCCGCGCTTCCGCTCCTCTCCCAGGTGAGCGTGGCCGAGCTGGACACCTACCTCTCCAATGTGCTGCTGCGCGACACGGACCAGATGAGCATGGCCCACGCCTTGGAGGTGCGGGTGCCTTTCCTGGACCACGAGCTTGTGGAGTTCGTCCTCGGGGTGTCCGACGAGCAAAAGTTCCCGCACAGCCCGAAGAAGCTGCTCGTGGACGCGCTGGGCGACCTGCTTCCGGAGCGCATCGTGAACCGCCCGAAGATGGGCTTCACCCTGCCGTGGGAGCACTGGATGCGCAACGAGCTGCGCAGCTTCTGCGAGGCTCGCCTGCGGACGATGGGCGCCCGGCCCGTCTTCCGCCGCGAAGGCGTGGAGGCACTGTGGTCTCGTTTCCTGGCGCGGGACCGTCGGGTGAACTGGGCCCGTGTATGGGGCCTCGTGGTGCTGGCCGACTGGTTGGATACGAACCGCATCGAGGCCTGAAACGCGGAACGGGGACCGCGGTCCCCGTTCCAAGGTGTGCACACTCCGCTCAGAACTTCGCCCGGCTCTTGCGGCCGATGCGCTTCTTGCCGCGGATCCAGCTGTAGCGCTGGCGGTAGAAGTTGGACTGCCCCTTCAGCACGTAGCTGTAGGTCAGCGTCATCGTTAGGTAGCTGTCGTTGTGCGTGGGGTCGCCGCGCTTGTTGTTCTCCTTCTTGCTCGCGCCGTCAGTGTCAGGCACCCATCCGTACTGGATCGCGTCAGGCACTGTAACCACCTCGCCGCTTGCCGTTTGAACCTGGGTGCCGGAGGTCACCAGGTCCACATCGTCCAGATAAGGCCGCTGGTCGTACAACTGCGTGGCCAAAGGATCGCCGTTCGCGGGGATGTTCACGTATTCCGTGCTCACGTCATCCAGGTAATCCGTGAAGGTCGTGCGCCAGCCGAAGTCGAAGCCGTAGCGATGGCGGCGCTTCTTGGTGATGTGCATGCCCAGGCCGGCGGGGATGGCGAAGCCGAACGGGGAGTAGGACACGCCCTCGGTCTGCAACGGGCGCAAGGCATAGAAAGCCCCCTCCCGGTTGATCTGTCCCCGTGGGCTGCTGTAGAAGAGCGCGGCACCGGCGTACAGGAAGAGGCGGAAGTCCGTGCGATAGCGGCCCTTGCCGCCGATGTCGTTGTCCTGGAAGATGGTGAACTCCGGCCGCACATACAGCTCGAACATGTCGTTCCGGAAGTTCAGATTGCGGCCCACGCGCTGCGGGTTGGTGCTGAGGGCGTCCGCGCCTTGGAGGCGCAGGTACATCAGGCCGGCGCTGACGGAGAAGGAGCGGTTCAGCTTGCGGCGGCCGAACACACCGATGCTCCAGCGCGTCTGCCCCAGCTTCATGTCCCAGATGAAGTCGCGGCGCGTCTGTTCCTTGCCGCCCATCTCGCCCAGGTAGTTGGCGCCCCCGAGGTGGACACCGATATCCCAAGCGTACTGGGCCTTCGCCTGCACGGCCATGACCACCACGAAGAGGGCGAGGAGGGAGCGTTTCATCATCGTCGACATGCGCGGTGCGGATCCGCTGGGGATCCATCCGGCAAACATAACAAAGTTCCGCGGCCTTCTACGGTGATCCCAACGTGTTGGATATCAACAAGCTGCCCACGATCGCACCATACCCTGTAGGCTATCTTCGCCGCCCCTCACGCCCCACCGTGGACCAGTCCCCATCGAACCCGCTCTGCAGCTTGTTCGGCATCCGCTACCCGATCGTGCAGGCCGGCATGATCTGGTGCTCGGGCTGGCGACTTGCAGCCGCTGTGAGCAATGCCGGCGGTCTGGGCCTCATCGGCGCAGGGTCCATGTACCCCGAGGTGCTGCGCGAGCACATCCGCAAGTGCAAGGCCGCCACGGACCGGCCGTTCGGGGTGAACATCCCGCTGCTGTACGCGGACCTGGAGAAGCACGTGGCCATCGTGATGGAGGAGGAGGTGCCCATCGTGTTCACCTCCGCCGGGAATCCCGCCCTGCTCACGCCGCGCTTGAAGGAGGCGGGCCGCACCGTGGTGCACGTGGTCAGCAGCGTGAAGTTCGCCCGCAAGGCCCAGGACGCCGGGGTGGACGCCGTGGTGGCCGAGGGCTTTGAGGCCGGGGGGCATAACGGCCGGGAGGAGACCACCACCCTGGTGCTGGTGCCCATGGTGCGCGATGCGGTGCGGGTGCCTGTGATCGCCGCCGGAGGCATCGCCGATGGGCGGGCCATGCTGGCCTGCATGGTGCTCGGCGCGGACGGCGTACAGGTCGGCACCCGGTTCGTGTGCAGCGACGAATCCAGCGCCCATCCGGCGTTCAAGGAGGCGGTGACCCGTGTGGATGAAGGCGGCACAATGCTCACGCTCAAGGAGTTGGCTCCGGTGCGGTTGGTGCGGAACGCCTTCTTCCAGGAGGTGCAGGCCGCCTACGCCCGCGGGGCCGGCGTGGAGGAACTGAAGCAGGTGCTCGGCCGCGCCCGGGCCAAGCGGGGCATGTTCGAAGGCGACCTGGAGCAGGGGGAGCTGGAGATCGGCCAGGTGAGCACGGCCGTCCGCGAGGTGCTTCCGGCCGCGCGGATCGTGCAGGGGCTGGTGGAGGAGTTCCATACCGCCGCCGCACGGATCGGCACCGATGGACGTTCCATGGTGGCCCCCTGGCAACAACCCGACCCGGGCCAACGTCTTCAGAAGTGACCCCGTTCCACATGCGCACCCTGGCGACCGGACTCTGCCTCGCGCTGCTCCCAGCCGCTGGGCTTGTGCCCGCCACGGCTCAAGTGCTCGACGCGCCCTCGCTCCGTTGTGCATCCGTCAACGTGTCCGGCGATGTCACCCTCAACTGGGTGGTGCCTCCCGATCCCAACGGGGTGTTCCAGCAGTACGAGGTCTACCACAGCGCCTCACTGGGTGGCCCGTACGTGCTGGTGCCGCCGGCGATCCCGGTGTACGGCACCACCTCGTTCACGCATTTCGGCGCCGGTGCGCACCTCGCCCCGCAGTACTACCATGTGGTGGCCGTTTCCACAGGTCCCCCCCCCAACGCCTCGGCCCCCAGCGACACCTTGTCCACCCTGTTCCTCGACGTCACGCAGAGCAGTCCGCTGGGGAGCGCCGTCCTCGACTGGACCCCACAGCACACGCCCGCCCTGGCCACGGCGGACACCATGTACGACATCTGGATGGAGTATCCGGTGGGCAGCTGGCAGCTGATCGGCTCCGTGGAGGTGCCCACCACGCACTACGAGCACATCATCAGCATCTGTGAGGACTCGCTCACCTTCCGTGTGAGCCAGGCCAACGGCAACCTGTGCACCTCCTTCAGCAGCAGGGACGGTGATGTGTTCCGCGACGACACACCGCCCACGCCGCCAGTGATCACCACGGTATCGGTGGATACGACCAGCGGCCAGGCCACCATCGATTGGGGGGCCAGTCCGGAAGGGGACACCGATGGGTACATCGTGGTGTTGATCGATGCGTTGGGCAACACCATCATCGACACCGTGTGGGGGCAGGGCAACACCTTCTACCAGTATCTGTTGAGCGATGCGGCCACCGTGCCCGAGTCGTTCACCGTGGCGGCCTTCGATACCTGCTGGACAGGCATCCCGCCGAGCCCCAACACCAGCGCCACGCTCGATCCGCACACCACCATCCATGCGTCCACGAGCTATGACGAATGTGCCTCCACGGTCACGGTGGACTGGACACCCTACGGTGGATGGCCGGTGGCGAACTACGAGGTGTACGCGCAGCAGGCCGGAGGAAGCTGGTTCCTCCTGGGCATCTTCAATCCCTCGGCCGGTTCCGCCCTTCACGAGAACGTGCTGCCCTTCACCACCTACTCCTACGTGGTGAGGGCGGTCGGCGCGAACGGCACCCCGTGGTCACTGAGCAACAAGGCCATCCGGCCCACGGACTACCCGCCCGTACCCCAGTTCAACTACATCCGGGTGGCCACGGTGCTGGCCGATGACCACATCCAGGTGGTGGACAGCGTGGACGGATCCGCCGCCGCCAGGCGGCACCTCCTGGAACGCAGCGCCAATGGCGACCCCTTCGAGGTGATCGCGGTGCGGCAGGGCGCCGCCGTACCGGGAGGCACTGTGGTGTTCGATGACCTCGACGTGGAGGCCGACCAGCGCAGCTACAGCTATCGGGTCCAGGTGGAGGACAGCTGCGGTACCTCCGTCGTGACGTCGAACACCGCGGCCACCATCCACCTGCGCGCCGAGGCCGACCTGGAGGGGTTCAGCCATCTGACCTGGAACGGGTACGGCGAATGGGCCGGGACGGTGGGGGCCTACGCCGTGTACCGCAGCATCGCCGATGGCCCCTGGCAGCAGTTGGTCCTTCTCCCCGGCGATCAATGGACCTATAGCGACCCGGTGCAGGACCTGATCGCCACCAACGGCAGCTTCTGCTACTATGTGGAGGCCTTCGAGGTGGGCAACCCCAGCGGGATCCAGGTGTACAGCCGGAGCAACGAGGCCTGCGCCGTGCAGGAGGTCCAGTTCTGGCTGCCCAATGCGTTCATCGCGGGGAGCTCCATCGAGGCGAACACCGAGTTCAGGCCCGTTACCGCCTACACGGGCTTTGCCAGCTATCAGCTGATCATCTACAACCGATGGGGTCAGAACATCTGGTCGACGACGGACCCCGCCGAGGGATGGGATGGCAAGGTGCAGGGCACCTACGTGCCCCAGGGCATGTATGGCTACTACTGTGCGTTCGAGAACGGAGAGGGCCGCAAGCTCGACAAGCGGGGTACGGTGACCTTCCTGTGGGGGAGGGAGTAGGTCGGGATCGCGGCGCGATCTACCTTTGTGCATGGAACGATCCCCTGCCGGTGTGACGGCCGCGAAGGCCTCCCGGAACTCCGCCAACGGCCGTGCCGACAAGTTCGTGGGTGAAGGGCTCACCTACGACGATGTGCTTCTGGTGCCCGCCTACAGCGAGGTGCTTCCCCGCGAAGTGGTCATCCGCACCCGGTTCTCCCGGCGCATCACCCTGAATGTGCCCATCGTCAGCGCCGCGATGGATACCGTCACCGGATCGGAGCTGGCCATCGCCATCGCCCAGCAGGGCGGCATCGGTGTGGTGCACAAGAACCAGCCGGTCGCCGCGCAGGCCAACGAGGTGCGTCGGGTGAAGCGCAGCGAGAGCGGCATGATCCTCGATCCCGTGAAGCTGGAGGAGAAGGCCCTGGTGGGCGACGCCCTCAAGCTGATGGCGGAGAACCGCATCGGCGGAATTCCCGTGGTGGCCGCCGACGGGCGGCTCGTGGGCATCGTCACCAATCGGGACCTGCGCTTCGAGAAGCGCATGGGCCGCCCGGTGGCCGAGGTGATGACGAAGGACCAGCTCATCACCGCCCAGCGCAACACCACCATGGCGCAGGCGGAGGACATCCTTCAGGAGCACAAGATCGAGAAGCTGCCCGTGGTCGACGATGGCGGCCGCCTTGTGGGCCTCATCACCTACAAGGACATCCTGAAGCTCAAGCAGCGTCCCAATGCCTGCAAGGACCATCTGGGGCGCCTGCGCGTGGCCGCCGCCATCGGGATCGCCGCCGACAGCATGGACCGGGCCAGGGCGCTCGTTGAGGCCGGCGTCGACGCGCTGGTGATCGACACCGCGCATGGCCATACCCGAGGCGTCGTCGCCATGCTGCGACATGTGAAGGAGGCTTTCCCGGACGTGGACGTCGTGGTGGGCAATGTGGCCACCGCCGACGCGGCCCGTGCGCTTGCCGAGGCGGGCGCCGATGCCGTGAAGGTGGGCATCGGCCCCGGCAGCATCTGCACCACCCGCGTCATCGCCGGGGTGGGCGTACCCCAGCTCACCGCGGTGCTGGATTGCGCCGCCGGCCTGGAGGGCACCGACGTGCCGGTGATCGCCGACGGTGGCATCCGGTACACCGGGGACGTGGTGAAAGCCCTGGCGGCCGGCGCCAGCACGGTGATGATCGGCAGCATGTTCGCCGGGGTGGACGAAAGCCCGGGCGAGACCATCATCTACGAGGGACGTCGGTTCAAGGCATACCGCGGGATGGGGTCCATCGAGGCCATGCAGCACGGCAGCAAGGACCGCTACTTCCAGGACATGGAGGACGACATCAAGAAGCTCGTGCCCGAGGGCATCAGCGGCCGGGTGCCGTTCAAGGGGCGGCTGGAGGAGGTGATGCACCAGCTGGTGGGGGGGCTGCGGGCCGGAATGGGCTATTGCGGTGCGCCTGACATCGCCGCCCTGAAGCGGGCGCGGTTCATCCGCATCACCTCGGCCGGGGTCCGCGAGAGCCATCCGCACGACGTGTTCATCACCCGCGAGGCGCCCAATTACAGCCATCTCTAGGGATCGCCGATCTTGGGGCCATGCTGCCCGTGCGGATCCTGGTGGTGGACGCCCTGGAACTCGTCCATGAAGGCCTCAGGGCGCGCTACGCGGACACACCCGAACTGGACCTTTCGGACTACGCCGGCACGGGTGAGGCGATGCTCGAACGGGTGCGGCAGGCACCGCCGGACCTGGTGCTGTTGGATGTGTCGCTGCCGGTGATGGACGGTATCGACGCCATGCGGGCCCTGCACAAGGAGCACCCGCAGGTGAAGGCCCTGGCCCATTCACTGCTCAACGGCATCGAGTACATCAACAGCATGTTGTTGGAGGGTGCATCCGGGTACGTGGTCAAGAACGGCCCGCGTGAGGAGCTGCCCGAGGCCGTGCGCACGGTGATCGCCGGTGGCCGCCACCTGAGCCCGGCCGCCCGGGAAGCGGTGGACAAGGGCTACACGTTCACCGAGAAGCGGCCCGACGGGGAGTACATCGGCCTCACCGCGCGGGAGCGGGAGATCATCCGGCTGGTCGCGTTGGAGCGCACGAACGCCGAGATCTCCGCAGCCCTCTTCATCAGTGAGGACACGGTGAAGACCCACCGGCGCAACCTGATGACCAAGCTCAATGTGCGGAGCACGGCGGGCCTGGTGCGCTATGCCGTGGACCGTTGCTGGGTGTGAGGGTGAGGACGGGAACACCCTTTGTGGGTATTGGCCGGCCATGGTGACGGGCCCACTTTTGGACCCACAACCCGCCGATCATGCGTCTCCCGAAGTCCCTCCGCCTCCTGTGTGCCACCGCACTGCTCACCTCGCCGTTCGCGGCGCATGCCCTGGACCATGTGATGATCATCGGCTGGCTCAGTTCGACCGAGGCCGATCAGCAGGACGCCGTGCTTTCCGTGGAGGTGGAAGGGGAGACCTGCGTGTACGCGCTGCTCGCACCGGACGGCCGCTTTGCCTTCAGCCTGCCGGTGGATGCCCGCGCCGAGCTGTTCTTCGGCAAGCCAGGCCACCAGTGGAAGCGCATCGCGGTGGACACCCGCAACGCGGACGGCAGTGCCAGGGCCCGCCGGGCGAACAAGGATGTACGCTTCGAGGTGGTCCTGGAGCGCGATGCCGATAGGCCGATGGCCGCGGAGCCCGGTGCGGTGGGCAGCATCAGTTTCCTGAAGGGCACCGGCCTCATGAAGGTGCGCTACCATGCCGGGGCCATCGGTCATGCGTCCCATCGGCGCTAAGGCAGGGGCGCACCGCCCCGTTCAGATCTTTTTGCACACGGCGGAAGGCCTCAGCTCCGGTGAACCGGTTACATTTGCGACCCTTCAACCGAGATGCCTACTGCAATGGAAATGAGGAAGTTCGTTCTGCTCGCCGGCCTCTTCTTCGCCGGTCATATGGACGCCCAGGACGGCGCCGCCGATCCGGCGGTGATGACCGTGGACGGCAAACCGGTCAGCCGAAGTGAGTTCGAGGCCATCTACAAGAAGAACAACAAGGACGCGGCCGTCACCCAGCAGGCGTTGGATGAGTACCTCGATCTGTTCATCAATTACAAATTGAAGGTGCGCGAGGCCGAGGTGCTGGGCATGGACACGGTGTCCAAGTTCCGCACCGAGCTGGACGGCTACCGCAAGCAGCTGGCCCGCCCCTACCTGATCGACCGCGAGCTGAACGACCAGCTGATCAAGGAGGCTTTCGACCGGTCGCGGACCGAGATGCGTGCCAGCCACATCCTGGTGCAGGTGGGCGAGGACGCCGCGCCAGAGGATACCGCCGCAGCCTGGAAGCGGATCATGGCCCTCCGCGAGCGCGTGGCCAAGGGTGAGGACTTCGCCACGGTGGCCAAGGGCAAGGGCGGGAGCGATGATCCCAGCGCTCAGAAGAACGGCGGCGATCTGGGCTGGTTCAGCGCGCTGCAGATGGTCTATCCCTTCGAGAGCGCCGTGTACAATACGCCGGTGGGCCAGTTGAGCCAGCCGGTGCGGACCCGCTTCGGCTACCACATCATCAAGGTCACCGACTCGCGTCCGGCCCGCGGCCAGGTGAAGGTGGCGCACATCATGCTGCGCGCCTCCGACCAGGATACGCCCGAGCGGCAGGCCGACACCGAGCGGCGCATCCGCGAGATCCATCAGCAACTGACCGCAGGCAGCCTCACCTTCGCCGACGCGGCCTTGAAATACAGCGAGGACGAAAGCTCCAGCACGAAGGGGGGCGAGCTGCCCATGTTCGGCACGGGCAAAATGATCGAGGAGTTCGAGGATGTCGCCTTCGGCCTCAAGGCCGATGAGGAGATCAGCGCACCGTTCAAGACCCGCTACGGCTGGCACATCGTGAAGCGCCTGGACGCCATGCCACCACCAGCCTTCGATCAGGCCAAGGCCGACCTCAAGAGCCGCATCAGCCGGGACAGCCGTGCCGACATCACGCGCCGTGCCTTCCTCGACAAGCTGCGCACCACCTATGGCTACAAGCCCGATCCCAAGGCTGTGAAGGCCGTACTGCCCCTGCTGGACAGCACCATCTTTCGCAAAGGCGCCCAAGTGCTCGACACGCTCAGCCGGAAGGATGTCGTTGAAGGTCCCATCGTGCGAAAGGACGGCCGGTACAAGCGGGAGATCAACGGGACCATCAAGGAGGGGAAACTGGTGAACGTCCGCAGCCGGAAACACGACGACCTGGTGCAGACCCCGATGGACACCGTGGTGGTGCGCGACGTGCATGAAGGCTGGACCCCCGATGCCGCCAAGGCCGCCAAGCTCACCAAGCCGGTGTTCACCATCGAGGGCCGCAGCTACACACAGGCCGATCTGCTCGACCACCTGCGGGACAAGCAGCGGCGCGAACCCGGCCGCTCCTTCTCAGCTTACGTCGATGAGCACTTCCAGCAGTTCGTGGACGACAAGCTGATGGAATACGAGGACGGCCGGTTGGAGGAGAAGTATCCTGAGTTCCGCCTGCTGATGAAGGAGTACCGTGATGGCATTCTCCTCTTCGAGCTCACCGATCAGAAGGTGTGGAGCAAGGCCGTGAAGGACAGCAGCGGTCTGCAGGCCTTCCACAAGGCCCATGAGCGGGACTTCATGTGGGACACCCGCTACCGCGGTGACATTTACACCTGCGCGAACCCTGATGTGGCCAAGAAGGCCCGGGCCCTCTACAAGAAGGGAAAGCGTGGCGCGGAGCTGCAGACCGAGCTCACCAGGACCTCCGCCCTCGACCTGGAGCATGTCAACGGCACCTGGACCGCTGAGGAGAAACCCTATCTGAAAGGCATCGTCAACGTCGGCCTGTCGGACAACTTCAACGTCGACGGACGCGTGGTGATGGTGGACCTGCAGGAGGTGATCCCGGCCACGCCCAAGACCCTGGACGAGGCCCGCGGCCTGATCACCGCGGCTTACCAGGACCAGCTCGAGAAGGACTGGATCAAGGAGCTGCGCGGCAAGTACGAGGTCCGTGTCAACAAGGACGTGCTCTACTCCATCCGCTGACGTTTGCCCCGCGGTCCCCGTCACGTCATGTTCGTTGTGCTGACCGGCTGTGCACTGGCCGCCGGGTGCGCCGCTGAGCATGACGGGGCCGATCCGCCCGTGGCCCGGGCCTACGGCAACACGCTGTATTGGAGCGATCTGCGACAGGTGGTCCCGGTGGACGCCGCGCCACAGGACAGCGCCACCCTCGCCCGCAGTTTTGTCGACAATTGGCTCCGCGAGCAGGTGCTGCTGGCCAGCGCTGAACGCAACCTGCCGGAGGTCCGCATGGACGTGGAGGCCAGGATCCGGGACTACCGCAACTCCCTCATCATCTACGCCTACGAACAGGCCTTGGTGGAGCAGAAGCTGGACACGGTCGTCACCGATGCGCAGCTTCAGCAGCACTACGAGAGCAACCGGAAGGATTTCGCCCTGCGGGAGGACATCCTTCGCGCGCGCTGGTTCAAGGTGCACCAGGTGGACGATCGGGAGTTGCGGAAGGTGCAGCGATGGTTCACCGGCGGACGGCCCGAGGACCTGCACGAACTGGAAGTGTGGCTTGCGTTGAAGGGGGTCTCCATCAACGATCCCGGTCCGTCATGGTCCACCCTGGGCCAGTTCGCCGCCCAGGTGCCGCCGGCCACGGGCGAGGTATGGGCCCGGTTGCGCAGCAACGAGCGCCTGGTGCTTGCGGACAGCGCGGACACCTACTTCGTGGAGGTGCTGGAGCATCGGCCCGCCGGGGACGAGCCGCCGCTCGCCCTGGTGGCCGAGGACATCCGCACCATCGTCCTGAATCAGCGCAAGGTGAAGCTGATCGCCGACATGCGTGACGATCTTTACCGCCAGGCCCTGGCCAACGGGGACATCCATGCCGAGCACTAGCCGCATCCTCACCTTTTGCGTCGCCG
This sequence comes from uncultured Flavobacteriales bacterium, assembly GCA_937872175.1. GTDB lineage: Bacteria > Bacteroidota > Bacteroidia > Flavobacteriales_F > PHOS-HE28 > PHOS-HE28. The sequence continues at coordinate 20,268 of CALMPI010000036.1, read as the reverse complement.
TTGCGATGGCGGGCCCGCTTTGGGCGCAGCCAGTACCCGAAGTGGTCGATGGCATCGTGGGCGTGGTGGGCCGGGAGGTGGTGCTGCTCAGCGACCTGCAGGGGCGCCAGGAGCAGCTGCGGCAGAACGGCGTGCCCGTCACCTTCGCTGCCACCTGCGAGGAACTTCGCGGGCTGCTCTACGAGCGCATGCTCCTGGACCAGGCGATGCTGGACAGTGTGATGGTGGATGAAGGTCAGGTGCAGGCCGAGCTCGACCGCCGGATCCGGTACTTCATCATGCAGCTGGGTTCGCAGGAGAAGCTGGAGGAGTTCTATGGCAAGTCCATCGCCGAGATCAAGGACGACTTCCACGACCAGGTGCAGCAGCAATTGCTCGTTCAGCGCATGGAGGGCCAGGTCTCCGGCGAGATCAGGGTATCTCCCCGCGATGTGGAGCGCTTCTTCAAGGAGATCCCCGAGGACAGCCTGCCCTACATCAACGCCCAGGTGGAGTTCGCCCAGATCGTGCGCACCCCGCGGGTGAGCGACGAGGAGGACAGCAGGGTGCGCCGGCGCATCGAGGGCTTCCGGGACAATGTGGTGAAAGGGGAGAAGGACTTCTGCACGCTGGCCATCCTGTACAGCGAGGATCCCGGGTCCGCCCAGAACTGCGGCGAGCTTGGTTTGGTGCCCCTGGGCGCCATGGTGCCCGAGTTCGATGCGGTGGCCATGAGCCTCAAGGAGGGCGAGGTGAGCCAGGTGTTCAAGACCAGCTACGGCTACCACTTCATGCAGCTCATCGAGCGGAGGGGCGAGCAATACAACGCCAGGCACATCCTGCTGAAGCCGCAGGTGGGCAACGACGACCTGCTTGTGGCGCGCCGGTACCTGGACAGCCTGGCCACGCTGATCCGCGCGGGCACGCTCGACTTCAGCAACGCTGCCGCCGAGCATAGCGACGACGAGGACTCCCGCTCCTCCGGAGGCATCGTCATCGAGCCCAACAGCAACAGCGCGCGCTGGTCGATCGGCGAACTGGACCAGCAGACCTTCTTCGTGGTGGACAAACTGGCCGTGCAGGAGGTGAGCGAACCGGCGGTGATCACTTCGGAGGACGGCACGCGCAGCTTCCGGATCATCAAGCTGTTGCGCCGCACCGAGCCCCACCGGGCCAACCTCAAGGACGATTACCAGCTCCTGCTCCAGGCCGCGGAGGGCCGGCTGCGCACCAAGGCGGTGGATGATTGGGTGCGTCTGAAGCTGGTCGACACCTACATCCGCGTGGATCCCGCGCACGCCGGCTGTCCCTTCCTGCGCGATTGGAACATCGCCGCAGGCGAATGACCCTGCGGATCACGGTATTTTCGGCCCCCCATGAGCACCCTCCCCGCCAATGACGTCCAGGCTGTTGAACGGTTCGGCGACCTCTACCGCCGACTGAAGTCCCAGGTCGGACAGGTCATCATCGGTCAGGATGCCGTGGTCGACGATGTGCTGATCGCCGTCTTCAGCCGCGGACACTGCCTGTTGGTGGGCGTTCCAGGCCTGGCGAAGACACTGCTGGTGAACACCGTGGCGCGGGCGCTGGGCCTCAGCTTCAACCGCATCCAGTTCACACCCGACCTGATGCCCAGCGACATCGTGGGCAGCGAGATCCTGGATGAGGAGCGCCGGTTCCGCTTCGTCAAGGGACCCTTGTTCGCCAACATCATTCTGGCCGACGAGATCAACCGCACGCCTCCCAAGACCCAGGCGGCCCTGCTGGAAGCCATGCAGGAAAAGGCCGTCACCGCCGGAGGGCACACCTACAAGCTGCCGGAGCCCTTCTTCGTGCTGGCCACACAGAACCCCATCGAACAGGAAGGTACCTATCCGCTGCCTGAAGCCCAGCTGGACCGGTTCATGTTCAACATCTGGGTGGATTATCCGAGCTACGCGGACGAGCTCGCCGTGGTGAAGGCCACCACCAGCGACATTCAACCCGAGGTGGCACCCGTGCTCACCGCCGAGGAGATCCAGTTCTATCAGGGCCTGGTGCGCCGGCTTCCCGTGCCCGACAATGTGGTGGAGTACGCGGTGAAACTGGCCACCCGCACCCGCCCCAACCTGGACGGAGCTCCGGCGATCGTGAAGGACAACCTGGGCTGGGGGGCCGGGCCCCGGGCGTCCCAGTTCCTGGTGGTCGGTGCGAAGTGCCACGCCCTGGTGCACGGTCGGTTCTCTCCGGACATCGACGATGTGAAGGCGGTGGCGAAGCCGATCCTGCGGCACCGCATGGTGCGCAACTACAAGGCGGAGGCCGAGGGCATCACGGCGGACCGCATCGTGGAGGCCATCCTGTGAAGCGCCCGCTGCGCTCGTTCACCCTTGTTGTGCTGCAGTTCACCCTGCTTTCCGGCCTGGTGCTGTCGGCGCCATGGTCCGCGCTGGGTGCGCTCCGGCTCCTCCTCATCGCCGCGTCGCTCCTGCTGGTGTGCTGGGCCATCCTCGCCATGGGAGGGCGCACCTTCAGCGTGTTCCCCGAACCACGGCCCGGCGCGCGCCTCATTGTGGGTGGCCCCTACCGCTGGGTGCGGCATCCGATGTACCTCGCGGTCCTGCTGGCCGCCGCCGCCGCGGGCTCCGCTCCGCCCATCGGACTGCATTCCGCGTTCGCCGCGCTGCTGCTGCCGGTGATCGTGATCAAGGTCCGGGTCGAGGAGCGGGCCATGGCGGCGGCCTTTCCGGAGCGCGGGGATCGGATGCGCGGCATCGCCCGGCTGGTACCGGGCCTCTGGTGAGGTCGCGCGGATCGTTCCCCCGACTACCTTTGGGACGCCGGTACCGATCGCCGGCCATCACGATCATGCTGCGCACCCTCCTTCCCGCACTGGCCCTTTCCCTCTCCTCCATCACCTGGGCCCAGTTGCCAATGGTGGACATCACCCTGGTCGATAACGGTGCGAGCGAGCTCGAGGTGCGGGTGAGGCCCGATGGCGACTTCGATGAGTTCTTCGCCAGCATCGTCTTCACCATCCGCTGGGATGCAGCCTCCGGCGCGAACCTCGACCAGGTGGCCCAAGTGACGCCGGTGAGCCTGTACATGCCCGTGATCAAGTCCGGACCGGAGACCGATGCCGGGGGGTACCGCTACCAGATCTTCGCCGGCTTCGGTACCAATGCCCTCAGCGCCTTCGGCGAGAACTGGACCGCGGGCAATGAGGTCGTGCTGATGACGATCCCCGTGGTGAACGGCACATCGTTCTTCGAGATCGTGAACGACAGCTGGACGGGCGATGTCAACAACAACGGCGACTACTACGTGTCCTTGAACGGCCAGGACCGGACCGGTGTGATCTATCAGTTGAACACCGGCGTGCGTGTGGAGGGGACCCTTGGCGCCGGCTTCTCCGTGCACCCGAATCCGTCGGCCGGTCCGGTGATGCTCGATCTGAACATCCCTGCCGACGTCCAGGTCGCGCTCGTGGAGTGGCTGGATGCCTCGGGGCGCTTGGTGCGTGCCGACCGCATCACGGGTCGCGGAGCAGTGCGCTTCCCGGTGGATGTGGCCGGCCTGGAGCGCGGCACGTACATGGTGCGCCTCACCAGCGACGGTCAGGTGAGCACCGAACGTGTCGTTCTGCGCTGATCGCCGACCGGTTCACGATCCCGGCCGCATGCTCCGGTCATCGCCCGTCCTTCTTTCCGCGGCCCTGATCGCTCCGCTGTGGAGCGGATCGGCCGCCTTGGCCCAAACACCGTGCGTCAACGGCCTCGCCGGTGCGTATCCCTGTGAGCACATCGACCTGCTGGCGCACATGACCTTGGCGCAGTTGGGGGCGACCGGTCCACAGCCCAATGCGGCCGATCTCTGGGGCTGGACCGATCCCCTGACCGGGCGGGAGTACGTCCTCATCGGCCTCAACAACGGCACCGCTTTCGTCGATGTCACCGTGCCAACGGCGCCGGTGCGCATCGGCAACCTGCCGAGCCATTTCCCCACGAGCAACCTCTGGCGTGACGTGGACGTGGCAGGCAACTGGTGTTACATCGGGTCCGAGCTGGCGGGGCACGGTCTGCAGGTGTTCGACCTCACCCGACTGCGCAACGTGCCGAACCCGCCGGTGGTCTTCACCGAGGATGCATGGACAGGCGTGGTCGGCAACAGCCATACCCTGTACGCGGACAAGCAGCATCAGTACGTCTACGCGGTGGGCACCACCAGCATCAACAACGGCGGCCTCACGGTCTTCGATGTCAGCGATCCGTTGACGCCCACCCTCGTGGGCACGCACACGGTGGACGGGTACATCCACGAGAACGTGGTGTACACCTATGCGGGGCCCGACCAGGATCATCAGGGGAAGCAGTTGAGCTTCAACTTCCACTCGGGCACCCCGGACAAGATCACCATCGTGGATGTGACGGACAAGACGGACATGACCACGCTGGCCACGATCACCTATTCCGGGGCGCGCATCAGCCATCAGGGCTGGCTCACGGAGGATCATCGTTATCTGCTGATGAACGACGAGGGTGACGAAGGGTTCTTCGGGCACGGAACGCGCACACGGATCTTCGACCTCCTGAACGTGGATGCCCCCGTTCTTCTGGGCGCGTACACGGCCCCGATCGCCAGTGTGGACCACAATCTGTACGTCCATCGCGGCGCGGTCTACGCGAGCAACTACACCAGCGGACTGCGGATCCTCGACACGGCCGGGGTCAGCACAGGCACGCTGACGCCGGTAGCGCATTTTGACACCTACCTGCCGAACGATGGTGCTTCGTACAACGGGGCCTGGGGCAATTACCCCTTCTTCGAGAGCGGCATCGTGGCGGTGAGCGGGCTGGGTGAGGGCCTCTTCGTGCTGCGTCCCCGGGTGGGCGTCCAGCTCAAGGCCTTCCTGGAGGGGCCCTACGAGGCCCTGGACGGTATGATGCGCGATGACCTCCGCGCGCAGGGGGTGTTGCCGCTCTCCGAGCCCTATTCCGCGCTCGGGTATGTGCACACAGGTGGTGGGGGAGGGGAGACCGTTCAGCCCTCCATGTTGAGCATCACCGGTCCCGATGCCATCGTGGACTGGGTGCTGGTCGAGGTCCGCGACCCGGGCAGCCCGGCCGTCGTGGTGGCCTCGACAAGCGCGATCCTGCAGCGGGATGGTGATGTGGTGGCCGCGGACGGGAGCGGACCGGTGCGGTTCGGCCTGGCGCCCGGGCCCTGGCACGTGGCCCTGCGCCACCGCAACCACTTGGGCGTGATGACCGCCCAACCCGTGCACATGGCCATCGGCGCGCGCACCGTGGACCTTCGATCGGGCACCGTGCTGTACGGGAGCGAGGCGGCCAAGGAGGTGGCGGGTGTCTCTGTTCTCTGGGCCGGCAACGCCCTGCGCGACGATCGGCTGCGCTACACCGGGAGCGCCAATGACCGCGACCAGATCCTGGTGGCCGTGGGCGGAGCGGTCCCCACGGCCACGACGGCTGGATATTTGGGTACGGACGTCAACCTGGACGGAGTGGCGAAATACGCCGGTGCCTCGAACGACCGGGACCCCATCCTGGTGAACATCGGCGGATCCGTGCCCACGACCACCCGACAGGAGCAGCTCCCGTAGCCGAGCCTTCAAGCTTCCCTATCTTACCGGACCATTCCGATACCATGCGCCATCTGCTTCTGGCGGCAGGCTTTGCCGCTCCACTCGTGCCCTCCGCATCGTTCGGCCAGTGTGTCACCACCTTTCCGTCCACCGAGGCCTTCACGGGCTTCACGGTGGGGACACCCGGCACTTTCGTGAACAACTGGACGAACCTCACCACGGATGACCTGGACTGGTTCGCGGACAACAATGGCACGCCCACAGCGGCCACCGGTCCCATCGGTGATCACACTTCCAACAATACCTCGGGCAAGTACCTGTACGTGGAGGCCACGGGTTCCACCGCGTCCCCGAACAAAACGGCCATCGTGCAGTCGCCGTGCTACAACATCAGCAGCCTGGCCTCACCCTATCTCACGTTCTGGTACCACATGAAAGGTGCGCAGATGGGTGCCCTGTACGTGGATCTGAACGTGAACGGCACGATCCATTCCGGGCTGTGGACGGCCTCGGGCGACCAAGGTCGGTATTGGAAGCAAGGCTGGTTGGACCTGGCCCCGTGGGCGGGACAGACCAACGTGCGGGTGCGTTTCCGGGCCGTGACGGGCACGGGCGAGCTCAGTGATATCGCCGTGGACGACGTGGTCGTGGGCAACCTCATCCCCGTGTTCGGTTGCAACGAGCCTACCGCGGCGAACTACGGTGCGGGGGTCAACATCAACAACGGAACGTGCGACTACAGCTGCCCGTCAGGTCAGCAACGGGTGCGCATCGACCTGGTGGCGGACAACTACCCGGGCGAGATCTCCTGGACCCTGAAGAACGGCGCCACCAACGTGGTCCTTGCCAGCGGGACATTCACCGGCACCACGGTCTGTGTGCCAGCGGGCACCTGCTTGGTGTTCCGCATCAACGACACGGCCGGGGACGGCATCTACCACCCCTCCTATGGCTATGGTGGATACGCCGTGTTCCTGGACGGTGCGCTGATCGTGGAAGGAGGGCAGTACGCCCAGTATGAGGAGACCGTGTTCAATTGCCCACCCGGGTTCAGTTGTACGGAGGCGATCCCGATCGGTCTCGGGCAGCACACGGCACCCAGCGTGGAGTACTGGTACGATTTCACCCCGGCCCAGCCGGGTTCCTACACCATCACCACCTGCGGCCTCAACACCTGTGACACCAAGCTCTGGCTGTACGACATGACCTGCAACCTGGTGAATCCCCAGCCGGGGATCGAAGGGGCCACCTTCGGGGACGACAACGACGGTGGTTGTGGTCTGCAGGCGGTGGTGAACGCCAACATGCCCGCCGGCGTCACGCATCACCTCCGGGTGGGCACCAACGGGGGCAGCTGTTCGAGCGTCACTTTCGAGATCATCTACAACGGCCCGGTGGAAGGCTGCACGGATCCCGGTTCCTGCAACTACGAACCGCTGGCCACCATCCCCTGCGTGGGATGTTGTATCGCGCCCGGTGACCCGGCCTGCCCCGATGGTCCGGACCTGATCATGAGCCAGAGCGCGCTGCAGAGCAGCCTGAACCTGGCCACGGTGAACATCACCGATGCCTGCGCCCCCGTCGAGGGATGCACCAAGGGCCTGGGCCAGCGGTATGTGCTGCGATTCACCACCCGCATCGAGAACATCGGCACCACGGACTACTACATCGGCAGCCCGAGCGCCCAGCCGCAGATGTTCGACTTCAACAACTGCCACGGCCATGCCCACTACGCCGGCTACGCGGATTACATCCTCTTCGATACCCTGGGCAACAAGATCCCCGTAGGCTTCAAGAACGGCTTCTGCGTCATCGACGTGGGGTGCTATCCGGGCAATACGGGCCAGTTCGGATGCAGCAACATGGGGATCAGCAAGGGCTGCTACGACATCTATGGCAGCGGCACCACCTGCAACTGGATCGACATCACGGACGTGCCGGCGGGCAAGTACACCCTGGTGTTGCGAACGAACTGGCAGCAGGCCCCCGATGCGCTGGGCCGCCATGAACAGAACTACGCGAACAACTACGCCCAGGTGTGCATCCAGATCACGCGCAACGGACAGAACGTGCCTTCCTTCAGCGTGGTGGGCAACTGCCCGACGTATACGGATTGCCTCGGTCAACCCTATGGGGATGCGGTGCTTGACTGCACAGGACAATGCGCAGGCACGACGAGGACCGGGGACCTGACCAGCGACGGCTTCCAGACCCAGCCCGATGCACAGGCCTATGTGCAGGGCATCCATGGCAACGATGTGTCCACCACCGCGTGCACGGACCTGAACGGCGATGGTGAGGTGACGGTCACGGATGCCGCGCTGATGGTGAACTGTTACAGCACCCAGGACGCCCATGACCAGTCGCCCCACCAGATCCATTATCATCCGTGGTGCGACTTCCCGCGGGGCTGGCTGAGCTCGCTGGACACGGTAAGCCTCGCGATCGGTGCGTTCGACCAGGTCAACGGGACGGTGGACATCCACATGAAGAACCCGGATTGCCGCGTGCTGGGCTATGAGTTCGAGGTCTCCGGTCTGACCATCCAGAGCGTGCAGAACCTCGTGCCTTCCCTTCAGGGCGATATCAGCGTATCCTCTTCGCTGGGTGGCACGAAGGTGATCGGCCTGAGCTACCTGGACAGTACCCTGGCCAAGAACACCAGTTATGTGCCGCTCGTCCGGATCAACTACCTGTCCCTCACCGGATCGCAGATATGCATCGCCCACGTCACCGATATCGTGAACGACCAGGCCAACAATGTGATCACCCGTGTGGATAACGGATGTGTGGCGGTGAGCAACGTGCTGACCCTGGCCCCGAAGGTCTTCCTGGAGGGCTCCTACGACACGGGCACGGGTCTGATGCGCGACGACCTGAGGACCTCGGCCCTGATCCCGGCCTCCGAGCCGTACACGGCGCTGGGGTACGTGCAGGCTGGGGGCGGGGGTGGCGAACAGCTTGTGGGCGGCGTGCTCGACGTCACGGGTCACGATGCCATCGTGGATTGGGTGCTGGTGGAGCTGCGGAGCGCGGTGACCCCGTCGAGCATCCTGGCCACGCGATGTGCGTTGCTGCAACGCGACGGTGACATCGTGGGTGTGGACGGCGTGAGCAACGTTGTCCTGAACGCGCCGCCGGGGAATTACCATGTGGCCGTGCGCCATCGCAACCACTTGGGTGCGATGACGGCCTCCGCGCCGTCCTTGTCAGGTACCCCGGTGACGGTGGACCTTCGTTCACCGGGCACGGCCACCTGGGGGGCGCAGGCCCGCAAGAGCACCGGTGCCGTGCAACTGCTCTGGGCCGGTAATGTGGTGCGCGACGGCAGCCTGAAGTATGCCGGATCGAGCAACGATCGCGACCCCATTCTGAACGTGGTGGGCGGCAACACCCCCACATCGGTGGCGTTCGGCTACTACCGCGAGGATGTGAACATGAGCGGGGTGGTGAAATACGCCGGCAGTGCGAACGATCGCGATCCGATCCTGGTGAACATTGGAGGCACGGTGCCCACGGCCGTGCGCGTGGAGCAGTTGCCCTGAGCCAGCGAACAAGGGCGGTCAGGGATCGGTTCAAGGAGGGAACCCAATGTTCTGTCGATCCCTGGCCGGTCCTTGGACCAGGGTGCATTAGTTTCGTCCATCATGAACATGCTCTTTCATCGCGGCCTCGCCGTCGCCGTTACCTTTCTTCTTGGGTCGAAGGCGTTCGCCCAATGTCCGGTGGGTGAACTTGAGGTCGTCATCGAGGTGATCACCGATGCTTACGGCTATGAGACCTACTGGGAACTGCTCCCCGGTGGTTCGGCCTGTGGCAACGGCACCATTTTCAGCGGAGGGAATCCACTCGTGGGGTGCGGCGGGGCTGGTGCCCAGCAGCAACAACCGGGTGGGTACGGCAACAACCTCACCATCACGGAGGGCCCGTTCTGTCTGACCCAGGGTGCCACCTTCGACATCTTCTGGGCCGATGACTGGGGCGATGCGGGATTGAGCTTTTCCGTCCTGGTGCAGGGCGTGAACATCGCCAACTTCGTCGGCACGGGCGACGGGGAGACCTTCAGCTTCGTGGCCGAGCTCCCAGTGGCGCGGGACATGAGCGTCACCGGGCTGACCACGGCGCTCTATGCTTTCCGCGATGAGCCGGTTCGGGTCATCGGCACGGTGGCCAGCCTCGGGACCGATCCGGTGACCTCCTTCGATCTCAACTACCGCATCAATGGCGGTGCTCCGGTGGTGCAGAGCGTGGGCTCCGTGAACCTGCAGGCAGGCGATGTGCTCGAGTTCGAGCATGCCACGCCCTGGGTGCCCACATCCTCAGGCACCTTCACGCTGGAGGTCTGGGCCAGCAACATCAATGGCGGCTCCGACATGGCTCCTGCCAATGACCTCGCGACCTCATCCACGCTCGTGAACGAACCGATCCCCAACATCCTCGACCAGTACCTCGTCGGCTTACCGGTGGTCGAGGCGATCGCAGATTCCGATCAGGACCTTCTCGTACCCAGGGACCTGGATTTCCACCCCGACCTTTCCCGCAATGAGCTGTGGGTGATCAACAAGGACACCGAGCAGAGCGGAGGCAGCACGGTGAAGTTCACCAACGTGGGGCAGCCCGGAATGACCTGGCTGATGCAGGAGGACCCCAATAACTGGCACTTCATGAGCCTGCCCACCGGGATCGCCTTCGCCGATAACGACAACTTCGCCACCAGCCCGGGCATTTTCGATGCCAATCAGAACGGTGGGGACCCGTTCACGGGTCCCAGCCTGTGGAGCAGCGACCCGGCCATCTATGCGCAAGGCATCTTCGGGCCGCTCGGGAGCCACCTGGACATGCTGCACGTGAACCCCAACAGCCAGGGCATCGCGCATGAGCAATGGAACCGCTTCTGGGTGGTGGACGGCTACAATGGCGACATCGTGATGAACGACTTCCGCGAAGATCATGGCCCCGGGAACAACTACCATGGAGATGCCATCATCCGCAGATATTCCGACTTCACGATCACCCGTGATCCGAACGAACATGTGGTGAGCCACTGCGTGTTGGACAAGACCAGCGGATGGCTGTATGTGGTGGATCACGGAGGCCAGCGCGTACTTCGAATGGACATCCGTTCCGGCGCCGTCAGCGGCCCGGCCACCTTCGGCCCATGGGAGAACTATGTGGAGTACAGCACGGTGAGCGGCTATACCTGGGAGGTGATCGTGAGCAGCGGGCTGGTCCAGCCTGCGGGCATCGATGTGGTGGGCGACCGCATGGTGGTGAGCGATCACGCGTCCGGTGAGCTCATCATCTACGACATCTCCAGCCCCCCCGCCGTGGAACTGGGCCGTGTGCCCACTGGTGCACCCGGTCTCATGGGTGTGAAGCTCGGTCCTGACGGCCGCATATGGGCCGTGAACGCCACCGCTCATGCGTTGCTCCGCGTGTCCCCGGAGAACATGGTCGGCACCACCGATCGTGCGGCCGCAGGACTACGACTTGCACCTGTGCCAGCGGAAGAGGTCCTGTACATCACCGGTCTGGGCGATGCGGGCCGCAGTGTCCCCGTGGAGGTGTTGGATGCCTCCGGTCGCGTGGTCCTGGTCGCCCGGCTCGATGGCGGAACCGACGAGCTCGACCTCACCCCCTTGCGCAGCGGGGCCTACGTCATTCGGGGCAACGGCCGGGTGGCGCGCTTCAGTCGGAAATGACCCGGGATCGTTGGGATCCCGATCGGCCGTGATCTGGTGCTGGACCCGGGGTGGCCGATCCGGTATCTTGCGGACCCTCAAGTTGCGCCAACACTGATGAAGAAATTCCTGCTGAACGCGGTCCTCGTGTCCGCCTTCCTGTCACCCGTCGCGGATGCATCCGCCCAGGTCCCTCTTCGCGATCCAGCGACCATTGCTCGGGCCGAACTGCTGCGGAAAGGATACGCCGCCGACGATATCGAAGGACTGACGATCACCGATGCGTATACGGACCGGCGCACCGGCGTGCTTCATGCCTACCTGCGTCAGAAGGTCCAGGGGATCGAGGTGTACGGCACGGAGGTGGCTTTGCACATCAAGCCGGACGGGACCATCGTTTCGATGCACGAGCGGCTCGTCAAGGGCGCTTCGGCGCGTGCGGCGAAAGGCGGTGTGACCTTGACGCCGGAGCAGGCGCTGGAACGTGTGATGCTGATGGAAGGGCTTCGTCCTGTCACGCTCGTCCGCAAGCGTGTCGATGACCGCCGCAGGCAGGTCGTGTTCGCTGGTGAGGGGCTTGCCAGCGAGGATCCCGAGGTGCGGCTGTTCATGCTGGAGCACCAGGGTCAACTGGTCCCGGTGTGGAACGTCACCCTCTACATGCCCGACGGATCGCACTGGTGGAACATCCGCCTGGACGCCGCGACCGGCAAGGAACTGGAGCGCAACGACTGGGTGAGCCAATGCCGGTTCGACGAGCCTGCTGCGGCCCATGCGAAGCATGACCATGGCGTGGCACCTCCAGCACCGGCGCCGGCCGCCGCCAACGACATCAACGTCTTCCCCATGCCACTGGAGAGCCCAAGCCATGGCGCTCGAGCGATCCGCAACGCGCCCTGGACCTCCGCACCGAACGCGTCCCCCTTTGGATGGAACGATACCGATGGGTCGCCAGGGGCTGAGTTCACCATCACCCGGGGGAACAATGTGTACGCCTCCGAGGACCGCGACAACAACAACGTGCCGGGTTTCAGCCCCGATGGTGGACCCACGCTCGACTTCGACTTTCCGCTGAACCTGGCGCTCGAGCCGCTCGATTATGAATCGGCCGCCATCGCGAACCTGTACTACTGGAACAACATCATCCACGATGTGATGTATCAGTACGGCTTCGATGAGACGAGCGGCAACTTCCAGGTGAACAACTATGGGAACGGCGGGGCCGGCAACGATGCCGTGAACGCGGATGCGCAGGATGGAAGCGGCACGAACAACGCCAACTTCGGGACCCCGCCTGACGGCAGCGCGCCGCGGATGCAGATGTTCCGTTGGACCAGCACCACCCCCGCGCGGGACAGCGATCTGGACAATGGGGTCATCGTGCACGAGTACGGCCATGGGATCAGCAACCGCCTTGTGGGCGGACCCTCCAACACCAGCTGCCTGTCCAATGCCGAGCAGATGGGTGAGGGCTGGAGCGATTATTATGCGTTGATGTTCACCATGGAACCGGGCGATCAAGGGCCCGACCCACGGGGCATCGGCACCTATGTCCTCGGGCAACCGGTGACCGGCGCGGGTATCCGACCGGCACCGTACTCCACCAACTTCGGGGTGAACGGCTACACCTACGCCTCGACGAACTCGGGGTTGAGCCAGCCGCACGGCATCGGGTTCGTCTGGTGCACGATGTTGTGGGAGATGACCTGGGACCTCATCACGCAGTACGGGTTCAGCCCCGACCTGTACAACGGCACGGCGGGCAACAACATCGCCATGAACCTCGTGACGGAGGGGTTGCGCTATACGGCGTGCAACCCTGGATTCGTGGATGGCCGCGACGCCATCCTTCAGGCGGATCAGGTCCTCTATGGTGGGGCGAACCAACAGCTCATCTGGGCCGCCTTCGCCCGTCGGGGCCTCGGATTCAGCGCCAGCCAGGGAAGTTCCTCCAGCCGCTCCGACCAGGTGGAGGCCTTTGACGTGCCGCTCGATGTGAACGTGGGTGTGTCCGGCATCATCGAGCCCCTCCAGGGCATGTACCCGGACTGTGCGAACGCCCCCCGGCCCGTGAAGGTGACCGTCCGCAACAACGGCCTGCTGCCGCAGTCCAACATCCCGGTGAGCTACCGGCTGGACAACGGTGCGGTGGTCAACACCGTTCTGGCCGGCCCCCTCAACTCGGGCCAGGTGGTCGAGCTGAGCTTTCCCGGGACCGTGGCCATCGCAGGCCTGGGAAGCCACGTCCTCAAGGCATGGACCTCAATGCCCGGCGATCTGGCCGCGGCCAACGATACCTCCATGGCGACCTACGAGTTGTACGCGGGGGGAGCCTTTGCGGCGCCCTTCCTGGAGAACTTCGAGAGCGGCTCCCTTTGCGGCACATCGAGCAACTGTGGCGCCACCATCTGTGCCCTGCCCAATGGATGGGTGAACGTCACCAGCGGTGCGTTCGATGGTACCGACTGGCGAACGGACGAGAACGGCACGCCCAGCACGGGAACCGGTCCCGCTGCGGACCTGCAGCCCGGGACCACCTCCGGGAACTACATCTACCTGGAGGCTTCCTCCTGCCTCAACAGTGAGGCCCAACTGCTGAGCCCCTGCATCGACCTCTCCGGGGTGGTGCTGCCTCGGCTCCGGTATGGCTATCACATGTTCGGGCCGGCGATGGGGTCCCTGCGGGTCGATTTGTTCGATGGGGAGCAATGGCATCTGGACATCACTGCGGCGCTCCAGGGTGACCAAGGCAACGCCTGGCAGACCCGGATCGTGAACCTCGATGCCTTCGCCGGTGGCACCATCGTGCTCCGGTTCCGTGGGCGCACGGGCACGGATTTCACCTCTGACATGGCGCTGGATGCGATCGAGGTGTACGACGGCGCGAGCCCACCTGTAGCGGACCACAGCGCCACACCGTCCAGCTATTGTGTCGGGGGCAAGGTGACGCTCAGCGACCTGTCCATCAATGATCCCACGGGATGGACGTGGTCCTTGAGCCCATCCACGGGGTTCACCTTCACCGATGGCACCAGCGCGGCCAGCCAGAACCCGGTGCTGCTCTTCGATGCACCCGGGACCTACGATGTGACCCTGCAGGCCACCAACCCCTATGGGTCGGGCAGTTTGACGCGTACGGGTGCCATCATCATCGGTACCAGCAGCGCGGCCCGGTTCGACCTTCGGTTGGATCGGTGGGGTGCGGAGACCACGTGGAACATCAAGCGCTTGAACGGCACCACGGTGGCCTCGGGCGGGCCCTTCACCAACGTGGCGGGCAATGGTGTCTACCCAAGGCCGCCTGAATTCCTCTGCCTCGATGCGGACAGCTGCTACGTGCTTGAGGTGAACGACAGTTACGGTGATGGTATGTGCTGCGATTGGGGCCAGGGCAATTACCTGCTGACCACCGGTGCCGGTGACACCTTGGTCTTCGGCAATGGTCAGTTCACCTTCCAGCGCCGGGACACGTTCTGTCTGGCCGTCACGCCGCGCTTGTCGGCGCGAGTGCTGCTCGAAGGCGCCTGGGATGGGACCACGGGGCTCATGCGGGATCAATTGCGGTCCAACCCCGCGTTCCCGCTCACAGAGCCCTACACCGCGCTCGGGTTCGCTCAGCTTTTGGGCGGAGGGGAGACCATCGACCCTTCTGTGCTCTCGGTGACCGGGAATGATGCCATCGTGGACTGGGTGCGGCTCGAGCTTCGTGATCCGGCCACACCCTCCGTGCTCCGTGCCGCCATCCACGTCCTGGTGCAACGGGATGGGGATGTGGTGGACATCAATGGGTCCACGAGCATCGCGCTGCCGGTGGCCGCGGGGAACTACCACGTCGCCATCCGCCATCGGAACCACCTGGGTGCCATGACCGGTGATCCGGTGGTGCTTGGCAGCACGCCCACCATGGTCGATCTGTCCGCTGCGGCCCAATCGACCTTTGGCACCGATGCACGCAAGGTCTCGGGAACGGTCAGGCTCCTTTGGGCGGGCAACGTCATCCGTGACGGCCAGCTCAAGTATGCGGGTGGGTCCAACGATCGGGACCCGATCCTCGTCCGCATTGGAGGAACCGTCCCCACGACGACCGTTCCGGGATACTGGCCGGAGGACGTGACCATGGACGCCGTGGTCAAGTACGCCGGCGCCGCGAACGATCGCGACCCCATCCTGGTGAACATCGGGGGTACGGTACCCACGCTGATCCGGGTCGAGCAACTACCTTGACGAGCGTCATGCTCTTTGCAACGGATGTGAGCACACTTTGCAGCATGAGGCGGAGCCGAACAGGGATGGTAGCTGCGTTCGTGATCGCGACCGCCGCTCCGAACGGTCGGGTGAATGCCCAGTCATGGGAGGTGTTCGACATGAACACGGCCGGATTCCCGAGCAACACGGTCAGGGCGCTTTCACCGGACAGCAGCGGCAACATGTGGGTGGGCACCGATTGGGGCTTGTGCAAATACGACGGGGCCGATTGGACGATCTACCAGACCGGCAATTCCGGCCTGCCGGAGAATGATATCCGGTCCCTGGCCGTGGCCCCCAACGGGGACCTCTGGATCGGCACGGCGCTCTACGGGCTGGTGGTGCATGACGGCACGACCTGGGAGCTCTTCTCCACCCAGAACAGCCCATTGCCGGACGACCAGATCAATTGCATCACCTTCGACCACCGGGGCTGGGCGTGGATCGGCACCGTGGGCGGTCTGGTGTGCCATACCGGCATGGAATGGCGCGTGTACAATGACCAGCCATCGAGCTACAATGGGTTGGTGCTGAACGGCAACCACATCCGCGACATCGATGTCGCTCCCGACGGTCTTGTCGCTTTCGGGACCATCAACGGTGGGTTCCATTATCTCACGGATACGGCGGTCCAGGTGCATGCCACCTACATCGACATGTTCCCCGATAACACGCAGTATGGCGTGCTGATCGATACGCTGGCCAACGAACGCTGGCTGGCATGCCCGGCCGGCGGGTTGCTTCGGCAGGGTGGGGCCTGGAACGGAGGGCCGTGGTTCCAGTACACCACGTTCAACTCGCAGATCCCCTCCAATGCGCTCACGTGCATCGTGCAGGACGAATTCTCCCGCTTGTGGATCGGCAGCCAGTTGAACGGCTTGATCCTGCGCGAGCCCAATGGGCAGTACAGCGTGTTCAACACGGGAACGAGCGGTATTCCGGACAACTCTGTGGAGCAGCTCTGTTTTGCCCCGGACGGAAGCCTATGGGTGGCCACCTTCTTCGGGGGGGCGGCCCGGTTCACGTTCGATGTCGGACTGCATGATGAAGTGCTCCTCGAACCAGGCCTTCACCTGTTCCCCAACCCCACCGATGGACCGGTACGGGTCATCTCCGATGGTCTTCCGGCCGGAGCCGAATGGTGGATCACCGACGCCATGGGGCGCGTGCACAGGAGCGGGCGAACGAGCGCGGAGCCGTTGGCCCTCGATCTTGAAGGAATCGCTCCAGGCCCTTACCTCCTGCTTGTGAACTCCGCTGAGGGCCTCCGTTCTGCGCGGTTCCACGTGTATTGACCGGGCCTCCTCTGTGATGTATCTTGCGGCTCCCCGCACAGGGACCCTCTTAGAATCCGAACGACATGATGAAGCGCTACGCCTGGGTGCTCGCCGCGCCCCTGTTCTTCAGTGACCTGAATCCGGCCGAAGCCCAGTGCACGGTCACCAACGCCACGGGGTGCACATGCGCCAACGGGACCGGGAACTGCGAACTGCTCCCGGACATCCAGATCAGCTGGTATGCGTTGCAGAGCTACGCCTCTGGACCATCGGAATACAGCCAGACCTCCGCGGGCAACGCCGGCCGCCTGCGGATCAGTGGATCAACGCCGAACCAGGGCCGTGGGCCGCTGGAGGCACGTGGCGTGAACGCCCAAGGGTATCGCACCTTCATCTGCGGTCCGGACACCAATACGGTGTACCTGCCCACGGATAACAATGGATACACCTGCTCGAACGGCTACGCGGCCAAGCAGCGGCTGTATCAGCGCGTCTATTCCAAGAACGGCAACGCCATGACCTATACGGACCAGTTGGCGGGCACCATGACCTATCACCCCACCCACAACCACTATCATGTGGATGACTGGACCACCATGACCCTGAGGTTGGAGCAGCCCGGCGAGCCGGACCCGCGCAACTGGCCGGTGGTGGCCAGTGGGGGGAAGCTGGGCTTCTGCCTCATGGACCTCAGCACCTGCTCGAACAGCGCCGGGCATTGCCGCACCTCACACCTGTACAATCAGGGCACAAGCCTTACCACCTCCCAGTTCCCGAACAGCGGTCTTGGTGTCGGTTACGGCTGCGGTGAGAACTTCCAGGGGATCTCGGTCGGTAAGAACGACATCTACAGTGAGGGATTGGACGGGATGTGGATCAATCTGCTGCCGGGATTGTGCAACGGCAATTATTGGATCGTGGCCGAAGTGGACCCCCAGAACAGCTGGCGCGAGGAGAACGAGGAGAACAACTGGACGGCGATCCCTTTCAACCTCGCCCAGCAGTCCGCGGCGAACAGCGGTGGCGGCGCGTTCATGAACGCCTCGGGTCGTCTGGTGCTCGCCCCGGGAGGGAGCGTCACCCTCTCCGCCACCCCGGGCTACAGCTACCTGTGGAGCACGGGGGCCACGACGCGAAGCATCACGGTGACCACAGCGGGCACCTATTCCTGCACCGTGACCGCCCCTTGCGGTGCGCTGGCCACGCCGAGCATGACGGTGACCCAGCTGGCCGCTCCGGCCGCACCGACCGGTACGGGTGCCACGGTCCCTGCCGGGAATACCGCCCAGCTGGCGGCCACCGGCGGTGATCTTCGGTGGTACGATGCGCCGACCGGCGGCACCCTGATGGGCACGGGTGGGAACTTCACGACCCCCGTTCTGAACCAGACCACCTCATATTGGGTGGGTGATCGGAACGTGTCCGCCGGCGTGGATCTGAACGTCGGCAAGCCGAACAACTCCGGCAGTGGTGCATACAGCAACACCAAGCAGTACCTGCTCTTCGATGCGTACGAGCCTTTCGTATTGGAGTCGTTCAAGGTGTACGCCAATTCAGTGGGCAAGCGTCACTTCGTGCTCTTCGACCGCGTGGGCAATCTCATCGAGGAGAAGTATGTGGAGATCCCCAACGGCATGAGCACCGTGACCGTGAACTGGTCGGTCCCCGCAGGCACCCAGCATCGGATCACGGCCTACGATGACAACGCGGATGTGTATCGTGACCTGTGGAGGAACGATGGCGGGGTCTCCTACCCCTACCCGATCGGTAGCCTCGGGGCCATCACGGGCAGCACCGGTGGCAGTCAGTATTACTACTACCTCTATGATTGGAAGGTGCGCACCGCTGACGTGGTTGCTGAAGGTCCGCGCACCGAAGTGGTGGCCAACGTGACCAATGCCATCCAACTGGACCTTCGTGTCTTCCTGGAGGGGCCATACGACGGCGGGACCGGGCTGATGAGGGACGACCTGCGCTCGAGCGGGCTGATCCCGGGTACGGAACCCTTCACCACCTTGGGCTTCACCCATGTGGGTGGCGGTGGTGAGTTGATCACCCCGGGCCTGCTGGCCACCACGGGTGCCAACGCAGTGGTGGATTGGGTGCTTCTGGAATTGCGGTCCTCGACGGACCCTGCCCAGGTGCTGGCGACCCGGAGCGCCTTGGTGCGGCGCAACGGACAAGTGATCGGGGTGGACGGTGGTGTGCCGCAGTTCGGTCTCCCGGCAGGCAACTATCACGTTTCGGTGCGTCATAGGAACCACTTGGGAGCGATGACCGCCGTGCCGGTGACCCTGGGTGGAAGCCCGACCTTCGTGGACCTGACCGCCGCGGCCACGGGTACATGGGGCGCCGACGCCCGCAAGAACGTGAGCGGGGTGATGGTGCTTTGGACGGGTAACGCTCGTCGCGATAACGTCCTGAAGTACACAGGGACCAGCAATGACCGGGACGAGATCCTCCAGGCCATCGGTGGCACCCTCCCGACGGGCGTGCTCCCTGGCTATCACACCATGGACGTGACCCTGGACGGGCTGGTGAAGTATGCCGGCACCGCGAACGACCGCGATCCGATCCTGGTGAACATCGGAGGCACGGTGCCCACTGCGACCCGAGCTGAACAACTGCCTTGACCGATCGGGGATCCTTATTACCTTCCGCCCCGGTTGTTGACCCTACCCTGTGACCAAAACCAAACCCTGATCATGTTCTCTAAATCCAGAACCAGGAGCCGTTCCCTGTGGGGGGCGCTCCTTGCCTTGTCCTTGGGGACCGGCGCCACAGCGCAGCCGCTCGTGGACATCGGCCTCTTCCCGAACGCCAGTCCTAACACGTTGGAGGTCAGGGTCCGTCCTGACGCCTCCTTCAACCAGGTGGTGTCCTCGATCACGTTCACCATCCGGTGGAACGATGCGTCAGGCGCAAGCCTCGACGTGAACGCGCTCGCCCAGTTCTGTCCTGGGGGCTTCTTCATCACCCCCTCCGGTGACGGAGAGATCGTGGACGGTGGTTTCCGCTATTACACCTTCAATGCCTTCGGGTTCGCGCAATTGAGCGCAGCCTGTTCGGGTCAAGCATGGACGGCCAACACCGAGCGGGTGATCATGACGATCCCGGTGATCAACAACACCGGCTGTGCCACGTTCAACATCGTGAATGACGGATACACCCAGGCCAACAACAAGGACTACTTCATGTCCTTGAACGGTCTGGATGCCACCGATGCCATTTACAGCACCGACTTTAACATCGGCAACTGCACGGCCGACTGCCTGGGGGTCATCGGAGGGTCGGCCCTGCCTGGGACGGCCTGCGATGACGGCCTGGCCACCACCGGCAACGACACGTGGGATGCCAACTGTGTGTGCGTAGGGCAAGTGATCGACTGCGAAGGCACCCCGGGCGGCAGCGCCCTCCCCGGCACGGCCTGCGATGACGGCCTGGCCACCACCGGCAACGACACGTGGGATGCGAACTGCACCTGCGTGGGCCAACTGATCGACTG
>CALMPI010000035.1 GCA_937872175.1 uncultured Flavobacteriales bacterium | reverse complement strand
TCCAGCCTCCAGCTTCCAGCCTCCAGCCTCCAGCTTCCAGCCTCCAGCTTCCAGCTTCCAGCCTCTAGCTTCCAGCTTGTGGCTCGCGGCCTGTGGCTGGTGGCCTGTGGCTGGTGGCCTGTGGCTCGCGGCCTGCGGCCTGAGGCATGCGGCCCGTGGCTGGCGGCTTGTGGCCTGCACGGTCCTTTTCCGGGGATCGCCGAGATTCGGGAAATACCGCCCCGATCATGAAGAACTTCAAGAAACTCGAGGTTTGGCAGCTCGGCATGGACATCATCGACGTCGTCTTCGACCTCTACGAGGACCTGCCCTATTCCAAGGTCGCCGAACTCAAGGGACAGTCTACGAGGGCCGCTATTTCCATCACATCCAATATCGCCGAAGGCAGTTCAAGACGGACTGAAAAGGACAAGCTCCGGTTCATGGAGATCGCCTTGGGGTCGTCGTTCGAACTTGAAACACAGACCCTTGTGCTACAGAGGCGTCCATGGGCGCCCAAGGAGAAGGTGGAAGAGCTGCTGATGCTCATCGAACATCATCAGATCAAGCTCATGGCCTTCATCAAGAAGTTTACGCCCTGATCAGCGACGTTGGGCCTCCAGCCTCCAGCTTCCAGCTTCCAGCTTCCAGCTTGCGGCCTGAGGCGTGCGGCTTGAGGCCTGAGGCGTGCGGCTTGAGGCCTGCGGCTTGAGGCCTGTGGCTGGTGGCCTGCGGCTGGTGGCTTGCGGCTTGAGGCCTGCGGCTGAGTTCCCGCTAGAAGCTCCAGCTCAACCCGGCGCTCGGGAGCACGGGCAACTGGTCCACCCGGCGGGCACGCACCCGGTCGTAGTAGAAGATGTTGTCCCGGTCGTACGCGTTGGTCACGCTCAGGTCCAGCTCGATGGCGCTGCGGTCGCTCAGGCGCCAGGTCTTGGTCACCCCCAGGTCCAGGCGGTGGTAGTCCGGCAGGCGCCCCTGGTTCAACGGGCCGTAGAGCAGCACCAGCTCGCCGTTGCTGAAGGTGTAGTCCGTGCCGATGCCGCTGCCGAAGGGGTTGCCCTCGATGTAGCCCTGTGTCTGCGTGAAGGGGAAGCCGCTGCCGTAGTTCCAGCGGGCGTTGACCTTCCAGGCGTCGTGCCGCCCGAAGGTGTAGCTCGCCACCAGGTTCACGTTGTGGCGGCGGTCCCAGATGGGGTTGTAGGAGTAGCGGCCGGTCCAGCGGTCCACGTAGGTGAGGCTGTACACCGCCCACAGGTACAGCTTCTCGTGCTCGTACTTCAGCAGGATGTCGCCCCCGTACGCCTTGCCGGTCTCCACCACGAAGTCCTTCTTCAGCTCGTCCGGCTTGTCGGCGAAGTCGGGGCTGTCCTCGAACACCTTGTCGCGGTTCAGGTTGGTCACCTGCCGGAAGTCCTTCAGGTAGCCTTCGATGTTGGCGGTGAGCTCGGGGGTGATGTCGACCTCGAAACCGGCCACGTAGTGGTTGGCGCGCTGCAGCGGGTCCTTGATCTCGCGCGTGCTGCCGTCCTCCTCGGTGAAGGTGTCCGACAGGTTCTCCGGGCTGCTGAGGAAGCCGTAGAACAGGTTCACCACGTCGCGGTCGCTGTTGGCGGCCACCAGGTTCTGGCTGTAGCGGCCGGCGGCGGCCTTGAAGCGCAGGTCGTCGGTGATGTTCCACTTCAGGCCCATCCGCGGCTCCAGGTTGATCACGCTCAACGAGGCGTAGTACTGCACGCGCAGCCCCGGGTCGATGATGAACTTGCCCACCTTTTTCTTGTAGTTCACGTAGGCCGCCAGCTCGCTCGTGTTCTGGGTCTGCACGATGTTGAGGCCGTTGCTGTTGAAGAAGCTGAAGTCCGTGCGGAAGCCCAGCAGCTCGATGCCGTACTTGATCTCATCGTCGCGGATGAAGTACTTGAAGTTGAGGCCGCCGTTGAAGCCGCTGATCTCGCTGCTGCGCGCGGGCAGGGCGCCCTCCTTCATCTCGATGCGGTAGTTGCTGAAGCTGAACACCCCGTCGATCAGCACCGCGCTGCCCGCCGGCACCAGCACGAAGTTGGTGCCCGCGCCCCAGTTGTTCCACAGCAGGTCGCTCACCTGCCGGTACTTCACCCCGTCGCGGAAGTTGAAGCCGAACAGGTTGAACTTGCTGCCGTTGGCGCCATTGAAGCTCAGCTTGCCGTACAGGTCCGTGAAGGTGAAGGGCAGGCCCGCCGTGTCCACGAAGGTGTAGAGGGCCTTGCTGCTCTGGTCCAGGTAGCTGTGGCGCGCGTTCAGCAGGAAGGAGCTGGACCCCGAGCCCGGCTTGCTCTGCTTCTTCATCGGGCCCTCCAGCATCAGCTTGCCGGCGAAGGTGCTGGCGCCCACCTTGCCCGCCAGGCGCGTCTTGTTGCCATCCCGGGTGGTGACGTCCATCACGCTGCTCACCCGCCCGCCGTGCTCGGCGTTGAAGCCCGCCGTGTAGATGTCCGCGTTGCGGATGATGTCGTTGTCGAACACGCTGAACAGGCCGATGCTGTGGAAGGGGTTGTACAGCACCATGCCGTCCAGCATCACCTTGTTCATGATGGGGGAACCGCCCCGCACGTAGAGCTGGCCGCCCTGGTCGCCGGTGAAGATGACCCCAGGCACCACCTGCAGGTACTGCGCCAGGTCGGCCTCGCCGCCGATGGCCGGGATGCGGTCGATCTGCTTGGGGTCCAGCTTGGTGACGCTCATGCGCACCTGCGTCTGCGCCTCGGTCTTCTCGGCCGTCACGGTGAAGGTCTTCAGCTCCACCTTGGTCTTCACCACAAAGAGCTTCTCGGTGATGATCTGCCCGGCGGCCAGGCTCACGGCCTTGGTGAGCGTGTCGTAGCCCAGCGAGGTCACCATCAGGGTGTAGTCGCCCGCCGGGATGCGGCTGATGGAGAAGTAGCCGTTGACGTCCGTGGCGGCGCCCAGGCTCTTGCCCTTCAGCATCACGTTGGTGAAGATCACCGGCTCGCCGTTGTCCTGGTCGTACACGAAGCCCCGGATGGTGCTGGTGTTCTGGGCGAGCAGGAGGGAGGCGGGGAGGAGGGTGGCCACCAGGAGCCACGAGAGGCGACGGATCATGCGCGATGCCCTTTGCGGGAAGGGTGGCGAAGGTAACGGGATCCCCCGGCTGCGCATGGCCCCCGGGGTGGACGGTGGTGCCGGCTTGAGGAACGGCGCCTTCAGCGGTCGATCACCTGGGCCAGCAGTTCGGTGAGCAGCTCGCCCTCGTCGGCACCACCACCACCAAGCCCCTTGCTCGCCAGGTCGCAGGTGCGCAGCAGGTGCTGCGCCCGTACCAGGTGCTCCAGGCTGTAGTTGCGGGCCGCCGTGCGGTATTCGTTCAGGAAGAACGGAGGCACCTTGGCCATCTCGGCCAGTTCCTTGGCCGGCCGCTCGCCCAGGGTGTGCATCAGCACCAGCTTCGTGAAATAGCCGTGCAGGCTGGCCACCGTCACCGGCAGCGGATGGCCCTTGGTGTCCTGCCCATAATACCGCGCGATGGCCAGGGCCTTCACCCGGTCGCGGGCCCCGATGGCCTTCTGCAGCTCGAAGATGTTGTGGTCCTTGCTGATGCCCACGTACCGCTGCACGATGTCCGCCGTGATGCTGCCGCCCTCCTCGGTCACCAGGCACAGCTTCTCCACCTCCATCGTGACCTTGCCCAGGTCGGCGCCCAGGTGGTCGGCCAGCAGCTGCGCCTCGCGCGGCGCGATGCGGCGCTTGTGGTGCGTCACATAGCGCTGCACCCAGTCGGGCAGCTGCTCGTCCTTCAGGCGGTCGCTGGTGAACACCACGCCGTGCTTGCCCACGCTCCTCACGAAGCTCTTGCGGCCATCCACCTTCTTGTTCTTGTAGCAGATCACCAGCACGGTGGTGGGCGTGGGCTTCAGCACATAGGGCTCCAGCTTCTCCAGCATGTCGATGCGCCAGCCCTGGGCCTCGCGCAGCACCACCAGCTGGCGTTCGCCCATCATGGGGTAGCGCAGGCAGGTGTCCTTCACCTGGTCCGCATCGCAGTCGCGGGCGTACAGCACGGACAGGTCGAAGTCGCGGGCGTGCTCCTCCACGGCGGACCGCTCGATCTCGCCGGCCACGCGGTCGATGAAGAAGGGCTCCTCGCCGTGCAGCAGGTACACCGGGCGGAAGGTGCCCGAGCGCACCTCGGCCATCACCTTCTTGAAGCCGTCCAGCACGCTCATTCGAAGCGGAGGTGTTTCACCGATCGACCCTCGTTGATGATGTCGCGCAGGCTCATCACGCCCACCTTGACGTGCGTTTCGGCGAAGCCGGCAGTGACCTTGGCGTCGCTGCTGCTGGTCTTCACGCCTTCGGGCACCATCGGCTGGTCGCTCACCAGCAGCAGCGCACCGGTGGGGATGCCGTTCGCGAAGCCCGTGATGAAGACCGTGGCCGTCTCCATGTCGATCGCCATGCAGCGGTCCTCGCGCAGCCGCTCCTTGAAGGCCTCGTCGTGCTCCCACACCCTGCGGTTGGTGGTGTACACCGTGCCGCTCCAGTAGTCCAGGTCCATGTCGCGGATCACGCCGCTCACCGCCCGGTGGATCATGAAGCTCGGCAGGGCCGGCACTTCCGGCGGCATGTAGTCGTTGCTGGTGCCCTCGCCGCGGATGGCCGCGATGGGCAGGATCAGGTCGCCGAGCTCGTTCTTGCGCTTCAGGCCCCCGCACTTGCCCAGGAAGAGCACCGCTTTGGGGCTGATCGCCGTCAGCAGGTCCATCACCGTGGCCGCCGTGGGGCTGCCCATGCCGAAGTTGATCATCACCATGTCCTCCGCAACGGCCACCTGCATGGGACGGCCCTGCCCACGCAGCTCGGCCCCCGTCTGCCGGCAGAAGATGTCCAGGTAGTTGTTGAAGTTGGTGAGCAGCACGTACGGCCTGAACTCCGCCAGCTCCACCCCGGTGTAGCGGGGCAGCCAGTTCTCGACGATCTCCTGCTTGGTGCGCACTTTTGTGGGGTCAGGTGAAGATGATCGGGCTCGATCTGCCGGACCACGGCGTCAAAACTAAACAAGGCCCGCAGGGTCCCCAGGTCTTCGACCCGGTGCGCCGCCTGTGGGTGGCCCTCACGCCCGAGGAATGGGTGCGCCAGCACTTCCTCAACCACCTCATCCACGACCTGGGCTGCCCCGCCGGCCTCATCACCGTGGAACGCGGGCTGGTGCTCAACGGCATGCCCCGGCGCGCCGACATCGTGGTGCACGCCCCGGACGGCGCCCCGCTGGCCGTGGTGGAGTGCAAGGCGCCGAACGTACCCATCCGCCAGGCCACCTTCGACCAGGCCGCCCGCTACAACAGCGTCTTCCAGGTGCCCGTGCTGCTGGTCACCAACGGCCGCACCCACTTCGCCTGTCACATCGATCGATCAACAGGGGCTGTTCGTTTCCTGTCCGCTTTGCCCGACCATGCGGCCATGCTGGCCTTGCGGCCGGTTTAGCTTTGCGCATGCGCTTTCCGTTCGTCCTGCTCCTCGCCACGGCCTTCGCCGCCACGGCGTCCGCCCAGCGTCCCCAGCCCTTCGGCCTTCAGCTTGAGCATCACCTGCGCCAGCCGCATCGCCCCGGTGCAGAAGTGGACCTGCTGCTGCGCGGTGATGCAGCGACCCTTGCCGTCGCCGTGCTCGAAGTGGGCGGCCGTGTGAAGGCCGGCACCCGCGAGGTGCTCAGCGTCACCGTGCCGGTGGATCGCGTGCGCGCGCTGGCCGGGCATGAAGCCCTGAACGGCATCGAGTTCAGCCTCGATCGCGGCTACACCCTGAACGACAGCATGCGCGTGAAGAACCGGGTGAACGAGGTGCACGCCGGCCTGCCGCCGCTGCTGCAGGGCTACACCGGAGCGGGCTCCATCATCGGCATCATCGACAGCGGGCTCGACCTGCTGCACCCCGACTTCCTGGACAGCCTGGGCCACACCCGGGTGCTGCACTACTGGGACCAGACGCTGAACGACTCCCTCGCGCTGGCACCACAGCCCTACGGCTACGGCCAGGCCTATGATAGCGCGGCCATCAACGCGGGGCAATGCCCGGCGGAGGACCAGTTCTTCTTCTACGGCCACGGCACCACGGTGGCCGGTACCGCCGCCGGCAACGGGCGCGCCAACGGCCGGCATATGGGTGTGGCCCCCGACGCGGACCTCATCATCGTCAGCAGCGATTTCAGCCGCCCCAACTGGCGGGCCGCCGTCGCCGACGCCGTCCAGTACATCTTCGACCACGCCGCCGCCCTCGGCCGGCCCGCCGTGATCAACGCCAGCCTGGGTACCTACTTCGGCAGCCACGACGGCCTCGACGCCGCTTCGCTGATCGTGGACGGCCTGCTCGACGCCGCGCCCGGCCGGGCCATGGTCTGCGCCGCCGGCAACAGCCGCACCCTGCCCAACTACCACCTCAGCTACCCGGTGACGGCCGATACCGCACACACCCTCTTCCTCACCAACTACACCAGCGGCTTCGGCGCACCCGCCGCCTACTTCGAGCTGTGGGCCGATACGGCGGACTTTGAGAATGTGCGCTTCACCCTCGGTGCGGACCAGTGGAACACCGGCTACACCCTGCGCCGGGCCAATGGCCCCTGGCACAGCGTGCAGGACATGCTCGGCCAGGTGGTGGCCGATACCCTGGTCTCGGACCTGGGCCATCGCCTGGGCACGGTGGAGTACTTCGCCGAGCTGCGCGGCGGGCAATACCGCATGGACGTGCTGGTGCTGGAACCCGATTCCGCCGAGTACCGCTGGCGCTTCAGCACCACCGGGCAGGGCCGCTTCGACGTGTGGAGCGCCAACGAGCTGGGCACCTCGCGGATCATCTTCGACCTCACGCCCATCAACGGGCAGAACGACCCCACCTACCGCTACCCCGACACGGAGAAGCGCACGGTGGATGCCTGGGCCTGCAGCGACAAGGTGATCACCGTGGCCAACTACCAGAACGAGCTGGCCTACACGGACTACACGAACACCTTCCAGACCTTCCCGGGCACCGAGGGCGAGATCAGCCCCAGCAGCAGCAACGGCCCCACGCGCGACGGGCGGATCAAGCCCGACCTGGCCTCCACGGGCGACATCACGCTCAGCGCCGCCCCGCTGGCCTGGCTGCAGTTCCTCATCGCCAACGAACCCTTCAAGGTCGACGTGGGCGGCTACCACATCCGCGGGGGCGGCACGTCGATCGCCTCGCCGGTGGTGACCGGCACGGTGGCCCTGCTCTTCGAGCGCTGCCCCACCGCCACGTGGAGCGAGGTGAAGGAGGCGCTCATCACGTCCGCACGTGCGGACGGCTTCACCGGCACCACGCCCAACACGCTTTTCGGCCACGGCAAGCTCGACGCCTTCGCGGCCCTGCTCGCCGCCGGCCCGGACATGACCTTCGCGGTGGACACCACCATCTGCGCCGGCGACAGCGTGCTGGTGAACGCTCCGGCCGACCTGGTGGACTACACCTGGAGCAGCGGCCTGCAGAACGCCCCCTTCTTCCAGAGCACCGCCGGCAGCTACACCGTGGAGGGCGTCAACAGCGCCGGATGCTTCGGTGCCTCCGCTCCGCTCGTGTTCTCGGTGCTGCCCCCGGTGGCCACGCCCACCATCTCCCAGCTGGGCAATACGCTGGAGAGCTCCCCGGCGGACGCCTACCAGTGGTGGCTCGACGGTCAGCCGATCCCGGGTGCCGACCAACAGACCTACGATGTCACCGTCACTGGCAACTACGCCGTGAGCATCACGGACGCCGAAGGCTGCACGGCCACGAGCGCCCCCCTCTTCGTCCTCTGGACGGCCATCGGCTCCACGGATGCGCCCGCCACCGCCAGCCTGCGCCCGGTGCCGGCCAGCGATGAGCTGTGGGTGACGCTGCCGTTCTCGACCGTTCCGCTGGACGTGGAGGTGATCGACGCTTCGGGCCGACACATCACTGGCGTGCGCACCATGGACCAAGCGGTCCGCTTCGAGGTCCGGGGCTGGTCCGCCGGCCTCTACGCCGTGCGGATCGGATCCGGTGACAGCACCCAGGTGTTGCGCTTCAGCGTGCGCTAGGCGCCGTCAGGGCGCGTCGTAGGCGATGTGCATCAGCGCATCCCCCTGGTTCACCACGGGGCTCGTGTTCACGCACAGGATGTAGCCCTCGATCGGGCTCTTCACATGCCGCACCTGCTCGCCGTAGGGGTCGGTGATGAAGCCCAGCACCATGCCCCGCGCCACGTGCGAACCGTTCTCCGCCGTGGCATGAAAGATCCCGGCCATGGGGGCACGCACCCACCGGCTCTGCGACAGATGCACCGGACCGCGCGCCCGATCGCTGGGACCTGACCACAGGCCGAGGTGCTCCATCACCCGCGTGATGCCGCGCAGCGCCACGCGCACGGCGTCCTCGTCCAGGCTGCGCGCCTTGCCGCCCTCGAAGAGCACGTAGGCCTTGCGTTGCTTCAACAGGTGCTCGCGGATGCTCTTCGGGCGGATGGCCGCCTTCAGCAGCAGCGGCGGATCGAACGCATGTGCCAGCGCCAGCGACCGCTCGTCACCCTCGGTGTAGCGCAGGTGCGGATGGTTGTGGCGCTGGTCCGCCCCGCTGTGCAGGTCGATGGTGACGTCCACCGCCGGCAGCACCTCGGTGACCAACGCATGCGCCAGACGGCTGGCCAGCGACCCGTTCGCCGAGCCGGGGAAGAAGCGGTTCAGGTCGCGCCCGTCCGGCAGCTCCCGCTTCATCGCCAGGAAGCCGAACACGTTCAGGATGGGGATCGCGATCAAGGTGCCGCGCTCCAGCGGACGCACCTTCAGCTCGTCCATCACCAGCCGCACCGTCTCGATGCCGTTGATCTCGTCGCCGTGCACACCCGCCAGCAGCAGCAGCACCGGGCCCTCCTGCGGACCGCGCTGCACCACCACGGGGATCTCCACCGGCGTGCGCGTCACCAGGCGCGCCACCTGCAGGTCGAGCGTGCGCCGCTCTCCCGGCCGCACCGATTCGCCCAGGATCCGCACCAGCGTGCAGGTCTCCGGCGTCGCCTTGCCCCGTTGTCCCATCGCACAAGTTTATCGTGACAGGCACCATTCGTTCAACGTTGCACCAACGGCCCCCAGCTTCCAGCCACCAGCCACCGGCCACCAGCCACCAGCCACCGGCCACCAGCTCCCAGCTCACGGGCTGTGGCTCCAAGTGAGCGGCTTGTGGCTTGCGGCCGGTGGCCTACGTCCTCACACCCGCATCTTTGCCCCCATGTCCCTTGTGCGCCGCACCATCGATCGGTATGTCAAGCTCACTGACGCCGAATGGGCGCTGGTTGAGCCGCATTGGCGGCCGCGCGACTTCCTCAAGGGCGCCTTCATCACCCGCACCGGCGACGTGGAGCCCTGGTTCAGCATCGTGGAGCAGGGTGTCCAGCGCTTGTTCATGGAACATGACGGCGCGGAGGTGTGCGTGGGCTTCGCCTACGATGGCAGTTGGAGCGGCGTGTACGACTCCTTCGTCACCCGCACACCGAGCCGGTTCGCGGTGCAGGCCGTCACCGACAGCCGCCTGTGGTCCATCCGGCGCGAGGCCCTCTACGCCCTGTACGACACCGTGCCCGCCATGGACCGCTGGGGACGGCTCATCCTCGAGGAACTGCTCATCGGGCGCGCCACGCGCGAGATCGAACAGCTCACCCTCGATGCCGAGGCGCGCTACCGCAAGCTGATCGCCCGCAGCCCGCACCTGTTGCAGTTGGTGGCCCAGAAGGACATCGCCAGCTACCTGCGCATGACCCCCGAGACCTTCAGCCGATTGAGGGCCCGGGTGCGGTGAGGGTTCAGTCAACGAACGCCTCCCGCAGCACGGCTTTGCACCGGGTGATCTCCCGTGGTGCGAGCTTGCCGAGCACGCGGATGATCCGCCGGGTGTCGATCGTTCGGATCTGATCGATCGCCATGGATCCCGTCACTTTCGGATGTGCGATCGGCACGCGTGTGGGATAGCCCTTGCCCGCACTGGTCACCGGCACCACCACCACGGTACGCAGGTGCTCGTTCATCTCCCGCGGTGATACCACCACGCAAGGCCGGGTCTTGCGGATCTCGCTGCCGATCGTGGGCTCCAGGTTCACCAGCACGATCGCATACGGTTCAGGGACCTTCATGCGATGTCCTCATCGGCGAACACATCCGGCAGCAACGGCGCATCATCACCGCGTTCCGCCATCCGCTTGAACGCCCGATCCCAGCCATGCCGTGGACCTTTCGTCGGCTTCAACACGATGTGGTCCTCGTTCAGGACCAACTCCACCTCGTCGGTCAGCTCGTAGCGCTGCAGCAAGGCTTTGCTCAACCGGATGCCCTTCGAGTTCCCGATGGCGATGATGTCGATCCGCATGCCCAAATGTAATTACATTGTAGCTACTTCGCGTTCTTGATCCACGTCAAGCGGCCGGCCTGCGACCGCGCTGGAGCTTTGCCCCCGATGGACGCCCTGAACACCCTCGCCCTCATCGACCACCTGCAGGAACGGCTGCGCGATCAGCGCGCCCAGCTCGAGTCCCTGCGCACCCTGCCGCTGACCACGCTCACCCGCCGCCCGGCCCCCAAGCGGTGGAGCGTGCTGGAGGTGGTGGAGCACATCAACCTCAGCAGCGGGGTCTACCACCGCCGGCTCGATGCCTGCTACGCCAACGCCCGCAACGGCCTGCGCTTCGCACCCACCTTCACGCCCGGCCGCTGGGGACAGCTCGCCACGCAGGCCATGCAGCCCGGCGCCGACGGCCGCATCGGCTGGCGCATGCGCACCCTCTTCGCCTTCGAGCCGCGCACGGCCCACACCCAAGGCCTGGCGGCGATCGATCGTTGTACCGCCATGCTCCATGGCCTGCACGGGTTGCTCGAACGCGCCCGCACCCGCGGGATCGATGGCGAACGCATCACCAGCACCCTGGGTCCCATCCTGCGCTTCAAGGCCGGCGACGCCTTCCGCTTCCCCATCGCGCACCAGGACCGGCACTTTCTGCAGATCCGGAACACGCTGAAGGAACTGTCCTAGCGCAGCACCATCACGCGCAGGACCTCGCCGGTGGTGGGCGGTGCTTAATGAATATGTAGTACCTTGCCGGGGTGAGGTCCGTTATCGCCACTGGCCTGCTCGGGTTCCTGGTACTTGGTGCTTGCACCGGATCTCGGCCTTTTTCGAGTGATGCACGCCGGATAGGCACACCCGATGGTTACGTGGAGTTCTCCACGGAGGAACCGGGCCCGCGTTCGGTTCGCGCGACCGACAAGGTCTACTACTGGGTTTCCGGTCATCGGATCCACGCCACACAGGGCGGTGCTGCGGGCGACCTGCTCCACGGTCCCTATCGCGCGTTCGACGCCGATGGCCGGTTGCGCGAACTGGGCGATCATTTCCACGGGTTAAGGCATGGCGAATGGCGGTCCTGGGATGAGCAGGGTAACCTCGTCCTTGCCATGCACTGGCGGCACGGGGTGTGCCGGGACACGGTGTTCCCGGTGAACGCCCATTCACGTCCTCAGCGCTTCGACCGCCACATCAAGCCTCATGACGCGGTTCCATCGGGCAAGGAACAGAACGTGAAATGGTACTGGCCCTTCCGCAGGCAGGAAGCCGATAGTGCCCGGACCCCAAGGGCCGCGGTACATGGCAAGACACCGGAAAAGGCCACACCAGCGAAGAAGCGGGGATCGCGGGATCGGAAACCTTCCGATCCATGAAGCGGGTGAGGGCCTCGGCGATGTTCTACGCGGTCACGGTCGCTGTCTTGATCGGGTCCGTATCCAGTTCCATCGTCCTGCTCGACCATCACCAGAACCTGCGCGTGTCCCGTGTCCTTGCCATGGAGCATGCTCGGGACCTCGCACTTGCCGCCTTGCATACCGCACCGCCATTGACCGCTGCAGCGCCCGCGTGGAGCGGCAGGCTCGACCCGTTCCGGTCGGGGCAACGGACGGTGGAGGTCCAGGTCGAGCCGTGGGGGCTGTTCGAGGCGGTGAGCGCCACCGCGACGCACGCGGACCGGACCGTGAAGGCCACAGGTCTTCGAGGGAGGTACTTGGACACCATGGCGACGCTCCACATCGATCGTCGGGCGGGCCTCCTGCACATGTGCGGCGATGCCCGCGTCCATGGCCGTGCGTTCGTGCCCAGGGCCGAGGTACGTCGAGGGCACATCGCCGGGAAGCCGCTCACGGGCCATCGGCTCATCGATGCGGTCGTACACAGTTCCTCCGAGCATCAGATCACCGTCATCAACGCCGATGTGCATCGGCGTGTACGCCATGTGATGGACGAACTCGACCACGCCTCTGCGGGTCACACGACCGCTGCTGGTCATCTCAACGACCCCGGCCTCGCTCAGCAGGTGGTCATCATGTCCCGGGATACCCTGGTCATCGGGCCGGCCTGTGCCCTGCGGAACGCCATCATCAGAGCGCCGTTCATCCGACTTCTGGGCGGCGTTCGCGGCAGCGTACAGTGCTTCGCCGATCGGGGCATCCGGGTGGACAGCGCGGCCGTGCTCGAATTCCCATCGGCCTTATGCACGGTCCGTGGGCCTCAGGATGCGCGGGTCGCCCCCATCGTCATCGCCTCAGGGGCGCAGGTCCAGGGCACTGTGCTGGCGCTGGACGGGTCCATCCGCGGAAAGTCGGAGCCACTCGTCGTCCTGGAAAGGGGTGCCGTCCTTGACGGTGAGTTGTTCGCCCAAGGGGCCGCCGACATCCGAGGCCTGGTCCACGGTCGGGCGATCGTCGGGTCCTTGTGCGTACGCACCGATGGGTCGCTCTTTGGCGATCACCTCCTGGACGGTGAGATCGGCCCCGCCAGGACCACGCTCGTTTCAGCGGGCACGTTGGGGACCGATCGGGAACCATGCCTGCTCACCTGGTCCGTGATCCCTTGACCGATGGACCGCTTGCCCGCCTCCAGCCTGCTCGAAGCCGTGATCGCCCTCGGGCTGCTGGCCGCCGTGCTCTCCACTGCACTGGCCGTTCAGTTCAGGGTGAGGGAGGCCGACCGGGCCTGGGTCCGGCTCGTCGCATGGGACCTGAGCGAAGAGCTCATCGCCCATTGGGAACCGCAGGGCCACAGGAACATCCCTGCCCGTTCAGGCCTGCACGTTGACCATGTGTCCGTTCCTGTGGACGGCCATCATCATCTCCTTCACATCCGCATCAGCCATGGCGACACCGAGGTCCTCCTCCGCGAAGTGATCATCGACCGACCATGAACAGGACGCCTTCGTTCACCCTTCTGGAGGCGCTGCTTGCGCTGGTGATGTTGGCCATCGTGGCGGCGATGAGCAGCCTGGTGATCGGCTATCTCGGTGAACAACGCACCGGGATGGGCGATCGTAGCGAACAACTGGATGAACGCCTGTCGCTGTTGACGGCGTGGGCCACCGATCTGAATGATGCAGCCCGTTCCGTCCAGGTCTTGGAGGATGGACTGAATGTGCGTGTCGCCGCGAAGGTCGTCCACTACGGCCTGGTGCAGGGTGCGCTCGTCCGGCACGCACCGGATGGCCCCACCGACACGCTCATCCATGGGTTGGACGGGATGAAGGTCGTCCTGGCCGGCGAGCGGCTGTCCTTGCCGGTGCTCTGGAGGGGGGCTTCCCTTCGGGCCGGTCAGCCCATTCCACTTGCGCTTCGGATCCCGCGATCCCCCGCTCGGGCCTATCACTCGCTGTTGCGGTAACATGCCGATCCCCGTCCCCGCAACGCCCGCTCAAGGAGGTTCCGGCTCCCACCACGGAACGGCATCCTGGTCCGTTCGCAAGCTCATTGCCCGGATGGACCATACCGCATGGACGGACATCCGTAAAGAGCGGTTGTTCCGTGATATGCATCTGCTGGTGGTGGCCGGCGTGGACCCCCGCACCATGCTCGATCTCCTGGTCGAGGCCCAAGCTCAAGGCCGATCGGTGGAGGCCCTGAGACAGGTGCGCGAGGCTGTGCTGTCGGGCATCACGCTCAGCGCGGCCATGTCGGAGGCCGGGGTGTTCTCCGCCCACGAAGAGCACGCGGTGCGCGTTGGCGAGGAGAGCGGCCGTTTGGGCGACATCCTGCTGCAGCTGGCCGATCACCACGCGGAACGTATCGCGTTGCGCCGGTTGGTGCGGCAGGCCTTCGCTTATCCGCTCTTCGTGCTTGCCGTGACCATGGTGGTGGTCCTTTTCATGATGAACGTGGTGGTGCCCATGTTCGCGGAGGTCTTCGCCCGGTCAGGGGCCGAGCTCCCGGCGCTGACGGCCGGTGTGCTGCTCGTATCCCAGGTACTGCGTTCGGCCTGGCCTGTGCTTCTCGGCGGTCTCGTGCTGTTGTCGTTGGGCGTGGCCCGCTTGGACCGGCACGCGCCGTTCCGCCGCTGGAAGGAAGGGACCTTGGATCGTATGCCCGTCCTGGGGCCCCTGTCCCGCAAGGCTGGCCTTGCCCGGTTCTGCTCCGCCATGGCCTTCCTCCTTCGGGCAGGCACCCCCCTGGACCGGGCGCTGTTCCTGGCCGAAGGCATGGCTGGAACAGCACGATCTCGCGAAGCCCTGTCCGACGTCAGGGGTCGGGTGATCGCGGGCAGTTCGCTCCGCCAGGCCATGTCCGCACATCCTGCGTTCGATGCGGACATGGTGGCGATGATCGGTGTGGCCGAGGAGGTGAAGCAGCTCGATCGCATGTTCGGTCGCCTGGCCGAGCGCTACGCGGCCGACGTGAAGCACCGCACCACGATGTTGGGCAGCGTGCTGGAACCCGTCACCATCCTCATCATCGCCCTGCTCGTGGGCACCGTGCTCGTGGCGATGTATCTACCGATGTTCAAACTGAGCACCACCATGTGAGCGTTCCTGGCTCAGCGCATCCTGTTCTCCCCATCCGCTTTCTCGACACCGCGCTCGGATCGCTTGTGCCCGCGCAACAACGACCGGGTGTGGGTGCCTTGTCGAAGGACCACGCTGTCCGCATGCACAGCCATCACCTGGATGCCTCGCCAGTGGTCGCCTGTGCGGATGGCCATGTCCCGTCCGTTCACCTGGAACAAGGCCACCGGCCTGCTTTCGCCGCCGGCACCGCTGATCCGGCCCACATAGTCCATGGCCGGCCAGTCCACCTGGACGGGCGCCGCAGCGCTCGCCGGCGGGCGAGGCCGCTGAGGGGGCACCGTTGCCTGGCCGGTTCGTGTCAACGGCGTGCGACCGCCACCCGGGTGATGGTCCAGAAAGGGATCACGGGCCCACTTCAGGTCCAGCGCCGGTGCTTCCGGTCTCAGCCCCATCGCTTGTGCGCCTGCCTCGCTTCGCGCTTCGGTGTGCTCGGTGGCCGGTCGTCGTACGAACGCCTTCACCATCACCGCCCCCCAGACCGCCGCGGCCAGGGTGAACAGGATCGCGCGCAGGACCTTTCGGTTCATTGGATGGTGAGCGTGCGCAGGGTGCTGGTGGTGCCGTTGCCCGCTTCGTCGGTGGTGCGGACGCTCCATTGGTACGTGCCTGTGCCCAGCGAATCCGGCCAGCTCGTGGCGGCCACTCCGATCCGCCGCACCTCCACCTGGTTCGCATCGGTCACGAACAGGGTGTCCTCCGTTCCGTTCAGGTCCGTGCCGCTCTGCCATTGGAAGGTGAACGTCGTGTTCGGCAGGCTGGCGTTGTTCGCAGGTGCGATCAGCAAGGGTGCGGCGGGCGGTGTACGGTCCACGGTGAACGCGCGATAGCTGAACGCCGAGACCGAGTTGCTGTTCTGGCCCTGAACGCCCCAGACGTAGCTGCCCTCAGGCCAGGCGCTGAGGGTCGCGCTACCACCTGTGATCACCTGCACCAACACCAAGGGGCCGTTCTGATCCGTCTCACGCACCTCCAAGCGGTGATCCTGGGCCCCTGGCAAGGGCTCCCACGCGAGGTCCACGTCCGCGTCCATGAGATGTGCGTTGGCCGCTGGCGCGATCAGGATGGGCGTCAGGTCCTCCAAGGAGGTGGCCGCCACCACCACCAAACGGCGGACGGCGTATTCCGTATGGCTGCTGGAGTTCTGCGCCCGCACCCGCCATTCATAGGCCCCGGGGGCCATGGCGAACGTGATCGATGGTGCGCTCACGACCGAGTCCGTGAGGAACAGCTCGGGGGCCACCAGGTCCGGCGTGGCGATCTGCAGGCGGTAGGTCTCCGCATCGGGGACGTCCGACCACCGGAACTCGACCACGTTCGTGGACACCGTGTCCCGGTCCTGCGGTGTCAGCAAGCTCACCGTCAGGTCGGCGAGGTCCTCTTCGATGATGTCGCTGCAACCGGTCAGGAGCAGGAGCAGGAGGATGGAGGGCAGTGGATGCTTCATGGCTGGATGGTGCGGAAGGTGAGGGTGGCGTAGAGGGCCCGGTCGCGGGCGGGCGGTCGTTGTTCGGCGCACAGGTCGATCGACACCAACCGCACGCCCGGCAGCTCCCGCTCCAAGGCATCCGCGCAGGTGAGCAGGACGTCCGCGCGGCCGGTGAGGACGAGCGGCAGGGTATGGATCATGCGGCCCTCCACTTCCTCCTGGTGCTCGCTGTGCACTTCGTGCAGGCTCCCTTGGCGCTGTTGGAGGAGTTGAGCGGTGCGCGTCAGGACCATGGCCCAGCGGTCCTGCCCGTGCTGTCCAGGGCCGAAGACCTGTTCCATCCGGTCCAGCGAGGTCCGCAGGCTGCGCAGTTCGGCCGCCAGGTCCTCCTCGCTGCGTTCGCCGGCCGCCGTGTTCCGCAGCTCCGCCCATCGATGCATGGTGGGCAGCACCTTTCGGTGCACGAGCAACGCCACCACCAGCCCCATCACCAGCAGGAGCACCTGCAGCTTTCGGCGCTGGTCGAAGGCGAGCGGTCCACGGCGTTTCATGGTCCGATCTCCAGTTCGAACTCCGGCCCGCCGTCGTCCGTCGCCGGGCGATACCCCAGGAGGCGCACCGTGCCTGCATGAGGTCGTGAGCGCAGACTGTCCATCCAGCTGTTCAGCAGCGCGGCATCGGCACAGCGGCCATGGATGCGCACCACACCGCGTTCCACCTCCAGCGGCTCCTTCTGCACGGGTGCGCCCCGCACGGGATCCACCGCCAACCGGTCCAATCGGATCGAAGGTGGCGTGAGCTGGGCGATGGCCGCGGCCCGGGCGGCCAAGCGCCCGGCCTCATGTGCCCCCATGGCCTCGGCCAACGCCTGGCCGGCGGCCAGCTCGGCTCGGGCGTCCTCCACGGCGGCCCGAAGGTCCGCCAGCCGTTGCACCGCCCCATCCTCCACGGCCTTTTCCCGGTCCACCCGATGGGCCAGGCCGGCCTCGAAGGCGACCAAGACCAGGATCATAGCCAGCCCGGCGAGCAGCGCGCGTTCGTACCACAGCCGTGCACGCTCCTCGGACCGCGCCCCGGCCAAGAGGTCCTCATGCATCATCGTCCGACCCGGTCCTGGGAAAAGCCAGCACCATGCGCTGGCGAAGGCCAGGGCATGCGCCGCCGGCAGCCGATCGCCCCCCAGGTCGAGCGACCGGTCGGGCCCGACCGCGTTGCGTTCCAGCACCAGTGCGCCGTCGCGGAGCCCCACCCAGGTGTCTGCGGAGGCCCCGGGACCGGAGCCCTCCGGCAGCAGCGCCTTCAAGGAGAGCAGGTCCCAGGGACCGATGCGCAGATCCACCACCCGGGTGCCGGCGTCGGCCAAGGCCTTCACGATGGCCACGGCTTCAGCGCGCCGCATCATGCTGCATCCGGTGCTGCCCTCCAGCACGCGAAGGCTGACGCACACCTCAGCCACGTTCGCTCCGGCGAATGCGCGTCGCACTTGGTCCTCGGCGCTCCCTTCGGCGGGCACCACCCGGTGTACGCACCGCTCATGGTCGATGCACAACGCCATGGGGATCCGGGTGCCCACCTGCCGGATGAGCTCCTGGGCGTTCGCGGCCTCACCATGCCCACGCAGGTGCACGGCGCGTCGGCCGCGGACCAGATGCACCCACCGGTGCACGGGCCCGCCTGTGCCGGTCTGCACCGACACCCCCAGGACATGACCCGCACCCACATATGGCCCGCCTTTGTCCATGCCTCACAGGATGATGGTGGGCCGGATGAAGATGGTGAGCTTGCTGCGGCCGCGCTTCGAGCTGCGGTTGCCGAAGATCCACTTCAGCACAGGGATGCGGGAGAGCAGCGGTAGCCCGTTGCCGCTGCGGCTGTTCTCCTTTTCCTCCAGCCCGCCCAGCACGATCATGTCGCGGTCGCGCACCCGCACGATGCTGCTGAACTTGCGCTCCACCGAGCCCGGGGGGGCCGTCGCCGCGATGCGTTGCGTGAAGTTGCTCTGGTTCACCTCGATCTCCAAGGTCACCAGGTCGTCACTGCTCACCATCGGCAGGATGCGCAGCGACAGGTCGGCATTGATGGGCTTGTAGATCTGCGAGGTGCTCACCGTCGGGTTCTGCGTGCCGATGAGGTCATTGCGCACCTCCAGGTAGAACTCCGTCTCGCCGATGCTCAGCGTGGCTTCGTGCCCGTTCAAGGTGCTCAGCTGCGGTGTGGACCGCATGCGCAGCACACCGTCGGCCTCCAAAGCGCGAATGCCCACATAGAAGGACGGGGTGACGTTGCCCAGGTTGAAGAGCCCGAACCCGTTGAAGCTTTGGATCAGGTTGTTGATGGTGCCGGCGTTCAAGGTGTAATCAATGCCGGGCAGGAGGGTGCCTCCGCTCTGCTCGGGCGGTTCGCCCACGCCCATCTGGATACCACCGCTCACCGTGCGCGAGCGGTTCACGTCCACGATCATCACCTCGATCATCACCACCGGCACCGCCTGGTCCAGCCCACGCAGCAACCCCTTGATCTCGTCGATGCGATGGGCGTCGCCGCTCACGATGATGCCGTTGAGCTCCACGAACTCATGCAGGGTGACGTCCTTGCGCATCGCCTCCGGTATGGTGTTGCTCAGGTCCTTCACCGGCCGGTTGAGGAGCCGCACCAGTTCGGTGCGTCGCAGCCCTTCCAGGTCGCGTCGTCCCACGAGGTGCACGCCTTCGTTCACATGATGCGTAAGGGCCGTGCCGCGCAGCAGACCCGTGAGCAGGTCCTCGTAGCTCACCCGGTCCATGTGCAGGGTGGCCGTGCCCTCCACGCCATCATAGAAGAAGTAGTCCTTGTCCAGCATGGCCGAGGCCTGCTCGATCACCTGGGCGATGGGGGCCTGTCGCGCGTGGACGGACAGCAGGCCGTCCGGCAGCACACCGAGCTCCAGTTCACCACCGCTGCCACCGCCGGTCTGTGCACCGCGTGAGCCGCGCTCGCCCGCCTTGGTGGGCTCGGCCGCCTGCGCACGAAGCAGGAAGGTGCCATCGCTGCCACGCTCCACCAACAGGCCATTGGCGAAAGCCAGCTTGTCCAGTGCACCGGCCAAGCTGGTCCGCCGCAGAAAGGCGCGCACCGGCCGGTCGTCCAGCCCGGGGGCGAGCACCACGTTGGTGCCGGTGGCCAGCGTGATCGCCCGGGCCACCGCACCCAGGCTGTCGCCTTTCAGGTCCAGGTCGATCCAGCCACTATCGGCCGCGAACACCACCACCGGTGGCCGCCAGGTCGGTGCGGGCGGTGGCGGGGCCTCGGCCACGTGCGGCCGCAGGGCGATGATGCTGCCGATCAGCTCCAGCTCGAGGTCGTATTGCTTGCACAGGTAGAGCAGCACGTCGCTCACCCGGGCGTTCTGGAACGCGTTCACCACTTCGCCTTTCACCGCGGGGTCCACGCTCAGGTTCAGGCCGTGGCTCAACCCCAGGGCCCGCACGAACTCGCCCAGGTCGGTGCCGCTCACGCTCATCTCCACGGCGCCCTCCAGGCCGGGGTGGTCCACCTCCGCGGCCTCCAGCATCTCCGCGATCCGCTGGTAGCGGTCCTGTGCAGCTCCGGTGCATGCCAGGCCCCACAACGCGAGCAGCAACAGCCAGGTCCTCATGCGCTGGTCAGGATCGGATGGGCTTCCTCCAGGCTGGTCCGACCGCTGCGCAAAAGGGCCCAAGCGCTGTCGGCCAGGCGCCGCACGGGCCGCCCGGCGAGCGCCGCCTGGTCATCGGTGACCCCCCGACGCACCTGTTCGGCACGATCGGTATCCATGGCCACCACTTCGTACAAGGCTTGTCGCCCGCGGTATCCCGTGTAATGGCATGCGGGACAGCCCACCGGCACATGATGTGTGCCCGGCAGGGCCTCCGAAGGCGCCGGACGCACTGCACCGGTCGGCCAGGGCTCGGGCCGCGCACAGGTGGTGCACAAGGTGCGCACCAGGCGCTGTGCCACCGAGGTGTTCAAGGTGGCCGCCAACAGGTAGGGCGGCACCCCCATGTCCATCAGGCGGCCCACCGTGCCCCAGGCCGAGTTGGTGTGCACGGTGCTCAGCACCAAGTGGCCCGTGAGGGCCGCGCGCACCGCCATCTGCGCTGTTTCCGCATCGCGCACCTCGCCCAGCATGATCACGTCCGGGTCCTGCCGCAGGAAGCTCCGAAGCGCCTGCGTGAAGCCCAGCCCGATGCCCTCGCGCAGCGGCACCTGGTTGATCCCCTCCAAGGTGTACTCCACCGGGTCCTCCACGGTCACGATGTTGCGGCGCACCGCGTTCAGTTCCTTCAGCGTGGCATAGAGCGTGGTGGTCTTGCCCGATCCCGTGGGGCCGCTGATCAGCACCAGGCCGTGCGGCCGCGCGATCCCAGCGCGGTAGTCCTCCAGCTGCCGTGCGTCCATGCCCAGATCCCCCAGGTTCAGGTCGCCGGCATCCTGCCCCAGCAGGCGCAGCACCACCTTCTCGCCGTGCAGGGTGGGGAGCACGCTCACCCGCACATCGGTGCGCCGCCCGTCCCGGTCCAGCACCATGCGGCCGTCCTGTGGCAGGCGCTTCTCGCTGATGTCCAGCCCGGCCTGCACCTTCACCCGGTTCACCAGGGCGGGGTGGTCGGCGGCCGGGTAGCGGTACCGCTCCACGAGCAGCCCGTCGATGCGGATGCGCACGCGTGCCTCCCGCTCATACACCTCGGCATGCACATCGCTGCTGCCCAGGTCGCGGGCTTCCTGCACCAGATCATGGAGCAGGTGTTCGGCCGTGCGCGCGCTCAGGTCCACCCGCCGCCCCGGTCGCTCCACCCGCCGGTAATGGGTGGCCAGGGCCCGCTCCACCACGCCCGCTTCGGCCGGCTCCAAGGTCACACACATCCCCAGCAGCACCTCCAGCTCCAGGCGCACGCCCTCGTCGGCGCCGCTCGCGCAGAGCAGGGTGCAGCCCTCCGGTCCCAGGTGCTGCGGCACCACGCGGTAGTGCCACGCCTGCTCCGGGGTCAGCACGTTGCGGGTGGCCGCATCGGTGAGCAGCGCCTCATCCATGCCAGAAGGCCATCGCTCGTTCACCCTGATGCAGCGGGGGCATGCGGCCCAGTTGTTCCATCACCACCCAGCAGGCCAGGTAGGCTGCCAGCAGGCCCGCTGTGGGCACGCTGCGCGGCTGGCCGGGCCAATGGCGCAGCACGGCGAGGTGCAGCACCAGGCACAGCACCAACCCGCTCACGTAGTAGGGTGCGAAGTGGTCGAAGGAGAGCCCGGGCACGATCGCGGCCAGGAAGAGCACATCGCCCACGCCGATCATCCGGCCCAAGGGGTTGGTCCATCGCCCATGCCGCAACGCAGTCCAGGCCATCAGGGCCGTGGCCTGCACCAGCAGGAACAGGGCGTTCATGCC
Organism: uncultured Flavobacteriales bacterium; assembly: GCA_937872175.1. Classification (GTDB taxonomy): domain Bacteria; phylum Bacteroidota; class Bacteroidia; order Flavobacteriales_F; family PHOS-HE28; genus PHOS-HE28. The sequence goes on along the minus strand of CALMPI010000035.1, from coordinate 49,102 downwards.
CAGGTCGGCCAGCCAGGCCGCGTGTGAGCGCCCCAGATAGGCCGGGGCGCCCAACAGCAGCCCCGCCAAGGGGAACAGCGACCAGTGCACGGCCCGGTGGCGCAGGTCCTCCCAGCACACCAGCAACAGCACCAGCACGGTCAGCCCCTTCACCGCCAGCATGGTCAATCGGGGATCACCTCCCGCAGGGCTTTGTCGTGGTCGATCTCCCACACGTTGTACTGGCCGTCCTGGTCGAAGTCGGCCACGGCCGTGGCCCTGGCCATATAGGTGCGCGGACCGGCGTTCACCAGTTCGATCCGGTAGTTCGCCGTACCGCCGTCGCTCACCAGCTTCTGCTGCCTGAACCCCAAGGCCCCCAGGTCGCCTGCATATTGGCTGCGTTCGTAGTAGTGGGTGGTCTGCAGGCTGTGCAGGTGCTCCAGTTGCAGCTTGGCCTCGGTGGCTTTCGCCTGCGCCACCACCTGGCTGTAGTCCGGCAACGCCAGGTACACCAGGATGCCCACGATCACCAAGGCGATCAACAGTTCGGTGAGCGTGAACGCCGCGATGCGCTCCTCTGCCTGGGTCGGGGTGGGGTGGGGGGCACCGGCAAGCGGGGCCGGTGCGGCGAGCGGTTCGTCCATGCCCGCAATATACTAAAGATATAATAAGTATACCTTCGCGGCCCCTTTGAACCGTGCGTGGAGCGCGGTCCACGGGTTACGGCCCCTGAGCGAAGGCCTTCAACCTCGGAGGTGTGCTCCTGGTCCTGAAGACCAGGGCCGCTGATCCCTCGGTGCCGCCACCCTCATCCGCTTTGGATGCCCCGCGCAACACACGATCGATCGTCAACATCTTGATCCGAGCGATCGTCGGAAGGCCGAGGGGACGACTCCTGCTTTGTGCGTCCGTCCAAGCGCCCACGCATCCCATGCGCATCCGCCGCCACGCCCGACCCCACGCCACCGCCCCCACGCGGGAGGTGTCACGTGGGTCCGGTTGGACCGGTCTGGTCGCTCGGTTCGTCGGTCAGCGACGCCGCCGTGGAGCGGGTGTCCCCGACCCTTCGGTGCCGCTGGAACCCGCGTCAGTCGTGGGCTCGGGCCTTGGTGCAGCCTCCGACGACCGGGGTGGCGCCCAAGCGCGACCGGCCGCTCGGTGCGCTGACCTTTCTCACATGTCGCCGAACTCAGGGCCTATGCCACCCGGCACGGCCGCCATGTCGGTGAATACAGGGGCCGTGACGGACGACCTGGGCGCGATGATGGCAAACCCGGCCGCACGGTCCGCTGATCCCTCCGCCTTATCGCCGAACCCTGCGGAAAAGTCACCTGACCCGCTCGCCGTGTCGGCGAACCCAACCGCAACGTCCGCTGTCCCCTGCGCGATGACGGCGAACCAAGCGGAAGGGATGGATGACCGTCCTCGGGTGACGTCCAACACAATGCAACGGTCCGCAGGTCCGGGCGATGGGTCCTTCGCCGGTGAGGACCAGTTCGGCGTGCCCGGTTTCGGAGCACGCGACCGGTCGAGGGCGTTCCGGGTCAAGGGGTGGTTCGTTGCGCTGGCGGTCGCCGTTCTGGACGCAGGGGGTCGATCGGCTTCCTGGGTCCGCAGGGTGGTGTGGCCCTCGAAGGCGGAGCGCGAAGCACGGCTCAAGGAATTCGACGCCCATTTTACCATCGGGACCATCCCGGACCACATGGTGGAGGTGGGCTTGGTCGACTTCGAGCGCTACGCGCCCCGTGCGTTGTGGATCGAGGGGCTGGTCTCCATTGGATCTTATCGGCCGTTTCCCGTGCTCCCGCGGCACTTGCTGGCGTTCCTGTTCGTGTTCACGCGGCGGCTGCTGGGCCTGATCGCGTCCGCGGCGCGGCATGCGGTTCCCGGCTCACTTCCCCTGCCCGGCCGTGCGGTGGGCTGCGCCTGCATCGCGCGCCCACCTCCCGGGCGCTCCGCCTTTTGGTCCGTTCGCTGAGCGTGTGACCCTCCCCATTTGTGGGGGCCAGGGCACCGCCCCAAGTGCACCGCATCGGTCGCCCCATGCACCGGTGAACGCCGCTGTCCAGTGATGATCGCTCATCGCGGAACGGCTGCGGGAACCGAACGGACCCTGACCCCTGCCCCAGCATGAGGCAGCGGTCCATCGGCGACCCGTTCCCTTCTTTTCTCTGCGGTATCCAGTAAACCCCTGGACCGCGCAATACATAGGTTTCCCATGGCAACGCTAGTCAAACGTTTTTCCCGGCTGTCGCCCCTCGCGTTGGTGGCCCGCAGCCTTTTCATCGAGCAGCGGCTGACCGGCCACCCGGCCTTCACCGAACTCGCCGCGATCATCCTGGTGGTGATCGCCAAGCGCGAGGCGCTGGAGCAGGCCATCACCGCCGCTGCGGACGGCGGCCGCACCGCGATCGCCCGTCGCCGGGCCGCACAGCAGGAGCTCTTCGCCGAGCTGAACAAGCTCGCGGACCGCGTCTCCAGCATCGCCGGTGGCGATGAGGTCCTGATCCAGGACGCCGGCTTCTTCGTGCGCTCCGTGCGCAACCCGTTGACGGAGATCCCCCGGCCGCTGAAGCTGCGCGCGAGGATCCGTGACCACAAGGGGGAGGTGCTCCTCGACTGGGCCACCACCCCGGGCGCCAGCCTTTACGTGCTCCAGCACAACGGTACATCACCGGATGATGCCGAGGCCTGGAAGGATGTGGGCGAGACCACCCGCATCCGGCACGTGCTCAAAGGCCTGGAGAGCGCCAGGGAGCATTGGTTCCGTGTGCGCGCCACCGGCACCAAGGGCAGCAGCCCCTGGAGCGACGTGGCCCACAGCCTAGTGCGCTGACCGGCGCACGCCCCTGCCCGCAGGCAGGGCACCACCCTCATCGAGCAGCCCCGCGCAAGCGGGGTTGTTCGTTTGGGGGGATCGGGATGCACGGAACCTGAACTCGACAACTCGAGCAGGCCACTACGCCTTGTATTCTCTCCGCGCCTCAGATCCGAGGGGACCGCAAGTGCCGATAAGTCTTGTAGTCCTTGAGCCTGTTGCGCATCTGGTTCACCTGCAGTCCCGCTCAGTCCTCTTCGGAGATCTATCGTGGGCACGTGTAGAGTTGCGCGATCTAGGGGCATGTATGAGTGGGATCGTGCGGGGAAGAAGGGTAATTGATCGAAGAGCGCACGGATCACAGATCCGCGGCAGCGGGATGTTCTTGGGAGAGGTCCAGCGAACTATGCGAACAGTCCTTGGGATCATAGGTAACACCGAACTTTCGCCCAACGCACTTATCGAAGCCGACACCACCTAGCGTTGTGGATGTTCGCAGTGTGCCGCGACAAGTATCAAACCCAACAACAAAGTAGTAGTCGTAACATGAACTGTAGAAGCATCGAACACAACGCTCAATGGTTGCGGTGGTCTCTACCCCATCCTTGGATAAGTGCTGCTTCCTGGAACAGTCGTACACAAGGAAACCAACGAATAGCGCTATGATCGCCAGGGCAAATCGCGTGTATTCCACGTGAGGTTTCATTACTTCTGCTCAGGTGCCAGCGCCGCGGAACCTTTCTCGCCGCCGATGAAAAAACCCCATGTCGTGAGCGTCTGCATCGCAGCAGTGCCGTTGGTTGGCACAAAGTCGCCTAGACTTTTCCACGCCCATTCAAATTCGCGGGAAAGCCTGCCCGTAAGTGAACCAACCACTGCTTGCGTCATCATCGTACCCCCGTCATTCGTATGAAAGCCGGAGGTCGTTAGTGTTCCAAAGGAGCCAAGCGCTGCACCTGCAAACGGGTTACCTGTAGCAACGCTAGTGGAAAGACCCAGGAAATCAAATTCACCTCTGTTCAAAAGGAATTGCCCACCTGCATTCACAGACCCGGAGGCCGCGCGTTCCATAAGGGTGCCTTGGAACAGACGATTAGCAGAAATTCGAGCAGCAGCACCAAGGCCTTCGAGGACCGTACTCCCAGCAAGTAGCTCACCGGCCGCTGAACCACCTGTTCCAACTAAAGCCAAGCCAAGCATTCCTTTGGCGAACGCATCGGAGAAGGCTCCACCCCTTGCCGCATCGCGGCGTCCAAGGGCTCGCATGGCTGCTTCGTTGTCAGCGTTGTCCTGGTAGCACGTGCCAAACTGCGCCGCTGGTAATGCTTCGTTACGCCCCGTGGGTTGCCAGGTCGTCGACCAGCGTGAACCTCGCGGCTTGCTTGGATCCTTGTAAGACCAAAGAGCGCCGTGTGTTTCACTTTGGTAGCGTACCACTTCCCAAGCAACGTCAGAACCCGCGTCGGAGACCATCAACACAGTTCCGCCTGTTCCGTACTTGTCACCGAGATCTTGGACGTTCCATGTGCTTACCGGAGTGGTTGGCTCTAACCCTTCCAGTTCGATCATGTCGATCACCCGGTTACCACTAAACGCATACGGCGACCAGTAGGGGTATTTACTGACCAGTGGATCAATACACAAGAATCTGCCCACTCGAGGAGCGTGCGCGTCTTGATCGCAATGCCTATGCGTCCCGGCCGCTCCGTGTAACGCATCGTGGTTCTTCTGCCCTTCGCACCCCATGCGATATGCCCTCCCCGTGACCGTGTTGTAGACGTTCATGCCGATGCGGATCATGCTGTCCTTCTCATGGTGCTCCGGATAGGCTCCCGAACTGAAGGTCAACGGAGCGGGATCGGCAGCGCGAAGTACGCCCTGGGCCTTGGCGAGGAGGCTGGCGCAAACGAGCAGTAGAAGCAGGTGAATGCGCTGGTTCATGGTCGGTCGCTTGTGGTCGGGGGCATCAAGGGGTTCGCATATTTCTGGGGATCCCTGGCCAACGCGCGCATCCATGCGAGGTACACCTCCAAAGGTACTTCGCGGTAGCCGAGGTTCACCAGGGTCGCCAAGGTGGCTTCGAGCGCGGGGTTCGTCACCGGTACCATCGTTGGTCCATCCACCGGTGGCTCCCGCGATCCAAGCGCGGCTGCCTTCACCAACAGGGCTTGAGCGCAGGCGGGGTAATGGGCCAGGGCCAGGTCGCAGCAGCGCAGCACGAACCCGATGTCGGCCTGGGCGGCCCGCTGCTGGTAGCCTTGGGCCAGGTCCACAAGGCAGAGCGCAAGGGCCTTGCGCAGGCCGAGCGTATCCATATAAAGGCCTGAACGGATGGCGTCGGTGCTCACATAGCCCGAGGCCATGACCCATGCATCGCTTGGAAAGGTGGCGCTGGTGAGCTCGGTGTTGTACCACCCGAGCTGTTCGCTGTGCTGCTTGATGTACATGTGCATGGGCGCCATGGCCAGGTAGGCTTTGGTTCCAAGCTCGTGGCACAGCATGGCATACAACAGCGGCAGGGAATGGCAGTTGCCCTCATGGGTCGCGAGCAGCCGGCTAACGAACATGTGCGTTGGATCGCTCCAGCCGAAGTAGTCGACGGTATCGTAGCGGAACGGCAGGCTGAGCGGAATGCCTGGAGCGCCAAAGACCGTATCGGTCATGAGGTGAAAGACCGCACCGCTCCGCAGAAAGGCGGTGGAATCCTTGGCGGTGTACCCGGTCAGCCGGTTCGCGTTCGCCCATGCAGCGGCGATGGTGGCCAGGCGGGTGATGGCGCCGCTGAAGGCCTGCGTATCCAGCTGCCCGAGGAAGTAGGCGTTCTCCACCTCGAGAACGGCGGTCTTCAGGCTGGGTTGGCGGCGCCCCTCCAGCATGTCAAGGATCCTGTTGTAGGCCCGGGTGTACACGGTGTCGACAGTGCCCTGCCCCAGGGTGACCTGTACAACGGCGGTGAGCCCGTATATGAGCAACCCGGTTCTCATCGGACGATCCTGGATGGTGGCAGTGGTTGCGCGAGCGCCTTGCGGAGCCGCTCCTCCTTCGCAGCGTCCACGGAGCTGCGCCAACGGGCATAGAGCTCCGGGGTCATGGGCGCGTAGCCCAACCTGTCAATCTGGCCGTACAGCGCTTTCAGGTCCGCCAAGCGTTCGGCCAGGTCGGGCCGCAGCCGTTCGAGGTCGTTCAGCGCCGGCTGACCCGCCTGCCATAGCGCGTGATCGAAGGTGGCGGTGCGCAGGTTGGAAAGCACCATCCAGCCATGGATGTCCTGCGGGTATTCCTTGAGCGCGCGCTGCAGGCATTGCTCCATGAAATGCGCATCGTACCCATGGCGTTGCGCATAGTAGGCCGCAAGCTCCACCAGCAGGTGGGCCACCACCCGGCGCGTTCCAACGGTGTCGAGGTAAACGCGGCTCTTGATGCCTTCGGTCCTCACATGGCCCGAACCGGCGAGCCAGGCATCGGAGGCCAGGCGCCCGTTGGTGGTCTCGAAGTTGTGGAAGGTGCCGGTGCCGTCCCTGAACTTCACATAGCTGTGGTTCGGTGCAAAGGCGAGGTAAGCCTCGGCATGCAGCCGTTCCGCCAGGGCCAGGTAGAGCAGCGGCATGGAGCGGCACTGCCCTTCCCCGGTGAGCAGGAGCTTGCCGACCGTCACCTTGCGGATATCCTCCTCACCATTGGGGTCGTCGAAGTCGTAGTGCAGTGGCGTCCATGTCCTGCCGGTGGTCGGGTCCACGAACGTGTCCCTGTAGAGGGCTTGTATACCCCAATGGACCATGAACGGGTCGCTCGCATCGCCGCCTGCGGAAGCGATGTGTGCCCGGACCACCTTGGCCACTTGGTCCAGCAGTTCACCCAATGACGCATGCGTGCTGGTGGTCTCCAGGAACGGCCGTTCCATGGCCTCGATGGCGTTGCCCAGATGCAGTGGTTCCCGGCCATCGAGCATGCGCACCAATGTGGTTCGCGCGGCCTCGAACGCCTGGTCGCGTGCGGCGGCGGGTGTGCCGGTGCTGGCGAACCGGAAGGGGCCGCTGTAGGTACCGGTGGTACTCTTGGTGCTGTGCGTTCCATTGCGGATCTCGTCGGCGAAGTGCGCAGCCGGTGCCATGGGCTGTGTGGTCGCCGGTCGCCCGCCGATGGGAGGAACCGGACTTCGGGTAGGCGCAAGGGGCGAAGGGCTGCCCATGGATCCCGGCACGATCGGGCTGAAACCGGAGAAGTGCGGCGCTTGCGGCCCCGGTGTCGCGGGGAACTGTGCACGGCTGGTCGCACCAAGGCAGATCAAGGCGATGAGCGATGCGGACCGGAGATGCGTATGGGGCATGCTGTGCTAAAGATAGATAAAGTACCGGGGCTAATACCGAGGTCCCTGTGTGGAGCAAACGCTGGGCCCATCAGCGGGGTGCAGAGGGACGATCCAGCCGGGGCGATACGCTCGGTATCCATTCAGCCAGCTTTCGGGCCTTGCATGCACGTACGCTGTGCGTAACGACCACAATGAAACGGAAGCATCGGGACATTCCCGGACGTAGTGCAGGGAAGGATACGCCCCTCCATTACTTAACCCCAACCCTGGCAGGCCACCAGTTTTCACTGGCCCCACTTTAGTGGAAGCTTACAGTTGGGTTGGGATAGTTGCCGGAGGCCGCCAGCTGCGCCTTCGCGAAGCCGCTTCGGCGGAGCAAGGAGGCGGCCGTGTTTGTGCGGCACTCGGCAGACCCCTGACGCATCTATCAAGCCAAGCGCCGGAATCGTCTAGGGCCTCGCGCACCCGAGCGCGGGTTGGGGAGAGCAGGTCCTTGACCGCTTCCCACTGGGCGTCCGTGCAGTCCATCGTTTTGGACATGGAAAGAGGCCACGCACGGCGAAGGGATCAAGACCCTCCTTTCCTGCATTGTCAAACGCCCGTTGTTCATGGCTCAGGACACTACGTCTGCTTCTAGGAGTTTTCTTTGGGAAGAGCCTCAGGAGCATAAATTCGGACACGATTGTCCAAGTTATCCTCGAAGAAGTGAAGGCGACCACACTTCGGACATTCCCAGTAGAAGAAGCGCGGCCACTGAATATCCCTAGCAGGGTCATTGATCTGCGAGTCCATGAGCGTGTTCCATTCATCATCCGAGAACACCTTGTGCTGTATCTCGGGATGATTGGAGTTGCTCATCACTTCGCCGCAAACGCAAACCCAGCGTGCCATAGTCTATTGTTTCTGACCGTATGTGACCATTCCTTCGGTTGTCGCAAACCGAACTTCACCACCCCCGGCAAAGAAGGCCTTCCCTTGGTCTGTACCAGCAAATCGATCGTACATCGTGGCGGCGTCACGGGCTGTTCCTTGCGGAGTTCGGATGTCCAGGTCAATCACTTGAACACCGGGCTTCTTGGTAGCTTCTTGAAGCCTGCCCAAGCCAGTGGTATGGTTCATCTTGTCACCTTGCAGCGACTTGAATTCAGTGAGCTTTCCGTCGATTCGGAAATCAGCCCCTCCAGTCCCAGGTACATCGGTGCGCTCCAGTGCGCTGCCGCCTTCTAAGTACTCGGCTGATCGCTGCCGTTCGTGTGCCTCCATCCCCGCCCAATTGCCTTTGAACCTGCCACCAGTTGCAGCCATTTGGATGGATCGCAGGGCATTCCGAGGATCGACGAACGGTATGCCCGTGAGGTTCGTGAAAGTCTCGCTAACAGCCTCCTCAGCGCCCCAGCGAAGAAGTCCTTTCCAACTGCCCGCCTTAATTAAGCCCCAGAGCATCCGCAACTCCATCGCACCGGATGAAATCCCCGCAGCCATGACAAGGCCATTGAAACCCGCTTGATGGAAGTTATGGATTTCCTTGTCGGTGACGGTGCCCTGCAAGTAGCCCGAGTACAGTCGTTCAGACCGCATTTCGAATCCGGTAGCTTCCAAGCCTTCGAGTTCAACCGCGTCTATCACACGGTTCTCACTGAACGCATACGGCGAGTTGTGCGGGTACTTGGCCGCCAACGGGTCCAGGCTGAGGAATCTGCCCACCTTCATGTCCTCCCCGCCGAGCGCACGGTTAGGACCGATCCCCTCCGACCCTCGAACATCGTTGGCTTCAACCTGCCCTTGGCCGCCGATCTGGTATGCCCTGCCTGTAACCGTGTTATAGGCCCAATTCCCGATCCGCCGCAGCGTATCGTTGCCGAAGACCTCCGGGTAGTGCCCTTGGCTGAGTGCCAATTCAGGCGAGGAGGGCACAGCGTAGTTCTGGGCGCGAAGGGCTGGCGAAATGCCCAAGAGGGTCAAGCCTGCGGCCAGCATGCTCCACGACCGGGTCACAACGGTCGCAACCCGCGCGAACAAGGTTCTGGGCAAGAGCGCCATGGTCGGCAATGGGGTCAATCCCCTGTGGCCCGAACATACGATGCGATGGTCAGTGGACATGCGTGGAAAGGCATTTCGCGGTTGGAGGAACAAGGAGGGGGGGGGCTACCCGGAACCCATTGGGGTAGTACAGAGGGGTATGGTCGTTGGCCCTGCTGTGCACTGAGGGCCTGTGGCCGCATCGGAGCGCCAATGCTGTGCATGTTCATCGGCGGTAGGAATAGGTGGCCCAGCGAGCACATGTGATGCTAAAGATAGGAGAAGTATTGATCCCGGTGGGGTGCCAGGGTTGGTGCGGAACCTGATCACTGCACCGGGCAGCGTTCGGGTGTGGGTATGCTCACGCCAGGGGCCAATGTGCACCTGCCAGCAAGCACAATAGCGAACGAGCCAGTGAAGGACCAAGCCCGGTTCATTTTCGGGCATGACGGTTGATCAGGGCACGAATGCGAGATCGCTCGAGATCCTTCGACCCGTGCAGGTTCGCTGGCGGCGACGCGGTCCTGATCCAGGACGCCGGCTTCTTCGTGCGCACCGTGCGCAACCCGTTGACGGAGATCCCCCGGCCGCTGAAGCTGCGTGCGAGGATCCGTGACCACAAGGGGGAGGTGCTCCTCGACTGGGCCACCACCCCGGGCGCCAGCCTTTACGTGCTCCAGCACAACGGTACATCACCGGATGATGCCGAGGCCTGGAAGGATGTGGGCGAGACCACCCGCATCCGGCACGTGCTCAAAGGCCTGGAGAGCGCCAGGGAGCATTGGTTCCGTGTGCGCGCCACCGGCACCAAGGGCAGCAGCCCCTGGAGCGACGTGGCCCACAGCCTAGTGCGCTGACCGGCGCACGCCCCTGCCCGCAGGCAGGGCACCACCCTCATCGAGCAGCCCCGCGCAAGCGGGGTTGTTCGTTTTGGGGGGTGGTCGAGCGGGTGGGGGCGGGGTCGGCGCGTGTGCGGTGCTTCTCGTGTTCCGAACGCATGCTGCAGGTGGTCATCAGGCTCCGGTTCCGCATGACCGGTGGGTCCCCGCCCACTTGACGATCCCGGACCGCGGCAAGATTTTGCTTAAGGTTTCGTAAGTAGGGCCATGCGTCGCGCCAGCTACCACACCACCGTCAAGGACCTGGTCCGAGCCGGGGCCGCAGAGGCCCTGCCGGATGGCCTGCGACGGAGCATCCCGCGGAGCAATAGGCACCGGTGGCGGCACGAGCCGGCGGGCAAGTACCAAGGCGCTGCCCTCGGCCGCCTTACCGGCGAGCAGCTCGCCCTGTTGCACCTCACGGCGCGCTACGACCAACTGCGGCGCCTCTGCCTCGCCTACGCCCGGCTCTACCTGCTGGTCCGCGCGTGCCGGGAAGGGGCCTGGTGGTCCGGACGGCCGCCCCAGCGGACCGCTTTGCTCGCGGCGATCCAGCGCAGCACCCACCGCCTGTCGTTGCGCCGGGTGCTCCGCTTTCTGGGCCTGCCCCTGCGCACCTACCGGAGCTGGCTTGCCCGCACCGCACCGGCCTGCGGGCCCTCGGCCCTGGACCGCTGCCGGCGGCGCCACCCCGGCCAGCTCCTGCCCGCCGAACGCGATGCCCTCCGCGCCGTGCTGCAGGACCCCGGCAAAGCGCACTGGCCCGTGAGCTCCCTCGCCCACTGGGCCGCGCGCGAAGGTCTGGTACAGGCCGCCCGCTCCACCTGGTACCGCTACCGCCAGGCCCTGGGCCTCCCCTCCCGCCGCGTACCACGCAAGAAGCGCCACCCGCCCGCACCACGGGCCACCCGGCCCGATGCGCTCTGGCACGTGGACGTGACCCCGTTCCGGACCACGGACGGCCAGCGCTGGGCCATCCATGTGCTGGTGGACAACTACAGCCGGCGCAAGCTCGCCTGGGCCGTGCACGAACGGCCTCGCGCCGCGCATGTGGTGGCCCTGCTGCAGCAGGCCTGGGCCCGGTCCGTGCGGCCGGAAGGCCTGCCCGTGGAGGTCCTCACCGATGGCGGGCCCGAGAACACGGGCCGGCCCGTGCATCGCTTGGTGGCCCGCCTGCACCCCGGGCTGCAGCACCGCGTGGCCTTGCGCGACCTCCCGTGGGGTGCCTCGAAGAACCTCGAACGGATGGCGCGCGCCGCTATCATTCGCCCAGACGAGGCGCTCCGAAGAGAGGATACTGGAACGAAGTATCCGACTGAGGAGCAACAAAGTATGGGCGAATGAGAGCAAGCGATGACCGCTGTGCGCTCTTGCCATGAACGCCGCCGGAGCGAGGTTCTTCGAGGTACCCCGTGGTCCAACTCCATGGTGGAGGCGGTGCACAAGCGCCTCAAGTATGGCTTCCTGCTCAGCGACCCGCCGGCCGACGGTGCGGCGCTGCGCCACCGTGTGGATGCCGCCTTCCACGAGGAGAACGCCGTGCGCCCCCTCGAAGCCCTGAACGGACTGACCCCGGACGAAGCCTATTTCGGCTGGCCTTGGCGGACACCGGACAGCGCACCGAGGCACGATGCGGAACGCGCTGCGGCCCGTGCCCTTCGCCGCAGCACCAACCCCGGCCTGGCCTGCGGCGCGTGCGACGATCCGCCTGCCGACCCGGCCCCGCCGCCGGGCTGGTCGCCTCCCAGCGCCGTGTGGCGGCCGTACACCGCGTGAACGCCTTGGCCGGGCCGCGGAGCGCATCGGCCCATGGTGCTCGCGGCCATGCGCTTCTCCGGGTGGGGCACATCGACGATCCGGGTTTCACGCGGGCGATCGTTCATTGCCACTCACCCGCCGATGGTGCAGCGCGGAAACGCCGGCCTTTCCCAGCGAACACCTCTTGTCCCATCTTCGGCACGCCTGGGGTGCAGGGGGAAGTGGGATTGTGCGGGGGGCTGGCCTGTTAGGTTCTGAGGAGGTCGTTGATAAGAGACCGAGCTACCGGCCACCCAGCTTAAGCTTGGAGTACAACAGCCTCTAGTGGGCTGACAACCGATATCGACTAGCAAAAGGGACCGGCTGTCAGGCCGCAGGGTCGTCCGCTCAGGAGCAGCGGACAGACCAACTGCGGAGGTTTTGGGAGACACCCTGCCAAGGTCTAGGGCTTCGGCTGGATCCAGGAGCAACCGTTCTTCCTGCGCAAGCCCGAGAAGAAGTAGAACGGGCCGGATCGCAGATTCGAACCAGCTACATCCGCGTTAGCGGGGAAAAGTGACGTTCTGGTACGTTACCGGACGTTACCAGTAGCTGCGCGCTTTGGGACACCCTGCGTGGGCTTAAAGATTCAATTTGCCTGAAAGAATCAGGTACAAGAGAACAAGTGCGCCGATAATAGTCCAAATCAACTTCGTGGTCAGTACCATCTTGAGGAGGTGAGGTCGGTCCTTGGAGCGAAAAATCATGTATCCACTGGCTGCTATCACACCCACTAGAAGCAACGATAGTATCACAGCTATCGTAGTCATGTTAAGGACAACCCGTTTCTATGCAAGCGTCAGAGTCTGGGACTGCTTGATCCACTGCCTTTTCAGTACCAAGGAGAACTGCATCCGTCGCTGCTTGAGCAGCTTGTGAACCACCGAGATCATCAAGCGCGATCTTGGCTATACTGCCAGCAAAATCAAAGGTCATCTCAATGGCCAACTTAGAACCAGCATCGGCATATTTCTTTTCGGCTATGTCTGCAGACACCTGCATAGCTACACCGGCTTTTGAGACATTTTCACCTGCGACGAACATGGGCACACCAACTTCTGGCGCTCCAATGACCGATACTCCAATTCCAGCTACTTGAATGACATCACCGGTCACCTCACTGACAACTCCAACCTTACGTAGAGTCGTGGCGCGCTCCTTGTCAACCCACTCCTTGTACCCCTCTATTTTGAACGGAGAGTCGAAAAGTTGATCCTGATGCTTGAACCAAGTGCGTTGCCTTATCCCTTCCCAAGTTGCCCCTGGTACATTGGCTTGGAAAGACGGATTCTGACCTATTCCTTCCATAAGCGACATCACAAACTTAAAGTCACCGTTTTTCAGAACGACCTTTTTGACTTCATAAAAAGTGGTATTCTCATGCTCTAGTCCTTCAAGGTCAACCCCATCGATTACCCTGTTCTCACTGAACGCATAAGGCGAGTTCCATACGTATTTCCTTGCTAGTGGATCGATGCTCAAGAATCTACCCACCCTCGGATCATACATCCGATACTCGAACGCGTAACTGTTGCGCTCCCCGTTGATCTCCTTGTCGGATTCCTGTCCTTGGAACCCGAACCGGTAAGTGTCTGTGGTTGAGCTGTAGTTCCTCCCGGGCAGCAGTGCTCCGAAGGGGTCATAATCGGCAACGGACAGCACCTGCGCGCTGAAGCTGGTGGGCACCAGGACGGGCGGGTTGCTCTGGAGGTCGAAGTCGCTGAGCTTGCGGTCGCCCACCACGCTGCGCACGTTGCCCAGGTGGTCGGTGAGCTCGTAGCGGCGGCGGCCCAGGTGGCGGGTGCTGGTGCTGCGGTCCGGGCCGATCAGCACCGGTTGCAGGGCCAGGGCGGGCTGGATGCCTGGCAGGGCATGGGTGGTCTGCGTGGGGCTGGCAGCATCCGGCTGGGCGATGCGGCGCAGGCCGGTGGTGGTGGTGCACAGCATGTGGGTGCCGCCCTGCTGGGCGTTGCGCCGCACGTCGGTGACGTTCCAGGCCATTGGGGCGATGGCGCCGCCGGCCAGGGGCAGGCGGTAGAGGCGCTGGGTGGTGGGGACGCTCAACCCGCTCACGGTGAAGTAAAGGTAGTCCGCCGCCGGGCTGAAGTCCAAGCCGGAGATGCGGCCCGTGGGGCCGGTGACCGTGAGGGGCGCGCCGCTGAGGGCCAGGCGGCCGGGGTCCAGCGACAGCACACGCAGTTCGTTGCCGCCCCACTGCAGCAGGCCCATGCCGGAGCCGGTGGTGCGGGCGTAGGCCAGGCGCTGTCCATCGGGGCTGGGCTGCAGGCGCCCCTTGAGGATGGCGGGGGTGGCCGTCACGGTCTCCAGGGTGTGCCACTGGGGGGTGGCGTTGTCGGCATGGAAGGCGGCCACCGACAGGGCGCGCAGCTGGGCCTGGGTGCCGCTGTGGCCCAGCAAAAAGAGGGTGGTGGGGCCGTAGCCGCTGCGGTCGTCCACCACGGCCATGCCGCGCTGGTAGGTGAGGGGTCCGCCGCCGTCCAGGGGGATGTTGGCGGCCACCACCTCGCCCTGCGAGCCGTGGCCGGTGCGGGAGAGGTCGATGAGGTGCGCGTAGGGCTTGCCGTCCTGGGCGATGGTGAACAGGTAGTGGAGCTGCGGTTCACCGGGCACCTGGGCGCTGAGGGTGGCGCCGTTCCACAGGGCGCCCACCAGCGGTTCGTTGCTGTACATGGGCACGCCGTTGCGGTCGAAGATCGGGGTGCTGGTGATGGGCGGCAAGGGCTGCATCAGCCGCGCGCTGACGGTGGTGAACAGGGTGTTGCCCTGGCGGTCCTCGGCGCGGTAGGTGTTCTCCGAGCGGTCGGCCCACCACAGGGGCAGCCCGCCGTTCTGCTCGCTGACGTTGAAGTCGGCCGGGTCGTGGAGGGCGGTGGAGCGGGGGATGATCTGGCTGATGGCGTTGAGGCCAAGGAAGTTGCCCAGCACGGTGGCCGTGGTGGCCAGGCCCAGGCGGTGGGCTTCGGCCTTGCTGGGCAGGTCCAGGGGCTGCGGGGTGGCGGTGCTGCCGTCCCAGGTCTGCAGGTGCACGGTGGGGGGGGCGTTGTGGGCGTGCAGGCCCAGGCGGCTGCTGCCGTAAAGGGGCTGTTCCTCCAGGGTGGTGCGGTCCTCCACCAGGGTACCGACCTCTTCGGCGGTGCGGAGGTAGGTGGCCAGCAGGTTGCCCTGGGCGTCGCGCACGTAGGTGGTGATCTCATCCCCTTCGGCCAGGGGGGCGGTGAAGCCGTTGTCGGGCTGGGCCAGGTCGGCCTTCATCACGCGGTGGCCGGCGGCGTCGTAGAGGAAGCGCAGGGTGCGGCCGTCCTCCAGGGTCACCTGGCGCACCTTGCCGGCGGGGGTCCAGGAGATGGCGATGTGCTCCGGTGAGCCGCCGGTGGGGGTCCAGCTCTCCTGGGTCAGCTGCCCGATGGCGTTGTAGGCGTAGGCGTGGTCCTCCTCCAGCTGGCCATCGGCGGGGTGGCCGTCCTCCACCTCCGTCAGCCGGTTGGTACCCGCGGCGTAGGCGTAGTCGAACTCATCCACCGAGGCGCCGCCCTCGTCGCGTCGCAGCAGGGTCTGCAGGTTGCCGTTGGCGTCGAAGGTGTAGGCGCGCTGGTGCTCATCGTTGTTGTTGGCCGTCCAGCCGGTGCCATAGCCGTAGCTGTCGGCCTGGCGGATGCGGTTGAGCACGTCGTAGGTGTAGCCGAAGCCCAGGGGGTCCAGGAACGTATCGTCCGGTTTCTCCGAGTTGAAGGCCCAGGCGCGGATGTTGCCGTTGTAGAGGTCTGCCGGCCACGGGGCGGCCGTTGGCGCGAAGGCCGATCCCGTGCGGGTGAAATCGTTCTCGAAGTAGTGCAGCTCCATGCCGAAGGCGTCGCGGCCCACGGCGTCACCGTCCTGCCCGGCGTCGTTGCCGGCCAGGCGCGGGTCGTTGATGCCCTTCAGCCAGCCCTGCAGGGTGTAGGTGTGGTCCACGCCCTGCAAGCGGTCCTCGCCGATCTCGGTGCGCTTCAGGGGGCCGTGCGGGTAGTAGCTGTATTCCGCGTCGCGCTCCCAGAGCAGGCCGTCCACGCTGCTCTCGGCGTGCACGATGCGGCCGTCCGCGTCATAGTCGTAGCGTTGGTGGAAGGCGTCGAGGCGGCCATCGTTGTAGTCCACCTGCAGCACACGCCCGCTCACCAGGTCGTAGTGGTAGCGCACGTAGTGCCGACCCAGCACGGGCAGGTCCTGCACCAACCACTCCACGTTGCCGTGCGGGTCGTAGCTGTAGTGTGTGGTCACCCGGTCGTGCACGGTGGAGGGCAGCCCATCCTCATCGCTCTCGGTCCAGGCCACGCGGTTCAGCAGGTGGCGGGGTGCGGTGCCGTCCAGGTAGGCCATGCCCTGCGCGGCTTCGGTGTAGTGGGTGTGCACCACATCGTGCTTGTCGGCGAGGGTGCCGGGGAAGGCGAGCTCGGCGCTGAGGAAGGCGGCGGCGTTGGCGTTGCCGGGGTCCAGCAGGTCCTGGATGCTGAGGCCGCCGGTGGGCACTTCGTGGCTTTCCCCGGCCTCCACCACGCGGCCCAGGTCGTCGTAGCGGGTGTAGCTGTACCGCTCGGGGTTGGCGATGCGCTGTTCGTCGTTCTGGCTGATGCGCAGGCGGCCCAGGCGGTCGTAGCCGAAGCGGGTGACACCGCCATCGGGGGTCTCCTGCCGCACGGGTTGCTGAAGGCTGTTGTGGCCGTAGTGCGTCCGCATGGTGTGGGCCGTGGCGGTGGTGGGCCAGTTGGCCACGGGCGGGGTGGGGTCCACGAAGGGCTCCACCCCCTCGGGGGGCACGGTGCGGATGAGGTTGCCGGCCCGGTCGTAGTAGTAGAGTGTGTAATGGTGCTGGTTGCGGCTGTAGCTGTAGGTGAGGGCGTCCTGGATGTTCGCCGGGTCGGCGCAGGTGCTGGTGTAGGCGGCGCTGTAGGTCTGCAGGGCGGCCTGCTCCAGGTCGTACAGCTGGCCCAAGATCGTGCTGTGGTAGTTCGCCTGGGTCACGCTGTCGCAGCTGAGCAGGGGCATCTCATCGGCGTCCTCGCTGACGGGGATGCCGTGCGTGAAGGAGAGGCACCAATAGGTGCAGGTCGTGGAACACGCCTGCTCATAATAGCAGCCCGAGGCATAGCGGTCGCGGATGTCGGCCCAGGGTTCGAGGGTCGGTTGCACGCCCCCGCAGCTCTGGTTGATGATGGCCGCCGCATCGGTATTGCCCATGTGGTCATGGCCGGTGAGGAACGGGTTGGCGAAGCCACTGCCGCAATAGGGGCTTTGGTAGTCCACAGGTGTGTTGGTGGCGTCGTCGAACTCCCAGTCCGCGGTGATCACTTCGCCTTGCGTGGTGAAAGAAGTGCACACCAGGATGTCGATCTCGTTGGTGGTGATGGCGGCGAACCGGGTATGCACATCGGTGAAGGGGGCATGGCCCAGGGCCTCCTCAGCGAGCATCGTGCCGAAGTCGGTGTTCCAATCGTGGGCCTCGCCGGGTTCGCCATAGTTGAACCGGACCAGGGTGGTCGGGGTGCCATCCGGGTCCAGGGTCACAGTGAGGCGATGGGGTCGGAAGTTCATCAACCCGAACTGGAGGCATTCGTAGGCGCTGGCCCCGGTGCCCGCATTGCAGTTGGATTGACCTGCCGTCGCACTGTTCGGATCGTAGTTCACGTTGCCCTCCACCTTGCACATGGTCATCGCCAGCTCCAGCGGCGCACAATGAAGGCCCTTCAGGGTCAACCGCCGGCGAGCGGTGATCTCAAGCGGGTCGGCCTGCCAGCCGAAGTCGCCGTGCGTCATGGGGTCATCCGGGTCGTAGGCGAACACGAAGCGTGCATAGTCGTCCAAGGCCTCGTTCAGCAGGGCGACGAGTTCCTCCGATGTGATGGGTAGGTTCGTGCCGGGATAGTCGTATCCAGCGGTGACCATATCCACCAAGCCGGTCTCGCACTTGAGTTCCGAATTCTGCTCGGCCGCGAACAGCACGTACAATTCCGGCGTTCCGGTAAGCACACCATTGATGAAGGAGAGGGTTGACGCAGGCCCCAAACCGTTCAGAGGAGGGGTATGGTTGGCGTCGTACTGCACTTCCAGCCCGTTGCACAGGGCGGCACAATTGGCCACCAAGCGATCCACCAGGCATTCGACGTTCGCTGTGTCCAAGCTCCCGCATGTTTCGTCCATGTCGTTCATCACTTCCAGGCGGAAGGCCTCCCGGTGGCCTTCACAGGCCGCTTCGCAGTCGGCGATCAGGGCGTCGCGCAAGCCTTCCAGGTATGCTTCGGCATCGGTAGAACCAATGGCATTCTGCCCGCCGGCATTCGCCGCGCTGATGAGGCACTCATAGTAGGCGGTCCATCCGGTGGTGCTGACTGTGACCCCTTCATGGGTAAGCGGTACCAGCTCGTCCCAATCACTCAAGGTCGGCCCGAAATCACCAGCCAGGGAACTTGCGCAATCGTCATTGGGCAAACCTGTGCAATAGAAGTACGCGTACGCATGAGTGAGGTAGCCCAGGTTGCCACTGTTCGGATTGTGGTCGTAATCAGTGTCGTCATAGAGGTCATCATTCTGGTATCCGGTGTCGCCTGCATCATCGGTGCAGCCCTGCAACTGTCGCCCCGCGCAGTCCAGGAAGATGTCCATGAAGTGCAGTTCCAAGGTGGCGTTGCTCAGGATGGGGGGCGTGCCACCCGGCACATCGCTCAGGTCCACCTGGCCCAGCTCGATCACGGTCTGCCCGGCGGCCAGGGCGGTGGTGTAGGCGATCACCGCACTGTGCCAGCAGGCCAGCAGCTCGTCGCAGGTGTACACCAGCTGGTTGTTCTCGTCCACCACCGTGGACATGTTGGTCAGCAGGGCCAGCACCTGGTCCCGGTCGAATGCAGCGCCTGGATCACCCGATTCCGGGTAATCGAAGAGCCCATTGTGGGTGAAGTTGGGTGTCGGTGAGATATCGATCTCGCTGATGTTGTTGTTGGGGTCCTGGTCGTTGTTGAACGCGGTCGCCACCGTGTTGTATTCCGTCTCCAGGCGTTCAAGCCACTGTTCAAAGTACAGCGTGCATACCGCACAGGGGAGCACCGGGTAGCTGGGCTCCTCGCCGCAGCCCAGGTCCAGCGTGAATTCGGTGTCCACCTCCGGGTCCACGTTCACCAGGTCCCACAGGTCGTCCAGGCCCAGCGCCGGGTCGGTGAGCACGTTCAGCACATCGTTCACCGGCAGGTTGTCCCAATGGTCCGCGCAGGCTTGGGACAGGTCGGTCAGATGGGTGTAGAGGACTGGTTGCCCATTGGCCATGTTGTTCACCCGGATCCGTTTGCGGAGCTGGTACACCCCGCGATCGTTCGCGACCACGGTGCAGGTGGTCGGATAGCTGGCCGGGGCGTTGCAGGTGAGGTCCGTGAAAACGGGGAAGGAGCTCCATGCGGGGCATGCGCTGGCGATCAGATCGACCCCTGTGTCCACGTTCACCAGCGAGATCTCCACCACGTAGTCGCAATGGCGGCAGAAGTTCACGCAGGCATCGATCACGTCCTGCGGGGTGATCGAGTACGTGAGCTCGATCGAGGTGTTCTGCGCCTCCACGTACAGGTTGGTCGTGGCCTCCGCGACATGGTCGCCCACGGACACGTTGCCGGCCAAGGTCTCGGTGATGGTATAGCCGCCGTTGGCCTGCGACTCCAGGGGCAGCTGGCTCAGGACATCGGTCGTGGAGATGATGCTGGTGGCCAGCACCTTGCCTTCCTTGTCCTGATAGGTGCTGGTGATCACCTGGTTGGGGTCCACGCTGATCACGTGGTGCACGGCGGCGGGGTCGTAGGCTTCGGTGCCGAAGACGCGGGCCAGCTCGGTGCGGGTGACACTGGCGAAGTAGTTCGCCGTGGTGGGCGGGGGGGTGCCGGTGAAGGCGAACGCGCTGCCGGGTGCGCTCGCTTGCCGCGGCCGTCCGTCCGGGTGGAAGACCGTGCGCGTGTAGGGATAGCCTTCGGCATCGGGCACCTCGCTGTCCGGGTTCGTGTTCGTGTAGTACGGACCGTTGGCCGGGTCGGCCATATGGGGCGTCACATCGAAATCGTCGGCGGAATAGTCGCTGTTGCCCGTGTTGGTGAGCAGCTGCTCGACATAGCCCAGCCCGGGTTGTCCGGTGATGGGAAAGGGCAACGAGCTCACGGCCGGCCGGCCGGCGCGGTCATGCACCGTGCGGCTGGCCACCACATACCCCTCGGTGCTTTGCCGCTGTTGCTGCTGGTCGGGCTGCAGCAGGCCGGTGACGTAGGTCATGCCCTCGGCCATGCGCAAGGGGATGCCGGTGTGGGCCTGACCTTCGCTGTAGGTCCGCGCATAGCTCCACGTGCGGTCCTCGTCGAACTGGTCGTAGAAAAACAAGGCAGGACCGCCCTGGTCCGCCGGCCATACGCCGCATGCGGCGGGCGGGGTGTAGCCCACGGCATCCAGGCCGGTCACCGTGCTGCCCTGCGTGGCCGGGGCGTGCGCCGACCAGAGGCCCCAGTTGCGTGGATCCACGGTTCCCCCTTCGTGGTAGTTGGTGATGGGCCGCACCCGCCAGGCGTAGAACCCGGTGCCCTCGGCCAAGGTGAGGTCCAGTCGTTGCAGCGCCCCCTTGGGATCGCCGTCCACGTGAAGCACCGCGGCCTGGCTCCAGTCCACCGTGGCCGTCTGTAAGGCGTGCGGTGTGTGGCCTGCTCCGCCCAGGTCGTGCAGGCGCAGCACCTGCAACTCGTAGCGGGGATAGATGATGTTGCAGCCGTTGTGCTGGTAGGACCACTCGAAGCGGACCCTGTTGGAGCCGGCGCTGGTGAGCGCCACCGCGTTCAGCGTATGCGGTATCGCCGTGAGGGCGATGCGTTGATGGAGGTGCAGGTCCGCGTTCAGGCGGATGTGCGCGAGGGGCAGGTTGCTCGGGGTGAAGGAGGGTGCGCCGTCGAGGACCACCTCCACCTGCTCGGCGGCCGTGAACTGCAAGGCCAGATCAAGCGTGAACCATTGTTCCGGAGCATTCTGGTCCACGGACAAGGTGCACGGCACCACGAAATAGGGGTCGCCCAGCGCATCCACCGCTCGCACCATCAGCGGCACGGTCGTCTGAAAGGGCTCTGCCCCAAGATCGTTGGTCTCTCCCGTGCTCAAGCGCAGGTCGAGCCGCACGCCCTCGTAGGTCCATTCGGCCCCGCAGATGGTGGGTGCGGGTGGGGCGAAGGGATTCACCAGGGTGAAGAGGGTGGACGCCGGATCGTTGAAGAGCGCATCGTCGAGTTCAAGCTCGTCGTCGATCAGGGTGTAGGGTCCCTGCGCCCGGCCCGCTGTACACGCCAGCAGCAGGACCAGCAACGGCAGCGTGCACCGGGCGGCGCGATCACGGAACAAGGGGGCGGTCTTCATGGGCCTTGGTCGTTCGGCGGAGATCGTGGAACTCGAAGTCGGAATATGCGGAGAGCGGTTTGCGCCCGGTCATCACCTGGGCCAGAGCGGACTTGCGTAGGCGCGGGTCCGCTTCACCCAACCGATGCTCCAGGATGCGCACCTTCTGGCTGCGCGCTTCCGCCCCTTTTCGATAGCTGATGTGGCTGGCCAGCGGCATGCGCCGGTCCACATCCACGGTGTAGCTGACGCTCGCCCATGGCATGCTGCGCAGGCTGTCCGGCAGGTCGAAGGCCACATGGAGCTTGCGCCCATCGTGATCGTGATATCGTCTGCAGGTGCTCACCTGTCCGTATCGGAAGATCACGTCGCTGTGCGTCCGCCATTCGTCCATGCGCACATCCCGGTCCTCGGGGCGCCGCTCATACAGATACACCTGTTTCTCCAAGGGGAGCACCACCACCTTGGTGCTGCGGTCCTGGTAGATGGTGAAGTGCGAATGCTGCGTCACGGTCCGGTCGTCGAGCACGGCGTGTTCCACGACCTCCACCGTGGATGGGGCCCCCTCCTCCGCGCCCACGGTGGTCACTTCGAACCGTGTGCGCACCGCCTGTCCGGCCACGGCCTTGGCGCTGTCCTCCACCGCACCCAGGATCTGCAGGAGCTCTTGCGCACAGGTGCCCTGTGCGTGGAGGTCACCCCCGGGCCAGGTGCCCAGGGAGGCAACGATCAGGATGTGGACGCGCAACATCACGGGTTCGGTTCGGTGAGCGGAGTGTGGTACTGGGTCTCCTGCACGGTGCGGATGCCCCGTTCGGTCTCCACCAGCTTGCGCACGAGCTTGCCCTCATCGTTGTACTGGTAGATCAAGCCGAAGTGCTGGTCGTCGAAACTGGTGAGCAGCCGGTGGCTGAGCGGATCGTGGACATAGCAGGTCATCTGCGCGGTCTCCGGCTGCATGCGCACGTCGTCCACCCAGGTCTTCATGCCGGCGGCGTTCACGCAGCTCAGGTCGATGTCGAGCTCGCTCGTCGTCACCGGCAGGGTCGCTGCCATCAGTACCCACTCGCCCGTGCGCGCCACCCGCTCCATCGGCACGGTGGCCAGGGTGTTGTTGTTGTGGCTGATCGTGGCCGACACGGCCAGCGGGTCAGTGGCCACCCCGTTGCCATCCTCCGCCCTCACCCAGGCCTTCACCAGCATGTTGAACGAGGGATTGCTGGCGGCCCACGCGAGCGGGACCTTCATGGTGGGTCCTTGGTACAGATAGGCCGTGGCCGCATCGGCCCGGTTGCTGCCCTTGCCGGCGTGGGCCACGGTGGCGTCCAGGTCCCCGTGCGCCTCCATGGCGCTGCCGGTGTACACCACCTGGTTCTCCAGATGGTCCACCCCATTGATCGGGTTGGTCGTCTCGAAGCTCTCGAAGAGCACCAGGTCGGCATATGTGTTCTGGGCGGTGAGCACCGGCAGGTTCCGGTCATACCCATAGCGCGCGCAGCTGGGCACGTTCAGGGCGTTGAGCTGCTCCAGCACCGGTCCATCGGGGCTGTAGGTCAACATGCTGTCGGTGCGCACCCACTCGGGCGGATTGGCTTGGGGCGTTCGCCAATTGAACAGCTGCATGTCGAACATGCCCTGGTCGTAGTTGGCACTGCCGGGGGTCAGGGCCGCGCGGTAGGCGTGCTGGCTCCGTGGCCGCCAGCGGCCCCGGATGCCCGTCTCGAACTCGTTCGGGTTCGCATTGCCCATCGCGGGCCGGTAGGCGTAGGGGTCGTACGACCAGTCGTGGGCGTATTGCATCGCGCTCGTCGATACCACACGGGTCACCTGGGTCACCGGGTAATCGTCCTCGCAGAATTGCAGGCAGGTCACCGGGACACCGCGGCAATCGTTGCCTTCCGGGTAGAACAGCAACTGTCCGTTCACCGGATCGATGCCGAAGGCGCCGTCCGTGCAATTGGGTTTGCCTAGCGGGATATCACAGCTCTTGAAGTCGATGTAGGCTTCTCCAGCTTCGATCCCCATCAGATCGCCTTCCCCCACGGCAGCGCAACCAGGATCGGTCTGGAACTGGAAGTTCGCGATGTTCGGAATGGTTGACAGGCTTACACTGCTGGTCCCGGAAAGGGCACAGAGCGCATCGGACAGGGCAGCGGCCAGCGCGACACGGTCCGCGTTCACCGCGCTGGTCGCGATCGTACCGTTGCCGTAGTAGGTGAAGGCACCGGCCTGCTTGCTCACGGTGTTGTTGCAGCCGCTCTGAATGATCTGGAGCTGGCTGACCGTCGTCGCCGATGTCGGTATGCCGGTAGGACTGAACGAGGCCTTCACCACCTGGATGTCATTGCCCAAGGTCCCGGTCACATGGCAGAGCACCGTCGAGTTGTTGACCGTCAGCTCCAGCAGATCGCCGACGCACAGGGCGTTCAACAGATCGCAGATGGACTGGCCGCTGTTCTGCGCGGGTGGCGAGAGGTGGATGACACCGCCGCCGGTGTTGCTGATCTCCATGCCCGGTCCGCTGGCTCCGACGTAGTAGCGTTCACCCTTGGCTTTTTGGCCCATGTCCGGGTAGATGAAGTGGGCGGGGATCCCGACGCTGGTGTAGGTCCCGGGGCCGGCGGCGTCGAGCTGTTCGGGGTGTGCTGCGATGTCCAGTGGCAGGAAGCCATCGTGCGTGCGGCTGATCACCGGCTCGCCGCTACCCGCGTCGTAGGCCAGGTGCCGCGTCACATGCAGGATGCCGTCCTTGAAGGTCGTGGTGCCGCGGACGATGCCCGTGTGCTTCACCAACTTGGTGGTGATGTGCGTCTTGATCTGTGAGCTCACGTGGCTCACGGTGGGAAGTCCCGAGAAGCTCGGGATGATGTAGGGGGCGGTGGTGCTCACCCCAATGTCCAGTTCCACCGTGCCGTCGTTCATGCGGTCCCGCACATGCCGCCGCTCAACGGCCACATCCATCTCCTGCCCCAGGGGCTGGTCCTCGATGGTCAAAGGCGTGATCTTGGTGAGCACCGGAACGAGTTCACCGATGGGGAAGTAGTCCGTGCTTGTATACGATTGGAGCACCGGCAAGGCGTCCACATCCAGGTGGTCTTCCGCCCTGCCTGCATAGGTGGCCTGGCGCTTGGGCTTTCCGTGCATGTCGTTGAGGTGCAGCGTATGCCCCTGGCTCACGAAGCAGTTCTCGCGCATGATGTTCACGATGCCGGTGGTGAGGTTCAACTTGTCGTTGCGCTCATCCTTTTCCGTCAGATCGGCGCGCACCGGGTGTTCGCGTGCGGTGTGGAATTCATGCACCGAATAGGCGGGCGCGTTCAACCCCTGATGGATGTTGCTGACGATCACCTGCGCGTACCCGACACTGGGCTGCGGATAGGCGCTGGCCCCGAACGGACCTTCGCTCTGCTTGCGGTCACGGCCGGCGATCGCTTTGTCGAGCCAGCTTTGGTGGTACCGGTCCAGCGGCCGCACCAAGGGATTCTCCATGTCCAGGCCGGCCGGTTCGTAGGTGGCCACACCGCTGCTGATCACGTGGCCCGCGTCATCCTTGCTCGTGTAGGTGTACTCCGATCCGTACACCGCCTGGTGACCTGTTCCGGAGGTGCCCGGTTCCACCATCAACAAGCGCTTCACCCGCAGACCACCGCCCAGCTTGCGCACCGGCACGGGTAGGCGCAGATAGGAGTGACCAGCCTCTACTTCCTCGCAGGCGCTGGGTTCAGGTACGATGAAGCTGGCCAGGTCCCGGATCAATTGCTCGGGCCCTCCGGTGCCATGGCTTACCGGGTCGCTCGAGAACAGGGGATAGTTGGCACAATCCTCATTGAGGTCCTTGCCTCGTTTCTCCTTCTTCACAAGGTCTTGGCACACCTTTTTCGGTGTGCTGTGATCCCCGGACTTGAATTTGATCACCACCTCATCGGGATCGGTCGCATCGATCTCGTGGATGGTGCCATAGCCGCTGATGATCTCGTACAACCGGTTCGAACCTTCCGGGTCGAAGGTTCCGGCATGGGTCAAGCTGAACGCGAAGTCGAACCGCATCTTGCGATGGGAGGTCGCGGCGGTGTAGAGCATCTCGCTGAGCTGCGCTGCCCGCGCGGCGTTCGTGCCGTGGACCGCATCGAGATCGACCACGCATGTAGCGTTTTCGTAGCTGGTCAGTGGTACCATGACGTGCGCGCGCTCATTCTGGACGAACGCATAGTCATCGGCCTCATACTGCACATGGATCTCTCCACCCGAAGGCAGGAGGATGCGCTTCAATTGATGGGCTGCCGGATCGAAAGTGTCCGGCGGGTCCTGGTCAAGCCAGGGCCGGCGTTGCCGATATCGATCGGCCCCATCATGGTAGTAGTTCCCCCATGCATCCGTGCAGGCCGGGCCATAGTCGGGGGTTTCGTTCAGCGTGTTGTTCGGGTCCGGATGGAGGCCCGCATACGGGGCGGGATAGGCGGCCGTGGGGTAGGTGTAGTGGAAGGTGTACGGTGCGATGGTCGCTGGCACCACCCCGTTGTGCTCCATCCAGACCTTGGTGAGCGTGAGCTTGCCTTCCTGGCCCACGGAGTTCGGGACGTTCGGCCATACCTTGTTCTGGTCGGCGTAGGCGAACCGGACGCTTCGGATGGGGCGGGCCCCGTTGTCGATGTCCTGGTCGATCTGATACAGGTCGATCCTCTCCAACGCCTGGAGCGGTACAGTTGGCGAGGGCACCACTCCGCTGCCGGCTTGCTGGTCCGGCTCCGCACCGAACCCATCTTCCCGTGGGATGGTCGTGAAAAGCGCTATGTGGGTCTTGGTCCTGATCTCCTTCAGGTAGTAGATCTCCTTATCGCCGCTGGAGTAGCTCACACGGTTGTCATAGCACTCGGAGAGGAGGGGGTCACGATGGCTGTAGCCGATGTAGGGTAGCCGCCAATGATAGTTTGCCGTCAGCCGTTCATAGATGAACTGCGTGTAGCCTCCGAAGTCGTCCTCGGAGGGGCCGTCCTGCGCCCTGTCCAAATAGTCCGGTTGCAGGATGCTTGTCAGCAGGTATTGGGTGGCATAGGTCTCGCTGGTCTGGTGACCTTCCACAAAGGCCTCCGAACCATTGATCGTGGCGGTGGTCCACTGGTTGGTGACACCGTTCGGTCCGACCGGATCCGGATAGTGATGGCTCATCACTTTTTCGTTCTTGGCCATCACCGGTAATCCGTAGTTGTAGCGTTGGCCACTAGCGTTCACGACCGAGAGCTCGCCGATGAGTTCATCGCTGCTTCGATGAATCACGGCGCCAGAGGTGAGTACCCCGATATCCGCTCTTTCGTAGCACCGGTGCTTTTCAACCATCCGTTCGTTGGTGTTGAAGCCCACGTGGCTGGAGCGACCGGGGCGCACACCGGCGTTCAGGCTGGCCGTGGCGATCGCCGGTGCCGTGAAGGTGGCCTCCCGGTAGCCCTGCGGGAGTTCGTCCAAACTGAGCCCCGCATCCTCGGCCTCCTGGCCTCCATCCCCGTAGGTGAGGTGACCTCCGGCGTCGCCGCTCATGCGAAGCATGTGGTCCATATCCAGCTCGGGCGCCTGCGCAGTGCCGGAACCCCCATTGGAGTATGTGCCCAGGAGCAGCTCCTGCAGGCCGATCCCGATATCCACGCCTCCGCCCGAATTCAAGCCGGCGTTCCCTTCCGCGCCGATCTGCACGATGGTGGTGGTTCCGCTGGACTCAGCCGGACGGAAATCCCTTGGGGTGTTGGCGAAGAAGCGCATGCCCCCCACGATCCCCTCTCCGGTCGCGGTAAAGGGATCGGCATCCGCAAAGACCGGTGGTAGGTACTTGTCCCGTTTGTTGTATGGGCTGGTCTCTTCCGAGTGATAGTCCTGGACAGCTGCGCCACTGCCTGCATTGGCCGTGTACAGGTAGCCATAGGCACTGCGGTCCACATAGTCTTCGTTCCGCTGGATGGCCAAGCGTCCGGTCACGTTGCCGTTCACGCCCATTTCGATCGGTAGGAAGGTGCCATTGAGCGAGAAGCCCAAGCTGTGCGTGGTGCCTGTCATATTGGTCGTGGCCAGCGGGAAGGAGCGGGCGACCAGGTTGGCGGTGCCATACGCGCTTGGCTTGGGTGCGGATCTCATGAGCGCCACGTTCCGTTTGGTCTTGTCGATCTTGTCCTTCAGTGCTATGCCGGAGTCTGCTTTCTTCTGGTCGTCACTCAGGTTCTTGTATTTCTGTCCGTCCTTATTGTTCTGGCGTTCAACGTCCCCGATATACTCGTTCAGCTTTGCGCCCGGGTTGACGGCCAAGGAGAAGCTTCCCTCGCCATCGTTCACCTGAAATCCCAAGCTGACGGTGCCTGAGGCGAACGAGACACCGGCTCCATAGGACAGTCCATATCCGGTGTAGTTGTTGTAGCGCAAGGTTCCGTTCGCATTCAGGCCCAGATCGTAGCTGCCGAGCTCCACGGCGACGAAGGTGCTCAACGAGACAGTCGCGTTCGGAAAGGCCTTGCTACGGTACGTGACCTCCTTGCCATCCCAATCATCGGCCACACCGCGCACCTGCCGGTTGATCGCACCGGGATTGAGGGTCCATCCATGACCCACCCAACTGGCTTCTTCTTCCGGTGAGGCACCGGAGTGGTACGAGAGCGAGATCGCATACCCGGATCCTTCCGGTCCGGGCACTTCGAGCACGGGCAGGTTGTAGGTGAAGTCCCCGGTGAAGAGGTTCACCATCTCGGTGGTCGTCACCGGTTCGAAGCTGGCGAACTCCGGTTGGGCCGGTCCGCTGGTCAAGGCCCAGGCCGCGGTGGGATGGAGCACCTGCCCGGTGAACACCAGGAGCAGCATGGCGGCGGTGCGCCGTTTCCAAGTGGGGAAGGTTCGCATGCGGATCGTGTTCTTGATGCTAGAGCGCGGTGGGTGGCAGCGCCTCCAGGTCGGCGCGATCGAACAGGAAATGCTGTCGACCCGTGCCAAAGACCTGATCGTCCCAGGTGAGCCGGATCTCCTTTGCAGTGTGGAAGTCCATGTCCGCGCTGTCGCGCGGGGCGAACGCCAGCGTCACGGTGCGGTGTTCGGTGAGGCCATAGGTGTTCTCGAACGCACTGAGGACCGGTGCCGACCGGTGGCTGCCGCAGGTGAGCTCCACCATGGAGGCCCAATCGAAGTGGAGCGCGTAGACCCGGTGCTGCACCTCTTGTGCGTTCCTGACACCGGCCAGCAGGACATCCCCGCGCGCATCGGCCGAAGGACCGATGGCCAGTTCGAACGTGAGCATCTTCTTGTGCTCATCGAGTACGCTGTTGGGGTCCGCGCAACTATCGTCGGCCGCTTGAAGGGCGCGCCAGGCGGTGAGCGCAGCGGGCAGCAGTGTGACCCGCGTGCGGATGTCCCCCACCGTGCGCTCCTTCGTGAGGCCATGCTCCACATCATGGGCATAGGCCTGCAGGGCAGGCCCATCCACGGAGGTCGATGGACCGGTGCAGGCCGTCAGCAGAACCGCAAGAACACTGGTCCTCATCGCCCTTCGTAGCTGTTGTTCAAGGCGGTGAGAACGTCCTCGGTCACGTCCATCGCCGGATCGCCGTGCAGCAGATTGCCGGATGCCGTGGTGCCTAGGACCACATCGTAGCCATGCTCCTTCGCATATCGCTCCACGAACGTGTTCACCTGCTCCAGCACCGGTGCGAGCAGCACCTCCTCCTGCCGGGCGAGCTCATCGGTCATCTGACCCCGGTAGTTCACGAGTTCCTGTTGTTGCTGTTTCACAGCCTTCAGGTCAACGGCGGTCGGCGAGGCACCCGGATGCCGGAGCACGGTCAGTTGCCGCTCCAGGTCACGGGTCATGGTGTCAATGTTGGCTTGGACACTTCGTTCGCGTTCCTGAAAGGCCGACATGGCATCCTTCATGCCCATGTAACCATACACGAGTTCCTGGGATCGTACGAAGGCGATCCGCGGCCGTGTGAGCACCGTGCCGAGGGTAAGCGCCAGGTTCGCCACCAGCAGCAGCAGGCCGGTCGCGATGAGCATGCGGCTCCTGTTCTCCAT
Organism: uncultured Flavobacteriales bacterium; assembly: GCA_937872175.1. Lineage (GTDB taxonomy): Bacteria > Bacteroidota > Bacteroidia > Flavobacteriales_F > PHOS-HE28 > PHOS-HE28. Next base: position 19,869 of record CALMPI010000035.1, on the reverse strand, counting down.
CAGTTCTTGAGTTGGAAGTAGCCTTCGATCACTTCGCCGTCCACTTCGATGCGGTACACGTAGATGCCGTCCGCGCTGGCGCTACCGGTGTTCATGTACTTGCCGTTCCAGGCCGATCCTGCATCGGTGGTCTGGAACAGGATATTCTGCTGCCGGTCCGTGATGGTGAGCTCATAGTCCGTTCGTGGATCCACACCCAGCACCCGGAACTCGTCGTAGTGGTCGTCGTCGTTCGGTGTCATCAGGAAGTTCTCCTCGAGCAGCAGGTGAATGGCCGCGGGTGCCTCCGTTCCCGTGGAGCGAGGCTCATCAAACAGGGACACTACGTTCGGCGAGGCGGTCGACACCTGTGAGGGATCCATCGTGTAGGTGGTATCCTCGACCACGAGACGCATGTTGGTCACTTGCCCACTGTCGAGCTCGAACAGGAAGTTGAGGACCACAGTGGTGTCCGTAGCCGCCACGATCAGCTCATGATCACCTGGATCGGGTCCGGCATCCAGGATCGCCGTAAGCCGGCCACCACTGATGCCGGTGATGGTGTCCAACGAAGGCGTTACGAGGGAAAGGGGGAAACCGCTGGCAAGCTCCTCGGTGCTCAGGATCAGCGGAACGGCCATCGAACCGCGCACCTGCTGGACCTCGCTCAGCGTATCGCGGAAGGCGATCATGGTCCGGAACGGTCCCACGGGCGCCGTTGTGCTGTCGATCGCCACGGTGTCCTGGTTGAGCAGGAAGGCCCTTCCATGTTCCGTGCTCACGATCTGTAGCTCATCCATCGGCCTGACGAGCACACTGGTGATCGCGGAGTCCAGGCCGATCGCATGGGCCAACGTCCACGTCGGCCCGAACGGCCGCACCAGCCAGGAGGCCACGACGCTGCTGTCGCCCTCTCCGCGCCAGCCGGCCACGAACTCCGGTCGCGCTGTGTCCGCGACCACAGGCACGCAGAGGAGTCTGTGGTCCACCAAGGTGTTCGAGCTGTTCACCGAGAGATGCACAGGTCCCCAGCCAGTGCCTCCGCTTTTTCGTGCAATGGTCTGTCCGCGTTGGTCGGCCCGAACCGCATGCACGGTCGCTTCTTCCCAGTGTTGGACCTGCCCGACGTGGACCGCACGGGGTGCACCGTCGCCGAAGTAGGTCGATGTCGACCGGGTGGTCCAGGTCTCCGTACCAAGCCCAGTTCTGCTGGATGAGCCTGATGCATTGTTCCAAGTGGTCGAATAGGACCCTGTATCCGGCAGGAATGTGAGGTGAACGGCGCCGCTGGACGGAGCGAGCGCCCCACCATGTACAAGGCTGTCCCTGACCGTGAATGATGCAGGTGCATCCGTGCGCAGATCGACAACGCCGGCTCCACTTGTGTGGATGGCCACATCCAGGCTCAGACAATCGGCGCCATGGACCTGCTCGAAGGAGGCGAGGAGGCCTTGTGTGTTGGAAAAGTGGACCTGCCCGTCCGTGAGCTCCACCATGTACTCCTCCTCGGTGTTCACGGATGCCGTGGTCGAATGCAATGAACCCCCATGGATGATCTGTACCGAGTCCCCTGAGAGCAGGATGCCATAGGTCATCTGCTCATATCCGTCGAGCGCTGCTGCACCAAAAGGACTGAGGCCCACGGCCGCGAGGATCGGCTCGGCAGCTGCACGGAACCGCACCCAGCAACGGTCGGCCCCACATACCGTGTTCCGTCCGGACCACCGCCCACCAGCCCAACCCGAACTCCCGGTCTTGGTCACCCGGTGACCATCAGCAAATGTCACTTGGTCGGTAGATGCTGCACGGAGGTCCTGCCCGATGGTGAACGCTGCCTCCGCGGTATCCGCCCCCGCGTCGATCACCAGCAGCCGATACGACCCCGTGGTCAGTACATCGGGGAGTGAGAGGAGGAGCGGCTGCACATGCCTGCGGTCGAGCCGGAAGAGGCCCCGCGTTGGTACGCCGATGGATGCCAATCCGCTGGTGTCCGCGGCATCTGCCCATTCGGTCAAGACGCTGTCGACCACCAAGGGATCGGCGAAGGTGTATCTGTAAGGGCGCGCACCGCCAAGAACGTTGATCTCAACAGCCGCCAGGGTATCGAGGTGTGCGGTCGAGGTGAGCACCTCAACGTCCAAGGGTTTTGGTTCGAGTTCGAGCACATACACCTTGCCGCGTTCGGTGCCTCCGCTAGGATGGTGACTCGCGGAGACCGCTACGTCCGGGAAACCGTCGCCGCTTATGTCACCGAGCAGGGCAGCGGATGCACCGAAATAGCTGTAGTTCTGGAGGTCGAGCGTGTCGTTCTGTAGACCGTCGTTCTCGCTGATCAGCTCTTCATGGCTCAATGTTCCCGCGCTGGTGAGGTAGGCGATCAATAGTGCACCGTCATTGATGTGGTCCACATCCTGTTGGCGCGCGGAGATGAGCATGTCCACAAGGCCGTCCCCGTTCACATCGCCTGCGTTCGCAATGCTCCAGCCGAAATGTCCGCCCGTTCCTGTGATCGTGGCGACCAGCCCGCCGGTACCCCCAGGTGCGATGGCTTGCACAGCACTTATACTGCCACCAGCGCCCCTGAACAGGATCCAAACACGACCTCGGGCAAGTCCTGTACCGTTGTAGTGGTAGCGGGCGGTAACGGCGATATCCTGATGGCCGTTCCCATCCAGATCACCCAAGCCGCAAACACTGAAACCGAATTGCGAACTGTTCGCAAGGGGGCTTCCGCCAGGCCATGTGCTCTGCGAACTGATCTGTTGGTGGGACAGCACGGTGCCGTCATCCTTCATGTGCAGGACCCACAGCGCTCCTCGTTGACTGCCACCGGTGTTGGAGAGGTAAGATCCGACCGCGAGGTCGGGAATGGTGTCCCCGTTCAGGTCTCCTACGCCTCCGAGCGCACCGGCGAATCCGTTGCCATTGGTCATGGTACCCGTGAAACCTCCCTGTGTGTCGGAGATCTTGCTCGCGCTGGCGACCGTGCCGGAATCGGTCAGAAAGAGAATGTGCACAGCGCCATGGTCGGTGCCACCGTCGTCATCACCTGAGGCCAGTACCGCGAGTTCCGATCGTCCGTCCGTATTCAGATCCCCCGCATTGGTGACCCGCGAACCAAAGGAGTCCCCTGGATCGAGAACTGCGCCAAGCCCACCGCTGCTGTTGCTGATGAGCACATGCTCGTCCACGCCACCTTCCTCGTTCATGAATAGGACCCAGACCGCCCCTCGACCGCCGTTGTAGGTATTGTGCCCTGCGACCAGTTCGGGTACTCCATCCCCATTCAGATCTCCAATACCGGTCACAGCAGTACCCCATCTGCTGCTATCAGGAAGGCTTGAAAGGAATCCGAGTGTCGCGGGGCCAAGGTGATGGATGTCGCGCACCACCGGGAGGGTATCCTGTGCATGGGCAACCCCGCCAAGCGCAAGGAGGATGCTGACGCAGATCGGGGCCCGGAACACGGGTGATGGGGAGAGAGGCTCCACCGACGGGGTGGTTGCCGAGCCGCTTGACCTCATCAACGCCCAGTGGTTGATGATCTCCATGAATGAGCTGGTTCGCACCATCGCGGTCTGGGTAGGTTTGATGTGCTTCGGCCGTCAAGTATACTAAACAAAAATTAAGTGTCAAGCCCCCGCCTCAAGTTCGCCTCCCTGAACGAGCGCTTCATCCACCTGATGGAGCGGCTTGGTCACTCGGGCTACAGCTTCAGCAAGGAGCTGGGGACCTCGGAGGCCGTGATCTCGAACATCCGGAAGGGCAAGAACCCGCCCAACATCCTCTTGGTGGAGCAGTTGCTTAATAAATACGAAGCGGTCAGCGCGGAGTGGTTGTTGACCGGCCGTGGTCGTCCGTTCAAGCAGGAGCAGGAGCGCGCGCTTGCCGAGCCACCGCGATCGATCCCTGGACCAGCGGCTGATGGGGACCGCCTGGTGCGGATGGAGGAGCTGCTCCAGCGCTCCATCCAAGTGCAACTGGAGCGGAACGTGCTCATCGATGAGACGATGAACCACCTTCAACGGCAGGTGATCGAACTGGACCGCCGCGTGGCGGGCTTCACGAAAGCCAGGCGGAAGGTGGGGTGATCACGGAGCGGACCTGGACCACCATGGCCGCCGTCAGCCTCACGACATCAAGCACAGCTGGATCCGCGCCGGCGTTCGTGGCGCGCACGATGGTCCGTTCAAGGCACAACGCATAGCACGCCACCTGATCCACGCACCGTCCGCTCAGGGCGCGGATATCCACTTCGTTGAGCAGGGCCAGCTGTTCCACCGTGGTGATCAGCCGCTCCAGATGCATCTTATCCCACGTGCGCAAGGGTCCCATGGGCAGGCCCATGGGTGGGAACAACAAGCCATGGCAGGTCTTCAGCGCGTGGATCACATGGTCGTAGGAAAGTCCCGCCTTTGCGATCAGATCGCCCAGGGGAGGCAGGTGTGTGCCGTATCCTTCGCCGAGGCCTGCCATGGTCTCTTTCTCCGGTCGATTCGCATTGTGCGTTGTTCAATAATAACACATGCCCCCCATCGGTTGTCAAGCCGGACGGCCAGGATCGGCTGAAAATATACCGGTCAGACCGTGCGGGTCCGTGCAGGTACTTCGGGTACCACTGTGCGGTCCGCTAGCGCAACACCATCACGCGCAGGACCTCGCCGGTGGTGGAGCGGAGCAGGTAGCTGCCGGCCGCATGCGCGCCGAGGTCGAGGTCCGTGCTGCCGCTGACGCGACCGCTCCACACGAGCCTTCCGGTGGCATCGAGCAACTGCAGATCCATCGGTGTGGTGCAACGTAGGGTCAAGGCGCCGGCGGTGGGGTTGGGGTAGGCCTCGAACGCAGCACCCGCTTCCGCTTCCTGCACAGCGGAGACCAGGTCGTTGTTGGCAGCGAAGGTGGGCGCCTGCTCCACGAAGGGACCGCTTCCGTTCGGCACCCGCGCATAGCCCATGTCCGAGGCGATCGCGCTGAACACCACATGGTCCACCACCGCGCTGTCCGCGTTCACCAGCCAGAGCTCCTCGCCGCTGGCGCTGAGCTTGAAGTTGGTGTGGCCGTCGCCCTGCAGCTGATCCTCGTCCGCCCAGAAGGTGAGGTACCCCCCGGCGGGGATGATCGAACCCGGGGGCATCTGCCACTTGAAGAGGTCCGCGCCGTCATCCGTCAGGAAGCCGCCGCTCAGGTCGATGTCCGCCGCGCTGCCGTTGAACAGCTCGATCCAGTCCTCGTACTCCCCGGTGTTGTCGGCCACGGTGATCGTGTTGCTCGTCATCAGTTCGTTGATCACCACGGGCATCACCGCCGTCTGGGCCTGCACGGTGTAGGTGTACACGTCATGTTCGGCGCCGGGCGGTGCATACACCACGGTGCGGGCGGGGTTGTTGGCCACGGCCTCCACGTAGTAGCGCACCACCGTGTTGGGCGCGTAGGGGGGCAGGGTGGCGCCGTACACGCCGTCGCCGGCGGCCCCGTCGTCGTGCAGGCCATCATCGAACATATCGGTCCATGTGAAGGTGCTCTCGATGCCGGTGCCGTGGTACAGCCGCACGGCGAAGATGCCGTTGCCACTGGTGACGGTCGCATGCACCACGGGGCTTTCGGTGGGCAGCGGGGCCTGCCAGGCCGTGCCGGACACGATGTGCTCCACGGCGGTGATGGTGGGTGCCGGCTGGGCCACCTCACTGTTGGCCAACAAGGTGTTGCGGCGGTTGGTGAGGTAGGTCTTCAGCCCGTTCACTTCGGTTTGGAAGTTGGCGTAGGTGTACAGCTTCTTGGGGTCGGCCTGCACCTCGGCATCGATCAGCGCCACGTAGCTGTCCACCAGCGCATTGAACGTGGGGCTCTGCATCTTCTCGGTGATCAGGGTGCGCAGGTGGGCCAGGTAGCGCTGCCGCCATTCGGGCACGGCCAGCAGCCGGTTCAGCAGCGGGTAGTTCACGTCGGTCTCGTGGTAGAAGGGGCTCCAGTTCACCGTGTTGTTCTTCATCACGCTGTTGCCGTCGAACTCGTGGGGCACCATGCGCTCCGTGAGCGGCTCCCAATAGAGGTAGTAGTCCATCTTGCCCTTGTACACGTAGCTGTCGTCGTCGCCGAACGCGATCTCCGAGGCCAGGAACCACAGGGTGCGATCAATGTCGAGGTAGCGCGGCAGGCTGTCGAAGAGCTGCCCCTGCGGTAGCCCGTCCACCTTCTGGCAGGTGCGCACCAGGGCTTCCCACGGGTTGGTGGCAAGGTCCGTGCCTTTCAGCGTGTAGTACTCCTGATAGTCGGCGGTGTCCGGGCCCAGGTCGTTCAACGCGGCGGTGCCATCGCCCCAGCTGGGACCGCCACCGCCACCCACCTGCCCGTCCGGACGGTCGGCACGCCACCGATGCCCGTCGTTGCTCTGGAACCACTCGCTGATGAAGTCCTTGTTGAGCTGCTGCACGTTGGGATACACCCCCCAGCTCGCGCCGTTGATGTTCAGGTGCACGTAGTTGGCCTTCGCCGCCGGCACGTGGTCGCGGATCAGGTCGAGGAAGACCACCTCGCGCAGGAAGGACGGGTCCTGGAACGCGTTGTTCAGGTTCAGCGTGGTGTAGCCCATCAGGTCCTGCCCCGGGTCCACGTGGTCCAGGGTGACGTTGAAGGACATCTTCTGCGCGCCGGGCGGAAGCATCATGTAGCTCGTCTGCCCTTTGAAGCGCACCCCCACGCTGTCGTACACGGTGCCGTCCACCGTGAGCGTGGCCAGGATGTCCGTCTGGCTCTGGTAGTTCTGCTGAAGCTGCTGCCAGTAGTTCGATTGCGCGAACTGCAGGTCGAGCGTGCGGAGGACGCCTTTCTCGTAGAGGCCCGTGCTTGGCAGACCGCCCAGCAGCAGCTGATGCCCGTCCGGGCTGTAGTACTGCTCCATCGGCAGGTTCTGCGCACGGGCGCTGGTGAGGAGCAGGGGTGCGGCGAGGAGAAGGGTGGTGGTCCGGTGGAGCATGGGGATGGGGCGCGCACGGCGTTCAGGTCGCCGTAACGCGGAATTGACACCGAGTTAACCTGGAGGTTTGATCCGGCCCCTCTCCATTCGACCGGACCGGTCGGCGGATCGTCGAACGAAGCCCTTCAGCGCACGCCCGAGCGACGGCGATGATGCAGGTATTCCCACAGGGTGGGGTGGTACCAGCGGTCGCTGTCCGGCGTGCCGTTCACCACCCGCGACCTGCCGTCCACAGCTTCTCGCACCGCCTGCACCATCAGGGGACAGCCCGCGGCGATCTGCAGCACCGGATAGGTGCTGAAGTCGTCCTCGGGACCGGGGTCGATCACCGCTTGATGCAGCACGCCTCCGGTATCGATCCCTTCGTCCACCAGGTGCACCGTGACGCCGCAGTGCGCGCGATCATGGTTCACCAGGGCCCAGTACGCACCGTGCACACCGCGGTAGCGCGGGGTGATGCCCACGTGCGTGTTCAGCACGGGTACACCGATGGCCTTCAAGGTGGCGCCCTTCAGAATGCGTGTGCCGTTGATCACCACCACGCGCGGGGCGAGGCGCCGGAGCAGGGCGTGGCACGCCGCACCGTTCACGGTGGGCACGCGATGGGTGACGGCCGCGGGGATCGGCGCTTGAGATGTTCCCGTCGAACGCAGGATGGCCTGCACGCGCTCCTTCGATCGCTTCGCCAGCGGCCGCGCCACGCACACCTGGAAGAGCACCTGGCCGAGCACGCGCCACAGCCCCAGCCGGCGGATGCGCGAGCGAAGGAGCTGCATGGTGGGCGGCGGGTCCTCCAGCACCACCTGCACATCGAAGTGCGCGGCCAGGGCGTGGTAGAGCATGGCGGTGGCCCCGCTCGCCCGCGCCAGCAGCACCACGCGTTCAGTGGCCATGGCGGGATCGGGCTTCCTCGGCCACCTCGGCCATGGTAAGGCTGCGCAGGCCGGTGCTGCGGTGGAGGTGCGTGTAATGCGCGAGCACGCGCTCCAGAAAGGCCATGTTGCGCTCCAGGTCGGCGCCGAAGTTGTGCGGATGCCACCAGAGATGGAACAGTTCGCCGCGCTGCGCCGCGTGGTCCATGGCCCGGGTGATGCGCCGCAGCTTCAACCCGTCCAGCAGCGCGTAGCGCGGTGACCACGGGCGTAGGAAGCGGCTGGACGGCACATCCACCGGCAGACCGTCCTGCACCACCGGCCAGGTGTGGGTGTTGGGCCCGCTGAGCGGCAGCCAGGTGTCCAGCAGGCGCAGGGCCCGGCGGAAGCGCGATTCGTCGTCGCGGTTGCGCGCATCGTACAGCCAGCTGCGCTCGTTGCCGCGGTAGGCCCGGATGCCATGGGCATGGCACACGGCCAGGTAGCGCTCGTTGTACTGGTTGCGTGGGAACACGAAGCTCCTCAACGTGATCCCGAACGCCGCAGCGGCGCGTTGGGCCGCTTCGAGGTCGGCGGCGAACTCCGCCTCGGTCTGGCCCCGCTCCAGGCAGTAGTAGTGGCTGAAGGTGTGTCCGGCGATCTCGTGCGCGGGATGCTGCTGGATCAGCCGGACGAGGGAGGCCCCGAAGTGGTAGGGGTCGTGCTGCTCGTCCACACCGATGCCATCGATGTGGCCGTGGTAGGGCGAGAGCATCGTGTTCGTGTAGCCGGGCCGCAGCGCCGGCAGTCCCGCCTGCAGGGAGGCCTTGTCGCGGAAGAAGAGCAGCCCCACGGTGGCGACCGTGGCCTTCACGCCATGCGCATCGAAGGCGGCGAGCATGCGCGGCAGCGCCTGGCGCACGCCCAGGATCCGTGGACCGTAGGCCTCCAGCGTGCGCCGGTCGCGCATGCCCCAGTACAGCTCGAAGTCGAGCGAGAGCACGAACGCACCGGTGGTCATCGTGGCCAAGGTATCGTCAGTGCAGGCGCTCGCCGTTCACGAAGGTGGCCACCACGCGGGCCTTGCGCAGGCCCTCGGCATCGGCCTTCGCCAGGTCGCGGTCCACCACCGTCAGGTCCGCCCGCTTCCCCGGTTCAAGGCTGCCGAGCTCATCCTCCGTGAAGGTGGCCAGCGCGTTCCAGATGGTGATGCCGCGCAGGGCGTCCATCGGCTTCAGCGCGTTCGCCGGCTGGTACCCGCCCTCGGGCCAGCCGTCCGCCGCCTGCCGCAGCACGGCGCTGCGGTAGGTCTGCAGCGGGTCGATGCCCTCCACGGGGAAGTCCGTGCCCAGCGCCACCAGGCCCATGGTGCGGCGCAGGTCCTCGTAGGCATAGGCATGGGCGATCCGGTCGGGCCCCAGCCGCTGTTCCGCCCACGGGCCGTCGCTGGTCGCGTGAGTGGGTTGCACGCTCGGCACGATGCTGTACCGCGCGAAGAGCGGCCTGTCCTGGGGCGACACCACCTGCGCATGCTCGATCCGCCACCGAAGGTCGTTGGTGCCGCCGAGCACTTCGCCGTACACGTCCAGCAGCAGCTTGTTGGCGCTGTCGCCGATGCAGTGCGTGTTCATCTGGAAGCCGTGCGCCTTGCACCAGACGGCCACCTCCGCGAAGTGTTCGCGCGTGGCCAGCTGCAGGCCATGATGTCCGGCCTGGTCGTGGTACGGGGCCTTCAGCAGCGCCCCGCGGGAGCCCAGTGCGCCATCCGCGTAGACCTTCACGCTGTTCACCTTCAACCGCTCGTCGTCGATGGCCCCGTGCTCCGCGAAGTGCGCGAGGTTCGCCGCAGCATCGGCCACCATGGCGTACACGCGGATCCGGAGGGCGCCTTCCTGCTGCATGCGGCGGATGAGGGCGATGGTGTTGGTGTCCAGCCCGGCGTCCACCACCATCGTCAGCCCGGCCGCAAGGCAGTCGGCCTGCGCGTCGAGCAGGGCCTGTCGCTTGGTGGCCTCGTCCGCATCATCGAAGATGCGCTGGAACACGTTCACCGCGTTGTCCACCAGCAGGCCCGTGGGGCGGCCGTCGCGCTTCACCAGCAATCCGCCCTCCACCTCGGCCTCCACGTCGAGCCCCACGGTGCGCATGGCCGCGCTGTTCACCACGGCGGCATGTCCGTCCACGCGTTGCAGCAGCACGGGGCGGTCGGGGAAGAGCGAGTCCAACGCGGTGTTGTCCGGCCAGGGTGCGCCGGGCCAGTCGTTCTGGTCCCAGCCCCGGCCCAGCAGCCAACCCGTTCCGGGATGGGTGCGGGCGAACGCGGCCGTGCGCTCCAGCACCTCGGCCCAGCTGCGGGCGCCCGTGAGGTCCACCTTCTGCTTGTTGAGCCCGTAGCCCAGGAAGTGACAGTGGCCGTCGATGAAGCCGGGGTAGACCGAGCGGCCGGCGGCGTCGTAGCGCTCCTTGGCCCGGTACCGGTTCAGGATCTCGCGCTCGGGGCCCAGCTCGAGGATGCGTCCATCCTTCACCGCCATGGCCTGGTGCACCGTGCCGGCCTCATCCATGCTGTGGATCACCGCGTTGTGCACCACCAGGTCGGCCTCCACATGCTGGAAGCAGCCGGTGAGCAGGAGCACGCCTGCGCACAAGGTTGCGGCGATGGTTGGAAACAGGGTCTTCATGTGGCGCGGAGCAGGCGGGCCACGAAGGTCGGCAGCCGACGGGTGTCCACCAGCAGCAGGGCCAGCAGGCCCACGAAGGGCAGCAGGGGCACGCGGTAGCGCACCAGGGCGCCCACCACCGGCACCGTCCAGCCGATCACCAGCGCGAGCAACAGCAGGAAGGAGCAGGTGAAGAGCAGGGCCGACCGGTCCATGTGCGGCCAGGACCTGCGCCGCCAGAGCGCCAGCACGGGCAGCAGGAGCAGCGCCGCGTTCTCCAGCGCACCCGCCAGGCCCACCGCGCCCCGGCCGGCCGCCTCGAAGGGCGACAGGAAGGTCATGTACAGCGCGTGCGGGGCGTTGCGCACGAAGCCCCACACGCCGTCGCCGAGCAGGGGCATCTCCACCAGGCTGCCACTGCCCACGCCCGTCGCCATGCCGATGAAGTCCTTCTGCTTCACACGGAACAGTTCCAGCACATCGTAGCCCGGGAACAGCGTGCCGGAGACCATCACGAGCACCACCGCCCCCAGGTGGGTGGCCAGCGCATAGCGCCCGATGCCGCCGCCGCGCCAACGCTGCAGCAGCACGGCCAGCACGCCCGGCACCAGGCAGAACAGCACGTAGAACTTCACCAGCAGCATCACCGCGAGTCCGATCACCGCCGCCAGGATGACCGGACGGCGCGGCCGGCCGATGTGCAACGCGCCCCACAGGAAGAGCCCGAGGCCGAGCATGAGCAGACTTTCCTTCAAGGGGGCGCTCGGCCAGAACAGCACGCTGGGCCACAGGAACACCACCGCGGCGAGCCCGCGCTCCATCCCCTTCGCCCAAGGGGCCAGCGCGCGGTGCAGGGCCACCAGCCCCACCATGCTGAAGGCGCACGCGAACGCGGTGTGCACCGCGTAGTGCCCGTGGCTCAGGATCCGCAGCACCGCATTCAGCCGGATCATCGTGTGCGAGTCGTTGTACACGTTGTTCTCGTACTGCCGCACCCAGTTGTTCATCACCAGGTAGTAGCGCTCGGTGAAGTAGGGGGAGTCGTTGCCCACCCCCGTGAGCATGCGCAGGAAGTCCATCGGACGCTCCCACAGCGCGTCGTGCATCACGGCGCTGTCATCGAAGTACTTGAAAATGTCGGCCGTGTGGCGATCGGGATACACGTGGGTGTACACCCCGAACAAGACGGCCCCGGCCAGCAGCTTCAACCCGAACAGTGCCGCAAGTCCGTGCCCGCCGATCCCGGGCACCCCGCGGAACAGCGTCATCCGGCGGCCGAGGTACAGCAGCACTGCGGTGTATGCCGTGGCGAGCAGCAGGCCTGACATGGGCGGCACAAGGTAGACGCGAGGGTGGGGTGGGGGATGTCCGTGGGACGGGTCGCTGGGATGTGGCGGTTACCTTTGGCCACCCCTCATGGCCACCACCACGCTCGACCCCGATACCGCCCCGGCCGGGGTGGAGACCGCCCGCAAGCTCGGACTGCTTCCTGAAGAGTACGAGAAGATCCAGGGCATCCTGGGTCGCACGCCCAACTTCACCGAGCTGAGCATCTACAGCGCGATGTGGAGCGAGCACTGCTCCTACAAGAACTCCATCCGCCTGCTGAAGACCCTGCCCCGCACCGGCCCCAAGCTCCTCGCCGAGGCCGGTCAGGAGAACGCCGGCCTGGTGGACATCGGCGACGGTTGGGCCTGCGCCTTCAAGATCGAGAGCCACAACCACCCCAGCGCCATCGAACCCTACCAGGGCGCGGCCACCGGCGTGGGCGGCATCAACCGCGACATCTTCACCATGGGTGCGCGCCCCATCGCCCAGCTCAACAGCCTGCGCTTCGGTGACATCACCACCGAGGCCCGCAGCCGCTGGCACATGCGCGGCGTGGTGAAGGGCATCGGCGACTACGGCAACGCGTTCGGTGTGCCCGTGCTCGGGGGCGAGGTGTACTTCGACCCCTGCTACACCAGCAATCCATTGGTGAACGCCATGAGCGTGGGCATCGTCCGCACCGACCGGGTCATCAGCGCCACCAGCCACGGCGCCGGCAACCCCGTGTTCATCGTGGGCAGCGCCACCGGCAAGGACGGCATCCACGGGGCCAGCTTCGCCAGCAAGGACATCACCGACACCAGCATGGACGATCTGCCCGCCGTGCAGGTGGGCGACCCCTTCATGGAGAAGCTCCTGCTGGAAGCTTCGCTTGAGCTCGCACAGACCGACGCCATCATCGGCATGCAGGACATGGGCGCCGCCGGCATCACCTGCAGCACCAGCGAGATGAGCGCCAAGGGCGGCGCCGGCATGGACATCCACCTGGACCGTGTGCCCACCCGGCAGCCCGGCATGCACGCGTGGGAGATCCTGCTCAGCGAGAGCCAGGAGCGCATGCTCGTGGTGGTGAAGAAGGGCCGCGAGGCCGAGGTGAAGGCCATCTTCGACAAGTGGGACCTCAACTGCGTGGCCATCGGCACGGTGACGGATGGAGGAACCTTGCGCTACTTCATGCATGACCGCCTGGTGGCGGAGGTGCCGGCCGAGAGCCTCGTGCTGGGAGGCGGGGCCCCGGTGTACGAGCGGGCCGTGAAGGAGCCGGCCTACTACGCCGAGAACCAACGCTTCCGCGTGGCCGACGTGCCCGAGCCCGATGACCTGCGCGCCGTGGCCTACGACCTGCTGGCCAGCCCCAACATCGCCAGCAAGCGGTGGGTGTACGAGCAGTACGACAGCATGGTGCGCACCAACAACATGAGCACCAACGCGCCCAGCGATGCCGGGCTCGTGCTGCTGCGCGACACCGGCAAGGCCCTCGCCGTCACCGTGGACTGCAATGGCCGCTACGTACATGCCGATCCCCGCAAGGGCACCATGATCGCCGTGTGCGAGGCCGCGCGCAACATCGCCTGCAGCGGCGGCGATCCCTGCGGCGTCACCAACTGCCTCAACTTCGGCAACCCCTACGACCCCGAGGTGTACTGGCAGTTCAGCGAGGCCATCGCCGGCATGGGCGAGGCCTGTCGCGCCCTCGGCACACCCGTCACCGGCGGCAACGTGAGCTTCTACAACCAGACCGTCAGCGCCGACTCCACCGTGCCCGTCTTCCCCACGCCCACCATCGGCATGGTCGGTGTGCTCAACGACGCCACCAAACGCATGGGTCTCGGCTTCCGCAGCAAAGGCGAGCTCATCTACCTGCTCGGCCGCTCCACGGACGACATCGCGTGCAGCGAGTACCTCGTGCGCTACCACGGCATCCGCCGGTCGCCCGCGCCCTACTTCGACCTGGAGGAGGAGGGCCGCCTGCACACCATGCTGCTCATGCTCATCCGCTCCAGCGTCATCACCGCCGCGCACGACGTCAGCGACGGCGGCCTGTGGGTCACGCTCGTGGAGATGGGCCTGGTGAACGGGCTCGGCTTCGACATCGTCACCGACAGCGAGGTGCGCCCCGACGCCTTCCTCTTCGGCGAGGGCCAGGGCCGCGTGGCCGTGGCCGTGAACGAGGAGCAGGAGAACGCCTTCCTGGACATGATGCGCGCCAGCCGCGTGCCCTTCATCCTCCTGGGCCATGTCACCAAGGGCAAGCTCGTGGTGGACGATGAACCCTTCGGCCTCATCGAGGATGCCCGCAAGGGATACGAGGGCGCCCTCCCCAAGGCGATGAACGAACAATAACGGGCGCCCGGCGTTCCGCCCATCTCCGCCCCGTCGCGCCAGCGTCAGGGGATGGACCGCTTGAACCCAGACCCATGCCCCAACCCCGCACCCTTTCCGCCCTGCCCGCCGTCGGCCAGGCCGCTCCGGCCCTCCGCTATGTCAAGCAGGACAAGTCGAACCACGAGCTGGCCTCCCTCCGCGGTGAGGTGGTCGTGCTCTTCTGCCTGCCCAGCCTGGACACCAGTGTGTGCGCCACCGAGACCCGCACCTTCAACCAGAAGGCCGCCGGCCTCGGCGCCCATGTGCTGGTCGTCAGCATGGACCTGCCCTTCGCCATGAAGCGCTTCTGCGAGACCGAGGGCATCACCAACGTGCACACGGGAAGTGACTTCCGCTACCGCGACATGGCCACCGGCTGGGGTGCCGCGATCGCCGAAGGGCCGATGGAAGGACTGCATTGCCGTGCGGTCTGGGTCATCGACCGCCAGGGCGTCATCCGGCATTTCGAGCTCACCCCGGAACTGGGCGCCGAGCCGGACTACGAGGCGGTGATCGCCGCGGTGCGACCGTTGCTCTAGACGGAGCGGGCGGCCAGTCGGGGCCGGATCAGCACGGTGTCCAGGAGCAGGAGCAGCGCGCCGGTGGCGATGGTCATCAAGGTCCACGGCGTGGAAAGCAGCGCGAGGAGCACATCCACCTTGGGCAGGGCGAACTCCGGCATGGCCGCGGAGGGCAACACCGTCGTGGAGGGCAGGGCCGCCCACAGCCACAAGCCCAGGAACGCGACCAGGGCACCCACCCACGCCTTCCAGCTCAGCAGGGGCCTGCTGTCCACCGGCACACGCGCCGGGGCGGTGCTCAACCGCGCCAGCACCCGCTGTTCCAGGTCGTCCGGTGCGGGCAGCGGCCCGGCACCATGGAAAAGAGCGCGCAGCCGCGCGTCCTGCCCATCGTCCTTCAGTCGTTGATCAGCGTCCATGCCTCGGCTTTCCAGTGGCCCTGCACCAGCTCGAGCATCCGTTTGCGCGCCCGGTGCAGCTTCACCTTCACGTTGGACACCGAGAGGCCCGTGATGGTTACGATCTCCTCCACGCTACGGTCCTGCAGGTAGTAAAAGGTCATCAGCGCCGCATCCTCCGCCGGCATCCTGGAAAGCGCCTCCTCCACCATCGCATGCAGGTCCTGCGCATGGCCGAACGCCGGTGCAGGCCCTGCCAGCACGCGGTCCGGTGCGGCCTCCAGATCCACCGTTCCGGTGCGACGCGCCCGCAACGCGGATAGCGCCGTGCGGTAGGCGATGCTGTACAGCCACGTGCTGAAGCGTGCGCCCCCCTGATAGGAGGCGAGGTTCCGATAGGCCTTCACGAAACTGTCCTGGGTGGCCTCCTCGGCCTCCTCGCGGTTCCGCAGCACCCGCATGCACACGGTGTACACCATGTGCTTGTACGAGCGCATCAGCCGGGCATACGCCTGCTGGTCACCCTTGCGGGCGGCTTCGATGAGCTCCTCCTCGGGCATGGGACCGGTCATGGATGGGACGGTGATTCGGTCGTTGCGGTTACGAAGGTGCTGGTCCAGGCTCACGTAGAACGATGCCTACACACGAACGGCGCATTCCCGGGTTGAGCGCGTTGGACCGCTGACCATCGATCGTAACCGACCCGGGGGCCGCCGGCGTCACACCAGCACAACCGCACTTGAACATGGGAACGCCAGCAGCAGAGGTCTTCATCCCGGTCACGCTCTTCGCGATGGTCTTCGGGATCGTTTACGTATCGGTCACCGCCCGGCACCGCCAGCGCATGGCCATGATCGACAAGGGCATGGACCCCGGCAGCCTGCAGGACCGGGAGGTGCCCATGCGCGGGCTGCGCAACGGGCTCTTCCTCCTCGCCATCGGGCTGGGGCTCCTCTTCGGGCATTTCATGGAGGGGGCCATGTACGGGCACCTGCCCGCGAGCGGAGAGGACTATCCGCTGCCTTATTTCATCTGCGTCCTCGTCTTCGGGGGAGCGGCCCTCATCGCGCACCACCTCATCGTCCGGCGCAAGCAACAGGGGTAACGACGTCCGCTGGATCGATCGGAGCGGTGCCCGTACGGCACCGCTTCGTTCTTTTGTGGCATGCGCCTCCTGCGACGCCTCTTCCGGACCCTCGCGGCCGTCGCCCTCTGGTGCATCGGCCTGAGCATCGGTTGGGTGCTGATCCTGGCGGTGCTTCCTCCGCCGGTCACGTCCACCATGCTTGTTCAACGCGTCGAGCAGGGGCGGGCGGACCGCAGCTGGCGCGCCTTGGAGGCCATGGCGCGCACCCTCCCCAACGCGGTGATCGCCGCCGAGGACCAGAAGTTCATGTTCCACCACGGATTCGACATCGAGGCCATCGAAAAGGCGCTTGATCAGAACGAACGACGGAAGGGGAGGGGGCGGGTGAAAGGCGCCAGCACCATCAGCCAGCAGGTGGCCAAGAACGTGTTCCTCTGGCAGGGCCGCACCTGGGTGCGCAAGGGGCTCGAGGTCTGGTTCACCGCGCTTGTTGAATTGCTCTGGTCCAAGGAGCGGATCCTGGAGGTGTACCTGAACGTCGCCGAGCTCGGACCGGGCACCTTTGGTGCGGAGGCCGCCGCACAGCGGTGTTTCGGAAAGAGCGCTTCACGTCTCGGCGCGCAGGAGGCCGCCTTACTGGCCGCCGTACTGCCTGCTCCACGCCGCTACTCCTGCCAGCGCCCGGGCGGCTTCGTGCGGTCGCGCCAACAGTGGATCGCCAGGCAGATGGATAACCTCGGCGACCAGCTCGACCCGGAGGTGTTGGCCAGGGCACGCGTGGAGATGCAACGCGAGGAACTGCGCGAGCAGCGCCGCGAGGAACGTCGAAGACAACGCAAGCGGACTTGAGCATGAACGACCTGGTGGTGGTGACCGGCGCCAGCCGGGGCGTGGGCCGTGAGGCGGTCCGGGCCCTGGCCGGTACGCACGGACGGACGGTCCTGGCGATCGCCCGCGATGAAGCGGCCCTGAGCGCTCTGCAGCAAGTGTGCGCTGGGTCCCCGGGCAAGGTGGAGGCCCTGGCGCTCGATCTGGCGGGGGACGGAGCGGTGGACCGGGTGGTGCGTCAGGTGGGCGAGCGGCGTGTCCTTGGCCTGCTCAACAACGCCGGCCTGCTGCGTAAGCGTGACTTTGGCAGCTGGACCCTGGATGACCTGCGCACCCTCTTCCACATGAACGCCTCGGTCCCCTTCCTGTTGGTGCAGGCCCTGGCGGACCGGTTGAGCGGCGACCCACCGGGGCATGTGGTGAACATCGGCAGCATGGGCGGGGTGCAGGGCAGCGTGAAGTTCCCCGGCCTGGCCGGCTACAGTGCGTCGAAGATGGCCTTGGCGGGGCTCACCGAATGCCTGGCCGAGGAGCTTCGTGACCGGCGCATCCGTTGTAACTGCCTGGCCTTGGGGGCGGTGGACACCGATATGCTGCGCGAAGCCTTCCCGGGATACCAAGCTCCAGTGACGGCCGAGGCCATGGGCGGGGAGGTGGCCCGCTTCCTCCTCGAAGGTCATAACTACTTCAACGGCAAGGTGTTACCGATGTCGCTCAGCACCCCTTGAAGCCGGGGTGTGAAAAAATTCTTGCCTTGGTGTTGTTTCAGGAAGGACAACCACCTACATTTGCAGCCGCTTTCGAGCAAACGTTCTTTCGTTCTGACCCTTTGGAAGGGCTGTAAGTAGCGCCGGGCGCGGGTTGTTCAAAAAAACTTTCCCCGGCATGTTGGTGGTAACGACCGAACAGCTACTTTTGCCCTCCCTCTCGCGGAAATGTCCGCGTGGAACGAGGGTCTGACAACGTCTGAAGACCGGGAATGTCCCGGACCTCATAAACGTTCTTTGAAGTATTGTCCATTCTGAGAACAGCAGAAGGTCCTCTTGATCACAGATCGAGAAGAAGGGCCACGTCGAGACCAAGATCAAACAAACTTTTACAACGGAGAGTTTGATCCTGGCTCAGGATGAACGCTAGCGGCAGGCTTAACACATGCAAGTCGAGGGGCAGCGGGGTGTAGCAATACATCGCCGGCGACCGGCGCACGGGTGCGTAACACGTATGGAATCTGCCCTGTACTGGGGAATAGCCCTCCGAAAGGAGGATTAATACCCCGTAATAGCTTGAGTGGCATCACTCGGGTTTGAAAGCTCCGGCGGTACAGGATGACCATGCGCACGATTAGCTAGTAGGTGAGGTAACGGCTCACCTAGGCTACGATCGTTAGGGGGCCTGAGAGGGTTATCCCCCACACTGGTACTGAGACACGGACCAGACTCCTACGGGAGGCAGCAGTGAGGAATATTGCGCAATGGAGGAAACTCTGACGCAGCCATGCCGCGTGCAGGAAGACGGCCCTACGGGTTGTAAACTGCTTTTATCAGGGAAGAAACCCCGGGACGTGTCCCGGGTTGACGGTACCTGAGGAATAAGCACCGGCTAACTCCGTGCCAGCAGCCGCGGTAATACGGAGGGTGCAAGCGTTATCCGGATTCATTGGGTTTAAAGGGTGCGTAGGCGGGGTGGTAAGTCAGTGGTGAAATCCTGCAGCTTAACTGTAGAATTGCCATTGATACTGCCATTCTTGAGTGCGCTTGAAGTGGGCGGAATGTGCCGTGTAGCGGTGAAATGCTTAGATATGGCACAGAACACCAATTGCGAAGGCAGCTCACTAAGGCGATACTGACGCTGAGGCACGAAAGCGTGGGGATCGAACAGGATTAGATACCCTGGTAGTCCACGCCGTAAACGATGATCACTCGTGATTGGCGATATACGGTCAGTCACCTAGCGAAAGCGTTAAGTGATCCACCTGGGGAGTACGGCCGCAAGGCTGAAACTCAAAGGAATTGACGGGGGCCCGCACAAGCGGTGGAGCATGTGGTTTAATTCGATGATACGCGAGGAACCTTACCAGGGCTCGAACGCACGACGACAGGGGCGGAAACGTCCTCTTCTTCGGACGGCGTGCGAGGTGCTGCATGGCTGTCGTCAGCTCGTGCCGTGAGGTGTCGGGTTAAGTCCCATAACGAGCGCAACCCCCATCTCTAGTTGCCAGCGGGTAATGCCGGGGACTCTAGAGAAACTGCCCGTGTAAACGGTGAGGAAGGTGGGGACGACGTCAAGTCATCACGGCCCTTACGTCCTGGGCTACACACGTGCTACAATGGCGAGGAACAAAGGGAAGCTACCGCGCGAGCGGATGCCGATCTCTAAAACTCGTCTCAGTTCGGATCGGAGTCTGCAACCCGACTCCGTGAAGCTGGAATCGCTAGTAATCGCATATCAGCCATGATGCGGTGAATACGTTCCCGGGCCTTGTACACACCGCCCGTCAAGCCATGGAAGCCGGGGGTGCCTGAAGTCGGTGACCGCAAGGAGCTGCCTAGGGCAAAACCGGTGACTGGGGCTAAGTCGTAACAAGGTAGCCGTACCGGAAGGTGCGGCTGGAACATCTCCTTTTTAGAGCGATCGCTCGACAAGCCCTTCGTTCCCTCTCTCCGGAGAGGGTCCGACCTTCGCTGTCTCAGATGGATGATATTTTTAACGGTGCCACCGTGACCATCTCCTAGTCCTGTAGCTCAGCTGGTTAGAGCGCTACACTGATAATGTAGAGGTCCGCAGTTCAAATCTGCGCAGGACTACCAGGGATAGGGAACGGGGAATTAGCTCAGCTGGCTAGAGCGCCTGCTTTGCAAGCAGGAGGTCATCGGTTCGAC
>CALMPI010000034.1 GCA_937872175.1 uncultured Flavobacteriales bacterium | reverse complement strand
GGCCAAGACCTCCTCGCTTCATCCACCGCTCAAGCGACAGTTGTTCGAGGTGCCCTGACTTGTCCACCATACGCCAACTGGCGCGAGGGAGACGGCAATTCACCTGACTTGCTGGGCTGGAACGGCAGCGCTTGGAGCTCACAGAGCGGCGGAAATTACTGGAACTCCTGCTGGCCGGGTGGCGGGTCGATCACTGTGCCTCCAAGTCACAATGGGTTCCCGGCGAACGGGCGTTATGTTGCGATGTACGGCGGGCAGAGCGGATACGGCCGTGAGGGGATTCAATTCGAACTCTGTAGTCCCTTAGTACCGGGCAATAGCTATGTCCTCGATTTCTGGGCGTTCAATGGCGGAGCGGCTTGCAATCAATCCGTGGAGTTCCATGCACTGCCCGTGCGTGCATGCTATCCATGGGTCGGACCGACCGATCTGACGGGAGGAACGAACACATGCAACGGCACCACTTTCACTTCGCAAAGTCTGATCATGCCGCCGGTCTTATCACAGACCTGGCAGCAATATCTCGTACCCTTTAACTACACCGGATCTGCTAATGCAAACTGGTTGATAGCGGTACCATCTTTCACACCTCCTAATCATGGCGGCGCAGCATTTCTTGACGACGTGAAGATCCATCCGGTGATCAATCTCACAGCAACGGTCACAGACGCGTGCACCGGTCTGGCGAACGGGTCCATCGATCTCCATATCGTAGGTGGAGTTGGACCTTACGCATTCGCCTGGTCGAACGGCTCAACGAATGAGGATCCGGATTTGCTAGCGGCTGGGGCTTACTCGGTGACCGTGACCGACGCGATAGGCTGCACCAGCACCGCAGCTTTCCAAGTGAACGACCCAGTTCCCTGCGGTCCCCCCTTCACCATCACCAAGACCGTAATGCCACCGAACGGCACCTACGCGGGGGCACCAGTGCTCTACACCATCCAGGTCTGCAACACCAGCGGCGTGGACCAGTTCAACGTGGACGTGAGCGATGTGCTCCCCAGCAATTTCTCGCCGATAACGAATCCATTGCCGGTAGCGGGTCTCACCCTGCTCGCCGGTGCGTGCGAGACGTACGAGATCATCGGCACCTTCTCGATCATTGGCACATACACCAATACGGCCACACTGGAACAGACCTCTTCCAACACCAGCATTTCGGCCAGCGTGGATATCGACGTGCTGGAAGGCTGCCCCTTGATCGTGTACGGAAGCGGCGGCTGCGAACTCGGTGATCCGGTGGCCATGTGCCTTGGTGTGCATACGCAATTGGCGAACGTGACTTCCATCACGTACTACCTGGCATACCCGGACTTCCTCGTCCCGCCTGGTCCTGGTGTGCTGGCGATCGGCACCGATATAACGGCACCGGCCAACATTCTGTCCTCCATCTCATCGGCGACCATCTCGCTCGCCGGTGGTCTCGGCTGGTCGCCATCGCCGGATTACGGGTATCAGGTGGCACAGGTCACGGTCACCTTCAGCCCGGCTGTGAGTGTCGCCCCACCCTATCAGTTCTTCTGTCTGGACTTCGCCATTGACCCGCTCGGTGCCGGTGTGCCAGCAGGCACCAACGCGGTATGGAATTGGGCGAGCACCACGCCGCCTCCGGGATGGAACAACCAGGTTAACGTGGTTGTGAACGGCGCGCCCACGAACCTCTGGACACAGGCCTACCATGTGATCTTCACGGATTGCGATGTGCCTGTCGTGAATGCCGATTTCACCATTGAGCAAGTGCTTTGCACCGGCGAAGTGAGCGTGTCCGGCGCCGAGACAGACCCCAATGCCATCCACATCTGGACCTGGGGCGACAACCGCACGACCCCCACGAACGGTGCGCCGTCGTATACCTACAACTACTTCTCCACCATCTCGGATAATCAAGGCTGGCCCGTCAACCCGCCGATCGGTCCTGCGCCCCCAGGCACCTACACCGTCACCCATACGGTGGTGCTGAACGGCGTGGCCTCCTCCAGCACGCAGCAGGTCACGGTAGCCCCCTGTTGCGTAGCAGCGACTGTGATCCCCGATGGCTCCTTGGCAAGTGTGGTGGGCACGGTGTTCAGCGGGACGATCGATGTACAAGGCCAGTTCTATGTGGACGATGACGTGCTCTTCCAGAACGCCCAAGTGTACATGGAGCCCGGTGCGGAGATCATCGCGCAGAACGGTTGGACGCTGGACATCGACAACGCCTCCTTCACCGCCTGCAACGGGGTGATGTGGAAGTCGATCACGGCGGAGAACGGTTCCACCGTGCGGATACGGCGCGCATATATGGACGATGCCGAGAGCACGGTAGCTGCGCTCGACGGTTCAACCGTTTGGATCGATGGCACACAGTTCCACAACAACCGCGTGGGCGTGAGCATACCGGATGTTGGCGGCACCTACAACAACGTGGCCTGCTGGGTGAGCAACAGCACCTTCTATAGCCAAGGTGCCATGCCGCAACCCTATCAAGGGCAGACCACTGCGGTCGGTTCCAAAGGCTTCGCGGCGGTTGATGTACACAACACCACCCTGGACTTCACCGCCGGTAACAACATCATCCACACCCTGAGCAATGGCATCGTAGGCCGTGGAAGCGACATGAGCGTGGCCGGTTGCCAGATACTCAACATCAAGCCCGATGCTGCGTACGCCTATTCGGGCAATGGGGCTGGCATCTATGCGAACGGGCTCAACGGCTGGAACACCCTGCGACAAGTCGGTTTCGGCATGAACGGTATGCCCAGCTTCAATGGGTGCCGTTGGGGGGTGTACACGGAATACATGAACGTACACAGTACGGACAACCGCATGCTCGACATGGGCACGGCCTACCGTGTGGACCGCAGCGGGTACAAGGAAGTGGACATCCTGAACAACAAGGTCTTCACGCACCTCCACGGCATGGAGTTGCGCGCCAACGATGGGGCCGCGCACATCTTGGTGCAGAACAACGACATCACCTTTGGCGATGCGCAATGCGACCTCTGCCGGGGCTACACGGCCATCCTGGTGACCGAGGGCAATTACGTGGCGCCCGATTCGCGCATCCTGAACAACATCATCCGTTTCTTGAACGCCCCGAACTCGCGCTTCGGCATCGCCCTCACCAGTGCGGACGATTGGGTGGTGGCGGAGAACGATGTGATCATGGCGAGCAATGCGTTCAACCTGACGGGTATCCAGATGACGGGCTGCCGGCGCACGGAGGTGAGCTGCAACACCATCAATAGTAGCGACAACACCTATCCCATCGACAGGCAGTCAGCCATACGCAACGTCATGGGCCGCGAGCCCTTGATCAGCTGCAACGAGATGGACCAAACGGCCAACGGCATCCTCTTCAACGGTGTGGCCTACAACACCGATGTGCGCGGCAACCAGTTCCACAACCACCGCTGGCCACTGCACTTGGATGCTACGGCGATCATCGATGCGCAAACGCTGAAGGGGAACCTGTGGGATCCGAATGCCATAGTACCGGTTTGGGGGGCATGGTATGAGGTGAGCAATTGGCAGGCATTGAACTCATTGTTCCGATACGATCCTGCTACCATCGGCATTGGGGTGACGACACCACCAACTTGGTCTCCATCTGCTTGGTTTAGCTACTACCCAGGCGCCAATTACAACTGTGCCGACCATCATGGCATGCACTATTGCAGCCAGTTCGGTGGTGAACGCTGCAAGGACTGCATCCGCGAACTGGACGAGAAGATCGCCAGTGACAGTTTAGAGAACAACCCCTACACCGAGGAGACGAAATGGATGCTGTCGGCCGATCTATATAATAAACTGGACGACAGCCCGGCATTGTTGGATAGCCTGCCTGAACTTGAGAGCTTCTACAACCAACTACAGGGCAGTACCACAGCAGCTTTCAAAGCGATCGCGGACGACCAGTTAGCACTGTACGATCTGGACAGCAGCGTGGTGGCCCAACTGCAAGCCAACCAGGTACAGATCGGTGCGCTGATGAGCCTTGTGAAGGACGCCATGGAGCAACTGGGAGACAGTACGCTCACGCCGCCGCAACGGCAAGTCATCCTTGTTGCCCTGAGCGGTTATCGGCAGAGCATCAACAGCCTTTCCGCTTGGAACGCCTCCGCCTTGCAGCTGGCCAGCACCACGAAAGTGCTGAGCGCCGAAGGGGTAAAGACGGCCAACGCCAATATCACCACCTCCGAATTGATCGAGGCGAACGAGAAGAACGTGAACGAGGTGTACTTGGCCACCGTGGGCAAGGATGTGGACAGTTTCACGACCACCCAAGCCGATGACCTGTTCGCGATCGCCAACCAATGCCCCATGGTCGGCGGAAATTCCGTGTTCAAGGCCCGGTCGTTGTACTGGCTCATTGACGACAGCTACGACTTCGATGACCAGGCGCTCTGTCTACAACATGGTATTGTCGTCAAGAGCCTGACCGCTCTGCCGATCAATACGATCACCGTGGTGCCTAACCCTGCCGCTGACGAAGCCACACTGGTTCTCGACCGAGAACTAGACGAACCTGGAAGTTTCGTCATATACGATGCCGTTGGAGCGGAGGTTATGCGGCAAGTCGTGCCGATCGAGATGCCCCGCATGGCATTCAGCACAGCATCACTCGCACCGGCCCTCTACCACTACCAGGTTCGAGGTCCTTCTGGAGTAGTTGGTGTGGGGAAGCTCACGATCGTGCGCTAGGAGAAGATAGGTCGTGGTCATGCATTCTTGGTTGCGCTCGACAGTCTTGGCCGTGGGAGCGTTGAATGCCTTGGGTCAGGGAGGCTTCGCCCAACAAGGAGTGAATAGTAGCTGGTTGGGGGGCTACGCAAGTTGGGCAGGTCCTCCATTCGGTGGAGTGGAACTTAATTTCGGCACAGGGTCTTTATTGATCAGTGCTGCGAACAGAGAAATTGAATTCTTCCGAACCAACACGAACATCGCAGATGCGAACGGGGTGGTACGGATCAGTACGAATGGCACCCTCGTGGCCAATGCACTGGGTGACACTATGCTCAATGGCGGAGGTTTAAACCCTGGTCCATTTTCGGCACAATACCCCGAAGGGTTACCAAGCTCCCAGATCGTGCTCATTTTGCCTGGACCGGAGCAGCCGGAAACGTACTACCTCCTGCATATGACCATCGACAACAGTGTGGACATCAATGCGGAGCATTTGCTGTTGACGACTATCGACATGAGCTTAGATGGGGGCTTGGGCGGTGTGGTGAGCAAGAACATTTCGATACTGGATGATGAGATAAGCCTTGGTCATTTGACAGCCGTGCGCCATGCGAACGGGCGTGATTGGTGGGCCTTCTGCCGGAAGCTGAACACCAACACGTTCTATCGCTACTTGATCAACCCATCGGGCATCAGCCTGGATGGCACTCAGTCCATCGGAACGCTAAGTATCTGGGCCACGGGCCAAGTCTGCTTCTCGTCTGATGGCAGCAAGTTCGCTTACTACTGGAGGGATATCGGACTAGAACTCTTTGCGTTCGATCGATGCACGGGACTGTTCTCAGCCCCCGCCTCGGTGACATACACTGATGGCGAACTCGGAGCAGGAGCCGCCTTTTCCCCGAACGGTCGGTACCTGTACATCACCGACGTATTCAACGTGTATCAGTACGATACGGAAGCACCGGATCTGGCCGCATCCGAAGTCCTCATTGCCGAATGGGACAGCACGTATTCCCCCATGCCGCCTTTCGCCACGTTGTTCGACATCGTTCAACTGGCGCCCGATGGCAAGATCTACATCGGCACCGGCAACAGTACGGACAAGCTACATGTGATCCACTCGCCGGATTCAGCGGGGTTGGCCTGCAACATAGAACAGCATGGCATCGACCTTCCGCGCTACTTCAGCAACTCACTCCCGAACCACCCCAACTACCACTTAGGGCCGGTGGATGGCAGTGTATGCGACAGCTTGGGCATCAACGCGGGCATTGCTCTCCTCTCCGTGGGAGAGGGGCCGGCGGTGAGGGCGTATCCCAACCCGAGCGAGGGAGCATTCACCCTGAGCTACCCGTCCATTGGGCAGGTCGGCGCTCTGGAAGTGCGCGACCTGTCGGGCAAGCTCGTCTTGCAGGAGCGCTTACCACCCTGGAGCCAGGTGCATCATGTCCAACTTTTCGGCCCATCCGCCGGGCTGTACAATTGCCGGATCAGCTGGGGCGTGCGTTCGGCTTCAACTCGCATTATAATCGTTGAGCCATGAGAATGTGTTCGCTCCTCTTCGCAATGGTCTTGTTCCCGGCGGTGGGAATGGGGCAGGATCCGGCATCCCCAGCCAATGGGGATCACGTCCATGCGCCTGAACTGACCGCCACCACACGCACGGTGCTGCTGGCCAACCGTCCCCAGCATTTCACAGAGGCGGAGTGGCTGAGAATGATGGAGAAGCCCATGAACCGGAGCTTGTATCCATTGCGGATCACGCAGGCTATGCTGGATACCCTGGATGCGCAGGCGTTGGATCTGCGCTTCCGCTATGAGATGGCTCCGTAGACGGCGCACTTTTCGGCCCATGGACAAGCGCTGCGTTGAGCGTAGTTCTTGGCGTTCGGCCAATTGAACCGCCGGGGAGTTCGGCTTGTTATTCAGTCACCTTGGCCGCTCACCTCAAGCGGGCTAACTTTGCGCCACATTAACAGTTTAGAACGATTCTAAACAAGACGACATGCTAAAGATCACCAACCTCCACGCCAACATCGACGGCAAGGAGATCCTGAAAGGCCTGAACCTGGAAGTGAAGCCGGGAGAGGTCCACGCCATCATGGGCCCCAACGGCTCGGGCAAGAGCACGCTGGCCAACGTGCTGGCGGGCCGCGAAGAGTACGAGGTGACGGAAGGCTCCGTCAACTACCTCGGCGAAGACCTGCTGGAACTGGCCCCGGAGGAACGCGCGTGGAAGGGCATCTTCCTCGCCTTCCAATACCCGGTGGAGATCCCCGGCGTGAGCAACATGACCTTTCTGCGCACCGCGCTGAATGAGACGCGCAAGGCGAACGGCCTCGAAGAGCTTGGCGGCAAGGACTTCCTCACCCTGGTGCGCGAACGGGCCAAGTTCGTGGAGATGGACGCCGACCTGATGAACCGCAACCTCAACGTGGGCTTCAGTGGTGGCGAGAAGAAGCGCAACGAGATCTTCCAGATGGCGATGCTGCAGCCCAGGCTCGGCATCCTCGATGAGACCGACAGCGGACTGGACATCGACGCACTGCGCATCGTGGCCGGTGGTGTGAACAAGCTGCGCTCCACCGACAACGCCTTCATCGTGGTGACGCACTACCAGCGCCTGCTGGACTACATCGTGCCCGACGTGGTGCATGTGATGGCAGATGGCCGCATCATCAAGAGCGGTCCGAAGGAACTGGCGCTGGAGCTGGAGGCGAAGGGCTACGATTGGCTCAAGGAAATGGCGTGAACGGCTCATGGAACGCACAACGCTTGATCAACGCACCTGTACCGTCGACCCTCTGGGTCGACATGTGACGCCATGAACACCTTGACCGCCACCGACCCCAAGGCCACCGTGCTGCCGCTGCTCGAAGGCTCCACCTGGCCGGGTGCCGCCGAAGCGCTGGCCCAGGCGCAGGCCCTGCCCATTCCGACCAGCAAGACCGAAGCGTGGAAGTACACCCGCGTGGCCAAGCTGTTCAACCAGCCGTATGCCGCGCCGAAGGGCGATGCCAGCGTTGCACTGCCCGCCCGCCTTCCCTTCGATGCCACACGCGTGGTCTTCGTGAACGGGCAATTCCGCGCCGATCTGAGCGATGACCTGAAGACGCAGAAAGGCATTGTCATCGACAGCCTGCAGCATCACCTCGCGCACGGTCCGGTGAAGGAGCACTACGGCACGCTGGCACCTACTGGGGAGCGCCTCTTCACCGCCATGAACACCGCCGCACCCACCGACGGCCTGATCCTGTTGGTGACCAAGGGCGTGAAGGTGGAGAAGCCGATCCACGTACTGCATGTGGTACGGGCCGATGATCATCGGCCCAGCCTCATGCAGCCCCGCGACCTGTTCATGCTGCACGAAGGCGCCGAGGCCGAACTGATCATCGAGCACATTGCTCTGGATACGCCCGAGGCTCTCGTCAACAGCGTGCGCGAATGTGTGGTGGGCGAAGGCGCGCGCCTCACGATCCACAAGCTGCAACACGAGTCGAACGGACCAGCGAACATCAGCTTCGAGGGTGTACGTGTCGCTGCGAAGGGAAACTTCAGCATCAGTGCCACCACGCTCGATGGCGCATTGATCCGCAACGAGGTGAAGGTGTCACTGGCCGGTCCCGAGGCGCATGCCGAACTGAACGGCGTGTACCTGCTGAACGGCACCACGCACTGCGACAACCACACCTACATCGGTCACGACGTGCCGGACTGCACCAGCGACGAGCTCTACAAGGGCATCGTGGCCGGCAAGGGCACCAGCGTGTTCAACGGCAAGGTGTATGTGAAGCAGGACGCGCAGCGCACGCGGGCCTACCAGAGCAACGCCAACATCCTGCTGGGCGACGACGC
Source organism: uncultured Flavobacteriales bacterium (assembly GCA_937872175.1). Taxonomy (GTDB): domain Bacteria; phylum Bacteroidota; class Bacteroidia; order Flavobacteriales_F; family PHOS-HE28; genus PHOS-HE28. The sequence goes on along the minus strand of CALMPI010000034.1, from coordinate 43,306 downwards.
CAAGGTGTACACCAAGCCCGAGCTGGAGATCTACGCCGACGACGTGAAGTGCAGCCACGGGTGCACCATCGGTCGCCTGGACGAGAAGGGCCTGTTCTACCTGCGCAGCCGCGGGGTGAGCGAGGCCGAAGCACGCAAGCTCATGGCCCATGCCTTCATCACCGAGGTGGTGGAGCGGGTGCAGAACGAGGAGTGGAAGGCGGTGTTGACGGCGTTGATCGATACAAAACTGGCAACGCTATGAATACTCACCGCCAAGACGCCAAGTCCGCAAAGGCAACTTCGCGCTCTTTGCGTCTTTGCGGTGAACAGGACAGAAGCGCATGAAACCTGAGGTACTGAAATCAGCCTTCGATCTCGCCGAGATCCGCGCGCAGTTCCCGATCCTGAAGGAGCTGGTGCACGGCAAGCCGCTGGTGTACTTCGACAACGCCGCGACCAGTCAGAAGCCGCGCCGCGTGATCAAGGCCGAGAGCGCCTACTACGCCACGATCAACGCCAACGTGCACCGGGGCGTGCACACGCTGAGCACCAAGGCCACGGAAGCACAGGAGGCCGCGCGGGAGATCATCCGCAAGCACATCAACGCGAAGCACGCGCACGAGGTGGTCTTCACGAGTGGCACCACGGCGAGCCTGAACCTGGCTGCCTTCAGCCTGGGTCAACTCCTGCTGAAGAAGGGCGATGAAGTGCTGATCAGCGGGATGGAGCACCACGCGAACATTGTTCCGTGGCAGATGGCCTGCGAGCGGCATGGGGCGAAGCTGAAGGTGATCCCGATCACGGACAGTGGTGAGTGGGATCTGTCGATCGCTAATTCGCTGATTTCTGATTCTGCCTCATGTAAGATCCTTGCGATCAGCCAGGTCAGCAACACGCTGGGCACGATCAACCCGGTGAAGGAGCTGATCGCCGAAGCCAAAACGCGCGGCATCATCACCGTGGTGGACGGCGCGCAGGCCATCGCGCACCTCGATGTCGACGTGCAGGACCTCGGCTGCGACCTCTATGCCTTCAGCGGACACAAGGCCTACGGGCCCACCGGCACCGGTGTGCTCTACGGTCGCGAAGAGCTCTTGGAGCGCATGCCCCCCTGGCAGGGCGGCGGCGAGATGATCGACGTGGTCACCTTTGAGAAGACCACCTACGCCAAGCTGCCTTTCAAGTTCGAGGCGGGCACGCCGCACATCGCCGGCATCATCGGGCTGGGCGAGGCGATCCGCTGGATGGAGGACTACGACAAGGCGGCGATGGCGCAGCACGAGCACGCGCTGCTCGAGCATGCCACCAAGGAGCTGCTCACCATCGATGGGCTGCGCATCATTGGTACGGCGAAGGAGAAGGTGGGTGTGATCAGCTTCGTCGTTGAAGGCGTCCACCACTACGACCTCGGCACCCTGCTCGACCAGCAAGGTATTGCTGTGCGCACGGGCCACCACTGCACGCAGCCGCTGATGGCGCGCTTCGGCGTGAGCGGGACCACGCGGGCCAGCTTTGCGTGCTTCAATACGATGGAGGAGGTGGATGCGATGGTGGCGGCGACGAAGAAAGCCGTCAAGATGCTGCGATGAGCACCACGACGACATTGGTCCAGACCCAACAAGAGCTCATTGACGAGTTCGCCATGTTCTCCGACTGGCAGGACCGCTACGAGCACCTGATCGAGCTGGGCAAGGACCTGCCCCTGATCGCGCCGGAGCACAAGACGGACGACAACCTCGTGCGGGGGTGCCAATCGCGGGTATGGTTGCATGCCGCTCCGCAGAACGGTCTCCTCCACTTCACCGCCGACAGCGACGCCATGATCACCAAGGGCATCGTGGCGCTGCTGGTACGTGTGTTCAATGACCGCACACCGCAGGAGATCCTCGGCGCGTCCACCGAGTTCATCGACACCATCGGCCTGCGTGCGCACCTGAGCCCCAACCGCGCGAACGGGCTCAGCGCGATGATCGACCAGATGAAGCGCTATGCCCTCGCCTTTTCTTCCAAGTCATGAGGGAAATTCATTTCACCGCAACGGCGCAACGAACGCAACGGGGTACGCCACGTTGCGCATTCTTTGCGTCCGCTGCGCCGTGGCGGTTTGAAACTGAGCGTGCATCATGACCCCCGAGGAGAAGAAACAACTCGAGGAGAGCATCATCAACTCCCTCAAGTCGGTGTACGACCCGGAGATCCCGGTGGACATCTACGAGCTTGGCCTGATCTACGACGTGGTGATCCACGACGATGCCAGCGTGTACATCAAGATGACCCTGACCAGTCCGGCGTGCCCGGTGGCGGGGACCCTGCCTGGCGAGGTGGAGCAGAAGGTGGCCGGCGTGCAGGGCGTGAAAAGCGCCAAGGTGGAGATCACCTTCGAACCGCCGTGGGACCGCACGATGATGAGCGAGGCGGCGCAGTTGGAGCTGGGGTTCATGTAAGGTGGCCGCAGAGGCGCAACGACGCAGGGCAATACAGCCGCAGATGGCACAGATGAATGCGAAGGACGCAGGCAGGCTGGCACCAACTTGGCTACAGGGCACCTGTAGCGTCGACCCATCGGGTCGACAAACCCGCGTTACCCAGCGACATTAGCCGAAATTGGGATCAGGCCATGTCAGAACCCATCATCAACAAAGTCGCCTCCTCCGGCATCATCACCCTCGACCTGGAAGAGCTGTACCCCCAGGGCGACCGCGTGGTCTTCGACCTGAAACCGTTGCTATGGCAGGAGATCGCCCTCAAGGAGGATGACCTGCGCGCCTTCTGCAAGGAGCACGACTGGTCGCAGTACGCGGACATGCTGGTGAGCGTGCATTGCAGCGCCGATGCCATCGTGCCCACCTGGGCCTTCATGCTGGTGGCCACGCACCTGCAGCCGCACGCGGCCTTCGTCACGCAGGGCGATGCGGACCAACTGGAGCGCGCCGTGTTCACCCACTTCGTGCAACAGCTGGATGTGGAGCCCTACCGCAATGCCCGCGTGGTGGTGAAGGGCTGCAGCAAGCTGCCAGTGCCGCTGAACGCCTACGTGGAGCTGAGCGCGAAGCTGCTGCCCGTGGTGAAGAGCCTGATGTTCGGCGAGCCGTGCAGCACGGTGCCGCTGTACAAGGCGCCGAAGGGGTAGGGCGTATCTTCACGGGCATGCGGACCAGCCTGCTGTCCTTCTACGTCTGTTCGTGCATCTCGGTGTTCGCACAGGGTGTTCCGCGCAATGCCGCTGGTTCGCCGGTGGCGCCCGGTGCGGCGCCGACCAGCGGATCGCCCGATACCGCGCGCATCCGCAGTGAACATGGCTGGTACCTGAGCCCGCATGGCACGTTGCGCGTGCTGGTGCTCTTCGCCGAGGTGGTGTACGACAAGGACCCCGCACGCGACCCGCAGCCCGACGGGGCCGCGCACTGGCCGAAGGGCCGCCTGCCGCTGTGGAAGGACGAGGTCTTCGACCCGCATCCGCTGCCGGTGCCCAAGGCGATGGTGACCCGCTACTACCACGACATCAGCCTGGGCCGCTACACGGTGCTGGGCGACCATGTGGACCAGCTGCTGCGCCTGCGTCAGAGCGAGCATGGCGACCTGCGCAACGCCAACGACCTCAGCAAGGCCGCGGTGGCCGAAGCGAACAAGCTGGGCGCCCTGCGCACGGCGCACCGCCTGTCCGTGTCGGACTTCGACCTCTGGAAGGACGGGCGCACGCCTGGCGTGGCCAAGGAGGCCGGTCCGGACGGCCCGCACAGCTACGACCACGTGATGCTGATCCTGCGCAACAGCAGCCTGACCCACGGCCAGGGCAGCACGGACCCGGGCAGCAGCGGTGCCTTGTACGGCTACGAGAGCGACACCCAGAGCCGGTTCGGTGGCATGAACGCCCTGCCCTTCGAGATCCTCAAGCACGAGTTCAACCACCTGCTGCTGGGGGGCAATAACTTCCACAGCGGCGGCGGCAACGCGGCCCAGTTCCAGAGCCATTTCATCGCCCTGCAGGGCGGCCACAGCATGATGGGGGCGGCCAGCAGCGCCCTGCTCACCTGCAGCGGGTGGGACCGCGACCGGCTCGGCTGGCGGGCCGATGGAGCACCGCACCGCATCAACGCCCGCACGACCGACGGGCGCTGGGCCGATGGCGACCTGGACCCGGTCGAAGGCGATACTGGTGTGTTCGTGCTGCGCGACTTCGTGACCAGCGGTGATGCGCTGCGGATCAAGCTGCCCTACCTGCCCGCGGATGTACACCCGCAATGGCTGTGGCTGGAGAACCACCAAGGCTTTGCTCGGAACGGCAGCCCCACGGACCGCTTCCACTGGGAGGCGGACGACCGCTGCATCACCCCGGTGGAGCCCGGGCTGTTCGCGATGGTGCAGGTGGCGCACGAGGAACGCGCCGGCAAGGACACCTATCAGGGCCATGCCGACTACCTGCGACCGGTGCCCGCCACCGGCCTGCACGATCTGCGGCTGCGCGGCGATACGCTGCCCACGGATTGTCCGTTCCGCGGGGGCCGCAGCATGCCCTTCTTCGCCGACAGCCGCGATGCGAACCCCTTGAGCGGCGGCCACGAGCTGGAGCTTCCGGTGTACGATCGCAACGGCGACGGCCGGCTCGACCGCCGCGAGCACTACATCCCCGGCACCCGCATCGTGGACGGCCGCACCACGGGAGAAGCCGTGTTCTTCGGCCGGCCGGAGCACGCCTTTCGCATGAACGGGAACCGTGCGCTTGGCCTGGCCACCAACCCCGGCACCGCCAACGTGATGACGCTGGTGAGCGCCGGAGGCAAGGCCCTGCACCAAGGCCGGGCGCCCGATGCGCGGCTGGTGGTGCTGAACGGGCTGCGCGTGGAGCTGCTCGCCCAGGCGGCGGATGGTGCGGCCACCGTGCGCGTGCGCACCGACGACAACGTGGTGGACCGGGAGGTGCGCTGGTGCGCGGACAGCATCGTGCTACCGCCCTTGCGCGGACGCGGCGGCGTGGGCCTGAGCGTGGAGGCGGGCGCCCGCCTGCTGTTCGACCGCTCGGTAACGCCCACCCGCGTGGACCGTCCCGAGGAGGCCGACGGCCGCACCTGGTTCAGCGCACCGACGCGCTTCGTGGTGGCCACGGGAGCCACCCTGCTCGTGCGGTCCTCGGCATCGCTGGAACTGGTGCGGGCCAGCGAGCTGCACGTGCTCCCCGGCGCGACGCTGCGGCTGGAGCCCGGCGCACGCGTGCAGCTCGACCGGTCATCGCGCATCGTGCTGCACGGCGATGCGGTGCTCGAGCTGCCGGCGGAGGAACGCCAGCGACTGGAAAAACGCGGGCGGATCGAGCGGCGGTGAGGGTCAGTAGGCGCGGACGTTCTTGCCCTGGCGCCAGTTGATGAAGGCGCGCAGGGCCACGCGGTCGCCGCCGGGCGTGGGGTAATCGCCGGTGAAGTACCAATCGCCCAGGTGCCCCGGGCAGGCCGCATGAAGGCCCTCGATGGTCTGGAACAGGATGCGCACCTCGGCGTTGATGCCCGGAGGGGTGAGCAGCTCGGTGATCTTGGCGCTGATGCGGTCGGCGCTGAAGGGGCGGTAGATGTCCTTCACATGGTTCACCATGCTGCCGAGCGGTTTGTCCACATCGGCCATGCAGCGCTCGTACACATCGTCGATGATGTTCTCCTGCTTGGTCTCCTTCAGCAGGGCGATGGCCGCCTGGAAGGCCACGAGGTCGCCGAGCTTGGCCATGTCGATCCCGTAGCAATCGGGGTAGCGGATCTGCGGGGCGCTGCTGGCCACCACGATGCGCCGCGGGCCAAGCCGGTCCAGCATGCGCAGGATGCTCTGCCGCAGGGTGGTGCCGCGCACGATGCTGTCGTCCAGCACCACCAGGCTATCCTCACCGGGGCGTACCGTGCCATAGGTGATGTCGTACACGTGCGCCACGAGGTCGTCGCGGGCGTCATCGCCGGTGATGAAGGTGCGCAGTTTCGCGTCCTTGATGGCCACCTTCTCCATGCGCGGCCGCAGGGCGAGGATGCGGGCCAGCGCGTCGGGATCGGGCGCGGGGCCAAGCTCCAGGATGCGGCGCGCCTTGATGCGGTCGAGTTCGCTCTCCAGACCGCGCACCATGCCGAAGCAGGCCACTTCGGCGGTGTTGGGGATGAAGGAGAGCACGGTGTGTTCCAGGTCGTGGTCCACGGCCTCCAGGATCGCCGGGCAGAGCGAGCGGCCCAGGGCGATCCGTTCCTGATACACGTCGCGGTCGCTCCCGCGGCTGAAGTAGATCCGCTCGAAGGAGCACGAGCGCTTCTCGCGGGGCTCCCGCACCAGGTGCTCGCCGTAGCTGCCGTCCTTCCGGATGATGAGGGCGTGCCCGGGGGTGAGCTCATGAACGGCCTCGGTGGGCACGTGGAACGCGGTCTGGATGGCGGGGCGTTCGCTGGCCACCACCACCACGTCCTCGTCGGCGTACCAGAACGCGGGGCGGATGCCGTTGGGATCGCGCAGCACGAAGGCGTCACCGTGGCCGATCATGCCGGCCAGCGCATAGCCGCCGTCGAAGTCCAGCGCGCTGTTCACCAGGATCTGCCGCACATCGAGCTTTTCGGCGATCACCTGCGTGATCTGCCGGTCGTTGTAGCCGAGCTGCCGGTGGATCTGCGCAATGCGGTCGTTCTCCACGTCGAGGAAGTGACCGATCTTCTCCAGCACGGTCATGGTGTCGCTGCGCTCCTTCGGATGCTGGCCGATGCTGACGAGCAGGTTGAACAGCTCGTCCACGTTGGTCATGTTGAAGTTGCCGGCCACCACCAGGTTGCGGGTGATCCAGTTGTTGAGGCGGCGGCGGGGATGGCAGTTCTCCAGGCTGTCGCGGCCGAAGGTGGCGTAGCGCAGATGGCCCAGGAGCACCTCGCCCAGGAAGGGCACATGCGCCTTCAGCCATTCCGTGTCATCGGGCCGGGCGCCCGCCAGCCGCAGGGCATCCTCATGTCCTTTCTGGACGCGGCCGAAGATCTTCTGGATGGCCTGCTTGTCGGTGCTGCGTTCGCGGTCGATGTAGGGTGTGCCGGGCAGGGGGTCCAACTTGATCGACGCCACCCCTGCACCGTCCTGGCCGCGGTTGTGCTGCTTCTCCATGAGGAGGAACATGCGCTGCAGGCCGTAGAACGGGGTTCCGTGGCGTTCGGTGTAGTGCGCCAGCGGCTTGCGGAGGCGGATGAGCGCGATGCCGCACTCGTGCTGGAGGACGTCGCTCATCGACGGCGGGCCGGCCGGGAGAGGGACCGGAGCGCAAAGGTACGCCGCCCTGTCCGGCCGCTTCCCGTTCCATCGCCTCCCCTGCCCGTTCCAAGCAACTTCCGGGGCCCAGGGCCTGTCTACCCAGCGTAATTTCGACGACGTGCACCCCTCCCACCGGTCCATCGGCCTGGCCTTCGGCCTGCTGCTCGCCATCGGCGTACAGGGGTCCAGCGGGGTCACCTTCACGGAGAACCGCGGCCAGTGGCCCTCGCAGGTGCTCTATCGGGCCCATATCCCCGGCGGCGCCCTCTTCGTGGAGCGCGGCGCCCTCACGTTCGTGCTGGCCGAAGGCGGTGCCCGGCACCGGCATGGGCATACCGAGGAAGGGCACGGCCACCCCGACACCCCGTATCGCGAGCATGCCTACCGGGTGACCTTCGAGGGGGCTTCGGGCGGTGTGGGTGAGGGCCGACAGGTGCTGGGCCATCGCGAGAACCACTTCATCGGCAACGACCCGTCGCGCTGGGGCGCGGATTGCGGGGTGTATCGGGAGGTCCGGGTCAGGGGCATCTACCCGGGCATCGACCTGCGCGTGGATGGCAGCAAGGGCCTGAAGTACGACCTGCTTGTACAGCCCGGCGTCGACCCGGGGCGGATCCGCATGCGCTACAGCGGGCAGGACGCGCTACTGCTCGAACAAGGCCGGCTGGTGGTGCGCACCACGGCGGGCACGGTGGTGGAGGAAGCGCCCATCGCCTTCGGGCCCAGCGGGGCCATCGCCTGCCACTACCGGCTGGAGGGTGACCGGCTCGGCTTCGAGCTGCCGGACGAGTACGACGATCACGGCCTGCTGGTCATCGACCCCACGCTCACCTTCGCCAGCTACTCGGGCAGCACGGCGGACAACTTCGGTTTCACCGCCACTTACGATGCGGCGGGCAACCTGTACGGGGGCGGCATCGTGTTCGGCTTCGGCTACCCGGTGACGGTGGGTGCGCTTCAGACCAACCTGTCCGGTGGCACCATCGACGTGGGCATCAGCAAGTGGGACGCCACCGGCAGCACGCTGTTGTGGAGCACCTACCTGGGCGGTGGGCAGAACGAATCGCCGCACAGCCTGGTGGTGAACGATGCGGGCGAGCTGTTCGTGCTGGGCAGCACGGGCTCCAGCGACTTTCCCACCACGGCGGGTTGCTTCGACAACAGCTTCGGTGGAGGCCCCTCGCTCAACTTCACCATCGGCTATGGGTACAACCACTTCCTGGGGGTGGACGCCTTCGTGGCGCGGTTGAGCGCAGCCGGCAACGCGTTGCTGGGCTCGACCTACGTGGGCGGTACTGGGGCCGATGGCATCAACAACGACGGTGCCCTGGCGTACAACTACGGCGATTCGTTCCGGGGCGAGATCGCCCTGGATCCCAATGGGAACCCGGTGGTGGCCACCAGCACCGAAACGACCGGGCTTCCCGTCACGCCCGGAGCTCCGCAGGCGGCCTTCGGGGGCGGTCAGCAGGACGGCTACGTGTTCCGCCTCAACGCCGGCCTCACCACCCTGCTGTGGGCCACCTACGTGGGCGGCACCGGGGACGACAGCGCGTTCGGCGTGCAGTTCGACAGCAATGGCGAGGTGTACGTCACCGGGGGCACCACCAGCACGGACCTGCCGATGGCCGGCACCCCCTACGACGCAAGCCACAACGGCAGCGTGGACGGCTACATCATGCGCTACAATGCGGCCGGCAGCGCGCTCCTGGGCTCCACCTACCTGGGCACCGCCGCCTACGACCAGAGCTACTTCGTGCAGCTGGACACGGACGACGAGGTGTATGTGGTAGGGCAGACGCGGGGCAATTACCCGGTGACCCCTGGGAAATACGCCAACCCCGGCAGCAGCCAGTTCATCCACAAGTTCGACCATGCGCTCAGCGCATCGCTGTGGAGCACGCGCATCGGCAACGGCAGTGGCACGGAGGACATCGCACCATCGGCCTTCCTGGTGAGCGACTGCGGGCAGATCTACTTCTCCGGCTGGGGCGGCGCGGTGAACAACAACGGCGTGCCGAACACCAGCACCACCACCGGCCTGCCCACCACCCCGGGCGCGTTCCAGACCAGCACGGACGGCAGTGACTTCCATCTGATGGTGCTGGAGCCCGATGCCATCGGTCTCAACTACGCCACCTTCTTCGGCGGCAACCTCAGCTCCGAGCACGTGGACGGCGGCACCAGCCGCTTCGACAAGAACGGCAACGTGTACCAGGCGGTATGCGCGGGCTGCGGCGGCAACAGCGACTTCCCCACCACTCCAGGCGCGTGGAGCAACACGAACAACAACCCGAACTGCAACCTGGGCGTGTTCAAGTTCGCGCTCTCGCAGACCCTGGCGGTGATCGCCATCGACGGCCCACAGTACGTGTGCCATCCGGGAACCGCGCAGTTCGCCAACCTCAGCAATGGCGGCAATACCTACACCTGGTACTTCGGCGACGGCGCCACCAGCACCGATTTCGAGCCGACGCACGCCTACGGGGCCCCGGGTACCTACACGGTGATGATGGTGCTGGAGGACAGCCTGGACTGCACGCCGCCGGACACGGCCTACGTGACCATCGAGGTGGTGGATCCGCTGGACGCCGCAGTGGACAGCGTGCCGGCGGTGTGCGCAGGGTCCAGCGTCCAGCTTCAGGCCAGCGGAGGCACCAGCTACCAATGGAGCCCCGGCACAGGGCTCAACAGCACCACCGTGCCCGACCCGGTATGCACCCCGGTGGTCACCACCACCTATCAGGTGCTGGTGACCGACCAATGCGGCACGGACACCGCCTTCGTGGACGTGGTGGTGGACGACCCCTCCGGTTTCGCCGGGCCCGACGTGGTGATGTGCGCGGGTGATGCAGTGACCATCAGCGCGGGCGGAGGCGCCACCTACAGCTGGAGCCCGGCCGGCTTCGTGAACGACCCCACGAGCCCCACACCGCTGGCCTCCCCGCCGGACACCACGCTTTTCACCATCACCATCGTGACGGCCGATGGTTGCGTGGGCGTGGATTCGGTGCTGGTGGTGGTGCAGTTCACCCCGCCCGACCCGGTCTCCGCGGACACGGCGGTGTGCATAGGCGGCAGTGTGCAGCTTCAGGTGAGCGGCGGCGACAGCTATGCGTGGGTGCCGGCACCCGGCCTCACCACGCTCACTGTTCCCGATCCGGTGGTGACCCCGCCGACCACCACGGACTACGTGGTGCTGGTGAGCAACACCTGCGGCACCACACCGGACACGGTGACCGTGCTGGTGGTGGTGCCGATGGCCGATGCCTGGCCGGACACCCTGGTGTGCCCCAACGCGCCGGTGCCGCTCTTCGCCAGCGGCGGGGTGAGCTACGTATGGAACCCCTCACAGGGCCTGGACAACGACACCAGCGCCACCCCCATCGCCATGGTCGGAGCGCCAACGGTCTTCACCGTGATCTCCACGGATGCCTACGGCTGCAGTGACACGGCCCAGGTGTCCATCGACCTGCTGCCGCAACCCGTGGTGGACGCGGGCCCCGATGTGTCCATCGACTACGGCGATGCCACCACCCTGGCGGCCACCGGGGAGGGGGCCTTCATCTGGAGCCCGGAGCTCTTCGTGGAACAGACCAACGGTGCGCTGCTCACCGTGCGACCCGAGTCGAGTACGCTGTACACCGTGCAGCTGACGGACCTGAACGGATGCGTGGCCACGGACCAGGTGCTGGTGATCATCGACGGTGCGCTGTACGTGCCGAACACCTTCACGCCCAACGAGGACGGGATCAACGACACCTTCTTCGCGCTGGGCAAGGAGATCGACACCTTCCGGATGATGGTGTTCAACCGCTGGGGCGAGATGATCTTCGAGACGGACGTGCTGACCGGACGCTGGGACGGCACCTACAAGGGGGTGGGCTCACCGATCGACACCTACGTCTGGCGGGTGGACTACACCGAACTGAACGGCGAGGACCACATCCTGTACGGGCACGTGAACCTGGTGCGCTAGCCGCCTTGCATGAAGCGTTGGCGGGGCAGGTCGAGCCAGCTCAGCGCGGCGCCGCTCAGCAGCATCTCCTTGCGGCCATCGTCCCAAGGCATGCTGCGGATCAAGGACCCGGGCTCCAGCTCACCGAGGGGGAACGGATAGTCGGTGCCCAGGGCCACGCGCTCGGCGCCCAGCATGTCCACGACGAGCTTCAGGATGGCGGGGTCGTGCACCAAGGCGTCGATCCAGAACCGGCCGAGGTGGTCCTTGGGCGGCACCTGGTTGTCCACCGCGCACAGGTCCGGACGCACCTCGAACCCATGCTGGATGCGGCCGAGCGTGGCGGGAAAGCTTCCACCGCCGTGGGCGAAGGCCACGCGCAGGCGCGGCAAGCGCTCCAGGAGCCCGCTGAAGATCATGGAGGTGATGGCCAGGGTGGTCTCCGCGGGCATGCCCACCAGCCAGGGAAGCCAGTACTTGTCCATGCGCTCCTTGCCCAGCATGTCCCACGGGTGCACGAACACGGCCATGCCCAGGGCCTCGCAGGCCTGGAAGACCTCCAGGAAGCGCGGGTCGCCCAGGTTCACGCCCTCCACATGGGTGCCGATCTGGATGCCGCTGAGGCCGATCGACCGGCAGCGCTCCAACTCCTGCACGGCCAGCGCGCTGTCCTGCATGGGCACCGTGCCCAGGCCCACGAAGCGGTGCGGCCAGCGGTCCACGATGCCGGCGATGTGGTCATTGAGGAACACGGAAAGCTCCAGCGCGTCCTGCGGTCGGGCCCAATAGCTGAACATCACGGGCACGGTGCTCAAGACCTGGGCATGCACGCGGTGGCCGTCGCACTCATCCAGCCGCACCAGGGGGTCCCAGCAATTGGCCTGCACCTCCCTGAAGAACTTGTCGTCCATCATCATCCGAGCACAGCCCGGGCGGTGATGGTCGAGGTGGATGAAGCCCTTGTATCCGAAGCGGGCCCCGAAATCGGGGATGTGCTCCGGCAGGATGTGCGTATGGACGTCGATGGCCAGCAGCTCGGCCATCAGGAGAATCGCGGATCGGTGGCCATCACATGACCGCAATTGCGGCAGGTCCGCAGGGTTTCGTTGCCATAGAACTCCCGGAAACGTGGCAGGAAATCCTTCTCGATGTTGTGCAGCACGAAGCGGTACTCGTGCAGCAGGGTGTTGCACTTCTCGCAGTACCACTGCAGTCCGTCCTCCAGGGCGCGGTCATCGCGTTTGCACTCGATCACCAGGCCCACAGTATCGGGACCCCGACGCGGTTGATGCGGCACGTTCGCGGGCAGCAGGAACATCTCGCCCTCCTTGATGGGGATGGTGACGGCCTTGCCGTCCTCCTGGATGCCCACCTCGATGTCGCCCTCCAGCTGGTAGAAGAGCTCCTCGGTCTGGTTGAAGTGATAGTCCTTGCGCGCGTTGGGGCCGCCGACGATCATCACGATGTAGTCGCCGGCATCGGCGTACAGGTTCTTGTTGCCGACCGGCGGCTTGAGCAGCGCGCGGTTGTCGGCGATCCATTGCTTGAGGTTGAACGGTCGACGGACGGCCATGGCGGAGGGTGGGTTCCGCCGCAAGTTAGGGCCGCTCTGGGGAAGGCCGGCGTCAGCGCTCGCGCTTCTCCACGCGACCGGCCATCAGCAGCAGGGCACCGTTGGTGCGTTGCATGCCCATGGTCCATTCGGGGTCCTGGGCGAACATGCCGGCCTTCTCGTCGTAGCGGATGCGGGCGAAGGGAAAGTCGAGCTCATCGGTGCTCACCCCGTTATACTTCGCTTCGGCCAGCATGCCGATGTCCATCACCAGGGGTTCGAAGACCAGGTCGTCCGCCGCCTTGGGGAAATGCGTGTCGATCTGAACGCGCTTGGGCACGAATCCGGCCTTTCGGAACTCAATGCTGAAGCTCCGGTTCAGGGCCAGGCCCAGGGCGAACCTGCCGCTCCTGTCCGTGGTGATGGAGCCCACTTGTTCATTCTCGCTGTAGGTGATCACTTCGCAGCCTTCCAGCTTGCTGTCGCCGTCGGTGATCCGGCCGGCGATCGGCAGCAGCACCTCCTCCCCGCCCGATTGAGCGCGGGTCGGTGAGATGGAGAACAGGCCGGCGATCGGGATCAGGAGCGCAACGGCGGAACGGAATGGTCGGGAACGCATGGCATCAGGGATGGTGGCCCTGATACGAACGCATGGGTCCGGTGGTTCCGAACGGTCAGCGCACCACCCGCCGCACGAAGGGAGGCGCGCCCTCGCTGTCCAGCCGGACCAGGAGCGTACCGGAGGCGGCTTCCGGCAAGGTGATGCGGCTTGTGGAACCGGCTGATGCCCAGCTTCGGTGCACGGAGCGACCCACGGCATCGAGCACGGTGACCCAGGCACCCTGGTGGTCCCTGTCCGGCCCGATGACCAGGACATCCCCATCCATCCACACGGCACGCTGGCCCTCCTCCACCCCCTGCACCCCCGTGCAGATCTCCACGAAGAGCTCCACGAAGTTGTCGCTGAGCTCCAGGCAGGCCCCATCGCTGGTGAGGTCGCGAATGGACAACCCGCTCTCCAACCCGAACAGGCTGCCGTCCCAGCTCACCGCGTGGACGCGGAACGCACCATCGCGCATGGTATCGGCCTCCAGCACACCGCCGGGGAGCTCGGCGATGATGTTGTCGCCATCATCGGTCAGCACAAGGATCACCGGGGAGGTCCCTTGGGAGAAGCTCACGAAGGTCAGCAGGTCGGAGAGCCCGTCCTTGCAGATGGTGAGGGTGCTGTCGCCCTGGTCCGTTTTCACGATGTTGCCGTCGCAAAGCAGTGGGGGCATGGCCGCACTGAGACAGATGCCGAAGGTGCCGGGTGCACCGAAATCGGTGTTGGTGAAGACCCGGACGCGATAGTCGGTGCCGGGTGTGGTGGGAATGGTGAACTCGAAGAGCGGCCAGACGCCGCAGACGAAGGAAGTGGCCAGGCAGCTGTCCGGCATCACCTCGATGCCCCAATCGGTGATGGAACCGGGGACCAAGCGGAGGAAGACCTCGCTGTGGATGTCGCTGTTGAAGGTGTACCAGACATCGGGAAAGGAAAGTCCGTTCCCATCGCACACCGGCAGGTCACCGCCCCAACTGGCCTGCCCGTTGTCGCCCGGCGTGGCAAGCAAGGGGCATTCCAGCAGGTCGTTGATGATCAACGGCTGCGGGAAGGCGCAGCTGTCGTTCGTGGGGATCTGCGCAGCCGCGCGCAGCGTGAGGGCGGCTGCGGCAAGGAAGGTCGGGATGCGGGCCATGGGGCGGGATAGGACCCGCCAAGGTAGCCCGAAAGGAGGAATGCCCTACCGGACGGTGAGCCGCTTCTGCCAGCTGCCCTCGGCGGTCTCACAGCGCAGCACGTACCCGCCCGGCGCCATCCCGGTCAGGTCCAGGCGGCTCGCCCCACCGGCCACCAGGCTCCGCTGCTCCGTCATCACCACCCTACCCATCAGGTCGGTGAGGCTCAGGCGCACGAGGCCGGCAGCGCCCGACCAGCGCAGGTCGGCGAAGCCCTGTGCCGGGTCGGGGAACACCGTGAAGGGAGCTTCATCGGCAGGATCGCCCACCGTGGTGGTGATATCCGCAGCGATGCACAGGCGGAAGTCCCCACCGAGACCGAGGTCCGTGTTCGTCATCACGCGCACATAGTACGGCTGGTTCGGGATGGTGTTCACCGTGACGGGGCCGGAAGGGAACTGCACGCAGGCCACCTCGGCGCCGCCGCAAGCCTCGTACACGGCCATGGACCAGTCGCTCATGGTGAGGTTCTCCAGGGTGATCTCCACCTGGGTGTTGACACCGGGCTCGAAGGTGTACCACACGTCCAGGTAGCCATTGGTCGAGGAGTCGCAGGATGGATCATCGGTGGACAGGACCGCACCGCTGTTATATCCACCGGTGGAGGTGCCCGGGCAATCCGGAAGCGGAAGCACCTCGATGTAGGCCGCGTTGGCACAGTCGTCGTTCGGCGGCGGGGCCGGGCAGGCGTTGGCCGAAACGTTCAGCACGTAGTCGCCGGAGGAGCCGCTTCCGAAGTTGCCCACGGGGATGTAATAGGTCCCCGGTGCCAGGCCCACGAACGTGATCTCGGCGTTGGTGTCCACGCAGGTGAAGTCCGCCTGCGCGGTGAACAGCGCCTGGGCGGCCGGACAGCTGGTGGTCAACGCCGGATAGACCTCATCGAAGGGGGGCGTGGAACCGCAGTAGGAGATGGTCACGATGGCGCAGTCGCTCAACGTGAACGCATGCCAGACCTTGGGGACGCCATCGTTCAGGAGGCTGGTGATGTCGGCATCGGCCAGCGTGGTGGCACCCGTGTTGTTGCCCGTGAACGTGAGGGTGCCGCCCAGGGCCAGGGGGTCGGCGGTGACCGCGGAGCAGAGGTCGTTCGCCGGTGCCGATCCCCCACCTTGGACACAGATGGTGAAGGTGGGCGCCGCAGGCTGACCGCCGTACCAATCGTAGACGCGCACGAAGTAGGTGTTCCCGATCGTCAGGTTCGAGAGCACCACCGTCTCGGTGGCCCCGAGCGCGCCTTGGTCGCCACAGGCGATGCTCGTCGTGGCGCCACAGGCCCCTTCGAGGACATCGACCACAGGATTGAAGCCCAGCGCCGGCTCCACCACCACCGAATGGTCGCTCGAGCTCGCCACGAAGCTGAACCACACATCGTCATTGGCGTCACCGGTGATCCCGGCGCAGGTGATGGCCGGCAGGGACTCTGTGGCGCCGAGCGTGGTGCCGTTGACCGGTGTGCAACCGGCATCGGGCACCAGCGAGATCGCTCCGCTGCACTCATCGTTCGCCGGGGGCGGGGTGGTGCAGGCCTGGCCGGTGAAGGTCAGCGTGTACGGACCGGTGGAGCCCGGCTCATTGATCACCGGGAAGTAATAGGTGCCGGGAGGCAGGTTGGGGAAGAGGATGGTGACGTTGCCGTCCCCGCAGGTGACGAACTCGAACACCCCCGTGTTCACGATGTTGGTGATCGGGCACCCGATCACCAGGTTGATGAACGAGTTGGGAAAGGCCGGGCTGGTGCCGCACAGGTCCACGGTCACATCCATGCACTGGCTCAGGGAGAAGGCCTCCCATACCTGGGCGGCGCCGAACCCCACCTCGTCGGTGGAGCCTCCGCTATCACCACTGCGCACGGCCGGCACACCGGGGGACAGCGCCACCACGGTGGCGCCGGTGCACAGGTCGTTCACCGGGGCACCACCGCCTTGTGCGAAGAGCTGCGGTGCGTGGGCGGCGAGGAGAGCGGCCAGGGCGGTGAGGGCGGTGCGGTGCGGCATGGGCGGAAGGAATTCGGGTCAGTGGATCACGAAACGCTGTTCGGTGCGGGCGGATGGCGTGGTGGCGCGCAGGGTGTAGGCACCGGGTGACAGGCGGTCGAGCTGCAGGCTGTGCGAGGCCCCCTGGGCGATGCGGGCACGCTCGGCATGCACGGCACGGCCGGCCATGTCCAGCACTTCCAGGATGAAGGCCGCGTCAGCCGCCGGATTACGCACGTTGAGCACACCGGTGGTGGGGTTGGGGAAGAGGCTCAACGGGGCGTTCTCCGTGGCGGCCAGGCCCGTGTTGATGCAGTTCACGCCGTCCACGGTGATGGCATAGGGTCCGATGGCGTTGCTGTTGGCATCGAGCACCACCGGCAGCAGGTAGGTGCCCGCGGCAAGCTGGTAGAAGTAGTAGGTGAGGTTCTGATCGCCGCAGGCCGTGTCGTTGAAGGTGCTGAAGTACACCACCGAATCCGCCGGGCAGCTGGTGGCCAGGAAACCGAAGGCATTGGTCCACGCGGGGTTCAGTCCGCAATAGCTCACCGTCACGTCCATGCAGCTGTCGAGGCTGAAGGCATGCCACACCACCGGGGCCAGGCTGAAGGGGCTGCCGCTCACCCAATCATCGGTGAAGGTGGCACCGGTGTTGTCACCGGTGAAGGTGAGCGGTGCACCCGGCTCCAGGGCCTCCGGGACCACGTTGGCGCAGTTGTCGTTGGGCGGGGTGTTGCTGCCCTGGCAGGCCACGGCCGTCACCTGGATGCTGTAGGGGCCGATGGCGTTGTTGTTGGCGTCACGCACCACGGGCAGCAGATAGGTGCCGGCGGCGAGCTCATCGAACACGTAGGTGAGGTTGCCATCGCCACAATCGGTGGTGTTGAAGGTGCTGAAGAGCACGATGCTGTCCGCAGGGCAGCCGGTGGCCAGGAATCCGAAGGCGTTCGTCCATGCGGGGTTCAGGCCGCAGTAGCTCACCGTCACCGTGGCGCACTCCACGGTGGTGAACATGTGCCACACGACCGGGGCGCCGGCGAAGGGGCTGGTGGGCACGAAGTCGGCCGTGGGGGTGGCGTTGGTGTTGTCGCCGGCGAAGGTCAGCGTATCGTCCACATTGAGGGCCACCGCGATGGCGTCCGCGCAGAAGTCGAAGAAGGCCGGTGGCGTGGAGCATTCGGTGGCGAGCACATCGATGCTGTAAGTGCCCACGGCGTTGTTGTTGGCATCCAGCAGCACGGGGACGTAGTAGGTGCCTGCGGCGAGCTCGGTGTACACATAGGTGCGGTTGCCGTCGGCACAGGTGGTGTCGTTGAAGGTGCTGAAGAAGACCAGGGAGTCGGCCGGGCAGTCCGTGGCCAGGAAGCCGAAGCTGTTCTCCCACACCGGGTTCTGCCCGCAGTACCGCACCTCCACGGTGGCGCAGGTGGTGGTGGTGAAGGCATGCCACACCACCGGAGCACCGGCGAACGGCGAGCCTTGGGCGAAGTCGTTCGTCGCGGTGGCGTTGGTGTTGTCGCCGGTGAAGGTGAGGGTGTCACCGACCGCAAGCGCCTCTGCCGTCACCTGCCCGCACTGATCGTTGGGCGGGGCCTGCGAACCTCCGCAGGCCTCGGCCGTCACATTGATGACGTACGGACCGAAGGCGCTGCCAACGGCCGTCCATACCGGAAAGAGGTAGGTACCGGCCGGCAGGTTGTTGAAGCTCACGGTGGGGTTGCCGTCCCCACAGCTGTTGTACTCATACAATTGGGTCACGATCAGGGCGTTGGTGGCCGGGCAACTGGTGGCCAGCACGTTCCAGAAATCCACGAAGACCGATGGCGATCCGCAGTAGTCGATGGTGACGTCCGCACAGGCCGTGGTGGTGAAGGCATGCCACAGCACGGGGATCCCGAAGCCCTCCAGGACCGAGCCGGGTGCATAATCACCGGTGATGGTGGCGTTGCTGTTGTCACCGGTCCATTGAAGGGTGCCACCGATGGCCAGGGGATCGGCGACCACCTGGGAGCAATCGTCCACCCCCTGGGCGGCGATGGGGCTGATGCCGAAAAGAGCGACCGTGGCGAAGGCGGTGCAGCGGATCAAAGCGGAATGAAGGGTCATGCGATGGTGTTCGATGGGTTGGCGGATCTCGCGGGCAAAGATGCCGCACGGGCATGATGCGAATGTGAACTGGGGCGGGTGGTTATCAACAGTGCATGGCGCATGGCAGGGTGGGCAGGCTACCTTTGGCCGACCACAGGACCCACCATCCATGATGAACCCCGATCTGCAGGGCCAACGGGCGCTCGTGTGCGGCGCCACGCAGGGGATCGGAAGGGCGGTGGCCATGGCGCTGGCCGCACAGGGGGCCCGGGTGACGGTGCTCGCGCGCAAGGCCGACGCGTTGGATCACGTGGTGACCGCGCTGCCGGGTGAGGGCCATCAGGCCCTGCCGGCCGACCTGTCGGCAACGGCCGAACTGGAGCAGGCGGTGGACCGCGCGCTCGGCGAAGGGTCCTTCACCATCCTGGTGAACAACGCCGGGGGGCCACCTCCGGGGCCCGCGCACAACGCGCAGGTCGTGGAGTTCGAGCAGGCGATGCGGCTCCATCTGTTCGCGTTCCACACCCTGGTGAGGCAGCTTCTTCCGGGCATGCGCGAGGCCGGTCACGGCCGCATCATCAACATCATCAGCACCAGCGTGAAGCAGCCGCTGCCCGACCTGGGGGTGAGCAACACGGTGCGCGCGGCGGTGGCCAACTGGGCCAAGACGCTGGCGAACGAACTGGGGCCGTGGAACATCACGGTGAACAACGTGCTGCCCGGGGCCACGGCCACCGAGCGCCTCGAGGCCATCATCCGGGCGAAGGCCGAGCGCACTGGATCGAGCGAGGAGGAGGTGGCGGCCCATATGCGTGCGGAGATCCCCTTGCGCCGCTTCGCGCTGCCCGAGGAGGTGGCGGCGGCCGTGGCCTTCCTGGCCGGACCGGGCGGCTCCTACGTTTCGGGGATCAACCTGCCGGTGGATGGCGGGCGCACGGCGAGCCTGTGATCAGGCCTGCTCCCGGGCGGCCAGTCGGAAGCCCTGCCCGTGGATGTTGATGATCTCCACCTCGGGGTCCGCGCGCAGGTGCTTGCGCAGCCTGGCGATGTACACATCCATGCTGCGACCGTTGAAGTAGTTGTCATCGCCCCAGATCTCCCGCAGGGCCTGCCGACGCTCCAGCAGGCCGTTGCGGTGCAGGCACAGCAGGCGCAGCAGTTCGCTCTCCTTGGTGGTGAGCTTTCGCTCCTCCTCCCCACGCCTCAGCAACTGCTTGCGCACATCGAACGTGTAGCTGCCGATGCTGTGCTGCTGAGGCTGCTCCGGGCCGAGACCGATGCCCGCACTGCGCCGCAGCACGGCCTGTACGCGCAGCACCAGCTCCTCCATGCTGAAGGGCTTGGTGAGGTAGTCGTCCGCCCCGGCCTGAAAACCCTGGATGGTGTCCTGCTTCATGCTCTTGGCGGTGAGGAAGATGATGGGCACCTGGGGATCGGTCCGGCGGATCTCGCGGGCCAGGGTGATGCCGTCCTTCACCGGCATCATCACGTCCAGCAGAAGCAGGTCATAGCGGTCCCTGGCCTCCGCAGCGGCGCGAAAGGCCTTGAGGCCGGCCTCGCCATCGGCGCGCAGGTCCACCTCGAATCCTTTCACGCGCAGGTACTCGGCCAGCAGGGCGCCGAGGTTGGGGTCATCCTCGACCACCAGGAGCTTGGGTGTTGGAGCCATGTTCAAAGGGGAGGGTGATCGTGAACGTGCTGCCCTGGCCGGGTTCGCTGGCCACCTGGATGCGCCCGCCATGCCGCTGCACCACGGCGCGCACATAACTGAGGCCCAGGCCGAAGCCCTTCACGTTGTGGACGTTGCCGGTGGGCACCCGGTAGAGCTTCTCGAAGATGCGCCGTTGCTCGGCGCGCGGAATGCCGATCCCGTTGTCCTGCACCTCCACGGCGATCCCTTGGTGATCGCTGCGGGTGCGCACCTGGATGCGGGGTTCGCGGGCGGCGTACTTGATGGCGTTGTCGATCAGGTTCTGCAGCACGTTGGTCAGGTGGATGCGGTCGCCCTGCAGGCGATGCAGCGCGGCCCCGAAGGCCACCTCGATGCCTCCTCCGCGCCGTTCGGCCTGGATGCGCATGTTGCGCACCACGTCGTCGATCAGCACGTGCAGGTCCAGGTCCACCGGTCGCAGCCGCATCTGCCCGCTGTCCTGCACGGCGCTCTGCAGCACGTTCTCCACCAGCACTCCGAGGCGCTTGTTCTCCTCGCGGATCATGTTCACGAAGGTGCGCGTCTGCTGCTCGGTGTGCGGCATGGACGGGTCGTTGAGCGCCTCGCAGGCCAGTGCGATGGTGCTGATGGGGGTCTTCAGCTCGTGCGTGAGGTTGTTCACCAGGTCGTTCTTGATGTCGCTGATGCGCTTCTGCCGGTGGACCGTGCGCAGGGTGATGACGAAGACGGCCACGATCACCAGCAGGAAGGCGGCGGACATCAGCAGCATGGGCCGGATGGCGGCACGCACCAGACGCTCCTGCCCGGGCAGGAGCACATGGAGACGCAGGCGTGCACCGGGCGCGTCGTTCCGGAAGAGCGGCACGGTATGCGGGGAGCCGACGAGCGCTGCGGTGTCGGCACCGGGCGAGGCCATCACCACCTGGTCCACGGCATCCAGGATGGCGTGGTCCACGGCTCCTGTGATGCCGCGCAGCCGCAGCTCCTCCCCCAGCAGCGAATCGAGCACCGGGGCGGGCACGCGTTCCTCCACGGGACGCACCTCATCCGCAGCGATGAGGCCGCGCAGCATGTCGGCCACCACATCGTCAGACCCGGTGGGCGCGCCGATCACCGTCAGGCTGTCGGTGGAGCGCAGGCGGTCGAGGCCGCTGTGCGCACGCAGGCGCTCCAAGGTCTCCAGGCGTTCCAGACGCTCGCCCACCGCGATCAAGGCATTGTCCACGCTGCGGCCCAGCTGCACATCCTTCAGGTCCATCGACTCACCGATCCACCGCACCTGGATCACCACCAGGCCCACGAGCGCCAGGGTGATGGCCAGCGTGAGCCCCAGGATCGACCGCTCGTTCACGGTCCGAAACTATCCGGGCCCTTCTCCCCGGCGGGAAGCACTTAACGTTCTTTAACGGCGATCAACGTGTCGTTAACGTTCGACGGGTCGTTCACCGTGTACGTTCGCAGCATCGAACGCCGACCCATGCGCCGCACCACCGCCACCCAGCTGTTCTGCCTCGGCCTCGCCATCGGCGGCGTCACGTGGGCACAGGCCGCATCCCCCTTCCGCTATCCCCCCCCGCGCAAGGCCATCGAGCCGGCGACCACCACGGGGAACACGGTACGCCCCGTGGCACCGACCGATCGGTTGGCCTGCCTTCCGTCCAACGCATTCACGAAGCTTGTCATCGAGTAGGTTCGTTCAATGACAGCGCAACAAGGGGCTGGAAGGCTTCCACGATGTGGGGGCCTTTCGGCTTTTCGGGGGGGCTGCGGTCCGGTGCCTGTACCTTCGGCGCCGCAGCCATGGAGACGATCCTGAACCACATCGGCGGGCGCTTCGCCGCCGCGCACAGCGGCTCCACCCTGCCGGTGCATG
The DNA here is from genome assembly GCA_937872175.1 of uncultured Flavobacteriales bacterium. Lineage (GTDB taxonomy): Bacteria > Bacteroidota > Bacteroidia > Flavobacteriales_F > PHOS-HE28 > PHOS-HE28. The sequence goes on along the minus strand of CALMPI010000034.1, from coordinate 21,178 downwards.
CACCCGCCACGGGCGCGGTGTTCGCCACCGCACCGGACAGTGACGCACGCGATGTGGACGATGCGGTGGCGGCCGCGCGGGCGGCGCAGCCCGGGTGGTGGGGGCTGGGGCGCGAGGGGCGCAGTAACGCCCTGCTGCGTGTGGCGGACCAAGTGGAACGCGACCTGGAGCGCTTCGCACAGGCCGAGTCGCGGGACAATGGCAAGCCCGTTCATCTGGCGCGTGAGGTGGACATTCCGCGCGCCGTGGCCAACCTGCGCTTCTTCGCCACGGCCATCCTGCACCAACAGAGCGAGGCGCACCTGATGGACGAGGTGGCGCTGAACTACACCGACCGGCAGCCGGTGGGTGTGGCCGGCTGCATCAGCCCGTGGAACCTGCCGCTCTACCTCTTCACCTGGAAGGTGGCCCCCGCGCTGGCGGCCGGCTGCACGGTGGTGGCCAAGCCCTCGGAGGTGACCCCCCTCACGGCGCACCTGCTGGCCGAAGCGTGCGCGGCCGTGGGATTGCCCCCCGGTGTGCTGAACATCGTGCACGGGCTGGGCGCCAAGGTGGGGGCCGCCATCAGCGCGCATCCGGACATCCCCGCGATCTCCTTCACCGGCGGCACGCGCACCGGCGCGGAGATCGCCCGCACCGCGGCGCCGATGTTCAAGAAGCTCAGCCTGGAGCTCGGCGGCAAGAACCCCGTGGTGGTGTTCGAGGATTGCGACTTCGACCGCATGCTGGACACCACCGTGCGATCCTCCTTCCGCAACCAGGGACAGATCTGCCTGTGCGGTTCACGCATCCTCGTGGCACGCGGCATCTACGACCGCTTCAAGGCGGCGTTCGTGGCACGCACCGAGGCGCTGCGCGTGGGTGATCCGGCGGACCCTGCGACCGACCTGGGCGCGCTGGTGAGCGAGGCGCATCTGGAGAAGGTGCTCGGTTACGTGGACCTGGCGCGTGCCGAAGGCGGCACCGTGCTGTGCGGCGGAGCGCGCGTGCGGCTGCAGGGCGCCCTGTCCGGCGGCTGGTACATGCGCCCCACGGTGATCGAGGGGCTGGGTCCGCAGTGCCGCACCAACCAGGAGGAGATCTTCGGTCCGGTGGTGACGCTGCAGCCCTTCGACAGCGAAGAGGAGGCGCTGGCGCTGGCGAACGCGACGCCCTACGGCCTGGCCGGTGTGGTGTGGACACGGGACGTCCAGCGGGCGCACCGCGTGGCGCGCGGCATCCAGGCGGGCATCGTGTGGGTGAACTGCTGGATGGTGCGCGACCTCCGCACGCCCTTCGGGGGCACCAAGCAAAGCGGCGTGGGGCGCGAGGGCGGCTGGGAGGCGCTGCGCTTCTTCACCGAGGCGCGGAACGTGTGCGTGCGCTGGTGAACGCGGTGCCCCTCCGCTCCCGATCCTTCATCCCGTTGGTGAAGAACCAGCCGAAGCGGCGGTCGAACCAGGCCTCGAAGCGCTCCAGCGCATGGAACAGGGCGGCAAGCATCGTGCGTGCGGGGTTGCTCATGGATAACACCAACACGGGACAGGAATTGTGCCAGGGGCCGGGCGATCCGGCGAACGGTGCGTTGGGGATCAGGAACGGGCCTCCACCCAGGCCAGGGACAGCTCCGCGTCCAGGTCGCACCGACCGGCGGTGAGCCCCCCGGTGGCGCGCATGGCCAGTTCCAGCAGCCCGGCACCGGCGGGGTCCTCCCCCTGGAGGGCCGCGCGGTAGCGGCGTTTGAGGTGAAAGGCCGTATCCCGGCCGATCCCCTCCACGACCTCCTGCAGGTGACGGGCCTCTGAGTCCGGGCCCACCGAACCCGCAAGCATGCTCCAGCCGATGGGGGAACGGCGCTGGACGGACAGCAGCACGGACCCGCTGCGACGCGCGGCGCTGTCATCGAAATACTGGGTGGCGGCCAGCAGGCAGGCGTGCAGCGGTTCCCCGCCCACCCCCGACTCCTGCACCAGCCCCAGCAGGGCGTTCAACAGGGCCGGCGCCGGTTCGCCGAGCATGGCGGCCACCACGCGACATGCCTCCTGCGCGCGGCAGACCCCGGCCACGCGGTCGAACGGCAGGGGCTCCGCGTCCCCGAGCAGTACCTGGAGCATGAAGCGGTGCATGCCGGGCTCGAGGGGTTCCAGCGCATGGCCCGGATCGCGGCCGCTGCGGCGCGCCATCTCGATGAGCCCCAGCCCGGCGCCGCCCTTGGCCGATGCGGCGTTGGCCTGCAGCCCGCGGAGGAAGAGCGCCTTCAACGTGTCGGCATCCTTGCCGAGCACACCGTTGAGCGCGCGGTGCAACGCGGGCAGGTCGGCGTCGGCCACCGGGTTGAACGTGATCACCTGCTGGCCCTGCGGCACCACGCCGAACAGGAGACCGCTCCGGTGCTTGATGCCTTCGGCCTCGGGGCGGTGGCGGATGATGTTCTGGAAGGCCTCCACCAGCACGAAGGCCAGCCGTGCGCGGGCCGCCTTGGACAGGCCCTGCCGCTCGGCAACGGCCTCGGCCAGCTCGATCAGGCGGGCGGTCTGCGCGTCGCGGAACGGATCGCCGAGCAGGAGGGCGAAGGTGCCGCCGGACAAGGCCCGGTACAGGCTGAGCGCATGGGGGACCTCCATCGGCCGAAGCGTTCAAAGATAGCCGCGGCCCCGAACGGGCCCCGGCGCACCGATAACTTGCGCCCCATGCGGTCGGGTGAACGCGAGGAGGTGCTGGAACAGGCGCGGCTCCATGTGCGGCGCCACTTCAGCAAGCACATCGGTGCACGCTTCACCTTCCACGACCTGGACCACACGCTGGCGGTGACGCGCACGGCGCTGGAGATCGGACGGGCCCACCGCCTGTCCGGGACCGACCTGTGGGCCCTGGAGATGGCGGCCCTGTTCCACGACACGGGCTACGCGCAGGCCTACGCGGGCCACGAGGGGGTGAGCGCACGCCTGGCCGCGGCCTTTCTGAAGGAGCAGGGCGTACCGGCCTCCCTGGTCCGGCGCGTGGTGGCGCTGATCCAGGCCACGCGCATGGGTGCCCGGCCCCGGAGCCTGCTGCAACGCATTCTGCGCGATGCGGACAGCGCCAAGGCCGGCCAGGTGGACTTCGAGGAGCACAGCGAGCGCTTGAAGCTGGAGCAGCAGGCCGTGACGGCACGCACCGTGAAGCGCGGCGAGTGGGCGCGCGAGAACCTGGCCTACCTGGAGGCGCATCGCTTCCACACGCCGTACGCCGAGCGGCGCTTCGGGGCGCAGAAACGCATGAACCTCAGCCTCGCCCGGCGGCGTGTGCGCGAGGGTGTGCTGCCCGCACCGCGGGTGCAGCACGACCCCTTCTTCGACCGCGACCTCAGCTGGCTGGCCTTCAACGACCGGGTGCTGCAGGAGGCCAGCGACCCGCGCGTGCCGCTGCTGGAGCGCATCAAGTTCCTGGCGATCTACAGCAGCAACCTCGACGAGTTCTACCGCGTGCGCGTGGCCTCGCTGCGCTCGCTGGCCAAGCTGGGGCGGCGCGACCGCACGGCCCTGGGCGTGGCCACCGAGGCCCTGATCGCCCGGATCAACCGCACCGCGCTGCGGCAGCAGAAGCAGTTCGGCCGCCTCTACCGGCGCACCCTGCTGCCCGCCCTGGCGCGCCATGGCATCCGGCTGCTGCGCAACGACCAGCTGGACGCCCGCCAGGAGGCCTTCGCCCGCACCTTCTTCACCACGCGCGTCGCACCGCTGCTGCACACCGCCGAGGTACGCGACGGCAACGCCCTGTTCATCGAGGACCGCAAGCTGTACCTCGTATGCCGGCTGCGGCCGGCGGGCAAGGGCAAACGCCGCGAACGGCTGGTGCTGGTGAACGTGCCCAGCGATGCGGTGGGCCGCTTCCTCACCCTGCCGGCCGCACGCGGCCGCACCGCGGTCATCTTCCTGGACGACGTGATGCGCCTGGGCCTGCAGGACCACTTCGCCGGTCACGTGCTGGTGGACAGTTACGCCATCAAGCTGAGCCGCGATGCCGAGCTGTACCTGGAGGAGGAGTTCGGCGAACGCGTGGTGGACAAGGTGCGCCGCAGCCTGCGCAAACGCTCCACCGGTGTGCCCAGCCGCTTCCTGTACGACGAGCGCATGCCGCCGCCCGTGCGCAAGGCATTGCGGTCGCTGCTGGGGCTGAAGGGACCCGACCTGGTGGCCGGTGGACGCTACCACAACTTCAGCGACCTGATGGGCCTTCCTGTGGAGGGCCATCCGGCCTTGCGCGATCCGGAGCGCCCACCCCTCCCCCGCCCCGGGCCCAGGGCGCGCCGTCGGCTCTTCGACCGCATCGCGCAGCACGACCTGCTGCTGCACTTCCCCTACCACGACTTCGGTGTGGTGGTGGACTGGCTGCGGCAGGCCGCGCACGACCCGCAGGTGCGGAGCATCGCCCTCACGCTCTACCGCGTGGCCGAACGCTCGCAGGTGTGTGAGGCGCTCCTCGAGGCGCTTCGCGCCGGCAAGCAGGTCACCGTGTTCGTGGAGGTGCAGGCGCGCTTCGATGAGCGCACCAACCTGAACTGGGGCGAGCAGCTGGAGGCCGCCGGCGCGCGGGTGCTGTACAGTTACGAAGGGCTGAAGGTGCATGGCAAGCTCGGCCTCATCGAACGGCGCGAAGGCCGCGCCACAAGGCGCTACGCCTACCTCGGCACCGGCAACTTCCACGAGCACACCGCGCGGCTGTACGCGGATTGTGCGCTCCTGACGGCGGACACCGAACTGTGCCGCGAGGTCGGCGAAGTGTTCCGCCACCTGGCGGACCGGCGGCATGTGCCGCAGCTGCGGCAGCTGATGATGGCACCCACCGGTCTGCGCAGCGGCCTGGAGGCCCTCATCGACCGGGAGATCGAGCAGGCGCGTTCGGGCAAGCCCTCCGGCATCCTGCTCAAGATGAACAGCCTGGAGGACAAGGCGATGATCGGCAAGTTGTACGACGCATCGCGCGCCGGGGTGCCCATCCGCCTCATCGTGCGCGGCATCTGCTGCCTGGTGCCCGGCATCCCGGGAACCAGCGACACCATTTCGGCCATCAGCATCGTGGACCGCTACCTGGAGCATGCACGGGCCTACGTGTTCCATGCCCAGGGGCGACAGCTGGTGTACCTGGCCAGCGCCGACCTGATGGAGCGCAACCTGGACCGCCGCGTGGAGGTGGCCTTCCCGTTGCGCGATGCGGCCACCAAGGCCGAGGTGTTGCGCATGCTCGAACTGCAGTGGGCCGACACCATGAAGGCCCGTGGGATCGATGCGCGGCAGGAGAACCGATACCGCAAGGCTTCGCGCGGGGGAAAGGCCGTGCGGGCCCAGGAGCAGTTCCGCGCGTGGCTGGCCACCCGGGACAGGCCGCAGGGTGGCCGATAGACGCCTAGACCGGCAACTGGGACGGAGCGACCAGCACCGGGGTGCGGGCCCGACGAAGCACCTGTTCGGCCCGGCTGCCCCAGAGCGCATCGCCCACGCTGTCGTGCCCTTCGGTGGCCATGGCCACCAGGTCGACCGCCAGGCGATCGGCCGTGTCCACGATGGCATCCACCACGTCTCCGTCGGCCTGGTGATGGGTGAAGGCGGCGCGACCGTTCAGGCGATCGTGCAGGTCGGCCGGCAGGGCGGCCTCACCCACCGTGAGGGTATGCACCTCCACCCGCTCCACGCCACAGCGCTGCAGCAGGTCGTGCAGGACGATGCCCGCCATGCGGGACAGGGCGGGCGGTCCCACGGGCAGCAGCACGCGGTGCAGGGCCACGCGACCCTGGTCGGGCAGCACGAAGCCGGGCACGCCCGCAGGCACCACGAGCGCAGGCACGCGGGCCTTGCGCATCAGCCCCTCGGCCACCGAGGCCTTCAGCAGGCGGTCGGCACCCGTGCGCTGGCCGGTGCCCAGCACCAGCCAGTGCGCCGGATGCCGGATCAGGTGGTCCAGGCAGGCCGCCACCGGATCGCCCTCGGCGCTGATCACCTTGCGCACCGCGAGGCGCAGGGCGGTGAGGCCCTCCTCATCCTCCGGGTGCCGCAGCAGGCCCCAGTCCACCAGGGCCTGGCGCACACCGGGCAGATCGCTGCGGTGCGCCTCACCGTCGGTGACGTGCAGGATGGTGAACTTGCCGGGCGCCGCCACGGCCAGCCGCAGGGCATGCCGGAAGGCGGTGGCCCCGGCCTCGGACAGGTCCGTGGGGTGGAAGATGTGGATCATCGACGGAGGGCTCTGCAAGATGGGACGCAGGCGGAAGATGTGCGTTGCCCTCCCGTGTTTTTGGTACGTGACCGATCGTTTATCTTTGTGCCCCTTCGCGAAGAACGGAGGGTGACATTCTGGGGAATTAGCTCAGCTGGCCAGAGCGCTTGCATGGCATGCAAGAGGTCACCGGTTCGACTCCGGTATTCTCCACCCAAGGCCGCTTCCCTGTGAAGCGGCCTTTCCGTTGATGGCAGCGACCACCTCCGTTCCAAGCAGCGCCTCTATGGATCGCCGTCACGTGTCTCCGAGGTCTGTTCCTTGCCCGGCACCCGCACGGGACTTGGATGCATCACGTCCTGGGCAAGGTCCCGCTCAGCTGGCCAGAGCGTCCCGCACCACGTGCGGGAAGGTCACCGGTTCGACTCCGGTATTCTCCACCCAAGGCCGCTTCCCTGTGAAGCGGCCTTTCCGTTGATGGCAGCGACCACCTCCGTTCCAAGCAGCGCCTCTATGGATCGCCGTCACGTGTCTCCGAGGTCTGTTCCTTGCCCGGCACCCGCACGGGACTTGGATGCATCACGTCCTGGGCAAGGTCCCGCTCAGCTGGCCAGAGCGTCCCGCACCACGTGCGGGAAGGTCACCGGTTCGACTCCGGTATTCTCCACCCAAGGCCGCTTCCCTGTGAGGCGGCCTTTGTGTTAATGGCCCTGCCCGGCTCCCTGATCGAGCGGTTGTGCGAGCAGCTGAGCCACCACCTCGGTGAGCATGCGGACATCGAGCACCATGAGCCGGTGGGCGGCGGCAGCATCTGTGCGGCCTACCGGCTGCACAGCACCGCGGGGCGCTGGTTCGTGAAGGTGGTCGATGCCGAACGGCACCCCGGCCTCTTCGCCGCCGAAACGGACGGGCTGGAGCGGTTGCGGGCCACGGGCGCGGTGCGCGTGCCGCTGGTGGTGGGCCATGGCGAGGACCACGACGAGGCCTACCTGCTATTGGAGCACATCGATGGCGGCCTGCGCAGCACGGCGTTCTGGGAAGCCCTGGGGCGCGGGCTGGCCGCGCTACACCGCCACACGGCGCCGCACTTCGGGCTGGAGCGCGACAACTTCATCGGCAGCCTGCCGCAGGTGAACACCCGCGAAGCGGACTGGCCCACCTTTCTGGTGCGGCACCGGCTGGAGCCCCTGGTGCGGCGGGCGCGCGACCGCCGGCGGCTGGACCCGGCCACGGTGCAGCGCTTCGACCGGCTGTACGCCCGGCTGGACACGCTCTTCCCGCCCGAGCCGCCGGCCCTGCTGCACGGCGACCTATGGAGCGGCAACGTGCTGTGCGCGACCGACGGGGCGCCGGTGCTGATCGATCCCGCGGTGTACCACGGCCACCGCGAGATGGACCTGGCGATGGCGCGGCTGTTCGGAGGCTTCGAGGAGGCCTTCTTCAGCGCCTACCAGGCGGAACACCCGCTGGAACCCGGCTGGACCGAGCGGGTGGAGCTGTGCCAGCTCTACCCGCTGCTGGTGCATGTGCTGCTCTTCGGCGGTGGCTATGCGGCACAGGTGGAGGGGGTGCTGCGGCGGTTCGCCTAGCAGAGAAGAGCCTTGGATGTCAGGGAGATACAAGGCCGATTCAAATAATATAATGGCCATTACATTAAGTTCGTGGCATGGCTTGGAAGTTCTATGGGCGCAACCAGGAGTTGGAGCAACTGGACCAGATACTGGACCGGGAGCGGTGGGCTTTTGTGAAGATCTCCGGAAGGCGGCGGATCGGTAAGACCACCTTGATCGAGGAGACGCTGAAGCGGCATCCGGACCGGCGGTCGTTCTACGTGCAAATACCGGATTCCGAGCCGGCCGGCGTGCTGGAAGCGGTGCACGGCTTCATGGAAGCCTTCGAGTTGACGCAGACAAAACCGAACAGCTTACTGGAGTTCGCCCAACTCATCAGCGAGCTCGTGGAGGCGGGCTACATCGTGGTGCTCGACGAGTTCCAATACTTCCACCGCAAGGTGTTGGAAGAGTTCCAAAGCTTCCTGCAATCGGTGGTGGATCGGTGCTCCAGTCGGGCCAGCCAAGTGAAGGGCTGTTTGATCGTGCTGGGATCCATCCATGCGGAAATGACCGCGCTACTGGATGACCGGCGGGCTCCGTTGTTCAACCGCCTCACCGATCGACTGGACCTGGGCCACTTGGATATCGGCTCGGTGCTAGAGATCCTGCGTGCGCACGCGCAAGGCACGCCACAAGAGTTGTTGTTCTACTGGAACCTCTTCGAGGGTGTGCCGAAGTTCTACCGCGACTGTTACGAGCAGGACGTGCTGGGCAAAGACCGCGCTATCGTGCTGCGGCGGATGTTCTTCGAGAGTTCCTCGCCGCTGCGCAACGAAGCGGAGAACTGGTTCCTGCATGAGTTGCGCGGGCGGTACAACATGGTCCTGAAGTTCATCGCGCAGAAACCCGGTTGCGTGAATGGCGACATCGAAGCCCGCCTTCGTGAACTCGATCCTGCCAGGCACAAGCAAGCCGGTGGCTATCTGAAGATCCTGATGGACAACTATCAGATGGTGGAAAGACGGTTGCCCATTTTCGCCAAGCCCAATGCGCGCTCGGGGCGCTACTACATATCTGACAACTTCCTGCGCAGCTGGTTGCATGCGCTGGCCATCCCCGCTGCCACGATCCGGTTCAAGCCCATCAATGACCTGATCGCACAAGCAGACCGCCGCTTGCAGGACGCCGAGGGCTACGGCTTGGAGAGATTGACTGCCAGTATATATGAGGAACGTGGTCGCAAGGGCTTGCCGGGCTTCACACTTTCCAGCCGCATTGAAGGCTTTTGGGACAAGGGTGGGGTGGAGATCGACCTGATCGCGCTGAACGAGGAATCACGCATCATCCGCTTCGGCTCCTGCAAGCGAGACCCCGGGAAGCACACCATTGGTGAACTGGGCAGGTTCGATGGACACATCGAGCGTTTCCTCGACGCCTTTCCCAAGTACCGTCACTGGACCATGGAGAAGACGGCCATTACCACGGAACATACCACCGCAACAATGAAAGCCACTTTGGATGCGGGCTATATCTCTGAAGACCTCGTGGCGCTCACGAACGGACTTTGAATCATGACCTCCACCGCCATCGTCAACGACGTCAGGAACTTCTGCCACGCCCTGCGCGATGATGGCGTGGGCTACAGCGACCACTTGGAGCAGCTCACCTACCTGCTGTTCCTGAAGATGGCCGATGAGTACAGAGGTCCGCTATACGAGCGCGACACCAAGGTGCCCACCGGCTTCGACCGGCGCAGCTGCCGCAGTGCGTCCCGGAGGCGCGAGCGGATGGCCCCCTACAACTTGAGCCCCTTCACCCCGTCGCCTTCCGCCAGGTACACGGTGTTGGTGAAGGCGTCCACCTCGTAGCGCGGCGCCTTCTCGGTGCCCAGGGGGATGCTGCCCCAAGACGCCAGCCTGTGGCTTTGCCAGAGGCTATCCGGAGGTCCGGGCGATCCACTACATTGGTCGATCGACATCCGGCTCTCGTCGAACTTGAACAGTCATTCGTCATGAAGCTCTGGACACTCCTGGTTGGCGCTACCCTATCCACGCAAGCCGTCGCACAAGCCGGTGCGGTGGACCTCAGCTTCAACCCGGCCGATGCGGGCCATGGTTTCGGGGACGGCCCCAACCTGACGGTGAGCGCGGTGCTGCCCCTGCCCGGCGGCGGCGCGGTGATCGCCGGGAACTTCACGCTGGTGGACGGAGTGGCGCGCAACGGCATTGCCCGGCTGTTGGCGGATGGGTCGATCGACCCCGCGTTCGATCCCGGCGCGGGCATTCCGTTCAGCATCTATGGCCGCAAGCTGCTGCGCCTGCAGCCCGACGGCAAGATCCTGGTCGCCGGCCTCTTCACGGCGGTGGACGGCACCCCGCGCAACCGCATCGCGCGGCTGCACCCGGACGGGAGCCTGGATACGAGCTTCGATCCCGGCGCGGGGCTCGATGGGGAACCGCGGGACATGGAGCTGCAACCCGACGGCAAGGTGTTGGTGATGGGCGACTTCACCAGCTATGCCGGCGAGGCTCGTGCGGGTCTGGTACGCATCCAACCGGATGGCAGCCTGGATACCGACTTCACCTTGGGCAGCGGCTTTCAACAACTGCAGTGGATCTCGGCACGGGGAGGGCTGGACGTGAGGCCGGACGGCCGCATTCTGGTGGGTGGTTCGTTCGCCGGATACGGTGGTCATGCTTCGCCCAACCTGGTGCAACTGCTGAGCACGGGTGCCCCGGACCTGAGCTTTGTGGCGAGCACCGGCGGACAGCGCATCGATCACCTGTTGCTCTTGCCAGATGGGAAGGTGCTGGTGAACGGGATCCGGCGGCTCAACAGCAATGGCAGCCACGACCCTGTCTTTTCCGTAGGCGCCGGTTTTACAGCGATGTACGGCCCCACCTCCATGCGGGAGATGGTGCGGCAGGCGGACGGGCACTTGGTGGCGGTGGGCTGCTTCGACACCTTCAACGGCACGACGCGGCGCGGCATCGTGCGCCTGATGCCGGACGGTGCGCTGGACAGCAGTTTCGATCCCGGCCTGCCCATCGTGGCGTATTCGTGCCTGGAAGCGGTGGCCCTGCAGAGCGATGGCCGCATCTGGGCCGGGGGTGAGATCCCAGCGCTGACCGGGACCGGCCGGAAGTGCCTCACCCGCCTGATGCCGGACGGGTCGCCGGACCCCGGCTACAACCCGGGCACGGGTCTGATCGGCGAGGTGCGCTGCATGGTGCAACGGCCCGATGGGCGGTTGGTGGTGGGTGGCTCGTTCACGAACATCAACGGCATGCCCTCCCCCAACCTGGTGGCCTTGCTGCCGAATGGCACGGTGGACCCCTCCTTCCCGGTGGGCCTCGGCACCAACGACGGGGTGGTCTGCCTTGCCCTGCAGCCCGACGGCAAGGTGCTTGTGGGCGGCTACTTCGACACCTACCAGGGCCAGCCCGCCGCAAGGCTTCTGCGCCTGAACAGCGACGGCAGCCTGGACAGTGGGTTCGATGCCGGCCTCGCCGGATACCAAGGCGTGGCGGCCGTGGCGGTGCAACCGGATGGCCGCATCCTGGTGAGCCGCAGCCATGGCAACCTGCCCATGGTGCGGTTGATGCCGGACGGAAGCGCCGACCCGGGCTTCATCGGGCCGGCGCGCACCGCCCTAGCGATGCTGGTGCAGCCCGACGGGCGCATCCTGCTGGGCGGCTTCGGGGTCGGGGGCTCCTATGACAGGGCGTTGACCCGGCTGAACGCGGACGGTACACCCGATCCCGGGTTCGCACCGCCCTCCCCGGCCTTTGGCGCTGCCTTGATGGCCTCGCCGATCGTGACCGCCCTGCATCTGGAGGTGGATGGGCACATCCTGGCCGGCGGAAGTTTCACCCGCTTCAACAACGTGCCCCGCTTGGGGCTGCTGCGGCTGTTGCCCGATGGAACCTTGGACCCCGGGTTCGTGCCGGCGACCACCAATTGGGTGGTGTCCGCCATGCTGGTGCAGGCCGACGGTCGCATCGTGGTCGCCAATGGATCCACCGTGCAACGCCTGCTGCCGACCGGGGCGCTCGACCCTGGCTTCGTGCCCAGCATGTTCACCATGCCGGGCGGAAGCCTGGATCCCAGCGGAAACCCGGTGCGTGCGCTGCTGCTGCGCCCCGATGGGCGTGTGGTGGTCGGCGGCATCTTCACGGGGGTGAACGGCACGGGCCGCAACCGGCTGGCGCGCCTGCTGGGCGACGGAACCGCCGGCGTCCGGCTGGCCCTTCGCGCGGGGCTCGGCGGCGCCCACGAGGCCCTCACCGACCTGCACCGCGACGATCTGCGGCAGCAAGGGCTGCTGCCCCTCGGCGAACCGTACAGCGTGCTGGGCTACGCCCACACAGGTGGCGGTGGCGGCGAGCTCACCACCGCCGGTGTGCTGGCCGTCACCGGGGACCGGGCCGTGGTGGATTGGGTGGTGGCCGAACTGCGCGACCCCGGGGCCCCGCAGCAGGTGGTGGCCAGCCGCAGCGCCCTGCTGCTCCGGGATGGCAGCGTGGTGGACCTGGACGGATCAAGCCCCGTGCACTTCGCCGCGGCCTCCGGTACGTACCACGTGGGGCTGCACCACCGCAACCACTTGGGGGTGATGACCGCCGCGGCACTCCTGCTGGGCACCGAACCGGTGGCGCTGGACCTCCGCGCGGCCACCACGGCCACCTACGGAACCGGTGCGCGGCGCCCGTGCGGCACCTGGCAATGCCTATGGCCGGGGGATGTCACCCGTGACGACCTGGTGAAGTATGCCGGTAATGCGAATGACCGTGACCCCATCCTGAGCGCCGTCGGCGGGGTGGTGCCCACGGCGGTGCTGGGCGGGGTGTACCTCCATGCGGATGTGAACCTGGACGGAACGGTGAAATACACCGGGGTGGGCAACGACCGCGATGTGGTGTTGCAGACGATCGGTGGCCCGGTGCCTACGGCGGTCCGGCAGGCGCAGCTGCCGTAATGGGTTCAAGGGCCCATCAGGATCGCTCCCCCTACAACTTGAACCCCTTCACCCCGTCGCCTTCCGCCAGGTACACGGTGTTGGTGAAGGCGTCCACCTCGTAGCGCGGCGCCTTCTCGGTGCCCAGGGGGATGCTGCCGGCCTCGGTGCCATCACTGCGGCGCAGGGCCTTCAGCACGTGCTCGCCCTTGCCGGCCTCGGTCATCATGAAGTGGATGTCGGCGGTGGTGGCGCTGGCGGTGAAGCGGGCGTTGGCCTCCTGGAAGAAGCGGGCGGCGGCGCCGGTGGCGGCCACGGCCCCCTCGCCGTACACCTGGCTCACCGCGCCGGTGATGTCGCGCGCGGCGGCACTGCCGGCATCGGTGACCTGGATGCTCTGGCTGGCCGCGCCGAAGGCCGCGCTGGTGTAACTGTAGGCCGCGGCGGCGTAGATGGCGCGCACGGCGCTGGCGTACTTCAGGGCGCGCACCAGGCCGCTCTCGCGCGGCGCGGGCAGGTACTTGCGGTACTTCAACGACCCATCCGTGCCCAGCCGTGCCAGGTTCTGGTCGCTGCTCAGCACCAGGCCGTCGGCGGCGCTCTCCAAGGCGGTGGGCTTCTCCCTGCCCTCGAAGACCACCGGCGTGGCGCCCAGCGCGCGGGCCGCACCGCCGTTCTCCGGTACGGTGTACAGCAGCCCGTCCTTGGTGTTGAAGACGTAGGTGGCGCCCTCGTGCACGGCCACCAGGTCGGCGCCGCCCTTCAGGGGTTGTGGCAGGCGCGAGAGGCCGGTGGCGAGGTCGATGAGCTCCACCTCCCCGGCGCTGGCCACCAGCACATCGCCGCCCAGCAGGCGCACGCTGCGCACCACGCCGTCCAGCTTCACGGGCTTCTTCCACAGCTCGGTGCCGGTGGCGTCCACCAGGCTCACCACGCCATCATCGCCGCCGCTGGTGAGCAGGGTGCGGTCGCCCAGTTCCACGGCGCCGGCCAGGATGCCCTTCACGTTGATGCCCTTGCCGTTCTTGCCCCATTGGCCCGCACCGGTGGTGTAGTTCAACAGGTCCACGCTGCGGGTGTCGCCGGCGCCCACCAGCAGGCCCTGCTTCAGCGGCACCAGGGTGCCGAGCTTCTGCTGCATCTGCAGGGGCGCGCTCCAGGCGTAGCTGCCGTCGTCGATGCGGAAGGCGTTCACGAAGGTCTTGTAGGTCACCGTCACGGTCTTCTTGCCCTGGCTGTCGGTGCTCTCCTTGCGCTGCTCGGTCTGCATGCCCATGAAGCCGAGGCCGGGCGCGTGTGGGGTGGTGACGAAGAGGCCGGTGACGCCGGGCAGGTTGATGTTGGCGCCGCCCTTGTCCAGCATGGCGGCCAGGCCGCTCATCTTCTCGAACGCGGGGTCGGGGCTCTTCTTCCACAGCTCGGCACCGGTCTTCGCGTCCAGCTTGTAGGCGAAGAAGAGGGTGCTGAGCAGGATGGCATCGGGGCCGGCGCTGTTGCAGGCGGTGAGGCGGCTGAAGCTGTCGTCCTTGGTCCAGCGCACGGCGCCGGTGCCCATGTCCACGCAGGCCATGGCGGCGCTCTTGTCCGTCTTCTGGCCCACTACCACGATGGCGTTGTTCTCATACAGGAAGTACGTGCTGGTGACGTTGCTGATGCCGGCGGCGTCGCTGCTGAAGGCCACCGTGCCGCTGAAGGGTTCCACCATCACGAGCGCCTCGGGGCGGCCCTGCGGGGCCAGGGCGACGTAGGGGGTGCGCTCCACCTCGCGGTAGCCGTCCACCGGGGCGTTGGCCAGTTCCTTCAGCGACCAGGCCACCGTGCCGGTGGCGGGGTCCACGCCCTTGAGGGCGTCGGCGGTGGCCACCACCAGGGCGCCGGCGCTGGTGGTGCGCATCCATTGCACCGGGCCGGTGGCGGCGGTCCAGGCGGGGCTCAATTGCGCCGCGGCGGACAGGGCCAGCGCGGCGGAAAGGACAAGGGCGGAAAGGCGTACGGTGTGCGTCATGGTCGGTGGCTTGGGCGGAGGGGCGTTTTGCAAAGGTCGTGCCCGGAGGAGGGCGGGTGGGCATCCCGCTGAGGCGGGACAGGTCGTGGCCGTGGGACCATCCCGCTGAAGCGGGACAGGTCGTGCTCATGTGACCATGTGCTCAACCGTCATCGCGCGCCGGTCCCGGAGGGTCGGCGTGGCGATCTCCCTTGTTAACCGTCATCGCGAGCAGCCCGAAGGGATGCGTGGCGATCTCCCGGGATAGTGATCGGTTCCTGATCCGGGGAGATCGCTTCGCCCGCAAAGCCGGGCCCGCGATGACGTGTGGGGAAGAGCGCGGAGCATGTGCTCAACCGTCATCGCGAGCCGGTCCCGGAGGGCCGGCGTGGCGATCTCCCCGAGTTGGACGAGATCCAACACGGCGAAGGGAGATCGCTTCGGCGCCAAAGCCCGCCTCGCGATGACGGCGTGAGGAAGGGAGATCGCTTCGCCCGCAAAGCCGGGCTCGCGATGACGGTGTGGGGAGGGGCGCGGAGCATGTCCGCACCGTCATCGCGAGCCGGTCCCGGAGGGCCGGCGTGGCGATCTCCCGGGGCAGTGATCGGTCTTTTCCGGGGAGATCGCTTCGGCGGCAGCGGAGCCAAGGTGGCCTTGTCACTTGACCCTTGTCACTTGTCCCTCGCCCCGCGCCCTCTGCCCCTCGATGAGGCCCAGCTGCACCCTCCGCACCCTCCGCGCCCTCTGCGCCTCTGCGTGAAGCTCGACCCTACCCTCCGCGCCCTCTGCCCGAACGCCACGTTCAGCCTCCGGTCCCCATGGAACCGGCTGCTCCGCCCTGCGCTCAGTAGAAAGGCTCAGCGTCCGCCAGGTCGGGGTTCAGCCGCATGGCCCGCGCCCTGTACTCCATGGCGCTTCTCATCTCGCCCTGGGTGAAGAGCACTTCGCCCAGCCGGTAGCAGGTGTAGGCGTCGGCGGGGTCCGCGGCCAGGATGCTCTCGAAGGCCGCGCGCGCCTCCTGCAGGTGGCCGCCGCGCTGGAAGCAGCGGGCGATGAGGTACGCGGCCTTGTGTGCGAACGGGCCCTGGGCCACCACCACCTTCACCAGCGTATCGGTGGCCTGCCGGCAATCGCCCTCGCGGTACAGGCGCCAACCGCGCAGCCATGCCTCATCGGGTGGCGGCACATCGTGGCGCGGCGCGGCCACGGCCTGCAGCACACGATCCCAGGGCAGCGCGAAGTTGAGCGCCTGCCCGCCGCCATCGTCATACCACACGGTGGGGATGCCGATCAGCGTGCCGCGCGCATCCACCAGCGCACCACCGCTGTTGCCCGCGCTGATGGGCGCGCTGAACTGGATGAGCTTCTGCGTGGGGTCCTTCAGGTGGGGGCGCAGGCCGCTCAGCAGGCCGTGGCTGATGGTGAGCTCCACCCCGCGTGGGTTGCCCAGCGCATAGCAGTCCATGCCGGGCAGCAGGCTCGCGGCCGTGGCCACCGGCAGCGTGGGCACCTGCGCCCAGGCGCCGGGGGGCGTGGTGCCCAGCACCTCCACCACCAGCACGTCGCGCTCCTTGTCAGCCGTGATGGTCCGGCCCAGCCGCAGGGGCACATCGCCCAAGCGCGCGCTCAGCACGCCGCCCTGCGCCCACACATGGAAGTTGCTCACCAGCCAGCCGCGGTCCTTCAGCACCACCCCGCTGCCGCGCAGGGTGCTCATGCTGTCCGGCGCCACGCTCTGCACCCAGGCCACCGCACCGCTCACCTGCTGGTGGATGCGCACGCCAAGGTCCTGGCCCTGGGCGCATGCGCCCACGAAAAGCAGCGGACCGAACAGCGCGCGCAGCATCGTGCCCTGAGGTGGTGGTGACGGCTTGCTCAAATGTAGGCCGCACACAAGCCGGCTGGTGGGTCCAAGGTCTTCAGGCCGGCCGGAGGCCGTGGGCCGGCTGGCGGGTGGGCTTGGGTTCAGGTCCTTGGTGCGCCGTAGCCTTTGGCGAGGGCGGCCTTGGTTCTTGGTCCTTGGTCCTTGACGCGGCGCGTGGATGGCCGTCCGCTTCCATGCCCCTTGACACGCAACCTTCGTCCCTGGTCTCGACCTGTCCCGCCCTGCGGGACGGACCCAAGCGCTACCCCGGTTCAGCGATGGCGTTCGAAGAGCTCGTTGAACACAGAGAGATCCAGCTTGAGGTCTTCGCGAATGATCTTGCGCAAAAGGCCTTTGGGGAGCTCAGTGCTCCCGTGCCACCCGACCGTCCGGGTGCCGCAACCGGTGATGCGACCCATTGATGCGCACCACGGAGAACCCGAGCTTCGCCAGGAGGTTGATCAGGTCTTTGCCGCTGACAACAGGCAACTTGTCCATCAGGAGGCCAGCCGGTCCACCGGGACTTCGATCTCACGGAAACCCACGAACCGGTTGAGCCGCTCGGGCCGTTCCTCCTCCATGCACATGGCAATGACCTCCCGCACGTTGGCGATCGCCTCATCCACGGTGCGGCCATAGCTGTGGCAGCCCTTGAAGGCCGGGCAGCTTACGATGAAGACACCGTCCTCATCGGTCTCGATCATCAGCGGGAGGTGAATGGTTTCCATGGGGCGCACCCAAAGGTAGGCCATCGTGCGAACCTCGCCGCCACCCGCATCCCGGCCACCCCTCGCCCAGCGCGTGGAGTTCACGGATCAAGCCCCCTCCTGAGCAGCGATCGCTCGCTGCTCCCCTCAAGGAGGGGCACGGGGTGGTTTCCGCTTGCATGAAGCATGGGGCGTGACTGAGTTGCAACCTCCCCCGACCCCTCCTTGCCCGGCGCGTGGAGCGTTCCACGCGCAGGAGGGGTGTTCACGTGAACAAGCCGGCGTGGCGATCTCCCTTGTTAACCGTCATCGCGAGCAGCCCGAAGGGATGCGTGGCGATCTCCCTGGCCAGTGATCGGATCTTCTCCGGGGAGATCGCTTCGCCCGCAGAGCCGGGCTCGCGATGACGGCGTGGGGAAGAGCGCGGAGCATGTGCCCAACCGTCATCGCGAGCCGGTCCCGGAGGGCCGGCGTGGCGATCTCCCGGGATAGTGATCGGATCTTTTCCGGGGAGATCGCTTCGCCCGCAGAGCCGGTCCCGGAGGGCCGGCGTGGCGATCTCCCCGAGTTGGACGAGATCCAACACGGCGAAGGAGATCGCTTCGGCCGCTACGCGGACCTTGCGATGACGGGTTGGAAATGATCAGCGCATGAACCGCACCACCCGCACCCTCGGCGCCCTCACCCCCGCGCCTGCGCCTCCAGCACCCCCAGCACGGCCACCATGGCCTCCGTGTCGCGGCCGCAATAGGCCAGCAGGTCCGTGCGCAGCTGCACCGGGTCGCCTTGGTACCGGCCGGTGACGAGCTGCAGGAAGAGGCGGCTCGCGGCATCGCCCTCCTGCACCGCCAGGTCGCCGTAGCCCAGCCCGGGCACCAGGGCCGGCAGCACCACCTTGATGCTCGTGCGCCCGTTCATGTCCGGCACCACGTACCAGCCCGCCTTGAAGGGCGTGTGCAGGTCCTTGATGCGCGGAAGCAGGGCCCCCAGCGCATCGGCATGCTGCGGCAGGTCGCGCGCCAGTTGCGTCAAGATCATCTTCTCGAAGGTGGCGTTGTACGCCAGCACATCGCCCACCGGACCGATGTCCGCCAGCAGGTGCTGCACGAAGGCCTCGCGCGGGTCGCCTTCACCATCGGCAAGGAAGGCGCTGTGCACCGGTTCCGCACCCGGCGCCCGCTGCACGTGCAGGCTGTACTGGAAGGGCAGCTGCTGGTAGGGCCGCGTGCCATCGAACAGGGGCACCGCCGGCGCGATCGTCTCGAAGTCCAGGTGGTGCAGCGGGTAGCGCAGCTCGCCGAGCCAGCGGCGCAAGGCCGGCCGGTCCAGGGCGATGGTGCCGTGCTTCGCGCCTTCCACCTGCCGGCGTTGCGCGGCGGTGAGCTTCTCCGCATCGGGGATCTCCTTCAGCAGCAGGATGCCGCGCCGGTACAGGTCCCACTCCCGGCCCATGGCGCGCGTGAGGTCGAACACGCTGCCCTCCGCCGGCACATGCGCCCAGCAGTGGGGCATGAAGTCGCATGCGAAGGGCGCGGTGCAGTGCGGACCGATGTCCACCGCCGGCGCCTCGGGCGCACGCAGGACCGCCTTCAACGCGTCGATGCGCGCGGGCACATCGGGTCGCTCGCGGTCCACCTGCTGCTTCACGCTGGTGATGCTGAAGAGCTGCCGCACATCGATCGGCCCCTGCCGCACGTACGCGGCGTTGAGGTGCACGATGCACACGTCCGCCAGCGCCACGCCGCAGCCCTCGATCACATGCGCCTGCAGCGCCGCATCCTGCCATTGGTACTCCTTGGCGCTGCTGCTGCTCTTCACCTCGTAGGCCGTCCAGCCGTTCGCGACCTTCACCAGCATGTCCAGCGCGGCCAGCACACCCTCGTGCAGAAAGGCGGCCTCGTAGATCACCCGGGCACCGCCGGCGATGGCGCGTTGCGTCGCCGCGAGGGCGGGCGCGAAGTCGGTGGGCGTCTCCGGCGTGCAGTCCACCCCACCGGGGAAGAGCCCTTGGGCCAGCAGCCCCACGGCGGTGCCGGTGTCGTAGATGGCCTGGCGCGCGGCATCCACCGGCGGCAGCAGCTCGCGGTGCTGCTTGTACAACCACAGCGCCTTGGGGCACTGGCGCCCCCGCATATAGGTGGATTTGGAGAGGAGGTGCATGGGGCTGCGATACGCACAGCCAGCAAGGTATCATGGCCGCTGCGTCAGGGCAGGCCACTCTTCGGCGAGGAAGCGGAAGTTGCTCATGGTCGCTTCAACAGGTTGGCGTACCGGGCATCGAAGATGAAGGGTTCGATCCGAAGGATGCGCACGCGGTCAGCGATGGTCCTGGGGTTCAACAGGTAATTCCACTGGCCGGGCACCAGCACCGATGGCACCCGCAGCATCACGGCCTTGGAGGCGGTGAACGCCGCGCCGTAAGCCTGTGCTGCTGGAGCGTAGGGAGGGCCCGGCAGGTCCCAGCCCTTGGGCAGCGTGTGCAGGGTTGGGCGCTTGATCCCCTGGCGACCGCGTAGCTCATAGGTCACCAGCACGGTGTCGTCCGGCAGGACTTCATGCTCCACGAAGTGGGCGAGCACCTCCAGCACGGCCAGTGCCGGGTTGGAGGCCGTGTAGAGCATGGGTACTCGGGGCGGATTCCAGCGCGCTCCTCGAAAGGAAGCTCCAAGGCCATCCATACGCTCAGCGTAGGGCGCTCCACCCAGGCGGTACAACTTCACGCGAAGACCCCGTGGGCGATGGTCTCCAGTTCATCCGCCACCAGGCGGATGCCGGTGAAGGTGGTCATCAGCTCCTTTGGGCGCTTGTGCTCCAAGGCCGGGATGCGCAACTCCAGCCAACGCTGGAACTTCTCTTCGTTGCCGAATACCTCCACGCCACGCGCCATGGTCTGCTCGTACAGCAGGACGAGCTCGGTCTGTGCAGGCACCAAGGACTTGCTCGTGCGCATCAACGCGCGCAAGCCCGCAACGGACGTTTGCAGCAAGCCTGCGTAGGCCACCTCCGCAAAGGGGTTCTCCTGCACCCGGCGCTTCAGGGCGGGCATGGTCATGGGCTTGCGGGCCTGCTCCAGCAGGTCCTCCTGGCTCAGGCGCTTGAACCGCCATGTGCGCTCCGCTTTGCGCGCGTAGGTGGCCGCAGGTTCCGCGACAATGCTGGATGTGGATGTCTTTCGTTTGGCCATGGTGGTCCTCGTTCTTCAAAAGTAACGCGCAGGGCGCTCACCTTCAATTGGCATCATACCCATGCGCCCTGCTCACTGCAGCCGCAGGTCCTTCAGCTCCTTCAACTGGATGATGGGCCGGCCGTCGCGCTCTTTCACCCACCCGCGAATGCGCAACGGCTTCCCCTGGTAGCGGCTCAGGATCTTCCCCTGGGTGCCGGAATGCACATCCTCCCAGATGACCACCGAGAACCGCTGCTCCGGATAACGGCCACCGAAGTTGAAGTAGACCGGGTTGCCCTTCACCCCCTTGGGTGCGGTCACCTGGTCCGGCGTACCGCAGAACAGCACCACCTCGCCGATGAGGTCCCGGATGTTGTCCAGGGTGGCCGTACAGGTCTCTGTCTGTGCGTGGGCACCGAAGCCGACCGCGCAGCAAAGGACGAGCAGAAGTGAACGCATGGTGCAAGGTAGATCGGTCTTCAGGCATCAGACCGGCCGGTGGCCGTGGGCCGGCTGGCGGGTGGGTTTGGTGGTCCTTGGCTCTTCTTCCTTCTTCCTTCTTCCTTCTTCCATCTTCCTTCTTCCTTGGTCCTTGGTCCTTGGTCCTTGGTCCTTGGTCCTTGGTCCTTGGTCCTTGGTTCTTGGTTCTTGGTCCTTGGTCCTTGGTCCTTGGTCCTTGGTCCTTGGTTCTTGGTCCTTGGTCCTTGGTCCTTGGTCCTTCGTCCTTGGTCCTTGGTCCTTGGTCCTTGGTCCTTGGTCCTTGGTCCTTGGTCCTT
>CALMPI010000033.1 GCA_937872175.1 uncultured Flavobacteriales bacterium | reverse complement strand
CCATCTACTTCATGTTGTTGAAGATGATCAACAACAAGGACGATGCGGAGGACCTCACCATCGAGGCCTTCGGCAAGGCCTTCAACCGGCTGAAGCAGTACACGCCCAACTACGCCTTCAGCACCTGGCTGTTCAAGATCGCGTCGAACAACTGCATCGACTGGATCCGCAAGCAGAAGAAGAAGACCCTCTCCATCGACAACCCCATCGGCACCGACGACGGGGATGAGATGACGATCGAGATCCGCAGCCACGGCCCCGACCCGGCCGATGTGGTGATCCGCGACCAGAAGAGCGCCGTGATGCGCGAGGTGGTGGACAAGCTCAAGCCCCGCTACCGCACCCTCATCGAGCTGCGCTATTACAAGGAGTACAGCTACGAGGAGATCGCCGACGAGCTCGACCTGCCCCTGGGCACCGTCAAGGCGCAGCTCTTCCGCGCCCGCGAGTTCCTCATGAACATGCTGAACAACAGCAAGGAGGCCATCTGAGGTCCATATGCCCATGTGCCCATGTGCACATGAGCACATGGTCGCCTGCGCACATGATCGACCTGCTCACCAAGTACTTCCCCGAGCTCACGGCGCAGCAGCGTGACCGGTTCGTGCGCATGGGCCCCTTGTACGCCGACTGGAACGAGCGCGTGAACCTGGTCTCGCGGAAGGACATCGAGCATCTCTACGAACGGCACATCCTGCACGCGCTCGGCATCGCCACCGTGGTGCGGTTCAGGAAGGGCACACGCATCGTGGACGTGGGCACCGGGGGCGGCCTCCCCCTGATCCCGCTGGCCGTCCTCTTCCCGGACTGCGTCCTCCACGGCATCGATGGCATCGGCAAGAAGATCGCGGCCGTGCAGGGCATCATCCAGGGTCTGGGGCTCACCAACTGCACCGCCGAGCAGGTGCGCAGCACCGAGCACCGGCAGCGCTACGACGTCATCGTCAGCCGGGCGGTCACCACCCTGCCCGAGTTCATCCGCGACACGAAGCACCTGGTCGCCCAAGGCGCCGGACGGCTCTATGCCCTGAAGGGGGGCGACCTGGCCGATGAACTGCTCCCGGTCAGGCAGCGCTATCGCGTGCACGAGCTGTCACGCGTCTTCGAGGAGGAGTTCTTCGCCACCAAGAAGGTGGTGGAGGTGGAATTGTGAACCAGGAACGCTGAACGAGGGAACGGGATCCGTTTCAGCTTTCAGCTTTCCTCTTTCAGCTTTCCCGTTTCAGCTTTCCATCTGAAGCCTGCTCAGGCTGTGGTACAGCCCGTTCCCATCGGCGATCAGCTCGCCGTGGGTGCCGCTCTCGGCGATCACCCCCTTGTCGAGCACCAGGATCCGGTCGGCATCGCGGATGGTGCTGAGGCGGTGCGCGATCACCAGGCTCGTGCGGCCCTTCATCAGCTGCTCGAGCGCCTCCTGCACCAGGCGTTCGCTCTCGCTGTCCAGCGCGCTGGTGGCCTCGTCCAGGATCAGGATGGCGGGGTCCTTCAGCACGGCGCGGGCGATGGCGATGCGCTGGCGCTGCCCGCCGCTGAGCTGGATGCCGCGTTCGCCCACCACGGTGGCGTAGCCCTCGGGGAAGGCCGCGATGAAGTCGTGCGCGTTGGCCCGGCGGGCCGCGGCCTCCACCTCGGCATCGGTGGCATCGGGACGGCCGTAGGCGATGTTCTCGCGGATGCTGCCGCCGAACAGCAGCACCTCCTGGGGCACGATGGCCATCCGGTCGCGGAGCGCGGTGAGCGGATAGTCGCGCGCGTCGCGGTCGTCGATGCGCACCGTGCCCTGCACCGGGTCGAAGAAGCGCAGTACCAGAGAGGCGACGGTGCTCTTGCCCGCGCCGCTGGGGCCCACGAGCGCGATGCGCTGGCCGGGTTCGGCGGTGAACGACACATTCCGCAGCACCGGCACATCGGCGCGGGTGGCGTAGTGGAAGCTCACGCCCTCGAAGCCGATGCGGCCCCGCAGCTCGATGCGCTGCTTGCGCGCGTCCAGGCTCACCGGCTCCCCGGGCTCATCGTGCAGGTCCATCAGCCGCTCGGTGGCCCCGATGGCCTTCAGCACGGTGTTGACATGCTCGGGGATGCCGCCGATGCTGGCGCCCACGAACACGCTGTACATGATGAAGGTGACGAGCTCGCCGTTGGTGAGCAGCCCTTCGCGCTGCAGGTTCACCCCGCGCCACACCACCAGGATGATGGCGCCGAACATGCACAGGATGATGAACGAGACGAGGGCCCCGCGCCACCGTGCACCGCGCATGGCCAGCGCGCGGGCGCTGAGGACGCTACGGCCGTAGCGCACGCTCTCCCACGCTTCATTGGCGAAGGCCTTCACGCTCTGGATGCCCTGCAGCGTCTCGTCCACGATCACGTTGGTGTCGGCGATGCGGTCCTGCACCTGGCGGCTGAGGCGGCCGATGAAGCGGCCGAAGAGGACGGCCACGAGCACCACCACGGGCACGGAGGCGAGCATGGTGAGGGTGAGCTCCGGCGACAGGCGCGCCAGGAGCACGATGCCCGCGGCGATGATGATCAGCTGGCGCAGCAGCTCGGCCAGCGTGGTGGTGAAGGTGTCCTGCAGCAGGGCCACATCGGCGCTGAGGCGGCTGTTGAGCTCGCCCACACGCCGCTTGGCGAAGAAGGACATCGGCAGCCGCAGCAGGTGGGCATAGGTGTCGCGCCGCAGGTCGGCCAGCACGTGCTCGGTGACGTGCGCGAAGAGATAGATGCGGAAGAAGCCGAGCACCGCCTGTACGGCGAAGACCAGCAGGAGCAGCAGGAAGATGCTGTCCGTGTTGGTGAGGTCGAACAGCGGCGCACTGAAGGAGCTCTCGCCCTTGGTGGAGTCGATGAGCTTGCCCATCAACGCCGGGAACACCAGGCTGAGGCCGCTGGTGCCGATCAGGAAGAGCAGGCCGGCCGCGAAGGTCCAGCGGTGGGGCCGCAGGTAGCGGAACAGGCGCAGGGCCTTGCGCAGCGTCGCACGGTCCAGCTTGGCCGGCTTCGCATCGTTGTAGCGGGAACGGTCGCGGCGGGAGGCCATGGTCACTGTCGCCGTCGGGTCCTCACCCGTGCAGCGCCACCATCTTGTCGGCGATGTGGTCGAAGAGGTTCCGCAGCGGGGTCTCCACCATCATCTTGATGAAGGGGTTCAGGTCCGCCTCGAAGACCTGCCACGCGCGCGTGCCGCCGTCGGCGGCCTGCAGGTGCACATCCAGCGTGAACGGGAAGGGGCTGCGGTCGGTGGCCTTCATGCGCACCAGGCCCGGCGCTTCGCCTCCGGCCAGCTCCAGCCCGATGGTGGCCGCGCCCTGCACCTTGAAGGAGCACGACCGGCCATCGCTTTTCCAGTCGCTGATGCGGTCCTGCGGCAGCAGCTGCTGGAAGTTGTTCATGTCCTGAAGAAAGGTGTACAGCTCGTCCGGGCCGCGGCCGATCGTCACCTGCTTGCTCTCGATGCGTGTCATGCCCATGGGTTGGTTCCGTCCGCCCGTTCCTCCCTGCCGCCTCAGGCCTGCACAGGGGCGTTCCAATTGGCGGGATCCTTGCGCCACGCGTTCAGCGGGGCCAGGTCCTTTTCGGTGATGTAGCCCTCGCGCAGGGCCTGGTCCAGCAGGATGTTGTAGTTGGTGAGCGCGTGCATCTTGACGCGGGCCTCCTCGAAGGCCGCGCGGGCCACGTCGAAGCCATAGGTGAAGATGCTCACCATGCCCTTCACGTCGAGGCCCGCATCGCGCAAGGCGTTCACGGCCTGCAGGCTGCTGCCTCCGGTGCTCACCAGGTCCTCCACCACCACCACATTGCGGCCCACCGAGAGGTCGCCCTCCACCTGGTTGCGCAGGCCGTGCTCCTTGGCACTGGTGCGCACATAGATGAAGGGCAGGCCCATGTCGTGGGCCACCAGCATGCCGTGGGCGATGCCGCCCGTGGCCACCCCGGCGATCATGTCCGGCCGCCCGAACTCGCTCTGGATGAGGTGCACGAACTGCTGCCGGATGAAGGTGCGCACCGGCGGGTAGGACAGGGTCTTCCGGTTGTCGCAGTAGATCGGGCTCTTCCAGCCGCTCGCCCAGGAGAAGGGCTTCGAGGGGCTCAGCTTCACCGCCTTGATCTGTAGCAGCAATTCGGCAACTTTGAGGGCCGGATCAAGGCGGTCGTTCATGGCGCAAAACTACGAAGTCTCCATCGACGGGCTGGCCGTGGTGCTCACGCAGCACGCGCCCGCAGCGGCTCCCCAAGCGGGAGGGCTGGTGGTGCAGGCCGCCGCGGTCGAGGGGGTCGACGCGCTGGTGGAGCGGGCGCGCCGCATCCCCGGCGTCGAGCGCCTCACGTTGGTGGTGCCCGATCCGGCGGCGACCTGGGACCGGTTCCGCAGCACCTGCGTGCCGGTGGAGGCGGCCGGCGGCGCGGTCACCGATGAGCACGGACGCCTGCTCGCCATCCATCGCCTGGGCCGTTGGGACCTGCCGAAGGGCAAGGTGGATCCCGGAGAGTCGCTGCCGGAGGCCGCCGTGCGCGAAGTGAAGGAGGAGTGCGGGCTCCGCGAGGTGAGCATCGTGCGGCCGCTGTGCGAGACCTGGCACACGTACGAGCGTGCTGGTGAACGTCACTTGAAACGCAGCTCCTGGTTCCTGATGCGCGCTTCCAGCGCGGAGCGGCTCGTCCCGCAGCACGAGGAGGACATCCGCGAGGTGGCGTGGATGGACGCCGATGGCGTGCAGCGCGTCAAGGCAGGCACCTACGCCACGGTGCGCGCGGTGATCAGCGCCTGGGAGGAGGCGGTGCCTCGCTCCCGAATTTGATGCGGTCGCGCTCCTCCTGCTGCACGCGCATCCCATGCAGCACCGCTGCGAGGCCCTGGCTGGGTGCTGGGGCGGGGCTCTGCGCCAGCGTGCGGTCGTTCAGCAGCAGGAAGACCGGCGCGGTGGGCGCGCGCAGTTGCTCCCGGGCACGTTCCGGGTCGCGCGCCTGCAGCCAGGTCCAGCCTGTACCGCCGATGCTCCGCGAGAGGCGCACCGCGGCACCCGCATCGCTGTCGAGGACCAGCAACACGTAGCGCACCACATCGCCGAAGCTCTCCTGCAGCTGTGCCAGCGCGCGGAGCTCCTGCTCGCAATAGGTGCAGCCCACCGTGGTGAGGACGAGGCAGACGGGACCGCTGAACACACTGTCCAGCGGAACGGGCGTGCCCTGCAGGTCGTTCAACGCAAGTTCGGGCAGGCCCGTGCCGGGACGCATGGCGGTGAGGTCCCACAGCATGTTGGCCGCCAGGGTGCGATGGCCCGGATATCCGCTGCGTGCGGCCACATCGGCCAGGACGCGTTCGATCCCGGCGCGGTCCAGCACCTTGCCGGGATGGGCCAGGTACACCTGATCGATCAACAGCAGCTCGGCCAGCGCACGGTCCTCCCGGAAGGGTGGGTGTTCCATCACGAGGGCGATCAGGCTGTCGGTGGCGGCCTGCTTCACCCCGTCCACCAGTCGGCGCTCGTCCGTGCGGAAGGGATGCGTCATCAGGTGGTCCTCGTAGAGGCTGCGGAACAGCCGCACGAACTCGGGCTTGTCGATGTCCGGCGCATGACCGGCCAGGCAGCGCGTGTGCAGCGCCTCGGGCTCCTGGTGTGGGCCGAGGTACAGGCCGCACAGCCCCAGCTCCACGTTGCGTTGGAACCAGGGGTCGTCCACATCGGCATAGAAGCGTTTCAGCTTGAAGGCGAAGCTGTCCAACCGGGCCTGCGACCAGCTGGGTGTGTAGAACAGCGTGGCCGGGCGCTTGACGCTGTCCGCCTTCAGGGTGCGGTCGCCCTCGCGGCGCAGCACGTCAACGGCCTGCATGCCGGCGGCCTCGTCGGTGGCCAGGTCCTCCGCCACGAAGCCATCGAGGCGCTCGTAGAGGTCGGTCATCAGCGCGTTGATGTCGAGCGGCGGCAGGTCGATGAACTCCAGCACGATGGGCAGGTGACCCTTCACCGGTCGGGCCCCGGGTGCGGGCGGCAGCGGCTTCACGCGATAGGTGGCGCCGTCGCGCAGGAAGAGCTCGGCGCGGTGGCCGCCCACGATGAGCAGGGCCTTCGTGGTGCCCTGCACCTCGGCCTTCAGCGTCGCACGCCCGTCCGCACCGATCAGCGTGCCGTCCACGCGTGTGGTGCGAAGGGTGAAGAGGTCGTCCATGCGATGCAGCACCACCTGCTGGCCGGCGCGTTCGGGCGCTTCGATCTGCAGGGTGGCGATCGCCGGCGCGGCGTGCGCCAGCAGGGCGGCGAGGGCGGGCAGGAGGGTCCTCATAGCGTGACCCCGGGCGGGAGGAAGGCGCGCACGTCGGCCTGGTTGGCGATCAGTTCGCGCACGATGGTGCTGCTGATGTGCGCGTGTTCGGGAAGGGCGGGCAGAAAGAGGGTCTCCACACCACGCAGCGCATGGTTCATCAGGGCGATGCTGCGCTCATTGCCATGGTCGGTGCTGTTGCGCAGGCCGCGGACGATGTAGCTGGCGCCGAGCCGCTGGCAGAGGTCCGCAGTGAGGCCCTCGAAGCGGAGGATGTTCACCTGGGGCAGGTCCTGGAAGGCCTGCCGCAACCAGGCCTCGCGCTTGTCCAGGTCGAACATGCCGCGTTTGGTGGTGTTCACGCCCAGGGCCACGTGGATGGTGGTGAACAGGGGCAGGGCACGCTGCACGATGCTCCAGTGGCCGATGGTGACCGGGTCGAACGATCCGGGGAAGACGGCGATCGGGCGGCTCATGGCGCGGTGGGGCTGAAGAAGCTGAAATGTACGGAACCGTAGGTGCGTCGCTTGCGGAACCAGGGGTCGGCCTCAAGCTCGATCCCGCGTGGATGCTCCAGGATGAAGAGGCCGTCCGGGGCCAGCAGCCCACCGTCGCGCACCAGCCCGGGCAACGTCTCCGTGCCAGGGAGGTGGAAGGGTGGGTCGGCGAACACGATGTCGAAGGGGCCGGTGGCATGCCGCAGGTACTGGAACACATCGGCGCGCACCTGGGACCAGCCCGCCTCGTTGAGCTCGCGGGCCAGGCGCTGCAGGTGGGCGAACAGGCGTGCGTCCTGTTCCACGCTGATCACCTGCGCGGCACCGCGCGACAGGAACTCCGCGGAGATGCCACCGGTGCCGGCGAAGAGGTCCAGCACCCGGATGCCCTCGAGCGCGATGGAGTGCTGCAGGATGTTGAAGAGGCCTTCCCGCGCGAAGTCCGTGGTCGGCCGCGCCTCGATGCCCTTGGGCGGATCGATGCGCCGATTGCGGTGCCGGCCTCCTACGATGCGCATGCGGCCTGTTCGAGCAGCGCCCACAACGACTCCGGTGACGGGGCGTCCAGACCGACCAGCATCGCGTCCGTGCCGGTGAGCGCCGGTGCCGCGTTCGGCAGATAGCGACGCACCAGTTCGGTGTCGGTCGGGGTCCAACCGGGCCCGCACCAGCGCACGGCCGGCGCGGCGGGGTCTTGATGCATGGAGTCCAGCAGGTGCAGGAGGTAGTAGAGCGCGTCGGTGCCGGTGGCGCAGTGGTAGGCGTTGCTGAGCTTCAGGCCGTCCCGGTCGGCCAGGGCCACGTCCATACGCTTGCCCACGCGGTGCGCCACCAGCGCGGGTCCTTGGCGGCCCAGGGCGAGCACGGAGCGCACGAGCAGGCTGCGCAGGGCGATGGCGCGCGCTGCGGGGAAGCGTTCGAGCACCTGGTGCTCCATGGCTTCATCGTGCAGGTACACGCACCGGGCGCCGAGGTCTTCCACGGGTTCATCGCGAAGCAGCCCGGTGGGCAGGGGACCATGCACCAGGCTCAAGTGGTCCGCTTCGGTGCCGGACCTCAAGGTGCTCTCGGGCACCAGTGTGCTCAGTTCGGGCATCGCGCAGAAGCTCACGCTGGCCGGATGGCGGGGCAGCTGCTCATCCGCAGGCCAGGCGGCGCCCCGGCCCTGGGCCAGCATCAGGCACCGGCCGTCGGCCCGGTCATGCGCGCTCCACGCCAGCCCGTCCGGATGCACCACGATGCCCAGGTGAAGCCCGGCGGCCCCGCGGTCGTAACGCGGCAGGTGGTGTGCATCGGTGTCGGGGGTCCTCGTCATGTCGCGCTCTTCCGAAGAACGGGGTCAAAGGTGGATAATTTCACCCGCCGCCATGGTCCCGTGGCGCCGCTTCGCCACCCCATGCCCCCGCCCGAGCCCGGTCTTTCCGCAGCGCTGCGCGCCGCCCTCGGCCATACGCCCACGGCCGGTCAGGAGCGGGCGATCGCGGCGCTGGACCGCCTGCTGGGCACCACCAAGGAGCGGGCCACCCTGGTGCTGAAGGGCTACGCCGGAACGGGCAAGACCACGCTGGTGGGTGCCCTGGTACGGGTGCTGCGCGCACAGGGGCGTCCGGTGGTGCTGCTCGCCCCCACGGGCCGCGCGGCCAAGGTGCTGGGCGCATATGCCGGCGCCGCGGCCGGCACCATCCACCGGCGCATCTACCGGATGGACCCCGGCGGTGAGGGCTTCGCCGGCATGTCGGTGACGCCCAACCGCGATGCGCACGCCCTGTTCATCGTGGACGAGGCGAGCATGATCGGTGGCGAAGGCGGCTTCGGCGACCGCGACCTCCTGGGTGATCTGTTCACCCACGTGTTCTCCGCCCCGGGCACGCGACTGCTCCTCATCGGCGATCCGGCGCAGCTTCCACCCGTGGGGAGCGCCCACAGCCCCGCGCTGGACCCCGCCCATCTTCACGAACGCTTCGGGCTCACCGCCGGCGCCGTGGAGCTCACCGATGTGGTGCGGCAGGCCGAGGCCAGCGGCATCCTCGTCAACGCCACCGCCCTGCGGGCCGAGGTGGGGGCCAACGAGCCGGCGCCGCAGTTCATCCTGGGTCATCCTGACGTGGTGCGCATCACCGGCATGGAGCTTCAGGATGAACTGGAGGCCTGCTACGCCCGCTACGGCGGCGAGGACGTATGCCTCATCACACGCAGCAACAAGCGGGCATACCAATACAGCCAGCAGGTGCGGGCGCGGATCCTCGGCTTCGAGGAGGAGCTGTCGCCGGGCGACCGGCTGATGGTGGTGAAGAACGACTACTTCTGGGCGGGGCGCAACGGGAAGGCGGAGCTCATCGCCAATGGCGAACCCATGGAGGTGCTGCGTCGGCGTGATGTGGAGGAGCGCCATGGACACCGCTTCTGCTGGATCGAGGCCGCCTGGTGGAGCGGCGATGAGCGGCGCGTGGGCGACTTCCTCGTGATGCTCGATGTGCTGGCCCTCGACGCGCCCTCCCTGCCCATGGCCCGTCGCCGGATGCTGAACGACAACGTGCTTGCCGCGCATGCGGTCACCGGCAAGGGCGCGCGCCTCAGCATCCTGCGGCAGGATCCGTTCGCCAATGCGCTCCAGGTGAAGTACGCCTACGCGGTCACCGCCCACAAGGCCCAAGGCGGTCAGTGGCCGGCGGTGTTCGTGGACCAGGGCTACATCACCGAGGAGATGATCGACACCGAGTACGTGCGCTGGTTGTATACCGCCGTCACCCGTGCGACGACGAAGCTGTACCTGCTCAACTTCCACCCGCGGTTCTTCGGGGAGGAGGACTAGAGGGCGAGATGCGCCTCGTGCAGGGCGGGTCCGGCGTGCGGCCGCGGGGTGGCCAGGGCGATCAGGTGGTCGGTGCCCACGCTGAAGCTGCTCACATGATAGGCCGGGGCGGCCTCACGCACGAAGACCTCGTGGCGGATGCTGAGCACCTGCGTGCCGTCCAGTACCCGCAGGGCGTGAAGGTCCTCCATGATGCCCACACCACTGGCCTTCAGCACGGCCTCCTTCCGGGTCCACAGCGTGAGGAAACGCCGCTTGCCTTCCGCACCACCGGCCTGGATGTGCGACACCTCGTCCGGGGTGAAGTAATGGCCGGCCACCAGTTCATGGTCGGTGCGGCGCTCCACGGTCTCGATGTCCACACCGAGCTCATCGGGGCCGCCGATCGCGACCACCAGCGCGTCCTTGGTGTCGCTGAGGTTGAAGGCCGGACCTCCGTCGGGCAGATGGGGCTTGCCGTGCGCACCGCGCGCCATGCGGACCGCCTCGGGGGCCACGCCCAGGGCACCGCCCAGGAGCATGCGCAACAGGCCGTGACCGGCGATGAAGCGTTCGCGGTCGGGCGCGAAGCGGAACCGCTCGGCACGCTGCCGTTCCTCGTCGTCCAGCACGGTGCCCAACCGATGCAGATGCGGCAGGAGCGCGGGGACGGTGGCGTACCAAATCCTCACTTGTGCGGAGGCCGCGAGCGGTGGTGTGGGCTCCAGGGTGCGCAGGGGAGCGCAATGCACGGTGAGGTCGCGTTCGCGCATGCTCACAGCACGACGGCGGAACCCGCGGTGGCCCGTTCCATCGTGAGGCGAAGTTCGTTCGCCAGGGCGCCCACGTTCGGCTCCTTGATGAGGTCGTAGTGGTCGCCGGGCACCATGCGCACCTCCAGGCCGCCCTTGGCCAGGTGTTCCCAGCCCATCTGCCGGGGTCCCCACGAGCGTTCGGCCTTCATCACGGTGAGCTTTCCCGCATAGGGCCGCGGCACATAGGCCATGGCCGCCCGGTCATAGGTGTCGATGATGTGGAAGTTCCTGAACCGCTCGGGCACGGTGCCGCCGTTCCGAAGGAAGCGGGCCACCAGTGCACGCAGCACGGCCTTCTTGATGGGGTCGTAGAACTTCAGGTCGCTGGCGATGGCCTCGCCATGCAAGGCCGGCGAGTAGGCGTCGATCACGGCCAGGTAGGGCACCTCGTCGCCCATGGCCGTGAGCTGCTGCGCCATCTCGTAGGCCACGATGCCGCCGAAGGAATAGCCGCACAGCAGGTAGGGGCCGTGCGGTCGCGCCTGCTTCAGTTCAGAGATGAAGAAGCGCGCGATGTCCTCCACCGTGGTGTGACGGATGACCTTGCCGTCCTCGCCCTGATGGAAGAAGGCGTAGAAGGGACGGTCGTTGCCGAGGTACTTGGGCAGGAAGTGGCTCGCCTCGTCGCCATGCACGCAGAACAGCGGCGGGGCCGCGCCTTGCGGTTGGATGAGGGAGAGGTTCTTCCAGTCGTGCACCGCGCCATCACCCTGGAGCAGTTCGGCGAACTGCGCGATGGTGGGCGCCTCGAAGAGCGACTTCAGGGGCAGTGTCCTGTTGAACTGCTGTTCCACCAGCCCGAGCAGCTGGATGCCGATGAGCGAATGGCCGCCGAGGTCGAAGAAGTCGTCGTGGACCCCGATGTCGGTCGCGTGGAGGACCCTGCCCCAGATCCCGGCCAGGGCGCGCTCGTGGTCATTGCGGGGCGCGGTGCGCTCCTCCTTGCGGGCCCGGGGCTGGTCGGCCGGTGCGGGCAGTGCGCGTCGATCGATCTTTCCGTTGGCGGTGAGCGGCAGGTCGGCCATCACCACGAACGCGGTCGGCACCATGTGGCCGGGCAGGCGGCCGCGCAGGTGCTCGCGCGCGCGGTCGAGCAATGCGGCTCGGCGTTCCGGGTCGCCATGGTCCCGGGCATCGGCGGGCACCACGTAGCAGACCAGCTGCTTCTCACCCGGTCCGTCCTGGCGGGCCACCACCACCTTGTCCTTCACCGCGGCCACATCGTTGAGGGCGTTCTCGATCTCACCCAGCTCGATGCGGAAGCCGCGGATCTTCACCTGCCCGTCGGCCCGGCCGATGAAGGCGATGCTGCCGTCATCCTGCCAGCGCACGATGTCGCCGGTGCGGTACAGTTTGGCGCCGCTCCTCCCGCTGAAAGGGTCGTCCACGAACTTCTCCGCGGTGAGGTCGTCGCGCTTCCAGTAGCCCAGGGCCACGCCATCGCCGCCCGTGTACAGCTCGCCCTTGCGGCCCACGGGCACGGGAGCGCCCTGCTCATCGAGCACGTGCACCGTGGTGTTGTTCAGCGGGAAGCCGATGGGTACGCTGTCGGTGATGCCGGCCTCGCTGTTGATGGGGAAGCAGCAGGTGAAGGTGGTGTTCTCCGTGGGGCCGTAGCCGTTGATGAGCACGTTCGGGCCCAGCGCTTTCAGGGCCTTCCTCACATGCGGCACGCTCAGCACATCGCCGCCGGTGAGGATGTGCTTCAATCCGCGCAGGCGGTCGAGCTGCTCATCCACCAGCATGTTGAACAGGCCCACCGTGAACCACACACTGGTGACCTTGTGTGCGGTGATGCTGTCGCAGATCTCGGGAAGGGTGGGCTTTTGTTGCGGCTGCAGCACAAGCCTGCCGCCGTTCAGCAGCGCGCCCCAGATCTCCAGGGTGCTCGCATCGAAGCTGATGTTCGAGAGCTGCAGCCAGCAGAGGTCGGGGCCGAAGGCGACGAAGTTCTGCCCGCGCACCAGGCGGATGATGGCCCGATGCGGCACCACGACGCCTTTCGGTGTGCCGGTGCTTCCGCTGGTGTACATGATGTACGCGGGGGCATCGGGCCGCACGGCCGGCATGTCCGCATCCGCCTCCTCCATCGCCTCCTCCACGAAGATGTCCTTCGCCCGATGGCTGGGCAGGGCGTTCGCGAGATGCCGTTGGGTGAGCATCACCCGCACGTCGGTGTCGCTGAACATGAAGGCGAGGCGGTCGGCGGGATAGGCCGGGTCGAAGGGCACGAAGCAGCCGCCCGCACGCAGGGTGGCGAGCATCGCCACCACCATGTCGAAGCTGCGGTCCATGCACAGGCCCACCGGCTCACCGGGTGCCACGCCCATGCGGACGAGTGCGCTGCTGAGCGCATGCACGCGCCGCTGCAGTTCACGATAGCTGAGCTTCTGGTCGCGCAGTTCCACAGCCGTGCGGTCCGCGTGCTTCGCGGCCACCTCGTCGAAGAGGCCGCCGACATCCACCTTCGGGAACGGGGTGGTGCGGCCGTGCCACCCGGGCAGCGGCATCCGCTGCGCATCGGTGATGTCCGCATCGCCCGCGAGTTCCGCGATGGTCGCGTTCGGATGGCCGATCACGCGCTTGATCAGGGTCACGAAGCGGTCCATCCAGCCCAGCACGGTGGCCTTGTCGAAGAGGTCGGTGTTGTAGCTCCACTCGAGCGTCAGGTGCCCCTCGTTCCCCGTGGCGTTCAGGAAGAGCTCGAAGTTCTCGAAGGCGCGCGGGTTCGAGATGAAGCGGTGCTTCAGGCCGTCGAACGCCACGCCGTCGTCCATGTTCATGTCGATGTTGAACACGACGGGGCACAGCGGGATCCGACCGGGCTCACGTGGCACGTTCAACCGCTGAAGCAGCGTGCCGAAGGTGTATCTCTGGTTGTCGAACGCGTCGAGCACGCCCGTGCGCCGGCTGCGGAGGTGCTCGATGAAGGGCTTCTCCTCGTCGATCCGGCTGCGGAGGGCCAGCAGGTTCACGCAGTGGCCCACCAGGTGCTTCATGCCCGTATCGCTCTGACCGGCGGCGGGCAGCCCCACCACGATGTCGTCGGACCCGGTGACCCGGTGCAGGAGCACCTCGAAAGCGGTCATCAGGGTGGTGACGAAGCTGGCGCCACTGCGCGTGGCCACCTCCTTGAGCCCGCGCACCTGGTCCTGGTGCAGCGGCAGGTCGAGGCGGTCGCTGGTGTAGGTCTTGTGCTTCGGCCGGGGCCTGTCCGTGGGAAGGTCCAGCCGCGGAATGGACCCCTTGTAGAGGTCGAGCCAGTAGCGCTCCACCGCCGCGTGCTCGGGGCTTGCGGCGAAGTCGATGGTGCCGAGGCTGTAGTCGCTGAAGGCGCTGGGCGGGGGCAGCTGGGGCGCCTCGCCGCTGCGCGCCGCGTTGTACAGCGAGCTGATCTCGGCCATCATGATGCCCAGGCTCCAGCCGTCACAGACCACATGGTGGCCGGTGAGGCGCAGCAGATGCGCATCCGCGGCGGTGCGGATCAGCTGCGCGCGGAACACCGGTCCGTTCCTCAGGTCGAAGGCCGTCGTCATGTCCGTGCGCGCGATGGCGTCCAGCCGCCGCGACCGCTCCGCGTCGGGCAGGTCGGAGAGGTCCGTGAACGGAAGCGCGAGGTGCAGTTCATCGGCGATGAGCATCCGCGTGCCACTGGCGTTCAATGTGGACCGCAGCGCTTCATGCCGACGCACCAGGGCGTTCATCGCGTGCTCCAGCGCCGCGCGGTCCAGCTGCCCCGTGAGCTCGAGGGATACGCTCTCGTTGTAGGCGCAACTGGCCTCCACGCCCATCTCCGCGGCGGCAAGCACCTCGCGTTGCGCCTCCGTGGTGGGTATCGCACGCTCCACCGCCGGCCCTTTGAAGGGGTCGAAATCCACGGGGATGTACCGCGTCTCTGGAATGAATCTCTCCATGCGTGCGTCGTTACGACGGGGCGCTCACCAACATCGACCGGTTCCGCCGGACCTTTTTCGCAGGGCGAAGGAACATCGCGCGTGGCACATGTTCACGTGCATCCGGGACAGGTTTTCGGGGGCCGCCCTGTTCATTACGCCGCGGCCGTGCCGTGGAAGCTGCCGGCCACGGTGCCCAGCGCGCTGCGGAGCGCTTCGGCCAGGGCGCGCACCTGGGGTTCCTTGATCAGGCCATAGTGGTCGCCGGGCAGGGTCCGCACCTCCGGACCACCCTTCACCAGTGCGCCCCAACCCAGGTCCGCAGGGCCGGGGGAGGCTTGCGCCCGGAGCAGCAGGACGTTGCCCGCGTAAGGGCCGGGGGCATAGGCCCCGGTCGCCTTCCCATAGGTGTCGATGATGTGGAAGTGCCGGAGGGCGGGCGGTATGGTCGTTCCGCGGCGAAGATGGCGGGCGGTCAGGCGACGCATCACCCAGCGCTTCAACGGCATGTGCAGGCGCTCCTCTGCGGTGGCACTGCGCAGGCCGTCCGCCGGGGCATAGGTGTCGAACAGCACCAGCAGGGGAACGACCTCGCCAAGCGCCGCCAGCTGCCGGGCCATTTCGTAGGCCACGATGCCGCCGAAGCTGTACCCGCCGAGCACATAGGGCCCGTGCGGCCGCGCCGTACGGAGTTCCCTGAGGTAGGTGGCGGCGATGTCCTCCACAGTGGTGTGCTCGATGGCCTGGCCGTCCTCGCCCTGGTGACCGAACCCATAGAACGGCTGGTCGTCGCCGAGCAGCTTTGGCAGGAACACATGGGCCTCGTCACCCTGCACGCAGAAAAAGGGGATGCGCGACCCCTGCGGACGGATGGCCGACAGGTGTTTCCATCCCGTCGGGCCCACGGCCTCGCCGTCCAGGGCGACGGCCAGTTCGGCGAGCGTGGGCGCCTGAAAGAGCGTGCGGATCGGCAGGCGCCGCCCCGTTCGCTTCTCCAGTTGTGCGAACAGCTGGATGCCCAGGAGCGAATGACCGCCCAGCGAGAAGAAGTTGTCGTGCGCACCCACCTGGTCGAGTTTCAGCATTCGACACCAGAGCTCGGCCAGCAGGCGCTCCGTGGGGCTGCTCGGAGCGGCGAACGAGGCGCGGTGGACCGTCAGGGCCGCAGGTCGGGGGAGGCGCTTGCGGTCGGGTTTGCCGGCCGCCGTCAGCGGCATCCGCGCGATCGGGTTCACGGTCGCAGGCATCAGGGCCTCGGGGAGGCGGGGCCTCACATGGGCGAGGACCTCCGCAGCGAAGGCCGCTCGGCGGGCCTCATCCTCGGCGACGGCTGGATCGCGGGGCACGACGTACAGATGCAGCTGCTTGTCCCCTCCGGGGGCATCGAGGGCCACCACGGTGCGGTCGGTCACGGTGGGCATGTCGTTCACGGCGGCTTCCAGCTCGCCGGGTTCCACACGCTGACCGCGCACCTTCACCTGGTCGTCGATCCGGCCCACGAAATCGATCGCACCATCGGCGCGCCAGCGGACCAGGTCGCCTGTGCGATACAGCCGCGGATCCGGCGCAGTGGAGAACGGATCGGCCACGAAACGTTCGGCCGTCAGATCAGGTCGGTCCCAGTATCCGATGGCCACACCGGGACCGCCGAGCCACAGCTCGCCCTTTCGGCCCACGCCCACGGGGCGTTGGTACGGGTCGAGCACATGCACGGTGACGTTGCGCAGGGGGCGGCCGATCGGAACGGGGGCGTCCAGTTCGGACCGGTCGGTCACCGTGAACGTGGTGCTCATCACCGACACCTCGGTGGGTCCATAGCCATTGACCAGCACGCCCGGGCCGACGATGTCGAAGGCGGCGCGCGCTTGGGCGAGAGGAAGCACATCGCCGCCGACCATCAGGTGCCGAACGCCGCGCAGGGATCCGGGTTCCTCTTCGACCAGGAGCTTGAACAGCCCCGAGGAGGTGACCAGTGTGTTGACGCCCCGCGTGCGCAGGGCCTCTGCGATCTCCGCGATGCTGGGCCGCTCCGAAGTGCCGATCACCAATGTGCCGCCATGCAGAAGAGCGCCCATGATGCTGATCTGACAGGCGTCGAACGAAATGCTCAGGTGATGGTGGAACACGAGTTCAGGGCCGAACGCGAAGTAGTCCTGATCCGTGACCAGCCGTACGATACCCCGATGAGGCACCACCACCCCTTTCGGTGTTCCTGTGGAACCGGAGGTATGGATGAGGTAGATCGGGTCGTCGGGCGTGGTGCGGAACTCCGGTCGCCGATGCCTCACCGGCAGGTCCGCGCTGTAAGAGAGGTCGATCACCCGCAGGTCGCTTCCTCCCAAGAGGTCCTGTGTCGATGGATCGGCCAGGAGAAGATGCGGCCGGGCATCGTTCAGCAGCAGATGAAGGCGTTCCACCGGGAGCCCGGGGTCCAGGGGGACGAAGGCGGCGCCGCTGCGCACGATGGCCAGAAGGCCGATGATGAGCTCCGGTGACGATCCGGCGCAGATCCCCACCCGGCCGCCCGGACCGGCGCCGAGTTCGATGAGGTGCGCGGCGAGGGTGTCCACCCGATCGCGCAGTTCGCCGTAGGTCAGGCTCCGCTCGCCATGCACGAGCGCGGTGCGCTGGGCATGGTCCCGTGCGGCCGCATCGAACATCCGGTCCACGGTGAGGGAGGCGTCCAGCGTGTGCGTGCGGCCATGCCATTCGACCGGCACCGTTCCCCCGGGGGGCTCCATCAGCTGGAGAATGGGTGCGTCGGGGGCGGCACAGGTGCGGTGCATCAATGCGACGAGGTCATCGCACCACCGTCGGATGGTGGCGTGGTCGAACAGGTCGGTGTTGAACGTCCACTCCAGCACCAGGTCGTTGCCGCCACCTGCCACGTTCAACGTGAGCTCGAACTGTTCATAGGCGCGTGGTTCGCTGCTGAACCGGTGGCGAAGGCCGGCGAACGACACCCCGTCGTCCATGTTCATGTCCACGTTGAAGATGACGGGGACAAGGGGAACACGGCCGGGCGCTCGAGGCACATGGAGCTCCTGCAGCAGTTCGCTGAAGGTGAAGCGCTGATGGTCGAAGGCATCGAGCACCTCGCTCCGTCTGCGTTTCACGTGGGCGCTGAAGGCAGCGTTAAGATCGACCCGGGCACGCAGGGGCAGCAACGACACGCAGTGGCCGGCGAGCCTCGTCATGCCCATGTCGCTCTGGCCTGCGGCGGGAAGGCCGATGATCAGGTCTTGCTGTTCGGTGAGCCTTGCGAGGAAGACCTCGAAGGCGGCGAGCAGGGTGGTGACGAACGTGGCTCCGCATCGCGTGGCCAGCTGCCGGAGCTGATGGGCCAGCGCGGGGTCGAGCGGCACATCGATCCGGTCGGCGGCGAAGCTGCGTTCCGGCCTGCGGGGATGATCGGTGGGCAGGTCCACCGTGGGTGCACCGTCCGCGTAAAGCGTCCTCCAATAGGCCCGTACCGCGTCACCTTCCGGCGATCGGTGAAAGTCGTTCAGTGCTTCGGCGAACGTGCTGTAGGCCTCGGCCACGGGGACGGACGGTGATGCCGGGGCCAGGTTCGCATTGTACAACAGGCTCAGGTCGGCCATCAGGACACCCAGGCTCCACCCGTCGCATACGGCATGGTGCCCCACGATCCGCAGACGGTGCAGGTCGTCGCGGAGCCGGAGCAGCACGAAGCGGAACAGGGGACCGTTCAACAGGTCGAAGGGCCGCCTCATCAGGTCGGCGTCCAACCGGTCAAGCCAGGCCGAACGCTCCTGCTCGTCTTGACCGCGCAGGTCGTGCAGGTCGAAGGGAAGCTGCACCGGCTCCAGCACGAGCGCACGTTGGCCGCTGCTGTCGAACACGGTGCGCAGTGCTTCGTGACGTGCGCCAAGCTCGGTGAGCGCGGCGCGCATGGCGGTCTCATCGAGCGCTCCCTGCAGCGTGAGGCTCACGGACTCGTTGTATGCGCATGAGGCCTCGTCGCCGAGCTGCGAGGCGGTCCATACCTCCCGCTGCGGCCCGGTGGTGGGGTAGGTCAGCAGCACGGACGGCCCGACGAACGGGTCGTGCTCGGTGTTGAGGAGGCGGATCCCGGGAACGAACTTCTCCATGTCATGATGCCGATACCTCGGCGGGGGGTGCTTCGATCAGTCCTCTTCGATCATCAGGTACTTGCCATGTCGCACGGGGTCCGGCACGAACCACGCCGCATCACCTTTCGGTGTGCGACCCAGTCGGGCTCCGGGTACAGGCGGCTTCCCGGCCACCTGCAGGCGCTCATGCGCTGGGCGGATCAGTCCGCCCAGCACGCTGTTCACCGTGGGGATGGGGTAGGTGCGCTCCGGCATGAAGCCGCTCTCACGCAGCTCCTTGCAGGTCTTCTCCACCGCGTTGATGATGAACTCGATGTCCGCCTTGCTGTGCGCGGTGGTGATGAAGTGCGGGAAGTCCAGCACGTGTACGCCGTGGTAGCGCATCAGCATGAAGAAGAGCTCGGTGTAGTTGACGCTCTCGTCATATTTGGTCTTGAAGGCGCTGCCGAAGTTCACCCAGCGATAGGGAAGCTGGTACTGGTCGAAGAGGCCGTTCACGCGGGCCACCATGTCCTCGGTGATGGTGTTGAGGCGCTCCTGCAGGGCAGGACCTTCGTTCTTCATGTACACCAGCGCGGCCTTCATGGCGGCCAACGTCAGCGGATGGCGCACAAAGGTGCCGGCGAAGTAGGTGACACCGGCGGGCGGTACGCTGTCATCGCCGTACTGCCAGTGGCCGCCGTCGAGCGCGTCCATCCATTCGCTCCTGCCGATCATGGCGCCCACGGGCATGCCACCGCCGATCACCTTGCCATAGGTGCCGATGTCGGCCTGGATGCCGAAGAGCGCCTGCGTGCCGTTGGGGTGCGTGCGGAAACCGGTGATCACCTCGTCGAAGATGAGCGCGGTGCCGTTCTCCTGGGTGATACGGCGCACCTCGCGGAGGAAGTCCACCGGACGGAACTCCATGCGGCGGCTCTGCACCGGTTCCACCAGCACGGCCGCTGCTTCGTGGCAGCGTTGCTTGATGATCTCCAGGCTCTCGGGCGTGCCGTAGTCGAGCACGAGCATGTTCTGCACGGCCTCGGGCATGATGCCGGGCGCACCGGGATAGCTCTTCTTGCTCTTGCTGCCGCGGATGATCACCTCGTCGTTGATGCCGTGGTAGCTGCCGCTGAAGGAGATGATGAGGCTGCGGCCGGTGACCGTGCGGGCCATGCGCATGGCGCCGAGCACCGCTTCGGAACCGGTGTTGCAAACGGCGGCACGTTCAGCGCCGGTCAGTTCGCACAGCAGCTTGGATACTTCCGCTGCGAGCGGATGCATCGGTCCGATCTCCACGCTGGTGTCGATCTGCTTGTGGCAGGCCTCTTTGATGAAGTCGGGCATGTAGCCGAACATCGAGGAGCCGAAGCCGCTGAGGATGTCCACGTACTCGTTGCCGTCGATGTCCCACAGGTGGCAGCCCACGCTCTTGTCCACCACCACCTGGTAGATGAGCTCCTTGGTCTGCGGCTTGAACCCGGTGACCACGCGCGGGTCGGCCATCGGCTTGCGGTTCTCCTGGGTGAAGGCCTTGCTCTTGGCGGTCTTCGCCACGTAGCGCTTCACGAAGGCGTCGAACCAGGCGCGCTGCTGCGGCGTCATGTCGTCCACCTTCTCCTTCACGATCCGTGCCTGGGCGCCGAAGACCTTCTTCAGCTCCGGCGCATCTTCCAAGGCATTCACGGTTGGCGTGGCGGCGGCTGCGGGTCGACCTTGGTCGGCCCCTGCGGCCGCGACACCGCCGTTCCAATGCGGCAGGATATGGTCCGCCAGCTTGTCCAGGTTAGGGACCTCCTCGTTGAGTTGGCGGAACGAGATCTTCACACCGAACTTCTTGCTGAGGGAGGTGGCCACCTGCGTCAGGAACAGCGAGTCGAGGCCCATCTCCAGGAAGGTCTCCTCGTTGCTGGCCTCCGCCAGTTCCAATCCGGAGCTCTCTTCAAGCAGGTGCCTGATCTGCGCGATCAGCGCCTCCTTGGGGCTGAGGTTCGCGTCGCCGCCGTTCGGAACGGGTGCTTCGATCGTGGTGCTCGCAATGGCACGACCGCCATCGGCCACCATGGCCACGGGGTCCACCCAGTGGCGGATGCGCTCGAAGGCGTAGGTCGGCATCGAGATGCGGCACCGCTGCTCGCGCTCGTAGAACCTGTTCCAATCGATGAGCACGCCGCTCTGCCAAAGGCCGCCGACGGCCTTCAACAGTTGCGTGAGCTCGTTGCTGTTGCCGGCGGAATCGCCCAGTGAAGGAACGGCCACCTGCTTCTTGGTGTCCGCGCTCTGCTGGCGGGCGAGCGTGGTCGCGGTGGTGCGCGGACCCACTTCCAGCATCACGCGGTCCGCATCGCTCCACGCGAACTTCACGGCCTGTGCGAAGCGCACCGTGGCGCGCAGGTGGTCGCTCCAGTACTTCGGCGAGGTGGCCTCGTCGTCCTTCAGCCACTCGGCGGTGACGGTGCTGACGATCGGGATGCGCGGTGCGCTCAACTTCACGCTTTCCACCACCTTGCGGTAGGGCTCCACGATGGCGTCCATCATGGGGCTGTGGAACGCGTGGCTGGTCACGAGCAGCTTGCAGGTGATGCCGTCCTTCTCCAGTTCGGCCTGCAGCTTCGCGATCGCCTCGTGCGGACCGCTGGCCACGCACAGCTGCGGACCGTTGTTCGCGGCGATGCTGCAACCGGCCGGGAGTTTCTTCAGCACATCCTCTTCCGCTGCACGCACGCTGAGCATGCTGCCACCGGGCAGTTCCTGCATCATGCGGCCGCGGTTGGCCACGAGCTTCACGGCATCCTCCAGCGAGAACACGCCGGCGAGACAAGCTGCGGCGAACTCGCCGATGCTGTGGCCCATCATCGCATCCGGCGTGATGCCCCAGTGCATCCACAGCTTCGCGAGGCTGTAGTGCATGGTGAAGAGCGAGGCCTGCGTATAGATGGTCTGCTTCAGCTGCTCGGCGGCCTTCTCCTCTTCACCGGTCTTCGGGAAGATGATGGCCTTGAGGTCGGTGCCGAACTCGGTGCTGAAGAGCTCGCAGCAGCGGTCGAAGTGCTGCTGGAAGACGGGCTCGCTGTCGCAGAGGTCGCGGCCCATGTTCACGTACTGCGAACCCTGGCCGGGGAACATGAACACCACGCCGGGCGAGGCCTCGTGCAGCTCGCGCGTGCCGATCAGGTTGGTGTCCTTGTTGGCGATGGCCTCGAGCACTTCGCCAGGGCTTCCACCGACGATGAGGCGACGGTGCTTGAAGTGACGACGGCCCACCTGCAGGGTGTAGGCGGCGTCTGCGAGCGAAGCGTTTGGATGTGCCTCGAGCCAGGTGCGGAGATTGTCCGTCATGGCATCGAGACTGGTCCTGCTCTTGGCGCTGAGCAGGAACAACTGCCTGCTGCGGGAAGCGCTGGAGGCCACGGCCACCGGCGGCTCCGCAAGGATCACGTGCGCGTTGGTGCCGCCCACGCCGAAGCTGCTCACACCCGCGATGCGTGGAGTACCCGGCACCCGAGGCCAGGCCACGTTTTCCTGCGCGACGCGGAACGGCGAATTCGCGAAGTCGATGGCGGGGTTCGGTGCCTCGAAGCCCACGTTCGCCGGGATCACTTCCTCCCGCAGCGCCAGCGCGGTCTTGATCACGCCTGCAGCACCGGCGGCCGGTGTCAGGTGACCGATGTTGCTCTTGATCGAACCGATCACACAGTGGTGGCCATTGGTCTTGCCGCCGAAGGCGAGCGTCAACGCCTCCACCTCGATCGGATCGCCCAGGGGTGTCGCTGTTCCATGGGTCTCCACGTAGGTGACCTCGCTGGGCGTCACACCTGCATCGGCCTGCGCCATGGCGATCACTTCGGCCTGGCCGCGCACGCTGGGTGCGGTGAAGCTGGCCTTGTCGCTGCCGTCGTTGTTCAGCGCGGCGCCCTTGATCACCGCATAGATATGGTCCTTGTCGCGCACCGCGTCATCCAGGCGCTTCAGCACGATGATGCCGCAGCCGTCGCTGAACGAGGTGCCCTTGCCATTGGCGTCGAAGGTGCGTGTGTGGCCGTCGGGGCTGTACATGCCGCCTTCGTTGTACACGATGCCGCTGTTGAACGGCACCGTGAGGGCGATGCCACCGGCCAGGGCCATGTCGCACTCGCCATCGCGCAGCGCCTTGAACGCCTGTGCGATCGCGACGAGCGAGGTGCTGCACGCGGTGTGGATGCTCAGGGCCGGACCGCGCAGGTCGAACTCGAAGGCCAGGCGCGTGGCGATGTAGTCCTTCTCGTTGGCGGTCATCACCGCGAAGTCGCCCACCTGCTCGATGAGCTCGGGGTGGCCGATGACGTTACGGGTGAAGTAGGTGTTGTTGCCCATGCCGGCGTACACGCCGATGAGCCCGTCGAACTGCGCGGGATCGTAGGCGGCATCCTCCAGCGCGGCCCACGCGGTCTCCAGGAACACGCGTTGCTGCGGGTCCATCAGCGCGGCCACCTTTGGGTTCACGCCGAAGAAGCCGTGGTCGAACTTGTCGGCATCGGTGATCACACCGCGCGCCTTCACATAGTCGGGGTCGTTGCGCATCTCAGCGGGGATGCTCGGGTCGAGCTCGTCCACCGTCCACGTGCTGATGCTGTTCTTCTTTGCGAGCAGGTTCTTCCACAACTGCTCCACGCTCTCGGCACCGGGGAAGCGGCCGCTCATCCCGATGATGGCGACATCGCCCTTCTTCGATCCACCAGCCGCAGCCTTGCGTGCCTTGGCCATTTCAGAAGGAGCGATCGCACTGGCATCACCTTCCAGGAATGCCGCACATGCCTTGATGGTCGGATGCTGATAGAGCTTCACGATCGGCAGTTTCAGGCCGTGGCCTTCGAGCTGCGCCACCGCTTGGATGCTCAGTAGCGAGTTGCCGCCAAGGTCGAAGAAGTTGTCATCTATGCCCACGCGGTCGATGCCCAGTAGATCGGCCCACACGTTGGCTAGTGTCTTCTGCACGCTGGTCGTCGGCGCGACGAAGGCCACATCGAGGTCGGGGCGCTTCACATCGGGTGCGGGCAGGGCCTTGCGGTCGATCTTGCCGCTGGGAGTGCGGGGCAGCTCCTTCACGGCCACGAAGGCGGAAGGCTGCATGTAATCGGG
Organism: uncultured Flavobacteriales bacterium; assembly: GCA_937872175.1. Taxonomy (GTDB): domain Bacteria; phylum Bacteroidota; class Bacteroidia; order Flavobacteriales_F; family PHOS-HE28; genus PHOS-HE28. Next base: position 9,900 of record CALMPI010000033.1, on the reverse strand, counting down.
TAAGAGGGAGGCGAGGTGCTTGCGCAGCTCGTTCGTGCTCAGCTCGCTCTTGGCGACGTAGTACCCGATCAAGCGCTTGAGGCCCGGACGGTCCTCGCGCACGGTGGCCACGGCCTGCTCCACCGCAGAGTGCTTCTCCATGGCCACTTCCACTTCACCCAGTTCGATGCGGTAGCCACGCACCTTCACCTGGCCGTCGATGCGGCCCTTGTAGTCGATCTCGCCATTCGGCAACTCAGCCGCGCGATCGCCGGTCTTGTATAGGCGGCCGCCGTTGATGAACGGATCCGCCAGGAAGCGTTCGGCGGTGAGGTCGTCGCGGCCGATGTAGCCCTTGGCCACGCAGGCGCCGCCGAGGTACAGTTCACCTTCTTCACCTTTCGCAACGGGCTTCATCTGCTCGTCGAGCACATAGAGCTTCACGTTGTCGATGGCGGTGCCGATGTTGGGCAGCGCGGGCCAGCTGGAAGGGTCGCCCTTCAGCTCCAGCTCGCTCACCACGTGGCCCTCGGTGGGACCGTATTGATTGCAGAAGCGGCAACCGGGCAGGAGCTTGAAGAGGTTCGCGATGGCGGGCGTGATCTTCAGTTGCTCGCCGCTGGTGAAGACCTCCTTCAGCGTGGACGGCACTTCGCCCGTTCGCTCCACGGCCTCGGCCAGGTATTGCAGTGCCACAAAGGGCACGATGATGCGGTTGATCCGCTGGGCGATGATCTTCCGCAGGAGCTGCGTGCTGTTCAGCCGGTCCTCGTCGGTGATCAGCACCAGCGTGCCGCCTTGGGCGAACGTGGTGAAGATCTCCTGGAAGCTCACGTCGAAGCTGATGGGTGCGAACTGGAGCGTGCGGTCACCTGCCTTGCACACGCTGGTGCGCAGCTGCCACTGGATCAGGTTGGTGAGCGGCGCGTGGTGCATCGCCACGCCCTTGGGCCGGCCGGTGCTTCCACTGGTGAAGAGCACATAGAGGAGGTCGTCCGGCGTGGCGGGACAGGGGCCTTCGAACACGGGGCCGTTATCCAAGTCGATGTCCTCGATGAGGATGACCTTGGCCTGCGTGCCCTTGAAGAGGTGTTGATGCGCCTTGCTGGTGATCACCACCGGCGGCTTGGCGTCCTCCAGCATGCCGGCGATGCGCTCGGCCGGGTAGGTGGGGTCGATGGGCACGTAGGCGGCGCCGGCCTGCACGATGCCGAGGACGGAGAAGATGAGCTCGGGGGAGCGGTCGAGGCAGAGGCCAATGGTGGTGTCACGGCCGGCACCAAAGCCCGAGACACGCATGGCGATGCGCGACGCACGTGCACCGATCTCACCGGCGGTGAAGGTCAGTCCGTCGGAGACGAGCCCAACGCGTTCAGGATGGTCGGTATGGGTGTTGACAATGTGGTGGATCACGGTTCGGGAACGGTCGGTGGACATCGGTGGTCGTGTTCGGGAGGGTACGGGAGAAGGCAGGCGGTATACGATCAGCCCTGGGTTCGAGTTCGGATGTGCTTCAAGCCCACAGGATCAGGTGGTTAGCCATGGCATGTGGGCATGGTGGTCGGTCCGGTGGAGCAAAGATCGCCCTTCGTCGGCCGGATGTCCTGATCCATCGAATTGGTGGGCCATTACGGCTTAGCGCGTGCCAGTTTCGTCGAACTTCGCGGCGTTTTTACCGCCCGAAGGGCGGAGATCTCCACATGCATCAGTTGAGCACGGAACGGACCACAAGGGAGGAGGGCGAGGCGACGACACCCCCGCGTCCGGCTGGTGAGGGACTGATGGTCAGGTTCTTATGTGTGGTCCTCGGCTTTTGGTGGGCCATCCAGATCAGCCCTGGCCAGACCAACGGCGAGAACCGGTCCGTTCAGCTCTGGGCCACTGTGACCTCCAGCCCGGCCAGCATCACCCTGAACTGGAAGTCGCACCCCAATACGACCGGGTTCACCGTCTTCCGGAAACTGAAAGGCGGCACCAGTTGGGGCAGCTCGATCGCCTCACTGGGAAGCACGGCCGTGCAGTTCACCGACAATGGGGTGCAGCTGAACACCTCCTACGAGTACAAGGTGGTGCGCACCACGTCCAATCTGGGTAGTGGATACGGTTATGTGAACGCCGGCATCCAGCTGGAGATGGTCGAGCAGCGTGGCAAGGTGGTGCTGGTGGTCGACAACACCTTCACCGGGAGCCTCGCGGCGCAGCTCACCCAGTTGCAGAACGACCTGGAGGGTGAAGGGTGGAAGGTGATCCGGCATGACGTGAGCAGGACGGCGGCCGTATCGGCCGTGAAGTCACTGATCCAAGGGACCTACGCGGCGGATCCCTCCAACGTGAAAGCGGTCCTTCTGGTCGGGCATGTTCCGGTGCCGCGGAGCGGCGCGTTGGCGCCGGACGGCCACAGCGACCACTACGGGGCCTGGAGCGCCGACGCGTATTACGGCGAGATGAACGGGTCGTGGACGGACAACTCCACGAACACCTCCACGGCGGCGTGGACCTTGAACCACAATGTGCCGGGGGATGGGAGGTTCGATCAGACCACGATCCCGACGGCCGTGGAACTGGCTGTAGGCCGGATCGACATGAGCGATCTGCCTGATATCGGGGTCAGCGAGACGACCCTGCTGTCGAACTACCTCACCAAGCTGCACAACTGGAAGGTGAAGGCGCTTACAGCCGATGTGAAGGGTCTGGTGGACGACAACTTCACCGGCTATTCGGAGGCGTTCTCGCAGAACGGCTGGCGTGGCTTCGGGCCGCTGGTGCATCCCAACAATGTGGCGGCCGCTGATTATTTCGGCACGCTGGCCACCCAGAGCCGCTTGTTCAGCTACGGCTGCGGGGGGGGCTGGTTCAACAACTCCAACGGTGTCGGCAACACGGCACAGTTCGGCACCACCCAGGTGAGGACCATCTTCACCTTTCTGTTCGGAAGCTATTTCGGGGACTTCGACACGCAGGACAACTTTCTGCGGGCCCCGCTGGCCTCCGGCCATGCCCTGACCAGTGCATGGGCGGGATTCCCCAACTGGTTCATCCACCACATGGGGATGGGGGAGACCATCGGCTACAGCCTGGTGCTGGCGCAGAACAACAGCACCAACCACTATGAGCCCACCAACGGGCAGACCTCGCGCGTGCACATCGCCTTGATGGGCGATCCCACCTTGCGCATGCATGTGGTGGCCCCGGTCTCGCAGGTGACCTGCAACCAGACCGGTGGGAGCACCGCGAACATCAGCTGGACGGCCTCACCGGATGCGGTGATCGGGTATCACGTCTACCGCTACGATACCAACACCCAGAACTGGGTGCGCCGGACGTCCACGCCGGTCACGGCCACAAGCTTCATCGACAACATCACCGGTCTGACCGGAACGGTGCGGTACATGGTGCGGGCGCTGAAGCTTGAGGTGGGCCACAGCGGGAGCTACTACAACCTGAGCCTCGGCATCGTGGGCACCCTGAGCATCGCCGGTCAGGTGGCGGACTGTCTGGGCGTGGTGGGCGGGAGCGCGCTGCCGGGCACCGCGTGCAACGACAACAACCCGAATACCATCAACGACACGTGGTCCAGTGGCTGCCAGTGCGCGGGCCAGCTGCCTGCGGATTGCTTGGGTGTTCCGGGAGGAACCGCCCTGCCGGGCACATCGTGCAGCGACGGCAACGCCTGCACCACCGGGGATGTCTGGAACAGCAACTGCCAGTGCGTGGGGACCCCCATCGTCTGCAATGACAACAACCCGTGCACCACGGACCAGTGCAGCAACGGGGTCTGCGTGTTCAGTGCCGTTCCCGACAGCGATGGGGATGGCATCTGCAACGCGACGGACAACTGCCCGAACACACCGGGCCAGGTGGGCAGCGCCTGCAATGACAACGATCCGTGCACCACGAACGATGTGCTGAACGCGAGCTGCCAGTGCGCTGGAACCGCGAGCCCGGACAGCGATGGGGACGGCATCTGCGATGCGACGGACAACTGCCCGAACACGCCGGGCCAGGTGGGGACCGCTTGCAATGACAACGATCCCTGTACGACGAACGACGTGCTGAACGCGAATTGCCAGTGCGTGGGGACGGCGCTTCCGGACAGCGATGGCGACGGTATCTGCAATGCACAGGACAACTGCCCCAACACCCCGGGCCAGGCCGGGGGGCCCTGCAATGACGGCAACGCGCAGACCGTGAACGACGTGCTGAACGCGAATTGCCAGTGCGCGGGTATGCCCCTGAACCTGGACTGCCTGGGTGTGCCCAATGGCGGGGCGTTGCCGGGTACGCCGTGCAATGACGGGAACGCGTGCACCATCGGGGATACATGGAACGGCAACTGCCAGTGCGCCGGCGTTCCGCTGGTCTGTGATGATGGGGATCCCTGTACCAACCAGCAGTGCCTCGGCGGCAACTGCATCTTCATCCCCGTTCCGGACAGTGATGGCGACGGGCTTTGCAACTCGATCGACCCCTGCCCGGCCCTGCCCGGGGTGCCGGGAACCCCTTGTGACGACGGCGATCCGACGACCGGAGAGGATGCGATCACGGCCGACTGCACCTGTGCGGGACTTCCCATCGATTGCAACGGGGTCGCGGGCGGAGGAGCGGTGCTCGACCTGTGCGGGGTGTGCGGTGGCACCAACGACTGCTTCGATGCGCTGGTGTGCTACACCGCTGGTGGTACGAGCGATCCCGATGTGGAGCAGGCCGTGAACGGCAACGTGTACCACGATGTCGGCTCGCTCGATCTCGTCTACGACAGCGAGCCCACGCATTGGCGCGGAGATCAGCTCATCGGTATCCGCTTCGAAGGGGTTGAGGTGCCCGTGGGCGCCACCGTGGTGGCCGCCAGCCTGCAGTTCACGGCCAGGACGAACGAGAACGTCGATCCCTGTGTGCTGACCGTGCGTGCGGAGGCCGTTGCCAACGCCGCACCGATCGGCTGGTCCCAGTTCGAGCTGACCTCCCGCACCCCGACGGCCGCTTCCGTGGTCTGGTCCCCCCAGCCATGGCTCATCGCCGACGAGGAGGGCCTGTCGCAGCGCAGCCCCGACCTCGCCGCCGTCATCCAGGAGGTCATCACCAGACCCGGTTGGCAGTCGAACAATGCGGTGCTCATGATGGTCGAGGGCATCGGCGGTCGGTCCGCTTACAGTTGGAACCAGGATCCAGCGAAAGCCCCGCGCCTTTGCATCGCGTTCACGGAGCCACCACCGCCTGTCATCGACTGTCAAGGCGTGCAGAACGGCCCGGACCTGCCGGGAGCCCCCTGCGATGACGGCGATGCGAGCACGGGCAACGACACCTGGAGCGTCAGTTGCACCTGCGTGGGTCAGGTGATCGACTGCCTGGGCGCGGCGGGCGGTCCTGCCCTCCCGGGAACACCCTGCGATGACAATGACGCGAACACGGTCAACGATGCGTGGGACGCGAACTGCGGCTGCACCGGCACCCCGGTGATCCTCGACTGCCAGGGTGTTCCCAATGGTCCGGCCGTGCCCGGAGCGCCATGTGACGATACCGACCCGACCACTGGCGATGACCGATGGGACACGAACTGTGCCTGCGTGGGTCTGCTGATCGACTGCCTCGGCGTGCCCGGAGGACCGGCGTTGCCAGGGACCGCTTGCGACGACGGTCAGCTCCTCACGGTGGATGATGTGTGGGGGGTGGACTGCACCTGTTCAGGGATACCCACGGGGCTCGACTGTCTGAACATCGCCGGTGGTTCCGCGCTGCCGGGTTCGCCTTGCGATGATGGGGATGTGCTGACGGTCAATGACGTGTGGACGGCGAACTGCCAGTGCATCGGCTCGATCGTGGATTGCCTCGGCCTGCCGGGTGGTGCCGCACTGCCGGGAAGTCCATGCGACGATGGCGACCCGCTCACCGGCGCGGATGTCTGGGGCACGGACTGTTCATGTGCTGGACTTCCGCTGGACTGTCTGGGACAACCGGGCGGAGGTGCGCTACCGGGGGGCTCATGCGATGATGGCGACCCGGACACCGGCAGCGATGCATACGACGCAGCGTGCCAATGCGTCGGCGTTCCCCTTGATTGCCTGGGCGTTCCCGGTGGCCCGGCGACCGTGGGAAGTCCATGCGATGATGGTGACGGGGCGACCGGTGACGACACATGGACCGCGGGTTGCGATTGTGCGGGCCAGCTCATCGACTGTATCGGCCAGGTGGGCGGCGCCGTGCTCCCGGGGACACCCTGCGATGATGGCGACCCCACGACAGGGGATGACGTCTACGATGCGAACTGCACCTGTGCCGGCCTGCCGTTCGACTGCACCGGGCAGCCCGGAGGGAACGCCGTCCCGGGCGTCGGTTGCGACGATGGCGATGCCGGAACGGGCAATGATGTGTGGGGAGCGGACTGCCTCTGTGCGGGGCTGCCCTTCGACTGCGAAGGTGTGCCCGGAGGTGGCGCTCTTGCGGGGACCCCGTGTGACGATGGCGACCCGACGACCGGGGACGATCGCTATGGTCAGAACTGCATCTGTGCCGGCCTACCGTACGACTGCGAGGGAACACCCGGTGGTGCAGCGTTGCCGGGGACCGGTTGCGATGACAACGACGCTTCGACCGGGGACGACCGTTGGACGACCGACTGCACCTGCGTCGGCCTGGTCCTGGATTGCCTCGAGGCGCCCGGTGGTGCAGCACTGCCCGGTACCCCGTGCGACGACGGTGATCCCGGCACCGGTGACGATACCTGGGGTGCGGATTGTACCTGCGTTGGTGCGCTCATCGACTGCACGGGCATCCCTGGAGGCCCTGCGCTTCCGGGTTCACCATGTGATGATGGCGATCCGGACACCGGCGACGATCAGTGGGGGGTGGGATGCGCCTGCGCAGGCCTCCCGATCGATTGCGCAGGGGTACCGGGTGGTCCGGCCTGGCCAGGCGTTCCCTGCGACGATGGCAACTCCGGCACCGGCAATGACCAATGGACCAGCGCGTGCATCTGCGTGGGTGAAGCCTACGATTGCGCAGGGGTGCCCGGAGGTACCGCCTTGCCCGGCGTAGGCTGCGATGATGGGAATGCAGGCACCATCGACGACACCTGGACGTCCGATTGTGAGTGCATCGGCATCGCGGTGGACTGCGCGGGGGTGCCGGGGGGGGAGGCCTTCATCGATGAGTGCGGTGTTTGTGCCGGCGGAACCACGGGGGTCGATCCCGACCCGGATGACGACCTCGATGGCGCGCTCGATTGCACGGACAACTGTCCGGGCCTGCAGAACGCTGCCCAGTCCGATCTCGATGAGGATGGTCTGGGTGATGCGTGCGACAATTGTCCTTGGGTGTACAACCCGGGTCAGGAGGACAGCGATGGCGATGGGGTGGGCGATCCCTGCGAGGTGATCTCCGTCCCCGAACACCCGGATGGCATCATCGGCATTCTGGTGCATCCGAACCCCACCAGCGGCTTGGTCCGCTTCGACTGGGACGGGCCTCATCCTGACCGCTTGGTGGTGTACGATGTGATGGGCGCCCGGGTGCTGGACCTGCCCTATGCGGCCGTGCTGGACCTTTCGGGACTAAGCACGGGTACCTACGTCCTGGAGCTTCGGGACGACCGGGGGCGGACCCTGGCCCGTGCGCGCGCTGTGCGCGACTGAGCGACCGGTGGCGGACCCGGTCCCCAGGGGTCGGCATGGGAACTTTCTCAGGAAGCGCTCCTCCGTGATCGATGGATCGCGTGACCGGTCGGTGCTACCGGTCCGAAGGGGTCGTGATGCACCCCGGCCGGTGGTCATTCATACCCGGCAGTACCGCAGGAGCAACACCAGTGCACCGTGGTCATGGCGGTGTGCCGGTTCATCCCCGGCAGGCTGACGCTGGTCGATCGGGGTTGACCACCGGGAAGGCCATCAACGTAACCCGGAGCAGGCAGGAACCGATACAAGGGCCACCTGTAGATGGACCACCAGGCTTTCGACCACGCCAAGACCCCCGCGGGTTCCGGTTTGCCGACCGGAGCGGTCCGGATACAGGGCATCCTTCCAACCCTGCTCCACGCCCATGCTCCGCTCCACCCTTGCCGCCGTTGCGGTCCTGTCGATCGCCCTTAGCGGTCATGCCCAAACGGCCTCCCAAACGAGCGCCGTTCAGCTGCAGGCCACCGTGCAGACCAGCCCTCCGAGGATAACCCTCAGCTGGCCGGCGTTCTCCAATACCACCGGCATCACGATCTACCGGAAGTCGAAGGCCGCCACCTCATGGGGAAGCGCCATCGCCACCCCACCCGCGTCGTCCACGAGCTACCAGGACAATGCCGTCACCGTTGGGACGTACTATGAGTACCGCTTGGTGCGTACGGCCAACGCCGGCACCGGGCAGGGATACATCGCCACGGGCATCGAGGTGCCCGCCACCGAGTACTTGGGCAAGCTGGTGCTGCTGGTGGACAACACGTTCAGTGCGAGCCTGAGCTCCGAGCTGGCCGTTCTCGAACAGGACCTGAAGGCCGATGGATGGACGGTCCTCCGGACGGACGTCAGCCGCACCGCGTCGCCGGCGAGCATCCGCAGCATCATTCAGAACGCCTACAACACCGATCCCGCCAACGTGAAGGCGGTGTACCTCTTCGGCCACGTCCCGGTGCCCTACAGCGGCAATATCGCACCGGACGGCCACAATGAGCATCAAGGCGCCTGGCCGGCCGACACCTATTACGCCGATGTGAACGGCAACTGGACCGACAACTCGGTCAACATCGTGACGAGCCAACGCGTCGAGAACCGGAATGTGCCGGGGGATGGCAAGTTCGATCAGAGCGACCTGCCGACCCCTGCGGAGCTTCAGGTCGGCCGGGTCGACCTGTACGACCTGCCCGCGTTCGGGCAGACCGAGACCGAACTGATGCGGGCCTACCTCAACAAGGCCCATGACTTCAAGATCAAAGGCTTCACCCCGCAAGTGCGGGGCATCATCTTCGACAACTTCCAGTACACGGGGTACCCGTTCGCCGCCGGCGGCATCCGCACGATGGCGCCGCTGGTGGGAGCCTCCAACCTGACCTTCCCGAACCAGAACGGCCCCTCCTTCTACACCCTGGTCAACAACCAGAGCTACCTGTGGACCTACAGCTGCGGCGGCGGTCTGCAGCAGACGGTGAACGGCGTGCTCACGTACAATGGGGCCAACAACGTCGCCACCACCCAGAACCTCGCCGCCAGTCAGTTCGACGGTGTCTTCAACCTCTCTTTCGGCAGCTACTTCGGCGACTGGGACAACAAGAACAACTTCCTGCGCGCCTTTCTCGCCAGTGGCAAGGCCTTGAGCAGCTGCTGGTCGGCCATCCCGCACTTCGCGTTCCACCACATGGGTTTGGGCGACAACATCGGGTACAGTGCCCTGGCCACGATGAACAACACCACCAGCCTCTATGCGCCGATGCACGGAGGCTGGCAGGGCAGCATCGGTAAGTCACACCTCGCTTTGATGGGCGACCCTTCGCTGCGGATGACCATGGTCGCTCCGCCGTCGAACCTCCAGGTCACCAATGTCGGTGGGAACGCCAGCTTCGCTTGGACGGCCTCCTCGGAAACGGTTCTCGGCTACTACATCTATGCCTTCGATCCCGGGACCGGGGCCGTGTCTCGCGTAGTGCCCGGACTCGTGACCGGAACCTCGTATACCAGCCCGACGGTACCCTTCATTGCCGGCCGCCAGTACATGGTGCGTGCCGTCAAGCTCCAGACCTCGACCAGTGGGAGCTATTACAACCTGAGCCTGGGGTCCATCGCCACGGCCTCCGGCACTCCGCAACCCGATTGCCTCGGTGTCCCCGGTGGTGGCGCCGTGCCTGGTTCGGCCTGCAACGACAATGATCCGTGCACCACCAACGATGTGTGGAACGCGAGCTGCCAGTGCGTGGGCACACCAAGCCCGGACAGCGATGGCGATGGG
>CALMPI010000032.1 GCA_937872175.1 uncultured Flavobacteriales bacterium | reverse complement strand
CCACACCAAGAAGTACCTTTACAATGCACTGCGCCTAAAAAGGGGGTGCTTACAACTGGACCCCTGGATTTGCCATTGAGAAAATATTTCTGCATCAGCGGAAAATCCAGAGCTTTGGTCAACACACACAGTATGTCACTCCAGTCTGTCGATGCTGCCCCAGAAACGTCTTGATGAGATCCTCGCGGTCCTGAACAATGACGATGCCCCCGGTATCATCAAACAGCTCACGCTGCACGCGGAGTACCATCTGCGCGTCAATGGCAGGTATGGAGAGACTCGTCGGCAGGGACTTACAGGGGCTGACATCGCACAGGACGCGATTGAAAAGGTTCTCACTGGCGCATGGGCCTGGGATCCGGGTCGATCACCGCTTGTGCCTTACCTGAAGACTCAAGTGATTCCCGGCCTTGTCATCAATCTGCTTAGCCTGAAGGAGTCCAAGCTTGCCTCAGCAAAGGATCTTGGCTCGGCGGAGATTCCAGTGGATTCTCCAACACCTATTCAGGAGATGCATGCGGCCGAAGTCCTTTCCCAGATCCAAGCGCATATCTCCGACGACCAGCACGCCGAGTGCGTCTTCATGGCACGCACCATGGGACTATCGCGTGCCCAGGCATGTGAGGAGTTTCACTTGTCAACGAAGGACTACGACAACGCCACCAAACGACTGGACCGCAAGATCCACGACCTAATGACCAAGGGGGTACTCAAAGACATCAAGTCATGAGCACGTCAAAGCGAGACCTGTCTCAGCGTGAATTGCTGAAGAACCTGTTGGGCTCCATGCATGACGGCACTGCTTCAGAAACGGAGATGAATGAACAACTCAAAACGCTCGGGTATGACCCATCTGTGGTAGTGTCTACAGGAATGGAGGCGCTTAATCGCTTGCAAGGGAAACTCCGCCTTGAACGCGGTCGCGAGAGAAGGCAACTGCTTGACAAGGCCAAGGACCTGCTGGCACAATTGCGATCTACAACAGATCCCAACTCGATAGCGACGGCAATGAAGATGGTAACGGGTGGTCAGCCACAGTATGCCGGTTTCTTCAGCAAAGTGAAAGACCTTAGCGAACATGATAGTAATCAGATCATTGATGATGCAGAACTCTTGAAAATTCTTGAAGGCCTTGAGCGCAGCGACTCAGAGTAATGTTGTCCGGCGGAATTCACTGACGCATGGACGTCGGGCAATCGCGTTGCTCGAGGAGTTCTGCATTTCAGATCCCACGACTATTGAGTTGGAGGATCTGGCTGCGGCCAAGAATGGATTTGTTCAGTATCAACCCATGCAGGGTGCACAGGGGAGAATTCTGCTGGACAGGAAGCGGGCGATCATCACCGTGGATTCAGGAATACGTGACCCGAAGCGACGGCGCTTCGTTCTTGCTCATGAACTTGGACACTTGATATTGCACGTCAATGCTCAGCAGCAGCTCTTCAACTGTGACATCGACGCCTTCTTGGATTGGCAGGGTCGCCGCCCCGAGGAAGGCCACGCAAACATCTTCGCTGCAAATCTGCTTATGCCACCCATGTTGTTCGGGGCCTACTTCGAGCGCAAGAAGTTCTCCATCGCGAATCTTCAAAGTGCTTCTGATAGGTTCATGACAAGCCTGATGTCCACTTCTATCCAGTTCACGCAGCACGGTAACTATCCAATAGCAGTGGTCTTCAGCATCGGAGGTACGGTTAGGTGGGCAGCGATGAGCAATGACTTTCCGAACTCTGAGAGGCCATTGCACTGGATTCCTTACATGAGTCCTGTGCCACCAGGTAGCGTTGCCCACGACGTATTCGCATCTGGTAAGGCACCCAAAGAAGCCGCATTCGTTGATTCTGCGGAGTGGTTCGCCGAGGACTACAACCTCCGGTTCCATGAAGACCTGGATCTTTATGAGGTCTGCCACTACTATTCAACCTTCAATGGGGTGTTGAGCTACATCTATGGTAAGTAGCACCAGCGGCAACGGCATTTCGCGTGACGGATTGAAGCGGAAAGCCCGCAAGCCCTGTAATCAGGGCGCGGACTTGTAGCGGAAAGCCGGACCCCGAGGCTTTGCGAGGGGGCACGCCCAACCCTTCGACAAGCTCAGGGTGGCCTAGACCTTCTCCACCACCTCCCCCGCCTTCCGCAAATGTGCCTTCTTCGCCTTTCGGATCCTGCACGTCACCACCTTATACTCCGGGCACATCGCCAGTGAATCGCTCACGGAAGACGTGATGATGTTGAGCATGATCTCCGGGAAGTGGAAGGTGCTGCTGAGGATGCCGGGCTTCACTTGGCCTTGAGGAACTCGTCCGCGTCGATACCTGCCTGCTTGAGGATCGCACGAAGCGTTCCCTCCGGCATGTCGCCCGTATGGTTGGGGATCGTGGTATATCGGTTGGTGCGTTCGCAGAACCAGATCTCGTGACTTCCGGCTGCTTGGCGATGAAAGGTGAAGCCGAACCGTTTTAGCCGCGCCACGATATCGCGGTAACGAAAGCCACCAAGACGGCCCATCAGAATCCGACGACCAGCGGATAGTCGAAGTTGTCGCCGAACTCAACGGCCTTGATCCCGGCGTTCGGTTCAGCGGACTCTATCAGCTTCTTGGCCACATCGCGCGCGATCTCCAAGGTCTCCGCTATGGTGCGACCCTGCGCCACAAGTCCCTGCAACGAATCGGAGGTGGCGAGATAGAACCCTTCGGGCAGCTTCTCTATATGGAGGATGATCTTGCGTTCCATGCGTCGAAGTTAGGGGGAGAGCTCCCATGAACCCTCGTTCACGGCGTGTTCACGCCTTCTCCACCACCTCTCCCGCCTTCCGCAAGTGCGCCTTCTTCGCCTTCCGGATGCGACAGGTCACCACCTTGTACTCCGGGCACATGGCCAGTGAGTCGCTTACGCTGCTGGTGATGATGTTGAGCATGATCTCCGGGAAGTGGAAGGTGCTGGAGAGGATGCCGGGCTTCACCTCGTCGGTGATGCGGGCCTTGATGTCCACCTTGCCGCGCGGGCTCTCCACGCACACCATGTCGCCCTCGGCGATGCCGTTCTTCTCCGCGTCGGCGGGGTTGATCAGCAGCACGTCCTCGGTGAGGATCTCGCCGTTGCCGGTGCGCCGCGTCATGGCGCCGCAGTTGTAGTGCTCCAGCTCGCGGTTGGTGGTGATGATGTAGGGGTAGTCCTTCTCGTTGGTGCGCACCTCGGGGCTCTTCTCCCACTGGTTGAAGATGAACCTGCCGAGCCCGCGCTTGAAGGTGTCGGTGTGCAGGATCCGGGTGTCAGTGCCGTCGGGCTTCACGGGCCATTGCTTGCCGTTCTCCCCGAGCTCGTCCCACTTCACCCCGGCGAAGAAGGGCACGATGCGGCTGATCTCCTCCAGCACCCAACGCGGGTGGTACTCGGTGCTCGCATTGCCGCTGCGGCGACCGGTCCGCTCCGCGAAGCGCTCCATGATGTCGCAGGTGATCTGGCCGTCGGGCCTGGTGCCTTCGATGGGCTCCACGGCGGCGTTCACGCGCTGGATGCGGCGCTCGCCGTTGGTGAAGGTGCCGCTCTTCTCCAGGAAGCTGCTGGCGGGCAGCACCACGTGAGCGAGTTTGGCGGTCTCGGTCATGAAGAGCTCCTGCACCACGAAGAGTTCGAGCTGGCCGAGGGCCTTGCGCACGTGCAGGGTGTTGGGGTCCGTCTGCGCCATGTCCTCGCCCGCCACCCAGAAGGCCTTCAGGGTGCCTGCCAGCATGGCGTCGTACATCTGCGGGATCTTCTTGCCCGCGTGGTGGGGCAGCTCCACGCCGTAGAACTGCTCGTACATGGCGATGTTCGCGGGTTCGTCCACCGCGAAGTAGCCTGCCCCCTGGTGCGGCTGGCAGCCCATGTCGGCCGCGCCCTGCACGTTGTTCTGGCCGCGCAGCGGGTTCACGCCCACGCCGCGGCGACCGATGTTACCGGTCATCATCGCCAGGTCGGCGATCTGCATCACGGTGAAGGTGCCCTGGTAGTGCTCGGTGACGCCCAGGCCGTGGAAGCTCATGGCGGCGGGTGAAGAGGCGTAGGCCTTCGCGGCATCGCGCACCAGGTTCCGGTCCACGCCGGTCTCGCGCTCCATGGCGTCGATATCCACGGCGAGCACCTCCTTCTTGAAATCGGCCCAGCCCTCGGTGCGCTGGTCGATGAACTCCTGCTTCACCCAGCCCTCCTTCACGATGTAGTGCATCATCATGTTCAGCAGGGCCACGTTGGTGCCGGGCTTCAGCTGCAGGTGGTAGTGGGCGTAGCGGGCCAGCTCGGTGCGGCGCGGGTCGATCACGATCAGGGTCTTCCCCTTCATGATCTGCTGCTTGATCTTGGCGCCGGTGACGGGGTGCGCGTCGGTGGGGTTCGCGCCGATGACCATGATGGTGTGCGTTTCCTTCAGGTCGTCGATGCTGTTGGTGGCCGCGCCGGTGCCGAAGGTCTTCTGCATGCCCAGGGCCGTGGGGCTGTGGCACACGCGCGCGCAGGCATCGATGTTGTTGGTGCCCACCTGTGCGCGGAAGAACTTTTGCATCAGGTAGTTCTCCTCGTTGGGGCAGCGCGCGCTGCTCACCCCGGCCAGCGCATCGGGACCGTGCTGCTCGCGGATGCGGATGAAGCCGTCGACGATATAATCGTAGGCCTCGTCCCAGGTGGCCGGGACCAGTTCTCCGTTCTTCCTTATTAGTGGTGTGCGCAGCCGCTCGGGATGGTCGTAGAAGCGGAAGGCGTAGCGGCCCTTGAGGCAGGTGTGGCCCTGGTTGGCCTCGGCCTCGTAGGGTGCGGTGATACCGGCAACCTTGCCGTCCTTCACCTTCACCTCCAGGTTGCAGCCCACGCCGCAATAGGTGCACACGGTGCGCACCACCTCATCGGCCTTGGTCTCCCTGGCGCGGAACACGTCGGTGATGGCGCTGGTGGGGCAGGCCTGTGCGCAGGCGCCGCAGCTCACGCAGTCGCTGTCGAAGAAGCTCTCGTTGGTGCCCTTGACGATGTGGTTGTCAAAACCGCGCCCGGCCATCGTGAGCACGAACTCGCCCTGCACCTCGTCGCACGCGCGCACACAACGGTAGCAGCCGATGCACGCGCTGAGGTCGCTCACCATGTAAGGATGCGAGGTGTCCATCGGCGTGTCCAGGTGGTTCTTCCCCTTGGGGTAGCGCACGCTGTCGATGTCGAAGCCGATCTGCTTCACCACGTTGTACAGTTCGTTCCGCCCGTGGTCCTCGGTCTTCAGCAGCTCGGTGTCGTAGTCGGTGAGCACCAGCTCCACGATGTTCTTGCGCAGCCGCTCCATGCGCGGGCTGTTCACGGTGATGTACATGCCCTTGCCCACGGGGGTGTGGCAGCTGGCCATCACTTTCGAGGGCCCATCTTCTTGAAGAGCGACTTCCACGCTGCACACACGGCAGGAACCAAAAGGCTCCAGGTTGGGCGCATCGCAGAGCGTGGGCACCGGGTTGGGCCCCTTGTGCCGCTTCAGGAAGGCGAGCATCGTTTCGCCCTTGTGGATGGGGTAGGCCACGCCGTCGATGTAGGCGACGTCGACGTCCGTTGCGACCTTGTTCGAGGAAGCAGGGGCGGACTGGGTCTTGGCCGCCGGAGGGGCGGAGGTGCCGGTCTTGGCCTGGGGCTGGTTCATGTCTTATGCGCCGGTGCCTGGCGAAGGCGTAGGGGAAAGAGGCTGACGCACGAAGATAGAGACGGGGAGGAAGGCGTCGGTCGGTCTGTCCCACCCCGCTGGGGATGGAGTGATGGACCCGTCCGGTAGTTTTGGCCGCCATGCTGGACCTGGTGACGCTGACCTCGGAGTTTGAACGCTGTCGCCCGGCGCTGCGGTCCTACATCCTGCGCATCACCGCCAGCCGGCAGGACGCCGAGGACATCGCGCAGGAGACCTGGATCAGAGCGCAGCGCAGCCTCGAGGGCTTCAAGGGCGACAGTTCCGTGAAGACCTGGCTCTACGCCATCGCCCAGAACATCGCGCGCGATCACCTGCGCGCGCTGAAGCGCTGGCCGGAGGAGGTGGGCGATATCTGCAAGGATGCCGCCATGAAGGACCCGGACTTCTTCCGGGAGGCGATGACCATCCGTCAGACCTCCCCGCACGGTGCGTTCGAGATCCGCGAGCACATCGCCTTCTGCTTCACCTGCGTGAGCCGGTCCCTGCCCCTGGAGCAGCAAATCGCCGTGATGCTGAAGGAGGTCCACGGGTTCAGCGTGAAGGAGATCGCCGGAATCATGGAGAACAGCGAGGCCATGGTCAAGTATTGGCTGTATACCGGCCGCGGCCGGATGATCGAGGTGTTCGACCGGCGCTGCGCGCTGATCAACAAGGAAGGGGTGTGCCACCAATGCACGGAGCTCAATGGCATCTTCAACCCGAAGCAGAACGCGCAGGAGGAGGCCGTGAAGATCCAGATGGTGCGGGACGCGGGTAACAAGGACAAGGAGCATCTGTTCGACCTGCGCATGAAGGTGCTGCAAGAGCTGGATCCCTTCACCTCACCTGCGGCGGAACTGCAATTGCATCACCTGGAGTTCGACCGGAAGGTGATGGAGGGTCGGGCGATCCAGGCCTGACGGTCATTCCGGGGTTTTTCGTCGCCATCCTATCATTCCGTCCGCCAGGGTCGTCCAAGAGGCATGAACCCCCTCATCACGACCCTTATGACCACGACCACCACCGGCCGGGCCAAGGCCAGCACCACCAGGACCACCTTCCACCGTGAGACCACGGTGAGCACCGTGATCAACGCCGATGAAGCCATCATCTGGGCCCTGCTCACCAACGCCGCCGACCACCCGCGCTGGAACTCCACCGTGATCTCCATCCAAGGCAGCATCGCCCCCGGCGAGCGGATCGTGCTGAAGAGCACCCTCGATCCCCAACGCAGCTTCAAGCTGAAGGTGATGGAATTCGAACCTGCGCGGAAGCTGGTCTGGGGCGATGGCAAGGGGCGGCGCACCTTCGCACTGAAGAACAACGGCGACGGCACGGTCACCTTCACCATGCACGAACGCATCGGCGGACTCCTGTTCCCGATGTACGCGAAGTACATCCCACCCTTCGATGCGAGCTTCGAGGCCTTCGCCGCCGATCTGAAGAAGGAGGCCGAACTGATCCAGAGCAGGTCTCACTGAACCCACCTCTCACCCTCTCACCCATTCACTGAGCTCAACATGGAGAAGCGCACCAAAGACAAGCCCTGGAAGCTGAAGACCCCGCCCGGCACTTCGGACTACACGATGCATGTAGAAGAGAAGGACGGCAAGGAGGTGCTCGTCTGCACCGTGGGCAGGACCGTCCTCCTGTACGACATCCGATGCATCAACGACCTGCACGCGATGCTCAAGAAGCACGGCGACTGGATGGAGCTCGGTGGGGCCGATGAGCAGAAGCCGGCGAAGGAAGGCACCGTGGAAGCCTGGGGGCGTTCACCGCAGAACCCTGTGGGTGGTTGGTATGGGTTGAATAAGGGCCTGCGTGGACGCTTCGGCGTGTACCTGCCACCGCTGATGGAGGCGCTCGGCCTATGCGAGCTCACGCACGAGGCGAAGGGGAACCGGATGCGTGCGGTGGGATGATCAGCTTGGCACCGAACGCATCGATGGCAGGAGCGATGCGTGATGGCGGCAACGCGATGCAGGAGCACCATGTGCATCACGTGATGCATGCGACCGATGCGAACGAACGGATGCGTGCATGACCGCGATGCGATGATCGATGATCGCACTTCATCGTTATCAACACTATTTGGTTGGTACATCCTTGCAACCATTTGATGCGTGGATGCGTTCGAGGTGATACGTTTGTCTCAAACCCTTAACCGTCATGGCAAAGAAGGCAGCTAAGAAGGCCACGAAGAAGGCCGCGAAGAAAGCGACCAAGAAGGCCGCTCCGAAGAAGGCCACCAAGAAGGCCGCGAAGAAGGCCACGAAGAAGGCCGCGAAGAAGAAGTAAGGAGCCAGGCTCCATACGATCGAAGGGCCCGGCATCCGGGCCCTTCGCCATTTCCGGCGCGCCGCACTGCGGCGCGTTGTGCGTTGGGAGCGCCGTGCACGGGCGCCGCCTTCATCGATCACGTGAACGCCGGACGCAGCTCGTCGCCGAAGTAGTGAAGCGCATTGCGCACGCCGAGCGGCAGCCCTCCACCGAGCGCGCACAACGAGCCGATCTCCATCGTCTCGATGAGGTCCTGGAACAGCGCCCGGTCGATCCGCCGTCCCTCGCGCACACCGTGGATCAGTTCCCTGCCACGGGTGGAACCGATGCGGCAGGGGAAGCACTTGCCGCAGCTCTCCGCCGCCGTGAACGCGAAGAGGTGCTCCAGGTAGTCGAGCATCGGGAAGTCGGCGGGGATGCTCAGCACGCTCGCATGCCCGAGGAGGAAGCCCTCCTTCTGGAAGCTCTCGAAATCGATGGAGAGCGCGTTGATCTTCTCCATCGGAACGATGCCTCCGAGCGGTCCGCCGATATGCAGCGCCTTGGTGGGTCGCGCGAAGCCCTGGCCGAGCTCGTCGATCACCCGCGCGAGCGGGGTGCCGCACTCCACCTCGTACAGCCCGGGGCGGTTGAAGCCGCTGTCCAGGCAGACGAGCTTGGAGCCGTTGCTCTTCTCGGTGCCGAGCCGTGCGAAGGCCGCACCGCCGTGCTCCACCACCCAGGGCACACAGGCGAGCGTCTCCACGTTGTTCACCACGGTGGGCCGGTTGAAGAGGCCCTGCTGGGCCGGGTAGGGGGGGCGGGTGCGCACCTCGCCGCGCTTGCCCTCGATGCTGTTGAGCAGCGCCGTCTCCTCACCGCACACATAGGCACCCGCCGCCTTGATCACCTTGAAGCGCCAGTGGAAGCCGCCGCCCTTGATGGCGGTGCCGATCCAGCCGGCCGCCTCCAGTTCCTGGATGGCCTCCTTCACCGCGGCGATCGCTTCGGGATACTCCGCCCGGATGTAGAGGACACCCGTATCGGCCCCCACACAGTAGCCGGCGATCATCATGCCGAGCAGCACCCGGTGCGGACGCTGCTCCAGCAGGTACCGGTCGCTGAAGGCCGCCGGATCGCCTTCGTCCGCATTGCACACGATGTACTTGCGCGGGGTGCCGTTGCCGGTGGTGTCGGTGGCGTTGCGGCAGGCCTCCAGCTTGAAGCCCATGGGGAAACCGGCCCCTCCTCTTCCGCGGATGGTGGCCACCTTGATCTCCTGCAGGATGTCCGCCGGATCGCTCCGCAGCACGCGCTCCCACACCGCGTAGAACTCCGGAAGCGGCGGCATGGGCGCTGTGAGGATCGGGGCCTCCATGGTGGTGCCCACGTGGTGCCCACCGTTCGCCACCACGCTGTGGGCACGCCCCTCACGCACCGCCTTCGCCACCTCGTCCACGCGGTCCACGCTGTCGCCGCTGTAGTTCCGACCGCCGATGTGGAAGGCGCTGTTCTCGTGGCAGCGCCCCAGGCAGCACATGTGCCCGATCTCCTCCTCGGTGAAGTGCTTCCGCAGTGCGTGGTGCACCTTGTCCTGCGTGCCGGCCACCAGGCAGGCACTGCCGGTGCACACGTAGGCCTTGACGCCCTTGTTCTCCGGCTTCAGGAAGTCGTAGAAGGTGCTGGTGCCATAGGTGACCGCCTCGCCGATGAGATACTCATCCGCGATGCGGGTGAGCGCGTCCGTCGATGGCGTGCCCGGATGGTCGGCGGCCGCTTGCAACCGGTCCCACAGGGCGTCGTCCAGCTCCTTGCCGTCGCGGCCGGAGAGGGAGGTGATGTTCTTCGACATGCGCTCCGAAGGTAGCAGGCGTTGATGCACGATCGCATGTGACGGTGCCTCGGGTTGTGTGTTGATCCGTCATTCACCACTTTCGTTCCATCCAACACCACCTGTCCCATGAACCGGTTCATCAAGATCCTTGCTGCCGTGCTCCTGCTCCTGGCCGTGGTCGTCGGTGCAGGACTCCTCTACATCACCCAGGCCCTGCCCGATGTGGACGCGCCTGCGGACCTGAAGGTGGAGCTCACCCCCGAGCGCATCGAACGCGGGCGTTACCTGGCCAACAGTGTCTGTGTGTGCATGGACTGCCATGCGCAGCGCGACTGGAGCCTTTTCGCGGCACCACCGAAGCCCGGCACCATGGGTGCCGGCGGCGACAAGTTCGACCGCACCATGCAGTTCCCCGGCGAGTTCCACGCGCGGAACATCACCCCTTTCGCGCTGAAGGATTGGACCGATGGTGAGCTGTACCGTGCCATCACCAGCGGGATCAGCAAGGACGGTCATCCCTTCTTCCCGGTGATGCCCTACCCGAACTACAACCGGCTGGCCACGGAGGATGTGCACAGCATCATCGCGTACCTGCGCTCGCTCGATCCCATCACCACCGCCGAGTATCCGGAGAGCACGATCGACTTCCCGGTGAACCTCATCATGCGGACCGTACCGGAGCCACCGCAGCCCATGGACCTGCCGGCACCGGCCGACCCGCGCTATGGCGAGTACGTGATCAATGCCGCGGCCTGCATCGAGTGCCACACCAATACGGTGAAGGGGGAGCGTGTGGGTCAGCCCTTCGCCGGTGGATTCACCTTCGCCTTCCCCGATGGATCCGTGCTGCGGTCACCGAACATCACCCCGCACCCGACGGACGGCATCGGGGCCTGGGACAAGGCGATGTTCATCGCGCGGTTCAAGCAGTACGCCGACAGTGCCTACGTCCATCCGAAGGTGGGCCCGGGTGACTTCCAGACGGTGATGCCGTGGACGATGTACGCCACGATGACCGAGCAGGACCTGGGGGCGATCTACGACTACCTGGCGGCGCTGAAGCCGGTGGCCGGTCGGGTGGAGAAGTGGACGCCGGCCCCCTAGGCCGCGCCTTCGGGGCCGTCCCCGCGGTGCTTGGGCCTGCGGCTGTAGGTCTTCCGGCTGCGCACCACGCGCGGGCGGAAGCGACCGTCGAAGGCCCCTGCGGCCTTTTGCGCGGCGCGCTTCGCCGAGCGGTCCAGCGAGACGGGGGTGCGGCGTGCGGGTCGTCGTCGCCGGTTCATGGGCGCAGATTCCCGTAGTACAACAGGTCCACCAGTTCGCCATGGCCGGTGCGGAACTCGCGGCGCAGCAAGCCCTCGCGTTGGAAGCCGCAGTGCTCGGCCACCCGGATGCTCGCGGTGTTGTCCGGCGCGATGCGCGCCACCACCTTGCCCATGCCCAGCCGGCTGAAGGCATGGTCCACGGCCCACATCACCCCCAGGGTGCCGTAGCCCTGCCCGCTGTGCGGCTCATCGATGAAGTAGGCCACCTCACAGCGGCCCACCGTGCGGTCGAACTGCTTGAGGAACACCGCGCCGATGGGGTCGGAACCCTCATAGTCGCGCAGCACGAAGCAGAAGTAGGTCCCGTCCTTCGCCATGGCCACCAGCTCCTTGAGGTAGCGCCGGGTGGCGCCCACGTCCGTGCAGCGGCCCAAGGTCACCGGGAAGTAGGCGCGAAGCCGGTCCTGCTCCCGGCTCACCAGCCTGTGGAAGCCGGCGTCGTCCACCTTGCTCACCGGCTCGATGATCACCGAATCGCTCATGCTACCTCGTGCTGGCGGAGCGCGGCCAGGCGCATCGCCGCCGCCCGTTCCGTGCCAAGATAGCGCTCCACACCGGCGTGCACGAGGTACACCAGCGGCGTGCTCAGAACGGCCACGACGAGCTTGTAGCTGTACGCGGTGAGCACCAACGCCGTGGCCATGGGGAAGCTCATGTCCTTGAGGACCCAGAACGCCACGTAGGTCACCACCACGCTGTCCACCAGCTGGCTGATGAGGGTGCTTCCCGTGGCGCGCAGCCAGATCCGCCGGTCGCCGGTGATGCGCTTGATGCGGCGGAACACGAAGGCGTCCACCAGCTGCCCCACCACGAAGGCGGTCAGCGAGCCGAGGATGATGTTCATGCCCTGGCCGAAGATGGCCGCGAAGGCCGCCTGCATGTCGGGCACGCCCTGCGCCGCACTGCTGCCGATCCACCAGCCCTGTTCGGCCGGCATGCGGATGGCGATGAACATCACGACGAAGGCGAAGGCGATGAGCGTCGTGGTGAGCAGGGTGAGGAAGCGGACCCCGCGCACGCCGTAGTAGTCGTTGATCACATCCGTCATGATGAAGACGATGGGCCACGGCAGCACGCCCACGCTCAGCACGAAGCTCAGATGCGGTTGGCCGAGCAGCGTGAAGTCGGCCTTGGTCATTCCCAGCATTGTCTCCAGCTGGAAGAGCTTCACGCCGATCATCTCGGCGATGAGCGCGTTGGCCACGAAGAAGCCGCCCAGGATGAGGTAGAGGCGGGTGGCCTTGTCGGCGAGGATGGAGTGGATCATGCCGCGAAAACAAGCTGCTGGAGGAAGAGCACGTAGAGCCCGGCGAACAGCCAGCCCTCCCAGGGCGAGATGCGCTTGTCCAGCGTGAGCAGGTAGAAGAACAGCCCGGCGCCCAGCATCACCGGAAGGGAGAGGGACAGCAGGTCCGCAGGAACCACAACGGTACCGAAGACCGCCGCTGCGAAGGGGATCACCAGGGTGTTGAAGATGCAGGACCCCAGCACGTTGCCCACGGCCATCTCGGCCTTGCCCTGCCTGATGGCGGAGATGTTCACCGCAAGTTCCGGTAGCGTGGTGCCGATCGAAAGCACGGTGAGCGCGATCAATGATGGGGGAAGGGCCAGGTGTGTGGCGATGTCCGTGATCGACGACACGGTGTGGTCGGCGCCGAAGTAGATGCCCACCGCGCTCACCAACAGGATGAGCAGGTCCTTGGTGGGCCGGGCCTGTCGCTTTTCGGTATGGCCCTTCGCGGTCCGCTCCAGATCCTGGTCGCCCTGCCGGATGAGGTACACGGAATAGACGATGAACAGGAACACACCCATGAAGGCCTCGGACCAGATGATGACGCCATCATGCGCCACCAGCCAGAACGCGGCGAAGGCCCCGATGAGGAAGTGCAGGTCGATGAGGATGTACTGGCTGCCCAGGCGCATGTCCGGCCGGGCGATCACGGCCACGATGCCGGTGATCAGCAACAGGTTCGAGATGCTCGATCCGAGGATGTTGCCGGGTACGATCTCCGAAGCGCCCGCCTTCACGGAGAGCACGGCCGAGATCAGTTCCGGCAAGGAGGTGCCGATGCCCACGATGAACACTCCGATCACGAACGGTGAGAACCTCAGCCAACGGCCGAGGCCCTCTGCGGAACGCGTGAAGAAGCGCGCTGCGAGGAGCAGGGCCAGCAGGGCGACGATGAACTCGAGGAGCGCCGGGAGCATCGGTGCCAAGGTAGCCGCCCGGACGGCGCGCTTCCGCAGGTCAGGGACTGACGCATCGTTCTCCCCGGAACATCCTGCAGGCCGGCGTGCGGGTCTCCGGGAAGCCGTCCGTTGCGCGGTGAAGCCGCGTGGCCTGGTCAGCCCGGGATGGAGCGGATCATGGCCGGTCCGGGATCGAGATGGGATCACCCACACGCACCATGCCCTGCGTATCGGCGACCGCGTTCATGCCGAAGTGCACCTTGCCGGCCACCGTGCGGTAGCTGGCCAGCGTGCGGAGCGGCTCCCTGCCGCGCTCGCCGGTGCGCTGGTCGGTGGTGGTGATGATGCAGCGCGCACAGGGCTTCACCAGGGAGAACCGCGCCGTGCCGATCCGCACCTCGCGCCAACCGTCCTCCTGATGCGCCACGCCACCGCCGATCACCAGGTTCGGGCGGAACCGGTCCACGGACACGGGACCTTCCAGGCGTTCGTTCAGCGCATCGACCGAAGCCTGCGACACGATCAGGTAGGGAAAGCCATCGCTGAACGCGGTCAGCCCCCGGGCATGGCGCTCGTCGATGGGCCGATGCGTCGCGTCGGGCATGTACACCAGCCGCACCGCACCGCCCACGCGCTCGCTGAACCATGCCGACCGGTCGGGGGACGCCTCGCGCGCGCGCACGCGCGTTCCCCAAATGTCCACCTCGGGTTCGGGGCCTTCCTCCAAGGTCCAGGGCAGGCTCAGGTGCTCCTCATCGCGATGGTCGATCACCGTGAAGCCGTCCTCCGCCGGTTCCGTGCGCAGGCACGCCATGGATGGCAGTTCGCGCTGGGTGAGGAAACGCCCGGCCGCATCCACCAGCATCCAGCGCCGGTCGTGCGCGAACCCGCGGTCGGTGAGCCGCGCCTCGTGCATGGCGAAACCGCCGACCGACTTGATCGGATAGCAATGCAGGGAGGCGAGAAAGGGGGCGGTCATGGTCGTACCACGCGTTCCACGCGGTCCACACCCCGGTGGCGAAGCACCACCAGATAGGTGCCTGGCACCGATGGCAGCTGCAGCACGCTCCGATCGCCCTGGCGCACCACCTGCACGGCAGCCCTTCGTCCCAGCGCGTCAAAGACCTCCAGCACCTCGGCGGGGCCGGTCACCGTCACGCGGCCGTCCGGCGCCGGATTGGGATGCACCAGCACCGCCATGGCTCCGCCCTCCCCGAGGCCCAGCGCACCCACGAAGAGGCTGTCCGCCGTCACCAGCGTGGGGCTTCCGTCCGTCGCGTCCACCATGGTGCGGAAGCTGTCGATGTGCGGACCGTTGAAGGCGAACATCTCGGCGTTCCAACGCGGCGGCACGGGCTGGTACCACACCCGCACCTGCACCTGCAGCGGACCCTCGTAGCCATCGAGCGGCACGTGGTAGTGCACGCGGTCCGAGCCACTGCCCTCCAGGCCGAGCGCATCGTGGTTGAAGTCGATGTCCTCCGCCGGTACGCCGGCGATGCGCGTGGTGTCGTACGCCGGATGTGTGGTGCTGAAGCCCACGGGCACCAGGCGGTTGTCCTTCAGCGGGCTCTTGGCGCGCTCCAGCACGGTGGTGACGTCGTCGTTCACGTCGCCCATCACCAGTTCGTAGATCTGGGCCTGATCCGGAGCGCGGATCACATCGTGGTGCGGCTCCAGATCGGCGTCATGGCCCTCCACTTCCAAGGCCGCATCGGTGCGCCCGCTGTGGAAGAGCGTGTCGCCATCGGTGTTCAGTACGTCGACCTCCACGAAGGCGCGGCGGCTGGGGTATCCGCTGGGGAACTTGTGCCCCGTGAGGTTCTGCAGCGTCACATCGATCCATGCGGTGTCCGCGCTGCGGTCCACCAGCTGCACATCAAGGTCCACCGAGCGGTGGCGCAGGTTGTGCAGCGTGCGGGCGATGGTGCTGTCGAACTGCACATCGGTGGCGGGGATGCCGAGCTGCTGGCGGTGCTGCTTCATCAGCTCCAGCATGTACACGTTGCCACCGGCCAGATGGTGCAGCCCGAAGGGCGTGTGCCCCGGCAGGAACGAATAGTCGGAGGCCAGGATGATGCTGTCCTGGATGCGCGGCATGTGGCAGCTGCGGCAGTTGGCGCTGGTGCCGTTGTACGACGAGTTGAGCCACTCGTGCCAGGTGGCCTGCTCCACGAACCGGTCGCCCGTGAGGTCGCCCTGCAGGTCCGCCGTCTCGGTGATCAGCGTGTGGCAGCCCGCGCAGGTGCGCCCATCGACGATGTGCTCCCCGAAGGTGGGCCTGAAGCCGACGAAGAACTCCATGATCGCCGGGTTGATCTCGTCCTCCTGATACGGGCCGTACACCGTGTCGATGCTGAAGCGCAGGTCGCCGCTGAAGGAACGGCCGGCGCTGTCGGGGTCCTGCTGGTGGCAGGCCGCGCAGCTCACGCCGTCAAGCCCGATGGTGCTCGTGTCCAGCATGGCCGCGGTGAAGGGGGCGCCACCCAGCATGCGCTGCTCGTGGAAGCCCAGAGGCGCATGGCAGCTCAGGCACTTGCCCTCGATGGCCCCCTGGTGGCCGGGGTTCACCAGCATCTCGTGCTCCAGCTTGGCCCGGAAGAACGGGTCACGGGCGCTGTTGGCCATCATCGAGCTGCGCCAGTCGTCGGCCACGTTCACATCGCGGCCGCTGCCGTCCACGCTCGCCACACCGTTCACGTCATGGCCGTGGCAGCCCGCGCAACGGCCGGCCGTGGCGAAGTAGGTGCTGTACAGCACCACCAGGTCCGTATCCGCCGAGCGGAACAGGAGATCCTCCAGCCGGTTGTGGTGGCCGCGCGGCTCCAGGGCGGCGCTCCAGCCGGCCAGCAGCAGCACCACGCCCGCCAGTCCGGCGAGGATCGCCAGGCGCCGGCCCCGGTTCCCGTTCATGGCCTGCAAGGTAGCCGGGACCCTGCTCCGCCTATGCTCCTCACGCTCATCCATCGGTGCGCGGTCCTTGGTGACCCAACAGGGGGCGCGTGTGGGAACACGGCAGGGCCGCGATCCGTTCGCACCCCATGCGGATCGTGGATGATCCGTCGTTCTTCCTGACATGGTGCCTGCCTCGCCGGGTACTTTTGAGGCCATGCCCCTCCTGCTGCGCAGCTGCTTCCTCCTCCTCCTGTTCGCTTCCGGCGCCCTCCGTGCCCAGTCCGTGCAACCCTTCGTGGACCACTGGGACAGCACCCGCACCGTGAAGCGCAGCGAAGGACTTTTCGTCAATGGGCGCGAATGGGGCCAGTGGCGTTTCTGGGACCCGCAGGGACGACTGGACGAGGAGGCCGAGTTCAAAGGCGGCGAACGCGACGGTCACGTGCGGCTCTTCTACGACAACGGCCAGGTGCAGCACGACGGCTGGTTCCGCCGCGGCGAACAGGACAGCCTCATGCAGAGCTACTACCGCAGCGGCACCCTCATGGAGCGCGGCACCTACCAGCGCGGCCGGAAGCAAGCTCTCTGGGAGTACTGGTACGCTGACGGCCGGCCCTACATGCGCGAACAGTGCGCCGACACCCTCTGCCTGCTGCTCGATGCATGGGACAAGGCCGGTGAGCGCACCGTGAAGGACGGTACCGGCACCCTGCGCACCTGGTACGCCAGTGGGGCCCTTCAGACCGAGACCGCGTACGTGGGCGGCGTGCCCAGCGGTGCCTACCGGGAACTGTATCCTGCGGGGAACCCCAAGGCCATAGGCGCCTACCTCGGCGGCGTGAAACACGGTGCATGGTCGTACTCCTTCAGCGATGGCAAGCTGGAGAAGGAGGAGCATTACGAGCGCGGGCGGCTCCATGGGCCCTTCCGCCTCCTCTTCCGCAGCGGCCAGGCCAACATCACCGGCCACTACCGCGATGGCCTGAAGGACAGCCTTTGGGTGTGGACCACCACCACCGGCCAGCCCGATATGCAGGGCGGATTCGTGGCGGACAAGCGGCAGGGGTTGTGGAAGTATTGGTATCCGAACGGCCAGCTCAGCAGCACCGGCACCTATGCGAACGACCGCGAGCAGGGCGATTGGGTCTACTTCTACGAGGGCGGTCAGTTCTGGAAGAAGGGCGGCTTCGTGGACGGTGTGAAGCAGGGGGTGTGGACCACCTGGTACGAGAACGGGCAGAAGCTCCAGGAGGGCCCCTACGTGAACGGCCTCAGCGAAGGCCAGTGGACGAGCTGGTTCGAGAACGGCCGCATGAAGGACCAGGGCGGGTTCACGGCAGGGCGCATCAGCGGCCTGTGGAAGGGCTGGTACCCCGATGGTCAGCAGGAGTACGAAGGCAGCTGGAAGGACGATCTGAAGGATGGCGCATGGAAGTTCTGGTACGAGAACGGCAAGCTGAAGGAGGAAGGCTACTACGCGGCCGGCAAGCGGGGTGGTCGCTGGGTGACATACAACACCGCCGGCCTGCCGATCAGCGAGGGCACCTACGTGAACGGCATGCCCAGCGGACGCTGGGCCTATTTCGATGACGCCGGTGTGAAGCTGCGCGAACAGGAGCTGCTCAACGGCGACCCCCACGGGCGCTGCGAGGTGTACGACCACCGCGGCCGCGTGGTGCAGCGCATGAACTATGTGCAGGGCCGCCTGCACGGCACCATGGAGTTCCTGGACACCGACGGCCGTGTGACGCGGTCCATCGAGTACAAGGACGGCATGCAGGTGAAGGCGCCGCCCCCCGCGAAGCAGGATCGTGCTCCTGCGTCGGTGCCCGGCATGGACCGCCGGCGCTGAGGGCGTCCACGTCCGGCCGATCCGGTACCTTGACCGGACCCAACCCCTGCGCCATGCTGCGCCGTTCCCGATCCCTGCTGCCCGCCCTCGTCGCGGCGACCCTCGCCGAAGGCCAGACCAACCGCATCTACCTCGCCCCCGACGACCACACCGACTACCTGTGGAGCGGCACGGTGGCGGACTACGAGCAGTGGATCCCGCAGATGATCGACCACTACCTGGACCTCAACGATGCCACCGCCGGAAACCCGCCACCCTACCGCAACAAGTGGAACTGCGACGGCTGGTACTGGGTGGAGATCTACAAGCGGAACCGGCCTGCGGCCCAGTTCGACCGGCTGATCGCCCAGCTGCAGAGCGGCCAGATGACCGTGCCGCTCAACGGATTGGTGTGCACGCACGGCGGCAATACCACCGAGGGTGTCATCCGCAGCGGCTACTACGCCGGCCGTCTGCAACGGCAATACGGCATCGACATCCCCATGGCCATCAGCATGGAGAACCAGACCCAGCCGCTCGGCCTCGCCTCCCTGTGGAACGGCATGGGCGCGCGCTACAGCTGGAAGGGCGTGTGCGGCTGCGCCACCCAGATCACGGGCCTGGGCCAGCGTGAGCACGAGCTGTACCGATACACCGGCCTCGATGGTTCCAGCGTGCTGATGAAGTGGTACAGCCTCACGTACAACCAGGGATTGGGCGGCTATGCCGAGGCTTTCGTGCCGAACACCGCCGTCGACCAATGTCTGGACAAGCTCAACAGCGTGGCCTTCCCGCACAACTACCCCTATACCGTGGCCGGTGCCTTCGGCCGTGGATGGGACAACACCCTCACGCTGGACGGCAGCTTTCCCGCCGTGGCCCAGGCGCGCAGCGATGCCACCACGCAGTGCCACGTGAGCAACATGAAGGACTTCTTCGAGGACATCGAGGCCACTTACGGCGGCACGCTGCCCAGCCAGGCGTTGAGCTTCGGCAACGAGTGGGACCTGGACTGCGCGAGCATCGCCGAGGTCACCGGGCGCATGCGGCGCGGCATCGAACGCCTGCGCAGCGCCGAGGCCGTGGCCACGCTGGCCGCACGTCACGACCCCGCCGTGTGGTCGAACATGGCCGCGCAGCGTGAAGAAGCCCACACCGCCATCAGCCTCTACTGGGAGCACAACCTCGGTGGCGGCGGTGTGGTCTCCGCCAACGACCGGGCCCTGTGGCAGCGTGGGCTGGAGGCCCAGGTGACCGGCTACGGCGCCCAGCTCCTCAGCAACGCGCTGGCCTCGCTGGGATCGCAGATCGACGCGGGCGGTGAGCTGCGCTTCGTGGTGGTGAACCCGCTGGGGCATCCGCGCACCGATGTGGCCGACCTACCTTATGCCGGTCCGCAGCCCGTGCAGGTGGTGGACCGCACCACGGCCACGGTGATCCCCTCGCAGGTGATCGTGAAGGACGGCGCCACCTTCGTGCGCATCCTGGCCAGCGACGTGCCTGCCGCCGGGTACAAGGTGTACACCCTGCAGCCGGGCAACCCGCCGATCGCGCCCAACACGGCCACGCTGGACATCCACCTCTTCGAGAGCGATCGCTTCCGCATCAGCATGAGCGGCGAGGGGGTGATCACCAGCCTGCGCGACAAGCTCGCCAACCGCAGCTACGCCGGCACGGTGAACGGCCGCATCATGAACGACCTCGGAGCCTATACGGCGCCCGGTGGCATCAAGTACCTGGTGAACAACGGCCCCATCAGCGCGACGGTGCAGACCGAAGGCGTGATCCCCCTGGGCCACGACGTGCGCGTCACCCTGTACAAGGACCTGCACCGTGTGGACGTGGAGGACCGCATCACGGACAACTTCAGCAGTACGCTGGACTGGGCGTACGGTGTGCAGATCGTGAACGCCACGGTCCGCCATGAGGAGCTTGGTGCCATCCTCACCGCGAAGCTGGAAAGCAACGGCGGCCACTACGCCACCCAGAACGCGCGGTACGACCAGCTCACCCTCGGTCACTTCGCCGACATCAGCAACGCACAGTACGGGCTCACGGTGAGCACCAGCGGCCCGGCCTTCCTGAAGCTCGGCAACAGCACCACCGGCACCTTCGACAGCGGCAGCAGCCAGTTGCGCTTCACCGCAGGAGGCAACTTCCAGGGCAGCGGCCCGGGCATCCCCGACCAGCACGGCGACACGCTCTTCCATTACGGCTTCAGCCTGCGGCCGCACGAAGGGGCCTACGACCAGGTCGCCGCCATGCGCTTCGCCCTGGAGCACCAGAACCCGTTCGTGGTCGGCACATGCACCGGGACCGGTGGTCCGTATCCCGCCACCACCTTCGGCGCCTTCACCTTCAGCGATCCCAACGTGCTGTTGTGGGCCCTGAAGCCCGCCGAGGAGGGCGTGGCCAGCGGCATCATCGCACGCCTGTGGAACGTGAGCGACGCGGCGCAGAGCACCACCATCGCCTCCACCTGGGGCCTTGGCGCGGCGCAGATCACCACGCACGTCGAGACGAACACGGGCGCGGCCCCACTGGTGAACGGCACCCTGACGGCCGCTTTCGCCCCGCAGCAGCTGCGCACCTTCCGCATCACCCCCAACAGCCCCACCGTGCAGCTCGCGTTGCGCGCCGCGCTCGAGGGACCGTGGTCCGCCGGCGATCAGCTCATGCGCGACGACCTCCGCACCGCAGGTCTCCTCCCCCTCACCGAACCGTACACGGCCCTGAGCTATGCCCATGTGGGCGGGGGAGGGGAGGCCACTACACCGACCGTGCTGCAGACCAGCGGCGCCAATGCCGTGGTGGACTGGGTGCTGGTGGAGTTGCGGGATGTCACCACACCCTCCACCGTGATCGCCACGCGCTGCGGCCTGCTCCAACGTGATGGCGATGTGGTGGCGGCGGACGGTGTGTCGCCGTTGTCGTTCACCGTGGCCACGGGCAGCTACCGCATCGCCGTCCGACATCGCAACCACCTCGGTGCGATGACGGCCTCGGCCTACACCCTCAGCGGCGCTCCGCTGGCGGTGGACCTCACCGCTCCGGCCACGGCCACCTTCGGCTCCGATGCGCGCAAGAACCTGAGCGGGACGATGGCCCTCTGGGCGGGTGACGTCACCTTCAACGGGCAGGTGAAGTACGCGGGTGCCGCCAACGATCGCGATCCCATCCTGTCGGCCATCGGCGGCACGGTGCCCACGGCCACCCTGGGCGGCTACCTGCGCGAGGACGTGAACATGGACGGCGTGGTGAAGTACGCGGGGGGCACCAACGACCGCGACCCGATCCTGGTGAACATCGGTGGCAGCGTACCCACGGCGGTGCGTGTCGCGCAGCTGCCCTGATCAGCGGCCGTTCTCGCGTCCGCGGAAAAGGCGTTGGAGGAGACCCGGTCGCCTGTTGGTGTCCGAAGGGTCATCGGATCGGTCCTCGAAGAGGCGCTCCAGCCAGCCGGGTTCACGACGCGGCGGGCAGTCCAGCGAGAACAGCGCGGAGTCCGCGGCGGTGAAGGGTCGCATGTAGCGCCGGCGCAGGTCGCCGCTCGCCTCGATGCCGTGGAACACCTGCCCGGCGATGGGCAGGGCCAGTTGCGAACCGGTGCCCAGGGCCCCGCGGAAATGGACCGACGGATCACGCGCACCGACCCAGGTACCCACCACCAGCCCGGGGGTGTAGCCGAAGAACCAGGCGTCACGCTGGTCCTGTGAGGTCCCCGTTTTGCCGGCCACGGCGCCACCCACGCCATGGCGTGAGCGCAGCGCCGTGCCCGTGCCCTGGTCCACGGCACGCCGCAGCATGGCGTTCATCGCATCGGCCACCTCGGTGGTGAGCGCACGCTGGCTCCGCGGACGGGGTGCTTCGTACAGCACCTTGCCGTCGGCGTCGGTGATGCGGATGATGAGCCGCGGACGCGGGCGCTGGCCCCGAGCGGCGAAGGCCGCATAGACCGGCACCATGTCCAGCAGGCTGAGGTCGGACGAACCCAGGCACACCGACGGATGCTGCACCTGTACGCCGGGGATACCCAGGGCGCGCACCACGTCGCGGAGCGAGTCCGGGTCCAGCCTGAAGTAGAGGTCCACGGTGGGCAGGTTCATGCTGCGCGCCAGCGCCGCCCACATGGCCACCTCGCCGCCGGTGGTATCACCGTCGAAGTTGCCCGGCGTCCAGTCATCGTATTCGGCGTAGGTGCGTGGCGCGTTGCTGAGGTAGGTGCACGGCGCATGGCCGGCCTCCAGCGCGGCGGCATAGATCACGGGCTTGATCGCGCTGGCGATGGAGCGCCGCGCCTTCACCAGGTCGTACGGCAGGTAGCGGTGGTGGCCGCCGCCCACCCAGGCCCGTACGTTGCCGGTGCCCGGTTCCATCATCAGCACGGCGGCGTTCAGCAGGCGGTGGTAGTGCCACAGGCTGTCGCGATGGCCGATCGTGTCCACCCGGACACCGGCGTGGTCGTACAGCTCGCGCGGCGCGGTGGCATCGGCTTTCCACGCGCGGTCGGCCTTCCGCCCCTTGGCGCGCTCCCATGCCTTGCGGGCCTTCGAGGCCTTCAGTTCCACATCGAGCTTGGGCTGCATGCGTGCGAGGTGTGCCCGCGAGGCCTCCACGGCCAGGTGCTGCAGCTCGGGGTCGAGCGTGGTGTGGATGCGCAGGCCGTCCTTGCGCAGGTCCGGGAGGGCCGTGGGCGGAACAGGGACCCGCTTGACCTTCTTCTTCTTCCCGCCGGAGGGGGCTGCCGAAGCCTGCTCGCGCAGAAGGGCCTCGGCCTCCTCGGCCACGCGGGCCACGAAGTAGCCGTACACATCGTAGGCGTCGAGACCGGTGTAGCGCAGCTTCACCGGCAGGGCTTGAAGGCTGTCCGTCGTGCGTGCGTCCAGGTGGCCGTGCTTCTCCATCAGGCCCAGCACCGTGTTGCGGCGTTCGCGGGCGCGGTCGGGATGCAGGCGCGGGTTGTAGGCCGTGTTCGCCTTCAGCATGCCCACCAGCACGGCGGCCTCCTCCACGCCCAGCCGCGCCGTCGACCGGCCGAAGAAGCGCCGCGCGGCCGACTCGATGCCGTAGAGGTTCTCGCCGAAGGGCACGCTGTTCAGGTAGAGCACCAGCACGCCGCGCTTGTCGTACACGCGCTCCAACCGCTGCGCCACCAGCGCCTCCTTGATCTTGTTCACCGGCACGGTGAGCAGGCCATGCCGCTCGCGGCCGTACAGGTTCTTGATGATCTGTTGGCTGATGGTGCTGCCCCCGCCACCACTTCGGTCGCCACCCAATATGGTGCGGAAGAACACGCGCACGTAGCTCGTTCCGTCCACGCCCTGATGCTCGAAGAAGCGTGAATCCTCCGTGCTCACCAGCGCATCGATCAGGTGCTGTGGCAGGTCCTCGTACCGGATGTTCGTGCGGTCCTCGGCGAAGAGCTTGCCGATCAGGGTGCCGTCCTCGGCGAACACCAGCGTGGCCTCCTCATGCTCGATGGCGGCCAGCTCGGCCTGGCTGGGCAGTGGACCGAACACGTTGAACGACACCAGGGCCACCAGCAGCCCGAGCCCGCCCACTCCGGCGAGCAGGATCAGCAGCAGGATGGCCCCGATCCCCGGCGCCTTCCGCTTCCCCTTGCCGCGCTTCCTCGCCATCGGTCCTTGTGCAACGTGCCTGACGCGCCGGTGCGTATGCGCTTCCGGGCTCTCCCGGGCTCATTCCTCCTCCACGCGACCTTCGAGGTAGGCGTCCTTGAACAGCAGATCGCTCTCGTACGGGTAGCGCGCGATGTGCAGGGCCTTGACGCGTTCGTACAGCAGCCGTCGCAGGGCGTCGATGTTCGTGCGCCGCGCCGCGCTGATGAAGATGCACTCCGCACCGTCCATGCTCGACATCCACGTGCGCTGCAGCTCCTCCAGCGTGAACTGATCGCGGCGCTTGGGCGCCAGGTCGTCCGGGTCGTGCGGGGCCGGGCGGTACGCGTCGATCTTGTTCAGCACCACGATCACGGGCTTGTCGCCGGCGCCGATCTCGTTCAGGGTCTGCTTCACCGTGGCGTACTGCTGTTCGAAGTCGTGGTGGCTCACATCCACCACGTGCAGCAGCAGGTCGGCCTCGCGCGTTTCGTCCAGGGTGCTCTTGAAGCTCTCGATCAACTGGTGCGGCAGTTTGCGGATGAAGCCCACCGTGTCGCTGAGCAGGAAGGGCAGGTTGCCGAGCACCACCTTCCGCACGGTGGTGTCCAGCGTGGCGAAGAGCTTGTCCTCGGCGAAGACATCGCTCTTGCTCAGCAGGTTCATCAGCGTGCTCTTGCCCACGTTGGTGTAGCCCACGAGCGCCACGCGCACCAGCTTGCCACGGTTGCCGCGCTGGGTGGCCTTCTGGCGGTCGATGTCGCGCAGCTGGGCCTTCAGCAGGGCGATGCGGTCGCGTACGATGCGACGGTCGGTCTCGATCTCCTTTTCGCCGGCCCCGCCCCGCGTGCCGGTGCCACCGCGCTGCCGTTCCAGGTGCGTCCACAGCTTGGTGAGGCGGGGCAGCATGTACTCGTACTGTGCCAGCTCCACCTGCGTGCGGGCGTGCGCCGTGCGGGCCCTCCGGGCGAAGATGTCCAGGATCAGGCGGGGCCGGTCGAGCACGGGACGCCCGAGCTCCTTTTCCAGGTTGCGCTGCTGTGCGGGCGTCAGCTCATCGTCGAAGATCACACTGTCGGTGCCGTTCGCCTCGATCCAGGCCTTCACCTCGGCCAGCTTGCCGCTGCCCACGTACGTGCGCCCGTCGGGCCGGTGCAGCTTCTGCGTGAACCGCTTCACCGTGCGGATCTCCGCCGTGGTGGCCAGGAACTCCAGCTCGTCCAGGTATTCCTTCACCCGCCCGGCGTCCTGCTCATCGGTCACCAGGCCCACCAGCACGGCCGTTTCGGCCTTCGCCCGCGTGGTCTCGATCATGGCCGACCCCCGGGTGCGCTTGTGCGCAGCGCCATCACGTGGTCCACCACGGCGTCGAGCTCCACGGGCTTCAGCATGTTGCGGTAGCCCATCATCTTCCCCTTGCCACCGGCCACCACCGTGCTCACCTCCTCCCGCGTGAGCGCCGACAGGGTGAGGTCCTTCGCACCGCTCAGCCCCAGCTTTCCGTCCTTGCCGTGGCACAGGGTGCAGTGCATCTGGAAAAGCGCCGGACCGTTCGGGGAGCCGTTCGGCAGCGTGTCGGCCATCACCGTATCCTCCGTGGAACCGCCGGCCGTGCAGGCCAGCAACACGATCGCGAAGAAGGGAAGCAGGCGCGTGCTCATAACCAGCCCAGGTCGCGCCCCACCTCCTTGAACGGCCAGGGCGTCGCCCACAGCATCAGCACCAGGGCGATCAGGAAGAAGATGGCGATCAGCCGCTGCTTGCGCGGCTCCTCCTTGGCCCGCTTGCTCAGCGCACGCCCCACCGTCACCAGCACGATGGCGATCACCATGGTGCCGATGTGCTCCATCTTCCAGAAGCGCTGATGGGCATGCTGCATCATGCCGAAGGCCTTGAACCGCATGAAGTAGAGGATGAGGCCGAGCACCAGCTGCACATGGCACAGCAGCACCGCCACCATGGCCAAGGTGCGCTCATAGACCAGGATGGGCCGACCGCGCAGCAGGCCGTTGAGCGCCGTGAGGCCGGCCGCGGCCACGAAGGCCAGCACACCGTAGCGCAACAGGCTGTGGAAGAAACCCAGGATGTTCGTCTCCATGCGGGATGCTGCTGATGGGCGGCAAAGGTAGCCGTCGCCGGGGCCGCCGCGTCCGCGCCCCTATTTTCGCCGCCCATGCGGTCCCTTCTTCCGCCGGCCTCCGGACTCCTGTGCGCCCTGACGTTCCTTGGGACGGCCATGGCCCAGGTGACCGCCCCGGTGAACGGGCCGCACGACCGCAACGTGCCGGTGCACGCGTTCGTGAACGCCACGCTGCATCCCGCGCCGGGCCGCACCCTGTACGACGCCACCCTGGTGGTGACCGGGGAGCGCATCACGGCCGTGGGCAGGGGCGTCAGCGTGCCGAAGGATGCCGTGGTGCACGACCTGCGTGGCGCGCATGTATGGCCGGGGCTCGTGGAGCCGTACGGTGACCTCGGCATGCCCAAGGAGGCACCGGCACCCGCCCACACACCGGCCGGAGCGCGCCATTGGAACCCGGCCGTGCGGGCCACCCAGCGGGCGGCGGCCCGCTACGCCCCCGATGCCGATCAGGCCGCCCGCCTTCGCGCACAGGGCGTCACCGCCGTGTGGGTGCACCAGCCCGATGGCATCGTGCGCGGCACCGGCGCCGTGGTGCTCCCAGCAGGCCGGTCCCCGCAGCTGGATGTGCTGGTGGCCGACGCTTCGGCGCACTTCTCCTTTCAGAAGGGCAGCTCCACCGACCCCTACCCGTCCTCGCTCACCGGCTCGATCGCCCTGCTGCGGCAGACCCTTTTGGATGCCCGTTGGTACGGCGAAGGAGGCGCCGCCGAACTGCGTGATGCCGAACTGGAGGCCCTGTCCGCGCAGCAGCACCTGCCCTGGGTGTTCGAGGCCCGCGATCGCGAGGATGTGCTGCGGATCGCCGCCCTGGGACGCGAGCATGGGTTCCGGGCCATCGTCAAAGGCGGCGGCGATGAGCATGCCCGTTGGCGCGAGGTGGCCGACGCCGGGCTTGATCTCATCCTTCCCGTGGTGCAGCCTGATGCGCCTGATGTCCGTGACCCGCACGATGCCCTGGAGGTGCCCATCGCCCGGCTCAAGCATTGGGAGCTCGCACCGCACGCACCGCGCATCCTGCACGCTGCCGGGGTGCGCTTCGCCTTCACGCGCCAGGGGCTGAAGGAGCCGGAGGACTGGTGGCCTGCACTTCGTCGCCTGGTGCGCTGCGGCCTCGACAGCAGCACCGCCATCGCCGCCTGCACCACCGTGCCCGCGGCCTACCTCGGGCTGGAGGACCGCCTGGGCGTCCTCGCCACCGGGGCCCTGGCCAACCTGCTCATCACCACGGACCACCTGCTGGCCGAGGACAATGCCGTACAGGAGACCTGGGTGGCGGGTGAACGGTTCGTGCTGGCCGACCGGGGCCTGCCCGATGTGCGGGGCACCTATGACCTGAACATCGACGGGCGGACCCTGCGCCTGGAGGTGACCGGTGGACGATGGCGCGACCGCAAGGTGATGCTCCGCGGTGCCGCCGGTGACACGGCGAAGTATGCCGCCGACCTCACGCATACCGGCGAACGCATCGGCCTGCGCTTCGATGCCAGGGCGATCGGCCGCGCCGGCGATGTGCGGCTCAACGGTACGGTGCACGCGGATGGCGCCATCTGGGACGGCCAGGGGGTGATCCCCGGCGATGGCTGGGCACCATGGAGCGCCGTGCGTCGCGCCGATGCCACGCCCGTGAAGGATCCCGCAGCCCGCAAGGCGGCCCTCGACAGTCTGCTCGCCAGCGCACCCGGGGCCGTGTGGGCGCCGTTCTCCGCCTACGGCGATACCCTGGTGCCGGACTCCGCCACCATCCTCTTCAAAGGCGCCACGGTATGGACGAACACCGAGCGGGGCATCCTCCGCCAGGCGGATGTCCTCGTGCATCAGGGGCGTGTGGCCGCGGTCGGCACCGCCCTCGACCCCACCACCGTGCTCACCGGACGGACCCCACCGGCGGTACGCGAGGTGAACGCGACGGGCCTGCACCTCACCCCGGGCATCGTGGACGAGCATTCGCACATCGCGTTGCGGCGCGGAGTCAACGAAGGAGGGCAGGCCGTCAGCGCCGAGGTGCGCATGTCCGATGTGATCGATCCGGATGATGTGGACATCTACCGCCAACTCGCCGGCGGGGTCACTGCCGCGCAATTGCTGCACGGATCGGCCAACCCCATCGGGGGCCAGAGCGCCCTGGTGAAGCTGCGCTGGGGCCTTTCTGCTGACGCCTTTCCGATCGATGATGCGAAGGGCTTCATCAAGTTCGCCCTGGGCGAGAACGTCAAGCAGAGCACTTCGCCGCATGGCCATCGGTACCCGCGCACGCGCATGGGCGTGGAGCAGTTGATGCTGGACGCCTTCCTGCGCGCCCGCGATCACCGCGCGCTGCACGACGCCCACGCGGCGGCCGTCGCCAGGACCGGATCCCGCCGCCGCCGCATGGCCCCGCCTCCCGCACCTCGCCGCGATCTGGAGCTCGAGGCCCTCGCCGAGGTCCTCCGCGGTGAACGCTTCATCAGCTGCCACAGCTATGTGCAGAGCGAGATCGAAATGTTGATGGACCTCGCCGACAGCCTTGGATTCACGGTGAACACCTTCACCCACATCCTTGAAGGCTACAAGATGGCCGACCGGATGCGCGAGCACGGGGTGGCCGCGAGCACCTTCAGCGACTGGTGGGCCTACAAGTGGGAGGTGTACGAGGCCATCCCCTACAACGCGGCGCTGCTCTGGCAGGCCGGTGTGCTCACCGGCATCAACAGCGACGATGCGGAGATGGGCCGCCGCCTCAACCAGGAGGCCGCCAAGGCCGTGAAGTACGGCGGCGTGCCCGAGGAGGAGGCCCTGAAGATGGTGACCCTCAACCCCGCCCGCATGCTGCATCTCGACCACCGGATGGGCACCGTGGAGCCCGGGAAGGACGCCGATCTCGTGCTCTGGAGCGCCCATCCGTTGAGCATCGACGCCCGCGCCGAGATGACCTTGGTCGACGGAAGGCCTCTGTACGAACGGTCACGGGACGAGCGCCTCCGCGCGATGATCCGCGCCGAACGCGACCGCCTGGTGACCAAGGTGCTCGCCGCGCAACGACTGGGCGCCCGCACCGAGGCCCCCGCACCGAAGAAGGACGGACACTGGCATTGCGATACCCTTGGAGAGGAGCCATGAGAACGACCACGACCCTTCTCGCGGTCCTGGCCACCTGTGCGGTGCAGGCCCAGCGGCCGGCGCCCGCGCAGCCGCAGTCCCGCAGCGTGCTCATCCGCGAGGCGCAGGTGCATACCGGCGATGGTCGGCTGATCGCCGGCGGCTTCGTCGGCTTCCGCAACGGCGTGATCGATCACGTGGGACCCACGGCCCCGGCGGCGCGCTACGACACGGTGATCGATGCCGCGGGCGGTCACCTCTACCCGGGTCTCATCCTGCCCGATGCCACATTGGGCCTGGCCGAGATCGATCAGGTGCACGCCACGATCGATGAGGACGAGGCCGGGGACATCACTCCGGAGGTGCGGGCCTCCACGGCCTACAACGTGGACTCGCGGATCATCCCGACGGTGCGCCGGAACGGTGTGCTCATCGCCCAGATCGTGCCGCGTGGCGGGGTGGTCAGCGGGCGCAGCAGCGTGGTGCAGCTCGATGCCTGGGACCGCCGCGATGCGCTCATCGCCCGCGACAATGGCATGCACATCACCTGGCCCAGGGCCTTCAGCCGGCATGGGTGGTGGGCCGAGCCCGGTCCCGTGGTGAAGGAGAAGGCCGAGGAACGGGAGCGCCGTCTGCGCGAACTGGAGCAGCTCTTCACCGAGGCCGCCGCCCGCGCCCGCCGGCCCGAGGCCGCACCGGCCGATGTCCGCGTCCAGGCGCTGGCCGGCCTGTTCACCGGGGAGATGACGCTCTTCGTGCATGCCGAACAGGCGCAGGACATCCAGGAGGCCGTGCTCTTCGCGGACCGCATGGGCGTGCACCGCACCGTGATCGTGGGCGGCCACGATGCCTGGCGCGTCGCCGACCTGCTGCGCGACAAGCGCGTGGCCGTGCTGCTGCGTCGAGTGCACAGCCTTCCGTTGCGCAACGACGACGACGTGGACCTGCCCTATCGGCTGCCCGCCCTGCTGCACGAACGCGGGGTGCCCTTCTGCCTGAGCTACTCCGGCGACATGGAGCGCATGGGCGCCCGCAACCTGCCCTTCGTGGCCGGGACCGCCCGCGCCTACGGCCTTTCCGCCGAGGAGGCCGTCCGCTGCGTCACGCTGGGTGCCGCACAGGTGCTGGGCATCGACGCCCGCTACGGCAGCCTTGCCGTGGGCAAGAGCGCCACCCTCTTCCTCTCGGCCGGCGACGCGCTCGACATGCGCACCAACGCGGTGCGCCATGCCTTCATCGATGGCCGCGCCATCACCCTGGACAGCGTGCAGGAGGAGCTCTTCGAGATGCATCGGTCGCGTCTCGCGAGGCCCTGAGGCCGTCGTGCACACGCGTTGTTGATGGAAGCACCCGCCGGCGCGGAACACCCGCATCGGGTGCGGCTACCTTTGGCCCCCGATGCAGCACACGGCCCCCGGTGACCTGCTCGGTCCGGCGATCGCCGCGGCGTTCGATGCCGGGCGCGCGATCCTCGAGGTCTACGCCGGCACCATCGCCGTGGAGCTGAAGGACGACCGCTCGCCGCTCACGGAGGCGGACCGCCGCGCGCACCAGGCCATCGTGACCGCGCTGGCTTCCACGGGGCTGCCGGTGCTCAGCGAGGAAGGCCAGGAACTGCCCGTGGAGGAGCGCCAGCGCTGGGAGCGTTACTGGCTGGTGGACCCGCTGGACGGCACCAAGGAGTTCGTCAAGCGCAACGGCGAGTTCACGGTGAACATCGCGCTGATGGAACGCGACGGCGAACCCTCCGGTGCGTTGGGCGCAGCGCGGCCGATCGCCGGGGTGCTCTACGTGCCCGTGAAGGACCTGCTCTACTTCGCCTGGGGCGGGGGTGGGGCCCACCGGATCGAGCGGGCGGCAACCCGGGGCGCCTCCTCGGCGTATGAACTCGCCGCACAGGCCGAGCGCCTGCCGCTATCCATGCCCCAGCGCCCCTTCACCATCGTGGCCAGCCGCAGCCATGCAAGCCCGGAGACCGAGGCCTACATCGCACGCATGCGACAGCAGCACGGCGAGGTGGCCCTCACCAGCATGGGCAGCGCCTTGAAGATCGCCCTGGTGGCCGAAGGCAGCGCCGATGCCTACCCGCGCTACGCTCCCACCATGGAGTGGGACAGCGCCGCCGGCCACGCCATCGCCAACGAGGCGGGTCGCACGCTCATCGATGTGACCACGAACGCGCCCCTGCGCTACAACAAGCATTCCCTGGTGAACAACTGGTTCATCGTCCATTGAACAACCAAACCCATGGGCGATCCATCGTCGCCCCGACCCCATGGCCAAGAAAAGCACGAAGTCGAGCGGAAAGAAGCGGAAGGTCGCCCTCATCACCGGTGTCACCGGTCAGGACGGCGCGTACCTCAGCGAGCTCCTGTTGAACAAGGGCTACGAGGTGCACGGCGTGAAGCGCCGCAGCTCGCTCTTCAACACCGACCGCATCGACCACCTCTACCACGACATGCACGAGAAGGGCCGTCCCTTCCACCTGCACTACGGCGACCTCACCGACAGCGTGAACT
>CALMPI010000031.1 GCA_937872175.1 uncultured Flavobacteriales bacterium | reverse complement strand
TCAAGGTTAGGTGTTTCTACTTTCACCTGCACCTGTTTCAGGGGGTGCTTACACATGCAGCCTGCCCTTGGGAAAGCTTGTTCGCTGGACGATCGATCATCGTGGCCGGACAATGTAGAACGGCCCCCCCGGGCTGATAGTACCGCAGGGTCCACCGGTGGGCCAGGGTACCTCCGGGTGTCCTCCCCAAGCCTCTTCCCGCGCGCGCCAGCACGGGCGCGATGCGGTCAGTGCAGTTGTTTGACCGCTGCAGGGTGTCCTCCTAAACCTCCGCCGGGTCTGTCGTGCATTTGGCGACGACCCTGCGGCTAGCAGCCGTGTTCCACAGACATCGACAACCTTCATTGAAAAGAAGGACGTGTACCACGTGCTACTCCCGAATGAACTTCCCTTTCACGAGTGTGCCACTACGCATCAACTCATACACATAGAGCCCCGCAGGCATTCCGCCGACATCGATGGTCGTCATATTCGTGAAGTGATGCTCCAAGACCTTCCTTGAAGCCAGATCATAGACGCGGATCTGCGTAGGTCCTTCGGAAACCACATTGATCTGGTCATGAGCGGGATTGGGGAATAGGCGGACATCCTTTAGCCCTTCAATTGCAGGTACGCTCACAAAGCCATTGCGATCTAGCTTGGCCAGGTAGGTGTCATTACTGCCCGAATTGACCAGAATATTGCCTGAGAAATTCAGCGAGTAGCTGCCGAAGTAGCCCGTTGAATACAGTTCCCCATCCGGGCTTGATGCCACAGCCATGGCATACTCATCACCTGGTCCTCCAATGCCCGTTGCTCCCAAGGCATTCCCATTGGTGTCGTATCGTGCCACGAAGCCATCGTAGAACCCCACATTGGCGTTGATGACCGGAAAACCTCCGAAATTCAGGAAGGCACTTTGAAAGTAACCGGTATACAGCACATTGCCATCGGGTTCAACGGAAACCCCTGAGCCGTAGTCCGTGCCGGTGCCTCCCGGGCTTCTTCCCCAAAGCGGGGTGCCATCACTACCGTACTTAGCGACGAAGATGCCTCGGTTCCCAGCATTGCTTAATGTGTCTTGACCAAAGTTGATGGAATATTGATAGTAGCCAGTGATATACGCGTTACCCAGCTGATCTACAGCGATGCCCGTTCCGTTGGCGTAGTTGCCCGCATACGGTACCAGCGCATAATTGGCCCAAACACAATTGCCATTGTTGTCATACTTGGCAACACAGATCTCCTGATACGCTGTGTTCGTACTTATCAAGGAAACTCCGCCAAAATCGGCTGAGTTGATGAACCAGCCGGTGATGTAAGAATTGCCATTCGCGTCCACGTGGATGGCTTGTGCGCCATCAATATCAGAGCCCCCCATTCTATTGGCCCATTGAACGTTGCCATCGGTGTCATACTTGACCAGGAACATATCGAGCGACCCATAGCTCTGAAGTGTATACCCATCGAAGCTGACAGCCGAGCTATATCCGTAATGACCTGTGACATAGACGTTCCCAGCTGCATCCGAACCTATCCCGTATGCACGCGCGTACTCTTGTGTTGGGCCAGAATCACTGCTCTTTCCCCAAATGGCAGCACCTCCTGAATCATACTTCGCTACGAAAACATCCGGAGCATTCACCGAAGTCGAAATGTTCGTGAGTGTCGAGGACCCGATGGCAAGCGAGGGGCTGTTGAAGTACCCGGTTATGAAGACATTGCCTGCCAGGTCAACACAGATGCCGTAGGCATAGTCATCCTTCGTTCCGCCATCACTGACCGCCCATACGACATTCCCTTGGGCGTCATACTTCACCACGAAGAAGTCCAGGAACCCTTCGCTCGTGTTCTGCAGGGTGTATGATCCGAACGTGATACTGGCACCTTGAAAGGTGCCTGTCATGTAAACATTGCCATCAGCATTCGTGCAAACGGCATTGCTGTAATCATTGCTGACAGATCCGGAGCTACTTGCCCATATCCAATTAGGTGCTTGGGCGGAAGAATACGCCGTCAAGAATATGAGGACTATATGCAGCAGAATGGCCCTGAGTCTACTCATGTTGCTCTTGGTCTTTGGGCACAAGGGTGGATTGCGAATCTATACTGCCGCATGGTGATTTCCCAAACCCGACAAAAGTTGGGTGTCATCCCCAACCTCCACCGAATCTGTCCGCTGTCCCGGCCTTGTGCCGGGATCGAGCGGCCTCCCCATCACCAAGCGGCGCATTTCAACCACCGGCTCCCGCACGCTGGAGCATCGGCATCCCTCTCCAGCGGAAGGGGTGGCCCCATGCTGCATCGTGGTAGGCGGAGCTTCTGTCCTTCTTCACAGCTTCACGAAACGCAGGACCTGCTGGGGCGCCGCGCCGGTGCGCAGCAGATAGGTTCCGGACGGCAGGGTGCTGATGTCCAGGAGGCCGGCCGGCCCGTTCAGGGCACCGTGCAGCAGCACACGGCCAAGGCCGTCCAGAACCCAGTAGGGCCAGGTGCCGGAGCAGGCCGCGCACGGCACCGTGAGGCGGTCGGTGGCGGGGTTGGGGAATGGACGCAGGGAAGCGGTGCCCGCGTTGGTGATGCCCGTGCTGAAATCGCCGAACCGCACCACGAACGCGTCTTCCAGGCCGGCGGATGCGCGGAGCACGTCGCCGATGCCGGGGTCGAAGTCCACGGTGTCCTGGAAGCGCCCGCCGACGGCGAACGAACCGTCCATCATCACGGCGAGGGCGTTGCCGCGGTCGTCACCGGTGCCGCCGAAGGTGAGGGCGCCGAGGAGCGCGCCGGTCGGGTCCAGCCGGAGGACGAACGCGTCGGTGCCGCCGAGGGAAAGCGCAGGGGCGCTGCCCGGTCCGGGGTCGAGGTCGGCGGTGCCGGAGAAGAAGCCGGTGAGGAAAAGCTGGTCGGTCGGATCGGCAACGAGCGCGTAGCCGCGGTCCTCGCCGGTGGAGCCGATGCGGGCGGCCCAGAGGTGGGAGCCGGCGGCATCGAAGGCGGTGATGAAGGCATCGATGCTCCCAACGGCGGACAGTTGGTACACGGCCGGATCGGGGTCGAAGTCGACGCTGTTGGCGAAATGGCCGGCGACGTGGACCTCGCCAAGGCTGTTGATGGCGATGGACCGTCCGGCATCCTCGCTGGACAGGCCGCCGAAGCCCTTCGCCCACACATGATCGCCGTTGGCATCGAGCTTGGAGACGAAGACGTCAAGCCCGCCGGCGGAGGTGAGCGTGGTGATGCCCGGGCCCGGGTCGAGGTCGGCGGAGTCGGCGACCGTACCTGTGGTGATCACGTTCCCCAGGTCGTCG
The DNA here is from genome assembly GCA_937872175.1 of uncultured Flavobacteriales bacterium. Lineage (GTDB taxonomy): Bacteria > Bacteroidota > Bacteroidia > Flavobacteriales_F > PHOS-HE28 > PHOS-HE28. Next base: position 91,110 of record CALMPI010000031.1, on the reverse strand, counting down.
ACGGCGATGGCCTCGGCGATGTCCATGCCGGGGCCGCCCATGGTCGCCGCCCATAGGAAGGTGCCGTCAGGGTCGAGCTTCAGGACGAAGATGTCGTTGCCACCGGCGGAGGTGAGGAAGTTCGTGCCAGGGCCGGGGTCGAAGTCGATCGTTCCCGTGAAGTACCCGGCGACGTGGATATTGGATGCGGCGTCAAGTGCGATGGCGCGTCCGTTCTCCAAAGTGGCTCCGCCGATGACGTGCGCCCAAAGGAAGTTGCCCGTTGGGTCGAGCTTGAGGATGAGGACATCGAGGATCCCGGCCGGGCCGATGAGGAAACTGCCCGGGCCCGGGTCCGCATCGAACGGACTTTGGATGTAGCCGGTGATGTACGCGTTGCCCGCCGCATCGGCCGTGATGCTGGTGGCCACTTCCTGGGCGATGCCACCGAAGGCATGTCCGTAGATCAGCTCGCCCGTGGGCGAAAGCTTCTGGACGAAGAGATCGACGGACCCGTTGGTGGAGTCGGCCACAACACCCGGGCCCGGATCCAGGTCCAGATGACCGGTGAAGGATCCCGCGATGTATACGTTGCCCGAAGGGTCGGTGGCGATGCGCTCGGTGCGGTCCACACCGACATCGCCCAGGGTGGACACCCATTGGAAGGGTTGCGCGGGGCAGGTGCGTGTAAGCACACAGCAGAGCAGTGCGGCGAGGAACGTTCTCATGGATGGGATGAGCTGTGAGTGGATCACGGAGGTTGAAGATAGGTGGCGTGCGCGGACCGGATGGCCTTGTGCCGTCCGTCCTGCATCACCACGATCTTTGCGGGCATGCCCGTCATCTGCTCTGTCTTCTGCGGCCTCAGCCTCGATGGCTTCATCGCGCGCACTGATGGTGCGCTGGATTTTCTGGAGGGCGATGGCAGCGCTCCGATGGGCGATCACGGCTACGAGGCCTTCATGGCCGGCGTGGATGCGCTGGTGATGGGCCGCCACACCTATGAGGTGGTGCAGGGCTTCGGGCAGTGGCCGTTCACGAAGAAGGTCTTCGTGCTCAGCAGCGGCGCGGTGGACCTCAGTGCTGTTAAGGCGCAAGGTGCCGATGTGGAATCGCTCAACGCCACGCCCGAGGAGGTGGTGCGCCAGCTGGCCGGGCGGGGCTACACGCACCTGTACATCGACGGTGGTGGCACCGTGCAACGCTTTCTGCGCGCGGGTCTGATCGATCGCCTCATCGTCACCCAGGTGCCTGTGCTGATCGGGCAGGGCATCCGGCTCTTCGGAGCGTTGGAGCAGGACATTCCGTTGCGGCTGGTGGAGAGCCGCAGCTTCCCCGGAGGGCTGGTGCAGAGCGAGTATGTGCGGCGGTGAGAATGAGCCATCCACAGCGGACGATGCGCAGAAAGCGGTCGTCTTCGCTACTTTCGGTCATGCGCCTTGGATGGCTTCCCTTGCTCGTTCCGCTCTGTGGCCCTTTGCAGGCCCAGCGCATCATCACCGAGGACATCCCGCGTTTCTGGGAGGCGTACGATGCGTTGACCACGGCGAAGGACCGTGCGGACAGTGTGGCCTGTTTTCAGCGCCTGTACCTGGACCGCGCCTCCGAGGGCCTCAAACGCTTCATGAAGGTGCGTGACCTCGGGGCCGAGCACTATGCCGATGCGGCCTGGCACAGCGCGTTTTGGTCCTCGGTGCGGCCCAACACCCTGCGCATCCACGAGCGGGAAGCTGCGATCGATGCCGTGCTGGACCGCTACGAGCGCGAGCTGCCGGGTTTCAAGCGGCCTGATGTCTGCTTTGCCATCGGTCGCCTGTCCACGGGTGGAACCGTTTCGGGCGATCGGATCCTGATCGGTTCGGAGATCGTGTGCGCGGACAGCACCACGGACACGCATGAGCTGAGCAGCTGGTTGCGCAGTGCGATACGCCCCACGGACCAGTCGGTGGCCTTTGTGGCGCACGAGGCGGTGCATACCCGCCAGCGCATCGGCCCACGGGCGGTGTGGGGCCTGCTCACCAGCCGCCTGCGCACCCAGGCGCTCATGGAGGGAACGGCGGACCTGGTGGCGCGTGAAGTGGCCGGCGTCAGCATCAACGAGCAGTTGCAGGCCTACGGCATGGCCCACGAAGCCGCGCTCTGGCTGGAGTTCCAAGGGGCCATGCGGGGCAACGCCATTTCGGACTGGCTGTACCAGGGGCCCGCCAGCAAGGACCGCCCGGCGGACCTGGGCTACTTCATGGGCGAGCGCATCGCGGCGGCGTACTACGCGCGGGCGGCTGACAAGCGCAGGGCATTGCGCGTCCTGTTGCGCACCGGATCGGCGGCAAAGGTGGTGCGGCGCAGCCGGTATGCGCCTCCTCCGCAGGCCCGTTGATCAATGGTCAGGTACGGGCCGACTTCCCACCCTTCACCAGCAGCCACACGGCAAAGGCCATTTCGCCCAGGATGCTGGGAACGGCCACCAGCAGGAGGAAGGTCCCCGCGTACGCAGCGTAGTCGGCAAGGAGGAAATGTGCGCACGTGTCCACAGCATACATGATCCCCGCGATGGTGAGGAAAATGGCGATGAAGCGCGGCCGGCCCAGGATGCGGGCAAGGAGCAGCAGGTGGAAGCCGAAGAAGAAAAGGCCGATGAGCCAGATGGTGTTGAAGACCTCCACTTGATGCAGGATCGCCTGGGCGGTGCGCTCGAGCAGCACAAAGGGCAGCGCGAAGACGGCCACGGCCATGATGGCGGCGTGCATCATACGGAAGAGCATGGCCGGCAGCGCGAGCGCGTGGTCCTTGAAGAGCACGTAGAGCGCCCAGGCGACCACCACATCGAACACCACGGTGACCATGAACGCGACGATGCCGCTACGCACGAGCAGATGCTGGTCGGTGACCGCCGCCACGGGGTCGGCCTTGATGCGCTCGAGCATCATGAAGTTGGCGAAGATGGCCGCGAAGAAGATGATCCAGTAGCTGATGCCGGCAAGGATGGAAAGGCTGCGGTGGGTCATGGTGATCTGCGGTATCGGGGATGGTCCATCGTCCGTGTTGACCGGAACGCCGATGGACCGACCTGACCGAGCGGATGCGGGATCCCGCTCTGGGACCGCCACGCGGCCCGGGGTGAACGAGGGCGCGGGTCAGGTCGTGCTCGCGCCGGTATCGGCCGCAAGATAGCCGTGCACCCGGAAGGCACGAACGCCGATCTTGCGGCAGCGACCGATGACCATGCAGGGGCGTATCACCAAGCTTGACCAGGCAACGTACTTCGACGATGACGGCATCCGGATGCGGAGGCATCACCTCACCGTGGGTGACCGGCAGCTGAAGCTGGAGCTGCGGGAGACCGCGCGGTTGGGCCTGAACCTTGGTGACGAGGTGGTCATGGAGCTGGCCGCTGACGGTGTATTGGTCACCTCGATCTACAACGGGCATACGGACCAAGGGCACGGTGCGCGGTGGAAGCTGTTGAAGCGTTCGCTCGGACCCTGGGCCGGGACGCGCGTGATCCGCGGTACCGTGAAGCACAAGGAGCGCAACCGGTCGCGGGACGACCTGTCGCGCGAGGGCCACCACACGGTGGTGTACTTCGTGATCGAACTGGAGGACGGCGAGCGCGTTCTGGTGGACGAGCGCGCGGGAACGCCCGTACGGCCTGGTCATCGCGTGGAAGCGATGGTCGGGCGCGGTGGCCGGAATGAGTTTGATACCCTGGCCTTCCGCGACCTCACGGCGGGCTCGGACAGCATGCCTTCGCCGTGGCCGGCACGGGTGGCGTTGATCGCGACCTTGGTCACGGTCGGCTTCCTGGTCCAGGTGGTGCGCACGCACGCCATGGAGGGTGCGCGCTGGTCCATGCTCCTGTTGGTCCTCGCGGTCCCTGGCGGACTGTGGTGGATGTTCGCCACCAAGCGGTGGGAGGCGCGTCGGGCGCTGGCAAGGCTGGACGAAGTGGGTCTCGGATGGTGATCGGTCGTTGATCACCCGACCACCGGCACCACCGCCTTCTCCACGCTCCTGAACCGTTTCGGCACCGATGCGGTGATCGCTTCCGCCAGGGCGTCGAGGGCCTTGCGCCGCACGAAGGGTCTGCGCACCACGAGCACCACCTCGCGCACGGGCTCGGGCGCCTCGAAGCGGCGCACGTTGCGTTCGTCCCCGCGCACGCTCAGCTCGGGGACGAGCGTGAGCCCGTTGCCACTGCCCACCATCCGCTTGAGCGTCTCGATGCTGCCGGTGCTGTAATGGATGTTGCGGTGGCCGGCGGCGCTGGGCTGCTGGCACACGCTGAGCACCTGGTCGCGCAGGCAATGGCCCTCGCTCAGCACCCACAGCGGGGCCTTGCGCAGGTCCCTGGCGGCGATCCGCTTTCGCTTCAGCAGGGCATGGCCATCGGGCAGGTAAACGAGAAAGGGCTCGTGGAAGAGCGTGATCGCTTCGAGGTCGTCGTCATCGACAGGTCCCGCCAGGATGCCGATGTCGAGCTGGCCGCTGCGCAGGCCCTTGAGGATGCGGCTGGTCCTGCGCTCATCGATGGAGAGCCCCGCCTCGGGATGCGCGTCGGCGAAGCGTTCCAAGAAGAGCGGCAGCAGGTAGGGCGCGAGCGTGGGGAGGATGCCGATGCGGTAGGTGCCCGAGGTGCCGGTGCGCAGCTCCTTCACCAGGTCGCGGAACTGGCCCGCCTCGCGCAGCACCACGCGCGCCTGATCGATCAGCACCGCGCCCTCGGCCGTGGGCCGGGCCGGCTGCACCTTCCGCTGGAAGAGGGTGACGCCGAGCTCATCCTCCAGCTTGCGTACCATCATGGTGAGCGTGGGCTGGGTGACGTGGCAATGGCGCGCGGCCTTGCTGAACTGGCCGCTGTCGGCCACGGCCACGATGTACTGGAGCTGCTGGAGGGTCATTAGACATGGTCGATATCGACATCGAAACTATCGAAACGCTCGATGATGATCGTCAGGCTAGCTTCGCCCTCCACGCCGGACCTTGCCGGCGATCAGGAACGACCGGACGACCGAACCCTGCGAAGGCCGGCCTTGGGCTTTCGTGCAGTTAAACCCAACGACCATGTCACACGAACATCATCACCATGGCGCCCCGCTGGAGGGCGTCACCCCACAGTCCACCGGCAAGTGCCCGGTGATGCATGGCGCGCAAGCCCTTCCCGTGGCCGGCCGCGGCCGCCGCAACAAGGACTGGTGGCCCGAGCAGCTCGACCTGAGCATCCTGCACCAGCACCAAAAGGTGAGCAACCCGCTGGATCCGGACTTCAACTACCGCGAGGCCTTCTCGAAGTTGGACCTCAAGGCCGTGAAGGCCGACCTCACCAAGCTGATGACCGACTCGCAGGAGTGGTGGCCGGCCGATTGGGGCCACTACGGCGGCCTCATGATCCGCATGACCTGGCACGCCGCGGGCACCTACCGCACCGCCGATGGTCGCGGTGGCGCCGGCAATGGCAACCAGCGCTTCGCCCCGCTGAACAGCTGGCCGGACAACGGCAATCTGGACAAGGCACGCCGCCTGCTGTGGCCCATCAAGCAGAAGTACGGCAACAGCCTCAGCTGGGCCGACCTCTTGGTGCTCGCCGGCAACGTGGCCATGGAGAGCATGGGCTTCAAGACCTTCGGTTTCGGCGGTGGTCGTGAGGACATCTTTGCCCCGGAGGAGGACATCTACTGGGGCAGCGAGGGCGAATGGCTCGCCACCAGCGACAAGCCCAACAGCCGCTACAGCGGTGAGCGCAACCTGGAGAACCCGCTCGCGGCCGTGCAGATGGGCCTGATCTACGTGAACCCCCAGGGCCCCGATGGCAACCCCGATCCCGTGGCCAGCGGCCGCGACGTGCGCGAGACCTTCAAGCGCATGGCCATGAACGACGAGGAGACGGTGGCGCTGACGGCCGGTGGTCACACCTTCGGCAAGATGCACGGTGCCGGTCCGGAATCGCATGTGGGTGCCGCACCAGAAGGCGCTGCCATCGAGGAGCAGGGCTTCGGCTGGAAGAACTCCATGGGCAGCGGCATGGGCAAGGACACCATCACGAGCGGCCTGGAAGGCGCGTGGAAGCCCAACCCTACGAAGTGGGACAACGGCTACTTCGACATGCTCTTCGGCTACGAGTGGGAACTGGTGAAGAGCCCCGCCGGCGGCTGGCAGTGGCTGGCCAAGGATGTGAAGCCCGAGCACATGATCCCCGACGCGCACGACCCCAATGTGAAGCACCGCCCGGCGATGACCACGGCGGATCTTTCGCTGCGCTTCGACCCGATCTATGAGCCCATCAGCCGTCGCTTCCATAAGGATCCGCAGGCCTTCGCCGACGCCTTCGCCCGCGCCTGGTTCAAGCTCACGCACCGCGACATGGGCCCCAAGAGCCTCTACCTCGGTCCCGAAGTGCCGAAGGAGGACCTCATCTGGCAGGACCCGGTCCCCGCCGGCACCAAGCTGGCCGATGCGGACGTGGCGGCCCTGAAGAGCAGCATCCTCGCCAGCGGCCTCAGCGTGAGCGAGCTTGTCGCCACGGCTTGGGCCAGTGCCAGCACCTTCCGTGGCAGCGACAAGCGTGGCGGTGCCAATGGTGCCCGCGTGCGTCTGGCACCGCAGAAGTTCTGGGAGGTGAACGACCCCGCGCAGCTGGGCAAGGTGCTGGGCGCGCTGGAGAAGATCCAGGCCGAGTTCACCGCCAGTGGCAAGAAGGTGTCGATGGCCGACCTGATCGTGTTGGGCGGATGTGCCGCCGTGGAGAGGGCCGCCAAGGATGCGGGCTTCAGCATCACCGTGCCCTTCAACAGCGGCCGTGGCGATGCCAGCCAGGAGATGACCGACGTGGAGAGCTTCGCCGTGATGGAGCCCCAGGCCGATGGCTTCCGCAACTACCAGAAGAAGCTCTACAGCATCCCCGCTGAGGAGATGCTCGTGGACCGGGCCCAACTGCTCACCCTGAGCGCGCCGGAGATGACGGTGCTCGTGGGCGGCCTGCGCGTGCTGGGCGCCAACACCGGCGGCAGCAAGCACGGCGTCCTCACCAGCAAGCCCGGTCAGCTCACCAACGACTTCTTCGTGAACCTCCTCGATATGGGTACGAAGTGGACCGCGCTGAGCAACGGCCACACCGGCACCTACGAGGGCCGCGACCGCAGGAGCGGCGAGCTGAAGTGGACCGGCACCCGCGTGGACCTGGTCTTCGGCAGCAACTCGCAGCTGCGCGCCATCGCCGAGGTGTACGCCCAGAACGACAGCAAGGAGAAGTTCGTGAAGGACTTCGTGAAGGCCTGGGTGAAGGTGATGGAGCTGGACCGCTTCGACCTGAAGAAGTAAGCACCAGGAGAACCTGCATACAAAGAGGGCGGCCCAAACGGGCCGCCTTCTTCGCTTCCAAGGGCGCGCCGGGGCGAGCCGTTCCGCGAGGACCGGCTCATTACCTTGCCCGTCCAATGTGTTCCGTCCGGTCCACCGCTGCAGGCGGGGCGCTGTGCCTCCTGGCAGCGATCGCAAGCATCCGGACCGCAGGTCAGCCGGTGTTCACCTCGTACGCGCACGATGGCTATTCCGGGGGCCAGGTCAATGCGGTGATCGAAGCCACCAACGGGGACCTGGTCATCGCCGGGAACGGCACAGAGCCGGGCAACTCCGATCAGTTCGCGGTGCGCTTCTCCTCCACCGGTTCCCTGGTCTGGGGCCTGACGTACACCGGTGGCAGCGGCTGGTCCGAGTACATCGCCGATGCCGTGGCCGATCCGGATGGTGGCGTGATCCTGCTCGGTCATGTGCGCGAAACGGCGACGCAGCGGATGCACCTGTCGCTCTTCAAGTTCGATGCGGCCGGTGGCGTGGTATGGAGCCATCGCTACCGCGCCTACGACCCCGATGAGACGGTGATCGGCCGCAGCGTGCGCCGGGACGCGGATGGCGCCCTCCACCTGCTGGGCTCCACGGGTGATCCGGCCACACGGGACCTTTTCATCATGAAGGTGGACAGCGCTGGCGGCCTGCTATGGACGCGGGCCCTTGGCTACTCCGGTCCGGATGAGGCCAGGGACCTTGTGCTGATCCCCGGTGGTGGATACGCCATCGCGGCGGCCACCAAGTACGAGCTTTCGCGCGTCGCCCTCCTCGACACGATGTGTGCTGTGATCCAGGACCGGGTGTGGGTGCTCCCCGATACGACCCTCACGATCCACAGCCTGCAGCGGGAGGCGGATGGCCGCTTCTCCTGGACCGGTGTGTACATGGACTCCACCTTCTACCGCGGCGCGTTCCACATGGTGCTGGACAGCCTGGGCGGTGCCGTGGCCGCGCAGGCCTACCGCGACGCCGCTGGAAGCGAGCTTTGGATGTACGATTATGTGCAGCTGCCCGATGGGGATCGCTTCCTTGTCGGCGAGCAGGTGAGCGCGTCGGGCGATGATGAAGCGACCCCGCTGATCCGGCTCGACGCGACGGGAGGAGTGGTGTCCAGCGCGTACAGCGGCGGTCACCAGGAGCTGAGCCGCTGCATCATCACTACCTCCGACGGTGGGATCGCCTGCGGGGAGACGCGCAGAACGGACGACAATGTGCACCAGGCGTTCCAGGTGAAGAAGCTGGATGCGAACGGCGTACCCGCCTGCGATCTGCTTCCGCTCACACTCATCCGAACGGACCACCTGCCGGATACGCTGTCGTTCCCCTTGGAAGCCCTCGGGCCGAAACCGATGCTGCGGCTCGATCGCCCGCTCACCACCTGGCCCTTGAACAACTTCGTCGATGGCTGTTCCACGATCGGCATCCAGGATCCGCAACGGGGTTCCGGGATCAGGGTGTTCCCGAACCCCGCGTGCGATCGGGTGATGCTCACCGGCATCACAGGCACTGGCACCGTTCGGATGTATGACATGCAGGGCCGAATGGTCCTGGAACAACGCCCTGATGCTTCCGCCGCAGTGGACGTACGGTCGCTTGCAGGAGGATGCTATGCGCTGCGGATCGCTACGGCCGCCGGCGAGCGCGCCAGCGTGGTGGTCATCGCCCGTCCCTGAAGCGCCTCACTCCTTGGAGAAGCGCAGCGTCCGTCCGGCGCCGGTGAGGGCATACGTACCGGATGCCAGTCCCGAGACATCGATCGTGCGAAGGGGTGCACGGTCGGTGCCGTTGAGCGTGCGGATGATCCGACCGTCAGGGCCGATCAGGGTCAGCGGTCCGACGCCCGGTCCGGGCCACTGGATGGAGAGGCGCTCGGTGCACGGGTTGGGGAAGAGCACCGGACCGGCCTCGGTGGCGGATAGGGCTCCGACGCCGGTCGTACCGCCCACCACCACCGTGAAGTCGTTGAAGTTGCCGTACTGAAAAGCGCCGCACGGACCGTAGCCGTTGGTGTTCGTATCCAGGAAGCCATCGGAGCCCCAGGGCGCGATCACGCGCATGCGGTAGTTGCCGGCCGGTGTGTTGGCGGGCAGGGTGATCGAGAAGGAGTAGGTGTAGCTGGGCGATCCGCCGACGTAGCTGTAGTAGAGGTTCTCGGTATCCTCGAACGCGCCGTTGTTGTCCAGGTCCACCCACACGGCGCAGCCGGTCCAGTTGCCGCTGGTCACCGTCATCGGCTCCGCGACCCCGGGGGTGAGGACCGTGCTGAGGTTCGTGAAGTCGCTGGTGAAGCAGTCGCTGCCGGCCGTCCAGTTGATGGTACCCAGCGTGAGGCTCTGGTTCTGCCAGCTGAAGCAGCCGTTGGCGAAGGAGGGAGAGCAATACTGCGCGTCGGCGTGGAGCGCGCCAAGGAGCAGGGCGAGGGTCGCGTATCGGTGGAGCATGCGGATGGAATTGTGGTGTGAAAATAACCGTTGTGCCGTTCCGCGAAGATGGCCCGGCTGGGTCGGGTGTTCCGACCCGGGACGTGTGATCGTGGCCGGTCGCGGTGGACTTTTCCACGATCGCCGGACCGGCGGCGAACGGATCCGGTGCGATCTTGCGGCCCATGCGTCCCTTGATCCTGACCGCAGCCCTGTTCGGTGCTTCCGTGCTGGTGGCACAGACCTTCACCCCGGTTCCTGCGGGCCGGGTGCGGGTGGGCGATCTGCTCGTGAACAAGGACAGCTGCGCGATCGAGGTGGCGGCGTTCGCCATCAGTGCCCCGGTGACGGTGGAGGAGTACCGCGCCTTCGTGACCCACTTCGCCAAGGGGGGCGGTGCACGGCAGGGCGAAGCAGGTGATGCTGCGGTGAACCTCACCTGGGTGGAGGCCGCGGCCTATTGCCAATGGCTCAGCCAGCGCGATGCCGCCCAAGGCTTCAGCTATCGGCTGCCCGCGTTGGGCGAGTGGCTCCTGGCCCGGCAGCAGGACCTCATCGCCACGGACGGTCCGGGATGCTGGTTGATCAACGCCAAGGACGACAGCGGCCTCACCTGCCAGCGCTTCGGATACGCTTATCCCTGCACCGAGGGCGATCCCTTCGCCCGGCGGCGCAAGATGGTGGCCTTCGGTGACCCGACCGCCCATCCGTCATACGGGGTGCACGAAGACCGCTGGGACTTCATCGCGTATCCGGACATCGGGTTCAGGGTGGTTCGTGAGGCGGTGCGCAGATGACCGTGACCGGTCCGCAGCACGTCGCAGTTCCGATGATGTCCTTCGGTGACGGCGGTTCGCGGACGGGGCGAACCGAACGTCAGTTGGAGTGTTCATCCGCCATGCTTCGCGCGTTCCTCCTCCTAATGGTCGTCTGGCCCGTCCTGCATGTCGCCGCCCAGGAGCGCGTGGAGCCGCGCCGGTCCGGGCAGTTGTGGCTGGAGGGCTCGGTGGTGGGGGGTGCGCCGGGCATTCTGGAGGGCTGGCTGGGGAAGGACCAGGCCAAGCGGTTCCGGTTCGCCGGGGAGCTGGGCTACCGCACCGGTGACGAGCTTGCGCGCGGCCGCCAGTTCATCCTGGAAGGGCAGATCCGCTACAAGCTGCATCGCCTGGTGGATGTGGCCGCTGAACAGCGTTTCGCCGCCCGGGTGCGTGATCGCGACCGCCACCGCTTCGGGCTGTTCGCACAGGTGGGCGACCGCGTGGGCCGGTTCGACCTGGGGTACCGGCTGAGCTACCAGCACACCTTCGGATCGGAGGGCCTGCGCAGGAACACCGTCCGCAACCGCATCGACCTGGGCTACGACATCCGGGGGTTCCGCTTCGACCCGGAGCTGATGGTGGAGTTCTTCAGCGAGCTGGGCCGCGAGGGTCGGCGCCACGACGCGACGCGCTTCCGCATCGGCACCACCTGGAGGCCGGCCAAGGCGCACGCCGTGGGCGTCGCGGTGGTGCACGACCTGGAGCATGGACGTCGCCGCCCCGACCGGCGCTGGATCCTGAGCCTGTCCTATACCCTCGATCTCCGCAAGCTGTAGCCTCCGCTTACTTTGGCCGCATGGTGCATGTCGCCGTGTTCTGCGGGGCCTCCAGTGGCCATGATCCGCACTATGCCGAAGTGGCCGCCCGGGTGGGCGCGGGCCTCGCACGCCGCGGCCTGGGCGTGGTGTACGGCGGAGGTCATGTGGGGCTGATGGGCGCCGTGGCCGATGCGGCGATGGCGGCGGGCGGCCGCGTGGTGGGCGTCATCCCGGGCTTCATGACCGAACGCGAGCTGGCGCACGAGCGGGTCAGCGAGCTCATCACCGTGAAGGACATGCACGAGCGCAAGCTGGTGATGCACGAGCGCAGCCAGGCGGTGATGGCGCTGCCCGGGGGCTTCGGCACGCTGGACGAGCTCTTCGAGCTGCTCACTTGGCGCCAGCTGGGCCTGCACGCCAAGCCCATGGGCCTGCTGAACGTGAACGGCTTCTACACACCGCTGCTGGAGCAGATGGCGCGGATGGAGCGCGACGGTTTCCTGCATGGCAGCACCCGCGTGCTGGCGCATGACGCGGTGGAGCCGCTGATCGACCTGCTGCTGGCCAACATCATCCGCCCATGAGAACCGCGGGACGGCGCGTGGCGCTGCATCCGTGGTTGAAGCCGCTGGCCGCCTTGTTCGAGGCGCACCGCTGTCCTGCGAACGCCGCGGCCATGGAGGTCTACATGAAGCACATCGCGCCCTTCTTCGGCATCAAGGCCCCGGACCGGCGGGCCCTGTTGAAGGCGCACCTCGCGGATCATGGAACGCCCTCACCGGAGGACCTGCAGGCGATCGCCCGCTCCGCCTTCGCGCAGCCCGAGCGCGAATGGCACCACACGGCCCTGGACCTGCTGATGAAGCAGGCGAAGCGGCTCACCCCGGACGACCTCCCGTTCGTGGAGGAGCTCATCGCCACGAAGAGCTGGTGGGACACGGTGGACGCGCTGGCGGTGCACGTCGTCGGCGTGGTCCTGAAGCGTCATCCGCAGGCGATCGCGCGATGGAATGAACGCTGGATCGCCGGCCCGGACCTTTGGTTGAACCGTACGGCCATCCTGTTCCAGAACCGGTGGAAGGAGGACACGGACCGCGCCTTGCTGTTCGGCAACATCGCGCGTCACGCGGATCATCGGGACTTCTTCATCCGCAAGGCCATCGGGTGGGCGCTGCGCGAACTGGCGGCCACCGATCCGGGGGCGGTGAAGGCCTTCGTGGCCCGGCAACCCCTGTCTCCGCTCAGCCGGCGGGAGGCCTTGCGCAAGCTCGGGTGATCGATCACCACTTCCGCGAGCCACCCTTCGCCGCGTAGGGCTTGCTGCCGCGGTGGGGCTTCCGGGGACCGTACCCCTGGCGTGGGCCATCGCTGCGGCGGGGCTTGTCGCCGCCGCCCTGCGCGCCCTGTGCCTCGTCCACCCGCACCTTGCGGCCGCGGTGGTCGGCGCCCTTGAACGCGTTGAACACCTGGTCGAACCAGGCCGGCTCGATATCGATGAAGGAATACACGTCCTTGATGAGCATGCGGCCGATGTGCTCGCCGCCGATGCCGCTCACCCCGCAGATGTAGCCGAGCATGCGGCCCTTGTCGAAGCCGTCCGCGCTGCCCAGGTTGATGAAGAGCTGCCGGCCGGTGGCGAAGCGCTCGCGCGAGCTCTGTCGCTCGGGGCGGGCGCTGTGGTCCTTGCGGCTCATGTCGATGTTGAGGTCGTACGCCTCGCGGAACTGGTCCAGGATGCGGGCGAAGGTGACGCTCATGAAGCGCTGCAGCAGCGCGTCGCGGTCGAGGTCCTTCAGTTCCTCCTGGGCCACGGCCATCAGGTCGGCCAGGGCCTCATGCTCCACATCGGCCTCCTTGAGCCGGCGCAGGAAGGAGCGCAGTTGGGCCCGTCCGATGTCAGCGCCGCCGGGCACGCGCACGTAGGTGAAGTGCGTGTTCAGCATCCGCTCCAGCTGCCGCACCTTGGGCACGTCGCGCACGCCAAGGATGCTCAGCGAGATGCCGGTGCGTCCGGCGCGGGCGGTGCGGCCGCTGCGGTGGGTGTAGCTCTCGGCCTCGCCCGGCAGGTCGTAGTGGATCACGTGCGTCACATCGTTCACGTCGATGCCGCGCGCGGCGACGTCGGTGGCGATGAGCAGCTGCAGGGTGCGTGCCCGGTAGCGGCCCATCACGTGGTCGCGCTGCGCCTGGCTGAGGTCGCCGTGGATGGCATCGGCCACATAGCCTTCCTTCACCAGCTGGGTGGCGAGGTCCTGGGTCTCGTGCTTGGTGCGGCAGAACACGATGGCGAAGAGGTCGGGGTCGGCGTCCACGAAGCGTTTCAGCGCACCGTAGCGATCGCGGGCGTGCACCACGCAGTACTGGTGCTGGATGGCGGAGGCCGTCACGTTGCGTTCGCCCACCTGCACCTCCTCGCTGTTGCGCATGTATCGCTTGGCGATGTGGCGCACTTCGCTGCCCATGGTGGCGCTGAAGAGCCAGGTGCGCTTGTCGGCCGGCGTGTTGCTGAGGATGTCGGTGAGGTCCTCCTGAAAGCCCATGTTGAGCATCTCATCGGCCTCGTCGAGCACCACGGTGGACACGTGGGAGAGGTCGACGGCCTCGCGGCCGAGGAGGTCGAGCAGGCGGCCCGGGGTGGCCACCACCACATGGGCGCCACGCTGGATGGCCCGCATCTGCTCGCGGATGTTGGCCCCGCCGTAGACGGCCACGGGCCGAACGCCGTTGAGCTCGGCGGCGAAGCGCTCCAGGTCGCCGGTGATCTGCACGCAGAGCTCGCGCGTGGGCGCCAGCACCAGGGCCTGCACCCGCCGGTGCGCGGGATCGATGTGCTGCAGCAGGGGCAGGCCGAAGGCGGCGGTCTTGCCCGTACCGGTCTGCGCCAGCACCACCACATCGTGGTCGCTGTTCAGCAGCAGGGGGATGGCGCGTTCCTGGACGGGGGTGGGGGTGTGGAAGTCCAGCGTGCGCAACGCGGACAGAAGCTCGGGCCGGAGACCCAGCGCATCGAAGGAGGACATGGGGAGGGTGGGGTTCGCCATCGGCCGTGCAACGCCGGAACGGGGCATGCGGACGAACGGCGCCGCGAAGGTACGGCAACGGTCCCGGAGGCCAAGGCGGTCCGGCTATCTTTGGCCGCCATGACCGGCCTGATGCTGTTGAGCGCGACCGGCACCCTGCGGATCGTCCTGATCCTGGTGGTGCTGTGGCTGGCCCTGCGCCTGGTGCTGCGCATGCAGCAGGCCCGCCAGGGCCGCCCGCCCGGCACCCACTGGGCCGCCCGCGACGAACGCCCCCGCGGCGACGTGCGTGTGGAGCGGGCCGATGAGCGCGGTGGCGTGCACCACGGCGGTGGCCGCATCGAGGACGCCGACTACGAAGAGATCCGCTGACCCCCGAACCGATGAAGGACCTGAGGAAATGGCTGCCGATCGGGCTGGCCGTGCTGCTGTTCATCGCACTGCCGCTCGCCTACTTCAGCCCCCTGCTGGAGGGCAAACGCATGGTGCAGGGCGACCAGCGCAACTGGCTGGGCGGCGCGCAGGAGATCATCGAGCACCGCGACGCCCACGACGGCGAGGAGCCGCTGTGGACGGGCAGCATGTTCAGCGGCATGCCCGCCTACCAGATCAGCGTGGTGTGGAAGGGCGACGTGCTCAAGTGGGTGGACCGGCTCTTCCATGGCTTCCTGCCGCATCCGGCCGGCAGCGTCTTCCTCTACCTCATCGGCATGTTCATCCTGCTCTCCATGCTGGGGGTGGACCGCGGGGTGGCCGTCGTGGGCGCGCTGGCCTACGCGTTCTCATCGTACTTCATCATCATCTTCGAGGCGGGCCACAACACCAAGGCCACCGCCATCGGCTACATGCCGTTGGTGCTGGGCGCCACCTGGGCGCTCTTCCGCGGGGCGAAACTCCCGGCCGCGGCCCTGCTGGCGCTCTTCCTGGGGCTGGAGGTGCACGCCAACCACCTGCAGGTCACCTACTACCTGGCCATGGTGCTGCTGCTGTTCGCGCTGGCGGAGGCGCTCCGCTTCATCCGTGAAGGGCGTGCGATGGACCTGCTCGGCCGGGCCGGTCTGGGGCTGGTGGCCGTGGTACTGGCCGTGATGGCCAATGCGGGTGTCCTTTGGGGCACCGCCGAGTACGGCACCC
The DNA here is from genome assembly GCA_937872175.1 of uncultured Flavobacteriales bacterium. Classification (GTDB taxonomy): domain Bacteria; phylum Bacteroidota; class Bacteroidia; order Flavobacteriales_F; family PHOS-HE28; genus PHOS-HE28. The sequence continues at coordinate 75,640 of CALMPI010000031.1, read as the reverse complement.
ACACCACCCGCGGCCCCAGTGAGCTCACCATCGGTCCCGACGGGGAGAGCGCGGCGGACATCCGCACCAAGGGGCTGGACCGGGACTACGTAACGGCCTGGAGCTACGGCAAGCAGGAGACCTTCACCTTCCTGGTGCCCAACGCGAAGGGCGGCGATTCAGGTTCGCTCATCACCACTCGCGAGGAACTGGCGGCCATCTCCGACCCCGGGCTCAAGCGCTACCTCAACGAGGTATACGGCGGGGGGGGCTACGTGAACAGCTACTGGGGCGACCAGAGCTTCACCAGCGGCCCGGTCTACCTCGGCGCCTTGGTGATGCTGCTTCTGCTGCTGATGCTGGCCCGCACGGAAGGCCCAGCGCGCTGGTGGGTGCTCGCGGCGCTGCCGCTCATCGGGGTGCTCATCAGCATCACCTCCCCGATGCTCGCCGCGCTGTTGGTCCTGGCGTACCTGCTCGCCGGGCTGGTTCTCTGGCGCGAGCCGCTGCCATACGCGCTCTTCAGCGGTCTGTTCCTCACGCTGCTGCTCAGCTGGGGCCGCAACTGGATGCCGCTCACCGACTTCTTTCTGGACCACGTGCCGGGCTACGCCAAGTTCCGCGCGGTCACCATCATCCTGGTGATCGTGGAGCTGGCCGCCCCGGTGCTGGCCGTGCTGTACCTGGACAAGGTGGTGAAGGAGGGACGTTGGGACCGTGCGCGGGAGCGCGCCTTCCTCGTCCCGGCGGGCGTGCTGGCGCTGCTGATGGTCCTCTTCGCGGTGATGCCGGGCACCTTCACCGACCTGGTGAGCGATGCCGAACGCGCACGCTTCAGTGCCCAGGCCGAGACCGGTGACGTGGGCAGCCTGCAGGCCGCTGTGGACGCCCTCAAGGAGCATCGTGCGGGCATCGCCGCCGCCGATGCCTGGCGCGGACTCCTCTTCATCGTGGCCGGCGGCGCTTTGCTGTTCCTGTTCGGCCGGGGGCGCGTGCCCAAGATGGCGCTGCTCGCAGGCCTCGGTGCGCTCGTGCTCTTCGACCTCTGGGCGGTGGACAAGCGCTACGTGAACAACGAGAAGGACGGCGGCCGCTACCGCATGTGGGAGGAACCCGCGGCCAACGCGCTGCCCTTCAAACCGACCGCGGCGGACCTGGCCATCCTGCAGCAGGAGGAGAACGCCGCTTCACGGGCCGACGCTGAAGCCACGGTGACCCGCCTCAAGGCGCGCAAGCAGGACAACAAGGGGCGCGACCGCATGGTGAGCAAGGACGAGGAGACGCTCGCCCGTTTCGCCGCGCTGCGCCGCAACAGCCACTTCCGCGTGCTCACCTTCCAGAACCCGTTCAACGACAGCCGCGTGAGCTACTTCCACAAGAGCGTGGGCGGCTACCACGGGGCCAAGCTGAAGCGTTACCAGGACCTCATCGAGTTCCACCTGGGGCCCGAGATGGCCGCCATCGGCGGGGCCTTCGGCGAGGGCGCCACCATGACCTCGGTGAACGCGGTGCTGGCCCGGCAGAACGTGCTGAACATGCTCAACACGCGCTACCTCATCACCGACCCCGCGCGCCCGGCCCTGCTCAACGTCAATGCCTACGGTCCGGCCTGGTTCGTGAACGAGGTGCGCTGGGTGAAGGATGCCGATGCGGAGATCACAGCGCTTGGCGAGGTGGGCCCGGACACGGTGGCCGTGGTGGATGAACGCTGGCGTGCGGCGCTGGGCGATGCGGCCATCACGCCGGACCCCTCGGCCTCCGTGACCCTGGACAGCTACGCGGCGAACGCCCTCCGCTACACGGTGCGCAGCGCGAACGGCGGGGTGGTGGTGTTCAGCGAGATCTGGTACGGCCCCGACTGGCAGGCCACGCTCGACGGGCAACCGGTGGAGCACGTGCGTGCCGACTACGTGCTGCGCGCGATGCGGGTGCCGGCGGGCGAGCACGTGGTGGAGTTCCGCGTGGCCAGCCGTTCCTATGCCCTGGGCAACACGCTGAGCCTGGCCGGCGGCCTGCTGATCATCCTGGCGGCGGCCGGTGCGGGCTTCGCGGCCTGGCGCAAGGCGCGGGCCGCGAACGCATGACGCCCATTCTCTTCATCACCTACTACTGGCCGCCCAGCGGCGGTGCGGGGGTGCAGCGCGGGCTCAAGTTCGTGAAGTACCTGCCCCAGCATGGGTTCCGCCCCATCGTGCTCACGGTCGATCCCGCGCAGGCGAGCTACCCAGCCTTGGACCCCTCGCTCGAGGCCGAGGTGCCCGCGGGGGTGCAGGTGGTGCGCACACCCTCGTTCGAGCCCCTGCGCCTGCTCGCCGCGCTGGGTGGAAAAGGCGCGGTGCCCCATGCCGGCTTCGCCACCGGAGGGAGGGAGGGCGTGATGAAGCGCGCGATGCGCTGGGTGCGCGGCAATTGGATGATCCCCGACGCGCGCCGGGGCTGGGTGCGCCATGCCGTGAAGGCCGCCATCCCCCTCATCGAACGCGAAGGCATCGGCACGGTGCTGATCTCCTCGCCACCGCACAGCAGCCAGTTGATCGGCCTCCGCCTCAAGGAACGCTTCCCCCATCTGCGCTGGATCGCCGACCTGCGCGACCCCTGGACGGACATCTATTTCGCCCGCGAGCTGATGAAGGGCCGGCGCGCGCATCGGCTGGACGGTGCTTACGAGGCCGCGGTGCTGGAGCGGGCCGATGCGGTGGTGGTGGTGGGGCCGTCCATGCGCTCGGGCTTCGTGCAACGCTACGGCCACGGCGTGGAGCCGCGGCTGCACGTGATCCCCAACGGCTATGATGCGGACGACCTCAAAGGCATCGCCCGCCACCCGCTCCCCACGGACCGGCTGCGCATCACCTATGTGGGCACCATGGCCGGCAGCTATGCACCGCAGGCCTTCTTCTCCGCCGTGGCGGAAGCCCTCAAGCGTGCACCGTTGCCCATCGAGCTCCGCTTCATCGGGCAGGTGGGCCAGGCGGTGCGTGAGGCTGCCGCGCGGGCCGGCGTGCTCGACCGCTGCGTGTGGAACGCGCCCGTGAAGCATGCGAAGGCCTTGGAGGAGATGGCGGCCGCGCACCTGCTGCTGCTTGTCATCCCCGAGGGCCCGGGCGACGAGCGCATCCTCACCGGCAAGCTCTTCGAGTACCTCGCCGTGGAACGCCCCGTTCTGGGACTTGGCCCGGTGGAAGGGGATGCCGCGCGGATCATCGCCGAATGCCGGGCTGGTGCCTTCTTCACCCGGGATCAAGGGAACGCGATGGCCGACTGGATCGTCGCCCGCGCCGAGGCGGTGCAGGCCGGCCTGGACCATGGCGTCACCGGCGGGCAGCATGCGCGCTACGAGCGCCGGCAGGCCACCGCGGCGCTCGCCGCGCTCATCCACGCGGCGGGATAACTTCGGCCCCGATGGCCCGCACCTACATCATCGCCGAGGCCGGCGTGAACCACAACGGCAGCCTGGAGCTGGCGTTCCGCCTGGTCGACGAGGCGAAGGCCGCCGGTGCGGACTGTGTGAAGTTCCAGACCTTCAAGGCCGAGCGCATCGTCACGGCCAGCTCGCCCAAGGCGAACTACCAGCTGGAGGTCACCGACCGCGCCGAAAGCCAGTTCGACATGCTGCGCAAGCTGGAGCTGGACCGCGAGGCCTTCGCGCGCATCCAGGACCGTTGTCGCAAGGTGGGCATCGACTTCATGAGCACGCCCTACAACCCGGAGGATGCGGAGCTGCTGAACGGGCTGGGCGTGGACGCCTTCAAGATCGCCAGCGGGCAGGTGGTGGAGCTGCCCTTCCTGCGTCAGGTGGCGCGCTATGGCCGCCGCATGATCGTGAGCACCGGCATGGCGGATATGCAGGAAGTGCGTGAGGCCGTCGACGTCATCCGGAGCACGGGCAACAACGACCTCTTCGTCCTGCAGTGCAACACGGACTACCCCTCGCGCGTGGAGGACGTCAACCTGCGGGCCATGCTCACCATGCGCGACGAGCTGAGGGTGCGCGCGGGGTACAGCGACCATGTGCCGGACAACTACGCGTGCTACGCCGCGGTGGCGCTGGGCGCGGAGATGATCGAGAAGCACTTCACACTGGACAACGCCATGCCCGGTCCGGACCACAGCAGCAGCCTGGAGCCTTCGGCCTTCCGCGAGCTGGTGAAGGGCATCCGGGCCGTGGAGCTGAGCCTGGGCGATGGCATCAAGCGGCCCAGCGAACGCGAGCGCGCCAACACCTACGGCATGCGCCGCAGCCTGGTGGCCGCGCGTGAGCTGCCGGCGGACCACGTGCTATCGGGGGCCGACCTGGGTTTCAAGCGGCCCGCGAACGGCCTCTCCCCGAAGCATCTGGACACCGTGGTAGGGCGACGGCTGGCGCGCCCCCTCCGCCTGGATGAAGCCCTCACCTGGGACCACCTGCACCCCTGATCCATGGGCCAGCGCCGCATCGGTCCCAACGACGCCCGCCACCTTCAGGCCTTCCTGGACGGTGCCGGCGACGCGCTCCGCAGCTTCCGCTATTTCGCGACGCGCACCCCGGAGGTGCTCCACCAGCACGCCTGCACCTGGTTGTGGATGGACGGGGAGGAGCCGGTGGCCTACGGCCATCTCGACCGCGAGGACGGCGTGGTGTGGCTGGGCATCGCGGTGCAGGAGCGGCACTGGGGTCGCGGCTTCGGTGCGCACATGATGCGGCTGCTGCTGGACAGCGCGCAGGGCATGGGCATCACGGCGCTGAGGCTCTCGGTGGATGCCGACAATCACACGGCCATCCGGCTCTACGAGCGCTATGGCTTCGTGCACGCCGGGGTCGGTGAGGGCATCCACTTCCTCACCTGCGACCTGATGCCGAAGCGCGAGGCGGTGATGAGCTCGCTGGCCTTCGCGGGCATGGCGCCCGAGGCCATGATCGCCGAGGCCGACCGCGAGTTCATGGCGCTGGAGTTCAGCAGCGGCATGCCCTTCCACCCCGACATGGAGGAGCTGTTCCGCACCGCGCCGATGCGGCGCTTCGCGCACAACTACTTCCCCGCACCGGCCGATCCCTTCGTGTTGAACCTGGGCAGCGCCGACGACACCATCCGCGACCGCAGCATCGCCCATTGCGTGCAGGGCATGGAGCTGAGCCATGCGGTGGGCGCGCCCTTCTTCTCGGTGCACGCCGGCTTCTGCGTGGACCCGCGTCCCAGCGAGCTCGGTCGACGGCTGGAACAGCTGGCGCGGATCGACAGGGCGCTGCACTGGGTACGCTTCACCGAGGCGGTGCGGCAGGTGCTGGCGCGCACGTGGGATCTGCCCACGGGTCTGCTGATCGAGAACAACGTGCTGGCCCCGGTGAACCGCTATGCCGACGGCACCAACCCCCTGCTCTGCGTGGACCAGGAGGAACAGCTGCGCCTGCTTGCGGATGTCCGGGATGCACGGCTGGGTCTGCTGCTCGACACGGCCCACCTGAAGGTCAGCGCGCGCACGGTGGGCTTCGATCCGGTGGCGGCGGCCACCGGACTGCTGCCTTCGGTGCGCTGCGTGCATCACAGTGACAACGGCGGCGAGGTGGACGACAACCAGGGCTTCGGGGCGGACTATTGGTTCCTGCCGCTGATGGACCGTTCGGGGCATGCCGTGCATGTGCTGGAGACGCGGAAGACGCCGCCTTCCGAACTTCGCCGCATGGAGCGGCTGCTCTTTCCCGAACGCGCCCCGACCAACCGATGAACGACACCCTTGCCGACCTGCTGATCCGCGACGACCGGAGCGTGCGCGATGCGCTGGCCGTGATCGACCGCAACGCGCAGGGCATCTGCTTCGCCGTGGATGGTGATGGGCGCCTTACCGGGGTGCTCACCGATGGCGACATCCGGCGTTCGCTCCTGGCCGACGGTTCCCTGGACCGGCCGGTGGCCGAGGTGATGCAGCGGAGCTTCACCGCCCTGCCGGTGGACACGCCCGCCGAGCACATCCAGGCCCGGCTCAACGGCACCGTCCGCCACATCCCGCTGATCGATGCGCAGGGCGTGCCCGTCGACTTCGCCAGCCTGCGCCGCACGCACCGCATCCAGGTGATGGCGCCGCAGCTCGACGGCAACGAGCTCAACTACGTCACCGACTGCCTGCGCACGGGCTGGATCAGCTCGCAGGGCGCCTACGTGAAGCGCTTCGAGACCGGGTTCGCGGAACGCTGCGCCATGCCGCACGCCCTGGCCGTGAGCAACGGCACGGTGGCCATCCACCTGGCCCTGGTGGCACTGGGCATCGGCGAGGGCGACGAGGTGATCGTGCCCGACCTCACCTTCGCCGCCAGCATCAATACCATCATTCACGCCGGCGCCACGCCCGTGATCGCCGATGTGCACCCGGTGACCTGGACGCTCGATCCCGCCGGGGTGGAACGCCTCATCACCCCGCGCACCAAGGCCATCATGCCGGTGCACCTCTACGGCCATCCCTGCCACATGGACGAGCTGATGGCCATCGCGCGCAGGCACGGGCTGCTGGTGGTGGAGGACTGCGCCGAAGCGCTCGGTGCCCTGTACAAGGGCCGACCGGTGGGCAGCCATGGCGATGCGGCCACCTTCAGCTTCTTCGGCAACAAGACCATCACCACGGGTGAGGGCGGCATGGTGCTCTTCCGCGATCCCGCAGTGGCCGCCCGGGCCACGATGCTGCGCGACCATGGCATGGACAAGCAGCGTCGCTACTGGCACCTGGAGGTGGGCTACAACTACCGGATGACCAATGTGCAGGCGGCGATCGGCGTGGCCCAGCTCGAGCGGTTGGACGCCTTCGTGCAGGCCAAACGCGACCTGGCCGCGGTGTACACGAAGGGCCTGCGGACCATCGGTGGCCTTGGCGCACCGCCCGAGGAACCCTGGGCGCTCAACGGCTTCTGGCTGTACAGCTGCCTCATCGGCAATGACTTCGGCCTCGGCCGTGATGAAGTGATGGATCGCATGGCGCGCAACGGCATCGAGACGCGTCCCCTCTTCCACCCGCTGCACGTGATGCCGCCGTACGGGCGTTACGTGCGGCCTGGGCAGACCTTCCCCGTGAGCGAGCGCCTGTCGCAGGCCGGCTTGAGCCTGCCCAGCAGTGTCACCATCACCCGGGCGGAGCAGGACCATGTGCTGGAGGTCCTGCACGCCATCAAGCACACACGGCAGCTGCACGCACAGGCATGAAGGTCCTCTACCTGATCCCGGCGCGCGGCGGCAGCAAGGGGCTGCCCGGCAAGAACGTGCGTCCTCTACTGGGCCGGCCGCTGATCGCCTGGTCGGTGGCGGCCGCGCTGGAGGCGGCGCGCATCCGGCCCGGGCGTGTGGTGGTGAGCACCGATGAGGCCGCCATCGCGGAAGCCGCCCGCAGCGCCGGCGCCGAAGTGCCCTTCATCCGCCCCGCCGAACTGGCCTCCGACACGGCCTCGTCGATGGATGTGGTGCTCCACGCGCTCGGTCATGTGGAACAGGAGGGGGAGCGCATCGACCTGGTCTGCATGCTGGAGCCCACCTCGCCCCAACGCACGGCGGCGGACGTGCTCGCCGCCATGGACCTGCTGTTGTCCACACCCGAGGCGGAGAGCATCGTGGGCGTGTGCCGAACGGAAGGCGGACACCCCGCCTTCCTGGCCCGCATGAACGGTGCCCACTTCATCCGGCCCTACGAGGGGGATCGCTTCGTCTTCAAACGGCGGCAGGAGATCGATGACGTGTACTTCTTCGAGGGCAGCATGTACATCGCACGCACCAGCTCGTTGCGCGAACGGCGCAGCTTCTACCACGAGCGCACGCTGGGCCACGTGATGCCCAAGTGGAAGTCGTTCGAGGTGGACGACATCACCGACCTCACGATCATCGAGGCGCTGATGAAGGCCCGGCAGGAAGGAACGATCGACGACCGATGAACTGGAGCGACCGACTGCATGCCGCGATCCCCGGAGGTGCGCACACCTACAGCCGGGGCGACGACCAATACCCGTCCAACGCGCCGCCCATCCTGAGCCACGGCAAGGGGGCCTACGTATGGGACCCCGACGGCCGCCGCTTCCTCGACTACGGCATGGGGCTGCGTGCGGTGACGCTGGGCTACGCCGACGAGCGCGTGAACGCCGCGGCCATCGCGGAGATCGGCAAGGGCAACAACCTCACCAGGCCCTCCGTCACCGAGCTCGAGGCGGCCGAACGCATGCTCTCGCTCTTCCCCTGGGCGGGCATGGTGAAGTTCGCCAAGAACGGCAGCATCGTCACCACCGCCGCCGTGAAGCTCGCGCGCGCCTTCACGGGCCGCACGCACGTGGCCATCCCGGCCGGGCAGCCGTTCTTCACCTACGATGATTGGTTCATCGGCAGCACGCCCATGGACCGGGGGATCCCGGCGGAGCACAAGGCGCTCACGCTGAAGTTCGCCTACAACGACATCGGCTCGTTGGAGCGGCTCTTCGCCGAGCATCCCGAGCGCATCGCCTGCGTACTGATGGAGCCGGCCACCTCGCTTTCCCCCTGTCCTTCCTCCTGCGGCGGGCTGCTCGATCCGTGCTCCTGTGCGGGATGCCCGCAGCGTACGCTCAACTTCCTGCATCAGGTGAAGGCCCTTTGCGCGAAGCATGGTGCCGTGTTCGTGCTGGACGAGATGATCACCGGGTTCCGGTGGGACCTGCAGGGTGCCATGAAGGTCTACGATGTCGAACCGGACCTCGCCACCTTCGGGAAGGGCATGGCCAACGGGTTCGCGCTGGCGGCGCTCATCGGTCGGCGCGAGATCATGGAGCTGGGCGGCATCCGGCAGGCCGGTGCCGAGCGCGTCTTCCTCATCAGCACCACCCACGGTTCCGAGATGTCGGCCTTCGGGGCCTTCAACCGCACGGTGGAGATCTACCGCAGCGAGGACATCACCGGCCACCTGTGGCGCTACGGTCGGCGTCTGATCGAGGGCCTCAATGCGCTGGCGGCCGAGGCGGGTGTGGCTTCGCACTTCGAGGCGCACGGCTTCGGCTGCTCTCCCTATTACACCACGCGCGATGCCGACGGAGAGGTCTCGCTTCCCTTCCGCACCCTTTGGAGCCAGGAGATGATCAAGGGCGGCGTGCTGATGCCGTGGGTGGCGCTTTCCGCCGCGCATGGCGATGCGGAGCTCGACCTCACGCTCACTGCGGCGCGCAAGGCCTTCGCCGTGTACGCCGCCGCGCTCGGTGATGGCATCGACAAGCACCTCGCAGGCCCTTCCGTGAAGCCGGTCTTCCGCAAACACAACTGAGATGGGCCTGCTGGACGGCAAAGTGGTGGTGATCACGGGCGGCGCGGGCCGGCTGGGCCGGGTGTTCACCGAGGCCGTGGTGGGTGCAGGCGGTCGGGTGGTGGTGGCCGAAGTGATGAGCGATCGCACGGCGTCCGCCATCGATGCCCTCCGCTCCGCGCATGGCGATGCCGTGGAGGGTGTGGCCTGCGACATCACCGATGCGACCTCGCTGGACCGGACGATCACCGGCGCTGTGGAGCGCTTCGGTCGGATCGATGCCCTGGTGAACAACGCCTACCCGCGCAACGCCGCCTACGGAAGATGCTTCGAGGAGGTCACTTACGCGGACTTCGTGGAGAACGTGGGCATGCACGCAGGCGGCTACTTCCTCGCGACACAGCGGTTCATCGCGCATTTCCAGCGGCAGGGGCACGGCAACATCGTCAACATGGCCAGCATCTACGGGGTGGTGGCCCCGCGCTTCGAGGTGTACGCCGGTACGGACATGACCATGCCGGTGGAGTACGCCGTGATCAAGAGCGGGGTGCTGATGCTCACGCGGTACATCGCCGCCCACTGCGCGGGGATGGGCATCCGCTGCAACGCCATCAGCCCGGGCGGCATCCGCGACGGACAGCCGGAGGCTTTCCTGGAACGCTACCGGGAGCATGCGCTCACCAAGGGCATGCTCGATGCGCAGGATGTCACGGGCACCCTGCTGTTCCTGCTCAGCGACCTGTCCGCATACATCAACGGGCAGAACCTCGTGGTGGACGACGGCTGGACACTGTGATCAGTAGGGCACGCAGCGTTCGGCGAAGACCTGTTCGATGAGGGGTTTCATCTGCCCGAACAGTCGCTTGTACATCGGTGGTGCGTTCCGGGTATATCGCTCCAGGAAGGAAGTTGAATAATGGTAGGTGATCCTTTCACTTGGGTAAAGTACGGATAAGTAGAAGCAGGCGGTGGAGACCAGTGCATACACATGAGATACATGCGGCGCCCATGCTGCGAAAGAAACCTCTGCGGCGATCCCGAAATGCGTTTCTTTTAACAGGTGATGCCTGACACCGCGCTCTTTCAAGCGAGCGATCGTTCGTTCGATCGACAAGCTGGATTGATGTGGGTGAGGTTTGAGGACGAAGTACTGGTCTTTCGCATCACCCAGGTCCTCGATGATCCTGTCCATGTAGTCCGCCCAGAACCGATCCGGTACCTGGTACATATCCACAGCCTCAAGCAGAACGAACACGATCGGTGATGAATCCGGTACCGGGAAATTGGCCGGATAGTGATCCGGCTTGAGCAGCATTTCAGCGATACCGGCGAAATCGACACCCAGATCGAGATCATGGACCTGGGTCGCGTCCCTACCTCGGGCGGCGAGGTATTTCCGGAAGAGATGTGCGAACAGGACATGAAGGCTTCCAGGTACCGCTCCGGGTGCATTCCAGTAGATGTAGTCGCCTTGGCCATGCTCGAAGTAGCTGACCTCCGCACCAGGGTGGAGGGTTCGAAGCGAACGGAGGATCTGACATTCGGTATGTACGTGAAGGGATACGGTCATCCCTGGTGGAGTGGTAGGTAGCTCCTCAGCCAGTCGTTGCATGATGCGACGGTCCGAACGGCGCTGATAGCGCTGGAGGAGGAGGCCGTAGAGCGGACGGATGAAAGCGGCCTCCTTCCATTTACGGATCATCCGCCGAAGGAGGCCGGGTCTGAACGAATGCTCTTCAGAGGCCTCCACTGACAGATTGGTGATCCGCGTCCATTCGTGAAGCCCGGCCGCCATTCGGATAGCGTCGATGACACTTGAACGACGCACGCCCAGGTCGACGATGAGGTGGTCAAGTTGCCCCGGCAGGTGCGTCCTCTTCGCGTAGAGGGTGAGGAGCAGCGCGCTAAGATGCGAGGTGCAGACAAAGACACGAAGCATGACGATTCACTGGATGCGTGACCAACGAAGCGGGAATTGGTCCAGCCACCCGCCACCAAGCCTGAACAGCGTAAGCGCTGCCAGGTACAACCCGCTCGCCACCAAGGTCCGGATCAGGATCCGCCACACCGGGTGGATGTCGACGTCGATCAGGCCGAGCGCCGCCCAGAGCGTGCCGATGATCACGACGATGTACAGTGAGCTGCGTGAGAACGGCTGCATGCGATAGTGACGGCGGATGAACTCGAACTTCAATCCGTTGTAGAGCATACTGGCCAAGCAGGAGGAGATGGCGGCGCCCAAAGCCCCGTAGCGAGGGACGAGTAACACGTTGCCCACGAGCGTGGCGACCAGCAGTGTCACCATGAACACCGAACCGTAGATATACCGGTCCGAATTTGTGAGGATGGGGTGGTTCACTCCCGTGGCCATGTTCACCAGCGCCCCGAGAGCGATGACCATGGTGATGATGGCACCATCGGCGTAACCCTCGGGAAGAAAACCGAGCGCATCCTTCACGTTCAGCACCACAAGAAGGAACATGAGCCCACCGAGCAGCAGGAATCCATGAGCGGAACGGTAGTAGATGCGCTGGACCGCCGAAAGATCGTTCGTTGCCAACGCATGTGAGATCGCAGGACTGGCGATGCGCTCCGAGGCTGTCAAGGGGATCTCAATGACCAGACCGATGAAAGCCGCCACGCTGTACACCGCCACCTCGCTCACCGCGATCTGGCCAACGAAGATGGAGTCGATATACTTGATGGTGACGGAGTTGATCGACGTGAACGTAATGATCGAGGCGTATCGGAGGATCGAGCGAAGTCCGATCGCGCGATCGATATGGCCCAGGTCGGGCATGAGCCGCGGCCTGTCCACCATGAGGATGTACGCGAGCAGCAGAGCGGCCTGAACGGTATACGTGAGCACGAACAGGTAGAGGAAGGTTCCGCCGCCGAAGAGCCCCAAGGAATACATGACGATGACGGCGATGAACATCAGGCGTAGCACGATGTCATTCACCACCGTGGGGAATACCGACCTCAGGAGCGCCAAGCAGTAGGCATTGAAGCCCAGCACAAGCGTGTATGACGCCGACAGGATGAGCACATGTGGAAGATGGCGTGAGAAGATGCCGCTTTCCGTGCCGTACATCTCCTCCAGGAACGGGCTGGCCAGGAACAGTGCGAATGTTCCGACCAACAAGGTGATGGCCATGTACATGACAAGGAAGCCGAAGAACCCGCGATGCCCGCTTTCCGGATGGTGTAGCCTCGGCAGGTAGCGAACGGTCACCGAGCTGATCCCGAAGGAGAGCAGGCTGGCGACCACCGAGGCGAACGAGAGGATGAGCCGGGTGAGGCCCAGCTCCTCCTTCGTCAAGAGAACGGGCTGAACATACAGCAGACTCACCGCGCCGATCAATGTGCCGACATAGACCACGAGCGTGTTGCGGATCCCCTGCCTCTTTACCTCACCCATGCGCTTCGTTGATCGGACGAAAGTAGCGTGGAGGCACTGCCCAGCTGTTTACTTTGCCGGCATGGCCAAACCCACCCATGCCCTCTTTGATGAACTGGTCCGAATGGGGCTGATCAGCGAGGATACGCTGGTGCGATTCCATCCATCAGTGCGCGACAGGTCGGATGTGGAGGTCTGGCGCTGTGAACGAAGCGGGGTCATTCTCCTCGACCGGATCGACCACATCGGTACGGGCTATTATCCGGAGCAGGAGGGACTGACCTATTGGGACCCCAAGGGCAGGGCTCAGGGGCTGGTGGCCACCCGGGAGGATGACATGCGTCGGGCGCGCCAGCTCTCTGACCTTGTCGCAGGTCGAAGCTATGTGGACATAGGTACAGGTCTTGGTGGGGTGCTGGATCTTGTGAGGCCCATCGCGGCCAAGGTCTCAGCTGTGGAACCCCAAGCAGAGGCCGCCTCAATGCTCCGGGAGCTGGGATATACCGTTCATGCCAGCGCTGAAGAGCTATCCGGAGCGGGTGAGCGGTTCGAACTGGCATCGCTGTTCCATGTGTTCGAGCATATGACCTGTCCGCTGAAGGAGCTTCAGGCCATCCACGCACTGCTGGTCCCAGGAGGAAAGGTCGTCGTCGAGGTTCCGCACGCTGGTGACGCGCTGATCACCCGCTATGCATGCATGCCCTTCAGGAACTTCACGTTCTGGAGCGAGCACCTGGTGCTACATACAAGGCTCAGTCTGGCTCGCTACCTGGAATTGGCCGGCTTTAGGGACATACAGGTGTCCGGGATCCAGCGATATCCGCTTGCGAATCATCTTTTCTGGTTATCGCAGGGAGCACCTGGCGGCCAGGCGCGATGGCCGGATCTAAGGTCGGGACCCGTGGAAGAGGCTTATGCGGCCTTGTTGGACAAGGCCGACCTGACCGATACGCTTGTCGCGATCGGGACGAAGTAGTACAGTCGTTAGCTTTGAAGAAAAGAGCGGTCATGCGTTCTCCGATCATTGCTTGTGCCCTGGGGTTTTCCATCGGCGCCGTATCACAGAATTATTCATGGGTCGGTACGTATGCCGGAGATGGCTCACCCGGCCTTGTGAACGGAGCGGTCGATGTTGCCAGGTTCCATGCACCCTATGGCATCGCGATCGACGATAGCGCAGGGGTGATGTATGTGGCTGACGCGCAGAACCACTGCATCCGTCGCATCCAGAACGGTGGTGTGACCACCTTGGCGGGAAGCGGTTCACAAGGTGACCAGGATGGTCAAGGTGCGAACGCCAGGTTCTATGTGCCGACAGGTGTTTACTACCATGATGGACATGTGTATGTCACGGACAATGGCAACCACAAGGTCAAGCGGATCGATCAACAGGGCAACGTGGTGACCATTGCCGGAACAGGTGCACCGGGTACGACGAACGGCCCGGGGAGCATCGCCAAGTTCTACAATCCCGTGGAAGTTGCCGTGCGCCATGATGGTGTGGTGTTCGTGTCCGATTATGGGAACCACACGATCCGAAAGATCGAGAATGGCGTGGTTTCCACGTTCGCTGGTGATCCCGGGAATTCAGGCGACCAACTGGGTACAGGCATGAACGCACGGTTCAACCGGCCCACAGGTATCGCGTTCGATACCCTTGACAATCTCTATGTCGCGGACCAAATGAACCACAAGGTGAAAGTGATCTCATCTACCGGTGTGGTCGGTCTGTTGGCCGGAAATGGCAATCAGGCGAGCGTGGATGGCCTGGGTGCTGCCGCTTCGTTCACACGACCGACTTACATGGCGTGGGATCCGACCGGTGGACTGATGGTGGCTGAGTGGATGGGCAACCTGATCCGAAGGATCACCCTTCAGGGTTCGGTCACCACCGTCGCGGGAACAGGGCAGGTCGGCTATTTTGATGGACCTGTATTGGATGCCATGTTCAATGCACCATACGGTATCGCGGTGGACACAAGGGGAAATGCCTACATCGGTGACAAGGAGAACCACGTCGTCCGTTACCTTGCAAAGGAGGGCGAAAGCCTGCTCAACCTCCCCGACCGCTCCGCCACCACCTCCCTCATCCTCCACCCCAATCCCGCCACCTCCACGGCCACCGTGCGATGGCCTGGCCCTTCCGCCCCAACGACCGTGGAACTGATCGATGCCCGGGGCGCCCGTGTGCAGGCCGATGTGCGGCGCTTCGCCGATCGTGTGGAACTGGATGTCGCCGCGCTTCCGGCCGGGCTCTACACGGTGCGACTGAGCGGCCACGCGCTGGTGGGTACGGCCCGGCTGGTGCGCGACTGAACCTGCGCTCAACGTCCGGTGGCCCGCACCCAGGTCTGCGTGCGGTACAGGAAGGCGATGTAACCGCGCACCTTCAGGGTGCCGTCCTCCACCCACAGCTTGCAGCTGTATTCCTTGCCGTTCTCCGGGTCCAGGATGGTGCCATCGTCCCACTCATCGCCATCGGCCACCATGTCGCGGATCACCTCCAGGCCCAGGATGCGCTGGTTCTTGCGGTCCCCGGGGCAGAGGTCGCACACCTTCTCGAGCTTGGTCTTGTCGTAGAGGTCCACGATGCGGCCGTAGGCCTTGCCGTTGCGCACCGTGATCTCCACCACGCTGCGTGGCTTTCCGGTGATGTCATCCACGGATGACCAGCGCCCGGTGATGTCGTTGGCGGGGCGCGGGGGCTGGGCGGCCAGCGGCAGAGCGACCGCAAGCAGGCAGGGAAGAAGCAAGGCACGCATGGGTCAAAAGGTACGACCGATGCCCACCACGTAGCGGAAGGCGACATGCTCCGACTCTCCGACCGGGATGGAGGAGAGCACCAGAGGCATGTCGAAACGGAGGGTGAGCGGTTCAAGGTCCACCAGCGGCCCCCAGCGCTTGATCGTGAGGGCCGCGCCCAGACCAGCATCAGCGCGGGGCGCAGCGAGCTCCAGGCGCTGGGCATCGCCTTCGGTGCGGCGGTAGCCCATGCTGCCCACGTCGCCGAAGAGGTACACGTCCAGGTGCAGGTACCGATGCAGGCCCCTGGGGCGGAACCGGACCAGACCATCGAGGTCGAGCTCGGCGTTGAGCGCCATGCCGGTGTTGCCGCGATAGGTGAGCACCTGGGCGCCATCGGCGGTGGTCTCCGGGGCCAGATAGCCCGCATAGCCGCGCAGGTTGAGCCCGCCACCGTGGTGGAAATGGCCCACTTCCGCGCCATGGGCGCCCGTCCAGTCGTTCGGCACCGGACCGATGCTGCGGGTGAACTTGTTCTCCATGAGTTCCTCAGGCGCGGCGCCGTTCAGGTAGAGCCCGGTCTCCAGGTTGTTGGTCCCGGTGCCGTATTGGGCCAGCCCGCGCAGGTGCAGGTCGAGCCCGGCGAAGCGCAGGGTGTTGCGGGTGGTGATGCGCACATGGGCGCCCTGGTCCGCGGAGCCCACAGCGGGTTGTCGCAGACGCAGTTCCGCGCGGCCGCGCAGCGGACCGGCGCGGTAGCTGCGGTCCACGGCCAGGTCCAGCAGACCGGAGAGCGCGTTCAGCGTCCACTCGTCCGGATACAGGAGGTAGGTGAGGTCGCTGGTGTCCCGCCGGATCATGTAGCGCAGGTCGGCGCTCACCGTGGTGCGCTCGTCGGGCGTGGTCCAGCTCGCGCCACCGCCGTACAATTCCAGGCCGTCCAGGTGCCGGGCCTGCACGCGGATGCCGGAGCCCTTCAGCAGGCGCGTGGTGCCGGTGCTGTAGCGCAGCACATAGGAGAGGGCGTCGTGGCGGGTGTCCCCCCCGCCGTGGGGCAGGGCCTGGCCCAGGCCGGTGTTCACCCAGGCGGACATCCACAGCTGGTGCGTATGGCGGAAGTAGCTGCCGTGGAGATGGGCGCCAAGTTTGAGGCCGTCGAAGCCGTTCCACCACAGGTCCGGTCGACCGAAGGCCTCATAGTGGCGGCGATCGGGCGGGTTGCGCACATGGTGGTCGAAGGCGATGCTCACCGCGCGGGGCAGGCTGTTGTCCGGCTGGTAGGCGTCGGCCAGGCGCAGGCTGGTGTCGATGCGGACGGCGGCGATGCCCGTGGGGATGTCCACGCGGGCCACGTACGTGCGCCGCAGCTTGTCCCAGCCGGTCCAGCGCGGCAGCACGGTGGCCGTGGTCGACTTCACGCTCCAGCTGTTGGGGATGTGGAAGTCGTGCACCGTTCCATCGCGGGCGGTCACCTGCAGGTCGATGGGCATGGCGATGCCGCCGCGCCGCCGCAGCCGGATGGTCTGCCCTTCGCTGCGCATGCGGCGCGTGATGCCGCACACCCGGTGGTCCACCAGCTTGTCCGTCGTCAGCCAGGCATCGAAGAAGGGGTTGAGGTCCACACCCGTTCGGCGCACGAAGCTCTGCCGCATGTCGGCCACGGTGGGGTGGCAGAGGGTCCACTGGCGGAAGTAGTGCTGCAGGGCATCGAGGAACACGCTGTCGCCGAGCAGGTATTGCAGGTTGTACAGCATCGTGGCCGTTTTGTAGTAGACGTGGCCGTAGCCGCCGCCGCGTCCTTCCACGGGACCGAAGCCATCGCTGTGCGTGTCGATGTGCGGCAGTTCGTTGCGGACCGCATCGCGCATGTAGCCCCGGTACACCTCGGACTCGCGCACGAGCTCCGGCCGGGTGAAGCGGGACACGTAGCGCCCTCTGGGCGCGTCCTCCACCAGCGTATCGCCATCGATGTGCTCCAGGCCCCAGCTGGTGAGGAACTGGGTGAAGCCCTCGTCCAGCAGGGCACGGGAGGTCTCGTTGTTGCCCACCATGCCGTAGAACCAGTTGTGGCCCACCTCGTGCACCAGCAGGCCGCGGTATTCGGGTTCCCGCCCCCCATCGAGCGTCAGCATGGGGTATTCCATGCCGTCGCGCGCATCGGCCACCACCATCTTGGGGTACACATACGGGCCGATGTCGCGGCTGAAGGTCTCGATGATGCGGGCGGTGTAGGCGGCGGCGTTCTGCCAGCCGGCGGCGTGGGGTTCCTGGGCCAGCGCGATGCACTGCACGCCGTTCCACCAGGCCTCGCCGATGCGGTAGGTGGGGTCGGCGGTGAAGGCGAAGTCGTGCACGTTCTCGGCGTGGTAGCGCCAGCGTTTGCGGCGTCCGGGTTCGTAGGGCGTCACCACGCTCGGAGCCTCGTTCCAGGGTTTGTCGGCGAAGCGGGCGAGGTCGAGCCGCTCGCGGAGGTCGCGGGGCAGCACCTCGTCACGGTTCTGCAGCCAGCCGGTGGCCTCCACCACCATGTCGTTGGGCATGTCCAGGGTGACATCGAAGGTGCCGAAGTCCCCATAGAGCTCGTGCCCCAGGTGTTGTTGCGTGTCCCAGCCCATGTGGGCATCGTACACGGCGATGCGGGGATACCAGTGCACGCCGTCGTAGTGCTTGAACCCCCAGGCATTGAACAGTTTCATGCGCCGCCGCACGTCCCTTCCGTAGTGGGTGGTGAAGGCCATGGTGAAGGTGAGGCGGCCGCCGGGCGGGAGCGGTTCGGGCAGCCAGACCTTCAGCACGGTGTTGTCCAGCTCGGTGCGCAGGTCGATGGCGCCCATGCGCAGGTAGGCCAGGGTGGTGCCGTGCTCCACGGTGTCACCGCGTGTGGGGCGCCCGTGCTCCATCAGGTCGGCGTGCGAGCCGGCGTTGTACGCGTTCTGGTAGAGGTGGAAGAAGACGTGGCGAAGCGTATCCGGGCTGTTGTTCCAGTAGACGAGGCTGCCCGTCCCCTCGATGCGGTCGGCCACCTCGTCCAGGCGGGCGCTCAGGGTGTAATGCACGTCCTGCTGCCAGTAGGCCTCGTGCGGGGGGCGATTGCGCCAGTAGTGGGGATTGTCGGCGTTGCGGTAGGTATTGGGCGGGTGCAGGGCGTCGAAGCGCTGCGCCAGGGCCGGGGCGAGCAGGCACAGGAGCGCCAGGGGCGTCAGGTTCCGGTGCGTCACGCTCCGAAAGTACCGGATCGCTCAGGGACGACGCACAGGCCGCAGCTCGGTGCTGTGCTCGTGATGGGCGCGCGAGATGCTGATGTTGAGCTCGTAGCCCACCAGCAGGGCGATCATGTTGAGGTAGATCCAGAACTGCACCGCGAGGATGGCGCCGATGGAGCCGTAGAGCGCGTTGTAGTCGGTGATGTTGCCGAAGATGAAGGCCAGGGCCTGGGAGAGGACCAGGATGAGGACAAGGGCCACGATGGCGCCGGGGGTGATCAGGCGGAAGCGCCTGCTGGCGGGGTCGCCGGCATTGTAGAGCAGGGCGATCATGGTGAGCACGAGCAGGGTGCTGATGCCCCATTTGGCGGCGAAGAGCCCGGCCACCTCGAACCATCCGGTGACCAGTCCATGCGTTTCCAGCCACGCGATCACCGTGTTGCTGAAGGTGAGCACGGGGATGGCGATCACCACCAGGATGGTGAGGGCGAGCAACAGGCCGAGGCTCAGCAGCCGCTGCTTGAGGGCGCTGTGCCAGTGGGTGAGGTTGGTGCTGCCGCTGAAGCCGTGGAGGATGGCGTCGATGCTGTTGCTGGCGAGGTACACGCCCACAAGGAAGCTCACTGACAGCAGGGTGCCGTGCTTCTTCACCACCAGGTCGTGGAGGGTGCCCTCGATGAACCGGTAGACCTCCAGCGGGAGCATCTCCTGGAAGGTGGCGAGCAGCTTCACCTGGAAGTCGGCGATGGGGATGAAGGGGATGAGGGTGAGCAGCACGATCACCGCGGGGAAGAAGGCGACGAAGAGCTTGAAGGCGATGGCCGAGGCCCGGGTCTCCAGGCGTCCGGTGGCCAGGGCCAGGAAGAAGAAGCGGGAGATGGCGTACAGGCTGAAGCCGCCGAAGCCGGGCAGGCGCACGCGTTGGGCCCAGCGCACCACCTTGCGGAAGGGTCGCGAGAACAGGAGCTTCCGTTTGAGGCGCTCCACCATGGCGGGTCAGAGGGCTTTGAGGCTCAGGTCGAGGCTGGTGGCACTGTGGGTGAGCGCCCCCACGGAGATGTAGTCCACCCCGCAATCGGCGCAGGCCCGTGCGTTGGCCAGTGTGATGCCGCCGGAGGCCTCGGTCCGGTGCCGTCGCCCGATCATGGCCACCGCCTTGCGCAGGTCGTCGGTCCCGAAGTTGTCCAGCATGATGCGGTCGGCGCCGCCATGGGCCAGGATCTCATCGACCTCCTGGAGGGTGCGGGCCTCCACCTCGATCGGGATGTGGAGGTCCCGGGCCTTCAGGTAGTCGCGGGCGGCCTCGATCGCCCGGCCCACCCCGCCGGCGAAGTCCACATGGTTGTCCTTGATGAGGATCATGTCGTACAGGCCATGGCGGTGGTTCTCGCCACCGCCGATGCGCACCGCCCACTTCTCCAGGGCGCGCAGGGTGGGGGTGGTCTTGCGCGTGTCCAGCACGCGGCATCCGGTGCCCTCAAGGGCGTCCACGAAGCGGCGGGTGAGGGTGGCGATGCCGCTGAGGCGCTGCATGAAGTTGAGCAGCACGCGCTCGGTGGAGAGCAGGGCATGCACCGGTCCGGAGAGGGTGAAGGCCACATCGCCGGCCTTCACATGGGCACCGTCCTCCAGCAGGGGGCGCAGGTGCAGGTCGGGATGGGCCTTGGCGCAGATGGCGCGCGCCAGTTCGACCCCGGCGAGCACACCGTCCTGCTTCACCAGCAGCCGCATCCCCCCCCGGGCCCCGGGGGGGATGGTGCTGCGCGTGGTATGGTCGCCGTCGCCGATGTCCTCCGCGAGGGCCGCGGCGATCAGGGCGTCGGTTCCTGGGGGGAGCACGATCAGTGGTCGCTTCGGCCCGCCTCGATGCGCAACTGCTTGACCTGCAGCAGCTCGTTGGTGCGTTTCAGAAAGAAGGTCACGCGGAAGTGGCCGGCGCGGGTGCGCAGGATGCCGATGTAGTACTGATCGCCCAGCTTGCTCTGGCCCTGGTGCTCCACCACCATGCCCACGGGCGGGTTCTCATCGAAGAAGCGCCGCAGGATCTGCTCGGCCTGGGCCTTGCTGTACACGTCGCTGGAGCCCCCCACCGTGAGGTCGATGTTGGGGATGAAGTGCTGGGCCAGCTCCTTGGAGTTGCCTGTGCCGAGGGCGGCCACCACACGGTCCTTCACGGCATCCTGTGCCAGCCCGGGCAGGGCGTGCACGGCGATCGCAAGGGCCAGGGAAAGGTGCTTCATCATGTCCGGCGGTTCAGGATGGTGCGGCCAATTTCGCAAACATCGGGCCAGTGTGGCATCTTCGGGGCCTCGTACTTGTCAACATCCCCGGCATGCGCATCCGTATGGTCATGGTGGGCCGCAACGCGCCCGGCCCGCTCACCGACGCCTTCGAGGAGATGCTCGGCCGGCTGCAGCGTTCGTTCCCCGTGGAGCAGGTGGTGGTCGCCGATCCGCCCGGCACCGATCCCGAACGGAAGCGGCGCGAGGGCACCGACCGGTTGTTGAAAGCCCTGGAGAAGGACACCCTGGTGGTGCTGCTCGACGAGCGCGGAGAGGGTCTCGCTTCCACGGCCTTCGCGGCACGCCTCGGGCGGTGGCGCGATCAGGGGGCCCGCCAGGTGGCCTTCGTCATCGGCGGGGCCTACGGGGTGGACGACCGCCTGCGGGCCCGCGCCTCGCAGGTCATCGCCCTTTCGCCCATGACCTTCACCCACCAGATGGTGCGGTTGGTGCTGGCCGAGCAGTTGTACCGTGCGTCGGAGATCCTGCGCGGAAGCGGCTACCATCACTGAGCCGGCCGCTCGTAGACGGCCTTGATCGTGTCACCCACCTTCAGCAGATCGAGCGTGCGGTCGGCCAGCCGCTTCACGGCACGGTTGAGGACGTTGCGCTCCAGGCGTTCGCGCAGGTCCTCCTGCACGGCCGAGGCGCTCCTGCGGCGTGAGGGGTCCTGGGACCCACGGGTGAGCACACGCTGAATGCTCACCCCGGTGGTGCGCACCCATCGCGGGCGCAGGCCGCACCGTTCGGCGAGCCGGGTGAGGGTGCGCGGCGTGAAGTAGTTGAGGTGCTCGGGGTAGTTCACCACGTTCCAGGCCCGGCCGGCGAGGAAGCGGCCCGTCGAGCGGTAGTTGGGCGTGGTGATGTACACCGCGCCACCGGGCCGCAGCAGGGATGCCATGCGCCGCAGCTCCGCACCGGGGTCGGTGAGGTGCTCCATCACCTCGAAGGAGCAGACCACATCGAAGGAGGCCGCCGGATAGTTCGCAGGGTCGAGCGGCCCTTCGATGATGGCGATGCCGCGGGAGCGGCACGAGGCGAGCGCCCGCTGGCCGAACTCCGTGCCATGCACCTCCCAGCCTTTCAGGCGGGCGCGCTCCAGGAAGATGCCGGCCCCGCATCCCACATCAAGCATGCGCCCGGTGCGCCGATAGCGGGCGAAGGCCTCCACCAGTTCATCGTATCGCTTGATGGTGACCGGGGAGAGGTGCTCATGCACCGGATAGTCGCCGTAGTAGGCGGCGAGCTCCTCCATGGTGGGCTCCAGCCCGGTGAACACCATGCCGCAGGCCCCGCAACGCACCAGATGGTCCTTCGCGCGCTCGACGATCGGCCGGTGATCGATGGCCCCGCAGACGGGACAGGGGCGTGGGCCGCGCTTGGGCATGGGCGCAAACGTAGCACGCGATCGGCGCTCGCTCCGTGGGGCGGATGGCATGCAGGGCCAATGCCGACCTTTGGCGCATGTCGTTGGTGTGGATCTACTACTACGGCGATGTGGACATCTCCTACTGGGAGTACCTGGTGGGGTCCATCTACCTGGTGGTGATCTACGTCTACTTCTCGCGGGCCAAGACGATGGCCATCAAGAAGCATCCCGAGTACAGGCATCTGCTCTGGGGCTTCTTCGCCAAGATGATCGGCGGGCTGGGGTTCAGCCTCATCTATTTCTACTACTACAAGGGCGGGGACACCATCATGTACTTCTATTCGGCGGTGGCGATGAGCAACATGTTCAAGCTGGACCCGATGACCTATTTCGACATCGTGACCGGCCCCAACAGTCCGGAGAACCTGGCCCGGTTCAGCATGGAGACGGGCTACCCCTATGGCTACATGTACTTCGACCCCCGGGCGTACTTCGTCATCCGGTTGATCAGCCCGCTGGTGATCCTCACCTTCAACAGCTACCTCATCACCACGGTGCTGCTGGCCAGCATGTCCTACGTGGGCATCTGGAAGTGCTTCCGCACGTTCGTGGCCATGTTCCCATCGCTGACGGACAAGTTCGCCGTGGCCTTCCTGTACATGCCCTCGGTGGTGTTCTGGGGGTCGGGGATCATGAAGGACACCTTCACCATGAGCGCGGTGTGCTGGTGGATCCACTGCTTCGTGCAGTTCTTCTTCAAGCGAAGGTCGATGGCCGGCAACTTCATCGGCATGGTGCTGGCCGCCATCATCCTGGTGGTGATGAAGCCGTACATCTTCATGTCCATCTTCCCGGTGTCGATGATCTGGCTGATGTTCAACCGGGTGGCGCGCATGAAGAACGCCCTGATCCGGTTCGTGGTGCTCCCCCTCGCCCTGGCCACCATGCTCTTTCTCTCGGTCACCGTGCTCAGTTGGTTGGGCGACAACCTGGACAAGTTCTCGCTGGACAAGGTGGTGGATACCGTGATGGTGCTGCAGACGGACATGTCGCGGGCCGAGCAATATGGAAGCAACTACTTCGATGTGGGACCGATGGACGGCACCTTGAGCAGCCTGCTCTCCAAGTTCCCCGTGGCCACCAATGCGGCGCTGTTCCGTCCCTACCTCTGGGAGTCCCGCTCGGTGGTGGTGGCCCTCAGCGCATTGGAGAACCTGTGGCTGCTCGGCCTGACGCTGTTGATGCTCTGGCGCACCAGGGTGCTGTTCTTCCTGCGCTGCGTGGGGGGCAACCCGGTGGTGCTGATGTGCTTCGTGTTCACCCTGCTCTTCGGCTTCGCGATCGGCATCTCCACCCCGAACTTCGGCGCCCTGGTCCGCTTCAAGATCCCGCTGATCCCGCTGATGGTCTCCGCCCTCTTCATCATCGGCTACCTGAACCGCGAGCGGCTGTGGGCGAAGATGCACAACCGGGTGTTCGACCTCAAGAAGTACCGCACGGGCGAGACCGGGGCCGAGGGACTGATGAACAAGGAGGCGTTGGCCAAGCGGAAACGCATCGTGCAACGGGCATGAGGAAGGCATCAGGGAACCGGGCCTGCGCGCTGGTGCTCAGCATCCAGAGCATCCGCGATCCGCTGATGTCCACCCTGATGCTGGACTATGCACTGCGGCTGCAGGAGCGGGGCGGGGGGCTGGACATCCTGCTGGTGACCGAGGAGCCGGGCCCCACGGTGCTGGAGCCCGGGCTGGCCGAACGGATGCGCCGTGCACGCATCACATGGCGGCCGCTCCGCTACGAGATCAAGGGCGCGCAGTTCCTGCAGCGCATCCGCAACATCGCCCGGCTGGCCTGGTGGTCCTGGCGGTTCACGCGCGGCTATGCGGAGCGCACCGTCGTGGGCTTCCTGTCCATGGCCAGCGCCTATGCCACGCTGGTGCGGCCCTTCGGCTTCCAGCGACTGGTGGTGGTCAATTTCGAGCCGCACAGCCAGTACATGCGCGAGCTCGGGTTGTGGTCCGAGCGGTCGATGAAGTACCGCGTGGTGCGCTGGTCCGAGGACCTCGAGGTCCGGAAGGCCGATGTGATCGTGGCGCCGGCGACGGCGGTGATGGAGCACGTGCGCGCCATCCGCCCCGATGTGGAGATGCACCTGCAGGCCGTCACCATCGATGTGCCGGCGAACGCACGGAACACCGCCGCCGGTGCGGAGGTCCGTCGTCGCCTCGCGCTGGAGGGCCGCACGGTGCTGCTCTACATCGGCAAGTTCCAGGGCATCTATTACAGCGAGGCGGAGTACGTGGCCTTCATGCGTACCGCGTGCGCGGCCGATCCCACGGTGCATCACCTCATCATCACCCATGAGGAGCACCGGGCCCCGTTGCTCCAGGCTCCGGGCTGGTCCGAAGTGGAGGCCCGCACCACCGTGCTGGGGCCCATGGCGCCCGAGGCCTTGCGTCCGTACCTCTCGGCGGCCGACCTGGGCGTCATCGCCGTGCCGCCCACCCCGTCCCAGCGCTTCCGGTCGCCGGTGAAGACCGCCCTGTATTGGGCGGCGGGCGTGCCGATCCTGATCCCCGAAGGCGTGGCCGACGACTGGTGGATCGCGCGGGATGAAGCCGTAGGCATCGTGGTGAAGGACCTTCCGACCATGACGGGGGAGGACCTCAGGGCCGGCCTTGCCCGTCTTCGCTCCACGCCGGTGGACGTGCTGCGGGCACGTTGCGTGGAGGTGGCCATGCGCCTGCGCGACACCGGTCACATGGTGGACCTGCTCGCCCGGCTGATCCCCGTTCCACCGCGGAGGCCGGGTCGGTGATGCGCATCGTGCCGCGGCTATCTTTGGCCGCAGCGTGGCCTCCCGGCCTTCCGGCACGCAACGAACCCCGCTCCATATGGCGACCGCCCGCCGCAGGCTCATCGACCGGTACAAGGTGCAGCTCACCATCTCCGCGCTCATCCGCAACGCCGGATGGCAGGTGCGCCGTGTCCCGGCCGGCAAACGCTTCCTCGATGTGGGCTGCGGCACCAACACCCATGCGGAGTTCGTCAATCTGGATTACATCTGGAGCCCGGGGATCGATGTGTGCTGGGACATCGTGCGGCGCACCTATCCGTTCCCCGATGGGCGTTTCGAGGGGATCTACACCGAGCATTGCCTGGAGCACATCCCCTTGGAGGCCTGTGAACGGAACCTGCGTGAGTTCCACCGCATGCTGAAGCCCGGAGGCCGGGTGCGGATCGTGGTGCCCGACGGTGAGATGCTCATCGACATCTACAAGGACCGCAGGAACGGTGGGTCGCGGCGCATGCCGCACGAGGACGGCTACGACACGATGATGCAGTGCATCAACGGCGTGTTCAGGAACCATGGCCATCTGTTCATCTACGACCTGGAGACGATGAAGCTGCTGCTGGAGCGGAGCGGCTTCCGGAACGTGGAGCGGATGGCCTACAAGCAGGGCCACGAAGCGGCCCTGATCAACGATTCGGAGGTGCGGAGCCGCGAATCGTTGTACGTGGAGGCCGTGAAGTGACCGGGCTCAGCGCATCAGGGCCAGCACCGCACTGAGGTATCGGCCCCGTTGCCGGTACGAGCCGGCCATCATCCGTTTGCGCTTGATCGCGTAGGTCAGCAGCTCCGGAGCCGAGGCGAGGCCCCTGCGACGCAGTTCCCGGCCGATCCAGATCATGGAACGCTCCATGCCTTCCAGGTTGGTGGTCATCGAGCTGTGCCCCGTGCGCCGGTAGAGCAGGATGTTCTCCGTGGTGAACCCGTACCGCCTGCCCTTGCAGAAACAGAGGAAGTAGAACAGGTCCTCCGCGTGCGTGATGCCCTCCTCGAAACGGAGCCTCCGATCAAGCTCCCAGCGCAGCATCCAGCTCGGACCCATGAAGCAGCGGCCGCTGAAGGTGACCAGCTCGTGGAAGGCATTGTCCGTGGGCTTCGGCATGAATACACGGAGCTCGTTCTCTAATCGGGCGTCCATCACCCGCACCCGGCCGTCCACCATGCCCAGTGCGGGATCCCTGCGGAACTCGGCCACGCGTGCCTCCAGGCTCCGGGGAGGCATCACATCGTCGGCGTCCAGGAAGCAGAGGAAGGTGCCGCGGGCCACGTCAAGGGCCATGTTCCGCGCGCTCCCGATGCCCCCGTTGGATTTATGCATGATGGTGATGCGCGGGTCACGAAGGCCCTCGATGAAGGCAGCGGTCCCATCCGTGCTGCCGTCGTCCACGATGATCAGTTCCCAATCGGTCAGGGTCTGTTCCAGCACCGAACGCACCGCCTCGCCGATGTAGCGCTCCACGTTGTACGCGGGCATCACGATGCTGACGATCGGTCCCTTGCGTGCGGTCATGGAAGGGCGATGCGTTGC
The DNA here is from genome assembly GCA_937872175.1 of uncultured Flavobacteriales bacterium. Taxonomy (GTDB): domain Bacteria; phylum Bacteroidota; class Bacteroidia; order Flavobacteriales_F; family PHOS-HE28; genus PHOS-HE28. Next base: position 49,076 of record CALMPI010000031.1, on the reverse strand, counting down.
ACGATGCGCGCGAAGCGTCCGGTGACGCGCTCGATGTGCAGGTCCTGGATGACCGCCCTGTCGGGCTTCAGCACGCACCGGCCCTCGAGGAGTTCGATGATGCGCTCCGCCGCGGCCGCGGGATCGTCCGGTGGACAGGCGATGGAGAGTCCGGTGCGCGCAAGCAGGTCGCGCTGCGCGCCTTCGCACACGAAGGCCAGCATCGGCTTCGCCTGTGCGACGTACTCGAACGTCTTGCCCGCGATGCTGTAGTCCCGTCCCCCCACCACCTTGGAGGACGTGATCAGCAGGGCGTCGCAGGAGGCCTGAAAACGGATGGAAGCGTCGTGGTCCACGCGCCCGTGCAGCTTCACCTTGCCTTCCAGGCCGTGCTCCTTCACCATGTCGGTGAGCCAGCCCGGCACGTCGCCGACGAGCTCGACGTTAAGGAGCTCATAGAGGTCCGGTCGGCGCCTCCGCAGTTCCTGCAGCGCGCTGAAGAAGGCCCAGGGCGACCGGTAGCGCCAGTCCTCCCGTCGTGGGGCGTACTGCGGCCACTGCCACGGCTTCTTGCGCCACCAGGGCTTGAACATCAGGTCGCGCTGATAGGGTGTGTAGTAGAAGCTGCCGACGTAGCCGATGGTGAACGGCCGCTGCGGTGTGGCGGGCGGCAGCTGGATCCTGTCCGGCACCACCGGCGGGGGCTGATCGTAGCCGTTGGTCACCAGATGGAAGCGCTCTGCCGGCACCATGGGGTGCAGGGCCTGCAGGTCGGCGATGGTCTGCGGGGAGGTGACGGTGATGGCGTCCGCCGCCCGCAATACACGCCGCTCGTGCGCTTTGCGCCAGAGGAAATGCAGGCGGCTCACGTAGGGGGTGATCAGCCAGAGGCTCCATGCATCCCGCAGGTCCACCAGCAGGGGCAGCTTCAGGCGGCGGGCCACCTCCACCCCGAGGGCGCCGGTGCTGAACGGGGGGATGGAGATGATCACGGCCTTCAGGTCGTGATCGCGGGCGGCCTGTTCTGCAGCGGCCAGCAGATGCCGCCGCCAGCGCCGCCCCTCGGGATCGAGCGTGTTCAGGTAGTACGAGCCGCGGATCCGGTCCATCCAGGTGGGCGGGTCCACCGCCGTGCGGATGATCACGGCATGCCCCTCGAGCCCGGCCACCTCCTTGTCCAACGCGGCCCCGCGATGCGCGGCAGCCTCCGGGGTGATCACCACCGGGGTGATGCCCGAGCGGTGCAGGTGCTTCACGAACTTGAACGGACGGTGCGAGCCGCCGATGTTCAGCGGCGGGAACTGATGGGTGATGAACAGGACCTTCATCGCGGTGTCGTGTTCGTTCCGCGCTCCCCGGCCACGGACCGCAGCACGGCGGCATAGCGCTCGGCCACCAGGCGCGCGTCCACCAGGGGGCGGATGGCCTCCGACAGCACGGCGGGGCTCAGGGCCAGCAGGCGGTCCCAGTCCCGGTCGATGGCCGCTGCCCAGGCATCGGGGGCGTTCTCCATCACGGGAAGGCCCAGCGCCGGCGTGAGGTACTCGCGGATCCCGCCCACATGCGAGGCCACCACGGGCGTTCCGCAGCAGAGGGCTTCGGCGCACACGGCCGAGAAGGTCTCGTAGTCGCTGGCGTGCAGCAAGGCGTGCGACCGTCGCATCTCCTCCGCGGCCGCTTCGGGCGTGGTCTGCCCGATGAGGGTCACATGCCCACGCATCCCGGTGCGTGCGATGGCCTCCTCGATGGCCGGAAGCTCGGCGCCTCCGCCAGCGATGCGCAGGCTGGCGTCGCGACCCATCTTGCGCAGTAGCGCGATGGTCTCCACCAGCACCACCGGGCGTTTGGGATACCTCCACGTGGCGATGGCGAAGAAGCGACCGGGCTCCCTGGAGGTGTGAGGAGCTCCGGCGACCGGAGGGGCGAACACATCCAGGTCCACGGCGTTGGCCACCAGATGCACCGGCGGAGATGGCGGCCCGGCGAAGGTGAGGATATCGTCCGCCAGGGCGCGGGACACGGTGATCAGCGGCACCCCGAGGTGGAAGATGCGCCGGATGCGGCCGAGACCCTTGGCGCCGGACTTGAAACCGAGCCGGTAGATGCTCCAGTGCTCGGTGATCACCATCGGCCGGCGCATCACACGGCGCAGCAGGCCCAGGCGCGCGCAGTTCGGATAGGCGATGTGGAAGTTGACCACGTCGTAGTGCCGCCGGCGATCCCGCGTGAGCCAGGCCCAGAGGATGAGCCCCGTGGCCAGCCACTCCAGCAGCAACCAGCGGCGCAACGGGGTGGAAAGGATCACGGTGCGATCGGCCTTCAGGCTGCGGCGATGGAGCGACCACCGGTCGCCCTGTCGCACATCCAGCTGCCACACGGTGTTCGAGCACAGCGGGTCCAGGGCGCGCACATGCCGCTCGATGAACGGCGTCTCGAACGGCTTGAGGTGGTTGGGGTACCAGCCCACGATGTGCAGGACGTGCATGCGGGATCAGGCTTGCGGAACGCACACCATGATCTCCGCGGAGACCCCTTCACGACGCAGCCGGACCAGGAGGAGCTCGAGCGGATACACCGCGGCCGCCAGGGCTCCGCCCAGGCCCGGATGCAGCTTGCACAGGCGCATTACGAGCCCCCACCAGCGGTGCAGCAGGGGCGAGTCGGAGTCCAGCGGCCGGTTCAGCAGGTGGAACACGGGGTGACGTTGCACCACGCGCAGCCCGTTCCGCTCCAGGGCCGCCGTGTAGGTGGCCAGCGATCGGGTGGTGAAGTGCTCCTGCTTGTGGTCCTGCCCGTGCACGAAGATGTCCGAGAGGAAGAGCACGCCTCCCGGCTTGAGCAGCCGCTTCAGGTTGGCGAGCGCCTGCTCCAGCTTGGCGTCATCCACCACATGGAACAAGACGTCCATGCAGGTGATGGCGTCGAAGCGGTCATCGGGCAGTGCGGCGCTGTCGCTGATGTCCATGCGCAGCACACGGACGTCCGGCATCGCTTGGGAGAGGCGTTCCACGGCGGTGACGGTGAGGTCACTGCCCACGATGCGCGCCGCGCCGAGCGATCGCCAAGCGTCGAGATACTGGCCGGTCCCGGAGCCGATGTCCAGCACATCCAGGCCTGCGATCCGCGGCAGATGGGTGCGGGCCACACGCGCGAAGACCGCCTGCCTCACGCGGTACATCCAGCGATTGAACGGTTCGCCGAGACCGAGATAGCCCACGCCCGTGAGCCCGGTGCTCGCGCGCAGACGCTTCTCCCAGTAAGCCTCCGGGTCGAACTGCCCCATGCGGCCAAAGATAGACGCGCCTTTCAACGGTCCTCAGCCGCCGTAGTTGGGGAACCAGCTGCCCAGCAGCACGAAGCGAAGGGCGGCCATGGCGGCGGCGGCCACCGCAAGCAGGGCGGCATACTTCAGCGTGATCCGGAGACCGGCCAGCCCCACGGAGGACAGCAGTTGCGTGGACAACACCATGTAGCCTGCCATGCTCACCAGCGCATAGCTGAGCATGATGGCACCGGAGCCCAGGCCCATGAAGCCCACGATGGCCATGGCCGCCACACGGGCCACCGTGAGCACCACCTGGAACACGAGGTTCACATGTTCGCGGCGCTGCACGTTGAACAGCGAGACCATCGGGTCGCTCAGCAGGCGGAAGAAGAAGAAACCGCCCATGTAGGCGGTGAACACGCCCGCGTCACGCCAGGGGCCACCGAAGAGCAGGGCGAAGGCCGCATCGGCGAAGAAGGTCAGCAGCAGGAAGGGCAGGATCCCCACGCCATAGAGCCGCTTGTACAGGCCAAGTGTGATGCGGCGGAGCTCGTCGGTGCGCTCGCTGAGCTCCGCGGCCTTCTGCATGTACACGGTGCTGAAGGAGAAGCCGAAGAGGCGCAACGGAATCAGCAGCAGGCTCGCCCCGAGCGAGAAGTGTCCCACGGCGGCCAGGTCGCTGCTGAGGGCGAACACCGGCAGTTGCAGGCCCAGGCTCGCCACCCAGCGCTCGGGGAAGACCATCAGCGGATAGCGGCGGTATTCGCGCAGAGTGCCGCGCATGCGGCGCCAGTTCCACCGCGTGAACACCTCGCGCATGCCATGCTTCATCAGCGGGCGCACGTAAACGGGGATGATGGCCGTGCGCACCACGGCATCGCCCAGGATCAGCCCCAGCGCGCGGGTACTGCTCACCACCCCGTACACCAGGTTGAACAGGCGCGTGCTGAGGTCCAGGGTGGCCCCGGTGAAGGCGCTCACCTTGAAGAGCTTGGCGCGGGTGAGCCACTGGGTGAAATACACACTGAGCGCATAGAGCAGCGCGGCCGGACCCACGAAGTGCACCCAGCCGCCCAACGCGCTCCAGCTCGGCACCAGCGCATAGAAGTGCTCCGCGAAAAGCGCGGCGACGGCCGTCAGGGCGCAGATGCCCACCGCGGTGGTGAGGTTGATGCGGAACAGGTCGCGGAAGGTCTCCTCATCCCGAGGCAGCACGTAGGCGGTGGACAGGCCCATGTCCGCCACGTACGACAGGTTCATCATCAGCGCCATGAAGATGCCGTACACCCCGTAGGCCTCCGGCCCGTAGATGCGGCCCAGCAGCGGCGTCAGCACCAGCTGGCTGGCCATGGCCAGCGCGTTGCCGGAGAAGACCTGGAACGAGTGCCGGGCGAAGCTGCCTTCGGTGCGGATGCGGCGCAGGTCCTGGCGGAACTGATGGACGGCGCGACGAAGGGGCACTGCGATGAAGTGGTGCGGCCAAAGGTAACCGGGCGGGTCGGGCCGTTCAGGGGATGTGCATCTTCGCCCGATGGAACTTGTGCTGTGCACCCGCAATCCGGGCAAGGTGGCCGAGCTGGCCGCCCTGCTTCCTTCCACCTGCCGCGTGCTCGGCCCCGACGAGGTGGGCGTGAGCGGGGAACTGCCGGAGACCGGTGACACCCTGGAGGCCAACGCCGTGCAGAAGGCCCGGTGGGTTCACGACCGCTGCGGACTGCCCTGCATCGCGGACGACACGGGCCTGGAGGTGGACGCGTTGAACGGCGCGCCTGGCGTGCACAGCGCGAGGTACGCCGGGGAGGACCGCGATCCGCGGGCGAACATGCGCAAGCTGCTGCATGCCCTGGAGGGTCGCAGTGACCGCACGGCGCGCTTCCGCACGGTGATCGCCCTCATCGAGGACGGCAGGGAGCAGCTGTTCCACGGCGTGGTCGAGGGGCGCATCCTCAGCACACCCCGCGGCACGGGCGGCTTCGGCTATGATCCCCTCTTCGCGCCGGAAGGGGAGGAGCGCAGTTTCGCTGAAATGACAGCGGAGGAGAAGAACCGCATCAGCCACCGCGCTCGGGCCACGGCCGCCCTGCTCGAACACCTGCGCGCACGCTAGCGCCTCGCGAGGCACTCCTCGAGAAGACCGTTCACCGCCGCGGGCACGCCCAGGCCGCTCGCCTCCAGCATCTTGGGGAAGATGCTCGCCTGGCTGAACCCCGGTGTGGTGTTCACCTCGATGGTGACCAGCGCGTCCTCCATGGCCTCCTCCCCGCCGCTCCAAAAGTGGTCCACGCGCACCATGCCGCGCAGGTCCAGCGCGGTGTAGATGGCCACCGAACGGTGCTGCACCAGGGCTGTCACGGCCGGGCTGAGGGGCGCGGGCACGATCTCCTCGGTGTCGGTGGCGTGGTACTTGGCCTCGTAGTCGAAGAACTCGCGCGGGGTCCGGATCTCGCACACGGGCAGCGCCCGCACGTGACCGTTGAGCCGGATGACGCCGCAGGTGAGCTCGCGGCCGCTCACCGCCGCTTCCACCATCACGCGCGCGCATTCGCGGAAGGCCGCCGCCAGAGCGGCGGGCAGGTCAGCAGGCCGTTTCACCTTGGTGACGCCCAGGCTGCTGCCGCTCTCGTCGGGCTTCACGAAGCAGGGGTAGCCGATGCCTTCCGGGAGCACGTGCCGGTCGCCCACCAGGTCGCGGTGCCAAAGCACCGAGGGCGACACACGGAAGCCCAGCTGGCGCAGCAGGGCGGTGGTGCCGTACTTGCTGAAGCTGAGCGCCATGGGCAGCACCCCGCCGGTCTGGTAGGGCACGCCCAGCATGTCCAGGTAGCCCTGCAGCTTGCCGTCCTCGCCGGGCGGACCGTGGATGGCGATGAGGGCCACGGCGAAGCGCTCCAGGCCGTTCCCCCGGTCCAGGCGGAAGCCGGCGCGGTCGAAGGGCAGCGCCGATCCATCAGCACGCTCGCAGCTCCATCCATCGCGCGTGATGGTGACGAAGAACGGATCGAAGCGGGCGCTGTCGATGGCCGAAAGCATGCGTTGGGCGCTCTGGTGGCTGATCACCGATTCGCCCGAATAGCCGCCGCGAACCACGGCGATGGGGGGACGGGGGTCCATGGCGGGCGAAGGTAGCGGGGCCTTATCACCCCGGGTTGAAGGGCTATCTTCGCCGCGCTCCGCGCGGCCCGTAGGCCGCCCTTGTGATGCGCCGCGCCCTCCCGCTCCTTCTCCCCGTGCTGTTCAGCGCACTGCTCCTGCTGGGCGGATGGTCCTGGGTGCGCCACTACACCCGGCATGGCGTGGTGGTGGAGGTGCCCGACCTTACGCGGCTCTCGGTGGCCGAGGCCAAGGCCGCCGTCGGTCCGCTGGGCCTCCATGTGGAAGTGGTGGATTCCGTGCACACCGATTCGGCACCGAAGGGCACCGTGGTGGACCAGGACCCTGATGCGGGCGCCGGGGTGAAGCCCGACCGCACGGTGTACCTGATCGTCAACGCCACCCGGCCCAAGCTGATCGACATGCCCGCCCTGGTCGATCTCAGCAAACGGCAGGCGATCAGCGTGGCGGAGATCGTGGGCCTGAAAGTGGCCGAGCTGCGGTACCGCCCCGACGCGTGCGTGGACTGCGTGGTGGACCAGTTGCATCAAGGGCGCACCATCATAGCCGGCACCGGCATTGAGCGGGGGGGCGCCATCGTGCTCGTGCTGGGCAGCGGGGAGGGTGGTGAGCGCGTCCCTGTTCCGGACCTCACCGGCTGGAGCTACGCCGAGGTGGCTGCGATCCTCAACATGGCCTCGTTGAACCTGGGCGCCGTAGTGGTCTGTGAAGGCTGCAATACCCGCGCGGATTCCACGTTGGCGAGGGTGTTCAGGCAGTCGCCACAGGCCACCGAGAGCAACAGCATCAGCATGGGCGGTCTCGTGGACATCTGGCTCACCACCGATACGGCCGGACCGGGTGCACCGCGCGACCTGCCCGATACCACCATCCACGAACCGAACGCCCCGGATGCGGAACCGTGACCTTGTCCTCCTCGGCACCGTCCTGCTCGCCACCACCACCCTGGCGCAGCACGAGGCCCTCTTCCCGCTGAACGGGCAATCGCGCCCGGAGAACGAACGCGCGCTGCAACGTGCTGCGGAGAACACGTTCTACCTCTACGAGAACGCCACCCAGCAGCTGCCGCTGATGGATGATTTCTCCATTGACCGCACACGTCACCTCAACGCCGCGCCCGACGATCCCGGCGTGACGCTCACCGATGTGGTGTACCGCATCGCCGTGGGCGGTATCTCCACCCCGGACATGGCTTTCTATTCCGACACCACCTTTCATTTCTACACGGACACCGTGGGGGTGGACAGCACCTGGCGGGAGGCGAACCCCATCATCACCATCGAGCTCTTCGATCTGTCGACCTATCCGTCCACCTCCATCTCACAGTCCGCCTGGCCGCCCTACACCATCTACGATACGCTCACCGATCCGTTCAGCGACACGCTGGCCGTGCCGGCGGCCGACCTGCTGCAGGATTCGCTGGAGGTGTACACCGTGCCGGCCGACCCGCGCACCTACGAGCAGAACGGGGTGGATGTGCCGCTCATCCTGTGGGCCGACGATGACGCGCACATCAACGGCACCTATCCGATCGACCCCCCCACCATCGGTGTGGCCACCTTCGATGGCGTGGACCGCACGGGCCTGCCGTACGTCACCAACGCGCCCACGGCCTACGGGATCAACGACCACCTCACCACGGTGCCGATCAACATGGCCTATCCGCCTGGTGATTCCATCTACCTGAGCTTCTTCCATCAGCCGCAGGGACGCAGCGGTGATACCGAGGTGCAGACGCAGGACAGCCTGGTGCTGGAGTTCTACGCGCCGGATGACGACGCGTGGATCCGTCGGTGGAGCACGCCGTACACGGCGCTCGCTCCCTTCGAGCAGGTGATGCTGCCCATCACGGACTTCCGCTTCCTGAAGCCCGACTTCCGGTTCCGCTTCCTGAACTACGGCACGCGCAGCGGCGCGCTGGACCACTGGCACATCGACTATGTACGGCTGGCCCGGCAGCGTGCCTACGACGACACTCTGTTGGTGGATGTGGCCTGGGTGTACCCCGGCAACACCCTGCTGAACACCTATACCGCGGTGCCCTTCACGCACTTCAGCAATGCCCCCGCCTCGTTCATGGCGACCTCGGTGGATCTGCTGCAGAAGAACCTCGCCGACCAGGACCGCTTCATCACTTGGGAGGCGAGCTCGGGCCTCGACGGCGGGGCGCCGGTGGCCACCTTCGGAGCGGGCAGCAACATCATCAACAACGCGAACAGCACCTTCACGAGCACGCATGCGGTGGCGCCCTTCGCCTACGATCCGTCGCTCAGCACCGGTGCGGCGTTCTGGCGCAACACCTTCGCCATCGATGTCACCCCGGACATCAACCGGTACAACGACACCATGCGGTTCGTGCAGGAGCTGAGCAATTACTACGCGCTGGACGACGGCAGCGCGGAGGCGGGCTATGGCCTCACCAATGCGCCGGGCGGCAAGGTGGCGGTGCGGTTCGACATGCAGCAGGCCGATTCCCTGCGGGCCGTGCGGATCTATTTCGACCCCATCTTCTTCCCGGCCAGCCCCGAGAACGCCAGCTTCCTGCTCACGGTCTGGAGCTCGCTCAGCCCGGAGACCATCATCCACCAGAACTTCAGCTTCAGCGATCCGGACTACCGGCCTCACGGGCTGAACAAGTTCGTGGAGTATCCACTGGATTCCACCGTCTGGGTGCCGTCCACCTTCTATGTCGGCTTCGTGCAGACCACGGCCACCTTCATGAACGTGGGCTTCGACAAGAACACGAACAGTCAGTCCCGCATCTTCTACAACACCACGGGTTCGTTCACCAACACCACGCAGGAGGGTTCGCTGATGATCCGGCCGGTGCTCGTGGCCGCCGTGGACCCGTTCACCGGCGTGGATGATGCGCCGGACCAGGAGCTCGGCCTCTGGCCCAATCCGGCCGCGAACGACCTGTGGGTGCGCTTGGACGGGGCCGTGGGCAGTGTGGAGCTGTGGGACGCCACCGGACGCCTGCTCCTTCGCGAACCGTACAGGAGGGACGCGCCCATCGATCTGGCCGGGGCGGCGCCCGGTCCCTACATCGTCCGGGTCGTGGATCCCCAGGGCTTGGTGCTCGGGCATGCCCGGTTGATGGTGCAACGGTGATGGCGGGCACGGACGTGTTGGAGCCCGAGGGCGGCGAGGAGCAGGAGCTCTACGAGCATCATCGCATCGTGTGCGATCCGGGGCAGACGCTCGTGCGGCTGGACAAGTTCCTCTTCGACCGCCTCGCCAACACCTCACGCAACCGCATCCAGGTGGCCGCGCGCGCCGGCAATGTGCGCGTGAACGACCGGCCGGCGAAGCCCAGCCAGAAGGTGAAGCCCGGCGACGTCGTCAGCATCGTGCTGCCCTACCCCCAGCGGGAGGTGGAGCTGCAGCCGGAGGACATCCCGCTGAAGGTGCTGTACGAGGACGAGCACGTGGTGGTGATCGACAAGCCGGCGGGGCTGGTGGTGCACCCGGGCCATGGCAACTGGACCGGCACGCTGGTGAACGCGCTGCTGTTCCACTTCGGACGGCTGCCGGCGGTGCCGGGAGCGGAGATCCCCCGTCCCGGATTGGTGCACCGGCTGGACAAGGACACGAGCGGAGTGATGGTGGTGGGCAAGAACGAGGAGGCCTTGACACACCTCGCCCGGCAGTTCTTCGAGCGCACGAGCGACCGCCGGTACCAGGCGCTGGTGTGGGGGGACTTCGCGGATGAGGAAGGCACCATCGAGGCCCACATCGGCCGGAGCCCCAAAGACCGCACGGTGCAGTACATCTTTCCCGAGGGCGACCAGGGCAAGGCCGCTGTGACGCACTGGCGGGTGATCGAACGATTCCGGTACGTCACCCTGGTGGAGTGCAAGCTGGAGACCGGCCGCACGCACCAGATCCGGGTGCACATGCAGTGGACCGGTCACCCCCTGTTCAACGACGCGGCCTATGGCGGGGATCGCGTACTGAAGGGCACCACCTTCACCAAGTACCGGCAGTTCGTGGAGAACTGCTTCGCGCTGCTGCCCCGCCAGGCGCTGCACGCCCGCACGCTGGAGTTCGATCATCCCGCCACGGGTGCGCGGATGCGGTTCGAGAGCCCGCTGCCGGCCGACATGGAGGCGGTGCTGGCGAAGTGGCGCACCTACACCGGGGCCCGTCCGATGGAGGAGGAGACCGAGGAGGACGAGGGGCTCAACGCCTGATCTTGCCGCTGACGGTGCGCTCCAGGCGGGGCAGGGTGCGGATGTGCCGCGGCATTTCGTGCGGATGCAGCACGAGCAGCAGCCGGGCCATCACCGCGGGCACGACCTCCTCCTGCGGGCGGTCCGTTTCGATGGTCAGCACCACGGCCTGGCCGAGCAGCGCGTCCGGTGTGCCGCTGAAATAGTGCGGCTCATCGATCAGCGCGGTCGTGCGGGCCTCCAGCTGCTCGGGGTGCACCTTGCGGCCCCCGCTCAGGATCACGTTGTCGTGGCGACCCAACCAGCGGAAGTGCGTGTCGTCCACCAGTTCCACCAGGTCGTTGGTCACCTGCTGGAAGGTGCTGAGGTGCGGCGTGTAGATCACCAGGCAGCCGCGCGGATCGCGCGCGAAGTGGCAATCGCCCACGGCCGTGAACACCGGCGAAGCGTCCGGTCCATTGAGGCGGCGCACCGCCACATGGGTCACGGTCTCCGTGCTGCCGTAGCCCAGGAACACCTCGGTCCGCAGGTCGGCCACGCGCTTCTCGAGCGCTTCGCTCACGGGCCCGCCGCCCAGCAGCACCGTGTGGAACAGGTCCTCCACGCGCGCAGGGTCCTCGTCCAGGGCGCGCGCCAGCTGCAGGGGCACCATGGCGGCGAATCGGAACCGGTCCTGCCGGTCGAGCTTTGCCAGCACGCTGCCCCGCGCGCTGATGACATGCAGGTCGAGCCCCAGCACGAAGGCCCGCACGAGCATCAGCTTGCCGGCGACGAAGGCGCCGGGCAGGCAGTGCAGCACACGCTCGCCCACGCCCAGACCGAACACGCGCCCGGTCAGTTCCGCGCTGGCCACCAGGTCCTCCACCGGCAGGGTGATCCGCTTGGGCGGTCCCGTGGTGCCGCTGGTGGTGACCGCGAGCCCTTCGCCGCGCATCAGCTCAAGCACCGTGGCACGCAGGGCTTGCGCACCCTCCGGATCGTCGTCATGGCGCGCCACCAGCGCATCGGCCCAGCGCCGCAGGGCGTCGCCCTCCAGCGTCGTGCCGTCCACCGTGAGCCGCGTGAAGGGGTTCACCGCAATGAACTGAGGTCCCATTCGACCTCGGGCCGGTAGCGCAGCAGGCCGCGCTCGGCGAGCAGGGGCGAGGGGATGTTGTTGGCGTAGACCTGCCCGGTGCCGAGGCCCTGGGCGAGGGAAGGGTTGAGCGTGGCCGTGTACTGGGCGATGGCGTTGAGACCGACGCTGCTCTCCAGGGCCGAGGTGATCCACCAGCCGATACCGCGTGCCTTCGCCCGATCGATCCACTCCTGCGTGGCCGCCCAGCCGCCCACCAAACTTGGTTTGATCACGATGAACTGCGGACGCACGGTATCGAGCAGGTCCACCTTCGCGTCGGGCGTGTTGTGGCCAATGAGGTCCTCGTCCAGCGCGATGGGGATCGGCGTGTCCGCGCAGAGCTCGGCCATCACCTCGTACTGACCGGGCGGCACGGGCTGCTCGATGCTGTGCACCTGCAGGTCGGCCAGGCGCTTCAGCACGTCCGGGGCCTGAAGGGCTGTGAAAGCGCCGTTGGCATCCACCCGCAGGATGATGTCATCCGGACCGTATTCAGCGCGCACCGCCTTGAGCAGCTCCAATTCGTCATCGATGCCGATGGCGCCGATCTTCATCTTCACGGTGGTGAAGCCGCCGTCGAGCTGCTCACGGATGCGCTGCTTCATGGTGGCCTTGTCGCCCATCCAGACGAGGCCGTTGATGGGGATGGCCTGCCGACCGAGCGTGAACGCGGAGGGAAAGAGCGTCTTGGTGCCGCCCGCCTCCAGGTCCTTCAGGCATTGCTCCACGGCGAAGCGCACGCTGGGGACGTCCACGAGGTCGTCGTTCAGCCGCTTCGTCCAGTCGCCGGTCTCCATGCACAGCTCCAGCAGCTTGGTGCGCACGTCGGCGGGGAACTCCTTGCTGTGGCCGTGGAAGAGCGCGGCCTCGCCGATGCCCATCACCTCGGGCCTGTCGCGATGCCAGGCGATGAGGTACCAAACCGTGCGCGCGGAGATGGTGCCCTTGCTGGTGCCCAGCTCAAAGCGGGGCTCCAGGGTGCGTTCGATCCAGCGCGCGCGCAGCATCACGCAAGGATAAGGCCCAGCGAGAAGAGGAGCGCGGTGAGGAAGGTGGACATCGCTAGCACCTTAAGTTGGGGATCGAGGCTGCGTGGTTCGACGGCCGACCACACGCGCTTCAAGTGCATCAGGAACACGGGCGCGGTCAAAAGGAAGAGCCAGGACACCCAGCCTTGATCTCCCATCAACGCGAACGCGACCAGGCAGGCAACGCCGCCAAGTACCAGCACCGTGTGATAGATGCGGGCATTGGCACTTCCCATCCGCACCACGAGCGTGCGCTTGCCGCTCGCCGCGTCGTTCCGGATGTCGCGCATGTTGTTCACGTTGAGCACGCCGGCACTGAGGGATCCAAAAGCGACTGAAGGGAGCAGCAAAGCCCACCACAGGTCCAGAGGCACGAATCCCCTAGTATGCAAGTAGAATGTCCCGCACACACCAACGATGCCAAAGAAGAGGAACACACTGATGTCACCAAGGCCCGCATATCCGTAAGGGTTGCTCCCGAAGGTGTACTTCACCGCCGCACCGATCGCTGCAAGTCCGAGCAGCAGGAAAAGCAGCGTCTGCAACGTGAGGCCCAATGCCACGGTGATCAGTGTGCAGCCGCTAGTGAAGGCCAGCAGGCCGCAGATGATCATGGCGCGCTTCATCTGTGCCGGTGTGATGGCACCGCTCTGCACGGCCCGCTGTGGGCCCACGCGGTCCTGGTTGTCGGTCCCGTGTTGGTGATCTCCAAGGTCGTTGGCGAGGTTGCTGAGGATCTGGAGAAGAACGGCGGTTAGAAGTGCAAGCCAGAGCACCGGCCTGCTGAACGCATCATACTGCATCACAGCCTTACGGCCATACCAGGCCAACGCGCTCCCCACGATGATGCTGCTCACCGCCAAGGGCAGGGTACGCAGGCGGAAGGCGTGCAGCCAGTGCTTCATCCCTCGGGGAACCTTCACGTTCTCTGCGCCTCAGCGTTTCTTCCGTGTCACGGAAACTTCGGGAACTTCTGGAAATCGGGCGCGCGCTTCTCGAGGAAGGCGTTGCGGCCCTCCTGCGCCTCGTCCATCAGGTAGTACATCAGCGTGGCATCGCCGGCGAACTCCATCAGGCCACGCTGGCCGTCGAGCTCGGCGTTCAGGCCTCGCTTGATCATGCGCAGGGCGAGCGGGCTGCGCTGCATCATGATCCTGCACCATTCCACCGTGGTGTCCTCCAGCTCGGCCAGCGGCACCACCTTGTTCACCATGCCCATGTCCAGCGCCTCCTGCGCGGAGTACTGCAGGCACAGGAACCAGATCTCGCGCGCCTTCTTCTGGCCCACGTGGCGCGCCAGGTAGTTGCTGCCGAAGCCTGCGTCGAAGCTGCCCACCTTGGGACCGGTCTGCCCGAAGCGGGCGTGGTCCGCGGCGATGGTGAGGTCGCACACCACGTGCAGCACGTGGCCGCCGCCGATGGCGTAGCCGTTCACCATGGCCACCACGGGCTTGGGCAGTTCGCGGATGCGCTTGTGCAGATCGAGCACGTTGAGGCGCGGCACACCGTCGGTGCCGATGTAGCCGCCGCGGCCCTTCACGTTCTGGTCGCCGCCGCTGCAGAAGGCCTTGTCGCCCGCGCCGGTGAGCACCACCACGCCGATGTTCGGGTCCTCGCGCGCGATGTCCATCGCATCGATCATCTCCTTGTTCGTGTCCGGACGGAAGGCGTTGTACACCTCCGGCCGGTCGATCGTGATCTTGGCGATGCCTTCGAAGAACTCGAAGCGGATGTCGGTGTACTCCTTGATGGTGCTCCAGTTGCGGGTGCTCATGGGAATGCGGGTGGACCACAACGACGCGACGGACGCAAGGGATGCGCAACGGTCATGTTGTGCGGAGTTGGATGAAGTAGTTGCGCAGCACCTTCGGCGAAGTGAGCGCGTCGGTGGTGATGTGCAGCACGGCGGGGCGCTCATGCTGCGCGTACAGCTTGTCCAGTCCGGCCTCGAGGGAAGCCTGGTCGTTGGCGTGGTAGTAAGGGAGCTCGAAGCTCTTCACCAACTTCTCGATGCTGCGCGTGTGCGGCGCCTCGAACCAGGGCAGCAGCTCGCCGTCCTTGTCAGGACCATCGATGTACCGGAAGATGTTGCCGCCGCCGTTGTCGATCACGATCACCTTCAACAACGGGGACAGGTGGTTGTTCCAGAACGCGTTGCTGTCGTAACAGAAGGCGGTGTCGCCGGTGATCAACGTGGTGATCCTTCCGGTGGCGTGGGCCGCGCCCACGGCGGTGCTGGTGCACCCGTCGATGCCGCTGGTGCCGCGGTTGCTGAACCAGCGGAGCCCGCGCACGCGGTCGAAGAGCTGCACATAGCGGGCCGGCGTGCTGTTGGCCACGTGCACATCGCTGTCGCCGGGGATCCGGTCGATGAGCGTGTTGAAGACGGTGAGGTCGCAGAAGGGCGCCTCGCTCACCAGGCGGTTGTGGAGGCCACGTGTGCGCTCATCCACCATGCGCCAGGCATCGCCGTAGATGCTCTCGCTGGCCTGGGCCCCGTTCATGACCTGCGCGAAGAAGATCTCGGGGCTCACGGCGATGTCGTGCGTGAGGCTCTGGTAGGTGTCATAATGCCGCTGGCCGGCATCCACGTTCCAGTGCTGCAGCGGTCGCCACTTCCGCAGCAGCGTCTTGATCCGTTTGCTCACCACGGCCCCGCCGAAGGTGATCAGCAGGTCGGGCTTCAGGTCGTTCTCGTTCGCGGCGTGAACACCCTCGATCGCGCGGTCGATGCAGGTGATGAAGCCCGGGTCGTCGAGATTGCTGGTGGCCTCGGTGTGCACCGTGACCTGCGGCAATGAGGCGAGCCGCTTCAACTGTGCCTTCAGCCCGTCGCTCCATCGGCCCTGGCCTGCGAGCACCATCACCTTCTTGCACGCGCTCACCTGGCCGATGAGCCAGTGCGCATGGTCGGGCAGGATGAAGGGCTCGGTCATCACCGGGGCGATGAGGTTGGACAGGCTTCCTGCCTGTCCCTCGTCGATCTGCCCGTACAGCGGTTCCGCGAAAGGCACGTTCACATGCACCGGGCCGGGCACGGGCAGCAGCGTGGCGTCGATGGCCTCGTTGATCAGGCGGCCGCAATGCCAACGGGCGAGCTCGTCGCTCGTGAGGCGTGGAAGCTGCACGCTGCGCTTCATGTGCAGCGCGAGCACGCCCTGCTGACGGATCGCCTGCCCTTCGCCCTGATCCACCCATTCCTCGGGACGGTCGGCGGTGATCACGAGCAGGGGCACGCGCTGGTAGAACGCCTCCGCGATCGCCGGGCCGTAGTTGAGCACGGCGCTGCCGCTGGTGCAGATGAGGGCCACGGGCGCGTGCAGCTCCTGCGCCATGCCGAGGGCGAAGAAGGCCGCGCTGCGTTCATCGATCACCTGAAGGCAGGTGATGTCGGGGTGCCTGTTGAAGGCGATCACCAGTGGCGCACTGCGCGAACCGGGGCTGATGACGGCATGGCGGACACCCTTGGCGGCACAGAGCCGGGCGAGCTCTGCGGCGGCGAAGTGGTCGGAGGTCATCGGGCCGGCGAAGATACCCGGGCGGTGTGCAGCGATCGGATGGCCGCGGTCCACGCCGCCGCCTTCGCTTCGGTCTCGCGCCACTCCGCTTCCGGCTCGGAACCCTCGGTGACCCCGGCGCCCACGTGCAGGGCCACCGCCTCGTCGAAGGCCTCCAGGCACCGGATGTTCACGAAGACCTCCGTGCGGCCGTCCGCGTTCCACGGACCCCAGAACCCGGTATAGAGGCCGCGTTCGGGCCCGTCGTGCGCGGCGATGAAGGCGTTCGCGGCCTGGCGGGGGGTCCCGCACACGGCCGGCGTGGGGTGCACGGCCACCAGCACTTCGTCCAGCGAGCGGTTCCCGAGGTCGGCCTCCACTTCGGTGCGCAGGTGGCTCACGCCGCCGGCCTCCACCGGGTGCGGCCCCCGGAGCGCGATACGCGGCAGGCCGAGCTCGATCAGCCGGCCCACGATCTCCCGCGTGACGAGGGCCTGTTCGCGCCGCTCCTTGGGGCTCCAGTCCTCGGCATTGGCAGGGGCGTCGG
This sequence comes from uncultured Flavobacteriales bacterium, assembly GCA_937872175.1. Classification (GTDB taxonomy): domain Bacteria; phylum Bacteroidota; class Bacteroidia; order Flavobacteriales_F; family PHOS-HE28; genus PHOS-HE28. Next base: position 32,360 of record CALMPI010000031.1, on the reverse strand, counting down.
AACGGGGTCGTGTGCCCGCCAGGGCATCCAGGCCCACCAGTTCGTCCTCGGCCGTCAGCAACCGCTCCGGTGATGCGCCGAGCCAGGTGCCGTGCTCCGCGGTGTTCAACAGGGCCACGAAGGCATGGGGCATGCGGTCCAGCGCGTCCTCGAACAAAGTGGCCACGTGGGCCCGTTCCAACGGCATGGTCAGCGTGCGGGAGACCACCACCTTGTCCAGGGAGCCGGCGGCGATGGAGGCTTTGGCGTTCCGAACGAGGTCCTCGAACACTGATCGGTCGGCATCATGAGGCATCGGGCGTTCCGCGCGCAGGGCGCCGATGCAGCTGTGAAGGGGGTCCAGCGACACGGGCAGCTCTCCAAAGGTCAGTTCCACGTCATTGCGCACGAAGTAGGTGGCCTGGGGGTCATACGTGAACGGCGCCACCAGGAAGACCTCGTTGAGCCGGCCGAGATAGGCGGCGTCCACGGGCTCCAGTTCGGGGTTGCGTTGCGCCCACAGGGTCACCGGTCCATTGGGGACGCGGAACGCCGCGAAGGTGAACCGACGTTCGAGGCAAAGACTGAGGGCCTGGTGCAGGGGGCTGGTGGTGCTCATGCGGAGGGCGTTGAGGTGGCGGCGGGCAGCACCACGTTGGTCAGTCTGCACACGGCACAAAGCGCGCCGGCGGCGTTGCGCACCCGGATGTCCCACACATGGGTGGTACGGCCCAGGTGCAGGGCTTCCGCCGTGGCGGTCACCCGGCCTTCGCGCACACCTTTCAGATGGTTGGCGTTCACCTCGATGCCCACCACCTGGCGGCCTTCGGGCATCACAAGAAGGGCGGAAGCGACGCTGCCCAGCGTTTCGGCCAGCGCTGCGGTGGCGCCGCCGTGGAGCAGGCCCATGGGTTGCACGGTGCGGGCGTCCACCGGCATGGAGGCCGTGAGCCGACCATCCGCATCCACGCCGAACCGGATGTCGAGGTGCTCCGAGAGCGTTCCTGCGCGCAGGTGATCGGCCTGTCCAACGTGTTCCGCGGTGAAACGCATGGGCCAAAGGTACCGGTGCCGAACTTTGCGCCCGATGCAAAAAGCCGCCAAACCCCGGGTGTTGCTCGTGGAGGATGAGGAGAGCCTGCGCCATACCCTGCGCCTGAACCTGGAGATGGAAGGGTACCATGTCACCACCGCGGCCACGGGTCCGGAGGCCTTGGAGCGGTTGCGGGGCGCACGGTTCGATGCAGCGGTGATGGATGTGATGCTGCCCGGGATGGACGGGTTCAGCGTGTGCGAAAAGGCCCGCCTGGAGGGCGACCGGACGCCGGTGCTCTTTCTGACCGCACGCACCACAACGGCCGACCGCGTGCGTGGACTGCGTACGGGTGACGATCACCTGGGCAAGCCCTTCGACCTGGAGGAGCTGATGCTGCGTGTGGCCAAGCTGGTGGCCCGGTCGGACGAGCGTCCACCCGCCGCGCTGCCGGATAAGGTCCGCTTCGGGCCCAACGAGGTCGACCTGGTGGCCTTCGAGGCCCGCGGGATCGGAGGAGGGCGGACCCTCTCCCAACGCGAGGTGATGTTGTTGCGCCTGCTGATCGAACATGCCGGCGAGGTGGTCTCCCGGGAGGATATCCTCCACAAGGTCTGGGGCTATGATGTGTTCCCCACCACCCGGACCATCGACAACTTCATCGTGGCCTTCCGCAAGCTGTTCGAGCCCGACCCACGGAACCCGGTTCATTTCCTGAGCATCCGCGGCGTGGGGTACAAATTCATGTTCTGAGGTCCGGGGGGCAGGCAACCCTCCGCACGGGCCCGCGTCTTGAAGATGTCAGCGGGAAATTCTTCCACCCCTGACGTTGGTTCCATCCTATTCCTTGCAGGTTTACCGCGCAGGGGCCCACAACGGGCCCCTGTTCGGTTCTCCGGCCGTGCGTTCCGGCTGTTTCGTCGGCCGTTCGTCGGCGATCGGCGTGATCGGACCCCGAACGGAACGTTTGGGCTTGCGCGAGGCATCCCGATCGCCTTACTTTCGTCTCGTCCATGGGACCGGCGGGATCCGGTCGCCGAGGTCCAGAACACCACTTTGAACTCCGCATGCGCATGAGCACCACTACTCTTCGTTCCACCGGCCTGGCCTTGATGCTGGGCGCCGCCGCGATGGTCCAGGCCCAGAGCCCGGTCGATATCGGCCTTTTCGCCAACAACGGCCAGTTGGAGGTCCGCGTCCGCCCCACGGCGGATTTCGACGGCATCTTCAGTTCCGTGGTCTTCACGCTGCGCTGGGACCGCAGTGCGAACGTTCAGTTGGGAGAAGCCACCCAGCCGGAAGGTCCGCGCACCTACATCCCCATCGCCCCCTCCGGCGGCGTGCGCGAGAGCGGTTCGTACAACTATCAGGTGTATGCGGGTTTCGGCTTCGAGGCCATCCGCAACACCGGCGCCAACTGGGAAGGTGGCCGTGAATACACCGTGCTGAGCATCCCCTTCACCGGTGAGGCGGCCGTGGAACTGCTGAACGACAGCTGGACGGGCGAAACGCTGAACAATGCCGATTACTACCTGTCCCTGGGTGGTGTGGACCGCACCGGCACCATCTATCAGAAGTCGATCAACGCCAGCGAGCTCGACGGCGCGGTCACCATCCTTCCGAACCCCAATGATGGTCAGTTCGTCTTCTCCTTCCTGGTGGCCACACCGTCGGACATCCAGGTGGAGGTGGTGAACACCCTCGGGCAGAGCGTCTTCACCGACCTGCTGCGCGGCTTCGAGGGCACCTACCGCAAGGAAATGGACCTGCGCACCTCCAGCAACGGCATCTACTACCTGAAGATCACGCGCAACGGCACTACTGACGTGCACAAGATCGTGTACCGCTGACCGGTCCACGGACCTCATGGGCAAAGGGTGCTTCGGCACCCTTTGTTCGTTCCGGGCTCAGGCGCGGCAGATGGTGCAGTAGGCGCTCTTGGGCCGATGGCCGAACACCGTGGACGGATCGAAGAGCGTCCGGATGAGCGCGCCCAGCGCTTCCTCGATCAGCGGAGCGTCCTCCCTTCGGATCACGGAGCTGCCGTTCAGGATCAAGGGAAGCCCCGCAGCGGCCTCGCTGCTGCGCAGGGGCCGCAGTTCGGCGGTCACCGAAGCGCACCCGGGATCGTGCGCGAGCCACAGCCAGGAATAGGTGAGGAGCTGAACGGCCTTGCCATGATCGGCGGTGAGCGGTCCAGGCAGATCGAGCTTGAGGTCCTTCGGGGCCACGCGACCGGTCTTCAGGTCCACCAGGTGCACATGCCCGCTACGCCGGTCGATCCGGTCCACCCGGCCGTGCAGCCGCACCGGATGGGTCTGGCCATGCGCGGTGGCCGGCAGTTCCGCGGACAGTCGGGTCTCAAGGCCGACCAGCGCGATGGAGCTGCCGCTTCGGATGGTGGACGCCTCAAGGCGCACCGCGCGCTCGATGGCCTGGCGGGCCATGCTGAGCTGAAGCAGCACCGGGCCTTCTGTCGCGTTCAACCCAGCGGGCAGGGCGGCTTCCAGGGTGTGCAAGGCCGCGGGCAGGGCGGCAAGCAGGGCGTCCGGGTCGATGAGGGCTCCCACGAAGGGGCCATAGAGGGATTCGAAGGTGGCATGCACCAGGGTGCCCAGCTCATTGTCGGCCAGGGCCGCGCCGGGCGCCGGTTCCTCGCTGACACCCCATCCGTGGCGGAACACGAAGTTCAGCGGGCAGGTCAACAGGTCGGTGAGCGCTGTCGGGCTCAGGCCCCGTTCGGCCTTGCGCCGGAAGTGTTGCCGCAGCTCGGGCGTGAGCGGCAGCCGCAAGGGTGCATCGGATCGGGCGGGCATGGACGGCCGAAGGCTGGAAGCGCGCAGGATGCCGGGCAGTTCATGCTCGAGCTGAAGGACGAAGCGGCTGCGCTCCTGCTCCACATCGCCGCCCGAAACGTGCAGCAGTGTGATCTCCCGGGCATGATGAAGCAGCCGCATGAAGGTGTGCGCGACCACGGCGTCGGTATCGGCCCGCAGGGGCAGGCCGAGGGCGTGGCGCAGCTCTCCGGGGATGAAGCTCTGCGGGGGGTCGGCCGGGGGAAGGCTTCCTTCATTGGCACCCACGATGATCACGCGGGCATGGTCCGTGGCGCGCGACTCGAGCATGCCCATCACCTGCAGGCCCGCCATGGGTTCTCCCCGGAGATCCACGCGGGCCTGCCGCAGCAGGCGTTCCTCCAGACCGAGCGCACCATCCCGGCCGGGCCGATCACCGCTCCAGGCCAGCGCGGTCGCCGCCTGGTCATGCACCAATGCGATGCGGCGGGCCTGTTCCTGCACGAACGGGTCCGGGTTCGCCAGGATCACGGCATCCACAAGGGCGGAGCGGGCGTGGCCCTCCTCCAGGGTGAGCGCCCGGTGAAGGGCCGCCGGGAGCTCGCCCTCAAGCCCTAGCAGGATGTCATCCACGGCCAGCTGCGAACGACGTTCGTTCCGGGTCCACGTGCGGAGATGGGCGATGGGGCCCGCATCGGCCCAGGCGGGGTGCTCGAGGAAGGCCGACAGATCGCGGGAGCGCAGGGTGGGTCCTGAACGGCCGCTGCGCAGCCGGGCATGCAGCACGAACAGACCGTGGAGCGGCAGCTGGGTCAGCGGCAGGCCCATGGTGACGTTCACCGGCGCGCAGGATGCCGGAAGCAGGCTGAGGAAGGGCAGCAGGGCGTGCGGGTCGGCGAGCAGCACACAGGTGCGGGCCCGCTCCTCCTCGCTGAGCTCGATCACCTGGTGCACCGCGGCATGCACCATCGCCATGGCATTGGGCAGGGCGATGGTGTGCACAGCGGGGGGATCGGCGGAGATGCGCGTGCTGACGGGAACTTCGCCCGGCCCGTGGCGTGCGATGGCGTCCCGGAGGGCACGGCCCGCCTCCTGCAGGGGATCGTTGAGGTAGTGGGCGTCGGCATCCCAGGCGAAGCGGGCCACGCCGCGCTGCCGCAGGGCATCCATCACGCGGTGCATCGCCGGGGACAGGGCGTTGAGCCCGGCGAACCACACCTGTGTCCAGGGCAGGGGCCGGGCCGCGTGCGGAACGAGCGAGGCCGCCATGCGCGCCACGAGCCCGCGGGTACCGACGCGCTCGGGCAACAGGCGCTCCTCCAGACCCCGGTGCAGCGCGGCGTGGTGCGCCCAATGGTGTGCCAGCCGCATTTGGCCTTCGCTCAGGGAGCCACCGCGGAAGCTCCACGCGTCGATCTCCTCGATGTGCCGCAGGTCGCGATAGGCCACATCGCGGTCCAACAGGTGCTCGTCCACCTCGTTCATGTCGTGCAGGGTGGTGGGCGCCCAGCCCAGAAAGGTGTGGAGGTCGTCGGCGGCCGGGCCCTTCAGGTCGCGATGCACCGCATACAGCTCAAGCAGCGTGAGGTGAACAGGTTGTTCACGCAGGCCGGACAGCCGCTCCAGGAAACCGTCCGGGGTCAGCAGATCGGGGCTCCAGAGCGGGCTTCCTTGCGCGCGGGCCAGGTGCCGTTGGAGATGCAAGCCTGCGCGCCGGCTGGGCAGCACCACGGCCACGCGCGCGAGATCGGCGCCATGATCGTGGAGGAGCCGCTCGGCCAGCAGGCGCAGGAATGCCATGGGGGTGTGCAAATTAGCGGAGCGTTCGGCGACCCGGCATGCACATCGACTTTCCCCAGTACCGGCGTTCGGCCCATGGCACGAACTACTATCGCATCGAAGCGGAGGACCGCTTCGAGGAGCTGCAGCTCATCGGGAGCAGGGTGCTTCGGCATCGGGTGGAGGCCCGTGCCTATCCCGAGCGCGTGCGGGTGATGGAGATGCTGGAGGGTGCTGACGGGGCTTATCTGCCCGTGGCCGCGAGCGAGTACGAGGCCCTTGCCTCGCGTTCGCTTGATTGATCGCCGTTCCTCGTCCGGTCGCTGGTCCGAACAACCGGGGGGCTTACCTTGTCGTCATTCCCTCGGATGATGCGTACGCTCGTGCTGATCGGGATGGTGTGGCAGGCCCTGCCGGCCCTGGCCACGCACATCATCGGTGGCGAGCTGTACTACGTGCACCAGGGGGGCGACAGCTACCTCTTCACCCTGCAGCTGTACCGGGACTGCGGCCCCAACAACGTGAACGGCACCGGTTTCGACGCGCAGGCCGAGCTGGGCATCTTCGACGCATCGGGCACCTACCTGTTCTCGGAGTTCATTCCGTTCCCCGGATCCACGCCGGTGCCGGTGGTGCTCAACAACCCCTGCCTAACCGCGCCGCCCACCATCTGCGTGGAGGAGGCCGAGTACAGCATCGTGCTGGACCTCCCGCCCATCCCGGGTGGTTACGTCGTGAGCTACCAACGCTGCTGCCGCACGCCCAGCATCCTCAACGTGGCCAACCCGGGCGACGAGGGGCTCACCTGCACCGTGGCGGTGCCCGATGTCAACCAGACCGGGGCCAACTCGAGCCCGGTGTTCAACGCATATCCGCCGATCGCCCTGTGCGTGGGGCAGAACATGGTCTTCGACCATTCGGCGACGGACCCCGATGGCGATCTGCTGGTGTACGAGCTGTGCACCCCGTTCACCGGTGGTGACCCCTTCAACCCGATGCCCACCCCGCCTGCCGGGCCGCCGTACACGCCGGTGCTCTGGGCACCGGGGTATTCGCAGGCCTATCAGATGGATGCCAACCCGCCGTTGGCCGTCGATCCGGTGACGGGCCTGCTGACGGTGACGCCCAGCCAGGTGGGCAGCTATGTGGTGGGCGTATGCGTGAAGGAGTACAGGGCGGGTGTCCTGCTCAGCGAGGTGCGGCGAGACTTCCGCTTCGACGCGGTACCCTGCGTGGTCACGATCCTCAGCTCCATCCAGCAGCAGCAGGTCTTTTGTGATGGCTACCAGGTGAACATGGTGAACCAGAGCATTGGTGGCAGCAGCTACCTCTGGGACTTCGGCGATCCCAACAGCACCACGGACACCAGCAGCCAGTTCGCCCCCACCTACACGTACGGTGATACGGGCGTGTACAGCGTGATGCTGATCGTGAATCCCGGATGGCCTTGCGGCGACACATCCTTCGCATCGTTCGAGATCTATCCGCCCCTGCAACCGGCGTTCACCCCGCCGCCCATCCAATGCCTCGGCAGCGGACCGGTGCCCCTGACCGTTACCGGCAACTTCACCCCGCAGGCGGGCGTGCTGTGGGACCTTGGGCCGGGAGCCGCGCCGCAGCAGATGAACGGCCCCTCCATCGGCGCCACCTTCGTGCAACCGGGCGACCAGGTGGTCACCGTCACGCTCACGGACCACGGCTGCACCGACAGTTACACGGACACGGTGAAGGTGTTCCCGCCTCCGGTGCCTTTGTTCACCACGGACACGATGGGCTGTCTGCCATTGGAGGTGCGCTTCAACAACCAGAGCACGGCGTGGACGCCCATGACGTACGCCTGGGACCTGGGCGACGGAACCACCAGCACGGACAGCCTGCCGGTTCATACCTACACGGTGGAAGGGCAGTACGACGTGCGCCTGACGGTGATGACCGACAGCGGCTGCATCGATACGGTGAGCCTGCTGCGGCCCTCGGCGATCCAGGTCTGGGTTCCACCCACCGCGGGCCTGTACACCAGCACACCGGTGGTGGATGTGCTCGATCCCGATGTGACGATCAACGATGCCTCGGTGGATGCGGACAGCTGGCTGTACACGGTGGAGGGGAACACCTTCACCACGCCCAGCTTCACGTATGCCTTCCAGGAGGCGGGCACCTTCGAGGTGGTGCAGGTGGTGACGAGCGGGCTGGGCTGTCGCGATACCACCAGCATCCGCGTGATCGTCACCGGATCGCTGTTCCATGCCCCGAACGCGTTCACTCCGGATGGGGATGGCCTGAACGACCTCTGGCTGCCGGTGGTGATCGGTGCGCGGGAGTATGACCTGGCCATCTTCGACCGTTGGGGCACGCGCCTCTTCCACACGCAGGACCCCAAGGCGGGCTGGGATGGCGCCGGACTGCCGATCGGGGTGTACACGTACAAGGCGTGGCTGGCCGAGCACGGGCCGGAGCGCTACGAGTTCGTCGGCTCCATCACGCTGGTGCGCTGAGGCGCATCGCGATGTGGGGAATGCCGTCCAGGTCGAAGACATCACCCTGACGTTGGTAGCCATGCGCAGCGTAGAAGCGCTCCAAGTGGGCCTGCGCGGACATGCGACTGTCGATCTTTCCGTAGGTGTGCCTGAGCACGGCGATCACTTCACGCATGAGCTCATGGCCTAGGCCGGTGCCGCGGTGGCCGCTGTCCACCACCACACGTCCCACGGCAGGCAGGCCATCCTCGCCTGGCGGAAGGATGCGCGCGTAGGCCACCACCCGGTCCGACGCATCCCGGCCGATCACATGCAGGGCGCCCTGATCGCGGTCGTCCAGTTCGGGGTACGGGCAGTTCTGCTCCACCACGAACACGTCGGTGCGCAGGCGCAGCAGCGCGTACAGGGTGTCCACATCGAGCGCGTTGAACGGGTGTGTCCGCCAGGTGACCGTGGTGTTCATGCGATGGGTTCGAGGGTTCCGGTGGCGAGGTAGAGCAGTGCCCCGTGCACGGGCGAACCGGTCACTGTGCGCAGCACGTCCATGTACCCGCGCACCTGCTCGGCGTGTGCGGGGTGCGGATGCCCGGTCTTGATGTCGAGCACCCCCCAGCCGTGTGCGGTGCGCACCAGCCGGTCCGGACGGGCACTGCGCCCCTCGCCAAGGATCAGCGGTGTTTCCGTGAGCACGTCGAGCCCGGGTCCGAACCACGGAGCGAGGTCCGATCGGTCCAGCAAGGCCGCGAGGCGGGGCTGCCAGTGGTCACGCTCGTCGGGCCGCAGGTCGCCGCAGGCCACCGCCGCGATCAACGCCGCCTCCACGTCGGCCGCCGTGCGCACCTGCGCCAGCAGGTGGTGGAGGGCTTCACCGGTCTTCCTCCGGTCATCCGCCCCGATCGGATCGTGATCGCGCACCGTGTCGCGCACCAGCAGCTGGACACCTCCGCCGGGCGGAAGCGGCCGCAGCACCGGATCGTGGGTCTCAGAGCGCGATGATGCGCGGGCAGTGGTCCGCTTCCCGATGGTGAGCCCCGTTGCCAGCGCGCCGCCCATCGCCACCAGGTGCTCCAGCAGGGCCTTGGTGAGGGTGTCGCCGTGGCTTTGCGGAACGGCCGCGTACAGGCGCTGTTCGGGGCGGGTGAAGGCCACGTACAGCAGATCGAGCGCGTCCAGGTCCTGCATCGCCAGCTCGTCCGCCACGGCGGAAAGATCGGGGGCTTTGCGTCCCTTGAAGGTGAGCCGAGCGGTGGGGAGCTCCGGTGCCAGGCCGCCGGGGCTGGTCCACACGCTGGTGCTCGTGTGTCCCCCGCCGGACATCTTGGTGAAGGGCAGGAGGACCACGGGGAACTGCAGGCCCTTGGCCTTGTGGATGGTCATCACCTGGATGGCGTCCAGCCCGGCCGGGGCGGTGATGGAACGACCGGCGTAACCGCGTTCCCAGTGCTCCAGGAAGCCCGCGGGGTCGTGGCCGTGCGTCTGCTGGTGTTCGCGCACCGCCTCCAGAAGCGCGTTCAGGAAGGCATCGGCAGCAGGGTCAAGGCCGCAGCGCTCCACATGGCCCAGCACCCGGTCCAGCAGGGTGGCGGCCGCTCGCTGGCCAGGAGGCAGGCAGTTGTGCAGACGATGCAGCGCGGTGCCGGGTCCCGTGTCCGCGGGAGGGTTCATCCGTTCCAGTGGCAGCACGCCGGCCTCCACGGCCGCGGCCAGGGCTTGCAGGGCCGTGTGGTCGTCCGCGCGCACATCCAGACGAAGCAGCGCCAGCACCAGGTCGACCGCGGCATCGCCCTTCAGCCGCAGACCGTCGGGACTGATCACTGCGTACCCCGCCCGGCTCAGGGCGCGGGCGACCTGCGAACCCTGAGTGCCGGACCTCACGAGCACGGCGATGTCGCCGGCGCGGTGCCCATCCTCGAGGCATTCGGCCACGCCACGCAGCAGCCAGGCTTCGGTCCAAGGCATATCCTCCGTGTCCTCCTTGTTAGGCGGCACCACGTCCATGCGCACGAGTCCGCCCGGTGGTTTGCGTGCCGTCTGTGCCTGCTCGTCGTAGATGGGGCGCAGGGCCTCGGGCAGCAGCTCGCGCAGCCGGTCGAAGAGCGCGTTGTTGAACGCCACGATGGTGGCCGAGGAACGGTGGTTGTCGCGCAGGGGTTCGATGGGCAGGGCGGAAGCCTTCAGGAAGGCCTCGCGGCGGGCTCCGTCGGCCAGTTGGTCGCGTCCATGCAGCGCGGGCAGCGCCTTGAACTGACGGACCTCTCCATTGCGCCAGCGGTAGATGGCCTGCTTGGCGTCGCCCACCAGGAGCACCGAGCCGCCATTGGCCAGGGCGTTCTCCGCTAACGGCAGAAGCGCGTGCCACTGCATCACCGAGGTGTCCTGGAACTCGTCGATGAGGAAGTGCTGGAAGCGTTGGCCCAGGCGCTCATAGAGGAAGGGCACGGGCTCTTCACGCACCACGCGTTCCACGGCGCGGGTGAGGTCCTGGAAGAAGGTGACGCCATCCTCGTCCTTGGCGGTGCGCAGCGCATCGGCCAGGGCGCGCATGCCGCCCATCGCCATCAGGTCGCGGCGGATCAGGATCCGCAGCCAGTGGTCGGTGAAGCGGCCTTCCTGCTGCCAGCGCTGCACGGTGGTGAGGGTGCGCTCCAGAAGCGGGGCCAGGTGTTGCAGGGCTTCGCGTGCGGGCGTGGAGGCTTTGCTGCTCCACCACACGCCGGTGGCCAGCGGCTTCGTTGCGTTCGTGCCCACCTCGATCGGATCATCCTTGAAGTCGGACAGCTTGGTCAGGACCGACCGGAACCCCGATCTCGTGTGCGCGAGATCCTCGAGCTCCAGGTGAGCTGCCGCCAGTGCGTCCAGGGCGGCGCGGCCCAGCATGCGGGCCTCCCGGCGGAACGCGTGAATGGCGGCACGCAGGGCGGCATCCGTGCGGAGCAGGGCCTCTGCGCTCACGGTGGACAACTGTTCCAGGTGGCGCACGGCCTCCTCGTCATCGAGCATCTTCGCCAGTTCGGAGAAAGGTGCCGAAGGGTTCCACCGCGCCTCATCCTCCACCAGACGGCTGCACGCCGCCACCAGCACTTCGGTGAGCGCGGGGTCGCGGCCGGCGGCCTCCAGCAACAGGTCCACGGCACGGTCCCGGTACCAGTCCTGGTCGGTGGTCATGCGCAGCTCGTGATCCAGTTGCAGGTCGCGCGCGAAGGGGCGCACCAGGCGGCGCACGAAGGCGTCGATGGTGGTGATCGACAGGTCCGACCAGTGGTGCAGCATGTGATGCAGCACGGTGGCGGCCCCGGCGGCCGCGGCCTCGGGATCCAGGCCGTGCTCGGCGCGGAGGGCCTGCAACAGGTCGGCGATGCGGGCGTCGTCGTGGGCGCCGTCGGCGAGCAGGCGCAGGTAGTGCAGCACGCGCTCCTTCATCTCCCCGGCGGCCTTGTTGGTGAAGGTGAGGGCGAGGATGCCGCGGTAGGCGGTGGGCCGGTCGGGGCGGAGGGCCAGCACCAGGTAGCGCTTCACCAGGGCGTGGGTCTTGCCGGAGCCGGCGGAGCTGTGCAGCACCTGGAACATGGGGTTCGAAGGTAAAAGGACGGCTGCGCCAAGGCTGCGGCGAGCCAAGAGGAAAGCGGAAAGCGGAAGCAGGAAAGCTGAACCAGGAAAGAAAGCGGGAAGCGGGACCAGGGGAGCACCATGGCGGTCACCTTGAGCGGGCCAGGCCGTCTCCAGAACCGTTCGGGCGGTCCGGCCGTTGCTCGTTGGGATCCCCCGAACGTGACCAAGCTCACCCTGGACCGGCCCTGCCGGGTCATACCTTTGAAGGTCGGGCAACGGACCGCTGTCCGAACGCATCCAACCACCAGAACCGATCACCCATGCATCCCATTCTTCGCACCTCCGCGTTGCTCGTCGGCCCGGCCATGCTGCTGGCCGGCTGCCACAAACCGTACACGGTGGACGGACCTGAAGGCTATGTCCGGCTGAAGGTGGAGGCCACCTGGCAGGGGCAGCCCCTCCAGGCCGGAGAAGTGCATCTGAACGTGAGCAACTACCGCACCCAAGTGGAGGCGTTGAAGCTCTACCTGGCCGAGCTGCGACTCACCGGACCCGGTGGAGCATCCGCCCTGACCGACATCGCCCTGTTCGATGCGTTGAACGGTGGTGATGCGTTCGTTTATCCCGCTGAGGCCGGCGCGTACAGCGGCTTGCACTTCGGCCTGGGCGTGCCGGACGACCTCAACACCTCGGACCCGGTGCTCTATCCCGTGGGTCACCCGTTGAGCGTGAGCAACGGCACCTACTGGACCTGGGCCACCGGCTACCGGTTCGTGATGTTGGATGGGCGTTACGATACCGATCCGAACGGCACGGGAACCCCCATGAGCCTGTTCTCCATCCACACCGGTATGGCGCCCTGTTACCGGGTGCGCGATCTGGACTTCGCCGCACCCTTCACTGTGGAGGGAGGTGACACCACGGATCTGGTCCTTCGGGTCGCGGTCGACCGGTTCTTCTACAATGCGGTGGACACCTTGGACCTGGCCGTGGATCATCAGGCGCATGGCGACAACATGCCTCTGGCCATGCGGTTCACGGACAACGTGCTCAACAGCATCGAGGTGGAGTGAAGGGTCGGCTGGCGATAGCGTTGCTGGTGGTCGGGCTGGCGGGCTGCCGGAAGGATGAACCGCTGCTGCAGGACGGCCCGGTGGAGCCTTTCATGCTGGACCTGCCTGCCTGGATGCCTGCCCCACCGGTGCCGGCGGACAATCCGCTCACCAGGCCCAGCGTGGAACTGGGCAGGCACCTGTTCTTCGAACCGCGCTTGTCGCGCACGGGCACCTTGAGCTGCGCCGGTTGCCATTTCACGGACCGGGCGTTCAGCGATACGGTGGCCTTGAGCCTCGGGGTGGCCCAGCAGCCCGGTTTGCGCAATTCGCCCACGCTCGCCAATGTGGCCTACCATCCGGCCCTTTTCCGGGATGGCGGTGTGCCCACCTTGGAGCTGCAGGTGCTGGCGCCCATCCACGACGACCTGGAGATGGACCACAGCATCCTCACCGTGGCCGATGAACTGAGGGACGAAGAACCCTACCGGAGCCTGAGCCAGCAGGCCTATGGGCGTCCGCTCGATCCCTATGTCATCACTCGCGCCATCGCCAACTACGAGCGCACGCTGATCAGTGGCTGGTCGCGCTTCGACCGCTACATGTACCAGGGCGAGGCCTCGGCGCTCACCGAGAGCGAGGTACGCGGCTGGGAGCTGTTCTCCGGCCCGGTGGCGGGCTGCACGGCGTGCCACGGTGGCTTCGACCTCAGCGACCACAGCTTCCGCAACGTGGGCCAGTACAGCACCTATACGGACCCCGGCCGGGCGCGGATCTCCCTCGACCCGGCCGACGAGGGCAAGTTCAAGGTGCCGACGCTGCGCAACATCGCGCTCACCGCCCCGTACATGCACGACGGGGCCATGGCCACGTTGGGTGAGGTGGTGGACCACTTCGCCTCCGGCGGCGTGGCGCACCCCAACAAGGACCCGCTGATGACGCCATTCACCCTCACGGCCCAGGAGCGTGCCGACCTGCTGGCCTTCCTGAACGCCCTGACGGACGAACGCAGCCTCGATCAAGTGCCATGATCGGAACACGCACCCGCATCCTTGCCGCCATCGCCTTCGGGGTGATGGCCATCGCCAGTTGCCGCAAGCCCGGCCCGGACCCGCCAACGGGAGGTGGTGGCGGTGGCAGCAATGAGCCGGTCTACGACCCCACGCCCTATCCGCTGGTGACGCCCGCGAACTTCCCGCCGATGGTGATCCCGGCGGACAACCCGATCACGGTGAAGGGTGTGGAACTGGGCCGCTACCTCTTCTATGAGGAGCGCTTGAGCGGCGACAATACACAAAGCTGTTCGAGCTGCCACGCGCCGGCCACGGCCTTCAGCGATGGCCCGAACGCGTTCAGCACGGGTATCGACGGCATCGAAGGTCGACGCAACAGCATGGCGTTGATGAACCTCGGTTGGGAGACGAGTTTCTTCTGGGACGGACGCAAGGCCACCTTGGAGGAGCAGATCCTTCAGCCGGTGATCGACCCGATCGAGATGCACGAGACATGGCCCAACGCCGTGGCGAAGCTGCAGGCGGACAGCGCGTACCGGGCGCTCTTCATCCAGGCCTTCAACACCGAGGTGATCGACAGCACCTTGGTGGCCAAGGCCATGGCCCAGTTCCTGCGCACAATGATCAGCGCCAACTCCAAGGTGGACAAGGTGGCCCGGGGCGAAGCGGTGTTCACCCAGCAGGAGCAGCGCGGTTTCATCCTTACGCAGCTCGAGGGCGGCGACCCGGCCGACGGCCAGGGTGGCCAGTGGGGCGCGGACTGCTTCCACTGCCACACCCAGGTGGGTGGACTCTTCACCAACGGTCAGTTCGAGAACAACGGCCTGGATTCCATCTTCACGGACCTGGGGCGCTACGAGGTGACCGGCGACCCCCTGGACCGCGCCAAATTCAAGGTGCCCACCCTGCGCAACGTGGCGCTATCCGGTCCCTACATGCACGATGGTCGGTTCCAGACCCTGGAGGAGGTGATCGAGCACTACAACTCGGGCGGGATCCCGTCGGAGACCATCAGCACCTTCATGAAGCACACGCAGGGTGGCTTGCAATTGCCTGCGGCGGACAAGGCGGCGCTGGTGGCCTTCCTGAACGCGCTCACGGACCAGGACTTCGTGAACGACCCGCGCTTCCAGGACCCGGGCACCCCGTGATCAGGCGGCCTGTTCCACGGCCGTGGGTGGCCGCCAGCTGCGGCTCTGCATGCGATCGGCGAACACTTCGGGTTTGAAGATGCTGGTGCCCATCAGGATGCGCGCGCATTCCTGAACCCCCTCGATGATGCTGGGGTGGGGATGCACGAGCTCGGCCAGGTGCTGGATGCCCTGACCCATGTGCATGAGCAGGGCCACGGCCTCGATGGCGCTGGAGGCGTGCTCGCCCACCGCGCGCATGCCCAGGATGCGCATGTGCTCGTCGTCCGTGACGATCACCTTGAAGAAGCCCTGGGTGCGGCGCATGGCGATGGCGCGGGCCAGGCAGCTGTAGTCGATGCGGGCCACCCGGTGCGCGATGCCTTGCCGGCGGCATTCCTGTTCGTTGAGCCCCACCCCGGCCACTTCCGGATCGAGGAACATGATCGTGCTGACCTGTCCGTAGCTGATCGGCGCGGGGCGCCGGCCGGCGATGAGCTCGGCGGCATGCCGGCCCTCCAGCTCGCCGAGGTTCACCAGCATGTTGCTTCCGGTGGCGTCGCCCACGACCAGGATGTGCTGCTGGGCGGTGCGGATGCCGTCCACGGCCAATGCGCCGGTGCGCGGATCCACCGCGAGGCCGGCCCGGTCCAGGCCCAGGCCCTGCAGGCTGGGTGAACGGCCCACGGACAGCAGCGCCTTCTCCACGGTGACACGCTCGGTGGTGCCGTCGGCGTAGCTCAGGTCATACTCCACGCCGTGGGGCATCGCTTCCAGACGCTCCAGCTTGGCGGATCGGTGGATCACCACGCCGTTGCGCTCCAGATTACCGGCCACCAGTTCGCTGATGTCGGCGTCCTCGAACGGCAGGATGCGCTCGGTGCGGTCGATGAGGTGCACGCGTGTGCGGCCCAGGTGGCTGAGGATGGTGGCGAACTCGCAGCCGATGACCCCGGCGCCCACGATGACGATGCTCTCCGGCAGCTCCTCGAGCTGGAAGATGCCGTCGCTGGTGAGGATGCGCTGTTCATCGGCGGCCAGGCCGGGCAGTGAGCGTGGCTTGGATCCGGTGGCGATCACCACATGGTCCGCCTCGATCACCCGGCGCTGGCCGGCCAGGTCGATGGCCACGTGGTGCGGTCCGATGAAGGACGCGTTGCCACGGGCGTGCTGGAACAGGCGGCCCTGGCCCTCCAGAAGCTGCATGTGGCACGCATAGAGGTACTTGCGCTCGAACACCGCCTCGTTCACCGCGCGGGTGATGCCCGACCATGAGGGCTGGAAGGGCGGGATGCCGCGGGTGCGCACCATGGCATTGGTGCCGGCCACGCGCTGGGCGATCTCCCACAGCGTTTTGGACATCAGTGCCCCGTTGTAGATGCCGGTGCCTCCGATGCGGTCCTTCTCCACCAGCAGGGTGCGCAGGCCAAGGTCGATGGCGCGCATGGCGGCCGCGTATCCGGCGGGGCCGCCACCGATGACGCACAGGTCGTATCGTTCCATGAGGGAGGGGAGGTGGTCGATGCCCGTTGTACGCCGGTCGAAGGCCAGGGTTCGCGGGTATCCTTCGCCCGGCGGTCGCCGTAGGAAGGGGCGGAATGATGCGGACCAAGAGGAGCTTCGTGCGCGTGGCCGGCCTGCTGGCGGCCCTGTCCCTGGCGGGCCGGGGCCAGGCGCAGTGCCCGCAGCTCTACGACTATTGGGGCAACCCGAGCGACACCGCCGAGTGGTACAGCTGTTCGGGCGGTCCCTTCACGCTGGTGATCGCCTCCCCGCAGAACATCGTCGGCGGCTTCACCATCAACTGGGGCGACGGCAGCCCGCTCCATGTGGGCGGTTCGCTGATCGCGCCGGCCACCGTGACGCATGTGTACGCTCCGGCCGTCGCGGAATACACCGTGACCTTCACGGAACTGGTGAGCGGATGCGTGGTCACCGGCACGGTGATCATGGAGGAGAGCACGAGCGCCTCGATCCAGATCCCCGTGGGCGGCCTCACGCAGGTGTGCGCCCCACAAGCGGTCGATTTCATCAACTCCAGCACCAACGTCTCACCCAACACGGTGTTCACCTGGGACTTCGGCGATGCGAGCACACAGCTGGTGTACGACCACACCAACCTGGGGCAGACGGTGACGCACACGTACATGCCGGGCACGGTAAGCTGCGAGACCACGGTGCGGCTCTACGCGGAGAACGTGTGCAACACCCTTCAGGGCGGACCGAGCGTGGCCACCTTCAATCCGATCCGGGTGTGGGACATCGACAGTGCACAGATCGCCCCGAGCGCGACGCTGTTATGCTGGCCGGACCGCACGGTGACCTTCCTGAACGTCACCGACCGCAACTGCCTGCAGCAGGGCAACATCTATCAGCGCTTCGAATACTGGAACTTCGGCGACTATTGGGGCCAGGGCCAGGACTCGATCATCGACTGGGCGCCCTGGCCGCCCACGTTCCCGCGCACCATCGAATATCCCGGCATCGGCACCTACGAGGTGATGCTGCTGGACAGCAACTATTGCGGGATCGACACGGCCTATGTGCAGATCACCATCGTGCCTCCCCCGAACGTCGCGCTCAGCGCCACGCCGGACACGGTATGTGCCGGGGGCACCATCGCCTTCGACGAGACCACGGGGGGCGGGGCCAACTTCTTCGAGTGGGATTTCGGCACGGGCGCCGGGTTCCAATGGACGGGCGCCGGCGACCAGACGCATACCTACGGAACGGCGGGCACCTTCGTGGTCTCCTACGCCGCCAGCATTCAA
Organism: uncultured Flavobacteriales bacterium; assembly: GCA_937872175.1. Classification (GTDB taxonomy): domain Bacteria; phylum Bacteroidota; class Bacteroidia; order Flavobacteriales_F; family PHOS-HE28; genus PHOS-HE28. The sequence continues at coordinate 14,782 of CALMPI010000031.1, read as the reverse complement.
GGCGCCACGGCGGGCTGCGCCGACACCGCATCCGTGACCGTCGTGGTGCTGCCGAGCCCCACCGCGGACTTCACCGTTGACCAGGACGCCGCCTGCGATTCGCTCACGGTGGCCTTCACCAACACCTCGGTGAACGCGATCAGCCATGTGTGGGACCTGGGTGACGGCACGGTCATCACCGCCTTCGAGCCCCCGCCACATTTCTACGGCGCGCCGGGCACGTACACGGTGACGCTGACGGTGACCAACGTCGACGGCTGCCAGGACACCCATACGCACGACATCCACGTGTACGCCCCGCCTAGCGTACAGATCGGCGCGCAGAACGTATGCGAAGGCGTGGCAGCTCAGTTCTCGGACCAGACGGTGACCGAGCCGGGCAACCCGGTGACGCAATGGGTCTGGGACTTCGGGGATGGCAGCACCTCCACCCTGGAGGATCCGACGCATCTGTATGCCGGCAACGGCGGCTACACGGTGACGTTGACGGTGACCACGCCTTACTGCGGAGGCACGGGGTTCCAGAACGTACTGGTGGAAGCCCTGCCCACGGCGGCGTTCCTGCCGGTGCCGAGCATCGGGTGTTCGCCGCTGGACGTCCAGTTCACCAATACCAGCACCGGTGCCGTGAGCTATGCCTGGGACTTCGGGGATGGCGGCACCAGCACGGCCACCGCACCACTGCACACCTTCATCAACGCGGGCCCCATCGATGTGGTGGACACCGTGACGCTGATCGCGAGCACCTTGTTCGGTTGCGCGGACACGGCCACCGCACTGATCACCGTGGCGCCTCCGGTGGTGGCCGGGTTCACGCACAACGGGCTGCCGGGCTGCGCGCCGCTGGATGTGCAGTTCACCAACACCAGCACCGGAGCGGGCTCCTATGCATGGAGCTTCGGTGACGGGGGCACGAGCACGGCGGTATCGCCCGCGCACCAGTACGTGAACAACACCCTGTTCCTGCAGACGAACACCGTGCAACTGATCGCCACCTCGGCCGCAGGCTGCGCGGATACGGCCACGGCCACGCTGCTGGTGTACCCGATGCCCCAGTTCACGTTCGTGACGCAGCCTGACAGCGGCTGTTCCCCGCTCACGGTCACCTTCCCCACCATTGTCGGTGCTGTGAGCCACCAATGGGATTTCGGCGACGGCAGCACCGGGACCGGGGCCTCGCCGACGCACAACTACCTCAACACCACATCCGCCCCGGTCACCTACCCGGTGACGATGATCGGGGCCAATGCCTTCGGCTGCGTCGACACCACCTACGACCAGGTCACGGTGTTCCCCGTGCCTTCGGCGGCGTTCACGACGGACCTTCAGCAGGGCTGCCATCCGCTCACCGCACAGCTCGCCAACACGAGCCTGGGTGCAGTGGACTACGCGTGGACCTATGGCGACGGCAGCTTGTCGGACACCACCGCCGCCGTGCACCCGCATACGTGGTCGAACTTCCAGAGCACGCCCCAGACGTACACCATCGGGTTGACGGCCACGAACGTGCACGGATGCAGCGCGGTGGCCAGCGGCCAGGTGCAGGTGTTCCCGGCGGTGATCGCCCAGTTCACGGCGGACACGGTGGGCTGCGCGCCCTTCGACCCGGACCTCGCCAACCTCTCCATCGGGGCCACGAGCTACTTCTGGACCTTCGGGGACGGCGGGGCGAGTTCACTGGCGAGCCCGGCGCACACGTACCTGAACCAGGGGCTGAACGACGTGGTCTTCACCCCCACGCTGGTGGCCACCTCCTCCTACGGCTGCAGCGATACGGCCCAAGTGGATGTGCTGGTGCATCCGGCTCCGATCGCCCAGTTCGTCCCCAGCGCTCTCGCGGGCTGCCAGCCCTTCCCGGTAAGCGTGCAGGACCTCTCCATCGGGGCCCTCTCGGTGACCTGGACCTGGGGCGATGGCACGCAGCAGAGCGGGGCACCGGGCAACGCCACGCACACCTATGCCCATGCCGACAGTGTACCGGTATCCTTCACCATCACCCAGGTGGGCACCAGCGTGCACGGCTGCACGGATACCGCGCAGGCGGCGGTGCAGGTGTACCCTGCCGTGACGGCCGCGTTCACCGCCCCGGCCGATGGCTGTTCGCCGCTCGCCTATGCGCCGGTGAGCACGAGCACAGGGGCGTCGAGCTACCTGTGGGACATGGGCGACGGCGTCACGCTCGTGGGCAGTGCCCCCACGCACACGTATGTGAACGGCACACCCGCGAACCAGACCTGGACAGTGACGCTCACGGCCACATCCGCCTGGGGTTGCACGGATACGGCCCAGCATACCGTGACGGTGCGTCCATCACCGACGGCCCAGTTCCAGGCCACGCCGTTCACGCAGCAGTTCCCGGCCTCCACGGTCACCTTGATCAACAACACAGGTCCGGGACCTTGGTCGCACACGTGGAGCATGGGGGATGGCGGAGCGCTCACCGGGCAGCAGCCGGGTGCGTACACCTATGCGAGCTGGGGTCAGTTCACCATCATGCTGGTGGTGACCGACAACGTGTGCAGTGACACGGCGACGCAGGTGGTGACCATCGAGCCGCCGTATCCGACGGCCGCGTTCATCGGATCGGGCGAGGGCTGTGCGCCGCTCACGGTTCAGTTCACGAACACCTCCCTGCTCGGCGAAGGCTACCTGTGGAACTTCGGCGACGGCGGTTCGAGCACAGCGGACAGCCCGGTGTACACCTACACCCTGCCGGGCACCTACACCGTGATGCTCACGGCCTATGGTCCGGGGGGCACGGTGAACACCACCGTGCACGTGGATTCGATCGTGGTGCATCCCAGCGCCACCGCCTACTTCGTGCTTCAGCCCGAGGAAGTGGTGGTGCCGGGTCAACCGGTGTATGGCTACAACCTGAGCGGCAACGCGGACAGCTACTGGTGGGACTTCGGCGACGGCACCACCAGCACGGTGCTGAACCCGGTGCACACCTACACCGACCCGGGCAGCTACACCGTGAGCCTGATCGCCAACAACGCCTGGAACTGCCCGGACACCTTCGTGGTGGCCGATGCGGTGACCGGCATTGCATCAGGGGCCATCGCCTTCCCGAACGCGTTCACCCCGAACAACGACGGGCCCACGGATGGCCTGTACGACCCGAGCTCGATGAGCAACGACTTCTTCTTCCCCGTGCAGGAGGGCGTGGAGGACTACCACCTCCAGGTCTTCAACCGCTGGGGCGAGCTCGTCTTCGAGACGTTCGATGTGAAGCAGGGCTGGGACGGCTTCTACCGGGGCCAGCCCGCCAAGCAGGACGTCTACGCCTGGAAGGCGCGTGCCCGCTTCAGCGACGGCCGCGAAGAGATGTTGAAAGGCGATGTGACCCTCATCCGATGAACCTTGAACGCATGCGCGAACGCTACCTGATCCCCGTATTGCTGCTCTCGACCGCCCCGCTCACCACATGGGGCCAGGCCAATTACACCCGTGTGCACAACCGCATGCTGGACGAGGCCAAGATGTTGCTGGCCGTGGAGGACCATGTGGAGGCGGCCAAGATCTACCGGCGGCTGGAGAACGTGGACACCACCTTCGCCGAGGTGGCGCACGAACTGGGTCTGTGCTACGCCCAGATCCCCGGCCTTCGGCACAAGGCCGCGCCGCTCTTCGAGCGCGCGTTGCGGAACGGTCACCCTGAAGCGCTCTACCACCTTGGGCTCGCGCGGCACCGCCAGGAGCGCTTCGACGAGGCCATCGATCTGCTCAACCACTACAAAGCCACCAAGCACAGGCTGGTGGGCGATGCGGAGGTGGACCGGTCGGTCATCATCTGCCGCAACGCCAAGGCACTGGTGCGCACCCCGGTGGACCTGACGGTGCGCAACCTCGGCGCCTTGATCAACTCGCCAGCGCACGACTACTGCCCGCTGGTGACCGCCGACGGGAACACGATGTACTTCACCTCGCGCCGCGAGGGGACCACCGGCGGCCTGAAGGACCCGAACGGCCAGTGGTTCGAGGACATCTACATGGCGCGGCGCGTGGACGAGGTCTGGTCGAACGCAGTGAACGCCGGCGTACCGCTGAACACCGCCCTTCAGGACGCCACGGTGGGTCTGTCCGCCGATGGCACGAGCATGATCATCTACCGCACGGGACAGGGCCTGGTGAGCGGCGACCTGTTCGAGAGCAGGCGGTCGGTGGCCCTGTGGAACATGCCGGAGCTGATGACCGAGCGCATCAACAGCGAGCACCACGAGCCGAGCGCCACCCTGAGCCCGGACGGTGAGGAGATCTACTTCACGAGCGACCGGCCCGGCGGTTTCGGTGGCCGCGACCTGTACCGGATCCGCCGCCTGCCGAACGGGGAATGGAGCCTGCCGCTGAACCTGGGACCCACCATCAACACGCCGTTCGATGAGGACGCGCCCTTCCTGCACAGCGACGGGTCGACGCTTTTCTTCAGCTCGAACGGACATGGCACGATGGGCGGATACGACATCTTCAAGAGCGTGATGCTGGACCACGACCAATGCAGCTGGGGTGATCCGGAGAACATGGGCTACCCGTTGAACACGGTGAACGACGACATCTATTTCTGCCTGAGCGAGGACGGAACCACCGGCTATTTCTCCTCGGAGCGGCCCGGTGGACTGGGCGCACAGGACATTTACCAGGTCATCTTCCCCTCCAGCCAGCTGGAGTTCTTCATTGTGCGCGGCATCGTGGCGGACCATCGCGACGAGCCCTTGCGGGCACGGATCGTGGTGGAGGATGAGGCGCGTGAGGAGATCGTCGGGGTCTACAACACCCACGCGTCCACCGGCCGCTACCTGATGGTGCTGAAGCCCGGCGAACGGTACCACCTGCGCACCGAGGCCGAGGGTCATGCGGTGGTGGAGGAGGTGTTGACGGCCACGGCACCGGACCACGGTCGCGAGGTCAGCAAGGAGACCCAGCTGCTGCCCCTGGAGCAGGTGGAAGGCATGACCCGGAATGAGCGGTAAGCGATCCACGCTGCTGGCCCTTCTGATGGGCACTGCGGCTTGCGCGCATGCGCAGGACCCGCAGTTCACCCAGTTCTACGCCATGCCCACCTACGTGAGCCCGGCCTTTGCGGGCACGGGGTTGCAAAGCCGGTTCGGGCTGGCCTGGCGCGACCAATGGCCCAGCATTCCGGGGGCCTTTGTGAGCTACAACGCCGCGTGGGACCACTACATGCAGAACCTCAACAGCGGGGTCGGTCTGCTGATGACGCACGACCGCGCGGGCACGGGCGCACTGCGGTACACCAGCGTGGCGGCCCAGTACGCCTACGAGATCGAGCTCAAGCGCAAGGTGTTCATCCGGCCGGCGATGCAGTTCGGCTTCGTGAACCACGCGGTGGACCTCAGCAAGCTCACCTTCGGCGACCAGCTGGCCCGCGGTGGTGCGGTCCCCACCCAGGAGTACGCCGATGGGCGCAGCATCCGCTACGGCGACATCGGTGCGGGTGTGCTCTTCTTCACCCCGAAGCTCTGGCTGGGCGCCTCGATGCACCACCTGAACGAGCCCAACCAGTCGCTGCTGTTGAACGAAAGCAAGGTGCCGCGGAAGTTCAGCCTGCACGGCGGTTACCGCATGCGCATCTTGGGCCGGGTGATCAAGGAGCACGCCGAGCATGTGGTGCTGGCGTTCAACTACCGGGCCCAGGGCCGCTACGACCAGCTGGACATCGGCGCCTACTATGAGCGTGAGCCCTTCTTCGCCGGGTTGTGGTACCGGGGGATCCCGGTGTTCAAGGCGTATGCACCGGGTTATGGCAACACCGATGCGCTGGCCGTTCTCCTGGGCTTCGTGGTGAAGGACCTGCGGGTGGGCTACAGCTACGACCTCACGCTCTCCCGCCTGGCCGGGCGCACGGGCGGTGCGCACGAGATCACCCTCGGGTACGAACTGGCCGACCGTCGCCGCAAGCGGTCCGTCGCCAAGCGGCGTGTGGTGCCCTGCGCCAAGTTCTGACCGCGATCATCCCGCACGCTCGGAGAGCTCCAGCCATCGGTCCGTCATCCGGTCCAGGTCCTTGATGGCCTTCTCCAGTTCGATGCTGTGGGCCATCATCGCATGATGGTCGGTGCCACCGGCGGCCATGATGGCGAGCAACTCCTCTTTGCGGGCCTCCAGCTTGGGCATCTCCTTGTCGATGCGCTGCAGTTCGAGGCGTTCGGCGTAGGTGAGCTTCTTCACGCCGGCGGGGGCGTCCGGCCTGGGGGGCTCGGCATCCTGCCCCTTCCGCCGGCCTTTGTCGGCCTTGCCCTTCTCCTCGTTCACCCGGGCATCCCGCTCGGCCTCGCGCAGTTCCGTGTAGCTGCCCACCCATTCGGTGATCAGGCCGTCGCCTTTGAACACCAGGAGCTTGGTGCACAGCTTGTCCATGAAGAAGCGATCGTGGCTCACGATCAGCTGACACGCGTCGAGGTCCATGAGGAAATCCTCCAGCGCGTTCAGGGTGGGGATGTCGAGGTCGTTGGTCGGCTCATCGAGGATGAGCACATTGGGGTTGCGCATCAGGACGGTGCACAGGTAGAGGCGCCGGCGCTCACCCCCGCTGAGCGTGTCGATGCGCTGGTACTGCTGTTCCTTGTCGAAGAGGAAGCGTTCCAGGAGCTGCGAGGCGCTCAGGGTCCGGCCCTTGTTGAGGGGGATCACCTCGGCGATGTCGCGCACGGCCTCGATGATGCGCTGGTCCTCCTTGAAGGGTGGCATCAGTTGTCCGAAGGTGCCCAGCACCACGGTGTCGCCGATGCTCACCGTTCCCTGGTCGGGGCGCATGCGGCCCACGAGCAGTTCGATGAAGGTGCTTTTCCCGATGCCGTTGGGCCCCACGATGCCGACGCGGTCGCCGCGCTTGAGCGAATAGCTGAAGTGGGATACGATGGGCCGGTAGGACCCCGGCTTTTCCGGTGAACCGAACGCCTTGGTGAGGTTGCGGGCCTCGATGACCTTGCCGCCGAGGCGGTCGGTCTTCACCTCCAACTTCACCTCGTCGCGGTCGAAGCGGCGGGTGGCCGCGGCCTTGATGTCCTCGAACTTGTCCAGCCGGCTCTTGCTCTTGGTGCCGCGGGCGCGGGGCATCTTGCGCACCCATTCGAGCTCGCGTTTCATCAGGCCCCGCAGGTGCTGCTGGGTGGCTTCGCGCACCTCTTCGGCCAGGGCCTTCTTCTCCAGGTACCAGGTGTAGTTGCCCTTGTAGCGCGTGAAGGTGCCGAACTCCATCTCGATGATCTCGTCGCAGACGTTGTCCAGGAAGTAGCGGTCGTGGGTCACCAGCAGCAGGGTGATGCCGGGCTTGTTGAGCTCCTCCTCCAGCTGCTCGATCATGGTGAGGTCGAGGTGGTTGGTGGGCTCGTCCAGGATGAGCACATCGGGCATGTCGATGAGCACCTTGGCCATGGCCAGGCGCTTCTGCTGTCCACCGCTCAGCGTGTTCACGGATTGCTCCAGGTCGTGCAGGCCGAAGCGGTGGGCGAGGGCCTTCACGCGGGCCTCATGGTCCCAGGCCTTCAGTTCCTCCATGCGGTCGATGGCCTGCTGCAGCGCCCTGCCCTCCGCGTGCTGGGCCAGCGCATGCTCATACGCCTTGATCGCCGCGCTCACGGGGTCGTCGCGGTCCAGCATCTCGTCCACCACGCTGCGGGCGCTGGTCATCAGCACGTTCTGGTCGAGGTAGCCTGTGCGGATGCCCTTGTTGAAGGTCACGATGCCGCTGTCGGGTTTCTCCACACCGGCGATGCACTTCAACAGGGTGCTCTTGCCCGTTCCGTTGCGCGCCACGATGGCGGTCTTCTGGCCCTTCTCCAGGCCGAAGCTCACGTTCTCGAACAGCTGGCGGGGACCGTAGCGTTTTCCGAGCTTCTCGACGGAAAGGACGTTCATGGGATCGGTCGCCGGCTCAGTGGTCCTCGTCGATCATGGCCACGCGCTGGGTGAGCTCGTGGTAGCAGAGGACGTCCTCGGCGAAGTAGTGCACGGCCATGCTCCTGCGGCTGGCGTTGGGGGTGGTCATCTTCTTGCCGCCGTGCAGCAGGTTCGCATGCCAGATGAGCACGTCGCCCGGTCCTGCATGGAACTCATGCGGGGTGAAGCGGCCGTCCTCGATGCTGCGCTGCACGGCCGCCTCGTAGTGCGCGTAGGCGTCCTCGCCGATGGTGAAGCGCCCACCGCCATGGTCGAAGCCTTCATTGAGCAGGTAGGGCAGCTTGTGGCTGCCGGGGAAGTACATCAGGGGGCCGTTGTCGGCGGTGATGGGCTCCAGGGCCACCCAGGCGGCCGCCAGGTAGCCCAGGGGGTAGGTGGTCATGTGGATGCTGTCCGAGTGTGCGGCCTGCTCGCTGCCGGTCTGGAAGTTGATGGTCTGGAACACGTGCATGCGGCGGCCGAGCAGCAGGTCGAGAACGTCGAGGATGCGGCGGTCGGTGGCCATGGCCTTGATGGCCGGGCTCTGCCGGAAGGCGAACATCACCTTGCGGCCGGTGAAGTTGAAGTCCACCGCGCCGGTATCGATCAGCTGCTGGAGCTCGCTGTTCACGCGTTCGACCTCCGCGGTGCTGAACACGCCGCGCAGGATGAGGTAGCCCTTGTCGGGCCAGTCGATCACGCCCTGCCGAAGCGGTTCGGGCAGGGCCTGCACACGGGGGTCGGCCAGGAGGCGCGTCCGGGCATCGGGCCGGTCCAGCCAGGGGATCTCACCGGGGCGCTTGGGCATGTCGCTGCTGGAGACCGGCAGCAGGGGGCTGCGCACCACGCCGTAGTGGCGGTACATGCGCCGCGCATGGCCGAGCCGCCGGTAGTTCAGCAGGTTCAGCAGCACATAGTTCGCCTTGATGGTGCGAAGCCTGCCGTAGTATCGATCGAGCCACTTGCGCATGGGGGTCGCCTGAAGCGGCGGCAAAGGTAGGCCGGTCCACCGCGCCGGTCAGGGCGTTTCCGCCAGCAACTTCCGCAGGTCGGCGATCAGGCGGTCCACGTCGGCGGTGCTGGTGCCATCATAGAAGCCGCGGATGCGGTGCTGCGGGTCCACCAGCACGAAGTTCTCCGTGTGCACGAAGTCGTCCGGGCCGCCGTCGCCCTGGTCCAGTGCGGCGAAGTAGCTGCGACGGGCGAGGGCGTAGATCTGCCGGCGGTCGCCGGTGAGGAAGTGCCAGCGGCCGGGCAGTGCGCCATGGCGTTGGGCATACCCGGCGAGCACGGGCACACTGTCCATTTCCGGGGTCACCGAATGGCTGAGCAGGACGACGCGGGGTTCCTCGCGGTAGGCCTCCTGCACACGGGCCATCTGCATGCTCATCTTGGGGCAGATGGTGGCGCAGGTGGTGAAGAAGAAGTCGGCCACCACGATGCGGCCCTCGAGATCGGCGAGCCGCAGGGTGTCACCCGACTGGTCCACCAAAGCGAAATCGCTGATGTGGTGCTCGCCCTCGGCGCGGCGCACGGCGGGGTCCACCAGGCGGGGATCGAGCTGGGCGGGGTGGAAGACGGGCAGGTGGTCGTCGCCACGGAGCAGGAAATAGCCGGCCACCACGGCGATCAGGAAGATGGCTGCGAAGAGGACGAGCCGGACCAGCAGCGGACGGCCGCGGTCGGGATCGGGTTCAGTTGAGCTCAAGGGTGTAGCTGAGGGCGTAGATGAAGCGGTAGGACGGTGCGTAAACGTAACGCTCCCGGTCGTGCATCACGTTGACGCCCACCTCGTGCTTCTTGCCGGGGCGCCAGGTGGTGCCGACGGAGTACCGGGTGCCGATGTAGCGCCAGCCGAGGTTCCCGGCCCAGGTGAAGAACTCCACGGACACCTCGGGATCCAGCTTCCATTTGCGGATGTCGTACACCAATCCGAGGCGGTTGCGGAGCTGGTCGCGCACCTCGCCCGGGTCCAGGAACTCATGCTGATAGCGGAACCGGTATTCCGCTGTGAAGCGCCCCAGGTCCTGGGAGGACTGCACCTGCACCGAGGTGCGCTGGCTGTTCCGCCGGTCGGCGCCGCGGAAGCTGAAGCGATGCTCGAGGCTCACGCGCAGCAGATCGTGGAACTTGTAGCGGGCGCCGAGGTCGAGGTAGACCTGCCGGCCGCCGCTGAGGTTCTCGTCGCTGCGATAGCCCGCTTCCACGCCCATGCGAAAGCGCTTGTTGAAGTCCGGCTCCTTCACCCGGGTGTTGTTGCGGAAGGGGCGGAACTGCACGCCGATCGAGCCCCAGGCCTCGCCGAGCAGGCGGGGGCGCAGGGGCGAACGCTCCTGGGCCGCAGTGTTCACCGCCGGCAGCACAAGGGCCAGGGCGCAGAGCAGGCGCAGCACGTGCATCACCAGACCTCCACGGTGATGAGGGGCACGTCCACGGCGTCCCGGTTGCCACCGATCTCCACCGTGCGTGACACCAGCTCCACACCGCTCTCGCAGTCGTTGGGGCACTCGCTGTAGGTGAAGATGGTGTAGCTGCCCGGTCGCAGCCAGCGGAACTCATACTCGCCAGAGGGTCCGGTGCGGGTGTCGTCGTCGTAGAACGAACCGTCACCGTAGCGGATGTACACGCGGTACTCGGGGATGTAGTACGCATCCCCCGTGGGTTGGCCGGTGTTGTCGTTGTAGCCCACGGCGTAGACCTGTCCGCGGATGAGGGCCTTGCCACCCTCCCCCGGCTCCTTGGAGCAGGCGGAAAGCAGGGTGAGGCAGGCGAGCAGGAAGGGGGGGGCGGCGCGCATGCCGCGATGTTAAGCGATCGTAAAGGACCGGCGTTCAGCTGCCGGCGTAAAGGTCCTCCACCTCCCGCGCATACTTGGCCAGGATGGGCTTGCGGCGCAGCTTGAGGGTGGGGGTGAGCTCCCCGCCGTCGACGGTCCATTCGGCGGTGAGCAGGGCGATCTTCTTCACCTGCTCCCACTGGCCCAGGCCCTGGTTGGCCTTCTCCACCTCGGCCATGATGCGGTCGTGGATGCGGGGCTCACGCACCACACTTGCCCGGTCGCCGTAGGGGATGCCCTTCAGGGCGCAGTAGTCCTGCAGGAAGCCGAAGTTGGGCACGATGAGGGCGGCGGGGAACTTGCGCGCCTCCCCGATCACCATCACCTGTTCCACGAAGCGGGAGGCCTTGAGCTTGTTCTCCATCACCTGGGGGGCCACGTACTTGCCACCGCTGGTCTTGAAGATCTCCTTCTTGCGGTCGGTGATGCGCAGGAAGCCCTCCTTGGTGATCTCGCCGATGTCGCCGGTGTGTAGCCAGCCTTCGGCGTCGATGGCCTCGGCCGTGAGCGCGGGCTCCTTGTAATAGCCCTGCATGATGTTGGGGCCCTGCACGAGGATCTCGCCGTCGCCGGCGATGCGCACATGCACCCCGGGGATGGGCCGTCCCACGGTGCCGAAGCGAAGGCCGTCGTTCCGCAGGTCGTTCACGCTCACCACGGGGCTGCTCTCGGTGAGGCCGTAGCCCTCCATGACGGCGATGCCGGCGGCGTTGAACACACGGGCCAGGCGGGGCTGCAGTGCGGCGCTGCCGCTGGCCACCACGCGCACCTTTCCGCCCAGCGCGGCCTGCCACTTGCTGAAGATGAGCCTGCGTGCCACGGCCAGCTGCAGGTCGTACCACGGCCCGCGCCCATGCACCTCGTAGCGGTGGCCCAGCTCCAGGGCCCAGAAGAAGAGCTTCCGCTTGATGCCCGTGAGCGTTTCGCCCTTGGCCACGATCTTGTCGTAGATCTTCTCCAGCAGGCGCGGCACGGCGGTGAACACGTCGGGCGCCACCTCGCGGATGCGGTCGCCCAGGTCGTCCAGCGATTCCTGGAAGTGGATGCTGACCCCGGTGTACATGTAGAGGTACATCAGCATCCGCTCGTAGATGTGCGACAGGGGCAGGAAGCTGATCGCGCGCGCGTGGTGGTCCACCGGGAACCGGGTGGTGCTGGCGATGGCGTTGCTGAGGATGTTGTGATGGGTGAGCATCACCCCCTTGGGCCTACCGGTGGTGCCGCTGGTGTAGATGATGGTGGCCAGGTCATCGGCCTTCACGCGATCCTTGTAGGCCTGCAGCGTGGATCGGTCATCCTCGCGGGCCAGGGCGGGCACCTCGGACCAGTGGCGGGCGCCGTCCACGCGGTCGAAGGTGAAGAGGTGTTCCAGGGCGGGGGCGGTGGTCATGGCCGCCAGCGCCTTGGCGTGGATCTCGGCGTTGGCGCTGAAGCACACGCGGCTGCCGCTGTGCATCAGCACATACGCATAGTCCTCCGCGCTGCTGGTGGGGTAGATGGGCACGCCGATGGCGCCGATGCGCAGCACGGCCTGGTCCACAAGGCACCATTCACTGCGGTTGCCGCTGGCGATGGCCACCGTGTCGCCGGGCTTCACGCCCAGGGCCATGAGCCCGAGGGCGATCCGTTCAGCGGTGTCGATCAGCTCCTGGGTGCTGTAGCCCCGCCATTGGCCACCCTCCTTGGTGGCGATGGCCTTGTCCTTGGGAAAGCGGAGGAGCTGGTGCTCGGGGACGTCGAAGAGGCGGGTGACGGTCATGAGGGGTGGGCCTGTGGTCCCGAAGATCGCACAAAACGGACGCGGATCCCGTTCGCCGCTGCTGCGGCCTACCTTCCGGACCGCTTCCACACCGTTCCTCATCATGCTGCGACACATGCGTCCATTGGTCCCGATCTGCTGCCTGCTCCTCGCTTCCCTGTGCCTCCGCGCCCAGGACAGCCTGCTCATCACCAACGTCCGCATCTTCACCGGCACCTCGCCGGAGGTGCGGGAGGGAAGTGTGCTGGTCGTGGAAGGCAGGATCGCGCAGATGGGTTCCGGGCTCAACCCCACCCAGGGCATGGTGGTGCTGGATGGCGGAGGCCGCACGCTGATGCCGGGGCTGATCGATGCGCATGTACACCTCACCGTCGCGGCCATCCCCATGGTGGCGGCCATGACCGCGCCCCCCTCCTACATGCACCACGTGAGCGGCAGGGAGGCCGAGGCCACGCTGATGCGCGGCTTCACCACCGTGCGCGATGTGGGCGGCCCCACGCTGGGGTTGAAGATGGCCGTGGACCAGGGACTGCTGAAGGGTCCGCGCATCTATCCCAGCGGTGCCATGATCTCGCAGACCGGAGGGCATGGCGACTTCCGCATGCCGCACGAGATCGTGGACGGCTGCGGTTCGTCGCCCGCGCTCATCGAGAAGGAGGGCATCGCCATGATCGCGGATGGGCCCGATGCCGTGCGCCAACGCGTACGGGAGCAGCTGGCGCTGGGGGCTTCGCAGATCAAGTTGATGGCCGGTGGCGGTGTGTCCTCGCTGTACGACCCGTTGGACGTGACCCAATACACCCCGGAGGAGTTCCGTGTGGCGGTGGAGGCGGCGGAGAATTGGGGCACCTATGTCACCGTGCACGCCTACACACCGCGGGCCATCCGCTTCGCCATCGAGAACGGCGTGAAGTGCATCGAGCACGGGCAGCTGGCCGACGAGGAGGTGGTGAAGCTGATGGCCGCCAAAGGGGTGTGGTGGAGCCTGCAGCCCTTCCTGAACGATGAGCACGCCAACCCCAAGACCGGCGAGTCGCGGAAGAAGCAGCTGCTGGTCTCCGAGGGCACCGACCGCGCCTATGTCCTGGCGAAGAAGTACAAGGTGAAGACCGCCTGGGGCACGGACGTGATGCACAGCCCCACGGGCGCCTCGAACCAGGGGGCGCAATTGGTGAAGATGACGCGGTGGTACACGCCCTTCGAGGTGTTGAAGATGGCCACGGCCGACAACGGCGAACTGATGAAGCTCTCCGGCGCGCGCGATCCCTATCCCGGCAGGCTCGGTGTGATCGAACCCGGCGCCTGGGCCGACCTGCTGCTGGTGAACGGCGACCCGTTGCGCGACCTGGAACTGCTGGCCGATCCGGAGCGCAACCTCACGGTGATCATCAAGAACGGGAAGGTGGTGAAGGACATCCGGTGAGGCCGCTCACCCCACCTCGGCCAGGGCCTTCAGGTACTTGTCGACGTAGACCTCGATGCTCCGCGCCTTGTACTGCATCACATAGCGCGGGTGCTCCAGCGCGATGATCCGCTCGAACAGGCCCAGGCGTTCGTTCAGCTTGCTGAAGTAGGCCGCGTTCTTCCCGGTTCCGATGCAGAGCACCGTGTCGGTGCGCATGCCGCAGCCCACCAGCGTGCGCAGCCAGTGCTCCACGAAGGGTGTCACGGCCTGTTCGAGCGCCTTGTCGTCGTAGTAGTTCAGGTTGATGGCCGAGCCTTTGGGACCGACCTTCACGAAGCCCAGCGGGCAGATGGCATGCACGTAGACCCGGCCGGTGAAGGCTACGGCCCCGCCCGCTGCACGGACCATCCGGTAGAAGAAGTCGCTGCTGGGCTCGTGGGTGCGCAGGCCGTGCACGGGGATGCCCAGGTCGCTTTCGCAGCGCTTGGTGTCGGTGAAGGAGAGGCCCGTGCTGCCGGCCCCCAGTCGGCCGGGGTTGATGCCGAGCATGAGCGTGCGCGTCCGGTCGTCGCTGTAGTACTTGAGGTGGAAGGCGGTGACGATGCGGCGCACCTCGTCGGCGTTCGGGCCGTTGAAGGGGTCGAGCACCCCCACACCGCGCGGCAGCACCACCCCGTCCAGACTGAGGTCCATCACGTGGCGGAGCAGGCGGTCGGCGAGCATGGGCAAAAGGTAGTGCGGGAGGGTGACCATTGTCACTGGGACCGGACCCGGGCCGGCCGCAGCTTTGCATCACCATCCCATCCCGGGTGGCCCAACGATCCCGCACCATGACCATCAAACAGATCTACACCGGGTGCATCGCCCACGCAGCGTACTACCT
>CALMPI010000030.1 GCA_937872175.1 uncultured Flavobacteriales bacterium | reverse complement strand
GTCCTTGGTCCTTGGTCCTTGGTCCTTGGTCCTTGGTCCTTGGTCCTTGGTCCTTGGTTCTTGGTTCTTGGCGGAATGGCCCTTGACCCCTTGTTCCTTGACACTTGACACTTGTTACTTGCGCTTTCCCCATGCTCCCCCCCGCCCTTATCCCCACGCATCAGCTGCACCACGCGGACGAGGGCCGCGTGCACACCCTGCCGCTCTGCCGCATCACCTTCCCCGCAGCGCGCGCCACGGCTGGCGTGCACACCTACGGCGGTAAGCCGTTGGTACTGGTGGCTGGCCGACCGATGTTCGCGGAGTTCGCCATCCTGCGGCTCTTCGAGGCGGAAGGGTGGCAGGGGCGCTGGGTGATCACCTACCAGCACGGCCGCAACCCGCGCCTCTGGCGCACCTGGGACCCCGCCGGGCCCAAGGCGCAGGTGCACGCGCCCATCGCCGAGCCCCGGGTGAACGAGCGCCTGCAGGCCATCGCCGCCGCCAACGGCAACACCTACGGCGGCTGCTGGGATGTGGTGGCCTGGAAGGACGGCCGGCTGGTCTTCGCCGAAAGCAAGCGCAAGGGCAAGGACCGCATCCGCCCCACGCAGCTGCGCTGGCACGCAGCGGCCCTGGCCTGCGGGTGCGCGCCGGAGGACTTTGTGGTGGTGGAGTGGGTGGTGGGTTAGCGCACCTCCAACCATCCTTCCTCCACGGTCCCGGCCACCACCCGCGCCGCGCGCAGCGCTTCGATCGCCGATGCCTGTATCGAATGCGGTCCCGGCTCTTGGTCCTTCTTCCGTGGTTAGCCGCAGCCTTGCCCCGGTTCGCCATATGGCTTTGGCGACGGCGCGGTGTGGCCGATCTTCCAGGCCTAAATGACCATCGCGATCGAGGTTCTCATTCTGTACTTCAATACCGCGATCGGTCGTCAGATATGTGGACCATACGTTGACGATACCGGTGGTGGTCACGGGTCGTTCTTCGAGCTACAAGATCGGCACATCAACCAAAGAGGGCTGCTATCTTGCTCTCATGGCCACCATCCAGGTCGAAGCCCTGCACTTGTTGCGTATGTCGGTCCGTTCAACGACGGCCGAATTCCGGGAAGGCCAGTTGGAGGCCATTATCGCGCTTGTGCGCGATCGGAAGCGGCTGCTCGTGGTACAGCGCACGGGGTGGGGCAAAAGCTCCGTCTATTTCATCGGCGCGAAACTGCTGCGCGCAAAAGGTGCTGGGCCTACGCTCATTATCAGTCCGCTGCTTTCATTGATGCGCAACCAATTGCTCGCTGCGGAGCGTATGGGCATCAAGGCCGTAACGATCAACAGTGCCAACAAGGCAGTGCATACATCCGTGATCGCCGCCGTGCTTGCGAACGAAGTGGACGCCATCCTGATCAGTCCGGAACGGCTGGCCAACCAGCGGTTCGTCGATGAGGTGCTGTTGCCGATCGCAGCGCGTATCGGCATGCTCGTGGTGGATGAGGCACATTGCATCAGCGATTGGGGACATGATTTCCGTCCTGATTATCGACGCATCGCTTCCATCCTCAAACGCCTTCCCGGCAACCTGCCTGTTCTCGGCACCACGGCTACGGCCAACGATCGGGTGATCAATGACCTGCAAGACCAACTCGGTGATATCACCATCGAGCGCGGCACCTTGGTGCGCACGAGCCTCGGACTTGATGCGCTCCGCCTGCCGGACCAGGCATCGCGGCTGGCCTGGCTCGCACACTACCTCCCCAAGCTGCCGGGCTCCGGCATCATTTACACGCTCACCACACGGGATGCGGAACGGGTGGCCACATGGCTCCAGCACAACTGCATTGAAGCACGGGCCTATCATGCGGCCGTGCAGGAGAGCGACGAGGAGGACACGAATACCTTGCGCGAACGATTAGAGAAGGAACTGCTCGAGGGACGCATCAAAGCCCTTGTCGCTACCACGGCCCTGGGCATGGGATTCGATAAACCCGATCTCGGTTTCGTCATACACTACCAAGCACCCTCTTCCATCATCACCTACTACCAGCAGGTGGGCCGCGCCGGGCGCGCCATTGATAAGGCCTACGGGATACTGCTTGCCGGTGACGAGGATGAGGAGATCCACACCTATTTTCAGGAGAACGCATTCCCCGCTGCCAGCACGGTTGCGGAAATCCTGGCCCTGCTGGAGAAGACGGACACCATGGCCCAATGGCAGATCGAGCAAGTGATCAACCTGCGCCACGGCCAGATAGAACGTGCGCTGAAATTCCTCGCCTTGGAACAGCCCGCACCGGTGGTGCAGGAAGGTTTCAACTGGAAACGCACCGCCGTTCCGTTCACGCTGGATACCGCACGCATCGAACGGCTCACCGCGCAACGAAGGCACGAATGGGAACAGGTGCAGCTGTACCTGGAACACAAGGGCTGCTTGATGAACTTCTTGCAAGCCGCACTGGACGATGCTGTCTTGTCCCCGTGCGGCCGCTGCTCGAATTGCCTCAACAAGCATTTCCGAACAGAATTCGACGCCACGGCCATTGCCAAGGCTTCGGTGTTCCTGAAGCACGCGGAGTTCGAGTTGAAATGCCCGACCCGTGTACCACCCGGCACTTTGGGTGCCCTGGCTGAGAAAGGTAAGATCCTCCCGCAATTCTGGCCGGAGCTGGGCCGTGTGCTCAGCCGCTGGGGAGATGCAGGCTGGGGATATCTGGTGGCCGCACAAAAGCAGGCCAACCGGTTCGAGGATGACCTTGTGGATGCCATGGCCGAAATGATCACGCAGCGCTGGGGGCCGGAGCCATTTCCAACATGGGTCACCTGTGTTCCTTCGCTGAACCACCCCCAGTTGGTGCCAAACTTCGCCCAACGACTGGCCGCGCGCTTGGGCATTCCTTTCCAGACGGTCGTTACGAAGACCAAAGCCAACGAGCCGCAGAAGCTCATGCAGAACCGCCATCACCAATGCGCGAACGTCGACGGTGCCTTCGCTATCTGGCCCCCACTGCCGGAAGGTCCGGTGCTCCTCGTGGACGACGTGGTCGATTCCGGTTGGACCTTTGCCATCATTGCCGCGCAATTGCGCCAGGCCGGAAGTAACTTGGTATATCCCGTGGCGCTTGCCAGTACTACGCACACTTGACCCATGGACCTGCGACCGAACGACCATGCAACCCTGCTGCTCACCGCGCACCTACCAAACGATGGCCCCCTGCAGCCGCTCGCACCCGGCGAATGGTCGCGGTTCTCCGCTTGGTTGAAGGGGCAGGGCATCGCACCGAGTGACCTGTTCGTAGGCGACCCCCGGCATACCCTCGCTGCGTTCCAGGACAAGTCCGTCACCTTGGAGCGGCTCTTGCCCCTGCTGGACCGAGGCGCGCAGATAGGGTTTCTCTTGGACAAATGGCAACGCGCAGGGCTCTGGGTGATCACGCGCTCGTCCCCGGACTACCCGATGCTGCTGCAAGAACGCCTGGGCGATGGATCGCCGCCCCTCTTCTATGGCGCCGGCGACCGCAAGAAGCTCGACACGAAAGCACTCGCGGTCGTGGGCTCCCGGAACGCGGGTGAGGAGGACCTCCACTTCGCCAGGCAGCTGGGCCATTCCGCAGCGCAACAGGGCTGGTCCATCGTGTCCGGCGGAGCACGCGGCGTGGACGAGGCCTCCATGCGTGGTGCCATCGAAGCACAGGGCACCGTGATCGGCGTGGTCGCTGACAGCCTGCTGAAGACCGCCAACAGTTTCAAGTACCGCGATGCCATCCAACGCAGCGACATCGTGCTGCTTTGCCCCTACCATCCGGAAAGCGGGTTCAGCGGCCCGAACGCCATGTCGCGAAACAAGCATGTGTATTGCCTCAGCCGCGCGGCCGTGGTGGTGTGCTCCGATGCCGGCAAAGGCGGTACCTGGGCCGGGGCCAACGAAGACCTGAAGAAGAAGTGGGTTCCGCTATGGGTGAAACACCAGGCCGACCTTCGCTCAGGTAACCGTGCACTCGTCGAGCGGGGTGCATTGGTGCTGCCCGATGTCAACCCGCATGTCTTGCGCATGGAGGAACTAGAGCACGGCTCGCTCAGCAATAACGAGTTGTTCGCTGGTCAACCAGCCGAAGCAAATGAACCAGTGGCGACATATGAGAAGCCCAAGCAGGCACCACCGCTGAAGAGCAACGGAATGGCACGGCCTTCCGATGCCGATGACATGGAAGCCGTGCTCAAGGCGCTTACCACGCCCATGACGGACAAGGCACTGGCCAAACACCTGGACATGACCTTGGAGCGCATCAACAAGCTGCTGGAACATCTGATACACCTCCACAAAGTGGAGCCACCGGTCGGGCGGAAGAAGAGCTACAAACTGGCTGCACCCGATCTATTCAGCACGGGGTGACGGGCTACTGTAAGCACCCCCATTTTAGGCGCATTTCAGGGAGTGCTTACACTTCTTCACATCGCCATCCGTCTTGCGCGTCAGCTGCGCGATGCCCGGCACGCTGCGCTCCATGCCGTAATGGAACACGTTGAAGCCGTGCGCCAGGAAGAGCTCCTGGATGATGGTCTCGGCCACGCGGCCTTTGATGGAGTTGAGGGAGAAGGGGGTGGGCATGGGGTTATCGGTTAGCGGCCCCACCCTGCCCATACGTCTGCTGGAACACCGCATCCCCCAGCCAGCGCTTGAATCCGTCATTATCGCTGAACTGCTTGAACAGCTCTGTCTCATCCTTCATCAGCCCGATCATCACGCGGAGCAGGGCCTTGTCCATCTCGATGCGCGCGTTCTGCTTGTCGCTGTTCCTGATGGCGTTCTGGTAGGCGGTATCGGCGGCCACCTTCTGCGGGATCTCCACGGTGAGGCGTTCTGCGATACGGTCCCTGTCCTCCCAAGGGATATTGCCCCATGCTTCATTGAAGCTGCGGAGGATGGCGCTGAGCCGCTCCAGCTCCGGTTCGGGTTTGCGCCCACCACCGGCAGTGGGCACTGGGGCGATCTCCGCTTCCGCGTCGGGCAGGGTGATATTCTGGATGGCCTTCTTCTCCACCCGATAGCTGTCCATGTCGATGGCCTCCAGGATGCCGCGTGACAGGTCCTCCTCCACCGGGGCGGGCAGCTTCGGCACAAGGAAGTTGAGGAAGATGCTCAGCTTCTCCCACTCTGGCTTGGCGTAGGGCAGCACCCCGCTCAGGAAGCCGTAGGTGCGCGTGAAGGCCTTGGCCTTGCTCTTGAAATCCACCTGGCCGTCCTCGTCAAGCTGGAGGTACATGTCGCGGCAGATGTCCAGGATGGGGTCCAGTTGGTCCCGTTGGGCACCGGAGAGGTAGCGCGTTACGAGGTCCTCCACCTGATGCCAGGCATAGACCTCCGCGCGGTCCAGATCGGCCTTCAGGTCGTGCAGCTTGTTGGGGTCGGTCTCGCCGGCCAGAATGGTGGTGCGGTAGAACTCGCTGAACGCCGCCTGGATGGTGTCCACGTCGTTCATGAAGTCGAGCACGAACACATCGTGCTTCTTCGGGTGTGCGCGGTTCAAGCGGCTCAGCGTCTGTACGGCCTTGATGCCGCTGAGCGTCTTGTCCACGTACATGGTGTGCAGCAGCGGCTGGTCATAGCCCGTCTGGAACTTGTCCGCTGCGATCAGGAAGCGGTAAGGGTCCTGCTCCACGCGGGCCTCGATCTCGCTGCTGGGGAAGCCGTTCATGCTGGCCTCGGTCACCTTTACGCCGTCCACCTCCTTCTCGCCGCTGAAGGCCACGATGGCCTTGTAGGGGCTCTTGCGCGCGGTGAGGTAGGCGTTGAAGGCCTGGAAGTACTGGATGGCGCGGTCGATGCCGTTGGTGACCACCATGGCGCGGGCCTGCCCGCCCACCTTGTTCTGGGCCAGCACCTGCTCGTGGAAGTGGTCCACCATGATCTCGGCCTTCATGCGGATGGCATGCTCGTGGCCCTCCACATAGCGTCGAAGCTTCTTGTTGGCCCGCTTGCTGTCGAACTCCGGGTCGTCCTCCACGCGCTTCACCAGCTTGTAGTAGCTGTCCACCGGGGTGTAGTACTTCAGCACGTCCATGATGAAGCCCTCCTGGATGGCCTGCTTCATGGTGTAGCTGTGGAAGGGCCGGAACTTCTTCTGCCCATCAACGGTCTGTGGGGTGCCGAAGATCTCCAGCGTCTTGTTCTTGGGCGTGGCGGTGAAGGCGAAGTAGCTGGCGTTAGGCAGCAGCTTCTTGGCCTCGACCAGCGCGTTGATGCGGTCCTCGATGTCCTGTTCCTCGTCGTCCTCCACGCCACTGAGCGCCTGTGCCATGGCCGCTGCCGTGCGCCCGCCCTGGCTGCTGTGCGCCTCGTCGATCACGATGGCGAAGCGGCGGCCGGCATGGTCACTGCCGATCTCGTCCAGCACGAAGGGGAACTTCTGCACCGTGGTGATGATGATCTTCTTGCCCTCGGTGATGAAGCGCCGCAGGTCGCCACTGCGGTCGGCGTGGCCCACCGTGCTGCCCACCTGCATGAACTGCTTGATGGTCTGGTTGATCTGTGTGTCCAGGTTGCGCCGGTCGGTGACCACGATGATGCTGTCGAAGAGCATCTGCTTGTTCTGCTCCAGGCCGGTGAGCTGGTGGGCCAGCCAGGCGATGCTGTTGCTCTTGCCGCTGCCTGCGCTGTGCTGGATCAGGTAGCGTTGACCGGCGCCGTGGTCGCGGGCATGGGCCAGCAGGGCACGCACCACATCGAACTGGTGGTAGCGCGGCCAGATCTGGCTCTCCTTCTTCTTGTTGGTCCTGGGGTCGGTCAGCTTCACCACCTGCGCGTAGTTCTCCAGCAGGTCGCTCAAGCTGTGGGGGGCCAGCACCTGCCGCCACAGGTAATCGGTCTTCAGGCCCTGGGGGTTGGGCGGATTGCCCGCCCCATCGTGGTGGCCCTTGTTGAAGGGCAGGAACCAACTGGCCTTGCCCTTCAGCTCGGTGCAGAAACGCACCTGGTCGTCGTCCACGGCGAAGTGCACCACGCAGCGGCCGAACTGGAAAAGCAGCTCCTTGGGGTCGCGGTCGCGCTTGTACTGCTCTACGGCATCCTCCACCGACTTCTTGGTGAGGCTGTTCTTCAGCTCGAAGGTGGCAATGGGCAGCCCGTTGAGGAAGCAGCACAGGTCCAGCGAGAGCTTGGTGTTGTCCTTGCTGAAGTGCAGCTGCCGGGTCACACTGAAGCGGTTGGCGGCGTAGCGCTCGGCGGCGGCGGTGTTGCCCGGCGTGGGGCGCGGGTAGTACAGGTCGATGTGCAGCGGACCATCGTCCAGCCCCTTGCGCAGCAGGTACACGGTGCCCTCTTTGGCGATGGCCCCTTGCAGGCGGGCCAGGAAGCTGCGGCGGCGGTGGCTGTCGTGCTCCAGGTCCAGCTCGGCGGCCACGCGCGGCTGGGTGGCCTCCAGGAAGAGGCGCAATTGCCGCAGGTCCACGGCGTAGTCCTTGTCGTAGTCGGCACTGCTGCCGGGTATCCAGCACTGGCCATAGGCGACTTGGCCATCGGCCGCGATAGCGAAGAGGCCTTCGGTGGCAGAGCCATTCGGCTTCGCGGTCATCTGGGCCACGATCAGGCTTTCGAGGCCGGCTTCGCTGGTATCAGTACTGCGTGGTGGCATCTTCCTTGAATGGTTCACGCGTGATGATGTACTCCATCAAGGTGCATAGCCTGGAGGCCCAGCGGCACCGGTCGCGCACGATCAAACCATTGAGGTCGCCGAGCAACTTGAACGAATGCTCGCCCTTGTCATAGGGCCGTTTGATAGCCAGTGCCCGGGTGGCATGCTTCAAGGCATCCATGCAATCCTTCTTCGACACGGTCTCCGCTGCTCGCGCCGCCGGTGGTAGTGCGCTTTCTTGGAACCCCGCACCGAAGTAGCGAACGGTGGTAGCCCGATCAGCCAGGAACCAGGTTTCCATCACAGGCATCATCAAATGCACCTGTTCGTTCGGCACATCACGGATGAAGGCGGCATTGTCCGCAGCTCGGTTCGACAGATGGTCTTTTGCCGTGGACCCCAGCACCGGACCTGTAACCAACTCCTCAGAATCCACCAGCAGCACCGGAACGAAATCTCTGTTCTGGTCGGCAAGCCGATGCTTGAACGCCTCAATGGTCTGCGAACGGCCACCATGCGGTTTCACCGCTGGCAGTTTGCCCTTCAGGCCTGCGCTCTCGAAGAACTTATGGAAGCTGCGCCTGCAATCCGTTAGCAGGTCATCCCGCTCTCCTCCACCTTCCACGTACACGTGGACCGTTACCAGCGATTGCCGGCCAGCTCTCCAATGCGCCATAGTTTCCCCAGTGAGTAGTTCTTCATCCAACGCTGCATCTCGTCAGCTGGCAGCCGGTACATAGTGGAAGCACCGGCTTCCTTGCCGCAAACGATCACACATTCCGGCGTTTCGGTCATGGCATCCACCAAGGTGGTGCTATGGGTGGTCACGATCAGTTGCGTCCGTTGCGATGCGGACCGCATCAATCTGGCCAGTGTGGGAATGATGTCCGGATGAAGACCAAGCTCGGGTTCGTCGATACAGATCAAGGGTGGCGGGTCCGGATCAAGCAGGATGACGAGCAGGCACAGGTAGCGAAGCGTTCCATCGCTCAATCGCGTGGCAGGTATGGAGAAGTCCCCCTCCTCCATGAACAACTGCGTCAGCCCTGCCACGAACTGCACATTGAAGTCATCCGCGTCATCATAGATATCCCTGAGCGCTTCGATCAGCGGTGTCTTGATCTTGCTCCGGTAGTAGTTGAGCACATGCGCCAGGTTCTCGGCGGTGGAGCTAAGGTGCGCCGCCGCCAGGTCCGTCTTCTGCGTAAGCCGGGGCGGTGTGTAGCGGCCAAAGGTCCAGTCCCGGTAGATGCCGATGCGTTCGTACACGCTGTTCAGGTAGCCAAGCTCCGGGTAGCGTTCAGGGTCCACGTACTGCGGCAGTACGCTCTGATCGGGTTTGATGGTCTCCCGCTTCAGTTTTCGTGCACCCTCCACCACGGTGTTCAACACCGGGTGCCCACCCTGGTAGCGGTAGTAGAAATACACATCGTCCTTGCTCGCGTTCAGGAACGCTTCCGTGTTCTCGATCGATTCATCGACCACCTCGAAGCGGCGGGCATGCTCGGTGAAGGCGATGCGGTGGCGCAAGGACATTCGAGAGCTCTTGTGGGGCTTTCCATTGGGGAAGTGCAGCACGACTTCAATGCTTGCGGTGGGCCGCTGAGCGCCTTTCCAAAGCCAGTCGTTAACACCGCCACCGTCCTTCACGGGCTCGCTCAAGTCCTTGGGAGCGGCTTTCAAGAGGCCGATCGCCTCAATGAGGTTGCTCTTGCCGCTCCCATTGGGGCCGATAAGCACGTTGAGGTTGCCCAGCTTCAGCGGCGGGGTGTCCGGCCCGAAGCTCAGGATGTTCCGCAGCGTGATCTCGTGGATCAAGCGGTCGGGCCTGAAGTTCCTGTCCGGATCGATCGGCCGGGGTTCGCTTACGATGTTCTCGTCGCTCATGGTCGTTCTGCTCCTTCAAAGGTCGGGTTCCTCCCCATACACCGCCTCCCCCTCCACCTGCACACATTCCTCTGGGCGGCATCTGGGCCACGATCAGGCTTTCGAGGCCGGCTTCGCTGGTGTTGGTAGGGCGTGGCATCCGCGTTCGTTGTCTTGTGCGCTACTTCAGGCGCGACTTGAAGGTCTTCTGGAAGCGCTCCGCCGTGGTCAACAACCATTCGAAGTAGGCGGTCCACTTGGTCTGATCCAGAGGATCGCCCGGATGTAGCGCAATGATGCGTGATGAGGCCTTTTCAGGCAATTCGCGCCATTCCATGGTAAGCCCGCTCAGTTCATGGTCAATGGCTGCTCGATCGGCCAGCAGCTTCTGGTATAGGGCTGCATCATTGGGTATATGCAACTCACAGCCCATGCGCTGCTTCACCGTATTCAGCAACAGGTTCATGTGGGCGCGCGATGTGCCGATGGAGATGGTGTACCAATGCTGAGGGTGTGCTTTCTGGCTGAGCGACACTTTGGTTCCGCGCTCCATTCCATAGGCCTTCAAAGCCTCCCAGAACTCCTGCTGCACCAGCTTGGTCTCGCTCTCCTTGTTGCCCCGGCCGGCCTCGCGTACCACCTTGCCCCAGTAATTGGGCCGCGCCACCACATTGAAGCGCGGCGCCGGGTCCGAAGTTCCGATGGACCAGAGCTCCAGCTTCACCAGGAAGAAGCTGATGGTCTCGGGCATGTGCCGGTTGAACCAGTCGATGGCACGTTGGTGCTCCTCCCGGTAGTCGGCCACCACCCAGATGATGATGCTGGCATCGTGCCCGGCGGCATAGGTGAGCAGCTGCCCCAGATGTTTGTGATCGGTGACCTCCAGCTGGTTCTCAATGATCACCACGCGGCCGGTATCGACCTCCTTGGCCAGGATGTCCACATTGAAGCGGCCCACGGCCTCCTCGCGCCGCACCTCCTCCACCTCAATGTCCAACTCCTCGCACAACTGCACGATGTTCTCCGGCTCCACCATCCAACGCGTGAGGTCGTTGGCCTCGTGCTTCCAGGCCTGCCGGAGATCCAGCTTGGTGAGCTTGCCCAGCTTCTTCATTCCGTTTCTTCGTTCAGTTCGGTTTCAATCTCTTCCACCGTCATCTGATCATCTGATCGCCCGATCATCTGATCCTCTGCCAAGGCCTGCGCCGCCGCACGCAAATCCACCGCACCCGTCACCACATCCGCGATCAGACGCGTGTGGTACTCCTGCATCAACTGTATGTCGCGCTGCACAATGGTCATCGCTTGATTGACCTTCTCGAAATCCCTATCCAGTTGCGCCACAATAAGTCGCTGCTCATCGAGCTTTGGCATTAGAATCGTCCTGCCTAAATAGGCACGCTCATCCAAGTTCTGAAGGCCTGTGGTCTGCTTTATGTCTGCGAGTATTACCCTTGAGCCATGCAACGTGTTCAACAGGTACAGCAAGTACTTAGCGTCGAATCGCCTTTGATCAGGGCGAAGACGCGTCAAGAAGTTAGAAAAGACCATAGGTAAGGCACCATCAGCATAGACCACTCTGCCGACCGGCACGGCGTCACCGCCACCAGACTTTTCAAGCAAGAGGTCGCCTTTGATGAGGGACTTCCTCTTCCTGTCAAACACATTGACCTTTCGGAGAATGCGTTTCGCGGGGTTGAGGCTGTATGTCTGCATGTCGAAATCGGCCGCCCGCATACAGTAGACGTTGTCCTCGTCATCTTCTCGCTCAACATCTACACCCCAGACGCCGCTATCCACACTTAGAAAAGCTGTCCGTAAACGCACCACCTCCCAATGCTCCGGCACCTCGCCCAGCCACTCCACGCCGCTCGATTTCAGCTTCACGTTGGGGTCCAGCCCACGGGTAACGGCGCGCTGGATGATGGCCTGCTTCTGCTCTTGCAAGCGCGCGATGAGGTTGCGCTTGGCGCGGATGTAGCGCTTCACCTTGGCGTCCAGGGCGTGCAGGTAGCGGACGATTAACGCTTGCTCCTCGACTGGAGGCAACAATACACTCACGCGACGGAGACTTGGCCAATACAAGTTGCGCTGAATACTTCCTACCCCCTTCGAGCAGACCATGTACTGATCAACCATCAGTTGCTGCCTGAACAGCGTGTTGGCATAGTCAGGATTCACTCGGTCTGATAAGGTCAACACGAGGTAGGCCGGGCTCACGATACCTGAGTGCTTTGATACACCCACCGAACCGCGCCATGCCTGCTGATTGTTGAGAACGAAGTCCCCAGGATCTACGGCCTGATACCGCGACAAGTCTTCGCTGGTAACATTGGTCCGCTTCTCTGCAACATCAGTGAATGGTATGACGCCGCGGTTGAGGTACACCGAGAGAAGCTGCCGTTGCACCTGACCGGTCACCGACTTAATCCTGGCTATCGCGCTGAATGGAAGGAACTCCCAATGCTCTGGCACCTGCTGGAGCCAGGGGATGGCGGTGGGTTTGTAGGCGGGGTATGGGGGGAGGGCGCTCATTGTTCGAGGCTGGCCAGGCCGGCCGCCGTGGTGCGGTAGGCTTGGCGGGGATGGTTCTTCACTTGGGGCACGGTATGCTCCAGCAGCCTATCGGCCATCAAGCCGGCCAAGTAGTGGCGGCGGATGTAGGGTGGCTCACGGAGCAGCAGGGTGGCCAGCTGGTCCAAGGTGAGCTCGCGCCAGGCGCATAGCAGCAGGATGGCATGGCGCATCCGATCGGTACCTGTGCGGCCGCCAAGGGCGTTCAGCACGTGGATGATCTGCTCAGGCAGCTCCAGCAGTAGGTCGTGTTGTTCCGTTTCCGGGGTGGTGTGACTGGCTGCCTCGCTGGTGTCATTGGCTGCCAAACCCTTGCCATTAGCTGCCAAGCTGGTGTCATTAGCTGCCAAGCTGGTGTTATTAGCCACCGAGGTGGTGCTATTAGGTCCCGAACCCTCCAAGGCTTGCGTAAAGCGCGGCCCAGGCAGGTAATAGGTGCTTCGGCCCGCCCCCTTCTGAACCAGGAGCTGGGCATCGCGCATAAGTCTCAACTCCCTGCTGCTCAGGCTTATATCCAGACCGTTCAATTGGCGGTGGCTGGCATTGTCCAAGGCCCCCACCTCCTTCAGAAAAACGAAACTTTTCCTTTGATTCTCAGTCAGTTCAAGGTCGGCAAAGCGTTCCAGCCAGCGCAGGTCCTCTTCACGCATGAAGTGGTGCAGCAGCAGCCGGGCGGTGAACTGGTTGCGTTCACGGTCGCTTTCAAAGGTGGGGGGCGCGAACTCGGCCTGCTCCATCAAGCGGCGCATGGTGCGGATGCCGCTGCCTTTGGTCTCGGCCAGGTCGGTGTCGTGGAACACGGCGGCCAACAGGGGATTGCGGGGCACCGAGCCGGGCTCGCCCAAGCTGTCGGCATTCTTCAGGGAAAAACCGGGGTTGAGGATCTCCAGGCGGTTGCTGTACCGGATCACCTGTACGGGCTGCTGCACGCGGTAGCTGCGGTGCATCACGGCGTTCACAATGGCCTCGCGCAAGGCCCGGGTAGGCAGCGTGCGGCTGTGCGCCTGTACCTCGCCTTCGGCCAAGCCGAAGCCCTTCGGCAGATCGCCCGCCACAGCGTTCATGGCACGCTCCACGACACGCAGCAGCGGACCCCGCATGTCAATGGTGGTGAACCGCTGGTCCGGATCGGCGACCCATTCCCGGCCGGGCACCAACACGTAATCCAAGCGCACCATGGGTAGCATGCGGCGCTGTGCCGCTTCGGAGCCGAACAGCAGCAACCCGGCCATGGTGAGCCTGCGCTGGCCACCGACCATCTTGCAGCAACCGAGGGCATGAAGCAGGTCCTCATCGGAATAGCCAAGCTCCGCAGCCTCAGTACGCACTTTAGACCGCAGGCGCCGGTAATGCTCCACTGCGGCCGGGTCCACATCGTCCCATGTGCTGTCGGGCACCACGGTGGCATCAAAGCCTTCGGTGGCCTGGGTCAATGCTGCCAGATCATCGTCCGTGCATCGTTGATCGGTGGACCCGATCCTGCGGTAGGCACCGGATGGCCAGCCATCGTCCTTGAAATAGACCGGCTTTGATGCAATGGGCAACTCGGGCACATGGACCACCAGCACGGTCTCGCCATGCAATTCCTCCTGCTCGATCACCGGCCTTACCCGCACATTGAAATCGTTGGCGGAACGGGTCGCGAGCTCGGTATTGAGCTTGTCCGGGTCCGTAACGCCGCACACCGTGTAAACGATGGTGCCATCGGCCCGCTCTTCCTTCCGTGCCCCGATGAGTATGGATCCTCCTCCCAAGCCGGGTTCATTGCTGAAGGAATTCACCGTCTCCATCACCGAACGGTCGATCTTATGGCCGGGCTCCTTCGCTTCGATGCGTACGGTCTCATCCAGCGTGTTCAACTGGTCAAACAGTTCCTGAGCGCTGGGCAGCTCCATCACGCACTAATGATCTCGTTCAACAAGCCCTCCGTCTCCTTCTCCAACGCCACGATGTCCTTCCTGATCTCCTCCAAGCTGCGCAGCGGTTGCGGCTTGTAGAAGTAGCGGTTGAAGCTGACCTCGTAGCCCACTTTGGTGGCGCCTTCGTCCACCCAGGCATCGGGCGCGTAGGGCAGCACCTCGCGGCGGATGAAGGCTTCGATGCCGCCCTCTTCCAAGAGCGGGATCTGCTCGTGGTCGCGCAGTTCGCTGTCCGGCTCGTATTCCACCACGGCGGGTTTGCCGGACACGGTGGCCTCGAACAGCCCATGGATGGGGTCGGCCTTCGCCTTACCCGGCTTGTGCACCTTCTTGATCACAGGCGGTGCGTTCTCGTCGCGGTAGGTAACGGCACCCACCAGCAGCTTGCGGTCGGCCTTGCCCAAGTCCAGCTTCAGCTCCTTCTCGGCGGCATCCAGTTCACGTTCCAGTTCCTCCAGGTCGTTGAACACACGGTCGCCGAAGTGCTTCAGCAGTTGTGCGGCGGCATCGGCCACGCGCAGGTCGCGCTCCCAGGTCTTGGGGTCCAGCAGCTTCTTGCGCTTCTTCTCGGGGATGGCCTTCGCCTTCGGCGCATCGTCCTCGCCATCGCCCTCCTCCTCGCTGTTGCCCTGCTCGTCCAGCCAGGCCTCCACGGCCTTGCGCACGGTGGCGAAGCTGCTGCCCAGCTCATCGCCGAACTCCTCGTACAGGGCGCTGCGTAGGTCCTCTTCGCCGCTGGCGAAGCGCAGGGCCTCCACCGCCTCGCGGGTGAAGCGGGCGCGCAGCTTCAGGGGGCGTTCCACCTTCACCTTCCAATACCCGAAGGCGGCATTGGGGAAGATCTTGCTGTGCTCGGTCTCCTTGAACTCCTGGAAGAGGTCCACGATGCGCTGGATATCGTCCTCGCCCAGCTCGCAGTTCTTGCTGCCCAGGTTCTTCCGCAGGGGCTTGTACCACTGCGTGGCGTCGATGAGCTGCACCTTGCCTTGGCGGTGGGCGGGCTTGCGGTTGCTGAGCACCCAGATGTAGGTGGCGATGCCGGTGTTGTAGAAGATGTTGAGCGGCAGGGCCACGATGGCGTCCAGCCAGTCGTTCTCGATGATCCAGCGGCGGATGTTGCTCTCGCCCTGCCCGGCATCGCCAGTGAAGAGGGAGCTGCCGTTGTGGATCTCGGCGATGCGGCTGCCCAGCGGCGTGTTGCGCTTCATCTTGCTGAGCATGTTGGCCAGGAAGAGCATCTGGCCATCGCTGCTGCGGGTGATGAGCGAATACTCCGGATCGTCCGCATGCTCGATGATGAAGCGCGGGTCGCGGATGCCGCCCTTGCCGCCCATGCGCTCCAGGTCCTTCTTCCAGCTTTTGCCGTAGGGCGGGTTGGCCAGCATGAAGTCGAACTCCTTGCCGGGGAACGCATCGTTGCTGAGGGTGCTGTGCTCGCCGCCGCCCACGATGTTGTCGGCGTTGTCGCCCTCGCCCTTCATCAGCATGTCGGCCTTGCAGATGGCGTAGGTCTCGTCGTTGATCTCCTGTCCGTACAGGTGGGTGGCCACCTGCTTGCCGCGCCGGGCGGTGAGCTCCTTCAGGGTGTCCTCCGCCACGGTGAGCATGCCGCCGGTGCCGCAGGCGCAGTCGTAGAGCAGGTAGGTGCCGCTCTCGATCTGGTCGGCGATGGGCTCGAACATCAGGCGCGTCATCAGCTTCACGATGTCGCGCGGGGTCCAGTGCTCACCGGCCTCCTCGTTGTTCTCCTCGTTGAACTTGCGCACCAACTCCTCGAAGATGGTGCCCATGGCGTGGTTGTCCAGCCCGGGCAGGTTGCCCACCGGCTTGGGGCTGAGGTTGATGGTGGGGTCCAGGTACTTCTCGATCACATAGCCCAGCGCATCGGCCTTGGCCAGCTTGGGCACCTGGGTGTGGAAGCCGAAATTGAGCAGGATGTCCTGCACGTTGGGGCTGAAGCCGGCGAGGTAGGCCTCGAAGTCGGCCTTCAGGGTCTGGGCGTTGGCGCGGTTCTTAAGGTCGCGCAAGGTGAAGGGGCTGGTGTTGTAGAAGGCCTGTCCGGCAGCGGCGCGCAACGCCTCGTCCTGGTTCACGATGCCCTGCTTGTCCAGCATGGCCTTCATGTCCAGTACGGCCTTCTTGGTGGGCTCCAGCACGGCATCCAGGCGGCGCAGCACGGTGAAGGGCAGGATCACATCGCGGTACTTGCCGCGGGTGTACACGTCGCGCAGGACGTCGTCGGCAATGCCCCAGATGAAGGAGACGATACGGGTGTGTTGGGCGTGGTCCATGGCGGCCGGAAATTATCCCATACATCTGACGTGCACCCACCGCCCCGCCTCCGGCCGTTCACCCTCCCTCCCACGCTCCACCGGCCTGACCACCTACCGACCCAACGCCCAAAACCCAGCCAAGCCCGCGCCCGGCGCGGGCCCTGTTCGGCCTCCTGGCCGCGGGGTGCAGCCACGAAGGCGATCCAACGCAGGGCACCCCTGCCCGAGAGCCAGGTTCGGAGGCCATGGGACCACCCGCCACGAACAGTTGCGGCGACCTGCCTGCGACCTTCGAGAGCTACGAGCAGGCCCTGCGCATGGTGCGCTCAGCGGACTTCATGATCGCAGAGCACCAGGACACCGATGGTAGCTCGTGGGTGCGTGGTGCGGAGTTCTATAGCTGCGATGGGGAGAGCGGGTACTTCATCCTGACCACTGAACAGGGTAGCTACATCCATCGCGGTGTACCCCTGGCCGTGTGGAATGGGTCAAGAGCACGCCATCCTTCGGTACGTACTACAACCAACAGTTGAAAGGGCGCTACGGCATGTGATCGGCCTCACTGGTGAGAGGACACGGCAAAGGCCTTGTTCGCTCTGAGAAGCACCGCAAAGGTCACCAGCCTTCGGCAAGGCCAACTCCACATCCATGATCAATGGTCAGATGTCCAGAGGAACGAGTGATGGTCAGGCACCTTCTTGGCTGCGCAAGATCCTGAGCGACCAGAACACACCCAGGATGAGGAAGCGCAGTGGGTAGGCGATGATGGATAGCACGATGGCTGTCCACAGTGCCCCTTCCCCAAGCTCCCATGGCGCCATCACCTTCCCTTGCTCCGCCAGTACGCGACTCCCCAACTTGACATATTCGACTTTGAGAGAGTCCATGCGGCTCAACAAGGTGTCCGACCGGGACGGAAGGGGCTTGTTCGTTGGTCGCACGGGAAATGCGTCAGCGATCTCCGCCAACACCTTGTTAGGCTTACCGGAAAGAGCGTCAACGGCCTCTTTCAAGGACCTTCTTGGCCTAACCGGAACAGGATCGGCAGGGGGTGTCCGATCGCTCGGCGTGTTGGGTCGGGGTTGAAGGGGATGCTGAAAGGACTGCTCCGGCACATCTGTGAAGTCGCCAAGCGCTTCAGGGTACTTCGCCTTTAAGCGGCGGCCCCGCTCCTCGTCAGAGAGGTCCGCATCCTGTGGATACTTGGTCTTGGCCCACTTTCCGAGGTCGGCCACAGTTCCACGAGCGGGTCGATCGATGGGACCATTCTTTGCAGCCGCTCTGTTCCATTCCGCATGTAGTTCGTTGATGGTCTCATCCAGATCGACTTGCTCCCTGCGCAGGTCGTTCACACGCCCTCTGATCACCTCATTCCTGATCCACAGCACCCCAACAGCAAGGAGGGACACCACAGCGATCCCCACCAACAGGAGGAACTCACGCGCAACGATGCGTTTCCACTTGGAAGCTAACGGCATACCCGGACAATTGTATCCGACCTACCATCGACCATCAGGCCCCAAGGGGCATGGCGCCTCCATAAGACCCGAAGAACGAGCAGCCACCAATAGGCGAGCTTACCCACCATAAAACCCAAATCGCCGCTGGTCGCGATCAGGATGGGAAAGCGGACCCAGCGGGTGGGCCGTTGCCTGTCCTTCACGATCCACATCAGCGCCAAGGTAGTCCGTTTACCCGCGCGGGTCCCGGACCGCGACCCACCGCCCCGCCTCCGGCCGTCCAGCCCTCCCTCCCAAGCTCCGCCGGCCTGACCACCTACCGACCTAGAACCCCAAAACCCAGCCAAGCCCGCGCCCGGCGCGGGCCCTGGACCCCAAACCCGGCCGCCGCCACCGGCGGGCGGCGCCGCGCGCTACGAAATTCCCGGCGGATCGAACAGGGGGAAAATACGTGGGTGCACCCCGTGAAAAATCACCCCCCCTGGCGCTTGGTGGAGCGGGGGCGTGGAGCGTTCCACGCGCGGAGGGGCGCTCACGTGGCCAAGCCCCCTCCTGAGCAGCGATCGCTCGCTGCTCCGCACAAGGAGGGGCACGGGGTGGTTTCCGCTTGCTTGAAGCATGGGGCGTGACTGAGTTGCAACCACCCCCGACCCCTCCTTGCCCGGCGCAGGGAGTTCACGGATCAAGCCCCCTCCTGAGCAGCGATCGCGCGCTGCTCCGCACAAGGAGGGGCACTGGGTGGTTTCCGCTTGCTTGAAGCATGGGGCGTGACTGAGTTGCAACCACCCCCGACCCCTCCTTGCCCGGCGCGTGGAGCGTTCCACGCGCAGGAGGGGAGTTCATCCGAGAAGATCAAGCACCCACCTGGCCCGGCGCGTGGAGCTCACGGATCAAGCCCCCTCCTGAGCAGCGATCGCTCGCTGCTCTGCTCAAGGAGGGGCACGGGGTGGTTTCCGCTTGCATGAAGCATGCGGCGTACCTGAGCTGAACCCTCCCCCAGCAGTGTCCGCCATAGCGAAGCGACGGCGGACCCCTCCTTGCCCGGCGCGGGGAGCGTTCCACGCGCAGGGAGGGGCGTTCATCCACTAATCCCCGTCGCGCAGCAGGGGCATCTCCACCTCCACGCGGGTGCCGGTGGGGCGGTCCACATAGCGGAAGCCGGCGTGGCCGCCGTGCTGCTTCTGCACCAGATCAAGCCGACTGCGGGTGATGGCCGTGCCCAGGGAGGTCTTCTTGGTGGGCTGCTCGGGCAGCGCGGCCTTGGGGGCGTGGCGCCCCACACCATCGTCCTCGATGATCCACAGCAGCTGGCTGCCGCGCGGCTCCACGGTGAGGGTGATGTGGCCTTTGCCCTCCATGTGGGTGACGCCGTGCCAGATGGCGTTCTCCACGAAAGGCTGCACCACCAGGGGTGGCACCTGCACGTCCTGCGGGTCGATGTCGGGGTGCACGTGGATGGTGAAATCGAACTTCTCCTGGAGGCGGCGGCGCTCGAGGTCCATGTAGCCGCGCAGGGTCTCCAGGTCGTCGTGCAGGGGCACGGTGGCGTGGCGGCTGTTCTCCAGCACGCTGCGCATCACGCGGGCGAAGCGGGTGAGGTAGGAGCCGGCCGTATCGGGGTCGTTGCGCTGGATGTAGGCGTTGATGGAGTTGAGGGCGTTGAAGATGAAGTGGGGGTTCATCTGGCTGCGCAGGGCCTGGGTCTCCAGGTGGGCGGCCTCCTTCTCGAAGCGTTCGCGGCGGCGCTTGCGGTCGAGCCGGAAGAACAGGACGCCGCCGGCCATCAGCACCAGGGCCACGACGCCGAGGAGCTGCATGCGGTCGCGCGCCTGTGCGGCCTCGAGGCGCGCCACGCGGGAGGTGAGCCGCTCGCGTTCGATGGCCTCGGCGCTGGCGATGCTGTCGGCCACGATGCGCTCGCGCATGTCGGTCTCGATCTGGCGCTTCAGCAGGCCGAGGCGGAACTGTTCACGGCCCAGCGAGTCGGCGCTGGCCAGGTGCAGTTCGTGCATGGCGAGGGCGGTGCGGGTGTCGCCGCGGCGTTTGTGCACCTCGTAGAGCAGCAGGCTGGCGCGGGCCACCAGGGCGAGGTCGCCGCGCTGCCGGGCGGCGCGCAGGGCCTCCTCGCCGCTCTTGAGCGCCTGCTCGGTGCGGCCCACGGCGAAGGCCACCTCGCCGTGCTCCACGCCGGCGGCGATGCCGGCCAGGCCCGCCTGGCGCACCAGGGCCTCGCTGGCGGCCAGGTAGGCGAGCGCGCTGTCCGTGTTCCCGAGCGCACGGTGGGCCCGGCCGAGGTCGAGCAGGAGCTCGGCGCGTCGCGGGGTGAGGCCGCCGAGGGCGGCGGGGTCGAGGGCGTGCGGCCCGGCGCCTCCGGCGAGCTGCAGGCCTTCGCGCAAGGGCACCAGGGCCTCGCGTGATGCGCCGCGTTGGATGTGGAAGCGGCCCAGGCGGTCGCGGAACCGGGCGATGTCGGCCGGGTTGCCGCGGGCCTCGGCCTTGGCCGCACCCGCCAGGATGAGCTCGCGCAAGGGGGCTTCCTGGGCGGTGAGGGCGTAGGTGGTGATCAGCAGGTCGATGGCGCCGATGGCGCCGGTGGCATCGCCCAGGGTGTCGAAGGCGGCGTGTGCGGAGCGGGCCTTGTCGAAGGCGGCGGTGAGGCCCACGCGGGCCATGGCGCGGGCGATGCCCAGCTCGGCATAGGCGGCATCGCGCCGGTCGCCGAGGGCGTGGTCGATGGCCACGATGCGCTCGCCGGCCGCGATGGCCCCGCGCAGGTCGCCGCGGTCGGTGAGCAGGGCCATCTCCTCGTGCAGCAGGCGGCGCAGGCCGAGGCTGTCGCGGGCCGCGATGGCGCGGTCCGCCGCGCGGTGCAGCACGGTGCGGGCACTGTCCGTGCGCCCCGCGGCGCTCCAATGCTGGGCGAGCAGGGCCGCCAGCTCCACCTGGCGCCCACGGAGGGCGGGCTGCTGCTGCAGGGCCCCGATGGCGGCCTCGAACGCGTCCGCGGCCTCGCGCGTGCGGCCGGCCCGGCGATGCACGGTGGCCTCCAGCACGGCGAGCTCCGCCAACAGGCTGTCCACATGGCGCACCGTGGCGCCATCGCCCGCCGTGCGGGCGAGGTCCAGGTCCGTGCGCAGGGAGGCCAGGCCCCGCAGGGTATGCTCGTCGTCGGTGCCAAGGCGCAGCACCTCGAGGCGGGCCTCCAGTTCGCGGCCCACCTCGTGCTGCGCGACCGCCGGAAGGACGCACAGCAGCAGCGCGAGGAGGAGGAGGCGGGCCATGGCGGCACGAAGATCGACCGGGAAGGGCAATGGAGGGATGCGGCCCCATCGAGCGCGGGTGCCGTAGTTTAGGCTCCCTGATCGCCATGCGCCTCCCTCTTCTTCTGCCCCTGTTCGTGCTCATCGGTGCACGCGGTGCTGCACAGCAGACCGTGGTGCGCGCCGATGGGTCGCAGCTGCACGGGCAGGTGCAGCGGGTGGCGGCGGACCGCATCGATGTGCTGGTGACGAGCGGGCTGCGCAAGGGCCCCAGCTCGGTGCCGTGCGGCGAGGTGCTGTGCGTGGTGGACGGTGCGCTCACGGTGCACACCCGTCCCTGTGGTGAGCCGCTCGCGGCGTTCGCCCAGGGCGGGGCGGCGTGCAACGCGCTGGTGCGGGTGGACCAGCAGGTGTTGAAAGGCACCATCGTGCGGTGGGACGACGACCGGCTCACGATCCGCACGGCGGCGGGCGATGTGAACGTGCCGCGCAGCGAGCTGGCCGGTGTGCTCTCGCCCGGGCTGGTGGAGTTCACCGCGCCGGCCGACCGGCTGAAGGACCTGCTGGCGGATGCGGGGGTGGTGAGCGCGCTCAACGACGCCTCGCGCTGCCCGCCGGTGGCCGAGCCGCGCACGGTGCGCTACTCCGAGACGTGGATCGCACCGCGCTTCGAGCGCACGGTGAGCGAGAGCGGCAAGGCGGAGCTCGACTTCACCTACTTCAAGGATGTGGCGCTGGAAAAGACGCGCCGGCTCAGCGGGTACATCGCGCAGATCACGAACAAGGAGCTCTCGGCCATCGTGAAGGACAAGGCGGTGGAGCAGGCCATCGGCCTGTTCGAGCGGCCGGACAACCTGGTGCACGTGAGCAACGTGGCCTCCGGCGCCTCCAAGGCGCATCCGGTGCACAAGTACCTGAGCACGCACCTGCGCTACCTGAAATACGATGCGGTGACCATCGAATGGGCCGACATCCAGTACGTGAGCGATTTCGAGCTGCAGCCGGACGGCAGCTACACGGCCGTGGTCTCGCTGCAGCAGCGGTTCCAGGGCATGGTGGACGGCCAGGTGTACTACAGCGACATCACCAACAAGAACATCCAGATCAAGCTGCGCACCTACGAGAAGGTGGTGGAGGGCCGCACCGAGCGGCTCTGGGACGTGTTCCTGGGCGACATCGGGGTGGTGAGCACCATGGCCGAATGAGTCGCCGCATCACCCTTGCCGCCCTGGTGCTGGCGATCGCTCCGGTGGCCGCGCAAACGGCCGACCAGCAGTACGAGCTGTGCGTGAAGCAGTTCAACGAGTTCCGCGACCGCTTCAACGGCCGGTACACGGGCCAGGTGCCCGACGGGGTGGCCGCGCCCGACCGGGGGACCTTGTTGCACAGCCTGATGGCCGCGACGTTGGACGCGGGCACGCGCGAGGCCTTCGTGAGCGACATGCTGGCGCGCGGGGCGGCCTCGGAACTGCAGCTGGACGGCACGCCCTGGCTGGCCCATGTGGTGTGCCACACCTGGAGCGGCGGCGACACCTCGTCGGTGGGCTTCTGGCTGGTGCGCGAGCAGGTGGGCGCCGCCCGCAAATGGTCGATCCTCGGCACCGACCTGGCGCGCATCGCACCGGGCACCCAGCTCTACATCGATTCCAAGAGCCACGAGTACGGCTTCATCGACCTCCTGCGGATCGATGATGAAGGACGACCCGGCGTGTATCCCTACATCGGCCCGCCGGGCATCTCGGGGCTCTTCGAGCTGCAGGAGGCGCTCCTGCGCGGTGGCCTCCGGATCCTGGCGATCGAACGGGTGACGATGCACCTGCTGCAGGTGCCGGGCTGGACCCTGCAGGTGGAGTACCGGCCGCCGCCGCTCCGCGCCAGGGACTTCACCCCGTCCGGCTGGAACGTGGTGCGCGCCGACCGGATGAGCGAGGGCGACAAACTTCAGTACCTCTGGACGCATGTGCTGGGCCTGTGACCGGATGCTGCGCGCACTGCTCATCACGGCCACGGTGCTGTGCACGACCGCATCGCGGGCGGGCACCGGCGACACCCTTTCCCTGAAGGACAAGGGCCTGATCAACGCGCACGCGGAGAGCCTCTTCAAACGCTACATCGCCCTGCTGGACAACGTGGCGGGGATGGACGCGGCGGATGACGAGAGCGCGATGCTCGTGCAGCAGCTGATCGCGAACGCGTGCGAGCCGGGCCGCGACCGCATGTTCCTGGGCCCGCAGGTGCGCATCGAGGACAACGTGGACCCGGGCAACGACGCCCGCACGGCCGGCCGCGACCGCCCGCTCGCCGAGTACATGAACGACCTGCTGCTCTACTTCCAGAGCACCGACCCGCTGGGCACCGCGGTGGAGGCGCGGTTGCTGAAGAAGCGCGAACCGGCGATCACGGACCAGGCCTTCACCCAGGTGCTGTACGAGCTGCGCTTCCTGGGGCGCAACAGCTCCAGCACAAGGAGCTATGCGCGGCACCTTCGCGTGCTGGAGCTGGTGGCCGAGCGGCGCCCCGAAGGGGGATGGGACGTGGCCATCGCGACGGACAACTTCTTCGCACCGGGTTCGGCGTTCGCGGAGGCCCTGATGGAACAGGACATCGACTCCCTGGCGCGGGCGGGGCGGGGCGAGCTGGGCGAGCTGAGCCGGGCGCTGGCCGAGTACCGCGGCTCCTTCGACCAGGCGCTGCGCCGGGACGAGGAGGAGCGGGCCCAGCGCCGCAAGGCCTATGCCGATGCGGTATCGACCGGGCGGAGCTTGCTGGAGCGGGGCGACCATGAGAGCGCCATGACCCTCTTCGAGCAGGCGCGCACCCTGGACCCGCTGGCCGTGGAGCCGCTGGTGCTGATCAACGAGGTGAAGCGCGCCATGGAGCGCAAGCGGGTGAAGGATGAGGCCGAGGCCGCCGCCGCCATCGAGGAGGGCGGTGTCCTCACCACGCTCCGCTGCTACGACCGCGCCATCGCCGCCTTCGAGCGTGCCGAGCGTGTGAAGCCGGGCGACGCCACGGTGAAGGCCCGCATCGACGGGCTGCGCGCCCTTGCCGCCAAGCAGGCCGAGCGCGAGAAGCTCTATCGCTTGGGCGACCTGGACAAGGCCCTGGCGGAGGTGCAGGCCGCCCGCACCGGCGCAGGCCGGAGCGACGACCCCGACCTGACCCTGCTGCACGCCCGCATCCTCATCGCGCGCAAGCAGAACGGCCAGGCGCTGCAGCTCCTGGGCGCGCTGCTGGAGCGCATGCCCGACCATGTGCCCGCGCGCGACCTGCGGGCCTCGCTGCTGGAGCGCAGCACCGTGCCCGCCGACCGGCAGACCGCCGCCAGCGACCTGTACACGCTGCGGCTGAAGGACCGCTGGAACCCCGGCTACGACCATCGGCTGGCGCTGCTGCTGTGCCAGGACCAGGGGAAGTGCACCGAGGCGATCGCCCTGCTGGAGGAGACCCGGGCCCGCTGGCCCTTCGACCTGGAGACGCGCTACCAGCAGGGGGTGATCCACCTGATGGCCGCCCGGCCGCGCGAGGCGCTGGACCACCTCGCCGAGGCGCTCGCGATCGATGAGGACTGCGCGCGCTGCCATGTGGAGAAGGGCCTCGCCCTGTTCGAGCTCGACAGCATCGCCGCCGGCGAACGCAGCCTGGAGCGGGGGCGGTCCATCGGGTTGGATGAGGCGCAGCGCACGGTGCTGCACGAACGGGCGGCGCATCACCTGGAGAAGGCGCACGAACTGCAGGCGCTCAACGCCAACGCGGAGGCGGACCGCCATTTCCGGGTGGCCTGCGCGCTGCGCGACGACCAGCCCGAACTGCGACTGGAAAAGGCGCGCAACCTGATGCGCATCGACCGCTACGCGGAGGCCATCCACGACCTCGACCAGTACATCGCGAGCTCGGTGACCCCCTTCGTCGGCATCCTCGAACGGGGCCACTGCCGGCTGGGTCTGGGCGAGCACACGCAGGCCATGGAGGACTTCGATGTGATCCTGCGCAACAACGTGGAGCGCATGAAGCACGGGGCGATGCTGGGCAAGGCCCGGGCGTACTACGCCGTGGGCGATGCGGCCAATGCGGAGAGCCTGTTGAAGGCGGTGCTGAAGGAGGAGCGGCGCAACGCCGAGGTCCTGTCGATGCTGTCGCGCATCGCCCGCACCTCGGGCCGGCTCTCCGAGGCGAAGGACCTGGGCGAGCAGGCCGTGGACGCGGACAGGAACAACGCGGAGCTGCACTACGAGCTGGGGCTGGTGTACCAGGCGCTGCGCAGCGACGAGGCCGCGGTGAAGTGCTTCGACCGGTCCATCCAACTGGGCAAGGACAAGGCGGAGGCGAAGAAGCAGATGGGCCGGGCGGCGATGCTGGCCGACAACCTCAAGGAGGCGGTGCCGCAGTTCGACGAGAGCCTGCGGATCCGCGACGACGTGGAGGCCGCCCGCTGGCGCGCCGAGTGCCTGCGCCGCACCGGCGATGCCCGCCAGGCGCTGGAGCAGCTCAACCTGGTGTACGAGAAGAACCCCGCGCTCAAGAACGACGTCACCATCCTGGCGGACCTGGCGTACCTCTATGTGCTGAACGATATGCTGCCTCTGGCGCGTGACCACATCGACCGGGCCCAGGCCGCCGACCCGCTGTACCGCTACACGCAGCTGGTGAAGGCCTGCTACCTGCACCGCACGGGGCAGACGGAGGATGCGGCCACCCTGGTGCGCAGCCTGGTGAACGGCGGGGAGGTGAAGGAGGAGGACCTGCGCCGGATGGACGTCATGAAGGAGGTGCTGTCCTCCAAGGCCTACCGCAGTGGAAGCCGGTGAGCCCGTCCGCGATCACGCCGGGCTTGCGGCGGCGCGTGCGCAGCTGCGCGCGTTCACACAGCGCATCGTGGAGGTGGACGACGCCGTGATGGACCGGCTGATGAGCGCGCTGGTGCCCGCCACCCTGGCGAAGGGCGGGGTGCTGCTGCAGGACGGGGAGGTCTGTGAGCACGTGTGGTTCATCGGGCGGGGGCTGGTGCGCGCCTACTTTCTGAAGGACGGTGAGGAGATCACCCAGCAGTTCTTCTTCGAAGGCAGCTACACCACCGACTACGAGAGCTTCCTGACCCGGCGGCCCACGCAGCTCCACCTGGAGGCGCTGGAGCCCACCCTGCTGCTGGCCCTGCACCGGGAGGCCATGCAGCGGCTCTACGCCGCCGACCCCGGAGCGGAACGCATGGGCCGGCGCATCGCCGAGGAGATCTTTCTGTCGGTCTCGCGGCGCAACCGCTCCTTTCTGCTGGACAGCGCCGAGCAGCGCTACCTGGACCTGATGCGCGAGCGCCCCAAGGTGATGCAGCGGGTGCCTCAGCGCCACATCGCCTCATACCTGGGGGTGAAGCCCGAGAGCCTCAGCCGGATCCGGGCGCGGGTGGCCCGCGGCGGCCGATGATGTCCCGCCGATCGGACGCTCATCCCGCGATCCGACCGTTCCTCCCACCGCTGTATTCTTAACCCAGGTCAACGCGTCGCATGGCCGTCAGCAAGCTCCTTTGCACCCGAAACGACCTGCCATGCGCCTGCACTTCGCTCCCCTTCTGCTCGTCCCGATCCTCATGACCGCCACGCCCACCGCTGCGCACGCGCAGGGCACGCAGACCGTTCGCGGCCGCGTGCTGGACCAGGAGAGCGGCTACCCCGTGTTCATGGCCAATGTGGTGGTGGCCGGCAGCCAGCCCACGCTGGGCACCTCCACCGACGAGGAGGGCCGCTTCACCCTTGCGGCCGTGCCGCTGGGCCGGGCGGTGCTGCAGGTGGCGGCGATGGGGTACCAGCCGCTGAGCACCGCCCCGCTTCTGGTGGTGGCCGGCAAGGAGCTGGTGCTCGACCTGGAGCTGGCCCCGAGCGTGGAACAGCTCCAGGAGGTCACCATCCGCGCCGCGGAACAGGACCGCAACGCGCTCAACAACGAGATGACCACCCTGAGCGCGCGCACCTTCGATGCGGAGCTGAGCCAGCGCTTCGCCGGAAGCCGCGGGGACCCCGCGCGGATGGCCACCAACTTCGCGGGGGTGAGCGGGGCCAACGACGGCCGCAACGACATCATCATCCGCGGCAACTCGCCCGCCGGCCTGCTCTGGCGCCTGGAGGGGGTGGACATCCCGAGCCCCAACCACTTCAGTTCCTTCGGCAGCACGGGCGGCCCGGTGAGCATCCTCAACAACAACGTGCTGGCGAAGAGCGACTTCATGACCAGCGCCTTCCCGTCGAGCTACGGCAACGCCCTGAGCGGCGCCTTCGATCTGTTCATGCGCAGCGGCAACGACGAGAAGCACGAGTTCCTCGGCCAGCTCGGCTTCAACGGCTTCGAGCTCGGCGCCGAGGGGCCCATCGACCGGCGTTCACGTGCCAGCTACCTGGTGAACTACCGCTACAGCACCCTGCAGGCGTTCCAGGCCATCGGCCTCGACTTCGGCACGGGCAGCGCGGTACCCAAGTACCAGGACCTGAGCTTCAAGCTCGACCTGCCCACGGCCAAGGCCGGTCGCTTCACGCTCTTCGGCCTGGGCGGCAAGAGCGGAGTGGACCTGCTGGGCCGCGAGACCGATCTGAGCGCGGCCAACGAGAACGAGCTGTACGGCTCCGCGGAGCGCGACATCTACAACCGCTCGCGCACGGGGGTCGTCGGCGCCTCGCACACCTACTTCTTCGACCCGAACACCAGCTACCGCCTGGTGGTGGCCGCCACGCACCAGCTGGAGGAGAACATCGCCGATTCGCTCACCTGGGGCGATGCGGCCAACGGCTATCCGCTGCTGGACACCGATCCGGTGTACACGCAGCGCGGCGAGCAGAACAGCTACCAGGTGCATTTCGTGCTGCGCCGGCGGTTCGGTGCGCGGGACAACGTGCACGTGGGGGTGATGGCGAACCACGCCGTGGCCGGGTTCGAGGAGCGCTACTTCGCCCTGTCACCGCTGGGCGACCGCTGGGTGCAGTTGAAGCAGGGCGATGGGGCCAGCACGCTCTACCAGGCCTACGCCACCTGGAAGCACAGCTTCACCGACCGCCTGTCCACCACCCTCGGCCTGCATGGCCAGCTCTTTGACCTGAACAGCAGCACGGCGATGGAGCCGCGCTTCGGCCTCACGTACCGGGTGAGCGACCAGGGCACCTTCGGCCTGGGCTACGGCCTGCACGGACAGACCCAACCCCTGCCGGTGTACTACACCACCGAGCGC
The DNA here is from genome assembly GCA_937872175.1 of uncultured Flavobacteriales bacterium. Taxonomy (GTDB): domain Bacteria; phylum Bacteroidota; class Bacteroidia; order Flavobacteriales_F; family PHOS-HE28; genus PHOS-HE28. The sequence goes on along the minus strand of CALMPI010000030.1, from coordinate 66,280 downwards.
GACGGCAGCGACGGCGGGAACATGGGCCTCGACCTCACGCGCAGCCACCATGCCGTGGCGAGCTATGAGCAGCGCTTCGGGAGCACGATGCGCCTGCGCACCGAGGCCTACTACCAATACCTGTTCGGCGCGCCGGTGGAGTCCGTGCCCAGCACCTTCAGCATGTTGAACGCCGGTGCCGACTTCGGCACGCCTGACGCCACGCAGCTGGTGAACAAGGGCCTGGGCCGCAACTATGGCCTGGAGATCACGGCCGAACGCACGTATGACCAGGGCTTCTACGCGCTGGTGACCGCCTCGCTCTTCCGCAGCGAGGTGATGGGCAGCGACGGGGTGTGGCGCTCGTCGGCCTTCGACGGCAACTATGTGTTCAATGCGCTGGCGGGCAAGGAATGGAAGCTGGGCAAGGGCAACAGCCACATCGTGGTGGACCTGAAGGCGACCTATGCCGGAGGGCGGCGCTACACGCCGATCGACCTGGACGCGTCGATCGCCGAAGGGGAGCAGGTGCTGATCGAGGAGCGCACGAACAGCGAGCGCTACCTCGACTACTTCCGCACCGACCTGAAGCTGATGTACCGCCGCTCGGGCCGGAAGGCCACGCACGAGGCGGGCATCGATCTGCAGAACGTCACCGGCCGGCGCAACATCTACACGCAGTACTACGACGACCGCACCGGCAAGCTGGCCACGGAGTACCAGCTGGGCTTCTTCCCGATCCCCATGTACCGGGTGTTGTTCTGAACCACCGCACCACAACGCGAAAGGGCGCCCGAAGGCGCCCTTTTCCGCATGCGGCGATCCGGTTCACCGGGCGCTGGTGGCCTCGGCGCGCAGCTCGGTGATGGAGAGGTCCTGTTCCACCGGGCGGATCACGGGCACGGTGATGCCGTCGTTCTCCGTGAAGGCGATGTGGCCGACCGGGCCGGCATAGCAGAGATGCAGGTCATCGGGCTGGCGCTCCAGCTCCAGGTCGAAGGCCACGCGCACGGCGCGGGCGAACAGCCCTTTGGCCTCGGGCACACCGTGCGTGTCGATGGTCACTTCCTTGGTGATGTGGCCGGGGCTTTCGAGGGTGAGCGTCACGCGCTCGCTCACCGGGATGTGGAAGCTGTACGCACCGTTGCGGCCCAGCACCACGTCCATCGTCTCGTGGCCATCGCTCACGGTCATGCGCACGGGGTGCAGGTCCTGGTCGGGCATGCGCACATCACCCGAAAAGGTGACGAAGGTCTGCGCGCCGGCGGCGATGCTGAGGGTGATGCAGGCGGCGATGAGGGTGGCCTGGATGAGGGTGCGGCGGATGTGGGGCTGGAGGGTCATGGCGTTGGGGTGTTGGGGTTTTCCGTGTCGTTGGTGGGTCAAAGCAAGCCCCGGAGGCAGGGGGTGCGTGAGCCCGGCCGAGCAGGTGGCCGGGGGCGGGGCGTAAGTGGCGGCAGGAGGCGGGGGTGGATGCCATCCTGGGCGGGGTCGCCCGGCCATGCCGGCACCAGGGCCCACCGCCTGGCCTCGTTCGGCGGGTCCTACCCTGGCCGGCGGTGTGCGGACCTAAGGATGACGGGCGACCCGGACTACCACCAGCCCTGGTACACGCCGGCCCGGTGAACGGTCATGAGCACAAAGGCCAGGAAGCCCGCAACGGCCACGGCACGGAAGATCGGTCTGCCTGTGAGCCGCTGCGCCGCAAGGCCGGCGAGCCCAAGGGTCAGACCCAAGGTCCCCAGGATCTTGCTGGTCCGTCCATCGAGGATGTCGATGAGCAGGGCGATGCAGGCGAGCGCCACCGCGATCAGGAGGAGCCAGGGAATGGCCCGTGGTGTGGGCGCGGCGCGGAAGTTCATGTGCGGGGGCGGGCCAACGAAGGTAGCCCGCGGAACGCCAGATGAAGACCGTCGGAAACGCACCAGCGCACCAAGTGATCGGGACATCGTGCTGCGGACGATCGGTTGCAGCACGCCCACGGCGGTGCGCGCCGCACAGCTGCCGTGAGCGCAACGCGCGGTCACCGGTCGCCGGTGCCCCCGATGCGCAGGCGCGCCTTCAACGCATCGCGGTGCGTGCGGCCCACGGGCACCCGATGCGGACCCACGAGCACATGCCCATCGTGCAGGGCGGACACGCGGTGGAGGTTGACCAGATAGGAGCGGTGCACCCGTGCGAAGCCCGTTGCACCGAGCCGCTGCTGAATGTGGGCCAGCGTGGCCACGAGCACATGCCTGCGCTCGGCGGTGTGCAGGATCACATAGTTGTCGTCGGCCTCGGCGAAGAGCACCTCGCTGACGGGCAGGCGCACCAGGCGGCCCTTGTCGCGCACGAACAGGTCGGCGGCAGCCGTGGGCGCGGCGCGGGTGAGGGCCACGGCCAGCTGGGCGCGCAGGTCCTCCTCATCGAACGGTTTGCGGATGAAGCCTGCCGGGCGGGTCTCGCCCATGCGGGCGAGGGTGTCGGCATCGGTATGGGAGGTGACGTAGAGGAAGGGGATGCCGCGCTCCTGGAGCGATGCGGCCACCGCGAAGCCGTCCGGTCCATCGCCCAGGCGGATGTCCAGCAGCACAAGGTCCGGGGGTCGCGACCGAAGCAGATGCAGGGCCTCCTCGGCATCGCGCGCACGTCCGCTGACGACATGGCCCAGGTCACCGAGCATCGTGGCGAGGTCCTCGGCGATGAAGGGCTCGTCCTCCACGATCAACACCTGCAGGTCGCGCTTCATCAGCTTCGGGGCGGCAGGTGTATGCGCAGGCGTACGGTGGTGCCCGGTCCGGTGCGCACGTGTTGTTCGGCCTTGAGCTTCTCCGCGAAGGTGCGCACGAGCACAAGACCGGAGCCATCGGCCCCTGCGGGAAGGGGCTCGGGCAGGCCCACGCCATCGTCGGCGACGGTGAGGAGCAGACCATCGCGCTCGTGGTGCAGGCTCACCTCGATGCGGCCCTTGCGCCCGTCGGGGAAGGCATGCTTGAGGGCGTTGGTGATGAGCTCGTTGATGACGAGACCGAGCGGGATGGCCGTGTCCACATCGAGCCACAGGGGTGCCACGTCGAGGTGGATGGCCACGTGGTCCTCGTCCACGGCATGGCTTCGCCGCAGGCCTTGCGCAAGGCGTTCCACGTAGGGGGCCATCTCGATGCCCTGCACGCCGTCGTGGTGGTAGAGGTCCTGGTGGATGAGGCTCATGCTGCGGATGCGGTCGAGGCCGTCGCGCACGGGCGCTCGCACGGCGGGATCGCGTATGGCGCGGAGCTGCGCGCGCAGCAACCCGCTCACGATCTGCAGGTTGTTCTTCACCCGGTGGTGGATCTCGCGCAGCAGGAGGCCCTTGGCCTGAAGGGCATCCTCGAGCGCGCGGGTGCGGTCGGCCAGGGCGTTGCGATGGCGGCGCTCGCGTCGCAGCACGAAGGCCAGGGCGAAGGCGATGGCGGCCAGAAGGAGCACCGCCGCGCCCACCAGGACGAGCTGCGTGCGCTGGCGGGCGATGACGGCGGCGCGGTGCTCCAGCTCGGCCTTGGAGAGCGCGTCGCTGGCGCGGCGTTCGAGGGCGAGGATGGCGGCGGCATCGGAGCGCGCGTCCAGGGTGTCGTTCCATTGGATGAAGCGGCGCAGCTGGGCCAGCGCGCTGTCCGGTCGGCCAAGGGCCACCTCCAGGTCGCTCAGGGCCTCGTGCACCAGCGTGCGTTCCAGCACGAAGCCCCCGTCCACGGCCAGGCGCAGGGCGCGGCGCAGGAGGCTGTCCGCGTCGGCGGGCTGGTCGTGCGCGAGCGACCAGCGGCCCGAGCGCAGGAGGAGCCGGATGAGGACCAGGGGTGCGGGGACACCGACGGATGCGCTGTCAAGGGCGCGGAACCGGTCGACGGCCTCCGTGGTGCGGCCCGAGCGGAAGAGGGCACCGGCCTCGTCGAGCAGGATCTCGTGCGCATGGCGGGCCATGCCGTGGCGTTCGAGGGCCTCGGCCGAACGCCGGTAGTGCAGCGCGGCGCTGTCGTGCCGCCCCAGCAGCTGGAGCACCTGGGCCAGTTCACCCTCCGCTCCGGCGGCCCATTCGTGCTCGCCGGCCTGTTCGAGGTCGGCCAGCGCGCGCGCATACGCCATGCGGGCCTCGTTCCAATGGCGGGCATCGGCCAGGATGCTGGCGATGTTGGCCTGCACCAGGCCGGCCTCCCCGATGAGGCCCTCGGCGCGATAGGTGGCCAGTGACCGTTGGAAGTGCGGCAGGGCGCGCAGGCCATCGCCACGCACGTAGAGCGCCTGGCCCAGCATGGCCTGCGCCTGAGCGCGCTGACGCGCGGTGCCGCCGGCATCGGCCAGCGCGGCGAAGGCCTCGGCATGCGTCGAGGCCCGGGCGGGCCTGCGGAAGACCTCGGCATGGAACAACGCACGCAGCACCCGCAGTCGCGAGGTGTCCTGCGGCAGCCCGGCCAGCACGCGTTCCAGGCTGTCCACCTGGGCGGGAAGGGACAGGGCGCCGAGCAATACCCACGGCAGCACGATGGCACGCCACCCGGAGGGGACGGCCACCATCGACCCGGGCATGCGGCGCATTCAGGGCAGCTGTTCGGTGCGGGTGCCGGTGGGCAGCGGCGGTCCGATGGTCGTCAGGATCGGGTCCCGGTCGTTGGCCGCACCGGTGTACTTCACCACGCCATCCATGTTGGCATCCTCGGGCCAGTAGCCCGCGACGGTGGCGGTGGGGATGATCCCGCCGATGCGCACGAGGATGGCATCCCGGTCATTGGCCGCTCCGGTGTATTTCACCGTATTGTCGAAGCGGGTGTTATTGGGCCAGAGCACCTGGGTGCCGTTCACATCCCTGCGGGCATCGGTGCCGAAGACCGGTGTGGCCGGCAGGGTGAGGTCGATGGTGAGCGGGGTGTTGCCCAGGGCCACGGGCGCAGCGGTCATCACGCCCAGGTGATTGCGGTGGCGGAGCGCCACATGGTAGTCGCCCGGGAGGAGACAGAAGCCGACGGGCGCCACGCCGTCCACTTCGACCACATCGCCATCGCGCTGCAACAGGGCCGCCCTGCGGGCCAGCACCTGGGTGGGGTCCACGGGATCGCGCAGCTCCACCAGCACCCAGTCCACGATGGCGCTGGAAAGGGTCCAGCTCAACACCAGAGGAGTGGTCGCGGCGGGCTGTTCCAGGGTGAAGCCCATGGCCGTGTACGGCTCCTCCAGGGGGATGAGCCCGGCCGTCCGGAGCGGATCGGACATGGCCAGGAAGTCGGCCGGTGTGTGCACGGCGCCCAGGATGGCCTTGAGGCGGACGAAGACGCCGGCGCAATCGGGTTTGGTGTATTGGATGGTGAAGCCGTCAGAAAAGCCGAGCGGAACCAGCAACGCCGTATTGGGCCCGGGGTCGGCATCGAGCGTTTGCAGGAAGACGCCGGCGAGCTGGATGCGCCCGCGCGTGCCGAGCGCGACGGCATGCGCGATGTCGTTCTGCGCGCTGCCCAGGCCGAAACCCCAGAGGAAGCCGCCGCTCGGGCCGTAGCTGGCAAGGAAGGCATCGCCACCGCCGTTGGCGCTGATGGGGGTGACGCCCGTGCCGGGGTCGAGGTCCAGCGGGTTGTTGGTGATGTTGCCGAAGCTGCCGCACACGTACGCGTTGTTGAGGCTGTCCACCGCCACGTCCATGCCTTCGTTGAGGAAGCTCTTGAGCATGAAGGCCCAGGCGAAGGTGCCATCGCTGTTCAGCTTGGCCACGAAGGCGGGCTCGCTGAAGTCGCCGGCCAGGAGGAAGCTGCCGGCCCCCGGATCGAAGTCCACGGTGCTGGTGAAACGGCCGGTGAGGACGGGCGCCCCATCGGGCCCGACGGCCACGGCCTGCGCGCGCTCGCTGCCGGTGCTGCCGAAGCCGAAGGCCCATTGCACGGCGCCGCTGCTGTTCGTCTTCAGCAGGAAGGCATCGTCCGATCCGCCACTGGTGCGGCTGAGCACGCCAGCGCTCGGGTCGAAGTCCACCGTGTTGCGGAACTCGCCGCAGACGAACACGTTGTCGGCGCCATCCACCGCCACGCCATACGCGAGGTCGTTCGCGGTGCCGCCCACGGCGAAGCCCCACACGAAGTCGCCGGCGGCGTTCAATTTCAGCACGAAGGCGTCCTGCTGGCCGTTGCCGCCGGCGTTCACCACGCCGGGTCCGGGGTCGATGTCGCTGGTGAAGCCGAGCACCCCGCCGATGATGCAGTTGCCGTCGCCGTCCACGGCCACGTCGTAGCCGAAGTCGTTGCCGTTGCCGCCGAGCAGGCGGCCCCACAGGTAGTCGCCGGCGGGGCTGAGCTTCACCACGAACACATCGAAGCTGGTGTTGGCGGTGACGCGCACATCCGTGCCGGCCGTGGGGTCGATGTCCACGGTGCCGCTCACGCGCCCGGTCACATACACATTGCCCGCCGCATCGGCCGCCACGCCCATGGCCTGGTCGGCGCCACCCGCGCCGAAGGAGCCGCCCCACAGGAAGCCGCCTGCACTGTCCAACGCCTGGATGAACACATCGCTGCTGCCGTTGCTGGTGACGGTGAAGGTGCCCGCCCCGGGGTCCAGGTCCGCCGTGAGCGCGAAGTAGCCCACGGTGATCACGGAGGCGGCGGCACCGGTGGTGACCGCGAGGGATACATCCGCCTGCGTGGAACCCACCTGGTGCGCCCAGTCGAGCGATTGGGCGGGTGCGTGCAGGAGCAGAAGGATGGCCGGAAGCGTGGCGAAGTGGCGTGCTGTGCGCATGGGTGCGTGTGGTTCGGGTCGCCGCAACCTAAACAGGCCGCCGCGAACGGCGTGCGCGATCTGGGGTGAACGACCAGGCGATCGGGCCGAACGGCCGCCCATGAAGGCCTGTGAAGACCGGCCCGGACAAAGGAACGCACCGGTCAAGGACGCGCTTCGAGGCCGCTGCCGCGATCGATGCATCGCGCGCGGCGCCCGCACAGCCTCCGTCGGGGGGCCACCGTCACTGCAGCATGACGCGCAGCACGCTCCTCGCCCCGGGCGCGCGCTCCACGACCAGGGTGTAGCAGCCGCGGTGCAGCCCGGCCAGGCCGTCGATGCGGGGCGCCGGTGACCATCCACGCACCATGCGGCCCGCGGCATCGAAGAGCGCCATGCGTGCTTCGCCGGTCGCTCCCTCCACCCGCACGTGGTCCGTGGCCGGGTTCGGATACGCCACCAGCTGCGCGCCGGCCTGCGCACCCGCCACCGGCACCACGGCCGTCCACACCTGCTGCCCATCATGATCCACCTGCCTGAGCTTGTAGTAGCTCTGGCGGCCGGTGGCGTTCGCATCCACATGGATGTAGTCCGTGCGCTGCTGGCTGTCGCCCTCGCCGTCCACCCAGCCCACTTCGGTGAAGTCGTCCTCGCCCTCGATCATGCGCCACACTTCGAAGCCCGCGTTGTTGTGCTCGGTGGCGGTGGACCAGTCGAGCCGCACTTCGCGCTCGTTGATGCGATGTCCGGTGAAGGTGAGGAGTTCGACGGGCAGCGGAGCACCCATGATGGTGATGTAGAGCTCGCCGTCGGCGCCGAGCAGGGCGGTGTAGCCATGGGTGCCACCGGTGGACTGTATGCGCGGCTCCAGCGCAGGGGATGCCGGGAAGGTGGGCATCCACACGTTGCCGGCCGGGTTGTTCAGCAGCGCGCAGTCCTCCATGGGCCCGGCGTAGTGGGCCACGCCGGCATCGGCATACACGTTCACCACGGGGTCGGCCGCGGCATAGTCGGCGAACTCATCGGCGCTGTGGAAGAGCCGGACGATGGCGGTGCCGGACATGGGCAGGGAGGTGGTGAAGTGCCAGTTGCGGTCCAGGTAGTGCTGGCCGATGAGGCTCTGGCGCACCGGACCGCTGTTGAGGAACACGCCGAACTGCACGATCCCCAGGGGCTGCCCGTTGTCGTTGAAGCGCGCCACCACCTTGCGGTCCTTGTAGATCCATTGGTCGGTACCCGTGCCGGTGCTCGTGATGGGGTCGGCGGGCACGCAGAGATCATCGGTGGCCGACCACAATTGCGGTTGGAACTCATCCGCGCCGATGTCCGGTGTGGTGGTGCTCCGCGGCTCGCCATCCATGTCCGTGGGGAAGAGGGCGAAGGGCAGTGCGGCGCCATCGGCCTCCATGCTGTAGGAGTGGAGGTCGCTCGCTGGATCGAAATAGCAGGAAGCGCCGGCGAAGCTGTTGGCGAACATGCCGCTCACGGACTGCAGCGCGGTCAGGGTGGTGACGGAGGCGCCGTTCCACGTGGCCAGGGTGCTGGCCGCCTTCTGCAGCAGGTTGTGGCGCACGTCGCTGAACGCGGCCCCGGAGGGGGCATCCAGCGGATGGCTGAAGCGGCTCGCCAGGATGTTGTTCAGCAGCCAGAGGTCCGACGAACCAGCGGCGGCGCTCGCGAACAGCGCGCGGCCGGAGTATGCGCTCACGGAGTTGTGCACGATCCGAACGTGGTTGTTCAGGCCGAGGATCCGCAGGGCGTGCCCGGCGAACAGGTCCGAAATGAGGGTGTTGTTCGTGACCCAGGCCGGAGCACCGGCGGTGGCGGCCACGGTGAGCTCCAGGGCGGTCCCCCTGGTCAGCACCCGGTTGTCATCGATCGCCGCATCGCAGCCGCAGGTCACCTTGATGGCCGGGAACAGGCTGTTCCCGAGCATGGTGACCCGGTTCCCGGAAATGGTGACGGACGAAGCCTGGAACACGGTGATGCCACCTTGCACGTTCTCGACCACATTGTTCGTGATGGTCCACTCATCCCCCGCATTGCCCGGGTTCCCGAACGCATAGACCCCACCGTTGAAGTAGTTCCCCTCGAAGACCGTACCCACTTCGTTGAGGGCCGGGGAATTGGCCGCGCTGACCATCACGCTGTTGAAGCCGATCGCACCCGTGCGCAGGAAACGGCAGCCGGTGAAGCGGATGTGCGTGGAGGGGTCGTTGGGCGTGCCACCACCGGAACGGAAGCGGAAGATGGTCCCATAGGACGCCACGCCGTACCGCTCCAGGGTGATGCGCTCGAAGGCCACGTGATCGGCGCCCTCCATGCGCACCACGTGATCGATGGGCGCTGAGGTGGCCGTGGCGGGATAGCGCAGGGTGACCGCCGTGCTGTCCGCCCCATTGCCGCGGAAGGTCACCGTGTTGGTGGAGGACGTCCCGGTGATGGCCGGCAGGCTGATGGCCTCGGTGTACACCCCGTCCTCCACCAGGAAGAGGACCGGCCCGGTGATGCCGCAGATGCTCAGCTTCAGCACGGCCGCGCTGAACGTGGGGAAGTCCGCACCGACGGACGGGCCGATGGTGTAGGTCCCGTTGAGGGTGAAGCAGTACTCGTCCGTTTCATCCGCTCCGATGTCCGGGTCGCTCAGCGCGGGGCGCGGTCGCAGCTCCGCATCCCGATCATCGGTCACGCCCGCCGCGAGCGTCCCCGTGCCACTGCAAGGGGAGGTGGTTTGGATGTGGAGGTCGGTGAGCGGGTCCACGTAGACCGGGTCCATGAAGAGGCTGTTGGCGTCGAGACCGGTGGCTGCCGTAAGGGAGGCCTGGGCCGTGTGGCCACCGGACCAGCTGACGGCGGCACCGGACACCGTGTGGTAGCAGTTGTGGTCCGAAGCGATCACGGTGGCCGTGGCACCCACGGTGAGCGCGTAGCCCAGGTCGCGGTACCAGCTGTTGTTCAACATCCGGATGGCCGTGTTCCCATTGGAGATGTTGCCTGCACCCGACACGCTGTTGTGCAACAGATCAACCCGGTCACAGAACACCAGGCTCACGGTGCTGTTGCTCCCGATCACCATGTTGTTCGCCACTCGGATGGGCTGGGCAGCTGTCCCGGCGAGCTGCTGCAGGGCCAGGGTGGTGTAGAGCCCAACGGAGCGCAGCGTGTTGCGGCTGATGTCCACATCCCCGCTCAGGCTCAGGGCGGTCACACAATTCGCTGCCTGGGTGTGGAAGGAGGTGTTGCCCAGCAAATGCACCTGTCCGGTGATCCCTTGGAACCACACGCGCGCCTCGTGGAGATCGCAGCCCTCCAGGCTCACTTCATCGGCCTCGCCCGCAGTGGCCCACCAATAGAGGCCATGGTTGCCATGCTCGATGCGATCGGCCTCGAACCGGATGTCCGCCTGCACGGTGCCGCTGGCGCAGTGGATCACGTTGCGGTCCTGCACCGCGGCGGTGAAGTTCGTGGGGCCGCGCAGCCTGCAGTGCCGCACGGTGACATGTGCCGTGGACCCGTCGATCACCACCACGTGCGCATACTGGTCGGTGCCCGTGCGTTGCAGGGTCATGTGCTCCAGTGTGATGTACCGGGCACCGTCCAGGCGCAGCAGGCTGTTGTGGCCCAGCGAGGGGATGGAGGTGTAGCTGGCCTCGCTCCAGGTCACCAACGAGCTGTCGAGGCTTTGCCCGCGGAAGGTCACCGTGTTCACGGCGGACACACCGGCCACCGCCCCGATGGTCGCACGGCCGGAGTAAGATCCGTCGGTCACCTCGAACAGCACCGGGCCGTTCACACCAAGCGCGTTCAGGTCATCGATGGCCGCGCCGAAGGAGAGGTAATCGCCGGCTCCGCTCCCGTCGATGGTGTACGTGCCACTGAGCTGTGCCAGCGCAGGGGTGCAGGCGGAAAGCAGCACAGCGACGGACAGGGGGCGACAGGGGCGGGACATGGCGAAGGGATGGACCCTGCAAGATCCCCGAAGCCGTCGCCAGCGGTCCAGCCCGATCGGGTGAACGCGGCCCACCGGCGGGTGAACGTCCGTGCCCCGTCAGCCGGTGCGCGTGTAGTTGCGCACAACGAGCCGCACCGTGGTGCCACGCGCCCCGCTGATGCTGTGCTCCGCCTTGAGCTTGTTGGCGAACGTGCGGATCATGCCCAGTCCGAAGCCCGTTCCGTCCGCGGAGATCGTCTCCGGATCGGCGACGCCCACGCCATCATCGGCCACCTCCACCACCAACGCCCCGTCGGTCTCCTGCACAACGATGGACAGCACGCCCGTTCGAGCATCGGGCCAGGCATACTTGAGCGCGTTGGTGACGAGCTCGTTCAGGATGAGCCCGATCGGCACGGCGGTGTCCACGTCCAGGCTCACCGGTGCCACGCGCAGATCGGCGCGCACGCGACCGGTCATGCCGTAGCTGGTGATCAGGCCGTGGACGAGCTTCTCCACATAGGCCGGCATCGCCACGCCGGTGAGGTCGCCCTCGCGATAGAGGTCCTGGTGGATGAGCGCCATGCTCTTCACGCGCAGGCGGCTGTCGTTCACCGCCTCCTTCGCCCTGGCGTCGGTGATCCCGCGGCCCTGGATGCTGAGCAGACTGCTCACGGTCTGCAGGTTGTTCTTCACACGGTGATGGATCTCGCGCAGCAGCAGTTCCTTCTCCATCAACTGCGCCTCGATCACCTTCTTCTGGGCCATCACCTCGCGTTCGCCCTTCCGCTTGAGGCGATAGGCCCGGTAGGCGAAGAGCGCGACCCCGAGCAGCAGCAGGGCCCCTGCGGCTATGGCCTTGATGGTGAGGGCCCGGCGTTCGAGCTGCGCCCTGTTCTCCGCGATGAGCGCGTCCTTCCTTCCGCTCTCATACTTCTCCTGCATCTCGGCGACCTGCGCGCTTCGTTCAGCGCCCAGGATGGTGTCGTGCAACGCGGTGGCCCGCTTGAAGTGGAAGAGGGCCGAGTCCAGCCGGCCCCGTTCCTCGAACCACGCGCTGAGGAACTCGTGGGCGTTCGCCTGCACATCGCCGGCCTGCACCGCGGTGGCCAGCGCAAGACCCTCGCGCATGTGCAGCAGCGCACTGTCCTGATCGCCTGCTTTGCCATGCAGGCGCCCGAGGTCGGCCAGCATGTTGGCCCGGGTGTTCTCATCCTCGCCCACGGGCATGATGGCCATGGCGCTCCGCAGGATGTCCAGTGCCTCCGCGCTCCGCCCAAGCTCGTCCAAGGCGTTGGCCAGGTTCATCCGCGTGGTGGCGGCATAGCGATCGAACCCCAGGGCGGTCAGGATCGTGTCCGCCTGCCGGTAGTACGCCACGGACCGGTCGAATCCCCTCTGTTCGTAAAGGATGTTCCCCATGTTGTTGGACACGTTCGCCATCCACACGGAATCCGGGATGCTCCGGAACCCCTTCAAGGCCATCTCATACTCGGCCGCCGCCTTGTCGAAGCGGCGCAGCTTCTCGTGCACGGTGCCGATGTTGTTGTGCGCCATGGCCGTGTACCAGGGGTCGCCTCCGCGTTCGAAATGGGTCAACGCGGCCAGGTAGTGCCGGAGCGCGTTGTCATGGTCGCTGAGGCTCGTATGGCACATGCCCGTGTAGTTGTGCCCTTTGCCGATCTCGAGGTCGATCCCGCTCCGCTCGGCGATGGCCCTGTACTCCCGGGCAAAGACGAGTGCGCTGTCCGGGTCGTTGAACACGGTCGCCCTCAACAGCTCGGTGAGCACGGGCAGGCGCGATGTGTCCCGCGCCAGTGCGTCGCGCACGCGCAGCAGGCTGTCAAGCTGGGCGTGGGCCTGCGCAGCGATCAACAACACAGCCAGGATGGGGAAGCGCATGGCGCAAGTTGCGGAAATGCGACCTGTTCCGCACGATGCCTGCGCGAGGTGATCTCCCTTCCTTTGAGACATGAACCATGCGATCGCCATGTCGGGACGAAAGACGCGGCTTGCCCTTAGCATCGCCCTGTCGGTCCTGGCACACGCCGCGTTCGCGCACGCCGCTGCGGGCATCTTCCATCACCTCACCATCGCCAACGGCCTTTCACAGAACTCGGTGAACGCGATCGTACAGGACCACCACGGCTTCCTATGGTTCGGCACGCAGGATGGGCTCGATCGGTTCGATGGCCGCAGCGTGCTTTCCTACCGCCATTCGGACAGGAGCAACAGCCTTGCGAACAACTACATCTGGAGCTTATTGGAGGATGCCGATGGTGGTTTGTGGGTCGGCACTTTCGGCGGTGGGCTCGATCGGTTGGATCCGGCGACCGGCATGATCTCGAATCATCGTCGGGGCAGCGGCCTTTCCGGTGATCGGGTCGTAGGCCTCTTGGAGCATCCCGCTGGTACGCTGTGGGTGCGCACCAGCACAGGGCTCGATCGGATCGACCGTGCAACAGGAACCGTGACGCAGGTGCTGAAGGATGTTTTCGTGAAGGGCGACTTGATCGGCGCGATGGCTCCAGGTGATGAAGACCATTTGTTGCTCCGGACCTCCGTAGGACTGTCGGCGCTCGACTTCCGCACCGGCGGCCTGCGCACCATATCCCCTGGAACGGAAGTGACCGCGCTGGCCCGCGTGGGCGAGGCCACTTACATGCTCGACAGGCACCGGCTCGTGCGCATCGATCCGGCCAATGGAGCCGAAGAGCTGCTGGTCGTAGCGGGATCGGTGCGCGGTGCCGATCCACGTACCGGCTTCCATTGCATGCTGATCCACAACGGCCATGCGTGGGTGGGCACGACGCACGGACTGATCCACCGCGACCCGCAAGGCCGCGTGACGCTGCATCGCCACGATCCGAATGATCCGCGCAGCTTGGCCGATGACCATGTCCTCTCACTGCACGCGGGAAAAGGCGGCGAGATCTGGGTGGGCACGCGCAACGGCCTCGATCGCATCGACCAAGTGGAGCCCGTGGTACATGGCCTGCCGCACGTGCCCGGTGACCCTGTTTCACTTCCGCACGCGAGCGTGACCTGTCTGCTCGAGGATGGCGACAAGCTCTGGATCGGATCGCCTGCCGGTCTTTCCATTTGGGACCGCTCGAACGCAACGGTGAAGGTCCATCGGAACAACCCGCGTGATCCCCGATCCCTTAGCGCGGATTATGTTCTCTCGCTCGCGCGAAATGCGCAAGGCGAGATCCTTGTCGGCACCCTGGGCGGTGGTGTTCAAGTGGTGCGCGGCGAAGCTCCTTCGCCTCGATTCCACCGGATCGTTGCCGCAGCATCCACCGATCCGCAACGAAGCGCGATCGTGCATGGCCTGCATACTGCTCGCGATGGCCGCACCTGGATCGCCACGGGCGGCGCGGGTCTGTGCAGCATCGGCGCCGATGGCGTAGTGACCTGCTCGCCCGCCACCGGTGAAGGAGCGGCGCCGCATCCCTACCTCTTCACGGTGATGGAGGATGATGCGGGCTTCCTCTGGATGGGCAGCGCGGGAGGTGGACTATTGCTGTTCGATCCCATGAGCAACAGATTCGGCGCGGTGCGCCGTAGCCCGGAGGACATGGGTAGCTTGAGCGACGACCTGGTGCTCTGTACTTACCTCGATGAAGGAAAGCACCTATGGGTGGGCACGGCCAACGGCCTCTGTCGAACACGTCGCCCGCTGAACGACAGCTTGCGGAACGTGATCATGGCAGGGCATGCGCCTGAAGGGATATTCAATCGATATGGTCGCTCGATCGGATTGCCCAACGAAGTGGTCTACGGGATCCTCGCCGATGGCGATCGACTGTGGCTGAGCACCAATGGCGGGCTTGCGCAATTGGATCGAAGAACCGGAACGGTTGTTCGCACGCTCGCACGATCCGACGGTTTATTGGGCGAAGAGTTCAACCAGAACGCATACCTGCGCGCTGCGGATGGAACGCTCTACTTCGGCGGCCCGCAGGGCTTGAACTGGTTCGCGCCGGAGGAATTGGTCAGCAATCGCGTTGCTCCACCGGTGCGCATCACCCGCTTCCTGCTGAACAACGAAGCGGTGCCGCTGCGCTGTTCCGGCGCAACGGGCTTCGCGCTGGCTCGCGCCGTGCATGCCCTCGAACGCATCGACCTCTCGTGGCGCGAGAAGGTGATCGGCTTCGAGTTCGCAGCGCTCAACTTCATCGCACCGGAACGCAATCGCTATCGGTACACGCTCGAAGGCTTCGATGAGGATTGGACCGAAGCCGGCTCGCGCAGCAGCGTCACCTATACCAATCTCGATCCCGGCGAGTATGTGCTGCGCGTGCAGGGCAGCAACAACGATGGTGTGTGGAACGAGGAGGGCGCTACGCTTGCGTTGACCATCAGCGCACCGCCGTGGCGCACGTGGTACGCCTACGCCTTCTATGCGTTGGTGCTCGTCGCGCTCGGTTATGCGTGGTACCGCTATCGCCTGCGCGAAGCCACACGCGAATTGCAGACAGGGCTGCGGATCGCCGAGGCGCGCAGCCTGGAACGCGAGGACTTCCGTCGGCGCAGTGCCGCCGATTTCCACGATGAGAGCGGTGCCAAGCTCACGCGCATCGGCTTGCACACGGGCTTGGCGAAACAGCGCACGAGCAGCGATCCTGCGACAGCGGCTCACCTGGAGCACATCGAGCAAGCGCAACGCGAACTCTCCGCCGGCATCCGCGACCTGATCTGGAGCATGGACCCGGGCCGCGACACCCTGCTCGATGTGCTCGATCGTTTGTCGGCCTTCGCGCTGACGCTCTTCGATCGCACCGAGACGCGCTTCCAACTCGAAGGACGGAACGACACGATGAAGGACGTGAAGCTTCACATGGAGCAACGCCGCGCGATCACGCTGATCATGAAGGAAGCGATGAACAATTGTGCGAAGCATGCCGATGCGGAGCACTGCACACTAGCGGTGCAGCACGATGCAGGCCGCATTCTTTTCCGCCTGAAGGACGATGGCAAGGGCTTCGATCCCGCTGCGGCGAAGCCCGACAGCTACGGTGCGCGCACCATGCCGGAACGGGCGAAAGGCATCGGTGCGGAGCTGGAGTTCAGCAGCGCGCCAGGCACCGGCACCGAAGTGCGATTGCGGATCCATGTCTGATCACGTTCAGCAGAGCAGGCCGGAATACCTATTGGAAGCGGTATGTGTTCCGATCTGGTTGTTCATTCTCGGCATGCCTTCGCACGCGGATCGCCGAGCGATGCGGCAAGAACCTCATCCCGAAGGTGACGATCCGCAGTGCGGAATTCAAGGTCGGCGCTATGATCTTGGCGTTCGCGGCACTGCTAGCGTCCGGCATCAACATATGCATGCGTGATGAACACTACTTCCGCCCCCGGCCTCCGCGCCAACTGGACGCGGTTCACCCTGCTCGTCATTGTGAACGTGTGCGTGGACGGCATGGTGGACATCGAACGCAACGTGCTTCCGCTCGTGTAGAAACGGAGTTCGGCGTTGCCTCTCACGCGGCGGCGCTCAGTTTGCTCATGGCTATCGGCAACAGCAAGGCGCATTCTTGTGCCACCAGCTCGCAGGTGACAAACAAGCCACGGGGCCTGCGGCGATCGTCCGGTGAACCTGCGGTCGGAGGGCGCGGTCGCTCGAATCGTGATTCGCCTTCGCGCCTGAGGTGCGCCGAGTTGATGGTGTTTGATCCCAACTACTGATCAATGCCGGTCCATCCACCTGGTCTTACATAGCAGGACCGACCAAGGCAGCAACGCGACCGATCACGATCACCGTTCAGGACGTGCCTCCAGGCGCACGATCACGACCCGGCCATTTGCTCACCATGGCGATCCAGGTGACCAAGCAGATCCCGAAGATGAGCATGCGACTCGTACCGCTCATGCCATCCTGAATCAGCGCGTTGGTGCTGAGCAAGCTGCCCAGGAGATGGAAGCAAGCCACGGAGACCACGGAACCCGTGGTATCCGAGATGCGCTCGAAACCCCAGCTGCCGAAGATCAGCAGACCCATGAACACCGCGTGTTCGCCTATGGAAGCCGCGTTGAACGGGGTGAGGTGCCAGGCGTACCACAGCACACCAATGAGAAGGGCGCGCACCCAGATCCCGCCGATGCCCATGCCACGTACCTCGTCCAGCAGGTAACCCCGCCAGCCGAATTCCTCGAACACCACATACCCCATGGACACCGCACCGATGATGGCGCCGTGGAAGTGGCGGTTGCTTCCGGCTTGCGTGTCCTCGATCCCGATCACGGCGAACAGGACAACGGGTAGCATGGCCATCAACACGCTCCATTTCCACGAACTGCCAAAGAGCGTTACACGACGTGGCGAGCGGAACAATGCCATCACCACCAACGCCCCCGCCAACGGGCCGATGCCTTCGAGCAGGTACTTGAACGGCGTAAGACCAAGGGGCAATTCGAGGGCCTCGAACCAATGCGGTACGTGTATCCGGAAGTACCAGGAGAGCAACAGGGCGATGCCGAAGAAAAGCGCGATCCTGAGCAAGGCCGGTCGTTTGGTCATCCGACGAAAGTAGCCCTAGGACCGGAAGCGCTGCCCATCTTCAAGCCCTTTGCATCTGATCGGTGCGTGTTGCTCCAACCAACGCGAACGAACGGTGCGTAGAACACCATTCGTTCCGCTCACCCATCACCGGCCCTGTGTTCACCACTGGTTCACTCCCGAATGACGCGCGCAATGAACGATCCATCCTTGCTTCGGATGAAGTACACCCCTGCGGGCAAGGCGGATACGCCAAGCTCGATCGATCCACCGGTTGAGCGCCTGGCTGCAACGGGACTATACCGGCCCAGTGCATCATACACCGCAACGCTCTGGCCCCACTCCATGCCGATAAGCGTCACATCGCCCGAGGTCGGATTCGGGAACACCTGTACGTGCGTTCTAGCGCTCCATGGCTCAACGATCCCCACGCTCAGCCCATAAGGTCGTGCACCGGTCAGGTAGAAGATCGGCCCGCCGGGAGCGGTGGGGATGGTGTCCGACCACATGCTGCCATCAGCCGCGATCTCCATCAGGCCATAGCGTCCGTTGCGGGTTCCGGCGACAATGATGCTTTGCCCGTTCTCAGTCCAGATGGCGTTACCGGTGAACGTGGCGCTGTCCGTTGGAAGGTTCCAGGTAAGTTGCGTGAGGCTGTCGCCGCTCTGCTTGATCTTGTAGTAGTTCACCACATTGAAGCCATAGCCAGCTCCAGCAGCGTACATCCCATTGCTCCGCCCGAACAGGATCCATTGGCCATCCGGCGACCAGGTCGGCCAGGTGTCGTACTCCAGGGTATTGGGAATGGCGGTCCGCGCGGTGCCGTTCCGTTGCACGGTGAAGAGCGAGGTGAAGACGTTGTGGCCCACGACCAGCTCGTCACTCTGTCGGATACGCGGAAAGTCGTCGTTGCAGTCCACGGTCATGGTGCCCAGCACGGTAGCATTGTCGAAGCTGTTGTTGTAAATGTTGCAGGCATATGCTACGGCGCTGGTGCTATCACTGAGGAACATGTCATACCCCTGCGTGTAGTCGCTGCTATTGAACATCGTGAACTCAGCGCCGGTGGCCAACGTGCGACGCATCCATTGCCCTCCGAGCAATATGTTGTCGAGACCGTTGAGGGCTGTGGTGCCGGACAAATAGAGCAGGTAGCGGCCTTCCATCACCAGTTGCGGTATTGCGGCGGAAGCGATCAGCAGCGTGTCCGTACCTCCTCCATCGTTCAATCGGACCTGCGGCAGGTTCCCCTGAAGCCGGGAATAGATGATGCGCTGGCCATAGTCTTGCGCGATGCCCGGGCACAGGCCCGCGGTGATCAGCAGCGGAAGGAACGCGAGACGGAGGGTCAGGGTTGCGTGGTTGCGTGTTGTGTCCATCACTCGGAGGAAATACTCGTTCAGTGTTGCTTAATGACCTTGACCACCATTGGAAGGTGCTGGTCGAGATGGATGCGGAGGAAATAGGGGCCTTCGGCGAGCCCTGAAAGGTCCAGCGCGTATCCGTCATCGCGCCGCAGAATACGGACAGGCATCTCCCGGCCCGCTGCATCGGACAAGGTCAACGTGCCGATGGCAACGCCCGCAGATCGCACGAACAGATCGTCCCGCGCTGGATTCGGGTACAACGTGATGCCGCTGCCTACCTCTTCGTTCAAAGCGGTGGTGAAATCGGGTACGGTCTGTTGAAAGCCCTGGCAGATGATCAGGCCGGAGCTTACGGAGGTCATCGTGACGAGATCGCCCAGTGATGCATCCAGTGAAATACCGGCGGCGCTCGATGTGCGGCCAGCAGTGGCCAGCAGGCTGCGCTCCAACTGCACTTGAGCCGCTACGGACTGCAGAAGCAGAGCGAACAGTATGATCCAAGCGGCCTTCATCGCTTCGCGGGGTCCGTTGCCTCCACCACTTCACGCAGCCGAGCCAGTTCGTGCTGAAGTTCCACGATGAGTACCTGCTGTTCCTGCACTGCCTTCACCAACGGCACCACGAACTGCTCGTAGCTCACGGTGTACAACTGGTTCTCATTCGGGGGCGGGGTCACTCCGCTGAAGTCATAGCCGACCTCTTGCGCCGCCTGTTCCACTTGCTGGGCCAGGAAGCCACTGAACTTGATCCGCTCGATGGCATACTTCTCTGGGTAGTCCCGTGTCGACTTGTTCCCGGTGAGTTCGGCCTGCCGGTCGATATCGCGATGGTAGGTGACCGGTCGCAGGCGTGTGATGAAATCCAGGCCGTGTACATCGTCGCGTACATCGGTCTTGACGCGTTCATCCGAATAGGTGGACCACGTGACGTTGCCTCCATTCCAAATGGTGCTCAGGTTGCCGATGAACGCCTGGTTACCGAAGGCGTTCAGGTAACCATAGTTGCCGATGTTGATGGTGTTACTGAAGCTGCCCGTTGTCCCTGATCCCCATCCTATCGAGATATTGTCAATGCCATTCGTAAGGGTACCCAATGCATAGTTGCCCAGCGCCGTGTTGTAGTTACCAGTGTTGTTTCCGGACATCGCTTCCACTCCTATGGCCACATTGTCGTGACCGCTGAGATTATCGGACAAGGCAGCACTGCCTACTCCCACGTTGTAGTCGCCGTTGTTGTATAAAAGTGCCGATTTGCCGCATGCAGTATTGTTCGACCCCAAGTTATTGAAGTACAGGGACGCATCACCGACCGACGTATTGTTGGAACCAGTGGTGTTGCCTGCCATTGCGCTCGCACCAACGGCCGTGTTCTGTTGGCCAGTCACGTTGTACTGAAGAGCACTGGCGCCGGTCGCAGTATTGCGGATCGAAGTATTGAACCGCAAAGCCTTCGCGCCTACCGCCGTATTCTTCGTGCCATCCATGTTGTTCTCCAGTGATGACACACCAATGGCCGTGTTCTCCTCGCCGTTCGTGTTGCCGAACAGCGCGTCCTTACCTACGGCCGTATTCTCCGTCCCGGTCGTGTTTCCAGCCAACGCCAAAGAACCCAGTGCTGTGTTGTTGCTGCTGGTGTTCACGTACAAAGCACCGGTACCGACCGCCGTGTTGTGGTCGCCGGATGTGTTGTTCTGCATGGCACCGCTTCCCATGGCCGTGTTGCTGGTACCAGTGGTGTTCGCGGCAAGTGTGCTCGCTCCCAAGCTGGTGTTCCCAGAGCCGATCAGCCCGATCCTGCCGGCTTCGGCGCCGTTCACTTTGAAGACCAAGGGTTGTGCATCACTCGTGCCGATGAAATCCGTGTTGGGATCCGTGCCCGAATTGCCGGTCAATCCCCAACCGCTTGATCCGCCGCCGCTCGTCTCGGCATACTTCGCATAGGGCACGCTCACCAGCTGCTGTGCGCCAAGGTCCACATAGCCGCCGCCAGGGTTCACCTCCACCTGCAGCCAGTGGCTGTTGCTTCCCCAGCCGATCGAAGCGAAGCTGCCGCTCACCACGGTGCCACCACCCACCTGGGCATCGAACAGGCCAAAGGCATTGGTGGTCACGCCATGCGTTTCGCGATACACGTTCGTTCCGGTGGCACTCCCCACGCGGATCGTGAAGCGCACCGTGAGGGGCGTGTTCATCAGCACCACGCCGCCACCGTCGCGCGCAGCAGCTTGATAGTTCAAGAGGTTCGGGGCTTGGGCATGTGCTCCCATGACAACGCATGCGGGCAGGAGCAGGGTGAGGAGCTTTCGTTGCATGGTGTGGCCTGATGATCGGTCCACAAATGGAGTTCATCAGAGGCGGAAGTCACCTAGCATCTTCATGCTATGCCAGGCCCATCCCTCGCTCACCGCCAAGTGCGACCTTCGCATGATGCGTCTTCTGCGCCCGTTCTCGATCGCCTGTTTCTGTGGGGGTGTCCTGGCAGCTTCAGCCCAGCGCACCAATACCGATAGCTTGCTCTTGGTTGTTGGGGTCTGGCAACAGGACCACGCAGCGGGCGATACCACCGGTCTGGTGCAGATGAACCGGCTGGCCGTGATCTTCAGCATGCGCCTGGAGATCGAACGGCAAGTGGACGTGCTCCGGCGTGCAGTAGCTGTTGCCGAGGCTGATCGCGCTAAGCTCTCCCCGGGCAAGGCGCGGGACCGGGTGGGCAAGCATTTGATCGACAGCTATGGACTGCTGGGCGATGCGCTGACCTACCAGGGTGATCTGGAAGCCGCGATGTATAACAGCGAGCGCATGTACAGCACGGCGCTGGAGACCGGGGATAGCGTTCAAGCGGCCGGGGCATGTCAGCACCTTTCGTTGCAATGCGCCATGATCGAGGACAACCAGCGTGCGCTGGCATGGGCGCGCCGTTGCCTGGCCTTGACCCCGAAGGATGGAACCGTGCCGCTGGCCCAGGCCTACAGCGAGCTCGCCCAACAGCTGTACCGGGCCGATGCCCCTGACAGTGCGCTTTTGCTGTGGCGCAAGGCGATCGCCCTTCAGGTAGAGGACCGTGCTCCGATCACCGCGTTCGATGCGCACGACGGCTGTTTCCGCATCCACCTGGAAGCAGGGGACATGGATTCAGCCGCGTTCCACCTGTTGCGGGCACGCGACGCGTTCGGTGGGGAACCCTCCGGCATCAATACCAGCCGCATGCAATTGATGGAGGCGCGCTACCTCATGGCGCTCGATCGACCGGAGGATGCGTTGCGATACCTGCAGCGAGCGGACAGCTTTGCAGTGGCTCACGGACTGCATGCGGGTCGATATGCCATCGCACAACTTCTGTCCACCGTGTACCACAGGCTCGGCGATCTGCGCGCAAGCCGCATGGCCGCCGATACGGCGTTGGCCGAGGTCAAGCTGCACTTGGGCATTGATGAAGCCCGTCGCACTGCCGCATTCCAGGAGCGCATCACGATGATGGCCGAGCAGGAGGCCGCTGCAGCAGCGCTTACTGCCCAGCGTCGTGTGTTGATCATCGCATCGATCGCCTGCGTGGTCCTGCTTATCGCAGGTGTGCTCCTGTTCCTCGCGGTGCGAAGAGGCAAGCGCTACGCAGCGGAACTGGCGCGGACCAATCGACAGCTGGTGGGGACCCAGGAGCAACTGGTCCGTACGGAGCGTGAACGCGAGGCCGAAGCAGTGCGCACACGGATCGCCCGTGACATCCATGATGAGCTGGGCGGCAACCTCACCAAGCTGGCCCTGATGGGCGACATGCTTCGCACCGCTCAGGAGGGCACACTCCCCGAAGAGGTGTCGCTCGAATTGATGAGCGCGGAGGCGCGTTCGTTGAAGGAAGGGCTGAACGATGTGGTGTGGGCGGTGGATCCTGGAGCGGATACGGTGGGTGGCCTGCTGGACCAGATCCGGGACCGCATCACCCGCATGTTCGCTGGCGCCCCTGCTCAGCTTCACCTGGACCTTAACGCAGCACGGCTCGATCGGCCACTGAGACCCGATGTGCGCCGCGCCGTGTACCTCGTGGTGCGTGAAGCCGCCCACAATGCCCTGAAGCATTCCAGCGCTACCAGGATCTCGGTTCTGGTCTCCATCACAGAAGGTGCCTATCGGATCCAGGTGACCGACAACGGGGTCGGCTTCTCGCTGAGCCCAGCACAGGGCCATGGGCTTCGGAACATGCAGGAGCGCATCAGCGCATTGGGCGGAACGTTCAGCATCGAGAGCGCGCAAGGTGCCACGAGCGTGCTCGCCCGCGGCGCTCTCTGAGCACCTATCGCCTCCGGGTTATCTTGTGATCCGGAAGCCATGGGCGCGCGAATAAAGACCGTCATCGTGGAAGATGACAACACCCTTCGGGCGATCCTGTCGGCTTCGTTGAGCGCCGATCGGCGGATCGAATTGCTTGCCTCCTACCGGAGCGGTGATGCCTTCCTTGACGCCGTGGATGAGCTCGACGCTGAAGTGGTCGTGATGGACATCGGCATGCCCGGCACCAACGGGGTGGACTGCGTGCGCCTTGCGAAGCCCCGCAAGCCCTCCATGCAATTCCTGATCAGCACTGTGTTCGAGAACCCGGCGATCATCTTTCAGGCCCTATGCGCCGGTGCCACCGGGTACCTGGTGAAGAGCGCCCCTGGTGTGGAGCTGACTGATGCCGTATGCGAGATCCATCGCGGGGGTTCGCCCATGACACCGGCCATCGCGCGGCTGGTGGTGGCCTCGCTGCACAAGGAGATGGCCCCCAGCATCCGACAGACCGTGCTCACCGAACGCGAGCAGGAAGTACTCGACGGCCTCGCCGCAGGGCTCTTGTACAAGCAGATCGCGGACAGGCATGGTGTGGGCATCAACACCGTGCGGACCCATGTTCGAAGCATCTACGAGAAACTGCAGGTGCATTCACGCCAAGAAGCCATCCGGGTGGCATTTCCGGATGCGCGCTGAGGCTGGCACGCTGCTAAGCGACGCGCCGCCCCACCGTAGGCGCAATACGCAACGCGCACTGCTTGATCTCCGGCCTCGAGCAGGTACATGCCCGTCTTCCGCACAGCGATAGGAATGCCTGCATGATCACCTATGCCCCCCTCACGTGGTGCGTTCGGTCACCGCCCAGGCGGGTGGTCAGGAGCGCCGCGCGATCCACCACCGTACTTTCCCGGCATGGACGTTCCACGCATGATCACCGTGGCCGTGGTGGAGGATGACCGCGGCGCACGCGAGGCCATTTGCGCGGTGATCGATGCAACCGATGGATTCGTGTTGCGTGGCGCATATGCGAGCGCGGAAGAGGCGATCACGGCCCTGCCGGATGCTGAGCCCGACGCCGTGCTCATGGACATCCAGTTGCCCGGCCTCAGCGGGATCGAATGCGTGCGCAAGCTGAAGGATCAATTGCTCGACACGGACTTCATCATGCTCACGGCAATGGACGATGAAGAGAGCGTGTTCCGGTCGTTGGGTGCTGGCGCCACAGGTTACCTGCACAAGCACGCCACGCCGCAGGAGATCCTCGACGCCATCCGCGAAGTGCGCGGTGGCGGATCGGTGATCTCGCCCGGCATCGCGCGCCTGCTGGTGCGCTCCTTCCAGCCCAAGAGCGAACCCGGCCTCAGCGACCGCGAGACCGAGGTACTGGCCCGCCTCTGCAACGGAGAGAACTACCGCAGCATCGCCGATGCGCTCTTCATCAGTACCAACACGGTGAAGGCGCACATCAAGAGCATCTATGTGAAGCTGCATGTGCATACACGGGCCGAGGCGGTACGGCTGGCGATGCGGGACCGGTTGGTGTGATGTGGATCCACCCAAATGGGTAATGGACAGTGGCGAACGGTGCCGATACGTTTGCCCCGCATAATCACACTTCCATGAAACCAACGCTACTCTTCGCCTGCGCCATCGCGCCGGTCGCGCTATTCGCCCAGCCGAACATCACCCAGTTGAACATCCCGGTGATCGGCGATGTGGCCACCATTGGCCGCTGTTCCGATCCGATCGACACGGTCGCGCTGAACGCCAGCACGGGCGCGATGCAGACCTGGGACTTCAGCGGCCTCACCGAATTCGCCGAGGAGGAGATCCTATTCGTTGATCCCGCTTCCACGCCGTACGTCGCTGACTTCCCCAACTCGGGTCTCTGCGGGATCACCTGGGACAACGCGTACACCTATTACGTGGTGAGTTCATCCGAACTGCAGAGCGAAGGCAGCACCATTCTCATCGGCCCGCCGCCCGAGGACACGGCGAAATACTTGATGAACGTGGATCTGGAGCGCGTGATCGAGCTGCCGTACACCTACGGCGACCAGTTCAGCGATACGTACAGCGGCACCTTCAGCGCAGCGGGCTTTGTGGGCACCATGAACGGCACTGTGGAGCTGGAAGCCGATGGCTACGGCACCCTGATCCTGCCCACGGGTACTTACACGAACGCCGTGCGCTACCGCATGGACCGTGTGCAGAACAACACCATCTTCGGCAATACCACCGTGAACACCAGCAAGCAGTGGGCATGGGTCTCGTCCGACCATCGCTTCTGGCTGCTGTTGATTGACATCGACTTCGACGGATTCGGTTTCAGCGAACAAGTGTGGTACGACAAGGATCCCATTTTCGTGGGCTCATCGGCAGTGAATGAGCACGGGTTGGAGAACGTCCGCATCCATCCTTCGCCTGCGGCACAGGGAACAGCAGTGACCATCGTAGGCATCACGAACACGAGCGGTCTTCGTGCTGAGGTCATCGATGCGCTGGGCCGCTCAGTGCTGGTGACTTCCGCCGGCGAAACGACCATCGCAACGGGCCACCTCGTAGCAGGCACCTACCTGGTACGGCTCAGCACGGCCAGCGGCACAGAGATGCGCAGCACGCGCCTGGTGATCCAATAACACGTCGATCAAGATCGATCCATTCGGCCCCGTCATGCGAAACGCATTCCTCGCACTTATCCTGCTCCTCTGCGCAACGATCGCGAATGCCCAGGACGCGAACGGCTGCAAGGACCATCCGATGATCACGCGCTACCCCGATGCGGTACTTACCTGGTGCGAAGTGATGAACCATGTCGATTACGCCATCGCGCGGGGACCGGTCGCCGGCTACAAAACGATCGATGCATGGACCAATGTGAAGGGCAAGCGCACGCGGCTCTACTACACCATCAGCGGTACGGTCTCGCTGCGCGACCTCTTCCTCAATTACCAAGGCGCATTGAAGCGTGCGGGTGTCAACATGCTTGCTGAAGGCCAGCAGGACAAGTCCACCTCGCCGGAGATCGGCAGCCGCACCATGATCGGTGTTCACTTCGCCCGCAATGATTTCCCGCCGAGCGTGGGCATCAACTTGCTGAAGGGCTCGGCCACCAGTGCGGGCAGCTTCTACCTGGCCGCAACCATGAGCGACAAAGGCACACCCGTGCATGTGGTGGTGGTGGGATCGCAGTACACGAGCGAGGTCAAAGTGATGCTCGTGGACATCATCGAGGAGGTGGGCATCGCCACCGACAAGATCAAGGTGAACGCCGAATGGATGAAGCAGCAGATCGAGCAGCACGGCAAAGTGGCCCTCAATGACATCCTCTTCGATACCGACAAAGCCACGGTGCAGGCCTCCTCGAGGCCGATCATCGCCGAGATCGGGAAGTTGCTGAACATGATGTCCGAGCTGAAGGTCTTCATCGTGGGCCACACGGATATGACCGGTTCGCTGGAGCACAACCTGGACCTGAGCAAGCGCCGTGCTGCGGAGGTGGCACGGATCCTCGTCACCGAGCATGCTGTGGCAGTGACACGCCTCGATGCGCATGGCGTGGGGCCGCTGGCGCCGGTGAGTTCCAACAGGACTGATGCAGGAAAACAACTGAACCGGAGAGTTGAACTGGTGGCGCGGTGAGCGCCCTCACAGCAGCCACAACCGTTTCCTCACCTCATCGCGGAAGCTCCTACCGATGGGCAGCCACCGGTCGCCCACATGCATGCCTTTGTCACTGACGGCCTTCACGCGATCGAGGTTCACGGCATAGCTGCGGTGTATGCGCTCCACTCGCCCTGGCGGGAGCTCATCGAGCACATCCTTCAGCATACGCGGCACGGTATAGCGGCGCTGCGAGGTGTGTTCATGCGTGCTATTATCGTCCGCCTCGATGAACAGGATGTCGCTCACCGGGAGCCGCACATGCTGTGACCCGTCGCGCACGAAGACCGCATCGGCTCGCATGCTTACTGCTTCACGAAGCGGGCGGTGCGAACGGACCCGCCATCCAACAGCCGCAGCACATGCACGCCGGGCGACAGGTCGCGCACATCGAGCATCGCGGTCGTCGGTAAACGGCCTTCGCGCAGCACACGGCCACTGGCGTCGATCAGTGTGTAGGCCGCTCCGGCAGCAGCACCGCTCACGGTGATCGTCTCCATCGCGGGGTTTGGGAACAGCACCGCATCCGGATTGGCGGCCTCCGCGACCCCGGTATTGATGTTCACCACCACCGTGATGTTGATGCTGAACGAACAGAAGTTGGCGTCCAGCACATCGCAACTGTAGGTGCCTCCGGCGGTGATCGTGGTGGTGGGCGTGTTGTCCCCGGTGCTCCATTGGTAGGCATTGAACGATGCGCCCAGTCCCAGCTGGTAGGGCAGGTCGCTGCTGAGGATGGTGATGGTGGGGGCCTGCATCGCATTGGTGCTCGCGGTGTACTCATCGGCACCCATGTCGCACAAGGGGTTGCCGCGTGCATCACCATCGATATCGCTCGCCACCACGAAGAAGTATTCGCCCATGCTGTCCATGGCGCAGTTGTTCAGGTGAAGATCGGGCTGGATGGGGAACACGGGATCGATGTCCGTATCGCCCGCTCCCTGCCCCGTGCCAGCCTGGTGCGCCGGGATGGTGAGGTACTCGTTGCCCGCTACATTGCTGATGGTGCTGCCGGTGGTGAACAGGTCGTTGTGATCCTCGATGGCCACGTTCGCCGCCACCGGGACGTAGTAGGCGTAGCCACCGGCATTGTTGGCGAAGATGTTGTTCCGCACCAATGCGTCCTGCCCATCGGGGAAGTTGCTCAGGTGGTGGAAGGCGTAGCTCTGGAACTGGTTGCCCGCGGCCACCAGCACGCTGTTGTGCACGATCTTCATGTCCCACAGGTTGTACACGGCCAGGCCCCATACATCGCCGGTGCCGTTCACGTACACCATGTTGTTGCTGATCATGTTGCCGGTGGTGCTCTGCGTGTTGCCCACCTCGATGCCCGTGCAGCCGTTGGTGGCGTAGGCCTGGATGTCGTTCCGGCGGATCTGGCTTCCGCCGTCGAAGAAGGTGGTGCGGATGCCCACGTACCAATTACCCACCGTGGTGCTGAAGGCATTGTCGCCGATCGAACCGATGCAATGGTTGAGGCGGATGCCCGTGCCCACCTGCTGGCGGAACTCGTTGCCGCTGATGATCAGTCCCGCGCTGCGCGCGCCATTGAAGCCATAGGCATCGAGCTCGATCGCGGTATTGCCGTTGAAGAAGCTGTTGTCCAGGATCAGCACATCCTGCGGGTTGTTGTCCGTGTTGATGGTGAACTGATCGCAATGCACCAGGATGCGTTCGAAGGAGGCCGAACCCGATGGGTTGGTGCTGCCGTGGAAGACGCACTGCTCGATGGTGAGCCCGGTGAGCCCGTTGATGAAATGCACGGCCCGTGCGTGGTCGTAGTCGAGCGGACGGAAGGTGAGCTTCTCCAGCACCACGCCTTGCGCGCCTTCGAGGCGAAAGATGAAGTTGTCGGTGGTGCTGTTGGCATCGTATTCGAGGTTCACCGCTTGTGCGCCGTTCGTTTCGTTGCGGAAGGTGATGGTGCCTGGAGCGCCAGGTACAGGTCCTACCACGTACTGGCCCGTGTAGGTGCCGGGTCGGATATTGAAGGTGACGTTGCCCGTGGCGCCCTGGCTCATGAGCGCGTCCACCGCAGCGGTGATGGTGGCGTAGTCCGGGCTGGTCCCGCCAACGGTCCTGGTGCCCGTGAGCTGCGCGATGGAGAACAGTGGTGCGCACAGGAGGGCGAGCAATGCGGAGAGGTGCCTCATGGGGTGGTGAGTTTGTTCAGGAGTCCTTTTCCCTTCTTCATCAGTTCGTTGCCCGAGCCCTGCTGGGAGCCTCCGCCCGAGGTCGGTTCCGGGGAGGGCGCACCCGCCTTCTCAGCGGACGATCCGACCGCTCCCAGCGGCTTGCACAGCATGCCGGGTTCATAGCTGCGGATGCGTGCGATGTTGTCCGCGTCGGTCCACATCCACACCTCGAGGGCGATGAACTTGTACTGTTCGCCCACCTTCTGCCCGTTCTTCCAGCCGCCGCCGAACCGACCGATGTGCATGCGGGTATGCTTGTCCTGCGTGGCGTTCCAGATCTCGATGGCGTCCTGCTGCCGGTGCTTCACACCGGGATCGGGGCAGTACTGCTCGGCGTACGTGCTCTTTCCGCCGAACGCGGCGGCCACGGCCCTGTTGATCAGCTCGGCACCTTGCGGTGTGAGCCGCGTGGCGCTGCCCTCCACGAAATGGGATGGCGCGAGCATGCGCATAAGGTACGCCTCGAACTCCGTGGCGTTGCTCTCCCGCAGAAGCTTGTGCGTATGCAGGAACACCTCCATGTCGCTCTTGAACTCAGGGATGCTCACCTCGCCGAGGGCGGCCAGCTCGGTGCGCGCCTGCTGCTCCTCCAGCTGGTCGCGGAACGTGGGCATGGCCCGGAGCTCCTCCACAGGGAACGTGCGCTGCCCGCCTTCGGTGCGGTCGCGCCCGATGGAGACGATGTTCTCCTTCCACGGCGCGTTCACGGCATCGCGGTAGAAGCGGGTATCGATCTTCTCCCGGATGGTGGTGAGGTGCACGTTGCTGGTCTTGGCGTCGTACTCGACCTCCACCGGTATGGTGAACGAGAGCGGCGTATGCCAGATGACGCCCTCGCCTTCGGGGATGCGCAGGTAGTGCAGGTCGCCGACCATCTTGCCCGCGCGGTGTCCGAGGAATTGCAGGTAGCGCTCGCGGATCATCCCGAGCATCTCGTCCTTGCGGGGGGCCGGCAGGCCGAAGTACTCGTTCTCCGCCACCTTGAACTCCCGGAAGCTGGTGCTGGCCCCATAGTGGTAGCGGGCGATCCCGGTGATCTTCACCGTGGCCTCCGGATACTCGGCCACCCCGGCGTTCCGCGTGACGTACGCCACACGGTCCCACATGTACTGTCCATGCGCGCTGTGCCACTCCTTCGTCGTGGGACCGGGCGCAAGCTCCACCTTGAGCACACCGGGTTTGGTGAGGTCCTTGATGATCTGGGCATCGGATGGCTGGGCGTGGACCGCAAGCACGGCGAGGCCGAGCACAGCAAGCAGGAGCAGGAGCCGATCGCGCATGGTGGTGGACATGGGGCACCACGAACGTCCGGGATCGCGGGCGCGAACAGCCTTTCGATCGGGTGAACGCCTCCCCTGATCGGGTGAACGTCAGAGGACCGGCGCCAAGGTTCCGTCCCTACCGGTCCGCGACCGCTCAGTGCCGCACCACGATCGGAACGGCGTGCCCGCCTTCATCCGAGGTCCAGCGGAGGATGTACGTGCCGTTGGGCAGCTCGCCCAGCGCCACGCCCATTCCCTCGACCGACAGGACAGCGATGCGCTGCCCCGTGGTGCTGAACACCTCAACGCCGCCGTGCGGTCGTGGCTCGAGCAGCACATGGTCGTCCGCAGGGTTGGGATAGGCCCGGAACTCCTCGACGGCCAGCAGGGAGGGCTCCATCTCCACCACCGACTTCAGTCCGAGGTCGCCATGCTCGTCCGCGCCGATGTCGTACGGGATGTCATAGTACTGCCTGGGGTCCTTGTCGAAGTCCACGGAAAGGCTCAGATCGACGAGCGCGCGGTTGATGTTCGCCGACATGTCCTTGATGTGCAGGTCCGTGTTGCTGAAGTACCACGGGTTCGCGCTGATGGAGTGGGCTTCCATGCCCGTTTGCGCGGCGATCTGATCGTGTGTGGCGAAGATCCCGAACATATTGCCTGCGCCCATCCTGTACACGTTGTTGTGATCCGATGCAGGCCAGACCTGGCAGAGCGAATCCACCAGGTCGATGCCCACCATGCCGGTGCCCATGAGCTTGATGGAATTGGAGAGCAGGGAAAGGCCGTTCGCAGAGGTCATGCGCACATGAATGCCACTGACGTTCTGTTGATCCGAACTGCAGACCATGCTGTTGTGCGATATCCGACCGGAGAGGAGGCCCGTAGGCGCGCTGTTCGCCGCGGGGATGATGCTGATGCCTGCGATCGTTCCTGTATAAATAGGAGCCATCCTCCTGACGCTGATCATATTGTTGTTGATGTCCACATGCAGATCATCGCCATCGGAATTCGACACCTGTATCCCTGCGGTCAAGGACGCTCCATAGAGATGATTGCGCGCCACCACATGATCGGAACCACCCTGGATCCTGATCCCGTAGTTGCACTCCCGGATCGTGTTATCCAGCACCGTGACCACGTCGTTGCCATAGGTGGCCGAAACACCCCATTGGCACTCCACGATCTCGTTCTCGAGTATCTCAGGGTCCGAAGAATCGGTCACGGTGATACCATGGGTCGCCCCTCCATTCCCCAGCAGGGTGTTGCCCTTTATCCTGATGTTGCCGCCTTGTGCACCGACCAGGCCAGACCAGTAGTTCACCCCACAGTCCAGACATTCCACCTCACAGTCCTTCAACAATAGATGATCCGCTCCTAGGAACACCCCTGAGTTCGTGTTCGCTGCGCCATAGGTGAGCTGATGTATGGTCAGGTCAGTTACGAGGACATACGGACAGTTGATCCGGAAAGAACCCGGAAGACGGCAATCCACCGCGAACGTCACAGCGCTCTTGCTCCCGCTTTGTGAAGTGATCTTGATCCGGTTCGTGGCCGATACACCAGGCACCGTGCCCAGGGTGATCGTTTCCGTGTAGGTCCCATCCATGATCTCTATGTCCACCGCCCCGGAAACACCGGTCTGCATCAGCGCAGAACAAGCCGCAGCAAGAGAGGTGTAGTCAGGGGCAGGAATGGCTCCAGCAGGTCCTACGGTGTAAACTCCGCTCATCTGCGCCTGCGCCATGCCGAAGCATCCGATCATCATGAGGGTCGGTATCGTGCGCATGGGTCGGAGGTTTGGCCGCAAGCAAGCCTTCGCGGAAACGTCTCCGGGCCCCGATCCGGTCAAGGACGAGCACGATCACGTCAACAGGCCCATGGGCCGGGTGAGCGTCACAAGGTCCTGATCCGGGCCATCAGCGCCTCGCGGTGGGTCTTGCCCACGGGCAGGCTCAGCGCCCCGAGGCGCACATAGCCATCCTCCACAGCGGTGATGCGGCGCGTGTCCACCAGGTAGCTGCGGTGGATGCGGAGGTGGTGCACGCTCCCGAGCTTCCGTTCGACCGCCGCGAGCGTGCTGGTGATCACATACTTCCTCGCGGGCGTGAAGAGCGTCACGTAATTGTCGTCCGCCTCGGCGTAGTGGATGTCATCCATGGCCACCTTCACGAGCTTGCCCTTCTCGCGGATGAAGATGCTGTCGGCGATCACGAACTCGTTGCGCTGTGCTTCGGTGGGCGCCGCGGTCGCCTCCACATCGTTGGCGAACCGGGCAAGCGCCAGCTCGATCTGCGCGCGCAGGTCGTTCTCGTCGAAGGGCTTGATGATGAATCCCGCCGGTCGCAGGGGTTTCACACGGTCGAGCGTGGCCTTGTCGCTGTGGCTGGTGACGAAGATGAAGGGCACGCGGTGCTTCGCGCTCACCTTCTCGGCCAGCTGCACGCCATCCGCCCCATCGCCCAGGTTGATGTCCAGCAGCAGCAGGTCAGGCGCTGCGGCGGCGATCTCCGCCATGGCATCCAGGGCATTGTCGCACGCGGCGGCCACTTCGTAGCCCAGCTCCTCCAGGTGCGCACGCAGGTCCTCCGCGATGAGCGGTTCATCTTCAACGATAAGGATGCGGACGGCCGTCATGGCTGCGCAAGTTCGGTCATCTCATCAGTACCTGGGTCATCAAGCCGGGCAGATCGCGTGCTCCAGGGGCGGGCGCACACCTGTCCATGTCCGCCCGAGGGCGTCGCCCGGGCGGGCTCAGGTCCACGTGCTGAGCTTCTCCCCCGCCCGCGTGCCTTCCACCTGGGCCAGCACCTCGGGGGTCAGCAGGTCCTGCGCCTCCGCGGCCTTCATGTTCTCCTTCAGCAGCGGCACCTTGCCGGCGCCGAGCATCACCATGCTCACGCGCGCGTTCTTCAGGCACCGGGCGATGGCGAACACGGGCAACCAAAGACCCAGTTCAGTTGCGATGGCCTTCCGCTCGTTCACCTTCCGCAAGCGCGCCTCGTTCAGCTCGCGCTCCTTCAGCCGATCCAGCCCGGCCATGCGCAGCCGCGACGAGGTATCGCCCTCCAGCACATGCTTGCCACTGAGGATGCCGCTGGCCAGCGGGCTCCGGATGGTGGTGCCTGAAGCGTGATCACCCGCGGCCCTCCTTCAGCCCACCGCGTCGGGATGTTGAGCGGGACCCGACCGCATCCAAGGACCGCGCGCGTGCGGCCACGATTGTGCAGGTGCATATGATCATCGTTGCTCCCAGCGCAGGCGAAGCGCCTCCTTGTGCGTCTTGCCAACGGGAAGAACGACATCGCCGAGCAGGGCCTCCCGTTCGCGCAGCGCGGTGATGCGCCGAACGTCGACCAGGTAGCGGCGATGGATGCGCACGAAATGGGACGACGCCAGGTGCTCCTCCATGCTATTGAGGGAGCGGGCGAGCACGTAGCGGCGGTCGGCGGTATGAATGACCACGTAGTTGTTGTCGGCCTCCACGAAGCGGATCTCCTGCACAGGCACCTTCGCCAGCCGGCCCTTGTCGCGCACGAAAAGCACCTCGGCGTTACGTGATCCCTGCCGGTCACCGCCGGGGTGGGTGCCCACATCGACCTGCGCGGCGTGGCGCGCAACGGCGATCTCGATCTGGGTGCGCAGGTCGTCCTCGTCGAACGGCTTGATGATGAAGCCGGCGGGCCGGGTGGCCTTCACGCGATCCAGGGTGCGCTGGTCGGTATGCCCGGTGATGAAAACGAAGGGCACCTGCTCCACCGCATTGAGGTGGTCGGCGACATGGACCCCATCGCGCCCCTGGCCAAGGTTGATGTCCAGCAGGACAAGATCCGGCCGATGCACGGCGATCGCCTGAAGCGCCGTGGTCGCATCCGGGCACGTGGCGGCGATGCGGTGGCCAAGGTCGTGCAACAGGGCGGCAAGGTCGGCGGCGATCACTGCATCGTCCTCCACGATCACCAGGTGCAAGGCGTCCATCAGGCACGGGCGAAGTTGCGCACGGCGAAACGCACCGTGGTGCCCCCGTTGCTGAGCACGGTCCATTCGGCGCGGAGCGTCTCGGCGAAGGTGGCCAGGATGCCGGTGCCCGAAAGGCGCTGGGCATCGTCCGGGCCGGCGGGGTTGTGGGCACGGTAACCCACGCCGTTGTCACGCACCTCCAGAACGAGCAGGTCGCCTTGGTCGCGCAGTGCGATGGCAAGCGTATCGTCGTGCGCGCCCCGCCCGGGGGTGGACGGGAAGGCGTGCTTGAGGGCGTTGGTGATGAGCTCGTTGAGGATGAGGCCCAGCGGCACGGCGCTGTCCACCTGCAGGCGCACGGGCTGCACATCCAGGGCCAGCGCGATGCGCTGGTCCATGGCGTGGCTGCGGAGCAGTCCCCGGGCGAGCTTCCCGATGTAGGCGTCCATGTGCACGCCGGTCAATGAGGCGTCACGATACAGGTCCTGATGGACGAGGGCCAGGCTCTTGACACGCATCATGGCCTCGTGCAGTGCGGCGCGGGTGCCCTGATCGGACTCCTCGCGGGCCTGCAGCCGCAGCAGGCTGCCCACGGTCTGCATGTTGTTCTTCACCCGGTGATGCAGTTCGTGGAGCAGCAGCTCCTTTTCCTTGAGGGCGGCTCCGATGAGCGCGTTCCGGCCGGCGAGAAGATCGCTCGTGCGTTTCTTCAAGCGGTAGGCACGCCAGGCGAGAAGAGCGGCCAGCAGCAGCATGGCCGCAGCGGCGGCGACGACGCGGATGAGGGTGGAGCGGCGATCGAGCAGGGCCTGCTGATGCGCGATCGCCACATCCTTGCGCTCGCTGTCGAACCGCTCCTGCACCTCCACGATGGCCCGTGCCCGTTCGGCGGAGAACAGGCTGTCCCTCCACTGCAGGTGCAGCTTCAGATAGGACAAGGCACTGTCCGGTTCGCCGGCGCGTTCACAGAGCCGGGAGAGCGCCAGGCCAAGGTCGGCGAGCTCCTGGCGGAAGTCACTTCGGCCGGCGATCCGGAGCGCCAGAAGGAAAAGGGGACGCGCCTCCGCATCTCGCCCCAGTCGCACCAGGGCACGGGCGAGGCCGGACAGGATGCTGCACCGGGCGAAGTCGTTGTCCGATGCGCCCAACAGGGCGAGGGCATCGCGGTAGAACGCCTCCGCGAGCGAGTCGCGATGGAGACCAAGGACGAGGCGGGCCTGTTCAAGGCGGGCCATCGCGGCATGTTCGCGGGCATCGATGCGGGCGAGCACATCGGCAGCACGGCCGTAGAGGGCCTGTGCACTGTCGTCCTCCCCCATCCGCTCATACACCTCCGCCAACCCATACGCCGCACCCATCTCCCAGATCACATCACCCACCTCGTGATAGGCCGCCATCGAAGCGCGATAGGCCTCGATCGCCTTTTCCAGTCGGCCCTCGTCGGTGTAGAGGCTGCCGATGTTCGATCGTGTGGCGGCCACCGAACGTCGGTTGCCCGACCGCTCGAACCTCCGGAGGGCATCGTGGAAACAGGCCAGTGCAGGGGCATGGGCGCCTTTCAGGTGATGGGCCCTGCCCATGAGGTTCAGCGCCCTGGCACTTCGCCAGCCCACACCGAGCTCCTCCGCGAGGTCGAACATCCGCTGTCCATAGTGCAGCGCCGAGTCGGGATCCTTGAAGAGGTGGGCGCTCGCCAGCCGGTCGAGCATGGCGAGCCGGAGCGTGTCCACGGTCTCACCGTTCAGCGCCTCGCGCAGG
This sequence comes from uncultured Flavobacteriales bacterium, assembly GCA_937872175.1. Lineage (GTDB taxonomy): Bacteria > Bacteroidota > Bacteroidia > Flavobacteriales_F > PHOS-HE28 > PHOS-HE28. The sequence goes on along the minus strand of CALMPI010000030.1, from coordinate 30,681 downwards.
CTGTCCACCTGGGCCCGGACCGGCCCGCCGACCAGGAGAAGGAGGAGAAGGAGCGAGGCGCGCACGGTGCCAAGTTCGCCAGGAGCGCTGTCCCGGAGCGGTCGGGTCGGTCACGGAAGCTGCTGGGGCCGTGTGGCCGTGGGCACCGAGCCGCCGATGGTGAGCAGCACACGGTCGCGGTCGTTGCCGGCCCCGGCGTACTTCACGGTGCCGTCCATGTTCACATCCTCGGGCCAATAGCCGTTGAGGGTCGCGGTGGGCACCAGCCCACCGATACGCACGAGGATGGGGTCGCGATCGTTGTTCGTCCCGGTGTACTTCACCACCCCGTCGTAGCGCACATTGCCCTGCCAGAGGAGCTCGACCCCGCCCACCGTATGCCGGGCACCGGTCCCGAAGACCGCCGTGGTCCCCAGGCTGAGGTCGATGCTCAGCGGGATGCCCGAGAGGACATGGTCCGCCGCGGTCATCACGCCCAGGTGATTGCGGTGGCGTACGGCCACCTTGAAAGGCACGTCGTCCTGGTCGCAGAACAACACCGGGGAGCTGCCATCCACGTCCACCACATCGCCGTCGCGTTGCAGCAGCGCCGAACGCGCATCGACCACCACGGCGGGTTGCACAGGATCGCGCAGTTCCACCAGCACCCAGTCCACGATCGCATCGGGACCGCTGACGGCGAGCACGCCCGGAGCCGTGGAGAGCGCGCCGGACGGAGCATGGCCCATGGCCGTGTAGGGTTCGTTGAAAGGCAGCAGGCCCAGGGCCCGCAGGGGGTCGGCCATCAGTCCGGTCCCTATGTCGTACGGGCCTTCGAGCAGCACCTTCAGGGCCAGCAGTCCCTGCCTGCAGCCGGGCTGGGCGTACTTCGCAGCGAACCCGTGCTGGCCCGGTCCGGCGATCGTGGTGGTGGCCGCGCCGGGGTCCATGTCGACGCTGGTGTTGAACTCACCCCCCACCACCACCTCGCCGGCGGGACCGATCGCGATGGCGCGCCCGTGATCGATGGAGGCACCACCGACGGCGAAGCCCCAGCGCAAGGTGCCCGTGGTGGTGTAGCTGACGGTGAGGACGTCGGTGGAGGCCACGGAGGTGAGCACCGTGCTGCCCGGACCAGGGTCGATGTCCATCGGAGAACCCACGCGGCCGGTGACATACACATGGCCCGCAGGATCAACGGCCACATCGTCGCAGGTCTCCAGGGTGCTGCCGGAGCCGGCCAGGTGCACGGCCCATTGGAACACGCCGCTGCCATCCAGCTTCACGAGCACACCGTCCATGGACCCCACCGGGGACACCGTGACGGTGGCGGGCCCGGGGTCCACATCGATGTCCCCTTCCAGGTCGCCCGTGATGTAGCACGCCCCGCTGAGGTCCGTCGCGATCCGATTGGCGCGGTCGACCAAGGCGCCACCGATCCGACCTGCCCATTCAAGGGCTCCGCTGGAAGTGAGCTTCAGCACGAACATGTCCAGATCCCCGGCCGCGGTGAGCGCGGCCGTGCCCGTGCCGGGATCGAAGTCGACCGTCCCTTGGAACTGACCGGTGATCAGCACCGCACCTGAAGGATCCGTGGCGATGCCGTTCCCGGTATCCGTGCCCGTCCCACCGATGCCATGCGCCCACAACAGGTTCCCCGAGGGGTCGAGCTTCATGACGAACACGTCCTGGAAGCCGGTGGCCGTGGCGGGCTGTGCGCCGGTGCCGGGGTCCAGGTCCACGGTTCCCGAGAAAAAGCCGGTGATGAGCACATTCCCGGCATCATCCACGGCCACGGCACGGCCCTCGTCGGCGATGGTGCCTCCCACCTGCCGGGCCCAGAGGAGCGCGCCCGTTGCTGCGTACTTCACCACGAACGCATCGGTGGACACGCCGGCGGTGAGGGTGGTGACGCCGGCGCCCAGGTCCACGTCCACGGTGCCGCGGAACAGGCCGGTGACGATCACGTTGTTGTTCGCATCGGTGGTCACGGAGCGTGCCTCATCGAACGAAACGCTTCCGAAGGAGCCGCCCCAAAGGAAGGTGCCGGCGGCATCGACCTTGCGGATGAAGACGTCCAGATCGCTCACCGAGGAGACGGTGAAGACACCGGGACCGGGGTCGAGGTCCATCGACAGGCTGAAGGTGCCCACGGTGAGCACGTTGCCGGCATCATCCACGGCCACGCTGAACGTGCGGTCCGCGGAATTGCCGCCGATGGCGTGGGCCCACTCCAGGGTCTGCGCACCCGAAAGGACGGGAGCAGCGATGGCCATGGTGAGCAGCAGACGGTGCGGTCTCATGGGAAGAAGGTTGAATGGACCAGCAACCTACCTCAACGGACCGAGCGGACGACGGGCCTCCGGGCGAACGTCGGTGGGATCCGTGTGAACGCGCGGGCTCAGGACCAGGTGCTGAGCTTCTCCCCGGCCAGCGTGGCTTCCACCTTGGCCAGCACCTCGGGGGTCAGCAGGTCCTGCGCCTCCACGGCCTTCAGGTTCTCCTCCAGCTGCGGCACCTTGCTGGCACCGAGCATCACCGTGCTCACCCGCGGGTTCTTCAGGCACCACGCGACGGCGAACACCGGGAGCGAGAGGCCCAGCTCCTGCGCGATGGCCTTCAGCTCGTTCACCTTCTTCAGCCGCGCCTCGTTCAGTTCGCGCTCCTTCAGCCACTCCAGGCCGGCCATGCGCAGGCGCGACGACGCGTCGCCCTCCATCGTGTGCTTGCCGCTGAGGATGCCGCTGGCCAGCGGGCTCCAGATGGTGGTGCCCAGGCCCACGGACTCGTAGAGCGCCGCGAACTCCTCCTCCACCTTGGCGCGGTGGAACAGGTTGTACTGCGGCTGCTCCATCACGGGGCCGATCAGGTGGTGCGCCTGCGCGAAGGCGTGAGCCTCCTTGATCTCCACGGCGCTCCACTCGCTGGTGCCCCAGTACATCACCTTGCCCTGCATGATCAGCTGGTGCATGGTCCACACCGTTTCGCCGATGGGCGTGGCGGGGTCGGGGCGGTGGCAGAAGTAGAGGTCCAGGTGGTCGACCTGCAGCCGCTTGAGCGCCGCATGGCAGGCCTCCACCACGTGCTTGCGGTGCAGGCCCACCTGCGTGGGCAGCTTGCCACCGGTCCCGAAGAACACCTTGCTGCTCACCGTCCAGGTGTCGCGCGGCCACTCCATCTTCTTCAGGATGCGGCCCATCACACGCTCGCTCTCGCCGCGGGCATAGATCTCGGCGTTGTCGAAGAAGTTGACGCCGCTGTCGTAGGCGAGCTTCATCAGCGCCTCGGCGGTGTCGTCGGTGATCTGCTTGCCGAAGGTGAGCCAGGAGCCCAGGGACAGTTCGGAGACTTGGAGGCCGGCGTGGCCGAGGCGGCGGTAGCGCATGGGGTCGGTGCTTGGTCGGGAATGCAAAGATCGTCCGCCGAACGGTGGACACGCGGTGGATAACTCATGCGGTCCACGAGGAACCCTAAGGCTGGCCGAACATGCTGTTCACATGGGCGCCCGACCTTGGTAAATGAACCGATGCGCGCTCCAGGTTGTTGCTTGATCGGACCGTTCGAGCAGAGCGGTCGGCATGCGCCGGGCCCGGGAGGGCGGAGACGGTGAGGGCACCGCAGGCGCATGCGGCGGATGTGAACGACGAGGCCCCGGGGACGGGGCTTCGCCGCGTTCCGCAGGATCACTCCTTCACGAATCGGATGGCCGGTCCCACCACCCGCCCCGAGCGGAGGGGGGCTGCGCAGTACAGGCCCGCCGGCACCCACGAGAGATCGGCGCTGCGTCCGAGCACCCGGGTGACCGGCCGTCCCAGCGCATCGGTGATCAGGGCCCCATCGATCGCGCCATCCCCCAGGATGGAGAAGCGGTCGCCGACAGGGTTCGGAGCGATGCTCCACGACATGCCCGCCGCGTGCTCTCCGATACCGTTCGCCGGCTCGGCCACGGCCCAGAAATTCCGCTGAGCGTTGTTGCTGAAGTCGTTCTCGTTCCGGAAGCCCACGCGTGTATAGCCCGTGCCGGCCGAGGTGGTGTAGAAATAATAGTAGAAGTCCATGGTGCTGCCGGCGGGCAGCACCATGATCGCGGTATCCACATCAGGCAGGTAGCAGATGTCCGCACAGAGCGAACTGGTCCAACCGCCGGGCATGTTCACCTGCAGCTTCACGATGCGCACCAGGCAGTCCTCGGTGGTGGGGTTGGCGAGCGTGGCGTGGCCGGAAATGGTCGTGCCCGCATCGCCCCAGATGGTGTCGTTGCTGACCATCTGCACCGTGAAGCTGCCGCCGAAGCTCTGCGCGCAACTGGTCGGCAGCCCGAGCAGCGAATCGATGTCGCAGTAGATGTCGTCGTCGTTCCTGTGCAGCCAGTCGTGATGGCGGAAGATGGTGCCGCTGGTATCGATCAGGTAGGCGTTGTTCGGCTGCGGGCCGTAGTAGTTCCACCAGGTGTTGCACGGACCATCGAGATATACGGGCGCAGCGATCTGCATGCTGTCCAGCATGTCCTGCAGCACGGCCTTCCGCTCGCCGTACGTCTCCGGCTGCTCGTACAGGATGCCCGCGTTCATGTTCTCCTGCCCCGTGTTCACCGCGCCGAAGTACGGGCTGATGTCCAGGTAGGGATGGGCCTCGGGCGTGTACACGATGATGGTGGTAAGCTGGTTCCCATACAAGCTCACCACATCGTTGATCACGGCCACCTTGTTGCGGAACACCGGGCAGGTATAGCTGGCGCTGATCATGAGCACCGGCTTTCCCAGCAACAGGGCATCCTCCAGGTGGAAGGCGTTGCCGTCCTTGTCGTACAGGGTGAAGTCGGCCGCCTGCTCGCCTTCGGGCCTGCCGCAGCTCGTGATGGACGGCGTCTGGTTCGGCAGGGTGCAAATGGGATCAGTGTCCGAAGGCAGACCGCCGATGCCGAGGAAGGGGAGCAGTGTGGGTTGGGCAGGGGCGAAACCCACCAGTCCGAACACGATCATCAAAGGGACAGGGCGCTTGTTCATGGTGCACGCATGGACGGGTGGGACCCACGGACCCGGTAAAGGTTCGATCGAACATACCGAAATCCGACCTTCGCACCATGTCCAGCATCTCCTCCAACAAAGCCCCCGAGCCCGTCGGCCACTACCCGCATGCCCGCCGCGTGGGCGATCTGCTCTTCCTCAGCGGCGTGGGTCCGCGCGAGCGCGGCACCAAGAAGATCCCTGGCGTGGAGCTGAATGCGGACGGCACCATCGCCTCCTACGACATCGAGACGCAGGTGCGCAGCGTGTTCCAGAACGTGAAGTGGATCTTGGAGGACAGCGGCAGCAGCTGGGAGAAGATCGTGGACGTGACCGTGTACCTCACCAACATGAAGGACGATTTCCCCACGTACAACCGGTTGTGGAAGGAATACTTCGAGAAGGACCCGCCCTGCCGCACCACCTTGGAGATCAACTGCCTGCCCACGCCGATCGCCATTGAGCTGAAGGTGATCGCCACGGTGTGAGGGAGGACCACGGATGGACACGGATGAACACGGATAAGTTCCTCTGCGTTCTTTTTGGCCCGGCGCTGGTGCTTGTAGCCTGCTCCACAACCCGCACGACCGACCGCGGCGAGGTGTATCCATGGAATGGCGGGCGTGGGTCCGGCGTCCTCCACCTTCACGCCACCTACACCGCACCCTACTGCGGTGGCGCCGATCCCGGCCCCGAAGGCATGCCGCGCCCCATGCCGTGGCGGGGGGCGATGTACCTGCGCGCCGCCGCGCCGGACAGCTCCGGCGTCATGGCGCCGAACGAGCTGCAGCGGCCGATCGTGGATACCATCCGCACCGATGCCACGGGTCATGGAACACTCAGCCTGCCCGCCGGGTATTACCTGCTGCTGGACCAGGACCGTGTGGACGAACGGCGCTACCAGCAATTGCTGAAGGAACATGGCCGGTCGACCCTGCACACCGATGCGATCGACAAGGCCTGCTTGGACCGTTGGCTGCACGGACCCTTTGGCGTGGTCACCATTCGTGGCGGTGACACGACGCACGTGGAACTGCCGCTCTTCGACCAATGCCCGTGGTACAGCACACCTTGCGTGAGCTACCATGGGCCGCTGCCGCCCTAGCCCTTCCGCATCGGCATCAACTTCCCGTAGGTGAGCGAACGCCAGGCCCACTCGAAGGGGCCGAACTGGAACCGCGCCAGCCACCAGCGGCTCCAGATCACCTGCACGATGAAGACGGCCAGGGCCATCGCCTCGAACGACACCGCGCTCACGCGCGTGCCCCACCCCATTCCCACGCCGGTGAAGAGCGCCAGGGCGATGATCGTCTGCATCAGGTAGTTCGTGAGCGCCATGCGGCCCATGGGCGCCAGCACCTGCAACCGCGGCCTCCACGCATCGTTGCGCCAGAGCAGGGCGAACGCGCTCGCGAACGCGATGGCCAGGGGCACCACGCTCAGCGCGTAGCTCGTGGTCCGCAGCAAGGAAGAGGGCTCCGGCGGATATCCAGCGTGCTCCTCGGCCCACCACAGGAGCGCCGACGCGGGCAGGCCCAGCGCGAAGCCGCCGATGCAGAGGCGCTTCAACAAGGTGCCGTGTCGATCCACATCCACGAAGAGCCGACGGCGCGAGACCCACAGGCCCAGAAGGAAGATGCCGAGCACCTTCGGGATGCGGTTGCTCTCCACCAGATGCACGAAGCGGAAGAGCCAGCCCCGGGCGTTCATCTCCGTGAACGCCTTCCAGCCTCCTTGCGGCGCTGCGAGGAAGGCGTCGAACGTGCTGTTGCCATACGTGGCATCGCTGGCCTCCAGCGCCCGGACCCAGGGCGCCACCGGGTCGAAGCGGGCCTGGGTGAGCACCACGGCGGCGTCGATGGCGATCGGCGACAGGATGAGCGCGGCGGCAGTGAGGAGAAGCGCACGGTCACCCAGCCCGCGGAACAGCGGCAGCAGCAAGCCGAGCACCGCGTAGAGAAAGAGGATGTCGCCGGCCCACAGGTAACGCAGGTGCAGCCAGCCGATCACGAGCAGGATGAGCATCCGGCGGTAGAAGCGCCAGAGGCCGTCCTTCCCCTTGGCGAGAAAGAAGCCGAACCCGATGCCGAAGAGCAGGGAGAAGATCGAGTAGAACTTACCGTCGATGAGGATGGTGTGGAAGGCCTTGAGCGGCTCATCGAGGAAGGCACCGGGCAGTGCGGATCGCGCGTGCGGATCCATGAACATCCAGACCGAGAGCACCGCGTAGTTGCTCCACACCACGCCGAAGAGGGCGAAGCCACGCAGGGCGTCGAGGAGCTCGGTGCGTTGGGTGGCGGGGGCGCTCATCGCACCGAAGGTCGGTCTATTCCTTCACCAACGGCTGCTGCTGTGTCCAGCAATGCACCCCACCACCCCGCCAGTTGATCGCGCGCGGATCCACCTGCACCACCGAACGGTCGGGGAACAGCTTGTTCAGCACCTCGAGCACTCGCGCATCCTTCTCTTTCATGGATGATGGCTTGCCTTCGTGCCAATACGCGGGTGCGAAGACACGTCCGTTCGTGATCAGGAAGTTGAGGTAGCTCGCTGCCGGGATGTAGCGGATGCTGTCGCCTTCGTGCAGGTCCTCATAGCGCATCATCAGCATTCGGTCATAGCTGCGCCGCGAGGTCAACACGTGGTCGTGGAACTCGGTATCCGGCGTGGGCACCTTGATGATGTTCAGCGCACGGCCTTCTCGGTCACGGAACCGCTCGAGGATGCGCAGGTTCACGTCCATCCGCTGACCGGTGATGAGCTGCACGCTGTCCGTGAGGTCGGCCTCATCGGGCCAGGCCAGCAGCACGGTGCTGTCGTTCACGAAACGGCAGAACTCGTCCACATGCCCGCCGGTTCCCTGGTTGAAGACGTTGCCGTGGATGCGGGGCTCGAGGTACCACATGTCATCGGCGGGCCCTTCCTTCAGCCAGATGATGTCGCGCACGCCGAGCACCCGCTTCAGCTCATGCTCCATGCTGTCCCTGCTCCATCCGGGGTTGCGCTGCATCGTCACGGCCTCCACCTGCAGGAGCACTCCGGCGCCGTTGACCTCCACGGCTCCGCCTTCGATCACCAGGTCGCTGTGCACCACAGGCAGCCCCATTCTTCGCGCCAGCATGGTGGGAAAGCTATCCTCGAAGGCGAGCAGATGGTCCGGCGAACCGACCAGGTTGTCGAGGTCGCCGTAGTAATTCCAATCGGCATCCAGCACGGCGAGCGTTCCATCGGGTTTGCGGAGGAAGATCGGACCTGCATCGCGCACCACGGGCGAGAGCAGGCTGTCCACGGCGATCTCCACGCGGTAGCGGTCCGGCGCGATTCCCAGGCTGTCCCACCGTGCGCGGATCCGCTGCGCGATGCTGTCCCCATCGATGACGCAGACCGCGAGCGTCGTTGTATCGAGCTCCATGAGCATCCGGTCCAGCACGGTGTCGATGGCGATACCGGTGTAGGTGAACCAGACGGCTTCGTGCGGCGCCCATTCGGGGGGGAGGGTGTGTTCAGGCGCCTCCTTCCTGGGTGAGGAACAGGCTGCGAACAGCACAACGAAAAGGAGGGGCCGGTACCTCATACTTGAAAGGTATCCTATCGCTTCACCACCACCCGCGCGCTCCTTGCTGCTCGACCTTCGGCACCCAGCACCAACACGTACACGCCTTCATGCAGCTGCGCCGGCAGCGCGATCTCGGTCAGCGTGGCCAGGGCCCTGTTCTCCTCGGCGAGCACCCGTCTGCCGGTGGCATCGAAGAGCGCGATGGTCGCTCGTTCGCCGATCAGCGTGTCATCCACTTCGATCCGCACACGGTCGTTGGCCGGGTTGGGAAGAACCTGCAATGCATCGACATTCTCCAGATCTGCCATACCGGACGAGGACCCTGCGAGCTTCATCACCAGTACGTCCTGGAATCCGGAGGAGACGATGGTATTGGTCCCTGGTCCGGGATCGAGATCCACCGTGCCTCGGAACGTACCGGTCATCAGTAGGGCGCCGGATGGGGCCAGTGCCATGCTCTGCCCGGCCGATTCATCCAGTGATCCACCGAATCGTTGCGCCGAAATGAAAATGCCGGATCCATCCATCCTCTGGAGGAAGATATCACCGGCGCCCTCCGAATCCAGGTAGCCCGTTCCGGGGCCGGGATCGAAGTCCACCGACTGGGAGAAGTCGCCCGAGGTGACCACCCGCCCATCCGCATCAACGAGGATCGCATCGGGGTCGACCTTGCCCAAGGACCGTCCCCATTGATAGAATCCGTCCGCGGCCAGCTTCAGTACGAAGCCGGCGACATCACCGCCGGAATAAAGCGTATCGGAGCCGGTCCCCGGATCGAGGTCCACGAAGCCGAAGAAGGAACCGGTGACCAGCACATCGTCCTGATCATCCAAAGCGACCGCATTGCCGAAGTCGAACGAATCACCACCGATCCGCCGGGCCCAGACGAATTCGCCATCGGCGTCCAGCTTTTGTATGAAGGCATCGTAAAGCCCTGCGCTGACCAGTTCATGGATCCCAGCCCCGGGGTCGAAGTCGACCGTCTCCTGGAATCTCCCCACCGCAAGGATGTTCCCTGCCCTATCAATGCGCACGGAGCCGGGTTGATCGCCGGAGATCCCACCGAAGCCCCGCGCCCAGAGAAGGTTCCCTGAGGCGTCCATCTTCTGCACGAAGACATCGCTCGCTTGCCCTGCAACACCGAGGTTGACCACACCAGGGCCCGGGTCGAGGTCCGCTATCCCCCAGAAGGTGCCTGTAGTGATCACATTCCCAGCGGAGTCACAGGCGATCGCGTACACATTGTCTCCATTGCCGGAAGCACCACCCCATGAGCGCGCCCAGATGAGCCCGCCGGAAGCATCCAGCTTCACCACGAATACATCAGCGCCACCGACCGAGCTGAACTCGCTGGTGTCGGGCCCGGGATCCAGATCGACGGTGTTCGTGAAGGTCCCGGCCACCAGTACGTTCCCCCATGGATCCACCGAGACCGGAGTACCCTCGCCTGCAGAGGCGCTGGCGCCGGCGAAGTGGACGGCCCAGATGAAATCCCCGGATGCATCGAGCTTCTGCACGAAGTGGTCCGAATTGCCTGTCGCGGTCAAGGTGCTCACGCCCGCTCCTGGATCCATATCCACGACCCCGATGAAGACGCCGGAAGTGTACACATTGCCAGCGTCATCTGTGGCGACGCAAAAGCCCTTGTCGTTCGCGGAGCCGCCGAATGCCCTTGCCCATTCCAACGATTGCGCGGTGGCGGTTCCCCAACCGGTACAAAGAACGCCTGCGATGACGTAGGCTGAAGCGCGTTCTGCACAGATGGCCCGAAAGGCCTGTTCGATGATGTGGGACATGGCAAGGCGTGTTGGCCCTGCGAAATACACGCGCACGCACCGATCGGCGTGGCCCGATCGAGGCAACGGCAAGGGACCGAGGCTGCGGTCAGGGGCGCAACTCCCGGGCCACGTCGTCCAGACGCCTGCGGCTCACCTCCACGCGCACCCCGTTGCGCAGCCGCACCCGGCCCTCGGCATCGAGCCCGTCCACATGGCGGCGGTTCACCAGGGCGCTCTTGTGCACCCGGATGAAGCCGAAGGGCGCGAGCATCTCATCGTAATCCTTCAACGTGCGCGCACTGATGAAGCGACGGTCATCGGCGAGATGAAGATGAGTGTAGTTATCCGCGGCCTGGCACCAGGCGATCTGCTCGGGAGCCACGGCGTGCGTGCGTCCGGCATGCGTAAGGGTGAGCCTGAGAGCCTGTTCATCGCGCTGCGCGACGTTGGCGAGGAAGCCCTGCTGCACCTCCGCCGGCGCGGCACCCTTCCGCTCCATGTGCCGGTCGATGGCGGCGCGCAGCTCATCGGCCTGCACGGGCTTCAGCAGGTAGTCGAGCGCGCTGAAGCGGATGGCCTGGATGGCGTAGTGCTGGTGGGCCGTGGTGAAGATGACGTCGAAGTCCCAATGGCCGAGCCTGCGCAGCAGCTCGAAGCCATCGCCACCGGGCATCTCCACATCGAGGAGGACGAGCTGCGGCTGATGCGCTGCGATCAATGCGGCACCGTCCACGATGTTGGTGGCCTCGTCCCGAAGCTGCACCTCTGGCGCCACCTCGGCCAGTCGTGCCCGCAGGTGATCGCGGGCCTGGACCTCATCGTCGATGAGCAGGGCGGAGATCATGGCCACAAGTTAGCCCAGCACCACATCGACGCGCGTTCCTGAAGGTGCACCGTTCTCCAAGAGGTCGGTGAAGGTGATCCGCCCCTGCTCCTGCATTCGAAAGGTGAGCAGCTGCAGGCGCTCGCTGGTGAGCTGCAGGCCCATGCTCGGGCTGCCGTCGGCATGTGCGCGCCTCGGTGCGGCGCTGCGGCCCACGCCGTTGTCCTCCACCGAGCACACCACGCGACCCTGGCGCTCGGTGAAGCGCACCTTCACGCGCTTCGTACCCTCCTTGGTGGCCAGGCCATGCCAGATGGCGTTCTCCACAAAGGGCTGCACCACCAGGGCGGGCACCACATCATCCTCCTCCAGCAAGCTCGGCTCGGCATCCACCTCGTAGTCCAGTCCATCCGCGAAGCGCAGGGATTCGAGCTTCAGGTATTGGCGCAGGAGATCCATCTCCTGGCTCAAGGGCACCCGGTCCTTCACGCTGTGGTCGAGCACCATGCGCAGCAGACGGGCGAAGCCGTCGAGGTAGCTGGCCGCGCCCACGGCATCGCCGCGGCGCACCAGGTTGCCGATGGCATGCAGGCAGTTGTAGATGAAGTGCGGGTTCATCTGCGTGCGCAGCACCTTCAGCTGCAGCAGCCGGTTGATCTCCTCGATGCGCGCCTTCTGGTCCTTCAGTTCGGCATTGAGCCGCTCAAGCGTCGCCGAATACCTCCGCTTCTCCCGCAGGTTGCGCCACACCAGCGCCGCCGCTCCGAGCGCGAGCATGGCGAGCGCCAGGCTTCCGTACAGTTGCACGTTGCGCACGCGCAGGCGCTCCTCGCGTTCGCGGGCTTCCGCATCCAACCGCTGGATCTCCTCCTCCTTCAGCCGCGTCTCGAACCGCTTCTCCAATTCGAGGTATTGCTCATCCAGGCTTCGTGCGAACAGGGTGTCCTGCAGGTCGCGCGCGAGCTTCACCATGGCGTACGCGCCGCGGTGGTCACCCAGCGAATCGAGCGCGTCGGCGCGCAGCTCGGCGAAGTCGATGGCCAGGTCGAGCGCATTGCCACCGAGCCGGTTGAGCGAGTCACCCTCGTGCATCGTCGCGAGGGCCTCCTTGTACCGCCCGGCGTGGATCAGTGATTGGGCCAGGGTGCGCAGCGACCAGGCTCGGTTGGACAGATCCGCGCTGTCCACCAAGGCCAAGGCCTGCCGGTGCAGGGCGATCGCTTCCGCATGCCGGCCGGTCTCACCCAATGTCCCGGCCAGATTCCCGATCAGCGCCAGACGGACCAGTGGCTCATCCGCATCGCCCATCACCCGAAGGCCTTCCCGGTAGTGATGCTCCGCAGAGTCGTGTCGCAGCTCGCGGCTGTGCAGGCTGCCCACGGCGTTGTGCGCCAGCGCCAATTGCCGGGCATCCTTGCCATAGACCTTTGCCAGCGCCAGCAGCTCGTACCGCAGGCGGTCGGCCTCCTCGTAATGCCGCGCTTCCACGTTGAACTTCACGAGCTGGTACAGCGAGCCCATGATGCGGATGCTGTCCTTCAGGTCACGGGCGATCAGCAGGGCCTCCTGGCCGTTGCGCAGCGCATCCGCAGGGTCATCCATTCCGCTGCGGGCGAAGGCGAGGTGGTAGAGGGCGTCGTAGCGTGCCTCGTCCGGCTCGGCATGCGCCGCGAGCAGGGCGCGCGTCTCGATCTCAAGCGAATCGAACTTGCCGGCAGCCCGCAGGGCCTGCAGGTGGCCCGCTTGTGCGTAACCCTGGCGCCCGCACGCGAGCAGCATGATCTGAAGGAGCAGCAGGCCGGTACGCATCGCCACAAGATCGCCAGAAGGAGACCGATGCGCAAAGAGCCGGTGAGCCCGAGCGGTCGGCGGGACCTTACTCCTTCAACAGCTTCAATACCAGCGGTGCACGTTCACTCGAGCGAAGCACCAACAGGTAGTTGCCCGCCGCAAGCGCATGCACGGGCAGCACCAGGCGATCGCCCAGCCATCTTGTCCCCTGAAGACCTCTGCCCTGCGCGTCGATCAGGCCTATATCGATCACCTCATTCCCGGAGTTGCGTTGCAGCACCAATTCGTCGCGAAGTGGGCTCGGTCCGGCCATGATGCCCCATGCGTTCAGCTCCTCGATGCCGACGGCCACATTGAACACCTGCGCGTTGGTGAGCGACCATGCGCCCGTGGATGACAGTGACCGCACGAACAGGGTGTGCGGCCCGGCGGAAAGGCCATCGGTGAGCACGTCCATCAACAGGCCGCTCACCTCGGGCGCGGGGCCTGCCGGGAGCGCCGTGGCGTTGCCGAAGCCTGGATCCGTGTCAAGGAAGTGTTCGAACCGCACGATATCGCCACCGGTGGCCATGCTCCTCACCATGAAGTAGCGGCGGTTGGTGAGGCCCCAATCGCCCGCATCGTCGATCATGCGCACCCCCAGCACATGGGGTCCGGGCGCAAGGGCGCTCACATCGACGGAGACCGGCAGCGACACCTCCTGCGCCTGGGCGAAGGTGACCGGTGTGCCGTTCCCGAACCCCGGGTCGACATCGAGGAAGTACTCACCACGCTGAAGGTCCTGCGCAGAGGCCCCCATGGCGAGCACCACCGAGAAGGGAAGGAGGATGTCGCGTGCCATGGGATCAATCGTTGGCGCGCGCACCGATGGTGACCTGCAGCGGCGTGCCCTGGTCGGTGCTGGTGGGTGCGGTCAGGGAGAAGATGCTCGGTACCGGTGGGATGCCGCTGAGCGTGTAGGGCTCCGCGCCACCGAACAGGCCGCAGTCCACACCACCCGACCCTGCGCCGATGGCCACTGAGCCCGCAGCCAATTGATACTGCGCGTCCCCGGAACCGCCCACGAACACGGTGCCGAGGTCCGCATTGAGCACATTGCCATTGGTGGCGGGCACAGGAGCGCCGGCGAAGATGTTGTTGGCGAACGCAGCAGCGGATGGAGAGACCAGGGGCCCCAGGATGCAGTTGGTCACCGTGTAACCCGCGGCACCGAAGAGGGCCGTGGTACCACTGCCGGCCAGGTAGCAGTTCAAGACCTCACCGGAGTTGCCGCTGCCGTTCGCAAGGTTGAGCGTCCGCGCATAGGTGTTGCTGATGGTCACGTCGAGGACCGTACTTCCATTCGCCCCCACGTTCAGTGTATTCGCCACATGGCATCCGTTCACCACGATCCCCGACAGGCTGAGCCCGGGGAAATTGTAGGCGATATGCAGGTCCATGCCGCCGCCTGAGAACCGGCACCGCTCAATGCGCACGAAGCCGGCCTTCACCTGGGTCGGTCCCTGCACATCCAAGCCGCTCACCACGCATCCTTCAGACCCGGCCTCGAACACCAGCGCCCCCGTGATCGCTGTACCGGCATTGGCCTGCAAGCCTGCGTTCAACGAGAGAAAGTAGCCCGGCCCGATGACCACCAAGGGCTTGATGAAGGTGCACGATCCATAGCTGGTGCCGCTGGGCTCCACATGGAGGGTGTCCCCATCAACAGCCGCGTCGTGCGCCACCTGCAATGCGGTGAAGTCGGCATCGATGCCGGTGTTGTTCACGCGGTGGATGGTGGCGTGAACGCCCAGTGCGGCGAGGCACGCGAGGAAGAAGAGCGGAATGCGCATGGGCGGAAAGGCTTGGATGACCGAAGGTGCGGAGAAATCCTGTGATCCGCTACCGGCAAGGGTCCGGGTCCTCGTCGCGGCATCGCGCCAGGCACCGGATCACCATCCGAAGATCAGCATCAGCAGGATCACGCCGACCAGGTCCATCCACACCCCCACGCGCACCATCTGCCTCACCGGGATGCGACCCGTGCCGAAGACGATGGTCTGCATGGGCGAGGCCACGGGCAGCATGAAGCCCAGGCTGGCGGCGAGCGTGGCGGGCCACAGGATGCGTTGCGGGTCCATGCCCCAGCGCGTGGCCATGGCGGCGAGGATGGGGATCACCAAGCTGGCGGTGGCGGTGTTGCTGCCCAGCTCGCTGAGGAGGCACACGATGAGCGCCACGACGGCCACCAGCATGGGCAACGGCAGCGTGCCGAGGCCCACCATGCGTTCACCGATGATGGTGCTGAGCCCCGCCTTGTCAACGCCTGCCGCCAGCGCGAAGCCCCCGCCGATGAGGAGCAGCACACCCCAGGGCACGCGCCGCTCGGCGAAGCTCCAGCTCATGAGCGATCGTCCCTCTTCGTGCGTGGCATAGGCATCGGTCGTTCGCCGCATGCGCTTGCTCGCAGGCAGCAGGAAGAGGAGCATCGCCCCCATCACGGCCACGGCCGCATCGCTCACCTCCTTCACGGCTTCGGCACGATCGCGCCAGCCGGTGAAGAGCACCGACCCACCCTGCTTGATCGAGTCGCCCGTCATCCACAACAGGGCCACCAAGGCGAAGACGGCCCCTGCGAGCCGTTCATCGCGCGAGGGACGACCGAGGGCGTTCAAGCGTTGGCGCACCGCATCGGCGCCACCGAGCGAATCGCCCTTGAGCGTGAAGGCCACCCGGGTGAGCAGCAGCCAGGCGATGCCGAGGAACACGGTCGTCAAAGGCAGGCAGGTGGCCATCCATTGTCCGAACCCGATCGGATCCTGACCGGGATAGAGCTGCTTCCACAGCGCCATGAGGACGAGGTTGGGCGGGGTGCCCACCGGAGTGGCCATGCCGCCGATGGTGGCCCCGTAGGCCACGCCCAGCAGCAAGGGCACGGTGAGGCGCTTGCGCGCTTCGGCCGGCGCGTCCTCATCGTCGACGAGGCTCAGGGCGATGGGCAGCATCACCAGCACGGCGGCGGTGCTGTTGATCCACATGCTCAGCAGGGCGCACGCGGCCATGACGCCCAGCACAAGGCGTGACGAGGAGCTCCCCACGGCGGCCATGATGCGCAGGGCGATGCGGCGGTGCAGCCCGCAGCGCTCGATGCCCAGCGCGATGATGAAGCCGCCGAGGAACAGGAAGATGATCTCCTTGCCGTAGTGCGCGGCGGTGGCGGGCACGTCATCGATGCCCAGCACGGGGAACAGCAGCAAGGGCAGGATGGAGGTGACGGGGATGGGGACCGCCTCGGTGATCCACCAGAGGGCCATCCAGGCCACCAGGCCGGCCATGGCGGCGGGCTGTGCGCCGAGGTGCCGCAACAGCGCATAGGCGAGCGTGGCGACGACCGGACCGGCGAGCAGGGGCAGAAGGCGGCGCATGCGGAAGCGGCCGCCCACCGGACGGCCGCTCCAAGGTATCATGCCACCCCGATCAGGCGGTGACCGCGCCGTCCGGATCGGGTCGCACCGGCGCAACGGGCGCCACCGGTCGCTGGCGCTTCGCCCAGCGGCGGTGCTTGATCTTGGCGATGATCAGCAGCATCACGGGCACCATGATCAGGGTGAGGAAGGTGGCGAAGGTGAGGCCGAAGATCACCGCCCAGCTCAGCGGGCTCCAGAAGATGCTGTTGTCCCCGCCCATGTGGATGTGCGGATCCAGCTCCGAGAAGAGGGTGAAGAAGTTGAAGTTGAGGCCGATGGCCAGCGGAAGCAGGCCCAGGATGGCGGTGACCGCGGTGAGCAGCACGGGGCGCAGACGCGTCTTGCCGGCCAGCACCAGGGCTTCGCGGCTCTCGGCGATGGGCAGCACCCCGTCCTCCTCCAGGCCCAGCTGGCGCCTGCTGCGTGCGAAGAGCAGGCGCGCGAAGTCCATGAGCACGATGGCGTTGTTCACCACCACGCCGATCAGCGAGATGATGCCCAGCATGGTCATCAGCACCACGAACTCCATGCGGAACACCACCAGGCCCAGGAAGACCCCGATGGTGGAGAAGATCACCGTGCTGAGCACCACGGCCGGGTAGCTGATGCTGTTGAACTGGGCCACGATGATGAGGAACACGATGAAGATGGCCACCAGGAAGGCGGACAACAGGAAGCCCATGTCCTTGGCCTGATCCTCCTGCTCACCGGTGAAGCGCATGTTGAAGCGCTCGTCGAGGCGGAATCCGGAGGCCATCTCGTCCTTCACCTGCTGCACCACCTCGTTGTTGTTGTAGCCGGCGATGACGTTGCTGCTGACGGTGACCACGCGCTTGAGGTCCTTGCGCTTGATGGCGCTGAAGCTGCTGCCGCGCTCGGCGGTGGCCACGGCGCTGATGGGCACCTGGCGGATCTGGCCGGTGAGCATGTCGCGGAAGGTGATCTTCATGTCCATCAGGCGCTGCGGGTCGTAGCGGTACTCGTCCTTCAGGCGCACGTTGATCTCGTAATCATCGTCGTCGCCGTCGATGCGGTAGGTGCTCACCTCCTTGCCGAAAAGGGCGGTGCGGATGGCGTCGGCGATGGCGTAGGTGCTCACGTTGAAGAGGCGGGCCTTGGCGCGGTCGATGGTGATGGGCATCTCCGGCTTGGCGCGGTCGATGTCGATGCGCAGGGCCTCCACACCGGGCACGTTGCGCGCGTCGATGAAGGCCTTCACCCGCTCGGCCTCCGCCAGCAGGCCCTCGATGTCGTCGCCGCTGATCTCGATGTTGACGGGCTTGCCCACGGGCGGACCGTCGGCGTTCTTCACCACCGAGACGAGCACGCCGGGGTAGCCCTGCACGCGCTCCTGCAGGTCCTCGAGCACATCGTTGGTGCTGATGCCGTGGCGGTCCACGAACTTCACGAAGCTGATCTG
The DNA here is from genome assembly GCA_937872175.1 of uncultured Flavobacteriales bacterium. GTDB lineage: Bacteria > Bacteroidota > Bacteroidia > Flavobacteriales_F > PHOS-HE28 > PHOS-HE28. Next base: position 12,882 of record CALMPI010000030.1, on the reverse strand, counting down.
GATGCGGGCCTTGTGCGGGGTGGCGCTCAGCTCCATCTCGCCGCTGCCGGGGTCGCTGGTGCCGCGGCCCACCTGGGTGATCACCGAGTTCACGAGCTTGTTCATCCGCTCGGTGCGGGTGCTGCCGTCGGGCAGGGTCACGGTGCGTTCCTCGGTGTACGCCGGGCCGTCGATCACCGCCATCACCTGGGCCTCCACGATGCGGGCCACGCTGTCGGTCTTCAGGATGTCGGTGCCGATGGGCGCCTCGATGAACACGTTTATGTACTGGGGCTCGTTCACCGGGAAGAAGAGGGTCTTGGGCGGTGCGATGCCGATGAGCATGAAGGCGGCGATGAGCAGGCCGATGGTGCCCAGGAAGAAGGTGCGCGGATGGCGCTTGGCCAGGGCGTAGCGCAGGAAGCGCTCGTAGCGGTCCTCCAGGCGGGGCAGCCAGCTGTTCTGGAACCACTCGGTGGCCGGCACGATCCACTTGGTGAAGACCAGCGCGAGCACCCCGAGGAAGAGCGACAAGGTGCCCAGGCCGAAGACACCGTTCATGCCGGTGCCGAGGCCGAGGGCGGCCAGGCCCGTGCCCACGGCCATCAGGATGCCGGCGGTGCGCCAGGTGCGGCGCATGGTGGGCGGCGCCTCGTTCACCTTCATGAACTTGGAGGCCAGGGCGGGGTTCACCACCAGGGCCACGAAGAGCGAGCTGCCCAGTGCGATCATGAAGGTGATGGGCATCCACTTCATGAAGGCGCCCATGATGCCGGGCCAGAAGAGCAGGGGCACGAAGACCATCACGGTGGCCAGGGTGGCGGTGCTGATGGGCAGGGTCACCTCCCCCACCGCCAGTCGGGTGGCCTTCAGCGGAGGCTCGCCGTTGCTCATGTGGCGGTAGATGTTCTCCACGATCACGATGCCGTCGTCCACCAGGCGGCCCAGGGCGAGGATGAGCGAGAAGAGCACCATGATGTTCAGCGTGACGCCGAAGGCGTTGAGCACGGTGAACGAGATGAACATGCTCATGGGGATCGCCAGGCCGACGAAGACGGCGTTGCGCAGGCCGAGGAAGAGCATGAGCACGCCCACCACGAGGAGCACACCCAGCACGATGTGGTTCATCAGCTCGTCCACGCTGGCACGGGTCTGGTCGCTCTGGTCGCCGGTCTTGGTGATCACCAGGTCGGCGGGCAGCACGCGGCCGTGGTCCTCGGCGATGATGGCGTTGATCTTGTCGCTGGCGGTGAGCAGGTTCTCGCCGGCGCGCTTGATCACGTCGAGCATCACCACGGGCTTGCCGTACTCGCGGGCGAAGCTCTCGGCCTCCTTGTAGGCGAAGGCCACGTCGGCGATGTCGCCCAGCCGCACCTCGCGCCGGAACTCGTTCTTCACCACGATGTCGCGCACCTGCTCCACGTCCTTGAACTCGCCGATGACGCGCACGGCGCGGCGCTGGGAGCCCACGAGCAGCTCACCGCCGCTCATGGTGAGGTTCTCCATCTGCAGGGCCATGGCCACGTCGTTGAAGCCCAGCTCGAGGGCCTCCAGGCGGGCGAGGTCCACGCTCACGCGCATCTCGCGCTCGGGCACCCCGCGGATCTCCACCTTGTTGATCTCCGGCAGGTTCTCGATGCGGTCCTCCAGGTGCTTGGCGTAGCTGTGCAGCTGATCGAGCGGGTAGTCGCCGCTGATGTTGATGTTCATCACCGGCATCAGCTCGCTGAAGTTCATCTCGAACACGTTGGGCTCGGCCGGCAGGTCGCGGGGGAAGTTGGCATCGCCGCGGGCCTTGTCCACCGCGTCCTTCACCTTGCGCAGCGCCTCGGTGGGCGTGACGTTGTAGTTGAACTTCACGTTGATGCCCGAGTAGTTGGGCACGCTGGTGCTCTTGATCTCGTCGACGCCGCTGATGGTGTTGATCTCCTTCTCCAGGGGCTTGGTGATGAGCTTCTCGATGTCGACCACCGAGCTGCTGTTGTAGGGGGTTCCCACGAACACCTCGGGGGTGATGACCTCCGGGAAGCTCTCCTTGGGCATCACGATGTAGGAGTAGATGCCCACGAGGCAGATGAGCAGCGTGAGGACGATGACCGTCGTGCGGTTGTTGACGGCCCAGGTGGTGATGGCGAACTGGCGTTCGGGGCCGTGGAGGTCCTTCTCGATGTCGTGTGCGTTCATGACGGATGCGTTGGTGGCCGGGGCGGTGGCGGGGCGGGTCGCTTACAGGGCGGCCAGGCGCACCAGCTGGCCGTTGCTCACGTTGCGGGCGCCTTCCACGACGACCTGTGCACCGTCGCGCAGGGTGCCGCGCTCCAGGGGTTCGATGCAGATCAGGCCCTTGTACTCGCTCACGCGGCGCACGGGCAGCTTGGCGGCGCGGGCCTCGTCACCGGCACCGGGGGTCAGGGCGAACACATAGTCCTGTCCGCTGACGTCCTCCAGCACCGCGGCGTTGGGCACCACGATGGCGCTGTCGATGCTGTGGTCCAGCACGCTGATGTCGCTCAGCAGGTTGGGGCGGATGTAGCCGCCGCCCTTGGGCACGTGCACCACGAGCTTGAAGGTGCGGTTGGCCGGGTCGATGTAGGCGCCGACATGCTCCACATGGGCCTCGAAGGTGGTGTCGAGCGAGGGGAAGCGGACGAGGGCGGGGGCGTCCTTGTGGATGCGGCCCAGGTAGTTCTCGGGCATGTCGGCCTCCAGCTGGGCGCCGGACAGGTCCACCACACGGGCGGCGGGCATCTGCGGGGCGGCCATGTCGCCCACGCGCACCATGATGTCGTCCACCACCCCATCGAAGGGTGCGGTGATGTTGCTCAGGCGCTGCTGCTCCTCCAGCGCGTCCACGCCGGCCTTGGCCTGTTCCATCTGGGCCTTGGCCTGCAGCCACTGCATCTCGCTGCCGATCTGCTGCTTCCACAGGCGGTCCTGCTTCTCGAAGGCGGTCTTCGCCAGCTCGTAGCCGGTGCGGGCCTGGGCGATCTGCTCGCGCACGATGTCGTTGTCCAGGCTGATGAGCAGATCTCCTTGGCGCACGCGATCGCCCACGCTCACGTGCAGGGCGCGCACGCGGCCGCCGCCCATGGCGTACAGCGCTGCGGCGCGGTCGGCCTTCACGCTGCCATGCACGTCCACATAGTGGTCGAAGCGGCTGATGCGCACGGGCTGCGCCGTCACCATGGGCAGGTCGCGCTTCACGGCGGTGTCGTTGGCGGCCAGCCAGTCCTCGATCTCACGGATGCGCAGGCCGAGGTCATCGTAAGCGGCCTTCAGGGAGTCGCGCTCGGCGCGCTTGCGGCCCACCTCACCGGGGGCGGGGGCGGCGCCGCAGGCGGCCAGCAGGGCCGCCATCGTCATCAACACGATCGTCTGTTTCATGGGGGTCGGTGCCCGTGGGGCGGTGCGGGGTTGCGGATCAGTAGAGGTCGAGGCTGCGGCGCAGGTCCACCCGGGCCATCAGCAGTTCGGCCAGGCGTTGCACGTAGAGCTGTTGGGCCTGCAGGTACTGGCCCTGGTCCTGGTTGAGCTCGAAGCTGCTGGCCAGGCCGTTGGTGAACTTGATGCTGGTGCGGTCGAAGATGCGCTTGGCCAGGTCGAGGCTGGCGAGCTCGCTGCGGTAGCTTTCCTCGGCGGCGAGCGTCTTCTCGGTGCGCTCCTCGGCCTCGGCGAGCAGGCGCTGTTCGGTGGCCTTCAGGTTCACGCGCGTCTGGTCCAGGGTGATGTTGGCCTGCTTCACCCTGTTGCCGCGCATGCCGCTGCTCCAGATGGGCACCGTGAGGTTCACGCCCCACAGCGTGGCCGGGAACCAGTCGGTCTCGATGGGCCCGTCGGTGCCGAAGCTTTGCCGTTGGTGGCTCAGGAAGCCGTACAGCTTGGGCATGTAGGCGGCCTTCTGGTTGCGCACGTCCATGGTCTGCAGGCGCACCAGGGTGTTGGCCAGCTGGTGGTCGATGTGGGTGTTGAGGTCGATGGCGCGGGTCACCAGGTTCTTCTCGTCGGCGTCGTCCACGATGGTGCGCAGGTCGTCGGTGAGGTCCACGGGCGTTTCGGAGGCAAGGCCGAGCACCAGGCGCAGGTAGGCCAGGGCCACCTTCTCCTGCTGGGCGAAGCTGCGGGCGCGGTCGCGGGCGCTGGCCAGGGCGATGGCCAGACGGTCGGTGTCGGTGTTCTCCATGAAGCCCACCTGCACCATGCCTTCCGCCTCGCGCAGGCTCTTCTCGAGCACGGGCACGCTCTCGGCGGCGAGGCGGGCGCCTTCTCGCGCGGCCAGCGCCCCCAGGTAGGCCTTGGCGGCCTGGGCCATCGCGTCGGCGCGGGCCTGCTCCAGCTCCTGCTCGCTCTGGATCTTCAGTTCGCGGGTGGCCTCCAGGCCCACCAGGTAGCTGCCGTCGAAGAGCAGCTGGCTCAGCTGGGCGGCGCCGGTCACCGTCCAGGGCACCCCGAACTGCACCTCCAGGAACTCCGGCTCGCCGCCGAAGAAGTTGGGCACCACGCTGGTGGGCACATCGATGTAGTTGTTCAGCCCGCCGGTGACCTCCACCTGGGGCAGGCCGATGGCGAGCACTTCCTTCACGCGGGCCCGGGCCTTGGCGGCGGCCAGTTCGCTGTTCTGCACGGCGTAGCTCTGGCGTGCGGCCAGGTCCAGCGCCTGCTTCAGGCTGAGGGCCATGGGGCCTTGGGCGGCGGCGCTCAGGGCACAGGCCAGGCCCAGTACGGTGGACAAGGTTCTCATCAGGCGCGTTGGTTCTTGGCTTTCTTCTCCAGGTAGGCGATCCCCTTCTTGCTGGCGATGCCACGGATGTGATACTCCAGGTGCTTCCACAGCACATCGGGCAGGCTGAAGCGCTCCGGGGGGAACACACGGCCGTCCCACGTGGAATCGATGCGGGCCAGGTACAGGCGCGTGATCACCTCCACGTCGAGGTCCTCGCGGTACAGGCCCTCGGCCACCCCCTTGCGCAGGTTGGTGGCCACGCAGCTGTAAATGTCCTCCCGCTCGCGCTGCTCCATGATCTCCCACGCCCGTGGGTGGTACTTCTGCAGGTCGAACTGCACGCTGGGGTGCATCTGGCCGATCTGCGCCACCACGAAGCGCATGATCTCCTCGTTCTCGTCGATCGCGTTCAGCCCGCGCTCGCAGATGCCGGTGATGGCGTCGCGGTGGAGGTCGCAAGTGATGGCCACGGCCTGCTCCACCAGGTCGTTCTTGTCGGTGAAGTGCTCGTAAAGCGTCTTCTTGCTGACGCGGAGCTGGGTGGCCACCTCGTCCATCGTCATGCTCTTGATGCCCAGGCGCATGAACAGCTTGAGGGCCTGTTCGAGCAGTTCGCGCTTCTTGGCGTCCATGAGGGAGGTGGGGCGAAAGGGGCCGCAAACGTACTGAACAGAGGAAACGATTAGCAACACGTTTCGTTTCCGATGTGATGGGCGGTTGATGAAGGGGGATGAGCGGCGGCCGGGGCCGATCGGCCGAGTGCCGGAACGAACGAGCCCGCGCTAACCCGCATGGGGTATTGATGATCCTTGAGCGGTCCTGGAGCTTGCGTCCTCCTTTCGCCCATGCCTCATTTGATCCCGCCCGCATCGAGCCCGACAGGCGCCCAACGTCACCCCGGTACGTTCCGGCGACTCCACGGGATCATGAAGCAAAGCTCCGCGCGCAGAGCCGTTGCCCTGCTCATCGTCACGACCGCCCTCTGCCCGATATCCATGGCCCAACCTGCCATGCTGGACAGCCTGATACGGCTTGCCTCGGGGCACAAGGTCACCCGCACACTGGCGGATAGCGTGCTGGCCAAGTGGGAGATGAAGATCGGCTCGGCCTACATGCGGCAGGGGAAGGCTGACTCATGCATCGCCCACCAGCGCCGTTCGATCGCCGTGTTGGAGGCCATGGAGCCGGGAGAGCGCCCCCTCAGTTGGTGGAACAACCGCCTGCTCGCCTGGAAATTCCTGGGCAAAGCGCACCAGACCAAGGGAGATGGCCCTGCGGCGCTGGAGGCCTATCGTCGGTACTACGAAGATGCCGTTCAACTGAACTGGTCGATGGACCAGGCTGCGGCATTGGACTACATGGGTTCGGTGCACGCCAGCATGCTGGACCATGGTCGCGCCATCCGGCTTCACCGGGAAGCGATAGCCATCCTCGAGAAGAGCACCGGGATCGGTCCCGACCTGGGCATCGCATACGGCAACCTTGCACGGGCCATGGCCAGAACGGGTCGGACGGACAGTGCCTTGATCTACTTGAGAAAGGCCCTGCCCAAGCTGGCGAAGGACGGGCACCCCATGAACTTCGCGGAGTTCTACCTCTCGTTCGCGGAATACCATCTGCAACGGGATGAACTGGACTCGGCCGATCGATACCTGGCCCTGGCCGATCCCATCCTGCGCAAGTGGGATCACAAGCCTTCCATCGGGCAGTACAAGCTGATCCAAGGGCAGTTGGACCGCAAGCGGAACAACCTCAGCGCCGCGGAGCAACGGCTTACGGAGGCGATGAACATCGCGGCCGAAGTCGGCCATCAAGGAAGCCTGGCGGCGGTCGAACGGAACCTTTCCTCGGTGCTCGTCGCCCGAGGCGATACCACGGCACTGGTGAACGCGCTCAACCGGGCGGCCGACAGCGCACTGATCTCCCACCTTGAACTTGGGAAGGTGCGCACATTGGCGGCGAGGGACGTGGAGTTCCAGCGGTATCGGGACTCCCTGCTGGCCGCGGAACGACTGCGGAACGAGCAGGTCCGGTCGGACAGGCTGCGCTACGGCCTGATCATCGCGGTGACGATCGCGGCCCTCCTCATCCGCCTCGTCCTGCTCTTGCGCGCACGCGGAAGGGCCCTGCGGTCCAAACACGCCGAACTTCTCACCACGCAACAGCGATTGATGGAGAGCGAGCGACGGCGCGAAGCCGAGAACGTGCGAACGAACATCGCCCGCGACGTCCACGATCAACTGGGCAGCGAGCTCACCAAGCTCGTGCTGCTGAGCACCGAGGCCAGGGAGCTCGCGCAGAGCGACGCGCAGGCCCTGCCCGCCCTGACCGACGCCATCGGGCGGATCGCGAGCGAAGCCAACCGCTCCCTGGGTGACATCGTCTGGTCCATCGACCCCCACCACGATTCGCTGGCGGGGCTCGCCGAGCGCGTGCGCGCCCACGCCGAGCTCATGCTGAACTGGTGCAAGGCGGCGCACACGATCGATTGCGGGCACGACGGCCCTGACCGGGCCCTTGATCCCGCCGCGAAGCGCGACATTTACCTGATCTTCCGGGAGGCCCTGAACAATGCGATCAAGTATGCGGGCGCCGGGCATATCCGGGTGAAGTTCCGTACCACGGCCACACGTGTCGAACTCGAAGTGGAGGACAATGGCGTCGGGATGGACGCGATCCGCGGCAACGGATATGGCATGGGGAACATGCAGGTCCGGGCGCAACGCCTGGGCGGAACGCTCCATGTGCGGAGCGGAGCCGGAACGGGTACCTTGCTCACCTTCGCCGTGATGTTCCCTGCCGAGCCACATGCGTGAACCGCTCCGCGCACTGATCACCGCCCCGTGGATCCTTGCAACGGGGTGTTGCATCGCGCAATCCGACCTGGACTCCCTGCGGGCCCTGGCCTTCGACCGGTCCGCCCCGGATAGCATCCGGTTCACCGCCCTCTATGACCTCACGTGGGACGGCTACCTGTTCAGCGCTCCTGACACGGCCGAGGTACTGGCGCGGACGCTGCAAGCGGAAGCGCGCGTGAGCAGCGACAAGGTCTTCGAGGCCCGGGCCAGCGAGCTCTTCGCAGCGGTCCAGTACGTGCGGGGCGGGATGCGCACGGCCTTGCTGCACTATGACACGGCCCTTTCCCTGCATCGCAGGAATGGGGATCTGGACGGACAGGCCGACGTGATCACCAACATGGCCAGCATGCTCTCGTACCTCGGGGAATTGGACACTGCGCTTGCGCTCTATCAGGAAGGCCTGGCCCTCCACGAGCACTTGGCGGACAGCACGAGCATCGCCAACGACCTCAACGCCATCGGGCGCGTGCAGATGCTCCGCGGCGACCACGGCAAGGCCGTGGACCTCTACCAACAAAGCCTGCACATCCAGGAAGTGCTCGGCAACAAGCGCGGCATCTGTACGTCGCTGGCGAACCTCGGCGGCCTGTACCTCAATCAGAGCGACTGGAACGAGGCGCTCGGGTACTACCGTCGTGCTGCAACGATGGCGGAGGAGCTGGACGATCAGCATCAACTGGGTACGCAACTGGAGGAGATCGGTTCGTGCCTTGCGGAACTGGGCGATACCACCGGCTCCTTGCGTGCATACCGGCGCAGCGAGTCCATCAGACTGGGCATCGGCGACCACCATGGCCTGGTGAACGTGCGCAACCGCATGGCAACGCTGTTGCTCGAGCAACACCGGCCCGGTGATGCCAAGGCGCTTTTCGACCAGAGCGTGACGATGGCCCGTGAACAGGACCTGCCATACGGGTTGGGCAATGCGTTGGTGGGCTTGAGCACCGTGCAGCTGCGGGAAGGGGAACCGGCCCGTGCGCTCCTGATGGCCATGGCCGCCGACAGCGCCGCCGCACGCGCGGAGGAATTGAACCTGCAGCGCGATGCGGCCGCTGCGCGGTATGCCGCCTTGAAGGCACTGGGTCGCTGGCAGGAAGCACTGATGGTGCATGAGCGGGTGGTGCTGCTGAACGACAGCATCCTGCGCGAGGAGAACCAACGCGAGCTGCTGCGCAGTGGGTTCAAGTACGCCTACAAGCGGGCCGCGGAGTCCGACAGCCTGCGCCATGTCGCCGAACGAACGCGGACCGAAGCGGAGCACCGCGAACAACGCACCTGGTTGCTGGCCCTGCTGGCGATCGCCGCTGTGCTGGGATCCGCAGCGTGGCTGCGCATGCGGTACACGGCCCGGGCCAAACGCATCATCGAAGCGGCCCAGGAAAAGCTGGTGGAGAGCGAACGCGCTCGCGAGGCCACCGAGGTGCGCATGCGCATCGCGCGCGACGTGCACGACCAGCTCGGCAGCGACCTCACCAAGCTCGTGCTACTGAGCACCGAGGCCCTGGAGGCAGCATCGTCCGATGTGGAGGGTGTGAAGGCATTGGCCAACGACATCGAACGCATCGCGGGGGAGGCCAATCGATCCCTGGGCGACATCGTCTGGTCCATCGATCCGCACCACGACTCCCTCGCGGGCCTCACCGAGCGCGTGCGCGCCCATGCCGAGCGGATGCTCAAGTGGAGCAAGGTGGAGCACGGCATCGATTGCGCGCACGAGGGGCCGGACCGTTCGCTGGAACCGGCGGTGAAGCGCGACATCTACCTCATCTTCCGTGAGGCGCTGAACAACGCGATCAAGCATTCCAGGGCGGAGCGCATTGAAACGCGCTTCCGTACCAGCGGCACCGCGCTGGAGTTCGAGGTGAAGGACAACGGTGCGGGCATCGCCGTCGACCAGGTCCGCGGGCATGGCCTGGAGAACATGCGGCACCGTGCGGAACGCTGCGGGGCCCGCCTCACGGTGGAAAGCGGCGAAGGCCGGGGCACGCGTATCCACCTGCGCATGCAACTCACCTGAAGCGGGGACCTCGTATTTTGCGGTCGCATGGCCGCATCCCCCATCCGCATCGCCATCGTGGAGGACGACGATGAGCTGCGTGCGCTCATCCGCCGGCGCATCGAACGGGCCGGGGACATGCTGGTGGTGCGCGTGTTCGAGAGCGGTGATGCGTACCTGGAGAAGCTGCCCGAGTTGGAGCTGCACGTGGTGCTGATGGACATCAACATGGAGGGCCGCAACGGCATCGACACGGTGCGCGAGGCCAAGCGCATGCGGCCGGAGGTGCAATATCTGATGCTCACCATCTTCGAGAACCCGGCGTACATCTTCGAGGCCCTGTACGCCGGGGCCACCGGCTACCTGCTGAAAAGCACCCCGGCGGAGGAGCTGCTCGAGGCTGTGCGCGACATCCACCGGGGCGGCTCACCCATGAACAGTGCCATCGCACGCCTGGTGGTGAACAGCTTCCAGAAGGAGACCCAGCAGCGCATCAACGACGAGAAGTTGAGCGAACGCGAGAAGCAGGTGCTCGATGGGCTGGCGGCGGGCCTGCAGTACAAGGAGATCGGGGCCAAGCTGGAGCTGAGCACCGAGACGATCCGCGTACATGTGCGGCGCATCTACAGCAAGCTGCAGGTGGGCGGCCGCATGGAGGCGATCCGGAAGGTGTATCCCGGGGCGTGAGCGTAACCCTGATGGGTTATTGAGCGACGCAGAGGCCCAGCGTTGCTTCGCATCCATCCGGCCCACGCATCGCCGAACACAACCCATGAAGTCCTCTTCCATCCTTCTCGCCCTCGGAGGCGTGCTCCTTGGGGAGTGCGCAACGGCCAACAACATCCAGGTATCCAACACCACGCTCACCGGCAACACCGGTTCCGAGGTGATGGTGCAGTTCGACATCGGCTGGGAGAACAGCTGGCGCGGCAACGGCGTGGCCAATTGGGATGCGGCCTGGGTGTTCGTGAAGTTCAAGTTGCCCGGTGATGGCGGGTACACCCATGCGCTGCTGGAACCGAGCGGCCATGTCGCTCCCTCGGGAAGCCTGGTGGAGCCCGGTCTTGTGCAGCCGGGATCGGCCTACAACGCCAGCACCAATCCCGCCGTTGGGGTGTTCATCCGCCGAGATGCGGATGGCACCGGCACCTTCAGCGCCACGGGCGTTCAGCTGCGGTGGAACTATGGCGCGATGGGATCCGCGTTCGAGGACATCCGCGAGGTGCGTGTGTACGCCATCGAAATGGTCCACATCAACCAGGGCGCGTTCCATCTGGGCACCGGCGGCACGGAGACGAACGCGTTCCGCAATGGGACGACAGGCCAGCCATACCAGATCTTCCAAGAGGGCGGCAGCATATACATCGACGCTGGACAGCTCTGGGCCGACGGCGAGATCGAAGCCGGCACCCTCCCGCCCTCGTTCCCGAAAGGCTATGCGGCGAGCTACATGATGAAGTACGAAATGAGCCAGCAGCAGTACGTCGACTTCCTGAACAGCCTCACGCGCACCCAACAGGCCGCGCGCGTGGAGAGCGACATCAGCCCGGGCACTTCGGTGATCGCGTTCCCTTATGTGATGACGGAGAACACCATCGTGGCGGATCGCAATGGCATCCGTTGTGACGCCACCGTGGACCCCCAGAGCAGCATCACGTTCTATTGTGATGCGAACGCGAACGGGATCGGAGGCGAGGCGGACGATGGCCAGTGGGTCGCATGCAACAACATGCTCGCCAGAGATGTGCTGGCCTATCTGGACTGGAGCGGGCTGCGGCTGATGACCGAGCTGGAGTACGAGAAGGCCTGCCGTGGGCCATTGCCACCACTGGTGAACGAATTCCCATGGCGCACGACCACGATCGTGGCGCCCAACGCGTACGCGCTGGCCAACGCGTTCACTGCCAACGAGGGCATCAGCAACGGCTACTCCACGAGCGCAGGGAACGCGGTCCACGGCAACACGGCTGCGATGCGGGTCGGGATCTTCGCAGCGAACCCGGCGAACACGGGGCGCACGACGGCCGGGGCCAGCTACTACGGCATCATGGAACTGGCGGGCAACCAATATGAGATCGTCATCAGCGCGGGCAATGCGGCCGGGCGGGCGTATACGGGCATACATGGCAATGGAGCATTGACCGGCACGGGTGCACATGACGTGGTGAGCTGGCCCCCTGTTACGGACTACGATCAGCTCGGACTCCGAGGCGGCGCGTCGACGACCCCGGCGGCCGATGTTGACCGGTTGCATGTATCGGACCGGTCCTTGGGCGCCTCCGCGAACTGGACGATCCGGATCGAAGGATTCGGCTGCCGCGGCGTTCGCACCGCCCCTTGATCGTGGCCGATGACCAGGTCATGGTACAGGGTTTTCGCCGTCCTTCCCGGACAACTATGGGGAACGGCCTTCCTGTTGCTCCCGCAAGCCGCAGCGCTCGCGCAGACCGATCCGGTCCCGGAGTCACTGCCATATTCACAGACCTTCACCGGTACCCCGCACAGCAGCACCAGCTATCCTGCGGGATGGCGGGGGTGGCGCATCGGCCCCACGGCCTCCTCCACGTTCGAAACGGGTGCGCCCACCGCTGATGTGGCGCTGATCGCCAACAGCACCGCTGCGGTGAATACTGGTGGCCTGCACAACTACAACGGGGCGATCGGCATCCTCAACAGCGGCACCATGAACGCCGCGCTCGTGCTCAGCATCAGCACAAGCGCGCTCAGCACGGTCCAGGTGGGCTATCAGCTGATGACCATCCGGAACCCTTACAACGGTACCACCAACACACGGATCCAGGAGGCGACGCTGCAATACCGCGTGGGCACAAGCGGACCCTTCTCCACGCTGACCGGGCCTGTTTACACCACAGGGACCACCGCCCAGACCTCCGCAGTGACCACGCCGCTCGATCCCGTCCCATTCACGGCCGCGCTGCCTGCCGCGTGCGATCATCAGCCGGTCGTTCAGTTGCGGTGGGTCGTCCGGGACCTGTCAGGTTCCGGCTCGAGACCCAGTGTCGCCGTGGACCAGGTGACGGTGACCGGGGCCGCACATCCGATGTACTTCGGTGGTGGCGGTCGGGGTGATCTGAGCAGCGCATTCATGGCCCCACCGATCGGTGCAAGCATCTACATGGGCGGCAGCGGACGGGGTGACAAGAGCGATGCCCTCACCGCACCACCGATCACCGCCAGCATCTACGGCGGGGGCGCCGGGCGCGGGCTCGTCGGGGCCGGGTTGCCGGCGGCCACCCGCGCCGCGGGCCGCGCCCCGGGGCGCCGCGGGGAGGGCGGCCAGCACGCCGTCCTCCCCCCCCCCCCCGGCC
>CALMPI010000029.1 GCA_937872175.1 uncultured Flavobacteriales bacterium | reverse complement strand
AATTCCAGTTCGACAAAGGCCGCGCGACCTTGCAGTGCAATGCCGCACATAAGCCATCCCTGGGCATCAAAGACCTCCACGCTACCGTACGAGGCCCACTCCGGGTAGGTGAGCATTACACGCTCCCGGGCGGGGTTGGGGTATGCGCTCAGCAGCATGTCCTCGGCGGTCCATGTTCTGCGTCGTGATTCCCACAGCGTACGCAATTCCGCCGGGATCACAGCGGGTGGCAGGCTGTCCAGCCCCGCCAGGCCCAGTTGCACGGCCCACGCTGCGGCACTTCCGGGGCGGCCATTCTTGAAGGTGAAGTATGGGCCCATCTCGTTCTATTCCACCACCACCCTTCCCCCCGCCAGCCAGCGCTTCTCATCCGCCAGGTGCAGGTGGTACAACCCGGCTGGGAAGGGCGAGAGGGTGAGCACGTGCGAGAGCAGGTTGCCGTTCGGCCGTACGGTTTCCCGCAGCACCTCGCGCCCGGTGGCGTCCAGCAGCACGGCCTGCACGGCACCTTGCAGGGCCACCCCCTCGGGCAGCTCCAGCTCGAAGCGCAGGTGATCCGTGGCCGGGTTTGGCCAGAGCTTGAGGTGCTCCTGCAGCTCGATGGCGTACTCCTGCACCCCCACCAAGTGGCAACCCGGTACGACACAACCCAGGCTGTCGGTCTTGATCACGTAGGTGGTCTGCAGCCCTGGGAGCCCGCCGGCATTGTCCTGATACACAAAGCCAGTGCTGATGAAACCACCATCCGAGGTGAGGCTGATGTCTCGAGGTTGATGTGTGTCTATGAAGACCGTGTAGCCTCGGCTCCAAAGACTATCACCAAGCGCACTGAACTTGGCGATGTGAGTAATGGCCGGACCCACGCGAATGCAGGCGATGAACGAGCCCTCCTCTTGCACTTCCATGTCATACGCTCCACTCAAGTAATTGTGATGCGACCGTTTCTGCCAGACGATATCCCCTTGCGCATTCCATTTCGTGAACATGACCTGCTGCCAGTAGTTGGGCCAGTTATCCTCCCGGTATTCGCCCGCTGTGATGACGGTGCTGTCCGGGGCAATGCGCACGGCAAAGACCCCCGTGGCATCCTCCCCGAACTGGCGCCACCAAAGCAAGTTGCCCGAGGTGTCCGTGCGGATCAGGAACTGCTCATCATTCACGCCCAGCCTGTAGTTGACCCCCGTTAGCAGAAACCCGCCTCCTGGCATCTCGGCACATGAGTAAGCCAGGGTGGATTGATCCGCTTGGCCATAGCGCTGCGTCCAAAGGGTATCGCCATCGGCGTTCAACCGCACCGCAAAGGCACGTGCGCCATCGGCGATCGCCGGCGGATCGTAGAACCCAGCGGCGATGAAACCACCGTCTGCGGTTTGCCTGGTCTGATGGAAGAAGTGGGTCAGCGAATCGGTAGGGTCGTAGGTGAACAGGAACTTCCGATCGGTCGTGTCGCCTTCCTCATTGAACCGATAGAGGTACGAATGCGCCCAGAAATCAGACCCTTCAAGCACCACGCTGGCGAAGCCGCCCGTATCCATCGCACAGACCGGAGAGACCTGCCCGAAGGCATAATGTCTGGTGTCTCCAAAGGCATACTCCCGTTCATGCACGAACTGGCCTTGTGCATCCAGCTTTCGCACAAAGAGGTGGGTCTTGCCCGAGCCGTCGTGCGAGATCTGGTGCATGAACAACAGGTACCCATCACTCACCTCGAACACACTACGGCCAGATCCAGGCTTGCCACTCTGTGCGCTGTCCAGATGCACAATGAAACCGTTCTGAGCGGGCACCATCATGGTGCCCGCCAGAACGATCATCGACATGCATGCGATCGAGCGCATCATTTCACCACGTTGAATTTCGTTTCGCCGATCCGGTGGCCCTCGAAGATCAATCGGGCCAGATAGAGCCCCTCGCTCCAGCCGTTCAGGTCAACCTCCACGAAGGCCTTGCGGCCTTGCAGCGCCATGGTCCTCTTCAGTCGGCCTTGCGCATCGAAGAACTCCAGGGTACCGAGCTCTGCTCCTTCGGGGTAACTGATCATCACCCGGTCGCGCGCGGGGTTCGGGAAGGCACCCAGCAGAGGGGTCATGTTCCCCGTGTACTTCTCGGGCGGGTAGAAGGCGCTGCGGTAGGGTTCGGGCACCCAGCCCTGCGGCAGGCTGTCCGTGGCGCACAGTTGCAGGAGCCTCGTCCAGGCATGGGCGGCCCCGCTGTTCTCTTCGCCGAAGGCGAGAGCTTCCAATG
This sequence comes from uncultured Flavobacteriales bacterium, assembly GCA_937872175.1. Taxonomy (GTDB): domain Bacteria; phylum Bacteroidota; class Bacteroidia; order Flavobacteriales_F; family PHOS-HE28; genus PHOS-HE28. The sequence continues at coordinate 1,775 of CALMPI010000029.1, read as the reverse complement.
CCGCAACGGGTGGTGCGGAAATGCTGTTCGGGTCACCTAGCATGTCCTCCAGCAATTCGCCAAAGGTGACCAGCCCCTCGTTCGGCGCCACCTGCAGCAGGCTGTTCGCCAGGGCGTGCGCGGCCGTGAAGTCCCTGTTGGACAGATGCAGCATGTACAAATATCGGTCGCCCCAATGCATGGTGTCGCTACCGAAGATCAAGGCAAGCGTGTCGTTCCTGCCCTCCAGGGTGCTGTCCTGGGCTACAGCCTGGATCAGGCGGCGCTGGGCCACGGCCTTGTCGGTATGGCGGATCGCCAGCTCCTGCTCCAAGAGGTCGCGCGCACTGGTACCCTCCCTGTACTGGGCCAGGAGGGACAAGAAGAACTCGGACAAGGCCTCGCTCTCATCGAGGACGATCTCCACGTCTTTCTTCAAGGGGCTGTTGTCGATCAGCACCTGGGTGAGGTGCCAGGGGTCCATGGCCACCTCGCGCCGGATGGCCTCGGCGAGCACGTCATCGCTCAAGGGCCCACGATCCAACAGCAGGGTGCGGAGGGCATGGCTGGGCCAGGCCACCGGATCAGCGATGGCGTCCAACAGGTCCGGCCGATCGCCGCCGTCCACGGTGCCGTTGTAGCTGGTGATCGCGCTGTGCAGCACGGCAAGCTTGGAACGATAGTCCGCGTGCAGTTCTTGAAGGCCCTGCTGGTGTTCGTCCAGATCCCCTTTGTCGCAATCGGTCTCTCGATTGAACGCAACAGGTTGAGCATGGTCGAACAGGTCATAGAACCAGAAGCCCGTGACGGAAAGGTCGTTGCCGTTGATGTCCTCAATGCACTCGGGGCGCATCTGCGGGCTGTTGGCATTGTCGTAGTAGTGGTAGCGCACTTCCAAGCCATAGTCGAACAGCGCATAGACGAAAGGGTGTAGGGATGGTCCCGGGGTGCCGGGATCACAGTCCGCACCCGGGCTGAACTCGTTGTTTGCGCACCGCTTGGGGTCTGGGCTATTGTCACCTTGTTCCCTTCGGATGAAACCGAATGGAAGGACGAATTGGTCCACGAAGTTGTTCTCGTGATAGCCACAGAGCATCTGTAGCCCTATTGGTGCCTCGGTAATCCCGGTAGGCGTATGGTGATCGCCTTCCACAACGCAGCCGAAGTCCAGATCGACAAAGCTGTTGTCGTAGATGCGGTTGTCCTCCGGCTGCGGGCCTTTGAACCAAATGCCAGCGCTGGGAGCCGTGGCCGTCGCCGGCTTCGCAAAGCTGTTGCGCTCCACGGTGTAGCGGTTGCTCTGCATCAGGAAGAAACCGATCGTGGTCTCGCCGGAGAGCGGATCCACATCCAGCGTGCTCACGCGGTTGTTGGTGTAGATGGGGTCGTCGCTGCCCAGGTCGTACAAACCCACTTTGTTGTTCGTGAAGTCCATCCCGTCCACGCGGGTCACGAAGTCCGGGTCGTGGTCGGCGCTGAGGACCCCGGCGGTGAGGTTGCGGAAGCCGTGCAGCACGTAGTTCATGCCCCCGGTACAGGTGAAGCTGGCGGCCCAGGCCACGATGCCCCTTCCGCGCTGGTCGGGCCCTGGGAACGTGCCATAGGCCTGGTTCTCGAAGGCGCAATTCGTGAACCGGACTCCATTGACATCGAAGAGGAGGGCCATGTTCTGCGGTATGGTGTTCCCGATCCCGGGGAAATCCGCCGTGGTCAGGAACCGGCAGTTGCTGAACAGGCAAATGTTGCTGAGCTCGTTGCCCAGGCTGCCGTAGCGGTGGTATTGTTCGATCTGCACG
>CALMPI010000028.1 GCA_937872175.1 uncultured Flavobacteriales bacterium | reverse complement strand
CAAGCGAGGCGGGGCCATACCCCATCGTGACGGGGGCGTTGAGCTGGCCGATGGTGATGTCCAGCGCCACGAGGTCCGCCGCGTCCAGGTACACCACCCGCGCCCCGGCGGCCACCGGGTCGCGCATCTCAGTCTCGGTGCCCAGCTGGCCCCGGAGGAGCTTGCTGAGGCGGTACCGGCGGGTGTCCACCAGCTCAGCGTTCTGGAACAGGATGATCTCCCAGCCGCCCGAGCTGTTCTGGACCGCGATGGCGTTGGCCCCCGCGAGGGTCGCAAGCTCTGTGGTGGACAGCAGCTGGGTGTTGTCGTACATGTCCACGAGGATGGTGTTGCCGTTGTCCCACACCGCTTCCGGCCCGCTGAACAGCGGGGCCACCAGCTCCCCGAAGGGGGAGGCGGTCGGGAGCTGCACGTTGAGGTCATAGCCCCCGGCCAGGTCATCCTCAAAGACGTTGACCGCCCCGGGCCAGGGCGTCTGGAACGCCACCACGCGGGGTGCCCAGGGGGTGGGCTCCGCCCCGGTCAGCAGCGGGAGGTCCATGAACTCCACGAGCGAGCGCCCGACCTGGGCGATGGTGCCGGTGCTCGTGCTGCCCCCGCCGTAGTCCAGCTCATCGAACACGGACTGGTCGAAGCCCTGGACCTCCAGCTTGCGGTACTCGCCCGCCTCCGCCCCCGTCACCCGGAGGTTGAACTGGCGGCCCTTGACCTCCACCTGGATCACGTCGCCCGGGTCCACGCGGATGAGGCTGTTGGGCAGGCTGAACTCGCCCCGGTCGCGGCTCATCCACGCCTCGTGGATCATGATGTCAGCGAGCGCCCGGGCGTACTCGATGGTCAGCACCATCGGGAACTCGCTGTCTTGGACGTTCAGGGAGTTGCCGGTGGTCTTGCGCCCGTCCACCGCCGCCTGGTCATAATCGTGCTCCTCGTCATAGAACGCGAGCTTGACGGTGGACGGCAGCTCAGTCTCCTGAGCCCGGGTCAGGTAGTACCCGCCCGGCTCCTTCTCGGTGGACACCAGCTGGTCCAGCGTGACCGGGACCACGATGGAGTTGGACTTGAGGTTGAACTTGACCAGGCCCTCGCTCTCATAGCCGTCGAAGCTGTACGCGCCCATCAGGGGCTCCAGCATGTCGCGGGGGCTCATGATGTTGTCGATGACGTACCCGCGCACGATGGCTGCCGAGCTGTAGAGCCCGGACACGTCCACGTCCTCGTTGGTCAGGCCCCCGAGGCGGCAGATGTACTGGACCAGGAGCGCGAGCGGGACCACCCCGAGGCGGCCCGTGATCCAGTGGCCCAGCCGCCAGTTTTCCGCGTCGGACCACACGTCAGTCCTGAAGGGGAACTCGGGATAGGGCCGGGCGTCCCAGGTCCAGACGAACATGTTGGCGGTGTCCACCATGGAGCCGCCGTTGTCGCGCCAGTACTGGTACATGGCCTCAAGGTACCGGCGCTGGATGAGGTCATCACGCCGCCCGCTGGAGAAGTACGGCAGGGCGCTCTCAGAGGACTTCGGGTCATAGAACACGTTGGGCTGGTTCGGCCCTTTGTCGATGGCCGGGCACCCGAACTCGGTGAACCAGACGGGCTTGGTGCTCGGGGTGTAGCCGGTCGGGCTCCCGCTCTCCACGCCCCCGGGGCGGTTGTAGTGGGCCGTGCTCCACCAGCTGCGGATGTCCTTCTGGCGGAACACCCAGTGCTTGCCATAGGCCCCGTCGCTGATGGGCGTCCGAACCTGGTTGTTGCGGTCGCTGTCGCTGGCATAGAACCAGTCGAAGTATTCACCGCCCTCCACGTTCCCCTTGAGGTAGCTCATCACGTAGGGGTTGGTGATGCCGTTGGCCTCGTCATAGTCCGCGTGGGCCGTCCCGTCGCGCCAGTCGGACAGGGGCAGGTAGTTGTCGATGCCGATGAAGTCGATGTTGCTGTCAGCCCAGAGGGGGTCCAGGTTGAAGTACACATCGTTGGAGCCGTCACCCGGCCTGTAGCTGTGGTACTCGCTCCAGTCCGCCGCGTACCCGATCTTGGGGCCACTCCCCATGATCGTGCGCACATCAGCCGCCAGCGTCTGGAGCTGGGTCACCGCCGGGAAGGCGGAGGCGCTGGACCTGATCTGCGTGATGCCCCGCAGCTCGGTGCCGATGAGGAAGCCATCCACGCCCCCGGCCATCTGGCACAGGCGGGCGTAGTGGAGGACCATCCGCCTGTAGCCCCACTCGCTGGCGGAGCCGGTCCAGGCCGGGAGCCCGTCAGAGCCCGCCGGGACGTTGGCCACGGCAGCGGAGCCGAAGAAGTTGTTGACCTGGGTGGCCGCCGTCGCGGTCTTGTCAACCGTCCCGGGCTGGCCGGGGGCCGGGTGGCAGGTGATCCGCCCGCGCCAGGGCAACTTCTGCTGCTCGGTGCCGCCGTAGGGGTCCGGGAGCCCGTTGCCCTCCAGCTGGTCCATCAGGATGAAGGGATAGAAGATGACGCGCCACCCCCGGGCCTTGATGTCCGCGATGATCTCCTTGATGCTGATGTCGCTCGGGGTGCCGCCGTAGATGGGGCTGCCCGGGTTGGCCGGGTCGCGCGGGACCTCCTGGGCGTCCTCGCGGTTGAGGCCGCTCACCTTCCAGTCACGCGGGAAGATGCCCTCATTGCGGTACACGTCCACGGTGGTCCGCACCGTGTTGTCGTCAGCGCCCCCGGCGGACACGACGCCCACGATGGTGAAGGCAGCGTTCTGGTCAAACTTGTGGTTGACGCTCGCGCCCGAGGCGATGGTGTAGGACGCGACCACCGCCCCCGTGTCGCTGAGCTTCACGTCCACGTTGGCGGAGGAGCCCCCGTCATTGGTGATCGTGACCAGCGCCCCATCCGTGCCGTCGATGTAGTGGACATAGGCGCTCTCGCTCTCATAGGCGGCCCTCACCTTGAACTCCACCTTGGGCCTGACCTGGGCGTTGCCCACCCGGAGGTCCCCGCAGAACCAGCTCACCACGAGGAGGACAGCCTGCTGGTTGGGGGCGCTCTGCTCCAGGAGGTCCAGCGAGCGGACAGCGTTGGCGATGCCCTCGCTGTTGTGGACGTTCTCCGCCACCACGCCCCCGCGACCATCGTCACGCAGGTAGCTCTCGGTGGCATAGGCGAACTCGCCCGAGGCCGGGATGAGGCAGACCGCCTCCAGAAGCTCCTCCAGGTCATCCGGCCCGACATCGTCCAGGGGCTTGATGATCTCCGCCGTGATCTGGGGGATGCGGATGCCCTAGTCCCCCAGCGGGAAGCGCTCAAACATCAGGTAGGCAGTGCCCCGGTACGCGGGGACCTGGCCGACGCCCTCAATGGTCTCCATGTAGCTGTCGGGCAGCTGCGTGTCGCTCCCGGGGTAGAAGCGCACCGTGTGCTTGGACAGGTCCAGGAGCTTCCCGTCAGCCCAGACGCGGCCCAGCTGGGTCTGCGTCCCGCCCTCACAGAAGGCGATGGCGAAGCTGCAGTCATAGGTGTAGGTGGTGGTCTGCTGCTTTCCGCCTCCGCCGCCCTTGCCCCCGGACTTGGTGGTGGTCTTGGTCTCCTTGAAGTTGGTGGCCCAGATGAGGTTGCCGCCCAGGCGCATCCGCCCGAACAGGCGCGGGAGCGGCACCCCCTCGGTGGAGGACGTGATCTGGGCCTCCTTGAGGCGCGGCCCCTCTGTCTTGACGGTCGGGGCCAGCGCCCGGCTCAGGAAGTAGAGCCCGGCGTTGACGGCAACGCTGAGGAGGAGGGTTGCCATCAGCGCACCCCCGGGAAGCTGAAGGCCCCGGCCACGCGCCGGTCCCAGTGCGGCCCCAGCGTGACCTCCACGGTGCCGTGCCCCTCCTGGGCATGGACCATCCGGTTGCCGGGGACCACGATGCCGCAGTGTTTGGCCACCGCCCCGTCGCGCATGCGGAACACCAACACCGTCCCCTCCACGCGGCACGTCAGCTCACGCGGGCGGAGGTACTTGTGGCTGACGCGCAGCATGTGCTCCTGGGGGTTCACCTCATCCCAGCTCGGGCTGTAGGGCGGGGCCTTCTCGGGCTCAGCGCCCATGACCTCGCGCCAGACGCCCCGGAGGAGGCCCAGGCAGTCGCACCCGACGCCCTTCACGGACGCCTGGTGGTGGTAGGGGGTCCCGATCCAGGAGCGGGCCGCAGCGGTGATGTCAGCTCGCTTGGTCACGTGCGCAGGCTCCCCCCGTCAAAGACAGCCTCGCCCTGGACAGCCACCTTCTGGATGTAGTCCTGGCCCGGGATGTCCGGGAAGCCCTGGAAGTTGGCGAGGTTGCTGAACTTGTCCCGGCACGTCTCCCAGTCCTGTTTGCAGCCAGCCGTGAGGGTGAAGCCGTCGCTGGACAGGACCGCGCCCGGCGGGACCTCCCACAGGGTCACGTTGGCCCCGGTGTGGGACTTGACCTCAAAGCTCAGGCCGCTGTTGTTGCCGGAGGTGAAGGTGATCCGCCCGTGGCTGAACCACCCGTCACTGAAGCTCCCGAGCCCCCCCAGCACGAGGAGTCCCCCCGCCGCGCTGGTCACCGTCCCGGTGGCCCGGTAGGTGGAGGAGGCGAGGTTGACCTTGCACCGGCTGTCCCCGAGGATGGCGTCACAGGTCCGCTGGTAGCTCCGCCCGGTCCTCTGGGCGAGCTTGTTGACCAGCGAGCGGAACTCAGCGCTGAAGGCCGTCTCCTGGCGCTTGACCTCCCCGATGTTGCCCCGGGACATGGTCAGGCGTTGGGACACGTCCGCCCAGTTGACCCAGATGAGCTCCACCTCAGCGTCATCGTACCGGCCCGACGCCAGGTCATCCTCGTTGATGGTGTCCGCGCTGATCGCCCCGTCCACGTCCAGGTTGTCCACAGCGAGCCCGAGGGACTGGGCCACCGCCGTCGCGGTGAAGCCCGAGCGGGCGATGTAGGTGGTGCCGCCGAACGTCAGGTCACAGTCGTGCTCGGTGAAGCCCTGGACAAGCCCGTCCTGGCGCGTGACCTTCCAGCACAGGGCCATGGTGGTGGCCCCGGAGCTCAGGTGTGTCTGGAGGGCGGACGGGACTGCCTTGGTCACACGCGCACCTCCAGGATGTCGATGGCCGGGATGGCCCCGGCCTCAAAGGCGTCCACGCTGATGCTCAGGTAGTCGGTGTCAAAGCGCACGGGCACGTCGAACCAGTACCCGGCGGTGACGTCATCACCAGCCCCCGGGGGCGAGGCGAAGGTGATGATGCCGGTCGCGTAGTCCACGGTGAAGTCGCTGCCCTCGCTCTGGGCCACCCCGTCCACGGCCACCAGGACGGTCCCGCTGACCGGCTTGCGGATGTCGCGGATGTAGGTCACGCCGCCGGAGGTGTAGCGCTTGACCAGCTGGAAGGTCGTGTCAGTCCCGTCCCCGGTCCCGATGAGCTGGTCAGTGCGGCTGACCTGGCGCTGGGGCGGGCCGGAGCGGTAGTCAGCCCAGTCCTTCCACCGGAAGCCGTACAGGCGGCCCGAGCGGGCCTCAAAGAACTCCAGCACCTCGTGGAGGTCGTTGAGGGAGCGCAGCCCAAGGCTCGCATCGTACTTCCGGCGCGAGTGCTTCCAGATGGTGTTGCGCTCCTCATAGCCCGAGCGCAGCGTCACCACATCGGTGCGCCGCTCCGGGCCGCCAGCGGAGCCCTTGCTGATGTCGGTTGGGAACTGGACTTCATGAAAGCTCAAAGGTTGCGCCTCCCCCGGTTGGCGATGCGGGCCATGCGCGCTGCGATCTGGCTCTCAGACCGGCGGAAGCTCTCGGCATCCGGGGTCGTGATGTTGAACACGATCTGCTGGCGCTGCCCGCCGTCTTGACTGTCCTGGCCGGGCCGCTTGACCTCAACGCGCTCCCCGGGCGATGCGCGGAAGGCGACAAGCTGACTGTCCACCCCTCCGCCTCCGCCAACATTGAAGCCGCCTCCGGTAGCAAAGCCCAGGCCGCCGCCACCGAATATACCCCCGATGAGCGAAGTCAGGAAGCCCCCAAATCCGCCCCCGCCGCCACCGCCGAAGATGGAGGAGAAGATGTTGCCCAGGCCGCTCAGCAGGTTGCCGAACAGGCCGCTCAGCGCCTGGCCGAAGCCCCCGAACAGGCCCCCGAGCCCGTTCTGGAGCCCGCCGAAGATGCCAGACAGGCCACCCTGGAACGCCCCGAAGATGCCGGGGAGCTGCTGGACAGAGCCCGCCGCCGTCGAAGCTGCCTGCGCCGCGCCCGCCGCTGCCTGCGTAGCCTGGTTGACCTGGTTGCCCAGCCCTCCGCCCAGCCCTCCGCCGAAGCCAGCCGCGCCCATGGCAGCGGCAGCGGAGGACAGGGCCGTTGCCGCCCCGGTGAGGGCGGTGGCGGAGCCGGTAAGAGCGGTGGCGGAGCCAGTGAGGGCAGCAGCTCCTGCCCCGCCACCTCCCCCGAGGGCCTCAGCACCGTCGAAGCCCAGGAGGTTCCCGAGAAAGCCCGCGAGGGGCCTGATGATCGTCTGGCGCACGGACAGCCGGATGAGGTCCTCAAGGATGCTGTTCACGAAGCCCTTGAAGTCCAGCTTGCCCGTCTGGATGAACTCCACCAGGGCGTCCTCTGCGCTCTTGAAGGCGTTGGTCAGCACGTCCTCAATCTGGCTGGCCATGTCCTCCAGGTCGCGCTGGACCTTCAGGAAGCCCCGCTCAAGGCCCGCAGCGAACGTGGTCTGGGTGTCCAGGAAGGCGATGCGGATGTCACGCCACTTGTCCGCGTACTCCTCCGCCGTGATCGCGCCAGCCGCGAGGAGGCTGTCCAGGGCCTGGAGGTTGGCCTGGTAGTCCACCATGGGTCCCCTGATCTCCTCCAGGAGGTCGCGCATGCGCTGAACCTGGTCCGCGACCTCGCGGGCGGAGCCAGCAGCACCGCCCGGGAGCCCGGGCGCGGCGGGGCCGCCGTCATTCTCCACGTTGGCTGCGCGCATGGCGGCCCGGGCCTCGGCAATCTCCCGGGCGCGGGCCATGATGGTGTCCACGAAGGTCCCGATGTAGTCGGTGTTCAGGGCCTCGTTGAAGGAACTGGCGGCCACGCTGCCGATGTCGCTGAACACCTCGCCCACGGACCTCCCGCCCTCAATGCGGAAGCGGTCCAGGTTGAGCTCAAAGTTGTCCGCGAGCCCGGCGAAGGGGTTGTCCAGCCCGACCAGCTCAGCCGCCTGGCCGATGAACTCCAGGAGGTCGCCAACCGCCTTGACCACGCCCTCCACGCCAGTCTTGACGATGTCCAGCAGCCCGTTGACGGCAGCGGCCCCGAGCGAGCGGAACGCCTCGGGCAGGAGGTTCCACACCCCCACGATGGTCTTGAAGGCACCCACCCAGACACCGATCTGGGTGTTGACCATGGTCTTGATGAACCCGAGGATGGCCCCGAGGATGGTGCTGATGGTGTCCACGAGGCTGTTCCACTTGTCGCCCACGTAGTCCACCGCCTGCTCCCAGGCACCCCGGAAGAACTCCACCACCGGCGCGATGTACTCCCCGATGAGGCTGAACACCGCCCGGAACACGTCCCCGAGGCTCACCACCCCGTCCGCCGCGCCCTTCATGCTGTCGCGGA
>CALMPI010000027.1 GCA_937872175.1 uncultured Flavobacteriales bacterium | reverse complement strand
CCACACCAAGAAGTACCTTTACAATGCACTGCGCCTAAAAAGGGGGTGCTTACAGAACCCCACAGCGGCCCGATCACGGGGCAGCCACCTGCTCCACCCCGATCCCTTCCGCGCACTGGAAATGCCCTTTCGGGCAGGCGGTGTGCCCATGCAGCCCGCACGGCCGACAGTCGAGCTTCTCGGCGGTCTCCACCACGCGTCCGTTGGCGCGCAGCGGTCCGAAGCCGAAGGCGGGCACCGTACTGCAGAAGATGGCCGTCACCGGGGCGTTCATGGCGCTGGCGATGTGCAGCGGGGCGCTGTCGTTCACGTAGTTCATGGTGGCGCCCTCCATCAGCGCGGCCGTGCCGAGCAGGGAGAGCCTGCCGGCCAGCACCTCCCCACGGCCGGCGGCTCCGGCGATCCGTCGGCAGGCTTCCGCATCGCCGGGTCCACCGAGCAGGTAAACCTGGTCATCGGCGGGAAGCTGCGCGATCAGCTCCGCCCACTTCGCCTCGGGCCATTGCTTGGTGAACCACACCGAGGTGGGGGCGATGCAGACGTACGGCATGTGGCCGTGTGCCCCCGTGCTCGTGTGCTCATGTGCCCATGCGGACATGTGCTCATGGGCTTCCGCGCGAGCCTTCGGTGTGGGGTGGAGGCGGGGCAGGGGACGGCTGCCGTCCGTGAGGTGTTCGATCAGGGCGTTCAGGCGGTCCACTTCATGCCGCCCGTCGCCGATCACGTGCTTCACCGTGCGGGTGAAGAAGAGGCTCAAGGGATTCTTGTCATAGCCCACTTTCTCCCTCCCCCTCGCCAGCAAGGTGATTAGGCCGGTGCTGAAGAAGCGCTGGGCGTTGATGATGTGGTCGTATCGGGTCCGCCGCAGCGCGCGGATGAGGGCGAGGAGGTTCCTGGTCTTGTGGGTGCGCTTGTCCCACACGTGGAGCCGGTGCAGGAAGGGGTGGCCTTCGAAGAGCCCTTCGTTCCCGTTGCGCACCACGAGGTCGATGGCGGCGTCGGGGAAGAAGACGTGAAGCTTCTCCAGCAGTGCCGTGGCCAGCACGGCATCGCCCAGGAAGGCGGTTTGGATCACCAGGAAGCGCTTCACCGTTCCCGGGGGGTGATGAGCACCTTGTCGATGCGGTTGCCGTCCATATCCACCACCTCGCCGGTGAACTCTTCGGCCTCGATGCGGTCTCCGGCGGTGGGAATGCGCTCCAGCCGGCCCAGGAAGAAGCCCGCGACGGTGGCGTAGCTGGTCTCCTCCTCGTCCATCAGGGTGCGGCCCACGCGCTGGTTGAGGTCGCCGATGAGCACCTGCCCGTCCACCAGCCAGCTGCCATCGGCGCGCTGCACGATGTGGCCGGGGTGCTCCTCGTCCTCGTCGGGCAGGTCGCCCACGATGGCCTCGGTGAGGTCGTGCAGCGTCACCACGCCCTCGAACTGGCCGTGCTCGTCCACCACCAGCGCGATGTACTGCTTGCTCTTCTTGAAGCGCTTGAGGATGTCGAAGGCCTCGGCGCTCTCGGGCACGATGATGGGGGGCACCACCACCTGGCGCAGGGTGAAGCCGGGGCCATCCTCCTGTTCGAGCAGGTCGCGGGCGCTGAGGGTGCCCTCGATCTCGTCCACCGTGCCGCGGCACACGGGGAACTTGGAGCGCAGGCTGTGACGCACCTGTTCCACGATCTCGGGCAGCGGCCGGGTGCTGTCGATCCACTCCACCTGGCCGCGGTGCGTCATCAGGGTGCGGGCGCGGTGGGCGCTGAAGCGGAAGAGGTTCTGGTGGGCCTCGCTCTCGGCCTGGTCCAGCACGCCCTGCACGTTGGCCGTGCGGATGATGGCGCGCAGCTCTTCCTCGCTCAGCTGGTCCGAGCGGTCCTCGCGCACGGGCACCAGCTTCATCAGCAGGGTGGTGGACCACGAAAGCAGCTTCACGATGGGGTAGGTGGCCAGGGTGAACACGCGGATGATGGGCGCGGCGAAGCGGGCGATGGGCTCGGGCGCGCCCAGGGCGATCGACTTGGGCACCAGCTCGCCCACCACAATGGTGAAGTAGGTGATGCCGCCGATGACCACGGCGAAGGCGGTGTTGTGCGCGTAGGGCGCCAGGGCCGACCAGCCCTTCAGCACGGCCTCGAGGTCGTCGGTGAGGGCCGCCCCGCCGTAGGCACCGGCGATGATGCCGATGAGGGTGATGCCCACCTGCACCGAGCTGAGGAAGCCCTCGGGGTCGGCCAGCAGCCGCTGGATGGTGCGCGCGCGGCGGTCGCCCTGGTCCACCAGCGCCTGGATGCGCGCCGGCTTCAGGCTCACCAGGGCGATCTCGCTCAGCGAGAAGAAGCCGTTGAGCAGCGTGAGCAGCAGGATGACCAGGAGCTCCATGGGCTATACGGCGACGCTGTGCTCGCGCAAGGCCTCGTTCAAGCTGGTCTTCCTGTCGGTGCTCTCCTTGCGCCGGCCGATGATGAGCGCGCAGGGCACGCCATACTCACCGGCGGGGAAGCGCTTGGGCACGGTGCCGGGGATCACCACGGAACGCGGGGGCACCACCCCGCGCACCTCCCTGGGCTCCGGACCGGTGACGTCGATGATGCGGGTGCTGGCGGTGAGCACCACGTTGGCGCCGAGCACGGCCTCGCGCCCCACGCGCACGCCCTCCACCACGATGGCGCGCGAGCCGATGAAGCAGCCGTCCTCGATGATCACGGGCGCGGCCTGCACGGGCTCCAGCACACCGCCGATGCCCACGCCGCCGCTCAGGTGCACGCCCTTGCCGATCTGCGCGCAGCTGCCCACCGTGGCCCAGGTGTCCACCATGGTGTCGCTGTCCACGTAGGCGCCGATGTTGACGTAGCTCGGCATCATGATCACGCCGCGTGCCAGATAGGCGCCGTAGCGGGCGATGGCATGGGGCACCACGCGCACGCCGAGCTGGGCATAGCCGTGCTTGAGCTTCATCTTGTCGTGGAACTCCAGCGGCCCCACTTCGAAGGTGTGCATCTGGCGGATGGGGAAATACATGATGACGGCCTTCTTCACCCAGTCGTTCACCACCCAGTCGCCGTCGGGGGATGTGGGCGGGGTGGCCACGCGCACTTCGCCGCGGTCGAGCTTCTCGATCACGGTCTCGATGTGGTTCACGACGTCGGCGTCCCGCAACAGGTCACGGTCCTTCCAGGCCAGTTCGATCATCTCGTGCATGGGACAAAGATGGCGAGAGTGCCTGCCCAAGAAACCAGCCGACGCGCACCGTGCCGGCGCACCCGCTCAGCCCGCGATCGACAGTGCCTGCCCGCGAGCCCAAGCCCACGCACACAGTGGCTGCCCGCGAGCCCAAGCCCACGCACACAGTGGCTGCCCGCGAACTCAGGCCCACGCTTGACAGTGCCTGCCCGCGAGCCCAAGCCCGCGCACACACTGGCTGCCCGCGAACTCAGGCCCACGCTTGACAGTGCCTGCCCGCGAGCCCAAGCCCACACACACAGTGGCTGCCCGCGAGCCCAGCCGGCGCGCACAGTGCCGGCGCACACGCTCAGCCCGCGCTCGACAGTGTCTGCCCGCCAACCCAGGTCTACGCGCACAGTGGTTGTCCGCGGACCCAGGCCAATGCGCACGATCTCGGGGCCTACCCAAATTCAAGCGCCGAATGGAGCTGAGATCCGTGCGATGGGTTAGTTTTCGGATACAAGCACAAGGACATGACAGCGACGTTCGAAGAATCGAAGGCTTGGCAGCGTTCCGGAGAGTTGTTGGCGCTGCTGGAGACACATTTCGGCGACAGTAAGCGGTTCTGGTTCAAGGACCAGCTGCTGCGAGCCTCATTGTCCATCATGAACAACATCGCTGAAGGCCATGGGCGGCCCACGAAAGCGGATCGCAACAGGTATCTGGTCATCGCCAAGGGCTCGTGCAACGAGGTGCGATCGATGCTCCACCATGCCCGTCGGATGGAGTACATGACCAAGGCGGATGTGGAAAGGGCCTTCGGACTTTGTCAGGAGATCGGCCGGTTGTTGTACGTATACATGACCCCGGCTACTCGTCGGTTCGGACACCTCCCTGGCTTCGGCGGACTCCTGGTCGTCGCTAGTTGGATCGAGCGGATGCTCGCGCCATCCTCCTTTGGTGGTTGAAGATCCACCGCGATTTGGCTGAGCGTGCGGGGAGCACTGTCCACTGTTGCGGGAGGGTGAGCTTG
>CALMPI010000026.1 GCA_937872175.1 uncultured Flavobacteriales bacterium | reverse complement strand
ACTGTCCACTGTTGCGGGAGGGTGAGTTGGCGGGGAGCACTGTCCACTGTTGCGGGAGGGTGAGCTTGCGGGGAGCACTGTCCACTGTTGCGGGAGGGTGAGCTTGTGGGGAGCACTGTCCACTGTTGCGGGAGGGTGGGCTTTTGAGGCAGGGGAGCTCCACACTCATTCCCGATCTTCGCCCCATGGGACGCGTGATGGCCATCGATCCAGGAGCGAAGCGTTGCGGGATCGCTGTCACCGATCCGATGCGCATCATCGCGAGCGCGTTGGACACCGTGGACACGGCCGAGCTCCCGGTCTACCTGCAGCGCTACCTGGCGAAGGAAGCGGTGGACGGCTTCGTAGTGGGCGTTCCGCGCGGGTTGGACGGCAGCGTCACCGACGGCACCGCTCCCGCGATCGCCGTGGTGGAGGCGCTGCGCAAGGCCCATCCGGCCTGTTTCGTGGAGGTGGTGGATGAACGCTTCACCAGCGTGCTCGCCGAACGCACCCTGCTGGCCAGCGGAAAAGGGCGCATGGCCCGGCGCGACAAGGGGCAGCTGGACCGCATCAGCGCCACCATCCTGTTGCAGGACTGGATGAACCGGAACCCCGGACGCTGACGGCGGGGGACCTTCCGGCCGCGTGCACCACCCGTTGACGCGCCGTATTTTCGCGCCCCGATGATCCTTCCCATCCGCGCCTACGGCGACCCCGTCCTGAAGAAGGTGGCCCAGGACATCGAGCCCGGGCATCCCGGCCTTGAGCAGTTGATCGCGGACATGTTCGAGACCATGTACGCGGCCAACGGCGTGGGCCTCGCCGCTCCGCAGGTGGGCCACAGCGTCCGCCTCTTCATCGTCGACGCCTCACCGTTCGCGGAGGACGAGGACGGCAAGCCCGACCCCGAGCACGCGCACCTGATCGGCTTCAAGAAGGTCTTCATCAACCCCTACATCGTGGAGGAGGAAGGGGAGGAGTGGCCCTTCGAGGAAGGTTGCCTCAGCATCCCCGGCATCCGCGAGGAGGTGTCGCGCCAGCCGCGGATCGTGCTGCAGTACCAGGACGAGGCCTTCAAGGACCACGAGGAGACCTTCGAGGGCTTCGCGGCCCGGGTGATCCAGCACGAGCACGACCACCTGGACGGCGTCCTGTTCACCGATCACCTGGCCCCGCTGCGGCGCAAGCTGCTGCAGGGCAGGCTGCGCGACATCTCGCGCGGGCGCACCGACGCCAAGTACAAGATGCGCTTCCCCCCCTTGAAGACCACCCGATGAGGACCATCTTACTCCCCGGCCTGCTGGCCCTGCTGATCACCGCCTGCGGCGGCGGTGCGTCCGACGCACCCGCCACCGACGCCCCCACGCAGTTACCCGCCCCCGAGATGGGCGCGCGGATCCGGACCATGGAGGACACGCTCTTCGCGAAGACCGTGTTCGACCGGCGGGGTGCGCAGGCACTGCTCGACGTGTACAAGGCCTACGCGAAGGCCTTTCCCACGGACAGCATGGCGCCGGAGTACCTCTTCCGCGCCGCGGGCATGAGCAAGGGCCTGGGCCAGCCGCAGGACGCCGTGCTGCTGTACGACCGCATCATCAAGGAATACCCGAAGTGGGGCCGGCTGGCCGACACCTATTACCTGCGGGCCTTCACCATCGATGCCGACCTGAAGGAGAAGGGCCGCGCCAAGACGGCCTACGAAGAGGTGATCAACCGCTTCCCGGACCATCGCTTCGCCCAGGACGCGAGGGCCATGATCCAGAACCTGCAGTACACGGACGAGGAGCTGATCGAGCGCTTCCGACGCATGAACGACAGCATCGACGCGGCGGCGGGCAAGGCTTCCTAGACGGCGGCCTCCTGAAGCACGGGGCTCCAGCGGTGCCGCCCGCCCCGCACGACGCCGAGCGGCCGTCCGGTGAGCTGTTGACCGAAGAAGGGCGAGTTGTCCGCCCGGCTTACCGCGCCGGCCTTTTCGTAGGTCCAGCTCAGTTCCGGATCGAAGAGCGTGAGGTCGGCCGCCGTGCCTTCCGCCATGTGCTGCACCGGCAGTCCGAGCGCCTTGCGCGGGCCGTGGGTGAACCGTTCGATGATGCGCCGCAGGCTCATGTGGCCCTTCAGGGCGGTGTTGGCCACCGCGAAGGCGGTCTCGATGCCGCCCATGCCGAACGCGGCCTGCCCGAACTCCACCTTCTTGTGCTCGATGTCCTCCGGACGGTGGTCGCTGACGATCGTGTCGATGGTGCCGTCCTTCACGCCTTCGCGCAGGGCCTCGATGGTGGCGGCATCGCGCAGGGGCGGCATCACCTTGTACACGGTGTCGAAGCCGCGCAGGCACCCATCGTCCAGCAGCAGGTGGTGCGCCGCCACCGAGGCGGTGATCGCCAGCCCCTTCGCCTTGGCCGCCCGCACCAGGGCCACGCCTTCGGCGGTGCTGATGGTGGCGGCATGCAGGCGCGATGCGGCGTATTCCAGCAGGGCGATGTCGCGGGCCAGGCGCACCTGTTCGGCCAGCGGAGGCATGCCGCGCATGCCCAGCCGTGCGCTCAACGGCCCCTCGTGCATCTGCCCCTGGCCCAGCAGGTCGGGGTCCTGCGGGAAGGTGATCACCGTGCCGCCGAAGACACGGGCGTATTGCAGGGCCAGGAGGAGCAGCCTCGGGTTGCGCAGCGGCTCCTGGTCGTCGGTGAAGGCCACCGCGCCGGCCCGGTGCATGTCGTAGAGCTCGGCGAGCTGCTGCCCCAGCAGGCCTTTGCTCAGCGCACCCAGCGGCATCAGGCGCACGAGGTGGCCCTCGGCCTTGCGCAGCAGGTGTTCCACCCGGCTGCTGTCGTCGATCACCGGCCGCGTGCTGGGCAGCACCGCCACCGCGGTGAAGCCACCGGCGGCGGCGGCCTCCAGTCCGTTGAGCACACCCTCCTTGGGCTCATCACCGGGTTCACGGAAGTGGGCGCGCAGGTCGATCCATCCGGGTGAGGCGTGCATGCCGGGGCGCCGCAGCTCTTGCGCATCGCCCTTCGCCAACCGCTGCCCGATGCGGGTCACGCGGCCGTCCTCCACGAGCACATCCACATCCTGCCCATGGGCGGGCCCTCCGGGATCGATGACGTGCACCTGGCGAAGCAGCAGTCGGCTCATGGGTTCGTTCGGATCAGGATGGTCTCCACGGCGAGGAGGAGCAGGACCAGCGCGATGAACCACGGCCATAGCTTGGTGCCTCCGTCCACCTCGTTCAAACTTAGCACGGTGCCCGCTTGCGGGGCGTCCAGCACGCGGTATGCGGTGAGCCCGCGCTGGGCGAGCTGCTCGCGCAGCTCCTCCACGGGCATCATGTCGCGCGAGGCCTCGGCCCGGTCGTTCACCAGAGCGAGCATGGCCACGGTGTCCGTGCCTTGTGTCACCGCGTACGGCCCGGCCTGCAGGTCGTCGCCCCCGAGCATCAGTTCGGTGCCCCTGGTACCGCGGCGCGTCTCCGCCACCCACGAACGCCCTTCGGGCCCCCAGAGGGTGAACCCGGCCTCGCCGGCGGGCGGCACGCCGGGCAGCGGAACCTGCCGTTCGGCCCCCAGCACCTGGTACAGCGGTCCCGAACCGCGGCTGGTCTCGGCCATGCGCAACAGGGTGGTGACGAACAAGGCATGGCGGATGAGCCCACCACCGGCGTCGGTGAGGGGTGAGGCGCCCACCAGCACGCGGCCGTCGCCCGAGGAGGAAAGGGCCAGGTACGGCTGTCCGTCCACCGTACGAAGAAGGGCGGTGGTGCCCGGAGGGGTGCGCAAGGCATACCGAAGACGCACCGCAGGCAGGTCCACATTGCGCGGCAGGTGGGTGAACACTTCGCGATAGAAGGGCAGGTCGAGGTCGATGCGGTCCACTGCGAGCGCGGTGGTGTCACGGGCGCCGAAGGATCCGGCGCCCAGCGCGGTGAGCAGGGCGTTGTGGTCCGCCACCGGCGGCTCCGCGGGCGGGAACAAGGCCACGGAAGCCCCGGCGACCACGCGCTCGCGCAGTTGCTGGGCCAATCCTCCAGGGATCGTGGGCGTGCCGTTCAGCACCACCAGGTCGGCCTCCTCCACCTGGGCCGGTTCCACCGCGCGCAGGTCGACGGTGGTGACCACGTAGCTGCTGTCGCTGCGGAACACGGCCTGCAGGGCCTTGTCGCCGTCGGGCAGCGCACCGCCGATGAGCAGGACGCGGATGCGGTCCACCACCGACCAGGCGATGGGCAGCACATCGTCGAACACGATGGGCGGGTCCTGGATGCCGAGCTCCCCCCAGTGCGGTCCGGCGCCCAGTTGCGTGAAGCGGAGCACGGTGTCCACGGCGGAGGTCGCACGGACGGCGAAGGTGCCCAGGGCCCGCACGGTGCCGTCCACCGTCAGGCGCACCGGGATGTCGGTGAGGTCGGTCATGCCGTGGTTCGTGATGCGCAGATGCAGCACTTCGGGCCGGCCGGCGCGGCGCACCGGGCCCTCGAACCACGCCGAATCGATGCTGAGGTCGGCCGCTTCGCCGGGTTGGAAGGGCACGATGAGCACGGGCATCAGGGTGTCGTTCGTCCATTCATCGAGGTCCACCGCATGGCGTTGCAGGTCGGTGAGGAGGATCCTGCGGCGCCCCTGTTCATCGCTCCGCACCAAGGCCTCGCGCTGGCGGGCCAGCACCTGGGACAGGGGCCGGGCGAACGGTCCGGCCTCCACGCGCGACACGGCCTCCAGGGCATCATCGCGGCCCACCAGCACCTGCTGCCGCGCTTCGTACCGGTTGGTGAGCACCTGGAACCGGTCCGTGGCGGCCTGGGCGCCGATGATCTCGCTGGCGGCCTTGCGGGCCTGGTCGAGCAGGCGGCCGCCGGCGTTCTGGCCGTCCATGCTGTAGCTGTCGTCCACGAACACGCTCACGGCCTGGCGGCCCGCCACGGCGCCGGTGCCCGACCCGCGGAGCACCGGCTGGGCGAAGGCCAGGACCAGGGCGGCGAGGGCGGCGCACCGCACCGCGAGCACGACCCAGTGACGCACCTTCTTCATGCTCCGGGTGCGACGGGTGACCTCCTCCAACAACCGGACGTGCGTGAAGTCGATGCGCTTGAAGCGCCGCAGTTGGAACAGGTGGATGAGGACCGGGATGGCCAGGGCGGTGAGCGCCCACAGGAAGGAAGGGTTCAGGAAGGTCATCCGGTGCGCAAAGATGCGGCGGATGGACCGCCCGCCCGCCCCCGGGCCATACGACCGGTCCTTTCGCGCCTGCCGCCGCTGTCAAGCCTTCCGGTCCGATCCAGGGTGTTCCCGGTCGATGCTCCGACGTAACTCATCGAAGGGTGCCTGCGTAACAGCCGCGCAAAGCTCGACGAACATGAACGCGCCCCGTCCTCTTCTCCTCGTGATCAGCATCGCAAGCCTGCCTGCCTTCGCGCAGTTCGGTGGCGGACATGAGTTCACGGTGGAGGGCCCGCAGAGCCTGGAGCTCGTGGACCTCACCAACGACGGTGCGCGCGACCTCCTCATCGGCAGCCGCAACGGCCTCGTGGTGCACGTGAACCTGGGTCAGTCCTTCGGCCCGGCGCAGAGCTGGAACACCACCGACGTGGTGGGCCATGCCACCGATGTGGACGGCGACGGATGGATCGACATCGTGGGCTGCGACGAGCAGGGCAATACGATCACCTGGTACCGCAACGTGGGCACCTTCGGCCTCGGTCCCGCAGAGGTGGTGGGCAACGGCCCCACCGCGTTGGCGATCGCTTCAGGAGACCTGGACGGCGATGGCGACATGGACCTGCTGATCACCACCACCACCGGCCAGCTGCGCTGGATGGAGAACACCACCGGGCTGGGCCAGTTCAACCTGGGCGGCATCGTCGCCGGCCCGGTGTCGGCCGAACGCGCCGAGGCCTTCGACCGCGATGCGGACGGCGACCTGGACGTGGTGTGGAACGACCCGCTGACGCACGAGCTCCGCTGGTGCGAGAACCTCGGTGGCGCCTCCTTCGCTTCGCCCGCCGTGCTCGGTGCCGTGGGCATCGGAGCCCCGCGCGACCTGGACAACGACGGCCTCGTGGACCTGGTGATGGCCAGCGCCCCCGACCAGCAGCTGCAGTGGCAGCGCGGCCTGCCCAACGGCTTCGGCCCGCCCCAGCCCCTGAGCGCCGCCTCGGCGGTGAGCGACCGTGTGCTGGTCCAGGACCTCGACCTCGACGGTGACCTGGACGTGGCCGTGGCCTCCAACACCCTCGATGAGCTGGCCTGGTACGAGCACCTCGATGGCCAGGGCACCTTCGGCCCCCGCCAGGTGATCGCCACCGGGATCGTCGATCCCCACCTGCTGGTGGCCGGTGATGTGGACGGCGACGGTGATGCCGAGCTGTTCACCGCCTCGGTGACCCAGTACCGCGTGGTGTACTTCGACAACCTGGCCATCGCGGGCAACAGCATCGTGGGCCGCGTGTTCAACGACGTGAACGCCGACGGCATCTTCAACGGCAGCGATCACGGGCTGTACAACATCCGCGTGGAGGCCACCGATGTGCCGGCCACCTTCACCAACCACAGCGGCATGTACAGCTTCAACGTGATCCCCGGCCCCTACGCGGTGTGGCTGCCGCCCGTCACCGGCTGGACCAACACCACGCCCGACCTCTACAACGTGACGGTGACCGCCCAGAACAACACGGCGCTGGAGCGCGACTTCGGCCTGCATGCCGATCAGGACGTGGTGGCCCTGGGCCCTGGGCTGACGCCGGGCGACATCCGCTGCAATGAAGTGGTGCCGTACTGGATCACGGTGTCGAACACCGGTACGCTGACCGCCGATGTCACGGCCGCCCTGCACCTGGACCCGCTGAGCACCTTCGCCGGGGCCGTCCCCGCCCCCGACGTCGTGGTGAACGGGGTGCCCCAGTGGACCTTCGTGAACGTGCCCGCCACCCACACCCGCCAGATCCAGGTGCTGGTGGTGATGCCGGACGAGAACCATGTGGGCGAGCAGCTCGATGATTCCCTCGCCGTGGTGGCCTTGGTGAACGGCGTGGCCCATCCGTCCTCGGCCACGGTGGACAGCGAAGTGGGCTGCGCGGTGGACCCCAACGACAAGCAGGTCCTTCCCCGTGGCACGGGACCGGAGCACCTCACGGACATGGGCAGCACCCTGGTGTACACCATCCGCTTCCAGAACACGGGCAACATCCCGGCCGGACTGGTGGTGCTGGTGGACACCCTCGATCAGGACCTTGACCTCTCCTCGCTGCGCGTGCTGGGTTCCAGCCATGTGCACACGGTGGCCCTGAGCGATGACGGCCTGCTGGTGGTGACCTACCCCGACATCCAGCTGCCGGACAGCGCGAGCGACCCGATCGGCAGCCAGGGCTATTTCACGTTCAGCATCGACCATCACAGCGGATCGGCCGAAGGGGCCACCGTGCACAACACGGCCGCCATCTACTTCGACCAGAACGCGCCCATCATCACCAACACGGTGCTGAACACGCTCACCTTCGGGACGGTGGGGGTGGAGGAGCTCGCGGCCTCCGCGCCGCCCGCCATCACCGTGGTGCCCAACCCGGTGAGCAGCACGGCCACCATCCTGCTCGATGGGTCGTTCCAAGGCCGGGTGGAGCTGGTGCTCGTGGATGCCTCGGGCCGCGAGGTGCGCCGCCTGCAGCGCCGGTCGACCACCGTGGTGCTGGACCGCAGCGGCCTGGGCGGTGGCCTCTACATGCTCCACGCTCGCGACGAGGCCGGCCACGCCGCCACCGCCACGGTGCTCATCGAGCGCTGAGCGCCCGGTTGACGCCGAGCCCGAAGAGCGCCAGGTCGTACTTCACCGGATCCACAGGGTCGAGCTGGCGGAGGTTCTCCGTGAGCTCGACCACGCTTTTCCAGTCGTCCTGAGCGCGCGTGAGCAACCCCAGCTCCCGCGCCATCCGCCCCGTGTGCACATCCAGCGGAACCATCAGGTCCGACGGCCGGATGCGGGTCCACAGCCCCAGGTCCACGCCTTCCGCGGAGGTGCGCACCATCCAGCGCAGGTACATGTTGATCCGCTTGGCGTTGCTGCCGCGCGAGGGGTCGGCCACATGCTTGCGCGTGCGCGCCATGTGCCGCGGCTCGAAGAAGCGCCGCTTGAACCGGGCGATCGCCGTTCCCATGTCGCCAACGGACCCATCGTCGAGGAAGGCCTCCTCGATGCCGCCGTACGTCCTGCGCAGATGGCGCAGGCTCCGAACGAACTGCTGCAGGTCGCCGCCGTTGAAGGTGCGGTGCACGAACCCGGACAGGCGGTCGAGGTCCCTGGCCGAGGCCTCGTCCACGAACGCGCCGGGAGCCCCGTCCATCAGCCGCACCAACTGCCAGGCGTTCGCGATGATGGTGCGCCGCTGACCCCACGCGATGGTGGCGGTGAGGAAGCCGATCACTTCCGCATCGTGCCGCGCGGTGAACGAGCGCGGTACCTGCAGTGGGTCACTCTCCGCGAAGGACGGTATCGCATAGCGACGATAGGCGGCTTCCAGCAGGCGCCTTACCCGGACATCGGTATCCTTGCTCGCCACGGCGCAAGATGGCGACCGTCCGCTACCTTGGGTGCACCATTCCGTCCGCGATGCGCACCATCAGCCTGTCCACCGCCCTGTTCGCCCTCGTGGCGAACGTCTCCGCACAACCGCTGTGCAGCACCCAGGGCAACGTGATCCTCTACTCGAACTACGACGGTGGTCCGCTGGTGATCAATGTGGACGAGAACATCCCCGACCTGCGCGTGGGCATCGTGAGCTACGAGTTCGTCAAGATCGTCTTCACCGGGCCGTTCGCCGGCAACGTCACCCAGGTGATCTATGCGGGCTACAACGGCAGCAACGACCATTGCGGCATCGGCTCGGGCACCAGCGTCACCATCAACGGGGCCCCCAACGCGGTGACCGATGTGCGCTTCGCACCCCCCTCCACCTTTGCGAACAGCAACGGGTATGGCAGCATGATCTGTGCCTACTCCTGCGACATCAACTCCAGCCAGGGGGGCTGCAACACGGCCGATCAGGTGGCCCATTATTTCCTCACCGAGTTCGGCGGGATCTTGCGGTACCACCTCACGCAGTACGGGTGCTGGACGGGCACCCAGGCCGTTTCCGCCGGAGGCAACTGCTGCGAGGATCCGCTGGCCACCTCCGTGCCGGACCACACGGAGCCCCTGCGGATGCAGCGCAAGGGCGACCGCTACGAGCTGCGGGATGTGGCCGGGGTGCGGGTGGTGGATGCTTCCGGTCGCGTGGTGCTGGAGCGCACCGCCTCTGGCGGTCGGGTGGTGTTCGACGTCACCGGTTGGAGCCCGGGCAGCTACATCGTGATGGAGGCCGCCGGTGAGCGCGCCGTGCGGTTCGCGGTGATGCCCTGACGCGGAATGCCCCGCACCTACCGTCAAGGACGGTCCACCTTCATGAACCGGGCCCGCAAGGGCCGCCCGTTCGTGCCACGATACCGCGCGCTGTACGCTCCTGCCGGCAGGTCTTCGATCCACAGCCCGGACCCGCCCTGAACCACCCGCCGCCAGGTCCTTCCCAACGCGTCGGTCAATTCCACATCGCACGACACGCCGGACCCGGATCCCGGGAGGTGCACCATGTCCGTGGCCGGGGAAGGGTAGGCGTGCATGGTCCGCTCATGAGATGCGTCCACACGTCCGGTGCTTCCGCATTCCGGTGCGGTCGTTACGATCCTCGGAACGAGCGTCAGTGACTGCGAAGCGGACTGGATGCCGGGGAGCGCGGTGAGCGCCGGACCTGGAATGGTCTGCACGGCCATGGTCCCCTGGACGATCGACGCGGCCAGCATGCTGTCACATGCCGGTCCGGCGATCGGATCGAACCGTTCGCGGGCGTGCGGTGCGCTCGTCCATGTGGTGTCCGGCAGGACCCGTGAGACCAGATGGGCGCCATCGTTCCCCAAGCCGAAGCCGAAGACACTTCGCGTGAGGCCATCGCTGAGCTTGTACGCGCTCAACAGATCGGCATTGGGGTCGAGATGAACGAACGCATGGTCGGGTCCCATTCCCGCGAACATCCAGAAGGTGCCGTCCGGAGCGCGTTGCACATCGCGCAGGTGGATATTGCCCGGTGCGGTGAAGGAACGTCCCGCCGTCGCCTGGCCCTGCGCATCGATCAGGATCGCGAACGTATCGCCGGGCCCGTTGGGATCGAGGCCTTTGCCGAACAGCCATGTGCCGTTCGGGTCGGGGAGGAGCGCACAGGGATCTCCGCCCACCTGGAAGACGTCGTGCTCGATGCCGGTGGCGAAATAGCGCACCCACTGGACGCTCCCTGACGCGTTCACGCTCAGCACCCCCAGGAGGTCGGTGTATCCGAAGCAGAGCCACAGGTCTCCGTTGGGCTGTTCCAGCACGTTGTAGGTGATCTTGTCGAGGGAGTTGAACCCGGTGAGGTTGCCCGGCTCGGGGTACCGTTTCGACCAGAGCACGTTGCCGCTCAGGTCCAGCTTCGTCAGGTGCAGGTCGAAGTCGCTCCCGGGCATGAGCACGCTGCGCCATCCAACGGCCGCACAGTTCCCGTCCGCGGTGAGGATGACGTCGGACACGGGCATCCCCAGGTCCCTGCTCCACACGAGGGCGCCAAGGGTGTCCACCAGCGCCACGGCCCCCTTCGACGGGTACCAGCCTTGCACGGCGCAAAGCAGGGTGCCATCGCCGAGGTCGTGCACCGCTCCGACCCCGGTCTCTCCGATGCCCCCCAGGTCCACCTGGCGCTCCCATACCAGCTGGCCTTGCGGGTCCAGCAGGCCGAGGGAACCGAAAAAGGGCGCGGACGCCCCGGCGCCGAAGAACACCGTGGAGCCGCTCGGCAACGGCTGGAATTGCTCGCTGGTCGCAGGGTACTGGGCGTGCACGTACCGGTTGTGGAACAAGGCCTGGCCAAGGACGAGTTGGTGGCAAAGGCCGATCAGCGCAAGCAGGCCGAACAAGGGACGGGATGCGGTCATGGTTCGTGGACGTTCGATCAGGGGGCGGGTGGCCTCGTCGCGGGGGGAAAGGCCCGTCGACCCTGCGCAGCCTCGTCCACCGTGGCCTTGATGCGTTTCTTCCGGGTCTCCGCGGTCCGGGCGGACCCGATCCAGGTGAGGAGCATCTTGCGGGCACTGGGGGACAGGCTGTCGAAGAAGGTCCGTGATCGCGTGCGCCGGTCGAGCGCCCGGGCCAGGTCCGCGGGCATCTCGAGCGCCTCCGCGGCGTCGAGCGTATTCCAGGATCCGTTGGCCTTCGCCGCCTCTACCTTGGCCCTGCCGGCCGGGGTCATCCGGCCTTCGGCCTCCAGCCGCACGATGTGTGCCTTGTTCAGCTTGCTCCACACGCTGCGTGGCTTCCGCGGCGACAGGTAGAGCATGGTGCGCTCCGCATCGAGCTTGCGCGGCAGGCTGTCGATCCAGCCGAAACAGAGCGCTTCATCCACCACCTCCGCATAGGACACATGCTTGGTCGGGGTGGCCACCTTCCACCGCACCAGCCAGATGCCTTCGGTCCGTCGATGGTGCTTCTTCAGCCAGGCCCTCCATTGCGCGCGGCTCGTCACCTCCACGCGCTCCAGCGCATCGAGCTTGGTGCTGCGCTTCATCGGCCCATGCCCGGCAGTTCCATCACTTGATAGCCGTCCAGGCTGAAGACGCCCGCATCCACCGTGCCGATGACCAGGTCGTGCACCGCGCAGGTCACCCGGTCCACGCCGTTGGCATCCACCCATTCGAATTCCAGCGGGAACCCCTGGACCTCGGTCATGCGCCGGGTGAGCCGTGGATCCCCGGTGCCCACCACCCGCTGGAGGTCGGCGAAGGGCGCCCGCAGGTCGCGCGCCACCCATCCGGTCCACACGCCATCGGCACTGCGGGCGATGACCTTCACGCACGGGTGCCCGTCGATCGTCCGGGTCTCGGAAGTGACCTCCACCCGGGGTTCCTCGCCCTGACCCGGATCCGCCAGCACCACCTTCTTCTTCCGCATCTTCATGGCCATGCGTGCGCCCTGGCCCTCGGGCATCAGCATGTACTGCCACCGGCCCTTCAGGTCCACCAGGCTGCGCATGGCCGGGTTGCCGGGGGATGCAGCCTCGGTAAGGACCTGGTCGGCGCTGCTCCAGTAGCGCAGGGTGGTGGGGCTGGTGCGCTCCTCCACGTTGCTGTGGTACAGCCGGGTCTCCATCCGGAACGAACCGATGAAGCTGTTCGGGGTGAACGGGTCCGTGTCGTCCACCACAGTGATCCCTTCACCCAGGGAAAAGGTCCCTGGAAGGCCGGGTGGCATCTGGGCCAGGGCGGCTTGCGCGGCGATGTGGCCGATGGTGAACAGCAGCGAACGCAGGTGGTTCCTGTTCATGGCGTGGAGGTGTACTGCGAAAGTAGCGGCGCCAGCAGCGTGGTCCAGCGAGCGTAGCCTTCCGCGTTGAGGTGCACGCCGTCGTAGCTGAGCACGGGGTCGATCATGCCTCCTTGGGCGAACGCGTCATAGAGAGGCAGCACCTCCGCTCCGATGCGGTCCGCCTGATGGTGGATCGTTGCGTTGCAGCGACGGACCTGCTCGTCCATCCCCGTGTCCGCGGTGGGCAGCAGCTCGTCCACCAGGATCGGCGCCGAAGGATGCGCGGAACGGAGCGTATCCAGGAGCGCGGCCAGGTCCGATCCGAACCGTTCCACCGGCCTGCGCTTGAACAGGTCGTTGATGCCCACGTGCACCACGATCAGCGCCGGTGCAGGCCCGCAGCTGAAGCGCACGCGCCGGGTCACGTCCTCGATGGTGCTTGCGCTCACGCCCCGGTTCACGACGGGCAACCGCGGGAAGACCTCTGTGAGGGGATAGTGTTCCAGGTGGCTGTCGCCCAGGAAGACGATGGCACCACTGTCCGGGATCATGCGTTGGAACAGGTCATTGCGCGTCCGCTGCCGGTCGCCCGTGAACCGGTGCATCCCCTGGGGACCCCGCCAGGCCTTGACCACCAGGTAGCCGGCGTTCGCTGCGGCCAGGCCGATCAGCAGGCCGAGCACGATGCGGAAGCTGCGCCGGGAGGGGCCGGGCCGTGGGTCGGGCATGGGACCAAGGTAGCGGCCTCAGATCACCCCGTCCCGCATCACCAGCTTGCGGTCGGCCATGTCGGCCAGCTCCTCGTTGTGCGTCACGATCACGAAGGTCTGGCCGAGTTCTTTCCGCAGGTCGAAGAAGAGCTGGTGCAGCTCGCGCGCATGGGCGCTGTCCAGGTTGCCGCTGGGCTCATCGGCGAGCACCACGCTGGGGCTGTTGAAGAGGGCCCGGGCCACGGCCACGCGCTGCTGCTCGCCGCCGCTGAGCTGCGAGGGCTTGTGTTCCTTGCGGCCGATCACGTTCAGCCGGGCGAGGAGCTCCTCGGCCCGCGGTGCGCAGTCCTTCAGGGTGCGACCGGCGATCAGCCCCGGCATCAGCACGTTCTCCAGCGCGGTGAACTCCGGCAGCAGGTGGTGGAACTGGAACACGAAGCCGATGTGCCGGTTGCGGTAGGCGCTGAGGGCATTGCTGCCCAGTTTGGTGACCTCCGCGCCGCCGATGGTGAGGGTGCCGCTGTCGGACCGCTCCAGGGTGCCGAGGATCTGCAACAGGGTGGTCTTGCCCGCTCCGCTGGCTCCCACGATGCTCACCACTTCGCCCTGGGCCACGTGCAGGTCCACGCCCTTCAACACGTCAAGATCGCCGAAGCGTTTGTGGAGGCCGGTGGCGCGGATCATCGGGTGCAAAGATGCCGAACGCCCATGGCTCAACGGCTCTTTTCAGCTGTGACCATGCTGCGCATGTCATCCGCACCGGGTCGCTCGAACAGCACGATGTGGAAGTACCGGTGCACGGCAAGCAGGTGATCGAAGATGTCCGCCATGATCCCTTCGTAGGCCACCCATTCGGTCGTGTTGGTGAAGCAATAGATCTCCAGCGGAAGGCCCATCTCGCTGGGTGGCTGGTGCCTCACCATGCGTGTCATGCTCTGGCTGATGCTCGGATGCTGGGCCAGGTAAAGGTCCACGTACTTGCAGTACACGCCTGCATTGGTGAGCCGTCGGCCGTTCACGGGCGTGGTGCCCTCCAGCCCGCGCTCCTTGTTGTGAACCGCGATCTCGGCGGTCCGTTCATCCAGGTAGGGGCGCAACAACCTGATCTCCCGCAAGGCGTCGATCTCGTCCGGTTCCAGGAAGCGGATGCTGTTCGCCTTCAACAGGATGCTCCGCTTGATGCGGCGACCTCCGCTGTCCATCATGCCCCGCCAGTTCTGGAAGGAGTCGGAGATCAACGCGTAGGTCGGTACCGTGGTGATGGTCTTGTCGAAGTTCTCGATCTTCACCGTGGTCAGGTTGATCTCCGTGACATTGCCGTCCGCCCCGTACTTGGGCATCGTGATCCAGTCGCCAAGCCTCACCATGTCGTTCGTGCTGATCTGGATGCTCGCCACGAAACCGAGTATGGAGTCCTTGAACACCAGCAGAAGCACTGCGGAAGCGGCACCCATCGCCGTGAGGAAGGTGAGCGCCGATCGGCCCGTGAGCAGGGAGAAGAGCAGGATCGCGGCGATCAGGTACATCACCAGCGATGCCACCTGGACATAGCTGTTCAGCGGCTTGTCCTCGTAGGCCGGTACATCCACCAAGGTGTCGCGCACGGCCAGCATGAAGGCCCGGATGATCCTCACGAACAGGACGATGAAGAAGATCATGAAGGCCTTTTCCACGATCGGCATCCAGCTCGGCAGGTCGCCGAACACAAGGGGGATCGATCGGTAGCCGATCATCAGCGGGATGACGCGCGCCACATAGCGCGGCACCTTCAGGTCCAGCAGGTGGTCGTCGAAGCGGGTCTCCGTGTTCCCGGCCAGACGCCGTGCGGCATTGTTCAACACCCGGTTCAGGGCTTTCGCCAGGAGGCCCAGGACCATGAAGAGCAGGAGGACGGAGACCCCCAGCACGGCCATGCTGAGGTAGGGCTCATCCAGGCCGGTCCGCGCGAGCAGGTCCGTGACCGGTCCTTTGAACGTCGTTTCGTAAGCGGGCAGGGGGGCGACCATGGTTCCGAGGACCAGGTCCGCGCGGCCCACATCATGTGGTTGGGACCCGGGGGTGGCGAAGGTAACCACCGCGTCAAGGAGGTCGGATCAGGACCGTGGCATGTACATTCGCGCCGCTGCCGGCGCCGTGCCGGCGCACGAACCACCGATACGATGAACCTTCACGAATACCAAGGCAAAAGCATCCTCACCCAATACGGCGTCCGTGTGCAACGCGGGCTGGTGGCCTACAATGCTGACGAAGCGGTGGACCAGGCCAAGCGCCTGAGCCAGGAGACCGGCACCAAGTGGTGGGTGGTGAAGGCGCAGATCCATGCCGGAGGTCGCGGCAAGGGCGGCGGTGTGAAGCTGGCCAAGAGCATCGATGAGGTGCACGAGAAGGCCGACGGCATCATCGGCATGATGCTCAAGACCCCGCAGACCCCGCCTCAAGGGAAAAAGGTGCACAAGGTCCTGATCGCCGAGGATATGTACTACCCCGGTGCCAGCGAGACCAAGGAGTACTACATGAGCGTGCTGCTCGATCGCGCCAGCGGCCACAATGTGATCGTGTACAGCACCGAGGGCGGCATGGACATCGAGGAGGTGGCCGAACAGCATCCGGACAAGATCCAGAAGGAGACCATCGACCCGCGCGTGGGCCTGCGCCCCTTCCAGTGCAACAAGATCGCCACCAACCTCGGGCTCACCGGTGCTGCGAAGAAGGAGATGGTGAAGTTCATCGCTGCGCTGTACAGGGCCTACGAGGGCTGCGATGCAGCCATGTTCGAGATCAACCCCGTGCTGAAGACCAGCGACGACAGGATCGCGGCCGTGGACGCCAAGGTGCGCCTGGACGGCAACGCCCTCTACCGCCACCCGGATTATGTGGAGATGCGCGACAAGACCGAGGAGGATCCCACCGAAGTGGAAGCCGGGGAGGCGGGCCTCAACTACGTGAAGCTCGACGGTAATGTGGGCTGCATGGTGAACGGTGCGGGCCTCGCGATGGCCACCATGGACATCATCAAGCTGAGCGGTGGCGAACCCGCCAACTTCCTGGATGTGGGCGGCACGGCGGATGCGGCCCGCGTGGAGAAGGCCTTCCGCATCATCCTGAAGGACGAGCGGGTGAAGGCGATCCTGGTGAACATCTTCGGCGGCATCGTGCGCTGCGACCGCGTGGCCCAGGGCATCGTTGACGCATACAGGAACATCGGCGACATCAAGGTGCCCATCATCGTTCGTTTGCAAGGCACCAATGCCAAGGAGGCCAAGGAGCTGATCGACAACAGCGGCCTGAAGGTGCTCGGCGCCGTTGCGTTGCAGGAGGCGGCCGACCGGGTGAAGCAGGTCCTGGCCTGATCGCGGAAAGCGGGCTGATGGCCTGCCGGTGAGCACATGAGCACATGGGGCCAGGTCCTCCGGCCCTTCTTGCTCTACTCCCGCACCGCCATGCCGTTGTGCATGAAGCCGCGCAGCTTGTCCACATCGCCCACCAGCCACAGCAGATCGTCCTGCTGAAGCACCATGGCCCCGTCGGGGTTGGGGATGCGCTGTGCGTCGCGCTCCAGGCCGGTCACCAGGGCGTTCCCTTCGCCCCGGATGCCGCTGCTGCGGATCGTTCGGCCGATCAGGGGTGAGCGCGGCAGCACGCGGTACTTCAAGAGCTTCATCTCGCAGCGGTCGGGGGTGGGTGCGCCGCTTTCGGCCGGGCTCTGCTGAAGGGCCACGCTGGCCGCCGACAGTTGTTCATCCGTGCCGATCAGGACCAGGTTGTCACCGGGCATCAGGCGCTCATCCCGACCCGGCACCTGGATGGTGCGCTCGCCACGTTCGATGAGGGCGATGTTCACCCCGTGCCGCTCCCGCAGCAGGAGCTCCTGCAGGGTGCGGCCCACGGCCACGGAGGTGGCCGGCACCTCCACCTCCGCCAGGTGCAGGTCCCATGGCGCCAGTTCCGGTCGCTGTCGGCGACGCTCGCGCTGCTGGAAGTTGAACAGGAAGTGCTGCTCCACGCGCTGATAGAAGGCCTGCATGCCACGCCGGAAGAGCACCACAGCGAGCGCCAGCAGGAGCACGGCCGCCAGAAGGCCCGGACCGGCGCCGAAGAACCGGTTCACCAGCAGGGACAGCAAGACCACCGCCGCTACGATGCGCACCGCTTCGATCATCACCAGGGGACCGCGCAGCGCGCGCCGGTTGAGCCACAGATGCCGGTAGGCCGCCCGCTGGATGCGTCGGAAGGTCATGGCCCACACCACGGGGAGCAGCACCGCCAGGGTGATCGATCCGGCCACCATCGCCCCGGGCCGCGCGCCCAGCCGGGCCGTGGACCAGGGGAGCAGCTGGCGCTCCCCGATCAGGATCACCGAAACGCCCAGCAGGGCGAGCACACCCACATTGAGCCCATAGGCTTGCAGCAGCTTGCGCCAGTCGCTGGTCACCCGCACCTGGTCCGTCTGCTGCGCGTAACGGTCCAGGCCCGCCACCCAGGAGCCCGGAAGGCTGCGCGTCAACCAGGCGGCGACGCCCTCCGAACCGCGGATCATGAACGGTGTGACGAAGGTGGTGAGCACCGACACGGCCACGGCGATCGGATAGAGCTTGGGGCTGGTGACACCGAGGCTGAGGCCGAGCGTGGCGATGATGAAGGAGAACTCCCCGATCTGCGACAGGCTCATGCCGGCCTG
This sequence comes from uncultured Flavobacteriales bacterium, assembly GCA_937872175.1. Lineage (GTDB taxonomy): Bacteria > Bacteroidota > Bacteroidia > Flavobacteriales_F > PHOS-HE28 > PHOS-HE28. The sequence continues at coordinate 30,886 of CALMPI010000026.1, read as the reverse complement.
AACGGCACGCTTCAACGGTTGGCCGGCGAGCAAGGCGCCCACACCGCTGCTCAACGGCTGTCCCAACATCGTCACCGCGCTGATCAGGAGCACCGGCGCCCATTCGTCGCGCAGCACCTGCGGGTCCAGCAGCATGCCGACCGACACGAAGAAGATGGCCCCGAACAGATCCTTCACGGGACGGGTGAGGTGTTCGATGCGTTCGGCCAACAGGGTCTCGGCCAGCACCGATCCCATGATGAAGGCACCGAGCGCCGCGCTGAACCCCGCCGCCACGGCCAGGCTCGCCATCGCCAGGCAGAGCGCGACGGCCACCACGAGCAAGGTCTCGTCGTTCATCAGCCGGCGGGTGCGGTTGAATAGCGTGGGGATGAGGAAGATGCCACCTCCGAACCACAGGGCCAGGAAGAGGGCCAGCTTGCCCATCTCCAGGAACAGCGCGGTGCCTTCGAACTGCCGCCCCACCGCCAATGTGCTCAGCAGCACCAGCAGCAGGATGGCCACCAGGTCCTCGATCACCAGCGCGCCGATCACCAGCCGTGCGAAGCCCCGCGTCTTCAACCCAAGTTCGTCGAAGGCGCGTGCAATGATGGTGGTGGAACTGATGGACAGGATGCCGCCCAGGAACACGCTGTCCATGCCGCTCCAGCCGAGCAGCTGCCCGGTGGCATAACCCGCGCCCAGCATGAACAGCACCGTGGTGATGGCCGTGACGGCCGCTGCGCCGCCCACCTGCACCAGTTTCTTGAAGCTGAACTCGAGACCCAGCCCGAAGAGCAGGAAGATGACGCCGATCTCCGACCAGGTGCGGATGTTCACCTCATCCGTCACGGTGGGCATGAACTTCACATGGGGACCGACCAGGAAGCCGGCCACGATGTAGCCCAGCACCACCGGCTGCCGGATGCGCTTGAACACCAGCGTGGTCACCGCGGCCACGGACAGGATGAGCCCGAGGTCGACGATCAGCGGGGGCAGGTGGCTCACGGGGCTCAATATACCCGTGCCAAGGGCCGATGCCGCATCTTCGCGACGCTCATGAACATCCTCCTGCTCCACGGCGCGCTCGGCACCAAACGCCAGCTCGCTTATCTGGCCGACAGCCTTGACCACGCCACCTGCCGCAGCCTCACCTTCACCGGACATGGGGAGGACGAAGTGCCGGCCGACGGGCTTTCGTTCGAGCACTTCCTGCGTGACATGGATGCAGCGTTGGAAAAGGTGGACGCTCCGGTCCATCTTTTCGGCTACAGCATGGGCGGCTACGTGGCGCTCCTTTGGGCCGCGCGACATCCCGGCCGCGTGGCCTCCGTGGCCACCCTGGGCACCAAGCTCGTGTGGACGACCGAAGGACTCCAGAAGGAGTTGAAGAAGCTCGACCCGCCGATGATCGAGGAGAAGGTGCCCGAGTTCGCCATGGGGCTCGCTTCCGCGCATGGCCCCGAGCGGTGGAAGGACCTGGTGAAGCACACCGCCGACCTCATGACCCGTCTGGCGGGCTCGCCCCTGCTCACCGATGAGGTGCTGTCCACCATCGAATGCCCGGTACTGCTGATGGTGGGCGACCGCGATACGACCGCCGTCCCGGAGGACACCCTGCTCACCGCACGCAAGCTGAAGGATGCCGGGGTGATGGTGCTGCCGCGCACCCGACACCCCTTCGAGGAGGTGGACCTCGACCTGCTGATCACCCAGCTCTCCCGGTTCTGGGAGGGGATGGAAGGAGAGTGAGCCTACCGTTCGCGACGGGGTGGTCGCCAGCCGGACAGCACCATGTAGTAGCAGCGGTGCTCCGGGCCCACCTGGGCCTCGTTCGTGCGCAGCTCACCTGATGCCGTGGGACGCTTGCGGTTCCGCACCACCCGCATGGCCTCCACGGCGAGGTGGTTCTCCGGTCCCTCGAAGGCCTCACCGATGGTATAGGTGCCGAGGCGCACCGTGTCGCCGGGTGCCATCGTGTGCACTGCAGGAACCAGCGCAGGGGAGGGGTGCGTGATCTGCACCCGCACCCTGGCCGCGTGCCGTGTGGCGTTCACCACGAACACCTCGTTCACGAACAGCTTCTGGCAGATGGCCACTTCCGGCTCCCGCACCGGATCCTCCGTGGGCCCCACCGGCTCCACCGGCGCGGTGAAGGTGGTTCCGGGCCGGGGGATCACGTGGAGGTCATCATGCCCCTGCTCGCTGAAGCCCATGCGGTTCCCCTGGTCATCGAAGGTGGTGGTGCTGCGGTACCATTGGATCCCTGCATCCGGCGCATCGCTGAACTCGGCCTTGCGTACCGCACCGTTCGCGTGATACTCGAAGTGCACCGAAGCATGCCCGGCGATCCGGCGCGTGTGGTGGTCCACGATCACCGTGCCGTCGCGCTTGAACGCCCGGCTGCGGCCGAAGCGACCGTCCTTGTCCGTCCATTCCAGCGTGCTCACCTGACCCGTGGTGAAGTAGTGCTGCACCACACGGCCACTATCGGTCTCGATGGTGCGCACCCGGCCTTGGGCGCGGATGACCGTGCCGGAAAGCACCACAAGGAGGAGCAGGCAGGCACGCATGCCCCGAAGGTGCCAAACATCAGGCCAGAACCGCATGACGCGTTCCCTACCGCCTGTACATTTGTGGATCCACCCGAACGCCATGAAGGGCCTGACCATCATCCGAGACGAGAAGAGCCGGAAACGATACGTGCAGATCGATGTGGACCTAATCGAGAAGAACAGGGAGGCCGTGGAGGACTATCTGGACGCGATCCTGATCGAGGCCAGGAAGAAGGAGCCCTCGGTGCCATTGGCGGATCTCGAGCGCCGGCTGAAGAAGTCCAAGGCGAAGTGAGCTACGCCGTTGAACTGTCGCGCAGCGCCGACCGTGAGCTTTGGAAGGTGCCCGAGCCGCTTCGGACCAGGCTGTTCCGCGCGATCAAGGCGCTCGGCATCAATCCCCGACCGGCCGGTTGCCGGAAACTCACCGGGACCACCGATGCATGGCGTATCCGCGTAGGTTCGTACCGGATCCTTTACACCATACAAGACCGCCTGCGCATTGTGCGGGTGGAGAGCGTTGGTGATCGAAAGGACGTTTACCGCAAATGACCAAGAAGAAGATCCAGAAGCTGCTCGTCGCCAACCGGGGCGAGATCGCCCTCCGTGTGATGCGCAGCGCCCGCGAGATGGGCATTTCCACCGTGGCCGTGTTCTCCGAGGCCGACCGCCATGCGCCCTTCGTGCGCTTCGCCGACGAAGCCGTGTGCATCGGTCCCGCCCCCAGCAAGGAGAGCTACCTGGTGATCGACAAGCTGGTGCAGGTCTGCAAGGACCTCAAGGTCGACGCCGTGCACCCTGGCTACGGCTTCCTCAGCGAGAACGGGGCCTTCGCCCAGGCGCTGGAGAAGGCCGGCGTGACCTTCGTGGGCCCCACGCCCCACGCCATGAAGGTGATGGGCGACAAGCTCGCCGCCAAAGAGGCGGTGAAGGCCTTCGGTGTGCCGCTGGTACCCGGCACCGAGGGCGCGGTGAGCGGCTTGGAGGAGGCCATGAAGGTGGCGAAGACCATCACCTTCCCGATCCTGATCAAGGCAGCGGCAGGCGGCGGCGGCAAGGGCATGCGCGTGGTGAACGCCGAGCCCGAGCTGAAGGAGAGCCTGGAACGCGCCATCAGCGAGGCGCAGAACGCCTTCGGCGACGGCAGCGTGTTCATCGAGAAGTACGTGGCCGGCCCGCGCCATATCGAGGTGCAGGTGATGGCCGACACCCACGGCCACGTGTGCTACCTCTTCGAGCGCGAATGCAGCGTGCAGCGCCGCCACCAGAAGGTGGTGGAGGAGGCCCCCAGCGCCGTGCTCACCCCCGAGCTGCGCAAGCGCATGGGCGAGGCCGCGGTGAACGTGGCGAAGAGCGTGGATTACGTCGGCGCCGGCACGGTGGAGTTCCTGCTCGACGAGCAGCGCAACTTCTACTTCATGGAGATGAACACCCGCCTGCAGGTGGAGCACCCGGTCACCGAGATGATCACCCGCCTCGACCTGGTGAAGCTGCAGATCCGCGTGGCGGAAGGGGAGAAGCTGCCTTTCACACAGGAGGACCTCGCCATCAACGGCCACGCGATCGAGATCCGCGTGTATGCCGAGGACCCGGCCAACAACTTCCTGCCCGACATCGGCACGCTCACCACCTACCGCCCCCCGCAGGGTCCCGGTGTGCGTGTGGACGACGGCTTCGAGGAGGGGATGACCATCCCGATCCACTACGACCCCATGATCGCCAAGCTGATCACCCACGGGGCCACGCGGGAGGAGGCCATCGCGCGGATGGAACGGGCCATCGATGACTACGCCATCGGAGGCGTGGAAACAACGCTGCCGTTCTGTCGGTTCACCATGGGGCACGAGGCGTTCCGCAGTGGGTCGTACGACACGCACTTCGTGCGCGATCACTTCCGTCCCGAGGTGCTGGACGGCACGGACCCGGTGGAGGCGCGCGCCGCTGCGGCCATCGCGGCCATGCTGCTGGACGTGCGCTCCGGGGCGGCCGTGGTGGCACCTGCCGTCGCGGATGCCGTGTCGCTGTGGAAACTTCGGAGGCGCTAAGCGGGTAGAAGGGGCAAGAACGGCCCCACCTTTGCGTTGTTCCGTCGTCCACAATGGGGGTCCCATGCACAGACCCGTTACGATCGCCTTGTTCCTGTTGATGTGGCTGCCGAAGGTCGCCGCACAGGAGGGCTCGCCCTACCCGTTCATCACCCTGCGGGTGGAGGATGGAGATACCGTGCCCACGATCCTGCTCCCTGAGAAACGCGTCGAAGGCTTCACCAGCGCCCGGGCCCGCCGCCAGGCCGCGCGCTACGACCGTCTGGTGCGCAACGTGGTGAAGGTGTGGCCTTATGCCCGGGTCAGCGCGGAACTGTTGGAGCAGTATGGGTATGAAGTGGCCGCGATCGAAAGCGACCGGCAGAGGGACCTGTACATGAAGCTTGCGGAGGCGGAGCTGCGCGCCGAGTTCGAGGCGGAGATCACCGACCTCACCATCACCCAGGGTGGCATCCTCATCAAGCTCATCGATCGGGAGACCGGAAGCACCGGCTACGATCTGGTGAAGCAGTTGCGCGGCGGCTTCCAGGCCTTCATCTGGCAGGGTGTGGCGAAGCTTTTCGGCAACGACCTGAAGGACGATTACGACCCGCTCGGCGAGGATGCGATGATCGAGCAGGTCGTTCTTCGCATCCAGGCCGGTGAGCTGGCCGTGGCCGCACGGGAGGCGCGCACCCCGAAAGCCACCGCGCGGTTGGAGAAACGGAAGGCCCGGTTGTTCAAGCGCTACGGCCTTACGGCCTCCGATCGGGTGCATTGACCGGTCGTCCCGACCCGCGGCTCACCACGGTCGGAACCGACGCAGCATCACATGGTCGTCCATCACGAAGCCCTCCCCGATGTCGAGCACCTCATCGCGTTCGATCGTGAAGCCGTGGCGCTGGTAGAACGCTTTCGCCGGGTTGTGCCTGTTCACGTTCAGCTCCACGGCGGTATCACCGGCCTTCATGGCCTCCAGCAGCATGGCTTCGAGCAGGGCGTGTCCCGCACCCTTCCCCTTCACCTCGGGCAGCACATACAGCTTGTGCAGCCGTGATCTCCCCGGTCCGTATCCGTGCTCGAACCCTGCGAACCCGATGACGCGGCCCTCCTGCTCGGCGACAAGGAACCGGTGCCCCATCGGCCCGAACTGCGCCTCCAACGCCGGTGTTCCGTACATGAGGTCCAGCATGTAGGCGATCTGTGCCGGGCTGATGATGCCGGTGTAGGCCACCGGCCAGCAGGCGTGGGCGATGCCCTGGATCACCGGAATGTCCGCCGGCGTGGCTTCGCGGATGTTCACTTCGCGAACGCGGGTGCCACCACCAGGTCCTTGCTGCCAGCGGTGTACCTGTAGAAACCCTCACCGCTCTTCACGCCCAGTTTCCCCGCGGTCACCATCTGCACCAGCAGGGGACAGGGGGCGTACTTGGGGTTGCCGAAGCCCTCGTGCAGCACGCGTAGGATCGCCAGGCAGGTGTCAAGACCGATGAAGTCCGCCAGCTGCAGTGGTCCCATGGGATGCGCCATTCCCAGCTTCATCACCGTGTCGATCTCGGCCACGCCACCGATGCCCTGGAACAGGGTCTCGATGGCTTCGTTGATCATCGGCATCAGGATCCGGTTGCTCACGAAGCCCGCCTGGTCGTTCACCTCCACCGGCACCTTGCCGATCGCGGTGCTCAGGTCCATGATGGACCGGGTGACCACATCCGTGGTGTCGTATCCGCGGATCACCTCCACCAGCTTCATCACCGGCACGGGGTTCATGAAGTGCATGCCGATGACGTCCCCCGCACGGCGGGTGGCGGCTGCGATGCGGGTGATGCTGATGCTGCTGGTGTTGGTCGCAAGGATGCAGCCCTGGGGGGCGTGCGCGTCGATGTCGCGGAAGATCTTCAGCTTGAGGTCCACGTTCTCGGTGGCGGCCTCCACCACCAGGTCGGCGGTGCGCACGCCTGCGGCCATGTCGGGGGTGGTGGCGATGTTCGCCAGAGCGTTCTGTTTGCCTTCCTCGGTGAGGCCGCCCTTGGCGACCTGGCGGTCCATGTTCTTCGCTATGGTGGCCACGGCCTTGTCCAGCCTGTCCTGCGCGATGTCGATGAGGGTGACCTGGTATCCGCCCTGCGCGAACACGTGGGCGATGCCATTGCCCATCTGGCCGGCACCGATGACGGAGATGTACTTCATGGGAACGGGGCGTGAAAATAGGGGGTCGGGCCGCAGCAGCGTGCACACCGGTCACTTGCCGTCGCCCTTGAGCATGATGATGACCGTGTAGGCGAGGATCTTGAGGTCCACCGCCAGGCTCATGTTCTCGATGTAAAGGATGTCGTACTTGAGGCGGCGCACCATCTGATCCACGTTCTCGGCATAGCCGAACTTCACCTGGCCCCAGCTCGTGATGCCCGGGCGGACCTTGTGCAGATGGCGGTAGTGGGGGGCCACCTCCATGATGCGGTCGATGAAGAACTGGCGCTCGGGACGCGGCCCCACCAGGCTCATGTCACCCTTCAGGACGTTCCAGAACTGCGGCAGTTCGTCCAGCCGGGTGCGACGCAGGAACCGCCCGATGGGGGTGATACGCGGGTCGGTGGAGCTGCTGAGCTGCGGTCCGGCCTGCTCGGCATCGGCCACCATGCTGCGGAACTTGATGATGCGGAAGGGTTTGCCGAACCGGCCGATGCGTTCCTGGCGGAAGAAGATGGGGCCTGCACCGGAGGAGCGAACGAGCACGGCGATGACCAGGAGCACCGGAGAGAGCAGCAGCAGTGCGAGACCGCTGAACACGATGTCGACCAACCGCTTCAGGGCGAACTGCCACGCCGGCATGATCTGGGGGTTCACCTCGATCAGCGGCGCACCGAAGATGCTGGTCATCTTCACGCTCCCGGCCATGATGTCGTACATGTCGGGGATGATCTTGATCCGCACGTTGGTGCCCTCCAGTTCGTTGATGATCCGGCTGATGTGCTCGTGCTCACTGCTCTCCACGGCGATGATCGCCTCCTCCACCTGGTTCTCGGCGATCACGCGGCGCAGGTCCGTCCACTTGCCGAGGCGCGGCAGGCCCGTGGTGCCCAGCTGTTGATCACCGCCGTTCACGCTCACGAATCCCACGAACCGGTTGCCCGGGCTCTTGCGCATGCCTTCGATCTCCTGGTGGATGGACACCGCCCGTTCGTTCCCACCCACCAGTACGGTGTTGAAACCGATGCGCCGTTCATGCACCATGCGCACCGTGCGGCTGGTGAGCAGGAACCGGGGCAGGAACGTGAGCCCGAAATGGAGGCCGAAGAGCACCACGAAGGAGCGGGAGAGGTAGGTGCCGTCAGGCACCTCATCATCCAGCAGCAGGGCGAAGAAGATCACCACCACGCCGAGCACGCTGATCAGCAGGGTCTGCCCAAGCTCCTTCGTGCGGAACCGCCGGAAGATGTCCGTGTAGCCGCCGATCATGGTGTACAGGCCCAGCCAGAACAGCGGGATGACCACCAGCCCGGTCAGGTAGTTGCGGTCCAGTTCCACCGGGACCGGATGGCCGAAGGTCAGGGGTTCCAGAACGGTCTTCCGATACAGGTAGAACAGGGTCCAGGCCGTGGCGGCCGAGAGGACGTCGGAAAGCACGTAGCGGATGACCTGGGCGCGTCGGTCCATGCTTCAGGTCAGCGGTGCACGACCTTGATATCGTCCAGGTAGATGGTCCCGCTCGTGGCGCCATCCACGAGTTGCACTTCAATGTAGAAGCGCCTGTTGGTGATCCCCGGTGCGTTGAACAGGCTGCTCAGGTCCACATGGATCTTGGACCAGGGCATGCCTCCATCATCCCGCAGGGTGGGTGCCACATAGAGGTAGGGCAGGTCGATGGGGCTACCTCCTCCGCTGGGGTCCATCAGGCCTCCGATCAGGAACCGATGGTCACTGCGCCGGTCGATCTCCAGGAACACCGCGCCGTTCGGGGTGAACGCATCGCTGCTCACCATGCGGACATAGGGCCTGGCAGGGTCCACATGGATGAGGCCCGCACCGTTCCCCGTGAGCACCAGGGCCTGGTCATTGACCAGGACCATCGTGGTGTCGCTGTCCGCGCTCCGCGTGAACTTGAACCCGGGGTCCTCGAAGCCCTCGATCCAGTACACGTTGCCCGGGAAATAGGTGAACGCCGGGTCGATCCTCACCGTGGCGCCTTTCATCAGGTCCACCGCGCCCGACCAAGTGTCATAGAACGGATATTGGATGCGATCGTCCCGGATGCCGTTCCTTGGGATCCCCGCGATCAGCTTGATGACGACCGGGCCTTCGCGCAAGACCGGCAACCGGGAACCGGACTCCCACACCCCAAGGGCTTTGTCATCCACGAACACCCAGAGGTCGGTGATGCGGTTCGATCCGCTGCCCTCGGTCAGCGGATCGGTGACCACCGAGACAGTGCCCAACTGGAGGTAGGAAGCCTCCTTGTCGCCCTTGGTGCAGGAACCCAGCACCGCCAGAGCGATGGATCCGAGGAGGGTGGTGGAACGCATGGGCCGATGGATCATAACGTGGGCGCGGGGGGGCCTGGTATGTGGCCGGACGGTTCCACCCGCCGGAGGTTCTCCTGCATGCGCTCCAGGATGCGGTGCGCCAGTTCCAGCGCGTTGAGACCATCGTGGATGGTGACCGCCGGGGTGGTGCCGGAGCGGACCGCATTGGCGAACGACCTCAACTCCTCGCGGATGGCGTTGATCGATGGCACCTCGGGCTTCTCGAACTGGATCGCCCGCCTGCCCTTGTCGCCCCCGAGGTCGAGCGTGATCGCGAAGGGATCGGGTTCCCCCGTTACGGGCTCCATGCGCACGATCTCCGTCTCCTTGGCGAGCATGTCCACGGAGATGTACGCGTCCCGCTGGAAGAAGCGCATCTTCCGCATGTTCTTCAAGCTGATCCGGCTGGCCGTGAGGTTGGCCACACAACCATTGGCGAACTCGATCCGCGCGTTCGCGATGTCGGGTGAGTCGCTCACCACGGCCACTCCGCTCGCGTGCACGGCCGTCACCGTGGAACGCACAGTGCTCAGCACAAGGTCCAGGTCGTGCACCATCAGATCGAGGATCACCGGCACATCCGTACCGCGGGGATTGAACTGCGCCAGCCTGTGACCCTCGATGAAGAGGGGCTCCTTCAAACTGGGCACCGCGGCCTGGAACGCCGGATTGAACCGCTCGACATGCCCCACCTGGACGCAGAGGCCTGTCGCCTCGGCCATCCGCACCAGCTCACGGCCCTCCTCCACCGTGTTGGCCAGGGGCTTCTCGATGAACACATGGCGTCCTCGGGCCAAGGCTTGCATGGCGCAGGCATGATGGCTCAGCGTCGGGGTCACGACGTCCACCAGTTGGGCGGCCTCGATGACGGCGTCCACCGAGCCCAGGGCGGAGATACCGAACTCCGCATGCACCGCTGCGCACTTCACCGGGTCAGGGTCGTGGAAGCCCACCACCTCAAGGCCCTCCACCGTCAGGGCCTGTTGAAGGTGGATGCGCCCCAAATGGCCGGCCCCAAGGATCCCGATGCGCGAACGGTTTTCCGACATGCTGCCTGTTGAAAGCGGCGCGAAAATAGGCCCCGGCCCCGTGGAGGGGGCTCCTACTTTTGCAACGATGACCTTGCGGGGTGATGATTACCGGTCCCAAGGGGCCCGGCGGAAGTTGGTACAGGAACTTCGGACCAAGGGCATCAGCGCCGTGGCCGTTCTCGACGCGATCGGACAGGTGCCGCGGCATTTGTTCTTCGAGGACAGTGCCCTTCGGCTTCATGCCTACGAGGACAAACCGTTCCCGATCGGGTGTGGCCAGACCATTTCGCAGCCGTACACCGTGGCGTTCCAGACCCAGTTGCTGGAGGTGCGTCGCGGGGATCGCGTGCTGGAGGTGGGCACGGGGAGCGGATACCAGACCGCCGTGCTGACGGCCATGGGTGCGAAGGTGTGGAGCGTGGAGCGGCACCGGCCACTGTACCTCACGACCCGCACGCGCCTGGAGTCCTTGGGCTACAAGGCCGCCCTGTATCATGGGGATGGGTTCCAGGGGTTGCCGGCCTATGCGCCGTATGATCGGATCCTGGTGACCTGTGGTGCGCCTTACGTGCCCGATCCATTGGTGGACCAGCTGCGCGCAGGAGGGGTGCTCGTCATTCCCGTGGGGGAGGGGCCGGTGCAACGCATGATCCGCATCCGACGGATGGACGACGGTTCGATCGACCGCCAGGAGCATGGCGACTTCCGCTTCGTACCGATGCTCGCCGATCGTCGGTAGTCGACGAACTACACTTCTTCTGGCCTGAACTTGGTAGTGTCAGAACCGGGGCTATCTTCGCACCCGAATTCTCCGGTCGAACGCGTGATGAGGCTGACCAAGGCGATGAACGGATCGATGGATCAACAAAAAACTGTTGATATCCACCTCGATTGTTAATAGCTTTGCCGCGCCTCGGACCTACCTTTGACCGGGAAGGACCGTGAGTATCAACGAGAAGCACACGTAAAACCAAAACGTTCGTCATGAGAAAGACTGTACTGTTCGCTGCAGCGATCTCCGCCGCTACGGCAGTGACCGCCCAAACGGGTGAGATCACCAGCAACCGCGGTGAGAATTGGCTGTCCCAGGATGGTGATTGGGGCCTGACCATCGACGCCACCCCGTTCATCGGCTATGCTGGCAACCTGTTCAACGGAACCACGGGCAACGCCGTGCCGAGCTGGATCTCCGCCAGCACGTGGGATCCGTACAACTGGGCCGGTGGTGGTGACGAAGGCGCGTTCGGTAGCGTGACCCGCGCCGTGATCGGTGTGAAGAAGCTGAAGAACGCCAACACTGCGTTCCGTGGCCGCCTGCGCCTGGGCTTCTACAGCCACAAGGAGACGACCCTCGTCCCTGATGCGGGTTCGACCGACCCGAACGCCACGGTGGAGAACTCCACCAAGTGGGGCGGCAATACGATCCAGATCGGTGTGGGTCTCGAGAAGCGTGTTGGTAGCACCCGCGTGGTCGGTGTGTACGGCGCCGATCTGAACTTCGGCATCGCCGGACAGAAGAAGAGCTTCGAGTATGGCAACAGCCTGGAGAACACGGGTTCGCGCATCACCGAAGAGAAGATGGGCGGTGCCCTGATGGTGGGCCTGAACGCCTTCGTGGGCGTGGAATGGTTCGTTGCTCCGAAAGTTTCCCTCGGTGCTGAGTACGGCTGGGGCCTGATGCTCGCCAGCAAGGGCTTCAACACCACGAGCTGGGATCGCGCCGCTGGCGACAACGGTCCTGGCGAGATCGAGGGCGGCACCAAGGTCAATGACTTCGGTGTGGACACCAACAACAACGGTGTGTCCATCAACATGAACTTCTACTTCCAATAAGGAGTCCATCCTGCGGAACAGGAAGCCCCTGCCGGAAGGCAGGGGCTTCTTCATTTCAGATACCTTGCTGCCATGCTGCCTGTTCTCTCCGCCGAGCAGGTCCGCTCCATCGATCGGTTGACGATCGAACGGGAGCCGGTCGCTAGCCTCGACCTGATGGAGCGCGCGGCGAAGGCGTTCACCACGGCGTTCCTGCTGGCCCACGGTCATTCTCCGCGCCCGGTCCTGGTGGTCTGCGGTCCGGGGAACAATGGGGGTGATGGACTGGCGATCGCCAGGCTGCTGGCCGGTCGCAAGTGGCCCGTACGTGTGCTGTGCCCCTACGATCCCAATGCGTCCTCAGCGGACAATGCGATCAATCTCAGGCGATCGAAGGAACTCCCGATCAACGTGTTGATCGGCCCGCACCGATCGATCCCCCCCGTCGCGGCGGGTGAAGTGGTGATCGACGCCTTGTTCGGGACCGGGCTCGACAGGCCGCTCGAGGGTCACTTCCTGCAGCTGGTCAAGGACTTGAACGCACGAAAGGCTCGTGTCTTCTCCGTTGATCTGCCTTCGGGCGCGTGGGCGGATGGTGGTCCTGATGATCGGTCCGCGATCGTGCAGGCCGAGTGGACCTGCACATTCCAAGTGCCCAAGCCCTTCATGCTCCTGCCCGAGCACTCCAGCTCCTGTGGTGTATGGCAGATCGCGGACATCGGTCTGGACAAGGAGGCCATCGCCTCGTGCGATAGCCGGCACCACCTCGTCGAACCCGGTGATGTAAGCAGGCGGCTGGCCAACAGGCACCGGAATGCCCACAAGGGTTCCTTCGGACACGCGCTGATCGCGGCTGGTGGTCAGGGGCATTTGGGGGCTGCGGTGATGGCTGTTGCCGCTGCAACCCGCAGCGGTGCCGGTCTGGTCACGGCCTACGTCCCTTCGGGTGGAGCCCAGGCGATCCACAGCGCCGTACCCGAGGCGATGGTCGTCGAAGATGGCCCGATGCCGTTCCTGAGCTCCCGCATCCCCGAGGGGCGATGGTCCGCGGTGGGAATAGGCCCTGGGATCGGCCAGAGCGAGGCCACCGTCCACGTTCTGGATGAGCTGATGCGCACCTTCAAGGGGCCGATCGTGTTCGACGCGGATGCGTTGAACATCCTGGCGGCCACACCTGGTATGCTCGGATCCGTGCGGGCCGGCTCGGTGCTCACTCCTCATCCGGGCGAAGCGGACAGGCTGTTCGGTGCTTCGATCGACAGCCGCGAGCGGATCCAGAAGGCGTCAGCCTTCGCGCAGCTGCGGCGCGTGGTCGTGGTGGTGAAAGGGGCGAACACCGCCATTTGCCTGGCCGACGGGCGGGTGCTGTTCAACGCTACCGGGAATGCCGGACTGGCCAAAGGCGGATCCGGCGATGCTCTTACCGGTCTCATCACAGGATCGTTGGCCCAAGGGTTGCGGGCGGAGGATGCTGCGGTGGTTGGCGTGTGGGTGCATGGGCTGGCCGGGGATCTGGCCGCTGCGGAACTGGGTCAGGATGGCATGACAACGATGGACGTGATCCGGGCTGTTCCTCGTGCATTTCAGCGGGTGAGGGAAGGAGGGTGTTGGCAGAATGAGAAGTGATCGCCTCCATGCTGACATATGTATGGCCATACATATGTCAGAGAATGCGATTCGTCTATACTGTTGATGATCAACAGAATATGGAATACGGCTGGCGAGGGGAGTCGGCGATGTTCTTCTTGATCCATTGATAACCAGCGGGATAAAAGTATGTATGGCCATCCATGCGTCGGTGTGATAAGCGATCCACAAAGCCTGCTTAACGGCCATCATTCCCGATCAAGGTGTTCCCTTCCACCATCGGATGTACCGGTATCAAGGTTCGAAGGGTCCGTTGCTCGTGAGCCCGAAGAGCGCCCACCGTCCGGTCCTCGGGATGCCTCTTCACAGCAGGCCCTCCACCGACCCCTTTCCCTGCCTCAGCACCACGGGGGCATCTCCGCTAAGGTCGATCACTGTGCTGCCCACCAGCCCGCCCATGCCCGAATCGATCACCAGGTCCACCTGGGCGCCCAGATGCTCCGCGATCCGCTCCGGGTCGGTGGTGTAGTCCACCACCTGGTCCGGATCATGCACCGAAGCCGCCACAAGCGGATGACCCAATTCCTCCACCAAGGCCAGGACCACTGGGTGGTCCGGGATCCGGAGACCGATCGTCCTCCGGTTCGTCTGGAACAGCTTCGGTGCCTCGCCTCCTGCCGGTAGGATGAAGGTGAAGGGGCCGGGCAGCGCCCGTTTCAGCAGCCTGAAGGTGGAGGTATCGATCGGTCGAACGAACAGAGCTGCCTGTGAAAGGTCTTTGCACAGGAGGGAGAGCTCCGCGCGCTGTGGCTTGACCCCTTTCAAACGCGCCACACGTTCCATCGCGGCAGCGTGCTCGGGGCTGCAAACGAACGCGTAGACCGTATCCGTCGGACATACCACGACAGCACCGTCGCGTAGCTTCCCTGCAATGGTGCGCACCTTCCTGGGCTCCGGGTCGCGGTGGTGGACCTGCAGAAGCATGATCAGCGCACCTCCAGGGCTTTCCGATGGTCGGCGAGGAACTTTTCCAGTCCGATCGTTGTCAGGGGGTGGTCGAACAGTGCCAGGATCGCGCTTAGCGGACAAGTGGCCACATCGGCCCCCACCTCGGCACATTGGATGATGTGCATCGGGTGCCTGATGCTGGCCGCCAGCACCTGGGTGGTCATCCCATAGTTGTCGTAGATCGTCCGGATCTGCTCGATGAGCTGGACGCCGTCGGTGCTCACGTCATCCAACCGTCCGATGAACGGTGACACATACGTGGCCCCTGCTTTGGCCGCGAGCAGGGCCTGGCCTGCACTGAACACCAGCGTGCAGTTGGTCTTGATGCCTTTGCCGGTGAAGTGCTTGATCGCCTTCACCCCATCGCGCGTCATGGGCACCTTTACGGTGATGTTCGGATGGAGCGCGGCGAGCCGTACTCCTTCGGTCACCATGCCTTGTAGGTCCGTGCTGATCACTTCGGCGCTGACATCCCCGTCCACGATCGAGCAGATATCCACGTAATGCTTGAGCACCGGGTCGTCACCGCTGATGCCTTCCTTGGCCATCAGGCTCGGATTGGTCGTAACACCGTCCAACACGCCAAGGGCATGGGCCTCCCGGATCTGTGCCAGGCTGGCCGTGTCGATGAAGAATTTCATGCGCCGAAGGTAGACGGCGGCGGATCAGGCCGGCGCTCGGGTTCTCCACATGCCGGATCGACAGGCAGGTGGGGCGGAGCCGCGATCTACCGGTAATGCCGCATCATCAGCTGTTCGAACAGGCGCGAGGGCAGTATTTTCTTCAGCAGCACGGACAGGCGCTGGACCCCGTGCGCTGAGTAGTGAACACCATACGGTGCCGCCTGGTTGATCAGCCGGGAGACCTTCACCGCCACCTCATCCGGGTCGCGGCTGTAATGAAGGCTGCCGTTCAGCACCTCCATCACGCGCTCGTAGGCCTTGGAATAATGGGCGCCGATCGAAGTGGGCCGGGCCCGAGAGGTGGCGATACCGGTGCGGTATTCGCCGGGTTGCAGGGTGACCACGTTCACCCCGAACGGTGCCAGTTCCATCCGCTGTGCCTCGGCGTACCGCTCCAAGGCAGCCTTGCTGGCACTGTAGAAGCCTCGGAAGGGCAGCCCGTAGTTCGCCGCCAGGCTGGTGATGTGTACGATGAGCCCCTGCTTTCGCTGCCGCATTCCCGGCAACACGGCCCTGCACACGCGGTGCGCGCCTATCATGTTGGTATCCAGTACCTTCAGTGCAAGTTCGGGGGTGATGTCCTCCGCTGGCCCTTGGATGCCGAGGCCGGCGTTGTTCACCACCACGTCGATGCGCCCGGTCTCCGCAAGCACCTCCTCCACTCCGCGCTGAACCGAATCCGGATCCGTGATGTCCATCTCCACAAGGCGATAGCCGAGGGGCTGTGCGTCCACCGTTCGTCCGGTGCCGTACACGCGATGCCCTTCCGCAGCCAGCCGCTTGCAGATCGCCTCACCGATACCGCTGCTGCCACCGGTGACGAGCACCACGTTCACGAAGGCCTTGTCGTTCATCGGGATCGTGCCCCAGGCCGGTCCAGTCACCGGCCCGGGCACGCGAATGGGTGGGGCAAGCGGCTTCCATCGCACCGCTACGACCGCCTGCCCTTGCTGCCTTCCGGCCCTGGGGGGTTCAGCGGGAGCTGGTCGTGAAAGACTTGCCCCGGCACAAAGGTAGCGCTCTGCGACGCACCGGGCGTTTGCGCACCTTTGTGGGCTCCATGGACCTTTCGATCGTCGTCCCCCTGCTCAACGAGCACGAGTCGCTCACCCCGTTGACCGAGCGCTTGCACGCCGTGCTTGGCGCCATGGGCCTGGCCTACGAAGTGATCCTTGTGGACGATGGGAGCACCGATGGCTCCTGGGAGGTCATCCGGGCCCTTTCGGCTCAGGACCCGCGGGTCAAAGGAATCCGGCTGGGACGCAACTACGGCAAGAGCCCCGCCCTCAATGAAGGCTTCAAGGTCGCTTCCGGTGGCGTGGTGGTCACCATGGATGCCGACCTGCAGGACGACCCCGTGGAAGTTCCTGCGCTGTATGCCATGATCGTGGACCAGGGCTTCGATCTGGTGAGCGGCTGGAAGAAGGTGCGTCATGACCCCCTCAGCAAGACCCTCCCCACCAAACTGTTCAACTGGGCCACCCGGCAGGTGAGCGGTGTGCGCCTGCACGACTTCAACTGCGGACTGAAGGCCTACCGGGCGCATGTGGTGAAGTCGATCGAGGTCTACGGCGAGATGCACCGGTACATCCCTTTCATCGCGCAGCGCGAAGGCTTCCGGCGCATCGGCGAGAAGGTGGTGAAGCACCATCCCCGGCGTTTCGGCCGCACCAAGTTCGGGCTCGACCGCTTCATCAATGGCTTCCTGGACCTGATGACCATCTGGTTCGTGTTCCGCTTCGGGCGCAGACCGATGCACTTCTTCGGTGCGCTCGGAACGGTGATGTTCGTGCTCGGTTCCGGGGCCACCACCTGGCTCGTAGGCGACAAGCTCTGGCATGTGCTCAACGATCGCCCTGCGCGCCTCGTGTCGGACAATGCGCTCTTCTACGTGGCACTGGTGGCCATGGTGATCGGGGTGCAGTTGTTCACCGTGGGATTCCTGGCCGAATTGGTCACGCGCAACGCTCCGGAACGCGGGCACTACCGGATCGACGAGCGTGTCGGTCTGTGACCGGCCTGACATGGTGCACCGGTCCATTCGATGGTCGATCGGCGCCGTGCTCCTGCTCCTTATCGCGCGCCATGTGCTGCTGGCGTTCGCCTGTGCCCCCTATGGTGACGATTGGGGCTATGCGGCCATGGGCATGCGCAGCGATCCCCTGGAGCGCCTTGTGCATGAGCACCACACGTGGAACGGTCGGTACTTCAGCAATGCGCTGGTGCTCTTTGGACCGCTCACCCTGGGCCTCGGGATCGGCCTTCCCCTGTATCGCGCGGTGCCGGTGGTGCTCCTCGTCCTTGCCACGGCGGCCATGGCCTGGCTCCTTGCGGCCTGGCCGAAGCTGATCCCGCGGCGAAGTGACCGTTGGGCGTTCGCCGCTGCCTTCACCCTGCTTCACCTCCACGCCATGCCGCACCTCGGTGAAGGGCTTTACTGGTACACCGGTGCGGTGACCTACCATGGGGCGTGGCTGCTGCTGCTCGTGCATGCCGGTGCCCTGATCCGCATGGAGGGGGCGGGGCCTCGCCGCCTCCAGGTCCCGATCGCGATCGGCTCCCTGGTCGCCGCCGCAGGTTGCAATGAAACGGCGATGGTCCTTCTGGTGTGCGGCCATGCCGGATGGACGCTCGCGGACCTGGTGAACACGCGGACCGCACCGTTCCGTCGCTGGGGCATGCTCGCCATGGCGGTCGGTTGCGGGCTCTTCGTGACGCTTGCACCGGGCAATGCCGTGCGAAGCATGCATTTCGACCATCGCCACGACGTGCTGCTCACGCTCGGCATGGGAGGTGTGCAGGCCGCGCGCTTCGCCCTCACCTGGCTCTCCGATCCCGTGGTCGTGTGCGCCCTGTTCCTGGCGTGGTGGGCCGGTCGCACCCGAGCGACCGCGCCAGGCGCCTTCCAGCGGCCGACGCCCTGGCTCATCGCGGCGGCACTTGCTCTTGGCGTGGGTACGTTGCTGCCGTACTGGACCATGGGCATGTTGGGGCAGCACCGCACGCTCAATTTTGTGCTGGGGCCCTTTCTCCTCTGCATGAACGGTGCGGCACTGGCGCTGGGTCAACGTGGGCGCAGGCAACGAACGCCAGCCTGGCTCACTTCAGGGAGGACAACGCTGACGGCGTTGTGTCTGGGTTCCATCGGGCTGTTGGCCTGGGGCAATGACCGATGGGTGACGCAGGACCTGGTGAGCGGCGACGCATGGCGGTTCAGGCGGCACACCGCCGGGCTGCATGCCGTCATCGCCTCCGCCTCACGGAGCGGGTCGGCCGTCGCGATGGTGCCGGTGTTCCCCGATGCCCTGAGGAGCCTGCGCATCCCGGAACCCACCGCGGATCCGGATGCTTACTGGAACCGCACCCTGGCCGGGTATTTCGGCGGCGACGCGTTCCGCGTGGTGGCCGTTGATGCTACGGCCCTGCCTCCGGGGGCGCCGCACTGACGGACGGGGGGGCTGGGACAGCGGGCTCACCGAAGAGCTCCCTCGCCAGCCGGACATCGTGACCATAGATATCGTCGCGGAAGTTCAGCCGACCATCCTCGTCCACCCATGCCGTGAAGTAGCCGATCACCACCGGCAGGCGCGGCCGGACGGGCACACCCAGCTCGGTCTTTCGGTCCATCGCGGCCTCGATGCGCGCCTCGGTCCAGGCCGTATCGCTGCGCAGCAAGTAGGCCGCCAACCGCTTGGGCTCGCTCAGCCGGACGCAGCCGTGGCTCAGGGCGCGGTTCTCACGGGAGAAGGCTCCCTTGCTGGGTGTGTCGTGCAGGTAGATGCTGTAGGAATTGGGGAACAGGAACTTCACCCGCCCCAGCGCATTGTTTGGTCCCGGTTCCTGCACGATGCGCGGAAGCGCGTCGCTGCCGCCCACACGGTTCATGCCCTTGCGCGCCAGATAACCCGGGTCGCGCCGCATGGCGGGCAGGATCTCATTGCGCACGATGCTCGATGGCACGGACCAGGTGGGGCTGAACACGATCCGCGACAGCGAGTCGGTGAAGACCACCGTGCTCGTGGCCTCCGCACCCACCACCACATCCATGCTCCAGATGGTGCGCCCTCCTTCCTGCACGTGCAGGCGGAACTCGGGGATGTTCACCAGCAGCATGTCGGGAGCGGTCCGTTCGGGCACCCACCGCAGCCGTTCCATGTTCACCAGCACCGTGCGGATGCGGTCGTTGATCGGGGTGTTGAGCTGCGCGAGGAAGCCCTTGCCGATCACCCCGTCCGGCAGCAGTCCATGCCGGCCCTGGAAGATCTTGACGGCGGCCAGCAAGGTGCTGTCGTACAGATGAGGGTCCGGTGCACGGCCCAGGTCATACCACGTGAGGTCCCCCAGTGCCGTCAGGCGTTCCCGGATGAGCACCACGGCCGTGTCCCGGTCCCCGGGCTCCAGCTTGCGACGCTTGCCCAGGTCCACACGTGGGAGCGCATCCATCCAGCGCAGCCCGTACAGCGCAGGCAGGCGCTGCTTGAGCGCCGCATACTGCGGATGCAGGGGTTCGATGGGGGAGAGGTCCATCCTTCCGGCCACGAGCGAATCGAGCAGTTGGGCGAGGTCCTTCTTCCGTCGCGGGATGAACCAGTCCAGCTCGCGCAGGTCGCGTTGCACCAGGCCGCTGTATTTGCGGTCCGCGAAGCGGAAGAACTGGGCCGTGAGCGAGAGCTCCAGGTGTCGCATGAACGCCGGCGTCAGCGGCACCGTATCCCGCCGGTCACGGATGCGGTCGATCAGCGCGTGAAGCGCATCGTGTGAAAAGGCCCGCCGCAGGACGCTGTCGTTCGCGGTCACCAGGTCCATGAAGGTCCCGGCCGCCGAGGAGAGGGAATCGTTGATGAACCACGCGTACTGCCCGCTGCGTCGCCTGTAGAACGCCTCGATGGCGTTGGAGTCCACGGCGTGTTCGGGATGTGCCGTCAGGAAGCTGTCCAGTTCTCCGGCCAGGAGATGGCGCACCGAGTAGACCTGGGGTGTTTCGAACACCGCGTTGATCGTGCGCGCCTCCTCCTCGGCGCTGGTCGAGGGCACCTGCACCACCTCGCAACCACCGCAGCACAGCACCACGGCGCCGATGATCAGGGAACCTGCGGAAATGTGCGCGCTCATCGGGCCGCGGCCAGCGCTTCGACGGCCGGGTGGTGCACGTAGAGCAGTCCACCATCGGCGAGCAGCTGCACCAGGTCGGACATGGTGCTTCGCGGAACCGCAGGGCACCCCCAGCTGCGGCCCAACCGGCCATGCGCGGCGATGAAGGCCTCGCTCACATAGTCCGCGCCATGCATGATGATCTCACGCTCCAGCGCACGGTCGTTCACGCCCGCATCCAGCCCGTGCAGCAGAAGGGCCTGCCCGTGCTTGGGGCTCACGATCTCCGCACCCACCCGGTACAGACCAAGGCTCGTGCGGTGCGAGCCCTCCTCATTGCCGAACACCTCGGCCATCAGCTCGCCGGTGCCTTGTCCGTGGGCCACGTAGGTATGCAGCACCGTGCGGCCCGTGATGAGGTCGATCACCACAAGGCGCTTCTGCGTGGAGGGTCGTGACATGTCGGCGATGGCCAGGACATGGGCGTCCGGCGCCTCAGCGCACGCCCGTGCGATGCCGGTGCGGAAGGCTTCAAGGTCCAGCAGTCCTTCCAGTCCGTAGGCGCGGTGCAGGTCCACCACCTCATCCACCTGCAGGTGGATTCCTCGGTCCGCGCCGGGCACGACCGTGGGCTCGGCCGGGGTGGCCGAAGGAAATAGCAGTGCCAGGATGGCCGGTAGCAGCACCATCGTCTTCCTTGCGGGGTTGAAGGTAAGGACCGCGAACGATCGTCCCGTTCAACGGTCGACGGACCGGCCGGTTACGCCGTTCGATCCCGCGATCGCGGCGTTGGGGGTCAACGGATGCGCGCGGCCAGCCGTTCCAACGCCTCCGCAAAGCCATCCCAGGCGTACTTGCGCCGTTCGCGTCGGATGGCCTCACGCATGTCCTTCGGTCCGGCCAGGAAGCGCCGCATCCCGTCCACGAGCGCAGCGCCTCCACCGGCACCGACCACGTAGCCCGTGGCCCCGTCGACCACCACTTCGCCCAGCCCGCCCACATCGCTCACGATGCACGGACGCTCGAAGTGATAGGCGATCTGCACGATGCCGGACTGGGTGGCGGTGCGGTAGGGGAGCACCAGCACGTCCGCCGCACTGAAGTAGGTGGCCACCGCATCGTTGGGAATGTAGTCGCCGAAGTAGTGGATGCGCTCCGCCATCGGGCTGGCGTTCACCAGATCGCGGTATC
This sequence comes from uncultured Flavobacteriales bacterium, assembly GCA_937872175.1. Taxonomy (GTDB): domain Bacteria; phylum Bacteroidota; class Bacteroidia; order Flavobacteriales_F; family PHOS-HE28; genus PHOS-HE28. Next base: position 9,402 of record CALMPI010000026.1, on the reverse strand, counting down.
GCTGCTCGTCCTCGTAGCACTCGCCGGCGATCACCAGGTGCAGACGAGGGTCCAGCGTGGCCATCGCAGGAAAGGCCTCGATGAGCAGGTCGAGCCCCTTGTAGGGCCGGATGTAGCCGAAGAAGAGCGCGACGACGGCATCCTCCGGGAGGTTCAGCTGGCGGCGTGCATGGGCCATGTCCTGTGCCGCGCCGAAGTTGTCGTACACCGGATGGGGTGAACGCTCGATGGGAAGCCGGGGGTGCGCGGTGCGGATGTCCTTCTCCACGGCCTCGCTCATCACCAGGCAGCCGTCCACGCACCGGAAGGCGAGCCACCGCAGGATCCGCTCTCCGGGCCTGTTCTCATGGGGGATGAAGTTGTCCACCACGTACACGACGCGCGTGCGCCGGTTGCCACGGGCCAGCAGCGAGATGGCCCAGAAGCACGGGGCGAAGAAGCTGATCCAGTACTTGAACAAAAGCACGTCCGGCGCATCCCGACGGATGGAGCGCCCGGTCCGCCACCAGCTCAGTGGACCGATGCTGTCCACGCGCACCTCCGCGGTCATCGGTGCGCTCCCCGCCGCACCACCGGACTCCTCCTGCGTCTTTCCCGGGAACAGCAGTTTGGGATACTGCCGGCTGAAGGTGACGGCCCGCACCGCATGGCCGCGGTGGATGAGTTCGCCGGCGAAGCGCTCGTTGAAGTGCGCGATGCCGCCGCGGAGCGGAAAAAAGGTGCTCAGGTAGGTGATGCGCATGGACGCGGATCAAGCATCCGGTGCACGGTGCAGCGTGCAGGCATGCACCGCCGAACGCACCGTTTCCGCACTGATGTCGTCCATGCAGGCGTGTCCGCCCTTGTCGAGGCGGCGGCAACGCGGTGCGTAGAAGCACTCACAGCCCGTGCTCGGCTCCACCACGCTTCCGCGACCGTAGAGCTCGAACTCGTGCCGGTTGAAGATGTTGTTCATCAGCACCAGGTTCTTGTGCCGGCCCAGCGCCAGATGCATCGCCATGGTCACCTGTGTCACCACCGTGTCGCACTGGTCGAGCAGGTCGATGAAGAGCTGCAGGTCGAAATGTCCGAAGTAGGTGGCTCCGCTGGCCGCCGCGATGCGCAGGTTGCGGTCATGCTCAGGAGGGCCGCCCAGCAGCACCACCTCATAGCCGTCGCGCTTCAGGTGCCTTGCGAGCTCGGTCCAGCGGTCCTCGCTCCACAGGCGGCTGGTCCAGCGTCCCCCGCAACCGGTGTTCAGGCCCACCACATGACGGGCCCGGTCTATGTCCCAGGCCCTGCGTCCGGCCGCGTGGTTGTCCAGCACATAGTCCTCGCCCTGGAAGGTGAAGCCGGCGATGTCGAAGATCTCCTGGAGGTAGCTCAGGGTGTTCGACCGGCTCAGGTCATCGAACACCCCCGTGCTGAACTTGTGCACCGCCCGCTCATCCACCGGGGCGCAACGGCCGTCCTTCCAGATGAACCCGTGCTTCTCGCCGGCCTTTACGCGGGCCATCAGGGCGCAGGCCTCGCGGTCCTTGTCGAGGTTGATGGCGTAATCGTAGGTGGTCTCCTCGATCACCAGCAGGGAGGCCAGGTCGAAGGGCAGCTTCAGGTCCACCGAGGCCGGCAGGATCTCGGGGCTGAGCGTCAACCAGTGGATCTCCGCCTGCGGGAACCGCGCGCGAAGCGGTGTCAGCAGCGGCGTGGTGCGCACCACATCGCCCAACGCACCGAGCTTGATGATCAGCACACGCTGGCGGATGGGGTCGTAATGCGTGCAGTCCGCACAGTGTACGCCATGCAGCTTGTGCGGTCCGCAGGGCACGTCGCCCCTGAAGTGGCGGCAATCCGGTCTGAAGAGGGTCATCCGCGGCCGAAGATAGCGGGCCCCTTTCAGCGGGGGCTGCCGGGCGTGCGTGGGTATCTTTGTCGCATGCGTTGCCACGCCCTTCGTGCGGTGCTGCCGTTGCTCGTCGCTGGTGGGCTCGCCGCCCAAGCCCCCGCGCCCAACCGGTCCGACGCGCAGGGCCGCAAACAGGGCCCCTGGGCCCGGACCTGGGCGGACAGCCCGCAGGTGCGCTATACCGGTCAGTTCAAGGACGACCGGCCCGTCGGTTCCTTCACCTATTTCGCCACCAACGGTGCCGTGGAGAGCATCGTGGACCACTACGCCGATGGATCGGCGGCCCACGCGCGTCACTACCATCCGAACGGCCGATTGATGGCCGAAGGACGCTACGTGGGCCAGGACAAGGACAGCATCTGGACCTACTACGGTCCGGATGGGGGCAAACGCTCCATGGAGACCTGGGTGAAGGGACGGCAGCATGGGGAGCATCTCACCTGGTTCAGCGACGGCACTCTGGCCGAGCGGATCACCTACGCCAACGGGGAGCAGGACGGGGTGCACGAGCAGTTCTTCCCGGGAGGGCAGGTGAAGCACCGCGGCACCTACGTGCGCGGCCTGGGCGATGGCACCTTCACCTGGTACCACCCCAATGGGGTGAAGGAGATCGAAGGACGCATGGTGAACGGCGACCGTGATGGCATCTGGTACCACTTTCTGGAGAACGGCAAGGTGCAGCTGCAGCTCGTGTACCAGCAGGGGCGCTTCATCAAGGACAAGAAGGAGAACGGCGTGTTCAAGGAGTACTGCGACGACGACCAGCTCCGCAGTGAGTTCACGTACGTGCAGGGCAGGCTTGAAGGGCCGTTCACGGAGTACCACTGCAATGGCACCTGGGTGACGGAGCAGCTGCCCGCCGACCCCGCCCTGGGCGGAACGCCCGAGGTGCAGCGCGTGCTGAAAGGGCAATCGAAGAAGCGTGAAGGCACCTACCGCAACGGGCTGCTCAATGGCATCGTGACCGAGTACGACACGGCGGGCCGGGGGCTGAGCCGGGTGGATCATGTGGACGGAGAACCCAGACCCACCGCCCCATGAGCAGGCATGGACGGGTGCTCGTGGCGATGAGCGGCGGGGTCGACAGCTCCGTGGCCGCACTGCTGCTGCATGAGGAGGGCTATGAGGTGGTGGGGGTCACCATGAAGACCTGGGACTACGCCAGCAGCGGCGGCGCGAAGCGTCTTACGGGCTGCTGCGACCTGGACAGCATCAACGACGCGCGCAACCTGGCCGTCAGCCGCGGGTTCCACCACATCATCCTCGACATCCGCGACGAGTTCGGCGAGGCCATCATCGGCAACTTCGTGGAGGAGTACCTCGGTGGCCGTACGCCGAACCCCTGTGTACTGTGCAACACGTTCATCAAGTGGGAGGCCCTGCTGAAGCGCGCGGACATGCTGGACTGTCCGTTGATCGCCACGGGCCACTACGCCCGCCTCACCCCGGTGGTGGAAGGACCCCATGCCGGTCGGTTCACCGTGAGCAAAGGGTTGGACGAAGGCAAGGACCAGAGCTACGTGCTGTGGGGCCTCAAGCAGGACAGCCTGGCACGCACCCGCTTTCCGGTGGGTGGGTTCCACAAGAGCGAGATCCGCAGGTTGGCGCATGAAGCGGGCTTCCCGCAACTGGCCCAGAAGAGCGAGAGCTTCGAGATCTGCTTCATCCCGGACAACGACTACCGGGGCTTCCTGAAGCGCAAGGAACCCGAGGTCACCGCCAGGCTCGCGCACGGCAAGCTCGTGAGCACCTCCGGCGAAGTGCTGGGGGAGCACGACGGCTATCCGTTCTTCACCATCGGCCAGCGTAAGGGCTTGGGCATCGCGGTGGGCGAACCGCTCTACGTCACGGACATCCGCCCGGAGACCAATACCGTGGTCCTGGGCAGAAAGGAGGAGCTCCGTCGGCAGACGATGTGGGTGCGGCGTCCGAACTTCTTGAAGATCAACGCGTTGAACGGCGAGATCGAAGCCGTCACCAAAGTGCGCTACAAGGACAAAGGCACGCCCAGCACGCTCCGGATGGAGGGTGAGCACGTGCGTGTGGAGTTCCATGCGCCGGTGGCAGGCATCGCTCCGGGGCAGAGCGCCGTCTTCTACGACGGGGATGATGTCCTCGGTGGAGGGTTCATCGACCGCATGCCATGACATACCGCCTGATCGCCCGCCGTTCCCTGCTCGCCATCAGCGCACTGGCCGTGTTGCTGCCCGCCTGCCGCAAGGACGGGACCGGGCCGGTCGACCTGGGCTATGGTTATTTCCCGGTGCAACAAGGCGCCTGGGCGGAGTATCTGGTGGATTCCTCCTGGTCCTTCGAGGCCATCGGCGTGAGCGGAGCGGTCCGTTACCGCCTTCGCGAGGTGATCGACTCGGTGTACACCGACCCGGAAGGCCGGACCGCTCAGCGCATCGAGCGCTTCGTGTGGGATACCCTCGCGAACGACTGGCGCATCAAGGATGTGTGGACCCAGACGCGCCAGGCCACCTACGCCGAGCGCACCGAGGAGGATGTGCGGCTGCTCAAGCTCTCCTTCCCGCCGAAGGTGGGCGAGCGCTGGAACCTCAACGCCTTCAACAGCCTGCGCGACATGGAGGTGGGCTATGCTGAGGTGGACCGGCCCTGGCAGCATGGCACCCTCAGCTTCGACAGCACCCTGCTGGTGCGCAACTACTATCCCAACAACCAGGTGGACACGCTCATCTACCGCGAACGGTACGCCAAGCACGTGGGTCTTGTGGAGCGCATGCGGGACACCTCGAACACCCAGGTCAACGGCACGAACGGCTGGTACGTGCGGCAGGTCATCACCGCGCATGGGAACTAAGGGCAACTGTTGGTGGATGGTGCCGTCGCTGGCGGCCCTGTTGATCTCAGCCCTCGAGGCCCCTGCCCAGACCGCACCGGCGACCTACCTCATCGAGTTCACGCACAAGGGAGGCACACCGCACAGCCTTTCCGCCCCGACCACCTTCCTCAGTGCGCGGGCGGTCGAACGCCGCGTCCGCCAAGGGATCCCTTTGGACTCCCTCGACCTGCCGGTGGACCCAGCCTTCGTGGCGGCCCTGAGGCTGGCGGGCGACCTGCAGGTGCTCGGCACCAGCCGGTGGCAGAACAGCGCCACCATCCGCAGCACGGACACACTGGCCTTGGACACACTGGGCCAGCTGCCCTTCGTGCGGGCGATCCGCTGCGTGCACGATGGCAGGCCCCGCCCGGTGCGCGCACCTTCCAAGTTCCCCGTGACCCTCAAGAACAGCGTGGATGCGGCCGATGAGGCCACCTACGGCCAGGGCTTCCGGCAGCTCAACATGCTCAACGGGCACCTGTTGCACCGTGCCGGCGCCACCGGGGAGGGCATGCTGTTGGGTGTCCTGGACAGCGGGTTCGATGGCGTGGATCATCTGCCCGCCTTCTCCGCGCTGCGTGAACGGAACGGCATCGTCCTCACCGCCGATCTCGTGCAGGCCGACGGGGACGTCTACGCCGATCACTGGCACGGGCGCAGCGTGCTGTCGGTCATTGCGGGTCGCCTGCCTGGACGGTTCCTGGGCGTGGCCCCGGACGTGGATGTGGCACTGGTGCGCACGGAGGATGCGGACAGCGAGTTCATCGTGGAGGAGGATCATTGGGTGCGCGGGGCTGAACTGCTGGACAGCCTCGGGTGCGACGTGTTGAACACCTCCCTGGGCTACACCACCTTCGACGACAGTACGATGGACCACAGCGTCGACGACCTCGACGGTCGTACCACCCGCATCAGCATCGCCGCTGGCATCGCCGCCCGCAAGGGTATGGTGGTGGTGAACAGCGCGGGTAACAGCGGCCAGAGCGCCTGGTACCGTATCAGTCCGCCCGCGGACGCCGAGGGCATCCTCGCCGTGGGCGCCGTGGGTCTGGAGCGCCAGAGCGCGCCCTTCAGTGGGCATGGTCCCTCGGCGGACGGCCGGGTGAAGCCCGATGTATGTGCGGTGGGCTGGCAGGCCACCGGCCTCGATGTGGACGGCACCTCGCTTGCGCGCATCAACGGCACCTCGTTCAGCGGACCGATCGTGGCCGGGCTCGCGTGCTGCCTGTGGCAACTCCATCCCGACCGGTCCGCGGTGGAGATCACCGACGTCATTCGGCGCAGCGCATCGCAAGCCCTTCGCCCCGACATCGATCTGGGATATGGGATCCCCGATCTGTGGCGGGCCCACCTGCTGCTGGAGGGTGAGGACCTCACCGGCCTGCGGCATGAGGCCGTCCTGCAGGTCTTCCCGATGCCGTTCAGCGACGGGTTCACCATGGCGCTGTTCACCGGGGAGGCCGACCTGCTGCAGCTGGAGCTCTTCGATGCGCTCGGACGGCTGGTCTGGCGCCTGTCCGAGCCCGTTGAGCCGGGCACCTATCGCCAGCTCACCCTCGCCGATCCGCAGCTGGCCGGCCTGCCGGACGGGCTGTATCACCTGCGCGCCGACCTTGGTGGTCCGCTGGTGGAACGCACCGTGGTCAAGGTGCGGCCATGAGCCGTTCCCGGGAAGTGCCGGTGATCCCGGTGCACACTCTGTTGGAGGCGTACGGCGAAGGCCGGTTCCCGATGGCGCATGCCGATGGGGAGCTCTACTGGCACGATCCCGATCCCCGAGCCGTGTTCGACCTCGGAACGGTGAGACCCAACGCACGTCTCGCCCGGGCCATGCGCCAGATGGACCTCCACATCACGCGCGACGTAGCGTTCCCGGCCGTGGTGGAGGCCTGCGCCGAGCGCCCGGAGACCTGGATCGACGCGCGCATTCAGGCCACCTACGTCCAGTTGCACCGGGCCGGGCATGCCCACAGCGTGGAGGTCTGGTCCGCTGACGGACCCGGCAGGCGCCAACTGGTCGGCGGCATCTACGGGGTCGCCTTGGGCGGCGCGTTCTTCGGAGAGAGCATGTTCCATCGTGTGCCCAACGCGGGGAAGGTGGCCTTCCACGCCCTGGCGCAACACCTGCGCAGCGCGGGGTTCACGCTGTTCGACTCCCAATACCTGAACCCCTTCACGGCCAGCTTGGGTGCGGTGGAGGTGCCCCGGGCAAGGTTCTTGCGTATGCTTGCCGCCGCCAAGCAGGCCCCCGCATGCTTCTGATCCCCTCTCCCCGCGCCCTGTTCATGACGATGGCCTGCCTTGGGTTGGTCCGGTCGATGGCGCAGGGCGGCCTGGTGGTGGAGGTGACCCTTCCGGCACAGGGGGATGGCGCCCTGATGGTGGCCGTGTGCCCGGACGCGGTGGCGTTCGCCACGGACAAGGGTTGTGTGCAGCGCAAGGTGGAGGCCGTGCGGCCGGTGACCACGGTGCGCTTCTCCGACCTGCCGGCCGGGCGATATGCGGCCAAGGCCTTCCTCGACCTCAACGGCAATGATGCGCTGGACAAAGGCGCCCAAGGTCTGCCGGGGGAGCCGATCGGCTTCAGCAACGACGTGCTGGGCAGACCCTCCGCGGTCCTGTTCGAGAAGGCCGCCGTGACCGTGCCTCCGGAGGGGACCACCATACGGTTCAGGCTCCGGGGAAAGCCGCCTGTACGTCCTGCGCCCTGATCATCGCGCGTTGCGCACGATGTCCGGCACCACCGCCTGACGCTCGCCCAGGTAGCGCTGGTAGGCCTCCGTGTATCCGGCGCGGTGCGCGAGCACGTCCCGGCCCACGCCCAGCAAGGCCATCACGGCATCGGTGGCCTCTCGCAGGCCGTTGTTGCCGCCGCTGTTGGACGTAACGATGTCCACCTCGCCACGCGAGATGACCTGCTCCACGAGCCAAGCGGTCACCGGACTGCCGATCATGATGCGCAGGCCGCAGCGCGAGGCCACGGGCAGGTCCAGCACATCGTCGAAGAAGAAGGCCACCTCATCGGCCTGCAGGCCATGCTTTGCTAGGAAGGCATCGAAGGCCTCGGGCTTGTTGGTGAAGCCCATGTACACGCCGTGCAGTCGCTCGCGCTGGGCGAAGCGTTCTGCATACGGGTTGTGCTGGCCGGTGATCACCGCGGCCTTGGGCAGGTGGCCGTTCCGCAGCCACAAAGCGAAGCGCAGGAGGTTCACGCCCATGCTGCCCACCTCGCTGAAGGGACTCCCTCCGTCGGCATCCTTGAAGCCATCGTTGAACACGCCATCCCAGTCGAAGAGCACGGCCTTGGTGCGCGCCAGTCGGCGCAGAAGCTCAGGCTCCGGGGCGGTGATCCGGAGACCGTGGGTGGTGAAGGGGAGGAGGAGGCTCACAGGTACCGGTTGCGTGTTGGCGTGTTAGGTGTTGCGGATTGGATGGACGACCCGCAACACGTAACGCGTAACCTTTCAACACGCAACGCGCGCAGGCCTGTGCGCAGCCTACCCCGCGATCGCCTTCATCAGGTCCTGGATGTCGAGCATGCCGAGCTGCTTGCCGTTCTCGCTCACGCTCAACGTGTCCACCTTGTGCTCCTTGAAGGCCTTCTGGGCCTCATCGAGCAGGGCTTCCGGGCTGATGGTGAAAGGGGCGTTGAACTTCAGGGTGCTCAGCTTCTTCGCAAGGAACTTGTTGCCTTCCTTCTCGATGCCGCGGCGCAGGCCACCATCGGTAAAGACACCCACGTTCTTGCCCTTACCGTCCACCACCATCACCGCACCGAAGCCGTGCTTGGTCATTTCCACCAGCGCTTCGCTCACGGTGGCGCTGTCCTTGATCACAGGATTGGTTCGGCCCAGCACGTCCTTCACCTTCATGGTGATCAGGCGCGTGTCCACGTAGAACTGCTTGGTTCCGATGGCCGTGAAGTGGTTGTCAGTGAGCTGCTTCATCAGCTTCCAGGGCACGGTGATGGTGTGTACCCCGAGCTCCACCGCGTTGCGCACGTGCTCCACGGTGCGCACGCTGCTGAACATGATCTTGGTGTCGTAGCCGTAGTAGTTCACGGCGCGTACGCACTGCTCCACGAGGGCGAGGGCGTCGTGGCCCTGGTCCTGCAGGCGGCCGACGAGCGGGCACACGTAGCTGGCACCGGCCTGCATGGCCATGTAAGCCTGCTGGATGGTGTACACCAGGTGCACGTTCACCATGATGCCTTCGTTGCGCAACATGCGGCAGGCGCGAAGGCCTTCCAGGCTCACGGGTATCTTGAAGACGGTGGTCTCCTTCTTCAGCCCCATCTTCAGCTGGCGCTTGGCCTCCTTCACCACGTCCTCGGCGGTCTCGCCCAGGGCCTCCACCTGCAGGATGGGGACCTTCTTGGCGAGGTCAAGGATCATCTTATCGATGTTGGTGACCCCACCCCGGTGCATGAAGGTGGGCGTGGTGGTGAGGCCGGTGAGGAAGCCGAGCTTGAAGGCTTCGTCGATCTCCTTGATGTCGGCGCTGTCGAGGTAAAGCTCCATGGGAAAAGCTGAAAGGTGAAAGTGGAAAGATGAAAGGCCTGACGCGCGGGCCTAAGCTGTTACGGGTGTGTGGCGATGCTTCACCTCCACGGCGTGCAGGTCGAGCAGGGGCTTGATGAATTCCTCCAGGTCGTACACGCAGAGCTGGCTGG
>CALMPI010000025.1 GCA_937872175.1 uncultured Flavobacteriales bacterium | reverse complement strand
CGGGCCCATAGCTCAGCGGTCAGAGCAGGGGACTCATAATCCCTTGGTCGCAGGTTCAAATCCTGCTGGGCCCACGACATCAGGCGGCAGGGACAGGACCAGAGGCGGAACAGATCCCGCGTACACCTCTGCGAGAGGCGCGGCCAGGATCGGGGGACCGGGCATTTCCGTTCAGTACGCGTTCACCGCGAACACCTTCACGCGCAGGTCATCCACGAGCATCCGCGCGTTGCGGTGCTGGTCCCAAAAGTAAAAGCGCACCTCCTCGCCGGCGCGCAACGGCGGCAGGGGGATGGCGTAGCAGAGGCGGGCCCAGGTGCCATCGCGTTCGCCGGCCAGCAGGTTCATGCGGAAGGGCTCGTAGTAGATGAGGGCACCGTCGGTCCCCTGCACGGTGGCCACGCCCTGCATGGTGAACGAATCGCCGGCGCGCTCCTCGTAGCGCATGGCCGTCACCTCCAGTTGAAGTGCGCGTCCGGTGGGAAGGATCCCTGCCCGTGCGATGAAGGTGATGCCGAACTCATCGCCTTCGTACACGCACACGTGCCGGCCGCTGACCGCCTCGGGCCGTGCTTCGATGCGACCGCCGACCCAATGGGGAGAAGGTCCTTCGAGGTTGTTGTAGGACTTCAGCACGAGGCTCATCCCGTTGGGGTTGAAGGGTGGGGCCTGGTAGTTGCCGCCGAGCCGGTCCATATCGACACGCGCAGTGCGGCCGAAGGCCCAGGCATATTTATTCCGGTCCATGCTCTCGTGGTGCAGGATCAGGTGGCGGTATTGCCAGTACTGGAACGTGTGCAGCACGATGCAGGCCAGCATCCATGCGCGTCCCAGGGCCCACGTGCGCCGGCCCACGCGGTGCAATGCCAAGGCCCAGGGCACCGTGAGCACGGCCAGATGCTCGATGTACACGCGGCTGCCGAAGCCGCTGCCGTAGTACCAGATCCACCAGCTGGCGATCACGTAGGTGTTCACCGCGAGGTAGACCAGGCCGGACCAGGCCACCACCGGTGAGCGGCGCAGGAGCGCGAACAGGGCGGCCACGGCGAGCAGCAGCACCGGGGCGTAGAGGAACAGGCCCCTGCGGAAGCCGAACAGCACGCGGAGCACCTCGGGCCGGTCCCAGTGAAAGCCCTCTCCGCGGTAGCCCCATTCCAGCCAATGGCCGGTCTGGGCATGCCACAGCAGCGGCTGAACGGCCACCACCGCGCTGAACGCGACCGCGGCGGCCACCAGATGCAGGGGATGGGCCAGGACGCGCCGGATCAAGGCCAGCGTCCGATCGCCCGCCACGATGGGCACGGCCAGCAGCACCAGTCCGTTCACCGGCCGGATCAGCACGATGAGCCCGAAGACCACGCCGAGCAGGATCAACCAGCGCATGTGGCATGCTTCCGCCAGGCGGTGCACCACGTAGAGGAAGGCGGCGAAGGCAAGGAAGGAATGCACGTGGGACCAGCCCGGCTGAAGCGTGGCATACTGCAGCAGGGGTGTGGCCAGCACGGTGGCCGCGAGCACCCACGCGATCACCACATCGCGCACGCCAAGGCCGGTGAGCAGCGCACGCAACAGCAGAAGGCCGAGCAACACATGCACCAGGCCTCCGAGTCCGATGGCCATGTACTCCCATCCGCTGCGGCCGTCCTTGGGCGCGTCGGGGCTCAACAGGGCCACCGCATGGCCGGCCGCGAACCACGGCGCCATCATCACCGCCGTGCCGGCGAAGTACTTGTTCAGCGTGCCGTCCGGCGTGTGATGCACGTAGGTGGGGTCCGCGGGCTCGTGCCCCAGGTCGCCGCGGATGAACACCGCCAGCAGGTAGCCATAGTAGCCGCGCACATCGCTGCGCACCATGCGCTCCCACTCATGTCCGCTGTCGCCGATCCATGCCCACCGCACCTGGAGCACGCTGAGCACCAGCATCAGTGCGGCGATCGCGAGCGAGCTGTTCCGTGGACGCTGCAGGGGCATGGCGCGGCAAAGGTGCGGCGGCGCATGCGGCTATCTTGCGCCCATGGGCAAAGTGATCGTCACCGGCGGTGCGGGCTACATCGGATCGCACACCGCCGTGGAGCTGGCCGCTGCCGGTCATATCCCCGTGCTGGTGGACGATCTGCGGAACTCCGAAGCGCGCGTGCTCGACGGATCGGCGAAGCTCATCGGGTCCCGCCCCACCTGCCACCGGGTGGACTGCACGGACCGGCAGGCGCTGGACGCGGTGTTCCGCGCGGAGGGCCCCGTGGATGGCGTGGTGCACTTCGCCGCCGACAAGGCCGTGGGGGAGAGCGTGCACGATCCCCTGAAGTACTACGCGAACAACGTGGGGTCGCTGGTGGCCCTGTTGCAGGTGATGCGGCAGCATGCCGTGCGCACGTTGGTGTTCTCCAGCTCCTGCACCGTGTACGGGCAACCCGGGCGGCTTCCCGTGGGGGAGGACGCGCCCGACCACAACGCCCTGTCCCCGTATGGTTCCACGAAGGTGATCGGCGAACGGATCCTGCGCGACCTGGTCGCGAGCGAGCCGGCATGGCGCGTGGTGCTGCTGCGGTACTTCAATCCCATCGGTGCGCATCCCAGCGCCTTCATCGGTGAGCTTCCCCTCGGCGTGCCCAACAACCTGGTGCCCTTCGCCACGCAGGTGGCCGCCGGCCTGCGCGATCGGCTGGTCATCCACGGCACGGACTACCCCACGCCCGATGGTTCCTGCATCCGCGACTACATCCACGTGGTGGACCTGGCGAAGGCGCATGTGAAGGCGCTGGCCTGGGCGCAGGCCCGGCACGAGGCCACCTGTGAGGTGTTCAACCTGGGCACCGGCCGCGGCAGCAGTGTGCTGGAGGTGGTGCGCGGGCTGGAGGCGGTCACCGGTCGGCCGCTCCCGCACACCCTGGGCCCGCGCCGGGCGGGCGATGTGCCCGAGGTCTACGCCGACCCGCGGAAGGCCGTCTCCGTGCTGGGCTGGAAGGCGGAGCGCACGCTGCAGGAGGCCCTGGCCGATGCCTGGCGCTGGCAGCGGACGCTGACGAGCAGGGACCGGTCCTGACCGGTTATCCGGGCCGTGCGGTGGACAACTGCCCGCGGTTCGCTTCGGGCGCCACGCAGGCTCCCAGCACCTTCGTCCTCATCCCCCGACCCCATGTCGCAACCGCGCAATGCCACCCAGCTCGTCGTGCTGCTCGGCGTGTTCTACGCCGTCTTCGGAGCGGTCACCTGGCTCAACAGCGTGCTGATCCCCTACCTGAAGATCGCCTGTGAGCTCACGCTCGATCAGGCCTTCTGGGTCACCATGGCCTTCTACCTGGCCTACACGGTGATGGCGCTGCCCTCCTCCTGGGTGCTGAAGCGCACCGGCTTCAAGGGCGGCATGATCACGGGTCTCCTCGTGATGGCCGCCGGCGCGCTGCTCTTCATCCCGGCCGCCCACACGCGCGCCTACGGCCTGTTCCTCACCGGCCTCTTCATCATCGGCACGGGCCTTACGCTGCTGCAGACCGCCGTGAACCCGTATGTGACCATCGTGGGACCGATCGAGAGCGCGGCGAAGCGGATGAGCATCATGGGCATCTGCAACAAGGTGGCCGGTGTGCTGGGCCCCGTGGTGCTCGCCGCCATCGTGCTGAAGGACGCGGACGCGCTGATCGCGCGGCTGGCGGGCATGGATGACGCGGCCCGGGCCCTGGAGCTCGCGGCGCTCAGCGGCCGGGTGGTGATGCCCTACACGGTGATGGCCCTCGTGCTGGTGCTGCTGGCGGTGCTGGTGCGGTGGTCGCCGCTGCCGGAGATCGCCTCCGAGGAGGAGGCCACGCATGCCGACGGGACGCCGGGCCATGCGAGCGTGCTGGCCTATCCGCAGCTGGTGCTGGGCGTGCTGGCCCTCTTCCTCTACGTCGGGGTGGAGGTGATCGCGGCCGACACCATCGCCACGTACGGGCAGAGCCAGGGCATTCCGCTGGACCGGGCGAAGTACTTCCCGGCCTTCACCCTGAGCGCCATGGTGCTGGGCTATCTGGTCGGCATCGCCACGATCCCAAGGCTGTTGTCGCAGTCCACAGCGCTCACCCTTTCGGCCATCACCGGGGTGGGGATGAGCCTGCTGGTGGTGCTGACGTCGGGGTATCTGAGCGTGTTGTTCGTGGCGCTGCTGGGCCTGGCCAATGCGCTCATGTGGCCTGCGATCTGGCCGCTGGCCATCGAAGGGGTGGGCCGGCACACGAAGACCGCCTCGGCCCTGCTGATCATGGCGATCGCGGGCGGTGCGCTGCTTCCCAAGGTGTACGGGTCGCTGGTGGGACCGGCCGACGCGCCCGTGCTCGGCGATCGCCTGGCCTACGTGCTGCTGCTGCCGTGCTATCTGTTCATCGGGTGGTACGCGATGAAGGGGCATCGCCTCCGCAGTTGGGGATGACCGCCCACTAGAGCCGGATCCCCAGCACCACGCAGGTCCACGTGCTCAGAAAGCCGAGCACCGTGCCCGCCGCCACCTGGCCCGCGGTATGGCCGCCCACGAGCAGCCGTGCCGACCCCAGCGCACCGGCCAGCACGATGAGCACCGCCAGTTCCAGCGGCGCGAAGGTGCCGTGCAGCAGTTGAAGGCCGCTCAGCGCGCCGAGCAGGCCACCGATGCCGACCATGTGCGCGCTGATCCGCCAACGCAACGTCACCACCAGGGTGAGGGCCACGGCGAGCAGCACGCCGGTGAACAGCGCGTAGGTGGCCGGATGGTGCGGCCCACGGTGCAACAGGTACAGGCACATGCCCAGGTAGAGCATCGTCATCAACAGGGGCACGATGCGCTCCTCGCGCAGCGGCATGGTGAGCCCGCTGATGGCCCCGCTGCGCCACAGCAGCACGGTGCTGGACACGGGGAACACGATCGTCATCACCGCCACCATGCCGAAGGTGAACCACTGCACGGGCGGGGGCAGGAAGAAGCTGATGTGCGGGTCGAGCCGGAAGGCGAGCACCAGGGTGAGCAGGGGCATCACCACCGGGTGGAGCGCGATGGAGAGGGCCTGGGCGAGGGGGCGCATGGGTCAGGGGTGAGCGGCGAGTGACGAGTGGCGAGTGGAAATGCGCCCTTCGACTCTGCTCAGGGCGGCATTCCACTCGCCACTCGCTGCTCGGAACTCGCCGCTCATAGCTCCTTCCTCAGACGGGCGACGGGGACGTTGAGCTGTTCGCGGTACTTGGCCACGGTGCGGCGCGCGATGTTGTAGCCCTTCTCCTTCAGCAGGGCGGTGAGCTCGTCGTCCGTCAGCGGTTTGCGCTTCTCCTCGGCATCGATCGCGTCCTGCAGGATCTTCTTCACCTCCCGGGTGCTCACCTCCTCGCCGCTCTCGGTGCTCAGGCTCTCACTGAAGAAGTACTTCAGCGGCAGCGTGCCGTAGTTCGTCTGCACGTACTTGCTGTTGGCCACGCGGCTCACCGTACTGATGTCCAGGTGGACCTTTTCGGCGATGTCCTTCAGGATCATGGGCCGCAGCTTGGTCTCGTCGCCGGTGAGGAAGTAGTCGCGCTGGTGCTCCATGATGGCCTCCATGGTCACCAGCAGGGTGTGCTGGCGCTGCTTGATGGCGTCGATGAACCACTTGGCGGCGTCGAGCTTCTGCTTGATGAACTGCAGGGCCTCGCGCTGTTCCTTGTCCTTCTTGTGCCGCTGGTACTCGGCGATCATGTCGCGGTACTGCCGGCTGATGCGCAGCTCGGGCGCGTTGCGCCCGTTGAGGGTGAGCTCCAGCTGCCCGTCGATGGACAGCACCTGGAAGTCGGGCACGATCTCCTGCGTGGGCTTGGCCGTGTCGCGCGCGGTGTTGCCCGGCTTCGGGTTCAGATGCACGATCACGTCCACGGCGGCCTTCAGGTCCTCCTCGGTGATCTCCATGCGCTCCACGATGCGGTCGTAGTGCTTCTTGCTGAAGGCCTCGAAGTGCTTGGCGATCACCTCGCGGGCGGTGATGGTGTCCACCTCGCGCGGGAGCCGTTCCAGTTGCAGCAGCAGGCATTCGCGCAGGTCGCGTGCGCCGATCCCCGCGGGGTCCAGGGCCTGCACCTCGCGCAGCGCCCGCTCCAGCTCCGCGGTGTCCGTGCTCATGTTCAGGGTGAAGGCCAGATCGTTCACGATGCTGGACAGGTCGCGGCGCAGGTAGCCGTCCTCGTCCAGGTTGCCGATGAGGTGCTGCCCCAGCAGCTCGGTGCGCTCGTCGATGTCACGCAGGGCCAGCTGCTGCATCAGGGCCTCCTGGAAGGATGTCCCTCCGGCCAGCGGCACCTCACGCTCCTCGTCGTCGGCGCTGCGGTTGTTCACCTGCAGCTTGTAGTCCGGCGTGTCGTCGTCCGGGAAGTAGTCGCTCAGGTCGATCTCGTCGCGGTCGTCCGCCCCAGCCTCCTCGCCCTCGATGCCGCTGTCCTCGTTCTCGGCGATGGCCTGTTCCTCGGTGGGCATCTCCTCGTCGCCCCCGTCCTCGCCTTCCTCCAGGGCCGGGTTCTCCTCGATCTCCTGCTTGATGCGCTGCTCCAGCTCGGCCGTCGGCACCTGCAACAGCTTCATCAGCTGGATCTGCTGCGGGCTCAGCTTCTGCTGCAGCTTCTGGAAAAGGCCTTGCTTCAACATCGCGGGGCGAATTTACGGGCCTGCCTGCGCGCGCCCGCCTTCCGGGGCTGACAAGACCGTTCCCTTCGAGCCCGGCACCGCGGTGGCGTCGTTCGGCAACGGACCTCCGGTGCGCATCCGCGGGAGCGACGACCCATCCCAGGTCCCCATGCCCCATCTTTGGCGCGAAGCCATCCACGATGAAGACCCGCACCCTCATGATCGTCCTGTTGTTCGCGCTGGCGCTCGTGCCGCGTGCAGGCCGCGCGCAGGACCTTGTTCTCCACCTGATGAACGGCACCGTGGAGCTGTACCCGACCCCGGACATCCGGAGCATCAAGTTCGATGGGGCGACGATGAACATCCACCTGCTCAACGGGACCACGGTGTCGCACGCGTTCGTGGACGTGCGCTCCTATGCGTTCACGGACATCAACACGGGACTGGCCGATCGGCCAGCGGGTGGTGCGCTCACCATCCATCCCAATCCGGCGGACGGGCCGGTACAGGTGGGTCTGCCCGATGGAGGTGCGCCCTTCATCCTGGAGGTGCTGGATGCCCAGGGGCGTGTGGTGGACCGCCTGCCGGATCAGCCTGATGCCGGTGGCACCCTCGTCTACGATCCGCATCACCTGGGCGCCGGCCTTTTCCTCTTCCGGGCCACCGGCCGGGACCTTGTGCTCACCACGTCGATCCTTGTGCAATGAACTTCCGTTCGACCACCACTTCCGCAGCGATCGCCCTGGCCGGCATCGTCGCCGTCGCACAACATGAGCACCGCGTCCACCTCCTCGGTGGCGGCGTGGTCGCCCATCCCACCACCACCATCGACAGCATCAGCTTCGAACAGGGGATGTCGCCCGCCATGCACATCCGCCTCATGGACGGTACGGTCGAGAGCCTTGAGCTGAGCACGATCGACACGGCCCACATCGCCCCCCTTGCCACGTGGACCTTTGAGGATGCGCGGGACGGCAACACCTATACGGCCGTGATGATCGGCGATCAGTGCTGGATGGCCGGGAACCTGCGCTACCTGCCGATCGTGCATCCCGGCAACGCCGGAAGCACCACGGGTTGGTACTACTACGTGCATGGATACATGGGCACGGATGTGAACGCCGCCATGGGCACAGCGGAGTACCAGAACTACGGAGTGCTTTACAACTGGCCGGCCGCCATGCAGGGTGCCGCGGGCAGCGCTGCGGATCCGAGCGGCGTTCAAGGGGTGTGCCCGGACGGATGGCACCTTCCCAGCGACGAGGAGGTGAAGCGGATGGAGCGCTTCCTGGGCATGTCGTCGTCCCAGGCGGACGCACTGGGCTATCGTGGGACCCAGGGCCAGGGAAGCCGGCTGGCGGGTTCGGTTCCGCTCTGGTCCCCTGATGCGCTCACCGCTCATCCCTTGTTCGGCGCCACGGGGTTCGACGCCCGGCCCGGTTCGGTGCGCTCGCTCGGCGCCTTCGGCACCACGCTCGGTGAGCAGTTCGTCATGTGGACCGCCACGGACCAGGGCACGCCAGAAGCTTGGTACCGCGGCTTGAACTACACGCAGACCGGGGTGCTCCGCAGCGAGATCGAGCGGGAGTACGGCATGTCGGTGCGCTGCGTATGTGACCAGTGATCCGCAGTGGTCGTGCGGGGCGGGATCACAGGGCTCCCATCCGCGTCAGCCTCAAGCCTTCTCCGCCTTGTGCATCCGCCACACCGATCGCCGCGGACGCAACGAACCCGTCTACCTGGCTTTGGCGCTCGCCGCCACCATCGCCTTCACCACCTTCGGCGCGTGGCCGATGAAGATGTCCTTCCCGATC
The DNA here is from genome assembly GCA_937872175.1 of uncultured Flavobacteriales bacterium. GTDB lineage: Bacteria > Bacteroidota > Bacteroidia > Flavobacteriales_F > PHOS-HE28 > PHOS-HE28. Next base: position 10,563 of record CALMPI010000025.1, on the reverse strand, counting down.
ACCACCACGGGGCGCTTCAGAAAGGTGTACTCCTGCAGGATGTACGTGCGGTAGTCCTTCTCGGTGAGCGTCATGGTGTTCAGGCCGAGCGCGCGGTACTTCAGGGCCACACGGCTGAAGAGCGCTTCGTAGCTGCCCGCCATCTTCTTCAGCTCGTCCAGCTGTGCCGGGGTGATGGGCTGCGTCTTGATGTCCTGCAGCTCGAAGCGCTTGAGCCTGGGGATCTCCTTCAGGATACGCTGGCAGGTGGTGCAGGTGGCGAGGTGGTAGATCTTCATCATGGTGGTGCACGCCCGGTCCCTTGGGCGCGGCAAAGTGAACACTGTTCCGCGGAAATGGTGCGCGCCGCGCGTGTTCAGCGCGGGCTGCTCAGGTGACCGGTGATGCGCACCATCAGGTCCCGCGGGGTGAAGCGGGGTGCCTGCGCGATGAGCTGGTTCCGGAGGCCCACCACCACGGTGCCCTCGCCCTTCAGCAAGGCGTCGGCCCCCCGCGCCGCGATGGTCTTCGGGTCCATCGGCGGGTTGGCGCTGTAAGCGTTCGTGGCCGCCATGGCGGGGGTGGTGAACTCCGTATCCGCCGTGCCCGGGCACAGGGCGGTGATGCTGATGCCGGTGCCCGCCAGTTCCGCGCGCAGGGCCTCCGAGAAGCTGAGCACGAAGGCCTTCGTCGCCGCATACACCGTGAACCGCGGGAAGGGCCAGAAGGCCACCAGCGAGGCCAGGTTCATGATGCGGCCACGGCCCGCCGCCCGCATGTCGGTGACCGCCAGCTTGGTGAGCACCACCAGCGACCCCATGTTCAGCTGCATCATGCGCAGCTCGGCCTCCAGGTCGGTGTCCACGAAGGCGCCGTGGAGGCCCATGCCGGCGTTGTTCACCAGCAGCTCGGGCTGCAGGCCTTCGGCGGCCAACGCGCGATACAGGGCCTCGGCGTTGTGAGGGTCGCTGAGGTCGGCGGGGCGCACATGCACGGTGACCCCGTACTGTGCACGCAGGGTGGTGGCCAGGTCCTCCAGCCGGTCGCGACGGCGGGCCACGAGAATGAGGTCGATGCCGCGTGCGGCGAGTGCAGCGGCCAGTTCCCTGCCGATGCCGGAGGACGCCCCGGTGAGCAGGCAGAGGGGTCGGGGGGGTGGTCGGGTGTTGCATGCCGCAAAGCACCAGCGGCGGTGCCCCGCGGAACGTTGACCTAGGTTCAGGATCGGCCCAGTGCGGCCCGTTTCATCCGGCTCAGGTATTCGGGGGTGATGCCCAGGTAGCTGGCCAGCATGTGCTGCGGCACCCGGGCGTGCACGCCGGGGAAGATGCGGGTGAGCTCGGCGTAGCGCTCCTGCGGCGGCACGGTGAGCAGGCCGCGCACGCGCCGGTCCAGGTAGATGAAGTACTGCTCGGCCACCAGGCGGCCCAGCCGCTCACCGCCGCGCATGTGCGCGTAGCCCCATTCGATCGCCGCGCGCGGCATCACCACCACCGCGGTGTCCTCCAGGGCCTGCAGCTCGTAGGCCGCCGGGGTGCCGGTGAGGTAGGCGGTGTATTCGGCGAACAGCAGGCCCTCGTAGGCCAGGTGGCTGGTGTGCTCCGTTCCGGAGGGGTCCACCAGCACCACGCGCACAAGGCCCTGATGGATGTAGTAGACCTCGTCGATGCGGTCGCCGCTGCGGCTCAGGTAGTGCCGGCGCGGCACGGTGCGCACCGCACAGCGGCTCAGGAGGTCGTGCAGCCCCGCTTCGTCGGGGTCGACCAGATCGCGGATGTAGGCCGCGGCGGCGGCGAGGGCGGAATGGGGGTCAACAGCGGGCATGGCGCGCAGCGGTGCCAAGTAACGACCGGCGGGGTGGGGTTGTGCGTAGCGCCCAACACTCTTGAACGGTTCCCGGAGCGGTGGGGACGCGCAGCGTCGGAACCACCGCATCCGGGATCTCCCGGAACTTGTGCAGGAGATCCCGGATAAGCGAGGCCCCGGTGCTGCGCACCGCCCGCTTTCCGGGAACCGAGAGGCGGTGATTCAGCCTAGGGCACCGGGGTCATACCAGCCCTCGCTCAAGTCCTTCCACTCCGGGTTCATCGTGCCGATCAGTTCCTCTTTCCAGGCACGGCGCCAGCGCTTCATCCGCTTCTCCTGCGCCATCGCCTCCACGATTTCGCCGAACTCTTCGAACCACACCAGCTTGTGGCAGTTGTACTGCGCCGTGAACGCATGTGGGTAGCGACGTCCCTTGTGATCGAGCACCCGCTGCTCAATGTTGCTGGTGACACCCACGTAGAGCACATTGTGGTGCTGATTGGTCATCATGTACACCCACGACCGGCGCATGGCACAAGGGTACGTATCGGTCCCTGATGGGTTCCCGGAGGCCGGGGCGATCGCAGATCGCGGGCCCCGGCCATCCGGGATCTACCGGAACCCGTGCGGGAGATCCCGTTCAGGAGATCCCGGTTAAGCGGGGCCCCGCCGCTGCGCGGCGCCCGCTTTCCGGGAACCGAGATCCCGTGAAGGAGATTCCGTGGAGGAGATCTCGGATAAGCGGGACTCCGATGCTGCGCACCGCCCGCTTTCCGGGATGACGACGGGGTGTGAGCTCACTCCAGATCACAGGAGGCCTACCAGCCATAGCTGATGCTGGTCTAGGGGACGTGTGCGCATGGTGCACGTACCAACCCCCTCAGAACTCCGCGCTCTTCGGCGTCCGCGGGAAGGGGATCACATCGCGGATGTTCCCCATGCCGGTGACGAAGAGGACGAAGCGCTCAAGCCCCAGGCCGAAGCCCGCGTGGGGCACCGTACCAAAGCGGCGGGTGTCCAGGTACCACCAGAGCTCCTTCTCATCGACGCCCATGTCCTTCATGCGTGCCTCCAGCACATCCAGGCGTTCCTCGCGCTGGCTGCCACCGATGATCTCGCCGATGCCGGGGAAGAGCACGTCCATGGCGGCCACGGTGGTGCCCTTGTCGCTGTAGCCGAAGTCGCCGGGACCGTTGGTGCGCATGTAGAACGCCTTGATCTTGCCGGGATAGCCTGTGACGATCACCGGCTTCTTGAAGTGCTTCTCCACCAGGTAGCGCTCGTGCTCGCTCTGCAGGTCGATGCCCCATTCCACGGGAAACTGGAACTGCTTCTTCTGGTGCGGCTTGCTGCGCAGCAGGATCTCGATCGCGTCCGTGTAGGTGATGCGCTCGAAGGGGTTGTCCAGCACGAACTTCAGGCGATCGATGAGGCCGAGCTCGCTGCGCTGCTCCTTCGGCTTCTGCGCTTCCTCCTCCTTCAGCCGCGCATCCAGGAACTGCAGATCGTCCATGCTGTTCTTCAGCACGCGGGCGATGAGATGCTTGCACAGGCCCTCCGCCAGGTCCATGTCGCCCGCAAGGTCCATGAAGGCGGCTTCGGGCTCGATCATCCAGAACTCGGCGAGGTGGCGCGCGGTGTTGCTGTTCTCGGCGCGGAAGGTGGGCCCGAAGGTGTAGACCTTGCCCAGGGCGAGGGCGGACAGTTCGGCCTGCAGCTGGCCGCTCACGGTCAGGCGGCTTTCAGCGCCGAAGAAGTCCTCCTTCCAATTGACGCTGCCGTCCTCGTTCAGCGGAGGGTTCTTCGCATCGAGCGTGCTCACGCGGAACATCTCGCCCGCGCCCTCCGCATCGCTGGCGGTGATGATGGGGCTGTGGAAGTAGTTGTAGCCGAGGCTGTCGAAGTACTCGTGGATGCCGAAGCTCACCTGGTGGCGGATGCGGAAGATGGCGCTGTAGGTGTTGGTGCGGAAGCGCAGATGGGCGTTCTCACGCAGGAACTCCAGGCTGTGCTTCTTGGGCTGGATGGGGTACTTCTCCCCATCGCTGTCGCCCAGCACCTCCACGGCGGTCACCTGCATCTCCACGCGCTGGCCGCTGCCCTTGCTCTCCACGATGAGGCCCGTGCATTTCACGGCGGCGCTGGTGGTGAACCTGGCGCGCGCAGCCGCATCCACTTTCCCCTGGTCGATCACGCACTGCAGGTTGCGGATGGTGCTGCCGTCGTTGAGGGCGATGAAGCGGTCGTTGCGGAAGGTGCGCACCCAGCCGGCCACGGTAAGGGTGGTGCCGGTGAGGGCGGTGTCGTCGAGGACGGACTTGATGGGGGTGGGTTCCATGGGCGGACGGGGCCGCAAAGGAACGAACACGGCCCGATCGGAACGGTTCCGGACCGGGCCGTTGTCGGGGCACATCAGCCGCTGGAGGCTTGTCCGCGGCGGATGTGCGCACCCGTGTGCGTTCAGCGGCCTCTACGCCGCGGTGGGCGCACAGGCGGTATGCTTGGGCAGAAGGTCCTGCGGAGCTGGCCCATGCCGTCCGCGCCTGCGGAGAGGGCCACGTTCTGGATGCTCATCCCGATGGGCGGGTCGCCCTGAACGGACCTGGTCGCAAGCACGCGGTCGAACAAGGCGTTGATGGTGTTCGTGGCCATGTCTTTGGCAGCACCGATGATGATGGGGGCGATGACGGTCCCACCGGGGATGGCGGCGGTCTTCAGCCATTGCTCGAACGTGTAGTGGGCATCGATGGACAGGTTCCTGAAGAAACCGTGCAGGCGTGCCCTGTTCATCACCAGGGGATCGTCCAGCACCTGCAGGCCCAGGTCGCCGCGCACGTCCACGCGTGGGTTCGGCATGTTGTCCACCACATGTTCAAGCGCGATCTCGAAATGGATGTTGCCGGTGCTGGTGATCACGCCGATCGCCTCCTGGGCATGACCGCGCAGGCGAAGACCAGTGACCTCCCTGGCCCAGAGGCCGAGGTACGTCTTGAACGCTTGGTTCACATAGGGGTAGGTGTCAATGACGCACGTGCTGGTGTTGACCCGCACCTCCACCTGGCCCAGGTCCTTGGTATGCATGCCGTTGTAGGCCTTCAGGTAGTAGGGGAAGTTGGTGTTCGGCGACACACGCATGGACCCCACGGGAGGCACGTTGACACCGTTCAGACGCACGGAGCATCCGCTGTCGCGGTCGTCCACCGCCCAGGAGATGACCGATGTGCCGAAGGGGCCGATGGTATCCGGCTCCGCATCCATGCGGATGAGGTCGATCTTCGAGAGGTCGCCCAGGTTGCTCAGGTCGGGTTCTCGCAGCTCCAGTGAGCCGGGGTCGGGGATGAGGTCGGCGAGGTTCTTCATGGTCAGTGGGTCTTGGAGATCGGTCGTTCGGGGGAGTGGTTGGGGGACAGGATGCTCAGGATCGAGGCGAACGTGCTACTGTTTCACCAGCCGTTCCGTGGCCAACGCGTCCCCTGCTTCGTTCAGCACGCGGAGCAGATAGGTGGCCGCCGGCAGCGGACCCAGGTCCAGCGTGGTTGATGGTCCGTTCACCGGCACGGTCAGCACGCTTTGGCCGTTCTGGTCGAACAGTTGGACTGAACGTGCAGCGCCCGCGAAGGCGGACAGGTCGATCGCGACGAGGCCGGAGCTCGGGTTCGGATGGATGCGAACGGTCGCGGATGCGCAGGGGGCGATCGGCGTGACCATCAGCACGGCATCCGTGCCGTCGAGGTCCGTGAGCCGCAGGCGGTAGTAGAGCTCCGGGGTGTTCGGCGGGGTGCCATCGTGATGCCCGTATTCCATGGGGTGCTGGCTGTGGCCGGCCGCCTGCACCAAGGCCACCTCCGACCATACCTCGCCGTCCGGGCTGCGCTCCACCGTGAAGTGACCGCTGTTCGTCTCCGATGCGGTCACCCAGGTGAGCTCCACCACGCCACTCCTGCATGCCGCATCGAACCGCAGCAGCTCCACAGGAAGCGGCACGTTGGTGTGCGTGCCGTGGCCGTTCATGTAGCCGGGCATGTAGCGCCACGGCCCGTACACTTGGCCAGTAATCGCGGTGACCGGATCATAGCGGACTCGGACACGCACCTTGTGAGCGGTTATCCCGCCTGCGCCGCCACCGAGTTTGTCCACCAGCACCTTGCGTTCCTGCCCTGCAACAGGCCCCATGGTGAACACTGGTTCCTCCTCCGTGAAGGCTGTGCTGGTGGTGATCGACCCAGCGGCGGAACTGAACGGGACGCCTTGGATCCGCGTCTCCCACGCGATGCGGTGCTTCACCCTGCCGAGAAATGGACGGGTGTAAAGGCCCGCGCCGAATTGTGGATCGGGGATGTTGCTGGCGCTGATGGGTGAAACAAGGTCAGTATTGTAGAGCCGAAGGTTTTGGCGGCTTGAAGTAGCGTTGGCGTTGCCGCGGAAGAGCGCCAACGTGCTATTCGTATACCGGCCCGCGACGATGTCCGAGTATCCATCACCGTCCACATCGCCCACGCCGGCGGAGCTATGACCTGGAGCGGATAACGCACCCAACTGGACGTCCGGGGCAGGAATGAACCCGGATGGGCGCCCGAGATAGAGCCATACGCCCTGATTGCAATTCGCGATGATCATATCGCTGTAGCCATCCCCGTTCACATCGCCAGCGCTGGTGGCTGTTACGCCAAAGAAGTCGCCAGGAGATGGTGAACCATCGGTCCATGCGGGTGCAGGCCCCAAACCGGTGGGGCTGCCATGGAAAACGTGCACCAGCCACTTCATGGCGGATATGGCCACATCACCATAGCCATCCCCGTTCACATCGCCCAAGGAGCTTACCTGGTTCTCGGAATGAGGATCGGAGCCTAATCGTTGATTCGGATTGACGCCGTCGAAAGTCCATGTGGGTGTAGTAGACAAGCCGGAAGGCCCACCGTGGTATACGAACACCCTGCCGCGAGCGCCGTTGTATCCACCGGCCCCCACGATCACATCACTGTATCCGTCGCCGTTCACATCGCCTGCCCCGGCAACGGACTGACCGAAATTGGCGTTAGCAACGAAGGGCGTATCAAACGGTTTTACTGTCCACGCAGGTACGGGGTTGATCCCGGCAGGGCCACCGTGGTATACGTAGGCGGCACCGGCCGCGCTGTTCCACTGCGGTTCACCCACGATCACATCGCTGTATCCATCGCCGTTCACATCCCCGGCACTTGCGAGGGTGGCGCCGAATCGGGTGTTGGCCACTGTGCCCAGCAGTGTGGTGTTGGGCGTTGCCGAGGCACCCGCGGTGGAGCCGTGATGGATGTACGCTCTGCCGATGCCCGCGGCCGGAGCGCCGATGATCACATCACTGTAACCATCGCCGTTCACATCCCCGGCACCAGCTACGCGCGCGCCCAGCTTCATGCCCCCAACGGTTCCTGTCCAGGTATTGATCGCAGCCGGGTCTATCCCTGTGGTGTTTCCCAAGTGGAGGTAGGCACTGCCTACGCCCAAATGATCCTCGGCCCCCACGATCACGTCACTGCGGCCATCACCGTTCACATCGCCGGCAGCAGCTACACTATGCGCATAGATGCCTCCGCTGCCAGTCACTATTTGCGGGCCTGCAGGCGTCAAGCTACCCGCAGAGCCCATGTACACCCGTGCCCGTCCCTCATTGCTTTGCCCATTGTCCCACTCCGGGATCCCCACCAGCACATCGCTGAAGCCATCGCCGTTCACATCGCCCGCGCCTGCCACCGCTGTGCCCTGGCGGGCTCCGGCCTGGTTCGATTCGACTTGCCAGTCCAAGCTCATGGCCGTGGTCGCATTGCCGAAAAAGGTGTAGATCCTCCCTTCCTGTGCCTCTCCGATCGTATGCTCCGGCGCCCCTACGATCAGGTCGCTGAAGCCATCCCCGTTCGCATCGCCGGCACAAGCGAGTGCCTTTCCAAGTTGTGCTTCGTTGTTCGGGCTGTCATAGGTCCATGCGGGAGCGGCGGCCACACCTGCGGCGGAACCCAGATGAATGACCACGCGACCATCATTCGCAAAACTGCTCGTATAGAAGGGAATGCCCACGGCCACATCGGTGTATCCATCGTTGTTCACATCGCCCGCGCTGGATACGGCGTATCCCGTTTGTGAACTGGCCTGGTTGCTTTCGATGGTGCGGGCTGCGGTGGCTGCCAATCCCGTGGCGCTGCCATGGTAGATGAACGCGCGGCCTTCATTGGTCTGGCCGTTGTCGAAGAGCGGAGCACCCACGATGAGGTCGGAGAATCCGTCGCCGTTCACATCGCCCGCGCTGGCGACGCAGCGCCCGAAGTAGGCTGTGGTCTGGTTCCCTTCGGCGGTCCAGTTGGGTGTGGCCGATAGGCCTGTCGCGCTGCCGTGGTACACGAAGACGCCGCCTTCATTCACGTTGCCATTGGAATACTGGTACGCCCCTACCACCACATCACTGAAGCCATCGCCGTTCACATCGCCTGCGCAATTCACCGAGAAACCGAAAAGGGCGTTCGCTTGGTCGATCTCGGCGGTCCAGTCCGGCGTGGCGGAAAGACCGGTGGCGCTGCCGTGGAACACATATACCCGCCCTTCATCGGTCTGCCCATTGTCGAAGTACGGCGCACCGACAATGATGTCGCTGTACCCATCGCCGTTCACATCGCCCGCTGTGGCCACACTGTTCCCCAGGCCGAGGTTCGCCCCAAGCTGGTTGGTCTCGAATGACCAACTGATGGCAGCCGAAGGTCCAGTTGCGCTTCCGTAGTGCAATTGCACGCGGCCTTCGCCGGTCTGACCATTGCTCCACACCGGTACACCGACAAGGATGTCGCTGTAGCCATCGCCGTTCACATCGCCGGCGCTGCTCAGGCTGGTGCCCAAACGGGCGTTGGCCAGGTTGCTCTCTGTGCTCCAGACAGCGGTCGTGCTCAATGGGTCGATGGTGATGGGATACGCCGCTCCGGCATCGTTCACCAGGAGCACGATGCGCTCATCCTCCCATGCGGCCGAGGCCTGCAGCGTATCGCCTTGCGCATCCCAGACATGCAGGTCGTTGTAGTGCATCCGCACCGTTCCGGCCGTGTCGCTGAACGCGAACCGGTCACCCCCTGCATGCGCACAGCGTAGATCACCTTCCACGGTGAGCTCCACGCGAAGCGGCCCTTCTCCTTTCGACCGGTGATGCACGATGAAGTTCTGGCGTACACCGGCGTCGCTGTTCACCTGTTCCAGGTCGAAGCGGCCATGCCGGGCCAGGACGCGCTTCTGCGTTCGCTCCATCTCCGGCTCTTCGATGGGAGCGGACCAGTCCTCCGCCCGTCCGATGCGATGCAGCAGGAGGGCCACGGTCCAGGAGATCGTGTCCTCCTCGGCGGGCGACAGCACCACGCCATCGGGTCGCACATGGGCCATCAGGCCCTGGGCATTGGTCCAGACCCTTGCCCCGTCGTCCATGGGTAGGTCATCGTCCTTGTAAGGGTCGGCGGCTGGGCCGATCGACGGAGCATCGGGGCCTGCATCGGGCCCTGTGCCCGGAATGGCGACCCGGCCAATGTGTTCATGGCGCTCCTTCCGGCCTGCGCTGGAGCAGGCGACCCCAAGGACCGCGAGGCCGATCAGGACCGGAATGTGTGGTAGGAACGGACTTCGGCCCATGTGTACGACCTGGCATGCGATGCGACCCGCAAGCTGCGGCAGCCGGCATACCCATGAAATAACCCGGTCGGGTTATGCAGATGCCGGCCGATCGGGCGACCCGCTCATGGGCGCCATTGACCGGCCATGCCGCTGCGGGGATGATGGACCGCCGTGGCCGTTACGGGAGTTGCCCGGTCCGCACGTTCGTAGGCACTGTGCCGCCGATCACCTGCAGGATGATGTCCCGGTCATTTCCCTGGCCGGTGTATTTCACCCGTCCGTCCATGTTCACATCCGAGGTCGCGTAGGTGTTGTGGACGACCGCTGTGGGCACGGTGCCACCAATGGTCGTCAGGATCGGGTCGCGGTCGTTGGCGGCTCCGGCGTACTTCACGGTCCCGTTGCTGGTGACGTCCCCGGGCCAGAGCATGGTCCGGCCCGCGAGGATGCGCTGTGCACCGGTGCCGAACGTACCGGTCGTCGGCTGGGAGAAGTCGATGAGCGACCCGGCAAGGTCCAGGGCGACCGGCAGGGCCGTCATGGCGCCCAGATGGTTCCGGTGCCGGATGCTGATGTAGTGATCTCCCGGAGGGGCGGTGAAGTACACCGTGGCTCCGGTCTCCGGGTCCACCACGTCACCGTCGCGCTGCAGCAGAAGGCAACGTGCGGCGGTGATCAGTGACGGTTGCTGGGGATCGCGCAACTCCACCACCACCCAATCCACCGGGGCGTCCGGGCCGGTGATGGCCAGGGTGCCGCCTTGGATGAACTCGCCTCCACCACCGGGCAGATCGAAGCCAAGGACGGTGTATGGTTCCACGGTGGGCAACAGCCCTAGGGTGCGCAGGGAATCGTGCTGCAGGCCGGTGAGCGGGTCGAACGGGCCGCCCAGGAGGACGCGGACGAGCAGTGCGACGAGTTGCTCCGACAGATCGAACGCATCGCTCGCATCACCGCGCCCGGCCCCTCCGCCGTAGAGGCTGGCGGTGACCGGTGGAGCGGTGAAGGCATCGCTCTTGTCGCCCCGTCCGCTGCCGCCCAGGTAGAGGCTCGCGGTCACGGGTGCTGCCGTGAACCCATCGCTCACATCACCACGCCCTGCGCCCCCGCCGTAGAGGCTGGCGGTGACCGGTGGAGCGGTGAAGGCATCGCTCTTGTCGC
>CALMPI010000024.1 GCA_937872175.1 uncultured Flavobacteriales bacterium | reverse complement strand
GACGCGAACTGCGCCTGCACCGGAACCCCGCTGCCCAGCGATTGCGCCGGTGTGCCCGGAGGAAGCGCCCTGCCTGGAACAGCCTGCGATGACGGCGACAGCGCCACCATCAACGACACCTGGGACGCGAACTGCGCCTGCACCGGAACCCCGCTGCCCAGCGATTGCGCCGGTGTGCTCGGAGGAAGCGCCCTGCCCGGAACCGCGTGTGACGATGGGGATGCCTGCACCACGAACGATGCGTGGGATGCCAACTGCGCATGCATTGGTGATCCCGTGATCGTGGATGCCTCCTTCGACTACGCGCAATCAGCCTATTGCGAGACCAGCGGCTCGGTGACGCCTTGGGCAGCGGATCCCTCCGGATCCTACCTGGGCAGCACGGGTCTGGTGATCGATCCCTCCGATGGCACGATAGACATCAGTGCGAGCGCACCAGGGATGCACTTCATCACCCACACCATCGCAGGCACCTGCCCAGCGGTGAGCATCGACACCCTGATCATTGACACCATGCCCGATCCGCTTTGGATCCTGCCGGGAAGCATTTGCGCACAGCAAGGCCCACTTGACCTCGGCACCCTCGTCCTTGGAACATCGGGTGGGGCCTGGAACGGGGCCGCAGTGACGGGAACGACCTTCGATCCAAGCGTGGGCCCGGGTTCCTACCCGGTCACCTACACTGTGGCCAACGGCACCTGCACCGCGGACCTGGAGCAGTTGATCCTTGTGACACCCGGTCCGCTGGCGAACGCCGGTGCGGACACCACCATCTGCGGCACCACGGTGCAACTTCAGGCCCTGGTGCTTCAAGCGGGCGGAACCTGGAGCGGCCCGGCGGGCTGCCTGTTCGACGACCCCACCAGTTCGAACACGAATGTGTCCGTCGCGACCTCCGGTACATACACCTTCCTGTGGACCGTGGGCCAGGCGCCATGCATCGCGGTGGACTCCGTGACAGTGGTCTTCCACGAACCCGGAACCTCCCTTTTCGTGGATGCGGGTGAGGACCAGGAGCTGGCCGTGGTGACCAACACCACCCTTTCCGGCCAGACCGTGCCCGGCGCCCAGGTGCTATGGACCCGCATCTCCGGTGAGGGGCACCTGGCCACGCCCGAGCAGCCGGTGACCGATGTACTGGGCCTGGCGCCGGGCACCAGCACCTTCGTCCTGACCGCGACCCTGTCCGGCTGTTCAAGCTCCAGCGATACCGTCCTGATCACTGTGCTTGATGTGTTCGTACCGCATGGCTTCTCACCGAACGGGGATGGTGTGAACGATCGCTTCGAGGTCACCGGCATCGAGGCCTTCCCGGCCAACGAGCTCAAGGTGTTCGACCGCTGGGGCCGGCCAGTGTTCGCGCAGCGCGGATATGACAATGGTTGGGATGGCCTCGGGAGCAACGGGGTGCCGCTCATCGACGACACGTACTTCTTCGTCCTGAACCTGGATGAGGAACGTACGTACAACGGCTACCTGATCATCAAGCGGTGAGGAGCATGCGCCATTCCATCCAGCTGCTGTGCCTCACCCTGGGCCTCTCCGCCCAAGCCCAACATACGCCGCTCACCAGCCAGTACCTGTTCAACGGCTTGTTGATCAACCCGGCCTATGCCGGAAGCCGGGATGCCTTCGCCGCCAACCTCACCTATCGCCATCAATGGGTGGGCATGGAGGGAGCGCCGGTGACGCAGGTGCTCAGCGTTCACTCCCCTTTGAAAGGTCGCAAGCTCGGATTGGGCGCGGTGCTCTACTCGGACCGTATCGGCGTGAGCCGGGAGACCGGGCTCACCACCAACTATGCCTATCGGATGAAGTTCCGCAAGGGCCGGCTGGCCTTCGGGTTGGGGGCCGGCGCCATCTTCGCCCAGGCCCGTTGGACGGAGGTGGCCTTGCAGGATCAACAGGACGTGGTCTATGCGGCGGACACCCGCGGGTCGTTCCGGCCCACCTTCAGTGGCGGGGTGTTCTTTTACAAGAAGACCTTCTTCATGGGGGCCTCTGTGCCCTTTCTCCTGGGCCGCCGGTTCGATGCAACGAACGGACGGTGGGTGGCCTCCGCGGACCTCCGGCAGCTGCAACCGATGATCACCGGTGGTTATGTGTGGAAGGTCACCAATGACCTCAAGCTCAAGCCCAGCACGCTCATCCGCTACCAGACCGGATCCAACGTGCAGGCCGACCTCAACATGAACGTGTTCTTCAAGGAACGGTTCACGGCCGGGCTTTCCTACCGCACGCAGGACGCCCTCGTGGGCATGTTCGAGGTGATGCCCACCCAACAGTGGCGGATCGGGTACAGCTACGATCTGGGCCTGTCGGCCATCACGCCGCATCACAGCGGCACGCATGAGCTGATGCTGCAATACGAACTCGGATACAGGATCCGCGTAAAAGACCCCCGCTATTTCTGATGGGCCGTTCCCACACACTCCTCCCCGCCTTGGTGTGCGCCGCCTCCGTGGCCGCCCAATGGACCTATGAGGTGCGCCCGGCGCAGATCCGCCCGCAGGGTGAGGATTACGCACCGGCCCTGCGGGACAGTGCCTTGGTGTTCTGTGCGCTGCGCGAAGGCGACCAGGCCGTCAGGATCCAGCAGGCTGAGAGCGAGAAACCCCTCGCCGACCTCTTCACCGTACCCTACGCCACCAGCAGCACCCGGCAGGCCGCATCGATGGGGCCGTCGATCAACACCATCCTGAACGACGGTCCGGCGAGCTTCACGGCCGACGGGCGTTCGATCTGCTTCACCCGCAATCTGGACACCCCCTCCGGCCTCAAGGACCTGAAGCGGGCCCGCGGCGGCATCGGATTGTTCTTCGCCCACGTGGAAGGCGATGGATGGACCACGCCTGAGCCGTTCCGCTTCAACGATCCCGAGCACCGCATCATGCACCCCAGCCTTAGCGCCGATGGGCAGCGATTGATCTTCGCCGCCGACCTGCCGGGAGGTCAAGGTGGCATGGACCTCTACGAGTGCGTGCGAGAAGATGGCTCCTGGAGCATTCCGGTGAACCTGGGGCCCGCGATCAACGGTCCGGCCAACGAGGTCTTCCCTTTTCTACACACCAGCGGGACGCTCTACTTCAGCAGTGACCGTGAAGGTGGGCTCGGCCGGCTGGACATCCTATCCGCCGGGCCCGACGTCAAGGGCTGGGCCCATCCTGTCGCCCTGCCCGAACCGGTGAACTCTCCGGCCAACGACCTGGGGTACACCAGCTTCGCCACGGACGTGTCCGGGGCGTTCAGCAGCGACCGCAACGGTGCCGACGAGATCTTCCTCTTCATGCGCACGGTACCCCGCTTCGCGGACTGCCGGCCGCAGGAGGCGAACAACTTCTGCTATCAGTTCAGCGAACCGATCGACCCGGCCGTGCAAGGCCTGCCGCTGCGGTACTCGTGGGACATGGGTGATGGCACCCGGATCATGGGTGATGTGGCCGAGCACTGTTACGATCGTCCGGGTATCTACATCGTTCAGCGGGACCTGGTGGACACCACGTCGAACACCGTGTTCTTCACCGTCGCCAAGCACCAACTGATCATCGACGAGGTGCACCAGCCCTACATCACCGCCCTGGATTCAGCCAGGACCGACCGGCCGGTGCTCCTTGACGCCACGCACACCTACCTGCCGGAATGGGTGATCGAGGATGTCCGCTGGCGCTTCCCCGATGACCGGGAGACGAAAGGCCTTCGCGCTGAACACCGATTCGACCAGGCCGGTGAACAGCTGGTCCAACTGGACATCCTCGGCACGGAGCGCGCGACCGGACGGTTGATGAGCCGTTGTGTCACCAAACCCATCGCCGTCATCCAACGCTTCGTGGACACTGAGGACACCCCGGTGCTGGCCAGCTATCAGGATGCCACGGGAGTGACCCATGAATTCGCCTACCAGGCCCTGCCCTTCGATCAGTTCCAACTGGCGGTGAAAGAGGGCGAGGATGTTCGCTTCTCCGTGGAACTGTTCGCCAGCAAGGACCGCCGTTCCCTGGACGACCCCATGTTCACCGAGATCCGCAAGCACTACCCGGTGATCGAACGCTTCGACCCGGCCCGTGGGGTGTACACCTACTCGGTGGGTGAGGCCAAGACGCTGGCCGAGGTGTACGACCTCTACCAGAAGGTGAAGCAGCTCACCTTCCTGGACGCCGAAGTGATGGCGCTGAACGTGGACAAGGTGGTGGACCTGAGCATGCTGGGGCTTGTGGCCGCAGAGGACCTGAACAACACCGTGGTGCGGGCCTCCACCGTCTACTTCGCCACCAACTCGGCCAGCTTCGACAAGGCCTTCGAACCCTCGCTCGCCCAGATCACCGAGCTGTTGAACAAGCACCCGCGCGTGACCCTGGTGATCGAGGCCCACACGGACGACCGCGGCCGCGATGCCTATAACCGGGAACTGAGCGACAAACGCGCCCAGGCCCTGCTGGAACACTTCACCCGCCAGGGCATCGCCGCCGAACGCCTCGTGCCTTTGGGTCATGGCGAGGCCAGGCCCATCGCCTCCAACGTCAGTGAGGCCGGACGCGCCAAGAACCGTCGCGTGGAGTTCCGCCTGAACGTTCCCCAGGAGGAGCAGGCCCGCATCAGCAAATAGGCTTCCGAGCAACATCGCGAAGGCAGGACACGTCCTGCTATCGCTACTTTCGCTCGATGCCTCCACCTTTCCCCGGCACCAGGGCACTGGCGCTCAGCGTGCTCGCGCTCGCGGCTCACCAGGCGCGTCCGCAGGAACGGATCCGGTTCGTGGAGAACAAGGGCCAGTGGCCCGAGGCCGTGCGTTTCAAGGCGGATGTGCCCGGGGCCGCGGTGTGGTGCGAAGGCAACGCCCTGCTCATCGACCGGTTCGACGCGCGCGAGGTGCATGCGGCCCACGCCCACGAAGGAGGGGCACCGGTGACCGACCGCCGTCCCGTGATCCCGCACCACGCCATCCGCCTGCACTTCGTCGACGCCCGGTCCACCACGCGGACGATCGGGCATGGGCAGCAGACCGGCCTTCACCACTTCTTCCTGGGCAACGACCCCGCGCGCTGGGGGCGCAACGCCCGTGCCTTCACCACCGTGGAATGGAGCGCCATCGCACCGGGGATCGCCCTGCGGCTCACCAGCACCTCCAACGGTCTGAAGTACGACCTGCACATGGCCCCGGGCGCCGACCCGTCATCCCTGGTCCTTCGCTATGAAGGTGCGGAACACGTGCGCCTGCAGGACGGCCAGCTGGTGATCGGAACCTCGCTGGGCCCTGTGGTGGAGCGCATCCCGCTGGCCTACCAGATGATCGATGGACGGCAGGTCCCGGTGAACTGCGGATACCGGCTGAAGAACGGCCACATCGCCTATGACCTGGGGCCGTACGATCCCCGGCACGAGCTGGTCATCGACCCCACGCTGGAGTTCAGCACCTACTCGGGCGCCACGACGGACAACTTCGGATACACGGCCACCTTCGACGACCTGGGATTCCTCTACAGCGGCAGTTCCAGCTTCGGCAGCGGCTACCCCACCACCACCGGTGCCTACCAGACCACCTGGAACGGCGGCGACGGGCAGGGCACGATCGTGGGCACGGACATGGCGATCACCAAGTACGACACCTCGGGCACCTTCCTGGTGTGGAGCACCATGCTGGGTGGGCAGGGCGATGACCTGCCGCACAGCATGATCGTGAACGCCAACGACGAGATCTTCATCCTTGGCACCACCGGATCCCCGGACCATCCGGTGACCAGCGGTGCCGTCCAGCCCGGCTTCGCCGGCGGTACGCCCTACACCCCTCAAGGGATCGGGGTGAGCTATCCGAGCGGGAGCGACATGGTGGTGGCGCGGTTGAGCGCGGATGGAAGCCAGCTCCTCGCCTCCACCTTCCTCGGCGGCACCCAGAACGACGGCCACAACAGCTCCCCGGCCCTGAAGTTCAACTACGCCGACGAGATGCGCGGCGAGATCCTGCTGGACGATGCCGGCCGCGTGATCGTGATGAGCTGCACACAATCCGGCGACTATCCGGTGACACCGAACGCTGCACAGCCCCTCTTCGGCGCCGGAACGCACGACGGCGTGGTCACCAAACTGACGCCCGACCTCGGCTCCCTGGTGTGGAGCACCTTCCTGGGCGGAAGCAACGCCGATGCCGCCTTCGGTGGTGAATTGTTCGCCAACGGGGACCTGCTGGTCTGTGGCGGCACCAACAGCACCGACATGCCTGTGACCCCGAACGCCTTCCAGGGCAGCTACCAAGGTGGCCTTGCGGATGGCTTCGCCGCGCGGCTGTCCGCCGATGGCTCGGCGCTGCAAGCCTGTACGTACTATGGTTCACCCGCCTACGACCAGGCCTACTTCGCCGATCTGGACGATCAGGAGAACGTCTTCCTCTTCGGGCAGACCCAGGCGCCCGGGGCGTTGCTCATCCTGAACGCGCCGTACAACGTGCCGAACAGCGGCCAGTTCATCGCCAAGCTGAGCCCCGACCTGCAAAGCTGGCTGCTGGGCTCCCGCTTCGGACTGGCCAACGGCACCCCGTCCATCAGCCCCACCGCCTTTTTGGTGGACTACTGCGACAAGCTCTACGTGAGCGGATGGGGCAGCAACATCGGCATTGGTCCGCCCATGACCACCACGGGGCTTCCCGTGACCCCGGATGCCTACCAGGGCACCACCACCGGCAACGACTTCTACCTCGCCGTGTTCGAAGTGGACATGAGCGCCTTGACCTACGCCACCTATTTCGGCGGAGGAACGAGCAGCGAGCACGTGGATGGTGGAACGAGCCGCTTCGATCGTCGGGGACGCGTGTATCAAAGCGTGTGCGCAGGGTGCGGCGGCAATTCGGACTTCCCGATCGAGCCGAACCCCGGGGCCTGGAGCCCGACGAACAACAGCCCCAACTGCAACAATGGGGTGTTCAAGTTCGACTTCGACGCGCCGCTGGTGGTGGCCGCCGCCAACGCCCCCGATACCGTGTGCGCGAACACGCCCATCGCCTTCGCCAACTTCAGCAACGGGGTCACCTACCTCTGGGAGTTCGGCGATGGGGACAGCTCCGCACAGGTCCAGCCCACGCATACCTATCCCGGTCCGGGCACTTACATCGTGACGTTGACGGCCTTCGACCCGGCCAGTTGCAACGGCGAGGACCAGACCAGCTTCACCGTGGTGGTGGTGGAGGCGGCCCCGACCGTGTTCGCCATGCCCGACACCACGCTCTGCGGCCCTGTGGCCTCCTTCGTGCTGACGGCCACCAGCAATGGCACCGCCGCCGACTGGCAGTGGAGCACGAACGACCAGTTCACCGACATGCTGAACGACACCCCCGCCGACAGCACGGCCCTGGTCGAGCCCGCCACCGGAGGCACGTATTTCGTCCGGGCGGACGCCGGCGGCTGCCAGGTGACGGACAGCGTGACGGTGACCGTATCCCTCGCGACCATCGAGGTATCCCCGGACCAATTGATCTGTGCGGACGAACAGGCGCAGCTCGTGGTCTCCGGCGCGGATCCCGGATCGACCATCGTGTGGAGCCCTGCTCCCGAGATCCTCGCCGGACAGGGCACCCCCATCGCCACCGTGGCACCTCAGGAGACCATCGTCTTCGGCGTGACGGTGAACGCGCCGAGCGGTTGTTCGTGGAACGGCACCACGACCGTGCAGGTGAGCCCGGTGAACGCCGCCGACGTGAACGCCACGGTGGACCAGCCGATCGTGGTCGCCGGCACCCAGGTTCAGCTCAACGCCACGCCGGGATCCGGCGTCACCTACAGTTGGACGCCCCCGACGGTGAGCAACCCGGCCATCGCCAACCCCACGGCGGTGGTGGGCACCAGCACCTGGTTCGTGGTGACGGTGAGCGATGGCATCTGCACCAAGGAGGATTCCGTGCTGGTGACGGTGTATGAGCTGAACTGCGACGAACCCGACATTTTCGTGCCGAACGCCTTCACCCCGAACGGCGACGGCAACAACGATCTGCTCTTCGTGCGAGGCCGCTTCATCACCGATCTCGAGTTCAAGGTCTTCGACCGCTGGGGCGAGAAGGTGTTCGAGACCACCGACCAGGCCATCGGCTGGGATGGGACCTACAACGGCAAGGCGGTGGACCCGGCGGTGTTCGTGTACCACCTGCGCGTGCGCTGCGCCGATGAGCAGGAGCTGTTCAAGAAGGGCAACGTCACGGTGATCCGCTGATCCGATGCACCACGCGCGCCTTCCGCTCCTCGCCGCTCTGTCGATCGGTATGGCTTTCGGGGTGCGTGCCCAGGACATCCACTTCACCCAGTTCTTCCACACACCGCTGGCCACCAGCCCGGGCCTGATCGGCGCCTTCGACGGCGACCATCGCGTGCACGCCATCTTCCGTCAGCAATGGCGCGCCGTCACCCGGCCCTACCGCACCTTCGGCCTGGGCTACGATGCGGCCAACGCCTTCGGCAGGCAGGGCCTGGGCGTGGGGCTCTGGCTCTTCAACGACAACGCGGGCGACTCGCGGCTCAACACCTTCCAGCTGGGGGTGGGTCCCAGTTGGACACTGGCTCCGGGCCATGGTCCACATGCCATCACAGCCGGGTTGCAGCTGGGTCTCACTGCGCTGAGCCTGAACGACGACCAGCTGAGCTTCGACGCCCAGTACAACGGCTTCTACCACGACCCCAGCCTGGCGACGAACGAGGACTTCCAACGTGCCTCGCTCGTGCATCCCGATCTGCATGCCGGGGTGGCCTACCGCTTCCGTCCGGCCCCGCGCCAGCTGATCCAGGCGGGCCTGGGCCTGTTCAACCTCACCCGCCCGCGCATCGGCTTTCTCGCCAGCCCGCCCGAACCACTGGACCTGCGCACCACCTTCCACCTCACCGGCCAGCTGCCGTTGAGCACCGCCTTCGACCTGCTGCCCACCGTGCAGTACATGGCCCAGGGGAAATTCAGGGAACTGCTGCTCGGCGCGATGGTGCGCTACATCCTGATCGACCGATTCGGCACGCTGCGCGCCTTGCGGATCGGCGGCAGTTATCGCGCGGCCGATGCCGGGACCATCTACGCCGGATTGGAATACGACGACTGGACCGCAGGCCTGAGCTACGACATCAACACCAGCGACCTGGTGCCCGCCAGCCGGAACCGCGGTGGCTTCGAGGTGACCGTGACCCGTGTGTTCCGCCGTCGGCCGACCGTACCGGCCCGCTTCAAAGCCTGTCCGCACCAGCTATGATGATGCGCCCCACGCTCCTCCTGATCCTCCTGCTGCCCTCCATCCTCCATGGTCAGGGGCTCGCGCAATGGATCGCCTGGGGCGATGCGGCCTTTGCCCGTGGCGACCATTACGGAGCCTCACGCTTCTACGATGAAGCGCTGAAGCGCGAACCCGGCCGTATGGTCCTGCAATGGAAACAGGCCGAAGCCTGCCGCCTGAGCGATCAGTATCCCGAGGCGGCGGCCCTTTACGACCGCGTGCACCGGAAGGACATGGGCCGGCAGTACCCGGATGCGCTCCGCTGGCTGGGCGAGATGCAGCTGTGCGCCGGGGACCACGCGGCCGCCCTGGCCACCTGGCGCAAGGTGCTCCAGAAGGAGAAGGACAAGGGCTCGCGTACAGCGGAACGGGCGGCCAACGCCCTCCGCGGCTGCGCCCTGGCCGACAGCCTTGCGCGCGCCACCCCCACCATCGTCGTGGAGCACCTCCCCGAGCCGCTCAACAGCTTCGCCAGCGAGTTCGCCGCGCGGCCCGACAGCACAGGGGCCCTGGTCCTGAGCTCGCTCCGCGGCGAGCTGGCCGACGACAATACGGTGGTGGACACCACCGCCTACCATGTCGCCGTTTACCGCAGCGTTCCTTCCGGCGAGGCCTGGGGCCGGCCCACGCACTATCCGGACAGTGTGCCGGGTGAGGACCGCGCGAACGGGACCTGGGGCCTGGACGGCCGGAGCTTCTACTTCACCCGATGCATCGATGGCACCTGCGGCATTGCCGTGCAGGACCTCGCCACCGGCCTGGTGCGCCCGCTGGAGGGCCTGGGGGACGGCCACCACACGCAACCCATGGTGGCCCTGGTGGATGGCGTGGAGCGGATCTTCCTCACGAGCGACCGGTCCGGTGGTGCCGGAGGAACGGACCTGTGGTGGGCACGCCTGAACGGAGCCTCGGTCGCCGACCCGTATCCATTGCCGGGCATGGTGAACAGCATGGGCAATGAGACCTGTC
Organism: uncultured Flavobacteriales bacterium; assembly: GCA_937872175.1. GTDB lineage: Bacteria > Bacteroidota > Bacteroidia > Flavobacteriales_F > PHOS-HE28 > PHOS-HE28. Next base: position 107,611 of record CALMPI010000024.1, on the reverse strand, counting down.
CGCATTTCGACGCCGCCAGCGGCACGCTGTACTTCAGTTCCGACCACCTGCCCGGGCTCGGAGGCTACGACATCTTCACCAGCGCCTTCAAGGACGATGTGTTCAGTGGGCCCGTGCATGCGGGCGTGCCGATGAACAGCCCGGCGAACGACCTGTACCCGGTGATGGACGGACGCACCGGCATCGGCTACCTCACCAGCAATCGCGCGGGCTCACTGGCGAAGAAGGGCGAGACCTGCTGCAGCGACATCTACCGGGTCCGGTTGCCGGCCCCCCTGGTGGCCCAGGAGCCGCCACCGCCCGCACCCGACACCCTGAGCTCCGCCCAGCAGCGCCTGGCCGACCTGCGCAGCAAGCTTCCCGTGCGGCTCTACTTCCACAACGACGAACCGGACCCACGCAGCTGGAAGCGGACGACGGACCGCAGCTATCCGGCCACCTTCGCCGACTACGAGGCGCTGTTGCCGAAGTACCGCGCGGAGCTGCGCGACCCTTCGTCGATGGCGGACTTCGAGCGCTTCTTCATCGAGGAGGTGCGCCAGGGCCTCGACGACCTGAACGCCGCCGCGGTGGTGCTGCGTGAAGCCATGGAACAGGGGCAGCGCATCGAGCTCGTGGTGCGCGGCTTCGCCAGCCCGCTGGCCAAAAGCGATTACAACGCGAACCTCTCCCTGCGCCGCATCCAGAGCGTGGTGAACCACCTGCGCACCATCGATGGCGGCTTCCTCATCCCCTACCTCGATGGCACGGCCCCGAACGGCGGATCGCTCACCATCACCCCGGCGCCCTTCGGTGAGGAGAAGGCCGCCAGCGGGGTGAGCGACGCCCTGGGCGATGTGGAACGGTCCGTCTACCGCGTGGAGGCCGCGCGTGAACGGCGCATCGAGATCGAGCAAGTGCTCGAAGCCCCCATGGAAGGTGTCAGCGTGCAGGTGGACCGCACCTTGGTGGACCTCGGCACCATCCCGATCGGTGCGGAGCAACACGTACGGTTCCGCCTGCACAATCGCGGTGCCCGGCCCCTGCGTGTGCTCGACATCGGGTCGGATTGCGGCTGCACCACCGCCACACCAGGCTCGAACGTGATCGCCCCCGGCGGCAGCACTGCGCTCGACGTCACCTTCAATGGCAGGGCCCCGGAAGGTCCGATGATGCGGCGGATCCATGTGGTCACCGACGGCGAACCCCCGGAGCTCTTCCTCACCCTTACCGGCACCATGGTGCCCGACTGATCCATGCGACTTCTGCTGCTCAGCAATTCCACGCTACCCGGTGAGCCCTTCCTGCAATGGCCCCGCCCGCACCTGGCCGCCTTCCTGCCCGCTCCCGCGCGCATCGCCTTCGTGCCCTACGCCGCCGTCACCGTCACCTTCGACGCCTATGCCGATGCGGTGGCCGGGCCCTTCGCCGAACTGGGCCATACGCTGGAGAGCGTGCACCGCAGCGACGACCCTGCAGCATTGGTGGACGGTGCCGACGCCGTGGCCGTGGGCGGCGGAAACACCTTCCAGCTGCTGCGGCTGCTGTACAAACATGACCTGCTGCGGGCCATCCGGCGCAGGGTGCGCGATGGCATGCCCTACATCGGCTGGAGCGCCGGCAGCAACGTGGCCTGCCCCACGATCATGACCACGAACGACATGCCCATCACCGAACCGCCCAGCTTCCGCGCGCTCGACCTGGTGCCCTTCCAGATAAATCCTCACTACACCGACGCACGCCTCGAAGGACATGGCGGAGAGACCCGCGACCAGCGGCTGGCCGAGTTCCTGGTGGCGAACCCGCAGCGGCGCGTGATCGGTCTGCGCGAGGGTTCCCTGTTGCATGTGACCGACGAACGGATGCGGCTGGTGGGCCGTCCCGCCCGCCTCTTCCGTTCCGGGGCCGAGCCCGTGGAGCTCGCCGACGGCACCGACCTGCGGGTGGACCTCGCCGGCCACTGACGGTCGCAGTGCCGCTATGTTTGTGCGGTCATCATGGATCCCGCCCTCGACCGCCTGCTCGACACGCTCGGCCTGAACCTGCTCCTGCTCGCCAAGGTGGCCCTCATCGTGGCCCTGGCCTTCATTCTGGAGCGGATCATCCGCATCCTGCTGAAGCGCGGCTATCTGCGCAGCGACCAGGGCAACGAGGACCGCACCCGCTATCGCTTCCTGCGCAACGCGACCCGCTTCATCGTGGGCCTGGTGGCCACCGCCGCCATCATCTACACCATCCCCAGCTTCCGTCATGTGGCGGTGACGCTGTTCGCCGGTGCCGGCATCCTGGTGGCCATCATCGGCCTGGCGGCCCAGGGGGCCTTCAGCAACATCATCAGCGGGGTCTTCATCGTCAGCTTCAAGCCATTCCGTGTCGGCGATGCGCTGTTGGTCGCCGGGCATATGGGGGTGGTGGAGGACATCACCCTGCGACACACGGTGATCGTGACCGGGGAGAACCGCCGGGTGATCATCCCCAACTCCAAGATCAGCGATGAGACCATCGTGAACAGCACCGTGGTGGACCAGGCGATCTGCGAGTACGTGGAGGTGAGCATCGCCTACGCGAGCGATGCCCGGGAGGCGATGAAGGCCCTGCGCGAGGTCTGCATGACCCACAAGGACCACCTGGACCGGCGCACCCCCGAGGAGAAGGCCAAGAACGAACCCATCGTACAGGTGCGGCTCATCGCGTTGGGCGATTCGGGGCTGCTCCTGCGCGCCTATGTATGGGCCAAGGACGCCCTGACGGCCAGGCTGATGCACTATGACCTCAACCTCGCGATCAAGGAGCGCTTCGACCGCGAGGGCATCGAGATCCCCTTCCCGCACCGCACCGTGGTGCACAAATACGAGGGCGGCACGCCCCCGGCACCAGGGCATGAAGCGGGTGCATAGCCGCGCTGGCAAAGTGGGCCTGCCACCGGGAACCCTGGTGCAGGTGGCCGGCGACGACACCGAGCGCGGGACCCTCCGGGCCTTCGTGTACGATGCCGACAGCTACACGGAGACCATGGCGCCCGACCTGATGGCGCTGCAGCTGCCCCCGCCCCCGGGCATGGTGTGCTGGGTGGACGTGGACAGCCTGCACGACGGCCAGATGGTGAACGCGGTGGGCGAACGCTTCGGCCTGCACCCCCTGCTGCTGGAGGACGTGCTCAACACCGACCAGCGCCCCAAGCTCGAGGAATATCAGGACGACCTGTTCGTGGTGGTGAAGATGCTGGCCATGGACGAGGACACCGGATCCATCGACGTGGAGCAGGTGAGCCTGGTGCTGGGCCGCGGCCATGTGATCAGCTTCCAGGAGCGGCCCGGCGACGTGCTCGACCCCATCCGTGAGCGCATCCGCCACAAGCTCGGCCGCGTGCGCAAGAGCGGCGCCGACTACCTGCTCTACGCCCTGCTGGACGTGATCGTGGACAATTACTTCCTGGTGGTGGAGGAGCTCGGACGCCGCATCGAGCGCCTGGAGCGCAAGGTGACCGTGCGCCCCGGCAACGAGGACCTGCTGAGCCTGCAGGAACTGCGCGGGCTGCTGATCACCGTGAACCGGTACGTGACCCCCACGCGCGAACTGGCCGGGCGCCTCAACACCCTGCAGAGCCCGTTGATCGACAAGAACACGCGACGGTACATCAACGACCTGCAGGACCACACGGTGTACATCGCCGAGACCATCGCCACCTTCCGCGACATGCTCGCCAGCCTGGAGGCCACCTACCACGCCGGGGTGAACCTGCGCATGGGCCAGGTGATCAAACTGCTCACCATCATCAGCACCATCTTCATCCCCCTCACCTTCATCGTGGGCATCTACGGCATGAACTTCGACCACATGCCCGAGCTGCGCTGGCGCTATGGCTACTTCGGCGTGATGGGCGTGATGGCGGTGATCGCGCTGCTGATGCTGGTGTGGTTCCGGCGGAAGCGGTGGTTGTGAACCGCTTTTTTCAACGGTCGCTCCACAGGCTCCCTTCACCCGCTACTTTTGCCACCTCGTCCATGACCAAGCGCGCCCCCGGCCTCTCCGACCAGACGTGGTCCGCCCTGCTCATCGCCGTGGGCGGCGCGGCCTTCGTGCCGCACGGGACGCCCGCCACCGCCTTCCGCTGATGAACGCGCGCGTGCCCCACCGGCCCTCCTCCGCCGTCCTCGCGCACGCTCTTCCGCCCGTTCCGGCACCAACCCGCCACACCCGTCCGCACTTCGGGGACGCGGCCTCCATCGCACACACCGACCCGCCCATCCGTTCCATCCACGCATGAAGACCCGCTACATCGACCTTATCGAGCAGACCTTCGACTTCCCGAAGGACGAGTTCGGTCTGGACGGCGACCGCCTCACCTGGAACGGCGTGGACCTGGTGCCCCTGCTGGAGAAGTACGGCACACCGGTGCGCGTGACCTATCTGCCCAAGATCGGCGAGAAGATCGACCTCGCCCGGAACAGCTTCGCCAAGGCCTTCAAGGAGCACGACTACCAGGGCGAGTACACCTACTTCTACTGCACCAAGAGCAACCACTTCAGCTACATCATCGACAAGGTGCTGGACAAGGGCGTGACCCTGGAGACCAGCAGCGCCTACGACCTGGAGATGATCGAGCTGCTGCTGGAGCGCGGCCGCATGCCCAAGGACGCCATCATCCTGTGCAACGGTTTCAAGGACGAGCGCTACATCCGCAACATCGGCCGCCTGGCCAACGCCGGCCTGCGCGTGGTGCCCATCATCGACAACATGGCCGAGATCTACCAGCTGGACGAGGTGATCACCGGCCCCTGCGACATCGGCATCCGCATCGCCGCCGAGGAGGCCCCCAAGTTCGAGTTCTACACCAGCCGCCTGGGCATCGGCTACAAGGACATCATCCCCTTCTACATGCGCAACGTCAGCAAGCAGCGCAAGTTCCGCCTCAAGCTGATGCACTTCTTCATCAACACCGGCATCACCGACACGGCCTACTACTGGAACGAGCTCAGCAAGTGCGTCAACGTGTACTGCGACCTCAAGAAGCTCTGCCCCACCCTGGACACGCTCGACATCGGCGGCGGCCTGCCCATCAAGAACAGCCTCAACTTCAGCTTCGACCTCGACTACATGATCGGCGAGATCACCGGCCGCATCAAGGACATCTGCGCGGAGAACAAGGTGAAGGAGCCCCACATCTACAGCGAGTTCGGCAGCTTCACCGTCAGCGACAGCGGCGCCACCTTCTTCAGCATCGTGCACCAGAAGAAGCAGAACGAGAAGGAGCGCTGGAACATGATCGACGGCAGCTTCATGACCACCCTCCCGGACACCTGGGCCATCAGCAAACGCTTCATCATGCTGCCCGTGAACAACTGGGCCGACGAGTATGAACGCGTGTTCCTGGGCGGCATGACCTGCGACAGCGACGACTACTACAACAGCGAGCAGCACATCAACGCCATCTACCTGCCGCGCTTCCGCGAGGACCGCCGCCAGTTCATCGGCTTCTTCAACACCGGCGCCTACCAGGACACGCTGGGCGGCTTCGGCGGCATCCAGCACTGCCTGATCCCCAAGCCCAAGCACGTGCTGCTGGACCGCGCGCCGGACGGCTCCCTCACCGACCGCCTCTTCGCGCCCGAACAGAGCGCCGAACGCATGCTGCAACTGCTGGGCTACCTGCCCGTCGAGGAGCCCGTGCGCAAGTAGCCGGTCGCCATCCGCACCGTCCACCCTCCGCTTCTATCTTTCGCCCCGTCGCTCCCTCCCGACGGGAGCCTTCCACAACACCCCCCTGATGAGCGCACGCCCCATCTCCGCCTTCCTGGAGAAGCACTTCCTGCACTTCAACGCCGCCGCCCTGGTGGATGCCGCCAAGGGTTACAAGGCCCACAAGGCCGCCGGCCGCAAGATGCTCGTGTCCCTGGCCGGCGCCATGAGCACCGGTGAGCTCGGCAAGATCCTGGCCGAGATGATCCGCCAGGGACAGGTCGACATCATCAGCTGCACCGGCGCCAACCTCGAGGAGGACGTGATGAACCTGGTGGCCCACGACCACTACGAGCGCATCCCCCACTACCGCGACCTCACCCCGCAACAGGAGCGCGACCTCCTGGACCGTGGCATGAACCGGGTGACCGACACCTGCATCCCCGAGCATGAGGCCTTCCGCCGCCTCGAGAAGCACGTGCTGGACCTGTGGACCGCCGACGACAAGAGCGGCAACCGCCGGTTCCCGCACGAGTACTTCTACGCGATGATCAACTCCGGCGTGCTCCAGCAGTACTACCAGATCGACCCCAAGGACAGCTGGATGGTGGCCGCCGCGGAGCGCAACCTGCCCATCATCTGCCCGGGCTGGGAGGACAGCACCCTGGGCAACATCTTCGCCGGCCACTGCATCACCGGTGATTGCAAGCCGTCCATGATGAAGAGCGGCATCGAGTACATGATCTGGCTGGCCGACTGGTACACCCGCGAGGCCGGCCGCGAGGGCATCGGCTTCTTCCAGATCGGCGGCGGCATCGCGGGCGACTTCCCCATCTGCGTGGTGCCCATGCTGCACCAGGACCTCCAGCGCGAGGAGGTGCCCTTCTGGAGCTACTTCTGCCAGATCAGCGACAGCACCACCAGCTACGGCAGCTACAGCGGTGCCGTGCCCAACGAGAAGATCACCTGGGGCAAACTGGACATCGACACCCCGAAGTACATCATCGAAAGCGATGCTACTATTGTGGCCCCGCTGATCTTCGCCTACATCCTGGACATGTGATCCCGCCATGCAACGCCTGATCCGCTCCTTCAACACCCTCACCGACGAGCTGCGCGAGAAGCTGCAGGAGCAGTATCCCGACGGCATCGACAACTCGCACATCCGTGCCATCAGCACGGCCAAGGGCGAAACGCTCCGCGTGATCGAACTGCGCACCAGCGAGGCCATCTACCTCATCAAGATCAACCCCGAGAGCCGCGCGGAGATCGAGGAGTTCCTCGACCAGGACGAGGGCGCCGCCGCCGTGTCCGACGACATTGAAGCCGACGGCCTGGAGGGCGGCGACGAGGAGAAGGACGATGCGGACGACGCCGGGGAGGAGGAGGACGCCGACGAGGGGGAGGACGACGATGCGGACGAGGATGACGGCGGTGACGAGGACGGGGCCGACGACGACGAGGACTGACCGGGCGGCAGCAGGCCCACCAACCGGGCGCTGCTCATAACCCGCACCCGAGGGCCTGTGCTTCCGCGCAGGCCCTCGGTACTTTCGGGCGACCCTGGCCCTCACCCACCATGACAGGCATCTTCCACCTCGCCTTCGCCACCACGGACCTCAAGCGCATCAAGGCCTTCTACGGCAAGTTCCTCGGCTGCAAGGAAGGCCGCAGTGCCGCGACCTGGGTGGACTACGACTTCTTCGGCCACCAACTGACCATCCAGGAGGTGCCCAAGCTGATCAAGACCGCCCGCATCTACAACCCCAAGAGCCCCGCCTCACCCACCGGTGTGCCCAGCGAACACTGGGGCATCGTGCTGTCCATCAGCGACTGGAAGAAGCTCCGCGACAAGCTCAAGAAGTTGGGGCATCCCTTCTTCATCGAGCCCCGCACCGTGATGAAGGGCGAAGTGGGTGAACAGATGAGCCTCTTCATCGAGGACCCCGACGGCCATGCCATCGAGTTCAAGGCCTTCGCCGACCCCGACGCGGTGTTCCAGCGGGGCTGATCCCCGAACGACGTGGCTCAGTAACTGCGCGCCGCCAGCAGGCGGCCCTCCGGGTCGTACTGCGCCCCGTCCACCAGCCGGCCCTCGTTGAAGCGCAGGCGGCCCGAGTTGCCATTGAACGGGTCGCGAAGCTCCCAGGTACCGGCGCGCGCGCCCCGGTCGAACTCCGCCCGCGTCAACAAGACACCGTTCGCGGCGAACTGCTGCCACACCCCGTCGCGTCGTCCGTCGCGGAAGGCGCCCATCTCCTTCACGCGGCCGCTCTCGAAGTAGGTGATGAAGTGCACCGCACCACCCTCGCGGTACAGCGTGCTCTTCAACCGGCCGTTCGCATGGTGTTCCTGCTTGAGCAGCTCCTGCGCGCTCACCGGAGCGAACGCTGCGAAGGCGAAGAGGGCCAGAAGGGTGCGCATGGCGGATGAGTTTGCCGGTTGAACGTCCGCAAGGTAAGGATCGTTTCACCGGAACTTTACATTGCCTTAACATGACATTCCACCGGCACCGGTGGATGACGCGGTCTACTTTAGCCGCCCGCGTCCATGGTCTTCAGTTCGCCGGTCTTCCTCTTCCTCTTCCTTCCGCTGACGCTGCTGGCGGTATGGCTTTTCGGCCGCCGGGGGCAGAACACGGTGTTGCTGCTGGCCAGCCTGCTGTTCTACGCCTGGGGTGAAGGCGCCTATGTGCTGCTGATGCTGGCCACCGTGCTGGTGAACCACCTGTGCGGCCTGGCGATCCACCGTGGTGTGCGCTCCCGCCTGTGGGTGGGCGTGGCCGTCGCCCTCAACCTGCTGGTGCTTGCCGCCTTCAAGTACGCCAACTTCCTGGTCGACAGCGTCAACGCGGTGACGGCCACCTTCGGCCTGGCCCCGGTCCAGCTTGCCCCGGTGCACCTGCCCATCGGCATCTCCTTCTTCATCTTCCAGGGGATGAGCTACGCCATCGACGTGTACCGCGGCACGGCCCAGGCCCAGCAGCGCCCGGGCCCGCTCGCGCTCTACATCAGCCTCTTCCCCCAGCTCATCGCCGGCCCCATCGTGCGCTACCACGACGTGGCCCGGCAGATCGCCGACCGCGCCACCACCCTGCCCGGCTTCGCCAGCGGGGCGCGCCGCTTCATCGTGGGCCTGGCCAAGAAGGTCCTCATCGCCGACCACTGCGCCCGCATCGCCGACGGGGTCTTCGCGGTGCCGGCGGACGAACTGCCGATGGCCAGCGCCTGGCTCGGCGCCGTGGCCTACGCCGTGCAGATCTACTTCGACTTCAGCGGCTACAGCGACATGGCCATCGGCCTGGGCCGCATGCTGGGCTTCGAGTTCCTGGAGAACTTCGACCGCCCGTACATCGCCCGCTCGCTGCGCGAGTTCTGGCGGCGCTGGCACATCAGCCTCAGCACCTGGTTCCGCGACTACCTCTACATCCCGCTGGGCGGCAGCCGCCTGGGCACGGGGCGCACCTACCTCAACCTCTTCATCGTCTTCGTCCTCACCGGCCTGTGGCACGGCGCCAGCTGGAACTTCGTGGTGTGGGGCCTGGTGCACGGCCTCTTCCTGGTGATCGAACGCGCCGGCCTGGGCCGGCTGCTGGACCGCGCCCCGCGCTTCGTGGGCCACGTCTACACCCTGCTGGTGGTGCTGATGGCCTGGGTCTTCTTCCGCATCACCGACCTCACCGAGGCGTGGCACACCATCCTCGCCATGGTGGGCGCCATCCCCGGCGATGCTGAGCTGAACCCGCCCGCGCTCTTCATCACCCACACCACGCTCACCGCCCTCGTGATCGGCGTCCTCGGCGCCCTCAACGCCCACGCGCTCGTGGGCCGCTGGATTGGCCTTCGACGCACCGAGCCCCACCTGCCGGGCGGTCTGCGCGGCGCTGTGGAGGCCATCGGTCTCCTCCTGCTCTTCCTGGGCGTGGCCATGGCCGTGGCCAGCACCACCTTCAGCCCGTTCATCTACTTCCGCTTCTGACCATGGACCCCGCCGTTCGCCGCCTGTGGCTGCCCCTGCTGGGCGCCTGCCTGGCGTTCTTCGGCGCGTGGTGGGCCCTGCGCGTGGAGCCCGCCGCACCCGGCCTGCGGGTGGACCTGGAGGTGACCACCACCTACGCCGACACCTACACGCTGTTCTGGGACGATGTCACCTATGCCTACGACGCCGGACGCATGCGCACCGCGGAAGCCCAGGCCGACGCCGCCCGCCAGCACCTCCGCTTCACCCTGCCGCCGGAGGTGATGCGCGTGCAGGGCCTGCGCATCGACCCCGCCACCGCCGCCACCGAACAGCTGCTGCACGCCGTGGTGCTGCGCGGTCCCTACCGCACCGTGCGCCTCGGGCCCGACCGCATCGCCGAGCTCTTCGCCCCCACCCACCAGCTGAAGCCCTTCAGCTTGGACACGGTGCGCGATGCCATCCGCCTGGTGGCCACGGGCGACGACCCCTACCTGAGCACCACGCGCGACATCGCCGACCTCACCGCCGAAGCCATGGACCCCGTGCGCCCGGTGATCCGCCCCTTCGCGCTCGCCGCCCTCGCCGGTGCGCTCACCTTCCTGCTGCTCACCCTGCTGCTGCGCCCCCGGCGCGGTGAGCGCATGCAGCGGACCGACGCACCACCACGGCCCGCAGTGCCCGCGCGTCGAAAACTGCTCGCTCTGTTCATCGCCGCCGCCGCGGGCACGCTCGCCATGGGGCTGGCCAACGGCATCCACTTCAAGGACCGCGCGGTGCATGTGGAGTTCGACCTGGTGGCCACCCACCGGGACAACTTCCAGGTGTTCCACGCCGCCAAGCCCGGCGCCTTCAAGGAAGGCTTCTATGTGAACACCTCGCTCAGCGGGTCGCCCCGGCCTCAGCTGGTGAGCTTCCGCATGCCGGCCGACACGGCGTACGGATTCCTGCGCTTCGACCCGGGCAACATGCAGGACAGCCTGCTGATCCGCGGCCTGACGCTGCGCTGCAACGACGAGCGCACGACCTTCACCAGTGAGGAGCTCTTCGACCTGTTCGGCACCAACGAGCAGGTGCGCATCAAGGAGAGGACGGAACGCGGCCTGCGCCTGGTCTTCAGCGGCAACGACCCTTTCCTGTACTGCGACACGGACCTGCGCACGCGCGTGGAGGACCTGCAGGAGCGCTCGGGCAACGGGCCGCTGCCGCTGTGCATCGGCCTGGTCACCGGCCTCTTCGCCCTGCTGGGCGCCTGGCGCTCACCCGCCCTGGACCACGCCGCCCGCAACGCCCGCCCCACCGAGGCCGCCCTGGCCGGCGCCTTCGTGCTGCTGCTCTGGCTGCCCCTGCTCGCCGACTGGCTGCCCATCGAACCCTATCTGGAGGACACCGAGAAGCGCCCCCTGGCCGAGAAGCCGCTGGCCCGCATGCACAGCCTCCAGCAGTTCCCAGCGAAGTACACCAAGTACTACGGCGACCACTTCGGCTACCGCAAGCTGCTCTTCCGCTGGAACGCCCTCTTCCACACCTACGTGCTGCGCTCGTCGCCCATGCCGGACAACGTGGTCTTCGGCAAGGACGGCCACCTCTTCCTGATGCGCAAGGGCGTGGTGGACCAGTACCGCAACCTGCCCATCTTCAGCGAGAACGAGCTGCAGTTGATCTGCGAACGCCTGGAGAAGCGGCGGCGCTGGCTGGCCGAACAGGGCATCAGCTACTACCTCACCGTGGCGCCGATGGCCAGCACCATCTACCCGGACAAGCTGCCGGACAAGTACGCGCCCCTGCCCGGCCGCACCAGCGGCCTCGACCAGCTGATCACCGCCCTGCGCGAACGCACCGGGGTCTCCTTCATCGACATGCGCGCACCGCTGCGCGAGGCCCGCGCCGTGCGCGACCCCTACTACACCACCGACATCCACTGGAACCCCTGGGGCGCCTTCGTGGGCTACCGCACGCTGATGGACCGCATCGCCCAGGACCACCCCGCGGTGGGTTCGCCCTGCCTGCCCGAGGACTACATCGTGGAGGCCGACACCAACGACCAGGGCGACCTGGCCCTGCAGCTGGCCATCAACGACAAGCTCACACGCGTCACCTACATGATGGTGCCCAAGCAGGACTTCCGTGCGCGCGACCTGGCCGAGGAGGAGCTGCCCGCCTCCGCCTTCTTCAAGTACCGCCCGGTGTTCAAGCAGGGACCCGACCCCGAGGCGCCCAAGCTGCTGATGTTCCGCGACTCCTTTGCCGTCTACCTCATCCCCTACCTCAGCGAGCACTTCAGCCGCAGCGTGTACGTGTGGTCACCGGTCTTCATCCCCGACATCGTCACCCGCGAGAAGCCCGACATCGTGGTGCAGGAGCTGCTGGAGGTCTTCATCACCGACCTGAGCCACGACAAGGTGCGGGAGGATCTGTGAGGGGCTGCTGGACAGGGTGCCAGCTGTAAGCTGCCCTTCAGGACCGCACCCATCCTACGGCGACACCACCACCCGCTCGTGGAACACCCCGTCGGGCCCGGTGAGCTTCAATAGGTAAACGCCCTGCCCGAAACGCCCCAGGTCGATGTCCTCGCTGGTGGCGCCGCTGGGCAGCGGACGCTGGACTAGGAGCCGGCCCCGGCCGTCGTACACACTGTAGAAGCTGTCCGCGCGGAGGGGGTCGGTGAAGGTCATGGTGACCGCAGCGGTGGTGGGGTTGGGCCGCACCTGCATCTGGTCCCGCTCACTCCACCACCATGCTCCCGTGGTAGATCCGGTCGCCCTTGCTCAAGGTCACCTGATAAAGGCCCGGACCAACACCGAACACGTCCATCCGGGGGTCACCGCCGCTCATGTCCAGCTGCTGGGCACGCACCAGCCGGCCGCTGCTGTCGTACACGCTCAGGAGCAGGTCTTTCTCGCGCAGCAGCGCGGTGGGCACCTTGATCCGGAACGAGCCTTGGTTGGGGTTGGCGTAGATGAGCAGGTCATGCCCTTCCGGGGCCCGTTGTTCGCCCACACCGGTCAACGCGTCCAGCCTGCCCACGTACACATCGTAGTTGTTGCCCCCGCTCGACAAGGTGGTGCTACCGATGGCCGCCGTGCCGCGGAACTGGCCGCAGACCACCGGTTGCTCCGCCCCGTCGAGCACCAGCGACCAACTGCCGTGCTCCGGACCGGGTCCGGGGCCAAAACTGTTCGTGCGCGCTTGGACCGTTTGAATGCATGAACCATCTGTATCGAGGTGGATCAGATACATCGAATCATAGTCGATCTGGTCGAATACTTGCGTACAACCTGCTACATCCACGTTGGTGCTCGGCTGCTGTGGAGTCAATCGGCAAAGCACATATGCGTCTCCCGCATGGCCCATCGTCATATCGGACGCCCAAATGTCGTAGCCGAACAACGTACTACTGACCAGAGACCAAAGGTAATCCCCATCCGGCCCAAACCGGATCAGGAACATTTGACTTGCACCGAAGAGGCTGTCGGTACCAAATAGCACTGTATCCGCACTCATGTAGCCGGATAGCAGCACCCCGGTGTTGTTCGCAGTGATGGTGCCCATCCAAGGGCTGGGGTCGTGCACCATGTTCTCTCCATGGCTCCTGCCCCACAAAGCATGGCCATCGTAGTTGTACTTGACCAATACGAACCTCCGTTCACTCACGTCCACGTTGACCGTATCGAAGGTGAGCAAGGGCCCTGCTCCCTGCAGCGCAATACTGGCCAGGTAGAAGCCATCCTCAACAGCGGCGATGTCAGCGCTATAACTTCCACTACCTAGTGGTACCTCTGTGGCCCACTGGCAGACGCCCGCTGCGTTGAACTTCAAGATCGAGACCCCGGTGGGCACACTGATCCCGTCCACGGTCATCGCACTCCCGGCGTAGGTCAGCAGCAGCTCGCCGGTCGGGGTGCTCTCCAATCCGGCGACATGGTCGCTCTGCGAACCGCCAAAGATCTTGACCCACGTGCAATCGCCGTTCGCATCATAGTGGGCCAGGAAGATCTGCGTGCCATTGCCGTACTCGCTCACCGGCTGGGTGCCAAAAAGCCACTCACCGCAGATCTCACCGGCGAAGTAGGCGTCGTTTCCTGCCGGGTGTGCGGCTACAAAGGGTGCCGGTGCATCCTCAAGGACCGAACAGATGCTATTCCCCGTGAGCACAGGGGCCCCACCCCATTGGGGTTCTCCGTTGCCGTTCAACTTCACGAATACATTGAAACCACCGAACGTGTCCGATCCAACGACCAGCCCAGCGAGGGAACAACCCAGGTAGTAGTTGCCCACGGTGTCCTTGGCGATCCGCGCATGATCATTGCTGCCGGATGCGCCGAACCCCTTGGTCCACTGCCACTCTTGCGCGGTCGCAACTAAACCGGCCGTCACCAACAATACCACGGTAAGGCAAGATCTCGTGCTCATGGCTCAAGGGGTTAGGATAAGGCGTTCGGTGGCCACATGCTGGCCTTGGCGGGTCAGGATCAGGCTGTACGCACCAGAGCCCAGACCGGTGATGTCGAGTTCGTTCCGGGTCACGGCGGTCCACCGCCGCACGCGCTGCCCCAGCATGTCGACCAGGTGCAGCTCGGGTTTCGTAGGGTCGAGCGCGTCGACGTGGCGGATCTCCACGGTCACCCGGCCGGATGAAGGATTCGGGATCACCAGCAGGCTGGCTCGCTCAGCGACCAGCGGATGGAAGTCCAAGTCGATGAACCGCTCCCGCAGGATGCCTTCACCGATCTCGGTGCCTTCGTGGGGTTCGGGCCGCCGGAACCCATCCAGGTCCCCGCACGCGGCAAAGGTCTCGCTGGGGTGGATGTGGACCTCGGCGCCCCGGGCCAGGTGCGTTTCGCCTTCCAGGTCGATGGTACGCCGCGCCGTGATGTCAGCCGAAGCACCGGTGCTGCCATCCCCCTCGATCTGCACATTCGTGACGGTGATGGAGCCCCAGGCATCCCAGTCTGTATGTCCGCTGCCCATGGGCAGCGTGACGTTCTGGATCACTCGATGGGGGAGGAAGGAGTGCTGCTCCAGGGCATAGGTCAGGTTGTTCTGAACCACAGGATAGCCGAACCCCCGATAGATGCGCTCGGCCGCAGGGGCGGTCGTCCCCAACCATTCGACACGATCCGCAAGCTCGGTACCATCCATCATATCCGCTCCATGATAGTCGAATGGGATCAACTCAAAGTCTCCCTGATCATCGGAGAAGGACATGAAGTAGTCATAGAATGGTCCACCCGTATTGGCGATCGCGTTACCAAGCATGTTGTACTTCGGAACCCAGGTCAACCATGTCGCCCCCCTCACCACGGCGTCCTTCATCGGCTCGGCCGCGGTCGTGGTCACCTGACCACTGATCGTCAACGAGCTGGTCGGATGGAACGCCGGGTTGTAGTAGTTGAACCCCGGAACCAGCGCAGGTCCGCGCGGTGGTGGCTGACCCGTGACCGGGTCCAGGTAGTTCGCGAAGACCGACACGATCGGTTTCTCCATGTGCGCATAGTCGCAGATGCCGGTCTGCGGGTCGCAGCTTATTGGATCATCCAGATGCAGCAGCCCGAAGTTGTTCTCGTAGAACAGCTTCACATCCGCGTAGTAGCCCTCGGTGCCGACCGGGTGGTTGGTGTTTTCGTCGAAGACCGGAGGTTCATGGTAGTGGTCCACATCGCCAAATGTCCACCAGGAGAAGCCGGCCGCTCCGGCATCGCGCGTCATTTGCAGCATGGCCGCCGTGAACGAGGCCTGCTCCGCCTCTGTACCCCACACGTAGGCCGGGTTCTCCCCATCGTTCGCCACGAAGCCGAACTCCCCGATGATCCACGCGCTGCCGATGTTGTTCTGCAACCAGGTGAGCTGGCTGTGGACGTTCTCCAAGGCTTGAGCATACGTGATCGTGCGCCGGGACTGGAAGATGGGGTAGAGGTGCGGCGACCAGAAATCGAGCTTCAGGATGGTCGGGTCCCACTCGAAGATCTCGATCACGCTCACACCGCCGACCGTGATCAAGTGGTTCGGGTCGGCGCTCTTCAGTTCGTCGTACACCGCCGCCACCTTCTCGCAGATCCACTCCTTCGTGTGGTTGTACCCCTCGAAGTAGGCCGGTTCATTGAACAGGTCATAGGCCATCAGCGCCGGGTGTTCTTTGAACCGATCACCTACCAATTCTAGGAACTCGATCAATCGGATCACATCATCCCATAAGGTGAACATGTCGGAGCCCTGTACCGGCACGAGGATCACTTTCAACCCTGCCAGGGCGGCTTTGTCGAGGATCAACTCGATCTGATCCAGGACGTGCTGAACACCTTGGTCATTGGAATAGGGCTGAGTAAAGTAGAAGCTGACATCGTCATCTTCTTCCCAAGTGGGAGGAAAAATGTGTTGCCGGGTCTGCAATCGAACCCAAGTGCCTTGTTTATCGAGCTTGAAGATGGCCATCAGGCGGATCGCATTGAAACCCATGCTCTTCAGTTGCCGGAAGTCGTTCTCGATGCGCTTCACGGCCTGTTCCAACCCCTGGGCGCCATAGCCGTTGGCACCACCGGCATTCCCATAGCCCGGCACCACCCGGCAGGTCAGGATATCGGGAGGGGTACCCTGATAGGGCATGTGCACGAAGTAATTGCACACCATCGGGTAGAAGGGGCTCCCGTTCTCGTCCAAAAAGCGGTCACCCTCCACGCGCACGTAGCCGGTGCCCTGACCCCAGGCTACGAAGGCCATCGCCCAGACGAGGCCGCAGATGCACAAGGCGCCCGGCCTGATCATCGCGCTGCAGGTTGTGTGCGCCCTTCGAGGTCGGCCACGCGTTGCTCCAGCTGCAGGATGTACAGCGTTTGCTCCTCCACGGTGCGCAGCAGCCGGGCGAAAAGGTCGCCGATCTCCGCACCACCGTTGGCCTCCACTTCAGCGGCCGAGGGCATGCCGGGCAGGTGCTGATGGGTGCGCAGGTAGGCGGCGAGCTCCGGCAAGGACCGCAGCGGATGGTCCGCCTGGAACACGTAGTCCGGGAAGGGCTGGATGGTGACCTTGACATCGCGGGCCACGATGCCGCCTTCCACATAGAGCCGGTAGGCGGGGTCGGTGCCGACGGCCGCAGGCCCTATGCTCACCTTGCCGTTGTTCCACAGGCTCACGTCGCTGGTGGCGCTCTGCCCATCAGGCACATAGCGGATCTGCAGCCGATCCTTGGCCGCTGTGTTGGTGAAGTGCCAGGCCCCCAGGTCCTGCCCGTTGTCCTCATTCTGCAGCGCGATCCACTCCCCTGCACCGGACCGCACGGTAAGCAGGCCGGGTACGGTGTTCAGGTCGGCCCCAATGCCCACCTGTCCTCCCGTGGTGACGAGCATGCGCTGAACATCGTTCGTACGGATGCTAAGCGCATGAGCATCCCGGGTGCCCAGGAACTGATCGGGCTCAGCGGTGAGCCAGTTCCCGGATGTGGACCAATACGGGGCAGCCTCACCGAACGGTTCTCCACCCATCGAGGCCACGGATACTATTCCTCCGCTGGCACGCAGGAGCCCGTCGCCAAGCCCGGCGATCTTCACCTCGCCGCTCGCCAACAAGCGAAGTCGCTCCATCCCATTGCTTTTGAACACCACATCCTGGTTGTCGCTGGTACCGAAGTAGTGCGGCCCGGGGATGGTGCCCGCATTCCCGGTCATGGTCCAGTCGTTCCGCTGCGGTTCGCGCAGGATCAGGGTGATGCCGGCCGCCTCGCAGCCGTTGGCATCGCGCACCACCACGGTGTAGTCCCGCGCGCCCAGTCCGCTGCGATCCTCCACGGTGGAGCCGTCCCTCCATTCGTAACTGTACGGCGCCACACCACCGATGGCCCCCGCATCGATGCTGCCGTTGTAGCACGAGTGGCAGCTCACGTTGAAGTCGTTCGGGTATTCGAAGGCCGTGGCTGTCCCCACCAAGAGTTCCGGCTCGCTCAGGGTGATCTCCCGTTCCACATAGGCCGTGTCGCTGTCTTATACCGCCACGCGGTAGTACCCTGCGGCCACGCCGGAGATGTCCTGGGTATTGGCACCCGTGCTCCACTCGTAGGTGTAGGGCGGTGTGCCGCCGGAAACCGTGAGGTCGATGCTCCCATCCCTCCCGCCGAAGCAGGAGATGGCGAAGCCGTTGTGGTCGCTGGGGTCGAGCTGTACACTGAGGGCTTGGGCGCTCATCCCTTCAGGGATCGCGAAAAGAAGCGCGAGGATCAGCGGACTTCCAACTCCAATACCCCCCCCCCATCCGGTCCGCCGAACGCCGCGCACAACAGGTGTGTGTGCACATGGTCCGGTCGTTTGATGCGGTGAAGCTATTCGCCCGGAAAACGATAACCAAATCGATCTGAGGAACGGTTATTGACCAACGGCCTCCAGTTTGCGGCCACCAGCTTCCAACTTCAAGACGCGAGCTTCCAGCCGAATGCCAACGTCCACAGATGAACGCCGATGGCACAGATGCTCGCTGACGCTCGCCTGCTCACAACGCGAACTGCCAGTCGTGCACGCCGCGGCCCAGGTTGGGGTTGTAGCAGGGGTCGTCGTCCACGTAGCCGCGCCAGCGCTCCTGGAACAGCGCCACCTCGCGCAGGTGCCGCTCGTAGCTCTCCTTGGTCATGTGCGGGTGGCCGCGGGTGAGCGACTCGAAGTGGTAGAGCGAGACGTGCGGCAGGTACACGTTGTGGTAACCGGCCTCGCGCAGGCGCAGGCAGAGGTCCACGTCGTTGTACTCCACGCTGAAGGCCTCCTCCCAGCCGCCGATGCGCTCCAGTTTTCGCCGCTCCACCATCATGCACGCGGCCGTCACCGCGCTGTAGTTGTTGATGGTGTTGATGTAGTTGAAGTAGCCCGGCCCGTCCTTGTGGTAGCCCACGAAGGTGTGGCCGGCCACGCCGCCCAGGCCGATGACCACGCCGGCATGCTGGATGCTGTCGTTGGGGTAGAGCAGCTTGACGCCCACCGCGCCGGTGGAGGGCCGCTGGCTCCAGCTGTGCATGGTGCGCAGCCAGTCCGCGTGGATCACCTCCGTGTCGTTGTTGAGGTAGCAGAGGTGGTCGCCCGTGGCCTTGGCCGCGCCGAAGTTCATGAGCCCGCTGAAGTTGAACGGCACGTCATGGCGGTACCAGCGGAAGCGCTCGGGCTCGCGCGCGGCCATGTCGTCCAGCAGCTCGAAGAGCGCGCCCTCGCGGCTGTTGTTGCTGATGACGATGACCTCCAGGTCGGGATGGTCGGTGAGCGCGAAGAGGGAGCGCAGGCAGGTGCCCAGCACCTCGGCCTTGTCCTTGGTGGGGATCAGCACGCTCACCTTCCCCTTCAGCGGTGCGGTGAAGCGGATGCCGTAGCCGCGGAAACCTTCCAGAAAGCCCACCTCGGCCGGTTCGCCACGGCGGTCGAGCGCCTCGGTGAGGGCGCGCTTGGCGGCGTCGTAGGCGTAGGGCTTCACCTCCTCACTGCGCGCCGCGCTGCCGGCATGGATGCGCCAGTGGTAGAGCACCCGCGGGATGTGGGCGATGCGGTCGGTGCGTTCGGTGACGCGCAGAAGCAGATCGTAGTCCTGGCTGCCCTCGAAGCCGGGCCGGAACCCGCCCACCTCGCGCAGCAGCGCCGTACGCAGCACCACCAGATGGCCGAAGTAGTTGCGCGAGAGCAGGTGGTCCGGGCACCATTGTGGCTTGAAGTGGGCCTCGCTGTGCCGGCCCTGCTCGTCGATCTTGTCCTCGTCGGTGTAAAGGAGGTCGAGGTCGGGGTCGCGCTGCAGGCGCTTCACCACGTGGAACAGGGCGTCCGGCGCCAGCAGGTCGTCGTGGTCCATCAATGCGGTGAAGCTGCCCTGCGCCAGGTCGAGGGCGCTGTTGCTCGCGCGGGCGATGTGGCCGTTCTCCTTGCGGAACACGACGCGGATGCGGTCGTCCTCCTTCATCCAGCGCTCCAGGCAGCGGCGCACCTCGGCGTTGGGGCTGCGGTCGTCGGCGATGCAGAGCTCCCAGTGCGTGTACACCTGGTCCACCACCGAACGGATGGCGGCATCGAGCAGGTGCACCGGCGGGTCGTACACCGGCATCACCACGCTGATCAGTGGCCGGTGCGCAAAGCCCTCGATGAGCTCGGCCTGGTCGCGCAGGTCGCTGGGCCGCGCAAAGTGGCGGGCCATCCACTGGTGGTAGGGGTCGCCCTGCACGGCGAAGAGGTCCTGCTGCTGCTCGCCGACGAGGATGCGCACGGGGCGTTCCTCGGTGAGCAGATAGAGGGCGCGGAACACCTTGGCCAGGAACTTCCGCAGGATCCTTCGCCCTTTGCCGGAGACGAGGAAGACGGCGCGGCGCACCCACTTGAAGCCCCGGCTGGAGGTGTCGCTGGAGGTGCGCATCAGCGCGCGCATCTTGTGGTAGGCCAGGCGCATGCGCCACAGCCGGCTGCCCTCGATGGCGGTGATGCGGGCCTCGTACTGGCCGATGAGCGCCTGCAGGGCGCGACCGTG
Organism: uncultured Flavobacteriales bacterium; assembly: GCA_937872175.1. GTDB lineage: Bacteria > Bacteroidota > Bacteroidia > Flavobacteriales_F > PHOS-HE28 > PHOS-HE28. The sequence goes on along the minus strand of CALMPI010000024.1, from coordinate 87,523 downwards.
CTCGCGCTGGGCGGACAGCGCCTGCATGGCCTTGTCCACCTCGCCCACCAGGCGATGGGCCTCGGCGGCCAGGATTTCCTTGTCGGTCTCCAGTTCGGCGATGCGCGCGGCGTCGCGGTCGGCCTGCTCGCGCAGCCGCTGCCCGGCATCCTTCGCTTCGGCCAGCGCACGGTGGACGTCGAGCAGCTCGGCGCGCAGCTGGTCCAGCGCGGCCTGGGCGTCCGCCGCCTCGGCCCTTGCAAGCTCCGCCGACCGACCCGCCGCCTCCGCTTTGGCATCGAGCTCGGCGCGCAACCACCGGTCGTACGCCTGGATGCGGTGCAGCTCCAGGGCCACGGTGCCCGCATGCTTCGCATAGAGCTCGGCGTGCTTGTCCACCACATGGCGCAGGATGCGGGCCCGCACCTCTGGATCATCGGCGCGGGAGAGCAGCGAACCCGTCCGGACCCGATAGCCGAAGAGCGGCTCGGGAATGTGGTGGAAGCGTGCGCCCGCCGCCGTGGCCCGGATCCACAGCTCCCAGTCCTCGTAGCCGTCGCGCATGGCCTCGTCGTAGCCGTCCAGCCGTTCCAGCAGGACACGGCGCATGAGCGCGCAGGCGTCGATGCGGTTGCCCACCAGCAGGCGTGGCAGCTCGTCGGCATGCTGCCGCACCACGCCGTCGCGGAGCCCGAACTCGCGCTTGTCGGTGAAGCACACGTCCGCCAGCGGATCCCGGGCCACGGCCTCCGCCAGCTTCGCGATCATCCCGGGTTCCACCCGGTTGTCGGCATCGAGGAAGAGCACCCAGGGGGCCGAGGTGGCCCGCCAGCCCGTGTTGCGCGCCGCGGCCAGCCCGCCGTTCGGCCGGTCGATCACGCGCACGCCTTCCGACCGGAGGGTGGCAAGCAGCTCCAGCGTGGCCGGATCATCGGAACCGTCGTTCACCACCACCAGCTCCGCCGGGGCGCTGGTCGACGCGTACACGCTGTCGAGCGCCTCGCGCAGGAAGGCGCCGTCGTTGTAGCAGGGGATCAGCACCGCGATGCCCGCGCCCTCCGGATGTGCCGTGCCGCGCCCGCTCATCACCCTTCCACCGGTATGCCCAACAGGCCGTGATAGAACACGCCCACCTCGTGGGTGCCGCCCACCTTCACCAAGCGCCCCGCCTCCATGCAGCCCGCGCGGTCGCAGATGCGCTGCACCTCGCCCAGCGCGTGCGACACGAACACGATGGTGCCGCCCTTGCGCTTCAGCTCGGCGATGCGTTCGTAGCACTTGAGCTGGAAGCCTGCATCGCCCACGGCGAGCACCTCGTCGATCAGCAGCACTTCCGGATCATCGGTGGTGGCGATGGCGAAGCCGAGCCGGGCCATCATGCCCGTGCTGTAGCGCTTCACCGGCATGCGCAGGTCGTCGTCGCTCAGGCCGGCGAAGTGCCGCACATGCTCCACGGTGCGCCGCATCGCCTGGCGGTCGCCGCCCATGAGGGCCGCACAGAGCCGCGCGTTCTCCAGCCCGTCGAGCTCGGGCTCGAGGCCCACGCCCAGGGCGAGCATCGGGGCCACCCGGCCCCGCACCGTCACCGAGCCCGCGGTGGGCTCCACGATGCCGGCGAGCACGCGCAGCAGGGTGCTCTTGCCGCTGCCGTTGCGGCCCACGATGCCGAAGCATTCGCCCGCCGCGATGTCGAGGTCCACCTGCTCGATGATCCGCTTGCGTTCGAGCAGCCCTTTGCGGCCGAACGAGACCAGGTACTCCTTGATGGAGCCCGCCCCGTGGCGTTGCACGTGGTAGTCGGCCTGCAGGCCGCGCACTTCGATCATGGGCGTCGCGCTCATCTCAGTAGTTGGCGATCAATCCGCGACGGAGGGATCCGTAGACCACCATGCCCAGCGCCAGCGATGCCGTGGACAAGGCCGTCACCAGCACCAGGGTCCCCGCATCGGGGCTGAGCCCATCCACCACGATGGTGCGGAATAGGCCGATGTACCAGTAGAGCGGGTCCAGGCCGGCGATCCAGCGCAGGTCGGCGGGCACCAGGTCAGGTGGATAGGCGATGGGCGTGATGTAGAAGAGCGCGGGCAGCAGAGCGTTCCACAGCAGGCCGATGTCGCGGAAGTAGACGTTGAGCGTGCAGAGGGCGAGGGAAAGGCCGAAGACGAACACGGCGAAGAGCACGAGGGTGGGCAGGGCGAGCAGGTGCACCGGTTGGGGCCGCCAGCCGAAGGCCGCCAGCAGCAGCGCGAAAGGCAGCAGCGAGAAGAGCAGGTTGATGAGGCCGGCGAACAGTTGCGCCAGCGGGAACACCAGCGGAGGCACCGCGAGCGAACGCAGCACATGCGCGTTCTCCACCAGCGCGCCGAGCACATGGGCCGAGGTGGTGGCGAAGAAGGACCACAGGATGAGGCCGGTGAGGGCGAAGACGGGGTAGTTGGCCACCTGCTCGAAGGCCCGGCTGAAGATGAACAGGAAGATCGCCAGGTAGATCACGGGGTTGAGGAAGGTCCACACGAAGCCGAGGAGCGAGCTCTTGTAGCGGAGCCTCACGTTCTTCCAGGCCACCTGCAGCACCAACGGCCAGGCGATGCGACGCCCGTGCTGGGCGTGGATGGCGGGCGCTGACATGGCGCGCAAGTTAACCGGGCACGCGTGGCCGTCCGCCTACCTTGTGCGCCATGGCGCTGGTGCTCAACGGCCGCTGCCTGCACCGGCCGGTGACCGGCGTGGAGCGCTACGCCGTGCAACTGCAGGCCGCGCTGCGGCGGCTGGAGCTTCCGTTCCGCACCATCACCACCCGGCATGCGAGCGGCATCACCGGCCACCTGTGGGAGCAACTGGTGCTGCCGCTGCGGCTGCGAAGGCATGACCTGTTGCTCGGCCCGGCGAACACCGGCCCCTGGCTTGTGCGCGATCACGTGCTGGTGGTGCACGACCTCGCGTGGCTGGAGCACCCGGAATGGTTCCGCGGTGCCTTCGGGACCTGGTACCGCCTGCTCCTCCCCTCCCTGATCCCGCGGGTCCGCGGCCTCATCACCGTCAGCCGCACGGTGGCCGATGAACTGGCCCGGCGCGTTCCCTCCACCGCCCAACGCATCCATGTGGTGCCGCCCGCCGTCGCGACGGACAGCGAACCGGGTCCGGCGCCGACCGGACCTCCCCTGTTCCTCTTCATCGGGCCCGGCGACCCGCGCAAGGAGGTGGGGACCTTTCAGCGCGCCTTTGCCCTGTTCCGGGAACGACGTCCGGAGGCGCAGGCGGTCATCGTGGGGGATGCCGGCGGCGTCTTCGCCCGACAGGAGCTGCGGCCAGGCCCCGGCGAGACGTGGACCGGACGCCTGGACGACGATGCGCTCTTCGCCCTGATGCACCGCGCCACCGCCTTGGTGATGCCCAGCCGCTACGAAGGCTTCGGGCTGCCCATCCTGGAGGCCATGGCCCGGGGATGCCCGGTGATCGCCACTGACCTTCCGGTGTTCCGCGAAGCGTCCGGCGATGCAGCGCTGCGCGTGCCAGTCGGCGATGCCACTACCTTGGCCGGGGCCATGACCGAACTGGCGAACGATCCGCAGTCCCGCGCGGCCCGGGTCCGCAGCGGCCTCCTCCGCGCCGCCCATTACTCCTTCGACGCGCAGGACGCCGCCCTTCACCAGGCCTTGCGCGCATATGCTCCCGAGCTGAGCCATTGACCGATGCGCATCGCCCTGGTGCATGACTGGCTGGCCGTGCAGGGCGGCGCCGAACGCGTCACCCGCGAACTGATCGACCTGTTCGATCCGGACGTGTTCGCGCTCGTGGACTTCCTGACGCCGGAGGCCCGGCAGGAGGTGCTCGCGGGACGCCGTGCACGCACCACCTTCATCCAGCATCTGCCCTTCGCGCGCACCCACTTCCGCAGCTACCTGCCCCTGTTCCCGATGGCCATTGAACGGCTCGACCTGCGCGGCTACGACCTGGTGCTGTCGGCCTCCTACGCCGTGGCCAAGGGGGTGCGGACGCATCCAGGGCAGGTGCACCTGAGCTACATCCACACCCCCATGCGCTACGCATGGGTGATGGAGGACGACTACCTGCGGGACCACGGCATGCACGGGGTGAAGGGCTTCATCCTTCGGCGCGTGCTCAACCGGCTGCGGCAGTGGGACCGCACGAACACCGACCGCATCACCTGCCTGGTGGCCAACAGCCACACCACGGCCGATCGCATCCGCACCTGCTATGGCCGGGGGGCGCATGTGGTGCATCCGCCGGTGGACCTGGAGCGCTTCACCCCGGGACCGGCGCCACGCGACCACTACCTCGCCGTCTCGCGCCTGGTGCCCTACAAACGCGTGGACCGCATCATCGACGCCTTCCGCGCCATGCCCGACCGCCGGCTCGTGCTCTGCGGGGATGGACCCGAGCGGGCGCGACTCTTGAACGAGCTTCCGTCGAACGTGCGCTGGGCCGGTGAGGTGCCGCACGAGGAGCTCGTCCACCTGATGCGGAGCGCGCACGCGCTGGTCGCCGCGGCGCACGAGGACTTCGGGCTCACGCCGTTGGAGGCCAACGCCTGCGGCACGCCCGTGATCGCGCTCGGCGCCGGCGGCTACCTGGAAACGGTGGTGGATGGGGAGACGGGCCTGTTCTTCCCCTCTGCGGACGGAGCGTCGATCCGCGAAGCGGTGGAACGGTTCGAGCGCACGGGCGTGCGCTGCGGACCCGACGAACTGCGCGCCCATGCGGCCCGGTCCGGTCGCGAGGTGTTCCGCACCGCCATGCGCGAAGCCGTGGACCAATGCCTGAAGCATGCGGCGCGTTGACCATCGGCTCGACCACGCGGCCAGCGGTGTGCTGCTGCTGCTTGCGGCACAGGCCCTGTGGCCCCTGCAGGCCACCGGAGCCATGCTCATCGCCTTCGCGGCCGTTCAACTGACGCGTGCCATGCGGCAGGGGATGCCGGACGCGAAGCGCCGGTGGCCACTGGTCCTCGCACTCGGTCTTCCCTTCCTCCTGCTCGCGCTGCGCGCACCCTTCTGCGATGATCCGCACGCCGCGTGGCTCAGTGCCGAACGCACGGTGCCCCTGCTCCTGCTGCCCGTGTTGCTGCTGCTGGCCCCGCCGCCGCCCCTGCCCCGCCGGGTGGCGCTGGACGTCTTCAGCGGAGCCGCATTGGTGCTGGGTATGCGCGGCATGCTGCCCGTGCTCTTCGCTCAGCCGGACGTGCTCGACGAGCCCCGTGCCCTTCGGGAGGCCTTCGCCGCGAACACCGGCATGCACGCGGTGTATGCGGCCTATCATCTCTTCCTCGCCGCGCTGGTCCAGACGGCCTTCCTGGTGCACAGGCGATCCGCCACGCGCATCGCGGGGGTGCTGACCTGCGCCCTGCTGGGCGCCCTGCTCGCCTCGCGCATGCCGGCCCTCGCCTTCCTGATCGCGTTCGCGGTGATCATGCTGCGCAGCACCGGCGGCGTGCGACGACGCGTGGCGCTTCCCCTGGCCACCCTGCTGGTGTTGATGCTGATCGCAGCTCCGACCCTGCGCGGAAGATGGAAGGAGGCCTTCACCACCCCCGCCACCGTGCCCATCACGGCCACCACGGACACCGGAGAACGCTGGGCCTTGGTGCATTGCGGCCTTTCCCTTCTGGAGGACCACGCCATCACCGGGATCGGTCCCGATCGGGTGCGCGGGGCCATGGACGAGTGCCTGCGCGGCATCGCGGACGGTGCATATGCGGACGGCCATCACGGTCCGCACGATCAATTGTTCCTCTGGTGGATCGGTCTGGGCCTGCCCGGCGCGATCGCCTTCGTGCTCCTGTTCGCCATGCCGCTGCGCGAAGCGATCCGTCGCAAGGACGCCCTGCACGTGGCCCTGCTCGCCTTTCTGGCCCTGTGCTGCCTCACCGAGGACCTGTTGGACCGGCAGTGGGGCGTGGTGCTGTTCGCCTTCCTGAACACCTGGTCACTGGCGAAGCCGGGGACCGAAGCGCAAGGGACCGCGACAGGCTGAGCCGTGCCGTCGTCCCTTTTCAAAAGTTATCCACACGGTCCGGGCCGCCCTTCCGCACCCGGCTACTTTCGCGGCGTCACCACACGCATGTCAGCCCCCAACGCCGCAGCCAGCAAGGCCTCCCGCGCTTCCACCGACGACCTTGCGCGGACCTGCTCGCAGGTGCGCCGCGACATCATCCGCATGGTGCATGCCGTGCAGAGCGGACACCCCGGCGGATCGCTCGGGTGCACCGAATTCATGGTCGCCCTGTACTTCAAGGTGCTCCGCCATGACCCTGCGGCCTGGAGCATGGACGGTTCCGGACAGGACCTCTTCTTCCTCAGCAACGGCCACATCAGCCCGGTGTGGTACAGCGTGCTGGCACGTTCGGGCTACTTCCCGGTGAAGGAGCTCGCCACCTTCCGCCGCCTCGACAGCCGGTTGCAGGGGCACCCCACCACGCACGAAGGCCTTCCCGGTGTGCGCATGGCCTCCGGCTCCCTCGGTCAGGGGCTCAGCGTGGCCATCGGTGCCGCCCTCGCCAAGCGCCTCAACAGGGACCCCCATCTGGTGTACAGCCTGCACGGCGATGGCGAACTGCAGGAGGGCCAGGTGTGGGAGGCCGCCATGAGCGCCGCCGCTCACAAAGTGGACAACCTCATCGCCACGGTGGACTGGAACGGACGGCAGATCGACGGCGACGTGGACCAGGTGATGCCGCTCGGCGACCTGCCCGCCAAATGGCGCGCCTTCGGCTGGGACGTGCTGGAGATGAACGGCAACGACCTGGGCGAGGTGCTGCGTGGGCTGGACGAGGCCCGCGTGCGCACCGGCAAGGGCCGCCCCGTGGCGATCCTCATGCGCACCGAGATGGGCCAGGGCGTGGACTTCATGACCGGCAGCCACCACTGGCACGGCGTGGCGCCCAACGATGAGCAGGCCGCCCGCGCGCTGGCCCAACTGCCCGAAACGCTGGGTGACTATTGACCGGACCTCCCGCTCCGCCTCCGATGCCGTGCGTTCTGGTACCCCGTTTGCTCCGACGGGGCCTGATGCGCGCTTCGCTCCTCGCTTCCTTGCTGTTCGCCGCCGGCTCCCTTGCGGCACAGACACCCGCGAAACCGCTCACCCGGATGCTCTTCGTGTTCGATGCGAGCAACAGCATGAACGCGTTCTGGGGCGACAAACCCAAGATCAACACCGCACGCGAACTGCTGCTGCGGTCGCTCAGTGAACTGCAGGGTCGCACCGACATCGAGCTCGCCCTGCGCCTCTATGGTCACCAGACCCCCATCGAACCCGGCAAACAGGACTGCAACGACACGCGCTTGGAGGTGCCCTTCGGCGGCGATGCCATCCCGGCCATGCGCAAGGTGTTGGAAAGCGTACGCTGCGTAGGCACCACCCCCATCGCCCGCTCCCTGGAAAAGGCCGGGGGCGATTTCCCCGAAGGCAAAGGCGTCCGCAACATCATCATCCTCATCACCGACGGCATCGAGGCCTGCGACGAGGACCCCTGCGCGGTGAGCCGGGCCCTTCAGGCGAAAGGCATCGTGCTCAAGCCCTTTGTGATCGGCGTCGGCATCGAGGAGGGCCAGCAGTACAGCCTGCGCTGTGTGGGCAACTACTACGACGCCAGTTCACCGGAGCTCTTCGCCCATGTGCTCGACGTCGTGGTGGCCCAGGCCCTCAACACCACCACCTGCCAGGTGGACCTGCTTACCAGTGCCGGAAAGCCCTTGGAGACCGACGTGGCCATGACCTTCACCGACCAGCGCACCGGCCAGGTGCAGCACCAGTTCGAGCACACGCTGAACGAACGCGGTCTGCCCGACACCCTCACCATCGACCCGGTGCTCACCTACCGGCTGATGGTGCACACCATCCCGCCCGTGGTGCAGGAGAACATCAAGCTGACGCCCGGTGCGCACACCGTGATCAAGGTGCCCGCCGGCCAGGGGCAGCTGGAGCTGAAGCTGGGCTCCGGCATGGCCGACCCGCACGGCGTGCAGTGCCTGGTGCGCAAGGCCGGGGAGGCGGCCACCCTCCACGTGCAACGGGTGAACAGCACGGACCGCTATCTGGTGGGCACCTATGATCTGGAAGTGCTCACCCTGCCCCGCATGCGCGTGCCCGGTGTGCGCATCGAGCAGGGCGCCACCAACACGGTGCACATTCCGCAGGAAGGCGTGCTCAACGTGCAGGCCGGCGCACCGGGCCATGGGGCGCTCTTCGTGGTTCGCGGCACCGAACGCGAGTGGGTCGCCGACCTGGATCCGCGCGATGCACAGGACCAGTTCCGGCTGCTGCCCGGCGCCTACGAAGTGGTGTACCGCAGCGCCAACGCCCGCCGCACCGAATACAGCATCCTCAAGCCCGTCACCGTGGAAAGCGGTCGCTCCGTCACCCTCACCTTTTGAACCCTCCGCCGATGAACCCCTTCCCCAAGCTCGACGAAAAGGACACGCGCTCAGGTTTCGGGGCCGGCCTCCTGGAGGCCGGCCAGCGCGACCCCAACGTGGTGGCCCTGTGCGCCGACCTCACGGGATCGTTGAAGATGGACGCCTTCGCCAAGGCCTTTCCCGACCGCTTCGTCCAGGTGGGTGTGGCCGAGGCCAACATGATGGGCATGGCCGCCGGGCTCACCATCGGGGGCAAGATCCCCTTCACGGGCACCTTCGCCAACTTCAGCACCGGCCGCGTGTACGACCAGATCCGCCAGAGCATCGCCTACGCCGGCAAGAACGTGAAGATCTGCGCCAGCCATGCCGGGCTCACCCTGGGCGAGGATGGCGCCACCCACCAGATCCTGGAGGACATCGGCCTGATGCGCATGCTGCCCGGCATGAGCGTGGTGGTGCCCGCCGACTTCAACCAGACCCGGCAGGCCACACTGGCCATCGCGGCGCATGAAGGCCCCGTATACCTGCGCTTCGGCCGCCCGAAATGGCCCGTGTTCATCCCGGCCGACATGCCCTTCGAGATCGGCAAGGCCCAGGTGCTCGTGCGCGGCACGGATGTGAGCATCTTCGCCTGCGGCCACCTGGTCTGGCGCGCCTTGCAGGCCGCTGAAGCCCTGGCTGCCGAGGGCATCCGGGCCGAGGTGATCAACGTCCACACGATCAAACCGTTGGACGTGGCCGCGGTCCTAGACTCCGTCGAACGCACCGGATGCGCGGTCACCTGCGAGGAACACAACCGGCATGGAGGCCTGGGCGATGCCATCGCCCAGGTGCTGGCCTGCCATCGCCCCACGCCGCAGGAGTATGTGGCGGTGAACGACGTGTTCGGCGAGAGCGGCACCCCGGACCAACTGCTGAAGAAATACGGCTTGGACACACCCGACATCGTGGCCGCCGTGCACCGGGTGCGCGCACGCCGCTGACCGCTGCCGCAGGCCTTGCGGTCCTTCCACCGATGCCTGCATGACGCCGCTCAGCGACCGCGAACTGCTCGACCTCTTCCGGCAGGAAGGATCCCGGCACTACGCCTTCAACCTGCTCGTGCGTCAGTACCAGGGACGGTTGTACGCCTTCGTACGCCGCATGATCACCGACCCCGACGAGTCGAAGGACGTGCTGCAGAACGTGTTCCTCAAGGCCTGGAACGGTCTGGACCGCTTCCGCGAGGACGCCCAGCTCTACAGCTGGCTCTACCGGATCGCGCACAACGAGTGCATCTCCCACCTGAAACGCCTGCGCCGCGGCCTCTTCGTCAGCGAGGACATCGTCATCGAACGGCTCACCACCACCCTGGACAAGAGCGAGCACTTCACCGGCGACGCCATCCAGGCCGCCCTCCAGCGCGCGGTGATGACCCTGCCCGACAAGCAGCGCGCGGTCTTCACGATGAAGTACTTCCAGGAGCTGAAGTACGAGGAGATCAGCGCCATCACCGGCACCAGCGTGGGCGCGCTCAAGAGCAGCTACCACATCGCGGTGCGCAAGATCGAGGACCATCTCACCCGCGATCGAACCAAATGACCTCCGGAACGTCCAACACCTGACGACCATGGACCACGGAACCGAGAACGACGACCTGGAGCGGATCGCCCCGATGCTGTCCCGCATCCCGCGTACGGACCCCTTCGCGGTGCCCGAAGGGTTCCACGACCGGTTCGCGCAGGAGGTGCAGGCGAGGCTGCCACGCACCGCTCCGACACCCGCATGGCGGCGCTGGTTCGTACCGACCGCGGTGGCCCTGCCGGTCGCAGCACTCCTCCTCACGGGCTGGTGGATGTGGCGTCCGGCGCCAGGAACGCCTGCGAACGGGCCGGCCATCGATCACATGTCCCCCGGTGTGGCGGTGGTCGTTTGGGAAGAGGACCTGCTGGAGGGCCTTTCTGAGGAGGACCTTGCCGCCCTCGCCCCCGCACCCGATGCTCCGGCCCTCACCGCCGAAGAGCTCGCCGATTACTACGAACTCACCGGAACCGAGGTCACTGACCTCATCGAAAGCCTATGATGACCCGCCACCTGCTCCGCACCCTCGTTCTCGGCCTCACGCTCGGAACCGTCTTTCTGGCCTGCGCCCAGGAGGACGACCTGCCCATCGCCCCGGAGCGCCTCCAGGAAGTGAAGGCCCAGCGCAGCGCCTACCTCACCCAGAAGATGGGCCTGAGCCCGGAGGAATCACAGCGCTTCTGGCCGGTGTACAACCAGTACGACAAGGAGCTGGAGGCCCTGCGCCGCGAGCGTCGCGAAGGCCATCGCGCCTTGAGGACGGACGCGGACCTCACCGATGCTGAAGCGGCCGGCCACATCGACCGGGAACTGGCGTCGCAACAACAGGAGCTCGACCTCCGCAAGCGCTACAGCGGAGAATTCATCAAGCTCATCGGGGCCCGAAAGACCCTGGAGCTGCACCGCGCCGAACGCGACTTCAACCGCGAGCTGCTCCGCCGCATGCGCGAACGCCAGGGCGATCGCCCAGGTCCTCCTCCCCAGCGCCGTTGACCGCCCAGCACGCACCTTTGCGCCGGCTTCCCCGGCGACCATGAAGGACCTGCTCCACGCGTTCCACGCCCACCTCGCACAGACCAGCCCGCGGCCCCTCGCCCTAGACATCGTCCATGCGGAGGGCTGCCACCTCACCGCACGGGACGGTCGGCGTTACCTCGACCTGGTCTCCGGGCTGGCCGTGGCCAATGTGGGGCACCGGCATCCCCGCGTCGTAAAGGCCATCAAGGAGCAGTGCGACCGGTACCTGCACGTGATCCCGTACGGTGAGTTCATCCAGGAGCCCCAGGTCCGCTTCGCCGAACGGCTTGCTGCGCTGCTGCCTCCCGCGCTGGACAGCGTGTACTTCGTGAACAGCGGCACCGAGGCGATCGAGGCGGCATTGAAGCTCGCCAAACGCGTGACCGGCCGCACCAGGCTCATCGGCTGTCGAAAGAGCTACCACGGCAGCACCCACGGGTCGCTGAGCCTGACGGACAACGAGGCGAAGAAGTACCGCAACAGGCCGCTGCTGCCCGATGTGGCGCACATCACGTTCAATGATCCCGGTGATCTGGCGCTGATCACCGAACAGGCCGCCTGCGTGATGGTGGAGCCCATCCAGGGCGACGCCGGCGTGCGCGTACCCGAAGTGGCATGGATGCAGGCCCTGCGGCAGCGTTGCACCGATGTGGGCGCGCTGCTCGTGTTCGACGAGGTGCAGACCGGCTTCGGCCGAACGGGCACGTTCTTCGCCTTTGAGCGCTTCGGCGTGGTGCCGGACGTGCTGGTGCTGGGCAAGGCCCTGGGCGGGGGCTTGCCCATGGGGGCCTTCATCGGCTCACGTGCCCACATGGAGCTGCTCACGCACGACCCTGTGCTCGGCCACATCACCACCTTCGGCGGGCATCCTTTACCCTGCGTGGCAGGGCTGGCGGCGTTGGACGCGCTGCTCGACGAGGAGATGCTCGCGAACAGCGTGCGCATGGGCGATCTGTTCAAGGAACTGCTCGTCCATCCCCGGATCGCTGAAGTGCGCGGAGAGGGCCTGATGCTCGCCGTGGACCTGGGCGATGCCGATCGGGTCCAGCGCGTGGTGCACGGCTGTCTGCATCGAGGTGTCCTGGGCTTCTGGTTCCTCAGCTGCCCCACGGCCTTCCGCATCGCGCCGCCGTTGGTGATCACGGAGGAGGAGGTGCGGCAGGCGTGCGCGGTGGTGCTGGAGGAGCTGGGCTGAGCACCTCAGTACGTCCCCGCAGCCAGCATCACCAGCGTGCACCCCTCCACGACCTCGATGCCCCGTCGGCGGGCCTCATCCGCCAGTCGGCGGTTCTCGGCGCCCGGATTGAAGATGATGCGCTGCGGTGCCAGCGCCAGCAAGCGGTCGTACCAGACCTGTTGGTTGTGCGCGTTGAGGTAGAGCGTCACCGTATGGCACCGCAGGCCGTCGGGGATGTCCGTGCGGACCGGCTCATCGCCGATGTGCCCGGCCCGTGCACCCACGGCCACCACCGGATGGCCATGCGACAGCAGGCGACGCACGGCGATGTTCGAATAGCGATCGGGCCTTGCGCTTGCGCCCAGGACCAGCGTGGTGAGCCCCGCCATGCCCCGAAGATCGGCGATCCATCCACAGCCCCTGTGCACAGCGCACCGTATGGTCACATCGCCTTAACATGGACGCCATGTGCGCTGCGCATCTTCGCGCATCGGATGAAGCGCCGCATCGATGTGCTCGTTCTGAGCGACCTGCACCTGGGCACCTACGGCTGCCGGGCACGGGAGCTCAACGCATACCTGCGCTCGGTGAAGCCGCGCATGGTGATCCTCAACGGCGACATCATCGACATCTGGCAGTTCAAGAAGCGCTATTTCCCCAAGAGCCACATGCAAGTGGTGAAGCGGCTGTTGAAACTGGCGGGCAAGGTGCCGGTGCACTACATCACCGGCAACCACGACGAGGCCCTTCGCCGGTACAGCCCGAGCCACCTGGGCAACCTTCACCTGGTGGACCGGCTGGAACTGACACTGGACGGGCGTCGCCACTGGTTCTTCCATGGCGACCTGTTCGATGCCACGATGACCCACGCCAAATGGCTGGCACGGCTCGGCGGCTGGGGCTACGACCTGCTCATCCGCATCAACACCGTGGTGAACTGGACGCTGGTGCGGCTCGGTCGCCCGCGCATGAGCCTGAGCCGCAAAGTGAAGAACAGCGTGAAGCGGGCGGTGAAGTTCATCAGCGATTTCGAGACCACCGCAGCGGAGATCGCGATCCACGAGGGCTTCGACCGGGTGGTGTGCGGGCACATCCACCAGCCGGGCATGCGCACCATCATCACCGACCGCGGCCGCGTGGAGTACCTCAACTCCGGCGACTGGATCGAGCACCTCAGTGCGCTGGAGTACTACGACGGGGCGTGGCACCTTTACCTGCACGAGCGGGATGCGGCGGCGCCGGCTGCGGGTGCACCGCTGCGGGCCGAGGCCGTCCACGCCTGAAGGTCATGCACCTTCGGCCATGCCCTTGCGCAGGTCCTCCACCGTGCGGGGAGGCAGCTTGTGCAGATCGAGCACCATCAGGCCGTCCAGCGCATCATTGAAGTGCGGGTCGCAGTTGAAGCCGATGATCTTGGCGTTCAGCAGCAGGTACTTCTTCAGCAGCACCGGCATGGCCGTTTCGTGCGGATCGATCTCGGCGATCAGCCTGTCCATCTTCTTCATGTCGGCCTCGGACGCCTGGACCAGCGCCTCGCTGTCGGCGCCGTCCCGTTTCACGCGGAACCGGTTGCGGGGCGTCACCAGCGCGGCCAGCGCACGATCGTAATGGTGTTTTTCCACGTACGCCATGATCAACGCGCGCGAGAAGTGGCTGTAGGTGCTGCTGATGCTCACAGGCCCGATGAGGTACTGGTGCGACGGGTTCGAGGTGATGTGGATCAGCAGTCCCCGCCACAGCATGAACAGCGGAAGCCGGTGACGCTGGTACTCCTGTGCGATGAAGGAGCGGCCGAGCTCGAAGCTTCGCCGCAGCACGCGGTCCATCGCACGGTCCATGCGGAACAGGGTGCTCAGGTAAAGGCCCCTCCGCCCGTAGCGCGGCATGATGCGCGCGCCATTGCCGATGCGATAGGCGCCGACCAGGCGACGCTTCTCCCGGTCCCAGAGGAAGAGGTGGTCGTAGTACAGGTCGAACTCGTCGAGGTCGATCCGTTTGTTGGTGCCTTCGCCCACGGCGCGGAAGGTGACCTCGCGCAAGCGGCCGATCTCGCGCAGCATGACGGGGATCCGCTCACTTCCGGCCAGGTACAGGTCGAACTCGGCCTGGCTGTTCAGCTTCAGGTCCTGGATGCCGCCGAGCTCCCTTTCGAGCACGGCGGGGTCCACGGCCTCCACGACCTCCTTGGGGCGTCGCGGGAACAGCAGCGGCTTGAACTGCTCTCTCCGGACCTGCACCCCTGAGCCCAGGGCATAGGTCTTGGCCCGCAGATACCGGCCCAATTGCTCGGCCGAGGTGAACGCGGCGATCTCCTTGACCGGGATGGGCTTGCCGATGCGCATGCGGACGTGGCGGCCCCGCATCCGCAGCATCTCGTTGGGCAGCGTGAGCGTACGCAGATTGGGGTGGATCATGCCCAGCATCTGGAACACCACCGAGTTGGCGCCGTCGAACCAGACCGGCACCACCGGCACACCGGCATGCTGGACAAGCTTCAGCGCGGGCACCTTCCATCGGGGATCGGCCACGGCCTTGAGCTCGGTGCGCCAGCTGCTGACCTCTCCGGCGGGGAACAGGGCCAGCGCCCCGCCCTGCTTCACGTGGGCCAGGGCGGCCCGCATGCCCTGGAAACTGCTCGCGCTGCGCAGCTGCTCGAAGGGGTTCACTCCGATGAAGCGATGGCCCAGCGGCTTCAGCTGCTGCAGCAGGAAGTTGGCCATCACCTTCAGATCGGGCCGCACTTCGCCGAACACCTCCACCAGCGCCATGCCATCGATGGCCCCGTATGGATGATTGGCCACCAGGATCAATCCCCCCTCGCGCGGCAGCTGCGCGAGCTGCTCGGCCTGGACCTCCATCTCCAGCTCCAATCGCTGGAACACCGCCTTCACGAAGGCGATGTCGTGCAGGTGGCTCACCTCTTCATAGAACCTCTGGAGCCGTTTCAACCCGCTCACCTCGGTGAACAAGGCCACACGCGGGTCGCCCGGCCGCATGTGACTGGCCTTGGCCAGCTCAACCGGGTCCACCAAGCGGTCGTTCGGCGGCATCGGTCAAAGGTATCAACCCGCCCGACCCGTTGGCGCTGCGGACGAATGGCCCGGATGGACTACCTTGGGGCTCCCTATCCGACCGACCATGCGCCGAACGCTCACCCTTCTGCTGGCCTGCTGCCTGTTCCCGTGCACCTCCATGCTGACCGCCCAGACCTATTGGGGAATGACGAGCACGGGTGGCACGAGCGACATCGGCACGATCTACTCCATCACCGAGACCGGCACGTTCACCAAGAAGCACGACTTCTTCCGCATCTCGGGCGGTGGCCCCAAGTGCGACCTGATGCAGGCCGGCAATGGACGGCTCTACGGTGTCACCGAGTTCGGTGGTACCGACGGGGTGGGCACGCTCTTCGAGTTCAACCCCACCACCGGGGTGTTCACCACCCTGGCGAGCTTCAGCAACACCCTGGGTGAACAGCCTGTGCGCGGATTGGTGCAGCACACGAACGGCAGGCTCTACGGGACCTGCAGCGCTGGTGGCGCCAATGGGTTCGGGACGATCTTCGAGTACAACATCACCACCGCAGTCCTGGCCAAGCGCCACGACTTCGTGAACGCAGGGGCCAACTTGAACGGCCGGTCACCCCGCGGTGGCCTGGTGCAGGCAGCGAACGGGCAGCTCTATGGCACCACGCTCCTGGGGGGCGCCACCAATCAGGGCATCATCTTCGAGTTCCAGCCCACGGGCAACAACTTCTTCAAGCGGGCGGACCTCACCCTCGCCAACGGTGCCCGTCCGTTCGCCGGGTTGATGCGTGCGAGCAACAACCTGCTGTACGGCACCACGACGCAGGGCGGCGCCAACGGGGAGGGCGTGATCTTCAGCTTCAATAGTTCCACCTTCGCCTACACCGTGCTGTTCAATCTATCCTCGGCGGATGGATCGGTGCCGTACGCCGAACTGATCCAGGATGGCACCGGTGGGCTGCTCTACGGCACCACCAGCGAGGGCGGGGCCAACGGCCAGGGCGTGCTCTTCAGCTTCAACCTTTCCGGCAATCTGTACGCCCGGCTGGTTGACTTCTCCCCGGCCATCGGCTATCGCCCCCTGGGCCGCCTGCGCCGTGCGGCCAGCGGTGTGCTCTATGGGACCACGAACCTGGGAGGAACCTCCAGCCTGGGTGTGCTCTACTCCTACAACCCGGCCACCAGCACGTACGCGGTGGTGAAGAACCTGGCCGAGATCGGGGTGAGCAGTTGCTGGAGCGGCGTCTTCGAATCGCCGGCAGGCACCTTGAACGGCGTGGGCAGCGACGGCGGTGATGGTGGCAGCGGCGCGCTGTTCCGGTACGTGATCGCCGGGAACACCCTTACCGAGGATGTGTCCTTCGCCCTGAGCAGCGGTTCGCAGCCGAAGGGACGTTTGGTGCGCGACGCCAACGGCAAGTTCTACGGCCTCACCTCGGCCGGTGGCACCAATGCGAGCGGCATCTGTTTCTCCTTCGATCCGAACACGAACACCTTCACGCGCCTCGTGGACCTCAACAGCACGACGGGCAACTTCCCCACCGGCTCGCTCACAGCCGCCAACGGCAAGTATTACGGGCTCTGCAACCTGGGCGGCTCCAGCAACGCGGGCACGCTGATCGAGTTCGATGCGGTCACCTCCTCCCTGAGCGCGAAGGTCAACTTCGCCGGGGCCTCGGGCACCCTTCCGCGCGCCGGGCTCCTGCTCGCCTCCAACGGCCTGCTCTATGGCACCACCACCGCCGGTGGGGCGAACGGCTTCGGCACCTTGTTCAGCTATGTCCCGGGTGCGAGCAGCGTGACACCCTTGGTGGACTTTTCCCTCAGCACCGGCATCGAACCGTACGCGGACCTCATCCAAGCCTCCAACGGTCTGCTCTATGGCACCCTCAGCGAGGAAGGCGCCTTCGACAACGGCAGCCTGTTCTCCTTCAACACCGCTACGAACTCCTTCACCAAGTTGTACGACTTCGACGGACTGCAGGGTGGCAACCCGGCCGGCCGCCTGGTGCAGGCGGGCAACGGCCTGCTCTATGGCATGTGCCGGGAGGACGGTCTCTACTTCAACGGCACGCTGTACAGCTGGGACATCGTCACCGGCACCTACACCCAGCTGTACGACATGGCCACCACCGAGGGCTCCGCGTCGGAGAGCAACCTCATACAGGGCACCGACGGCAACCTCTACGGGGTTTGTGTGCAGGGCGGTACCAACGGCCTGGGCACCATCTTCCGCTACAACCCGACGAACAACAGCTTTACCGTGGTGCGTTCACTGGCCCTTGCCGACGGGACCCAACCCTTCGACGGGCTCGTCCCGGAGTCCGCTCCCACACCGCCCACCGGGGTCGGGCTCTCGATGAAAGCCTTTCTTGAAGGACCTTACAACACCGGCACCGGCCTGATGAACGATGCACTGCGCCTGCAGGCGTCCTTCCCGCTCACCGAGCCGTTCACCGCGCTCGGGTTCACCCATGTGGGCGGGGGTGGCGGGGAAACGATCGCTCCGGCCGTGCTCACCACCTCCGGCAGCAACGCGATCACCGACTGGATCCTCGTGGAACTTCGGTCCAAGACCAACAGCGCCACCGTGCTGCACACCCGCAGCGCCCTGGTGCAACGCGATGGTGATGTGGTCGACCTCGACGGCACTTCGGCCTTGCAGGTGAACGCTCCGGCGGACGAGTACTTTGTGGCCGTCCGCCACCGGAACCACCTGGCATGCATGACGCTCAACACGGTGAACCTCACAGCCGCGCCGACCGCGATCAACTTCACGGACGGCAGCGTGCCCACCTTCGGCACCAACGCCCAGAAAGTGAACGGCAGTGTGCGGCTGCTCTGGGCGGGCAACGTGGTGCGCGATACACAGCTCAAGTACGCCGGCGGTTCGAACGACCGGGATCCGATCCTGGTCCGCATCGGAGGAACGATCCCCACCGCCACCGTGACCGGCTATTGGAGCGAGGACGTCAACATGGACGCCACCGTGAAATACGCCGGTGGAGCGAACGATCGCGACCCCATCCTGGTGAACGTGGGCGGTACCGTGCCCACGGCAACGCGTGCACAGCAGTTGCCCTGATCGCACTTCGCTGCGGGGCTGAGCGCAGGGTGGTTCCGGATGGCCCGGGGCAACCCCGAGCGCCTGTTGAAACTATTTAACGACCACGGATTTGCATGGTCCGACCTCGCGGATAGCTTTGCGCGCCATGCTCCGAAATGCGTCCATCATCGCCCTGGTAGCGAGCTTGCTGGGCGGTCCGTTGTTCGCCCAGGTGGACAGTGCCGCCATCGGAGGGGCCGAAGAGGTCGAAGCCTATGAGGAGGCGATCACGGAGCCCGGGTATGATGAGCTGGCGCTTCCGAGCTTCTCGGGTGGTGCACTGACCTTGAAGGACAGCTTGTGGCTGATCCCCGGGTACGACCTGTATTGCGATTGGAACACCGAGAGCATATTCGGGCATCATGACCAGACGCTGCCCGTGGCCCCGACCACATTGTGGCTGAGCCATGCCGCCTGCGATCATGAGATGCCGGTCTGCGGTCGGATCACCTCGCCCTTCGGCCCGCGTCACGGGCGCATGCACTACGGGGTCGACCTGAAGCTGGAGACCGGCGACCCGGTGGTGGCCGGTTTCGCGGGCATGGTGCGCATCGCCCAGTACCACCGCTCCTTCGGCAATGTGGTGGTGATCCGCCACGCCAACGGGCTTGAGACGCTGTACGCGCACCTCAGCCGCATCAGCGTGGACGTGGGGCAGTTGGTGGAGGCCGGTGAACGCATCGGCCTGGGCGGCAATACCGGGCGGAGCACGGGTAGCCACCTCCACTTCGAAGTGCGCTACCTCGGACGAGCCATCGACCCGGCGCGGCTCTTCAACCTCAGCGAAGGCGAGCTCACCGCCAGCACGCTCCGCCTGGATGCCTCGCTGTTCGAGCGTCCTGCGGCCGCTTCCTCGGCTTACTACCGGGTGAAGCGTGGCGACACCCTGTCCTCCATCGCACGTCGCCATGGCACCACGGTGGCACGGCTGTGCAAGTTGAACCGCCTCTCCACGCGTTCCATCCTGCGCATCGGCCAGCGCATCCGCACGTCCTGAGCAGCTGCTAGACGCGACGCGCAGTGCCCGTGTCCGCCTCGAGGTGGTGGGCCCAGCGGCTCAAGGTGTCCACCAGGTCCTGATTGTAGACCGGAGAAAGCAGCAGCTGACGTTGACCGGTGAGCCGGAGCAGCACCAGGTCATCCTTGGAGTTCGGCAATCGGTCGATCAGGCGCCGACCCAGCCCGAAGGTGAGTGAATTGAGGCCGATGTCCACGCTGCAGAACCGCACGAAATCACGTTCGAGTTCGCGCGCCCGATCTCTGTCCACCATGGCCCCGGAGATCTGCCGGATGTAGTCGCGCGCGGCCGCGCGGTCCACCAGGCTGGCATCCACGAACTCGGTGCGCCCTACCCGGCGTGTCTGAGCGCCGGCGGTGAGCACAAGCTCGGTGCTGTCCACCAGATAGGCCCCGGAGCTGCGCCGGTCGCGGTGAATGGCCACCATGAAACCCAGCACCACCAAGGACGCGCCCATGAAGGCGATGGGCAGAAAGCGCAGCACGGCCGCCAGCACCAAGGAACCCAGGACGACCGCCACGCTCACGTACGCCCACGCCTTGGTGTTGTACCACAGCCGCTTGGTGCGGAATCGCTTCACGCGGTTCATGATGGCCAAAGGTAACCGCCCGGCGAGGGAGGCCCCGGAACAAGATCGGCCCGCCATTGGCGGGCCGATCAGTGGTACCGGAGAAGGGACTCGAACCCTTACAACCTTACGGTCACACGCCCCTGAAACGTGCGCGTCTACCAATTCCGCCACTCCGGTGGGTGTGGCCTTTCCTCGAACAGGGGGTGCAAATATAGCGGTCCCGATCGAACCGATGGACCTCAGCCGTGGGTGTTCGCCGGTGGTACCTTCGGGACACAACGCACGCATGAACGGGTTCAGGCGAATGTCGGATGGCGGGATGGTGGACCCCATCGCTCACCTCGCAGGACTGCTTTCCTGTGCGCCGGACGCCCTGTTGCGGATCGGCAGCGACAGCCAGAACCTGGGGGACCGGACGATCTACACCACCACGGTGGTTCTGCGCTACCACGGCAACGGGGCCCATGTGATCTACCGCCGCGAAAGGGCGCGCAAGATCACCGATAGGTGGACCCGGCTGTGGGGTGAGGTGGAACGCAGCCTGGATGTGGCGCGCTGGCTGAACCTTGAGGGTCACCTGCCCATCCACGGCATCGACCTGGACCTGAACCCCGATCCCGCGGCAGGCAGCCACCGCCTGCACAGCGCCGCCGTGGGCTTCGTGAAGGCGCACGGCTATGAGCCGCGGACCAAGCCCGATCTGCTGATGGCCACCTGGGCCGCCAACCTGCTCTGCAACCGGGCCGGCTGAACGCACGAAACCCCCCACCGGGCTGAGCCCTTGGCAGGGGGTTCGTGACTCTTCAGATTGACCGTTGAACTACTTGGACAGGCCTTGTTACGCCCGCCCTGCCCGGGGAGTTTCGGGCGCACGCGAGATTTCCGACAACCCTCATCATGCGACCGACCGATCAGGGCATCTCATCGACAAAGACGGCGATCGGTCAGTTCACATCGGGCAGGAAACTGTGCTTCTCCCCGTAGTGAAGCATCTGCTTCAGGAAGTCATCCGGGAACTCCAGCTTCACATCCGTGATGGCCCCCGTGGCGTCGATCACCGGCACCATTTGCGGCTGGATGAACCCGGCATAGGGCGCGGTGCGGATCCGCTCGGCACGCTTGAGCACCTCGGCGTGCAGCGCCGGGTCGACCTTCACCCCGTACGTCTCCACAAGCGCCTTGCCGGCGGCATGGTCCCCCTGGCTCTTGATGCGCTGCACCTCGCGAAGCAGCTCCCCGAACAGCCCGCGGAGCTTGTCGTAGTCACGGATGTCATAATAGGTGGCGCCATCCCGGACCACCTTGGCCACCACCCCGTCCTTCATCCCCTTCTCCACCACCCAGGCGCTCACCCACATCCGGTTGCGCATGTGGGCCTCCTCGATGTCCTTGCCCGGTTTGATCCGCCGCAGCTGCACCAGCAGACCGTTGCGGAGGTAGCCATCGTACTCGGCCTTGCCCACCTCGAGGCTCGGCATCACTCCCAGTTCCACCAGTTTCGGGTCCATGATGAAATAGAGGGCCACGAGGTCCGCGCGGCCCTCCTCCAGGGTGCTGGCGTAGCTCTTGAGGGTCTGGTCGGTCTCGCCCACCCCCGGCTCCAACTGGCCGCTGGCATGACCCACCACCTCGTGCAGGGCGGTGTGCAGCTTTCCCGCCAGCGCCCCATGTGCCTTGGCCCGTTCGATCTCCTCGGGATCGTGACAGAAGACCTCCAACGTGCTGCTGCCCGCGCTCTTCTCGTAGGCCTCGCTGATGTTGCCAAGGCTCACGCTCTTGCTGCCATGGGCGGCCCGGATCCAGTTCGCGTTGGGCAGGTTGACGCCGATCGGTGTGCTGGGTGCCGCATCGCCGGATTCGCCGGCCGTATTGATGAAGCGATAGGTGATGCCCACCACGTTCTTCTTCTTGTGCTCGGGAAGCAGCGGGCTGTGGTCCTCGAACCATTGCGCGTTGCGCTGGATGGCCAGCATGTTGCGCGTGGCCTCCGGATCGTTGACCTCCACGATGCTCTCGTAGCTGCCGCGCTTGCCCAAGGGATCGTTGTACACCTCCACGAAGCCGAGGATGAAGTCGACGCTGTTGGTGGTGTCCTTCACCCAGGCGATGTTGAACTCGTCCCACGTGCGGAGGTCGCCCGTGCGATAGTATTGGATGAGCAGGTCGATCGCCTTGCGCTGCTGGGGGTTCTCCGCGACCGCCGCGGCCTTCTCCAACCACCTGACGCTCTCCTCCAACGCCTTTCCATAGAGGCCGCCCACCTTGTACACCTGCTCCTGAAGCTGGCCGTCGGCTCCGCGTACGATGCGGCTGTTGAGGCCATGGGCCAGGGGCTTCTCGGGGTCGTCCTGCTTCTCGCGCTCAGCGTAGAAGGCCTCCACCTCGGCCTGTGTGACGCCCGGGCCGTAGAAGTTCACCGCGCTCGCCTGCACCAGGTCCTTGCCGGCCTCGAGGCTCACCTTCTTGGCGGCCACCGCCGGATCGAACATGGTGTTGAGCACCTCCTCCGGCAGAGCCGCGCCGCAGCCTTTGAGCAGATCCTCGAAGTACGAGCGGCTGAACGCGGGCTCGTGCTTGTCGTTGCCGTAGTGGTGGTGGATACCGTTGCTGAAGAAGACCTGTTTTGCGTAGGTGACGAAGTGGTCCCATTCGGCTCCGGTACGGGCACCCTTGTGGTCGCGCAGGATGCGTTCCAGCGCCCGGCGCACCTGCAGGTTGTGCCGGTGGTTCTGGTCCCACAGGATGTCGCGACCGGCCAGCCCCGCCATGTTGAGGCAATAGGCCAGCTGCTTCTGCCGCAGGCTGAGCTGCCCCCAACCGGGCACCTGATAGCGGAGGATGCGTACATCCGCGAACTGGTCGGTCTGCCAGATGAAGCTGTCCGGCGGGACGGTGATGGACGCTGCGGTGCGGGTGCGCAGCACCGGACCACCGACCTGGAAAGCGGTGAGGAGAGGCAGCAGAGCGAGCGGGAGAGCGTGGGCGGTCTTCATGGGGATGGCGATGCGTGGAACGACGGGCCGTTGATCCGGCTAGTGGATGATCATGTTGGCGCGGGCCTGCTCCACCAGTTTCTTCAACCGGTGGTACGCGGCCAGCTGCTTGTTGTAGCGCTTGAGGTCGGCGTGGCTCAGGGTGTTCACATGCAGGAGGTCCATCTTGTCGGCCAGGTCGTGCAGCTTCACCCGGATGGCCAGGGGGTCCTGCATCACCCGTTCGATGTAGGCCTCATAGTCCTCGTCAGCGCGCCGGCTGATGTGCACCAGCGCCTTGAGGATGCGCTCCGGGAAGCCCTTTTCCAGGAGCTCGCTGACGGTGAGGCTGCTGCGCTCCAGCACATCGTGCAAGGCGCCGAGCACCTGCTCCTCCAGGTCGTGGCCGCGCATCATCACGCGCATCACGTGCAGGATGTACGGCTTCTCGAAGCGGTCCACCTGGCCCTTGTGGACCTTGGCCGCCAGCCGGATGGCGCGCTCCAGCAGGTGTTCCTGCAAGGGATTCACTTGTCCAGGGTGATGCGGAGGTCGAGGGCCGAGGGGTCCTTCATGATCACGCTCCAGTCGGTATCCAGCTTCAACTGCCGGGGCTCCGGGCTCTCCTGGCTGACGCCCTCGGCCACCTGACGGTCACGGATGGCCTCGGCGAAGGTGAAGCTGTACTTGTAGTGCATGCTCTGCAGGAAGGCCGTGGGGTCGGTGCTGTCACCGGAGGCGTCGGCCCCCATGTCGTCGCCCATCTCCAGGGCGTGCCGGTTGTTGGTGCGCACCAGGGTGCTGCCGTCCCAATGGAAGAAATCATGCGAGGCCCCGGTACTGTCCGGCATCAGCACGTTCAGCGCCCCGTTCAGTGCGGTGAGGTCCTTGAAGCGGAAGGTGAGGCGCTGCACATACTTTTCCTTGTTCTTCACCTTCACCTTGCTGATACCGGGCAGGGACTTGAGCTTGGCCGCCTGGTCCTTCATGTCCAGGTCGCCCGGCCCTTCGTCGCCGTCCTTGCCCTCGCTCATGGACTCAAGGCTCTTGAGCATCTCGCCCAGGGCGCTCATGTCCACCACGTACTCCATGGTGCCGCTTCCGTCCTTCTTGAAGGTGTAATTCTCCTCGATGGTGAGGCAGCCGGTGAGCAGGAGAACGGCCGTCAGGGCCGACAGCAGGTCGCGCAGGGAACGGGGCATGGCGCAAGGTAGCACCACGGCCGGAAGTGCCCGGGGACCGCTTGAACGGCCGACGGATCAGAACGCCAGCCGGCCCTGCTGCTCCATGGCCAGGCGCAGCTGGCCCACCTCCTTACGGAGCTCCACCACACTGCGGGCGAGGTCATCGCGGCTCATGTTGGGCTCGGGCAGCTCGGCGCTGATGAAGTGCACGAACTTCCACACCTCCAGCACATTGGTCACCGGCACCTCGAAGGGCGCGTAGAGCGGATTGGTGCTGCACAGCAGCAGGGTGCCCTTGTCCTTCAACTGGTTGTACACCACCTTGAATACGATGCCGTCGTCCTTGGTGACCACGATGTAGGGCTGCCCATCGCGGATGGTCTGCCAGTTCTGCACGTACTCGCCGGTGACCCACGAACCATCACCCACCGGCGGCATGCTGTCGCCGCTGATCTGGAAGGTGCGGTACTTGCGGTCCTTGGCCAGGAAGGGCATCTGGAAGGTGGGCAGGATGCTGATGTACTCCGGATCGGCGTAGCCCAGCGCGTAGCCGGCCTTGGCCTTCTCGGGCACCAGCTCCACGTTCTCGCGGTCCTCGCGGTCCACCGTGGTGGCCAGCACGCGCAGGCGCCGGCCGCTGAGGTCGATGTCGCCCCCGCGCTCCAGGATGCCGAGCTGGCTTTCGCTGAGGGCCGTGAGCTCATCCTTGAGCAGCTTGTCGATGCTCACCTTGAAGTACTCGCTCATGCGCACCAGCAGGTCGAACGACGGCTCGGCGCTGCCGTTCTCGTACCCGCTGTAGCTGGAGCGTTTCACATCGAGCGCGATCGCCGTCTCCTCCTGGGAGCGGCCGCGGCGTTGGCGGAGGAGCTTCAGGTTGGCTCCGAAAACAGGGCTTGCCATGGGTGATAGCGTTTGTTCGTTCAGTTGTCGGTGGGCTTGTAGCCGATGCGTTGCCGAGGGGGTGAAGGGCGCTCCGAGAGCTGCCGCAGGACACGCAGGATGCCCGCGATGTCCACATCATGGCCGTCGGCCCGTTGACGCAACTCCTCCAGTTGGGCAAGAACATCCTGCTGCTGGATCAGCGCCTCGCGCATGCGGGCGAACACCCGGATGATGAGGATGCTCACTGCGATGGCCCGCTCGCTGCGGAGCACATTGGCCAACATGAGGATGCCATGCTCAGTGAAGGCAAAAGGCAGGTACTTGAAGTTCTGTCCGCGCTTCATGGTCACGATCTGTGACCTTGAAGCCTCCGCCTCTGGCCGTGTCAGTTGGAACATGAAGTCCTCGGGGAACCGTTCAAGGTTCCGCCGCACCGCCTGCTTGAGGACCCTGACCTCAACCCCATAGAGTTCAGCGAGATCCCGGTCCAAGAGCACCTTCATTCCCCTCACCGACCGGATACGCCCGGTGATGGCCGCATCGGCCACCATGGCATCCGGCCCGTATCCCGCCTTCGGCTCCATTGCCAGGGTTCCCATCATTCCAGTGATCAGTTATCCGACAGTGCAAACATAATGACTAATTTATCGGACGCAACATGACGGTTATTTTGTCAGCGCGAACGTGTTGGCCGGACGGGAGCCGCGCCCGGGATGGGAGCGGCAGCCTGCCGCTGGCGGGGCCTGCGGATGGGTGCAGCGAGGAGGCGACCAGCGGAAGCCACCGGAGCGCCCCAGCCGCTGGACCGGACAAGGCAGCTATAGCGGACAGCCCGATCAGGCGCCCTAATGCGGATCGGACAATGAGAGGATCAGATGATCAGATAATGTCCAGCGCACTTGGCCCACCCGGAATGCACGCGGCCCTGCATTCGATCTTCTGATCATCTCATCATCTGATCGACCGATCGACCATGGAACGCACCATCCTCCACCTGGACCTGTAAGGGCGCATCATGATGCGCCCCAACGTCATGGAACGAACGATCCTACATCTCGACCTCAATACCTTCTTCGTGAGCGTGGAACGGCTGCGCGAACCGAAGCTGAACGGCAGGCCCGTGCTGATCGGCAGCGACAGCGACCGCGGCGTGGTGGCCAGCTGCAGCTACGAGGCGCGGGCCTTCGGGGTGCGCAGCGCCATGCCCATGAAGATGGCCAAGCAGCTGTGCCCGGAGGCGATCATCCTGCGCGGCGACAGTGGCGCGTACCTGAAGAAGAGCGATGAGGTGACGGAGATCATCCGCGCGCATGTGCCGCTCTTCGAGAAGAGCAGCGTGGACGAATTCTATGTGGACCTGAGCGGCACCGACAAGTTCCACGGCAGCCGCAAGCTGGCGAAGGAGCTGCGGCAGCGTATCATCCGGGAGAGCGGGCTGCCCAACAGCTTCGGCATGAGCATCAACAAGACGGTGAGCAAGGTGGCCACCGGCGAGGCCAAGGGCGGCGCGGGCGAATGGTACGTGGAGCGCGGTACCGAGAAGCCCTTCCTGGCGCCCATGCCCATTGAGCGCATCCCCGGCGTGGGCGAGAAGACGGCGCACCTGCTGCGCAGCATGGGCGTGGCGAAGATCCATACCCTGCAGGAGGTGCCCATGGACCTGATGCACCGCCTGCTGGGCGAGCACGGGCCGGTGCTGTGGCGCAAGGCCAACGGCATCGACGACAGCCCGGTGATCGCGTGGCACGAGCGCAAGAGCATCAGCACGGAACGCACCTTCGAACGCGACACCATCGATGTGGTGAAGCTGAAGGGCATGCTCACCGCCATGGCCGAGAGCCTCGCCTTCCAACTGCGCAAGGGGCAGAAGCTCACCAGTTGCGTGGCCGTGAAGATCCGCTACGCCGACTTCAACACCCACCTGAAGCAGCAGCGCATCCCCTACACCGCCTGCGACCACCTGATCCTGCCCGTGGTGCACGAGCTGTTCCGCAGCCTATACGACCGCCGCCAGCGGATCCGCCTGATCGGTGTGCGCTTCAGCCACCTGGTGGGCGGCGGGCACCAGATCGATGCCTTCACCGACACCGAGGAGGCCATGAGCCTCTACCAGGCCATGGACAAGATCCGCAAGCGCTTCGGCGACCGCACCGTGATGCGGGCCAGCGGCATGGATGCGCGCAGCATCGGCCGGATGGACAATCCCTTTGACGGGCAGGCGCCGGTGTTGTTGGCGAACAGGCGGAGCTGAGAGCAAAGTGCAAATGCAATGGACAAGAATGGACAGAAATGGACCTGTGAAGATGGTAGGTGGAGGCGGGTCCATTTCCGTCCATTGGAGTCCATTTGGCACGAACACAACCTTACTTTAGAACCATGGAAAAGCCCACTCCTGAAAGGCCGCAGCTCCTTTTCCCCAGCGGCGGCTACGAGAAGCTGGTAAGCTACCAGGTAGCCAAGTTGCTGTACGATGTGACCGTGCGCTTCGTAGACCGCTACATCCCAAAGGGCAGCCGTACCGCCGACCAGATGGAACAGGCCGCACGCAGCGGAGTGCGCAACATCGCCGAGGGTAGTAAGATCAGCGCCACCACGAAGAAGTTGGAGCTGAACCTGACCAATGTGGCACGCACCAGTATCGATGAACTGCGGAAGGATTACGAATCGTTCCTGGAGCACCGTAAGCTTCCGGTGTGGGCGCCGATGGACCCGCGTCGCAAGGAGCTGAGCAATGCGCGCTGCAAGAACCCGGACCAAGTGGCACGTTGGATCAAGGCGGTGTGGGAGCGGGAGAAGGACCAGCGCTTGCAGGCCGTTGAAGGGCCGCGCACTGCACGCACACCACGCACCGTGAAGGACCGAGCCTATGCGGAAATCAGCGCCAACGTGGGCCAGACCCTATGCAAGATCGCCATCCACCTTTTGGATAAACAGGTAGATAGCCAGGCCAGGGCCTTTGAGAAGGAGGGTGGGTTCAGCGAACGGTTGTACAAAGTCCGAAAGGAGTTGAAGCAGCAGCAGGGGAACAGCGGGGCATAGGCGTGGGCGTGCCCCTCTTCCCTCGCACCGGCGGGCGCACGGGGTCGGGTGCTTCGCTGTAGCTGCTTCGTCCCGGCCTGCATCCACGGCGCTGCGGTGGCTTCCGCTGGTCGCCTCCTCGCTGCACGTGGCTGCGTGGCCGTTCCTTCAGCAGGCTGCCGCTGCGCCCCCTCACGCAGCCCCCCAATGAACAAGTGAGCATATCAGTATCCGATGATCAGAATGTTCTTCAAGGGAAGCTGAAGTCTACCACTGGCATACAGGGTTTCGAAAAAGGTCGTCACGACCTCAAAGTCCTCCACCTTCTGATAGGTATTTCGAACGGCTATCACCAGATTGTCCACATCATGCATCATGCAAGCTTGGAACAAGTCCTTCAGGAATTGATTGTTCAAGACGCCTCGACCAGCCTCCACCTCGATCACCGTTCGTGTGTCCTTGTTATACCCATCAGCATCGAATGCCTTCTCAAGCCTTCCGTTCCTTCCGAACAGCACAGGAACACGGATCTTATCCGGTCCTCGCTTGCTGCGCTCAACCTTGAATCCACATCCCTCCAATCCATCCGCAACTTTGGACAAGACGTCATCGCTGCTGAGCTTCTTGCTGCTGGAACCGATCTTGGACTCAGCATCCCTGAAAACCTCTACTACTTGAAGCAGATGCTCTGGGATCGAATTGGACTTTGGAAAGAGCTGCCAGTTGATCATGGCACCAAGGTATCGACCACGACCTCGGCGTCACCACCCAACGCACCTATGCCGTGAAGCGCATCGACAGCGACTTCTTCGGAGAGGAGTGACCCCTCCCTGTAACTCCCCCCTTCCCTCCCGCCAGCCATGCGCATGGCGTGCCGTTCGTGTGATCGCAACGGTCCCTGGACACTTGCTTCGCATCTTGCCGACGCAACACCCCCCCCTGCCCCGCCATGGAACTCATCATCAACGGCCTCAGCAAGACCTACGCGAACGGCGTGAAAGCGCTGGACAACGTGAGCCTCACCATCCCCACCGGCATGTTCGGACTGCTGGGGCCCAACGGCGCGGGCAAGAGCACATTGATGCGCATCCTGGCCACCCTCCAGGAGGCGGACAGTGGATCCGTGATGCTCGGCGACCTCGATGTGCTCAAGCAGAGGCACGAGGTGCGCAAGGTGCTCGGCTACCTGCCCCAGGAGTTCGGGGTCTATCCCCGCGTGAGCGCCTACGACATGCTGGACCACATCGCGCTGCTGAAGGGCGTGGTGCACAACGGGGAGCGCAAGGCGCTGGTGGAGGCCCTCTTGCAGAAGGTGAACCTGTGGGAGCATCGCAAGCGCCGGATCTCCGGTTTCAGCGGCGGCATGAAGCAGCGCTTCGGCATCGCGCAGTCCTTGATCGGGGAGCCCAAGCTCATCATCGTGGACGAGCCCACGGCCGGTCTTGATCCCGGCGAGCGCAACCGCTTCTACAACCTGCTCACGGAGATCGGTGAGAACGTGGTGGTGATCCTCAGCACCCACATCGTGCAGGACGTGCAGGAGCTGTGCCGCAACATGGCCATCATCAACAAGGGCCGCCTGCTCTTCGCGGGTGCACCGAGCGATGCGCTCAACGAAGTGAAGGGCCGCATCTGGGAGAAGAGCATCGCCAAGAGCGAACTGGAGGCGCACCAGGCCACGCACAAGGTGATCAGCAACAAACTGATCGCCGGCCGGCCGATCATCCACGTGTACAGCGAGCTGCGTCCGGAAGGCTTCACACCGGCCGAGGCCTCCCTGGAGGACGTCTTCTTCAGCCACATCAACGGGGCCTTCAACACGGTGGTGGCATGACCGGGCGGCTCTTCCTCAAGGAACTGCGCCATTGGTCCGTGCAACCGATGGTGTACATCTTCCTGCTGCTGTTCGCGCTGCTCGCGTTCGGCGCCACCACGTGGGACAAGCTGCAGATCGGCGGTCCCATGGCCAACGTGAAGATGAACTCGCCCTACGTGGTGTTCAATTGGTACGCCACGCTGGCCTTCCTCGGCCTGTTCATGGTGACGGCTTTTGTGAACGCGAGCGCCATCCGCGACTTCGCGAGCAACACGGCGCAGATCATGTTCAGCACGCCGATCAGCAAGGCGCAGTACCTGCTGGGCCGCTTCCTGGGCAGCACGCTGGTGGCCTCGATACCCTTGCTGGGCGTCACGCTCGGTGTGGTCGTGGGCAGCTGGATGCCCTGGGTGGATCCCGAGAAGCTCGGTCCGAACGACCTGCTGGCGCACGCGCAGGCCTTCCTGTACCTCACCCTGCCGAACATCCTCTTCTCCGCGGCCATCATCTTCTCCGTCTCGGTGCTCATGCGCAGCACGGCGGCGGCCTACATCACCACCGTGATCGTGCTCGTGGGCAACGGGTTCGCGAGCACGCTGATGAGCGAGATGGAGAACCGTACGCTCGGTGCACTGCTCGATCCGTACGGCAGCACCGCCTTCGAGCTCATCACCCGCTACTGGACGGTGGACGACAAGAACACCATGCTCCTGCCCATGCACGGCGTGCTGCTGTGGAACCGCCTGCTGTGGATCGCGGTCTCCATCGGCGTCTTCATCTTCTGTTACTGGCGCTTCAGCTTCACGGACCGCCGCACCAAGGCCGCACCCAAGGAGGAGAACGGTGAGGCCGTGCCCGCCCATGTGGCCCTTCCGGCGGTGACGAAGGCCGACGGCTTCGCTTCGCAGGCCCGCCGCTTCCGCCGCATCGCCTGGAACGACTTCACCGGCATGCTGAAAGGCACGGCCTTCATGATCGTCGCCGGCATCGGCCTGGTCAACATGTTCTTCGGCCTGGCCTTCTCCACCTCGCTCTACGAGAACGAGATCCATCCGGTGACCTACCACGTGGTGGACATGATGCGCGGTTCCTTCGACCTGTTCACCATGATCCTCATCGTGTTCTACAGCGGCCTGCTGGTATGGAAGGAGCGCGAGCCGAAGTTCGATGAGGTGGTGGACGCCACACCGATGGCGCTCGGGGTGCCGCTGCTGGGCAAGTTCGCCGCGCTGATGATGATGCTGCTGGTGATGCTGGTGGGCAGCGCGCTCGGCGGCATGATCTTCCAGCTGATCAAGGGCTACACGCGCCTGGAACCCGAAGTATACCTGGGCCTGTACATCCTGCCGGGACTGGTCACCTATGGGATCATGGCGGCCTTGTCGTTCACCGTGCACGTGCTGGTGAACAACAAGTACCTCGGCTATGGGGTGTTCATCGCGGTCATCTTCCTTCCGGGCATCCTGCTCAGCGCGCTCGACATCAACTCGAACCTGGTCTCCTTCAACGGTGCGCCGCGGATCCAGTACAGCGACATGAACAGCTACGGCACGGCGCTCACCGGCTGGCTCTGGTTCAAGGCGTACTGGTGGGCGTTCGCGGTGCTGTTGTTGCTGGTATCGCTGTTCTTCTGGGTTCGGGGCAAGGAGAGCGTCGGGCGCCAGCGGTTGAAGCTGGCGGGGCTGCGTTTCCGGCCCAATCGCTGGCTCGCGCTGCCCGCATTGGGGCTTTGGGTCGCGCTGGGCGGATGGAATTACTACAACACCAAGGTCCTCAACGAGGTGATGAGCGGCGATGAACAGGAGGAGGACGCCGTGTACTACGAGAAGACCTACAAGAAATACGAAGGCATCCTGCAACCCCACTACACGGACATCCGCTTCACCATCGACCTGACCCCGGCGGAGCGGAAGCTCCACAGCGTGGCGGAGGTCACGGTGCGCAACAAAGGCATGCGGCCGATCGACTCCCTGCACCTGCTGCTGGGCGAGGGCATCGAGCAGGAGGTGGAGATCCCCGGTGCGGAGAAGGTGCTGGACGATGAACGGGTGAACTACCGGATCTACAGGCTGTCACCGCCGTTGGCCCCGGGTGCCGACCTGAAGTTCACGGTCACCGCCAGTTACGCGCCGAAAGGCTTCGAGAACGATGTGCGGGTGATGCAGGTGAACCACAACGGCACCTTCTTCAACAACATGGACATCCTGCCCATGATCGGTTACACGGCCCAGGGCGAGCTGCTGGACAAGATGAAGCGCAGAAAGCACGAGCTGCCGCCCAAGCAACGCATGCAGCGGTTGACCGATGATCCGACGAAGCGCATGCAGCAGTACCTGATGCACAACAGCGACTGGGTGAACGTGAGCACCGTGATCAGCACCACCCCGGACCAGGTGGCCATCGCCCCGGGCAGCCTGAATCACATGTGGGAGGAGAACGGGCGGAAGTACTACGAGTACGTGGTGGACCACCCGAGCATGAACTTCTACTCCTTCATGAGCGCGCGCTACGAGGTGCACCGCGAGAAGCTCGGTGACGTGGACGTGGAGGTGTACTACCACGCCCCACATGCGGAGAACGTGCCCCGCATGGCGAACAGCATCAAGAGGAGCATCGCCTACTACAGCCGGAACTTCGGTCCCTACCGGCACAAGCAGGCACGCATCATCGAGTTCCCGCGCTACCAGAGCTTCGCCCAGGCCTTCCCGGGCACCATGCCGTACAGCGAGGGCATCGGCTTCATCGCCGACTTCAGCGACACCGCGGACATCGACATGACCTTCTATGTGGTGGCGCACGAGATGGGCCACCAGTGGTGGGCACACCAGGTGATGGGGGCGGACATGCAGGGCAGCACGCTGCTCAGCGAGAGCATGAGCCAGTACAGTGCGCTGATGGTGATGGAGAAGGAGTTCGGCCGCGGCACGGAGCGCATGCGCAAGTTCCTCAAGCTCGAAAGCGACAGGTACCAGCGTTCACGTGGCTCCGAGCAGTTGAAGGAGGTGCCGCTGATGGAGGTGGAGAACCAGGGCTACATCCACTACAACAAAGGCAGCGTGATCCTTTACTGCCTGCGCGACTTCGTGGGCGAGGACAGCCTGAACAAGGCCTTCCGCGCGCTGGTGGACACTTTCGGCTATGCGGAACCCCCGTATCCCACCGCGCTCGACATGTACCGCCAGCTGGACAAGGTGGTACCCGACAGTTTGGACTACCTGCTGGAGGACGGCTTCAAGAAGATCACGCTGTACAACAACCGGGTGGAGGAGGCCACCGCCCGCATGCTGCCGGACAGCACCTACGAGGTGAAGCTGAAGCTCTGGGGCGAGAAGAACCACGCTGACTCCCTGGGCCGTGAAACGCCGGCGGCCATGAACGACTGGATGGACGTGAGCATCCTGCGTTACCCTGCCGTTGGTCGCAAGGCGGACAGGTCATTGAACGATGTGCCGCTGCTCCACAAGCGCGTGCGCCTGAAGAGCGGCTGGAACGAGTTC
The DNA here is from genome assembly GCA_937872175.1 of uncultured Flavobacteriales bacterium. Classification (GTDB taxonomy): domain Bacteria; phylum Bacteroidota; class Bacteroidia; order Flavobacteriales_F; family PHOS-HE28; genus PHOS-HE28. The sequence continues at coordinate 54,319 of CALMPI010000024.1, read as the reverse complement.
ACCTTCCTTGTGGACAGGAAGCCGATGCGGGTGGAGATCGACCGTGATCACCTCTTCATCGACCGCGTCATGGAGGACAACGGAATGAAGGTGGAGGTGAAGTGATGTCCGCCGATGCGGTCGACCTGGGAAGACAGTGCGACGGAACCCGGGTACACGCATTCCACGCGTCATCACGGGTGCCGGACCGAGATCGGCTGCCGATGAATCCCTTGGTTGAATGATCGCGCGCCTGATCCACTTCGAGCTGCGGTTCTGGTCCCGGCAGCCCCTGCTCTGGGTCTTCCTCGGGCTCGCCTTCGCCTTCGCCTGTACGCTGTCGGTGTTCGAGAACGGGGGAGAGGGCAGCCCCGGCATGGTGCATGTGAACTCACCGCTCCATGTGTACGAGCTGTATGCGAACCTCGCCTTCCTGTGGTTGCCGATGGTCACGGCCTTCGTGAACGCCACGGCCATCCGCGAGTTCGCGTACCGCACGTCGGACATCGTGTTCAGCACGGTGGTCACGCGGCGCCAATACCTGCTTGGGCGCTTCACCGGCAGCACATTGGTGGCGCTCATCCCCACGCTCGGTATCTCGGCGGGCCTGGTCGTCGGCAGCTGGCTGCCCTACGGCGATGCCATCCGATTCGGACCGAACAGCTGGGCGGTGCATGGCCAGGCCTTCCTCTGGTTCGCGATGAGCAGCATCGCCTTCCAAAGCGCGATGATGTTCGCCGTGGCGACCTTCGCCCGGTCCACGGCCGCGGCCTTCGTCACGTCCATCGCCCTGGTCGTCCTCAATGTGGTGGCCACGGCCTATGCCACCGAAGTGGACAACGTGTGGCTCGCCTCATTGCTCGATCCCTTCGGCGTACAGGCACTGGATGAAGTGACCCGCTACTGGAGCGTGCGCGACAGCAACACGGCGCTCCTGCCGCTCTCCGGTGCCCTCAGCTGGAACCGGCTGCTCTGGCTGGGGATCGCGGCGGCCGTGTTCGCGTTCGGGTTCCGGAGGTTCTCGTTCACGGATCGCAGGACCGGAGCGACCCCTGCCGCCGAAGGACCGGTGTCAGGTGCCATGGACACCGAACTACCGGTGGTCGGGCTTTCCCACCGTGGAGCGTCCGACCTGAAGCGCTTCGGCCAGCTTCTCCGGGCCGACCTCTCCGTCATCTTCCGCTCCACGGTGTTCTGGATCATCGTCGGGCTGGGCCTGTTCATGTGCCTGGTCGCCTTGAGCGAAGTGAACCAGGCCTTCGGGAATCGCTCATGGCCGGTCACGTACAACGTCACCGAACTGCTGCGGGGCCTGTCGATGCTGTTCATCCTTGTGATCATCACCTACTACAGCGGGGAGATGTACTGGCGCGACCGCGACACGGGCTTGGACGGCATCGCGCATGCGCTGCCCGTTCGTTCACGCTGGCGGGTGCTCGCCCATTTCGTCGCGCTGCTCGTCATCGGAGGCTTCGTCCTCACCGTCATGTCGCTCTCCGGCATGGCCACACAGCTGGCCATGGGTTACACACGCCTCCAGCCCGGCCTCTACCTCGCCGCGTTCATCGGTCCGGGGCTGGTCGCCTTCGCGTTCTGGTCCATGCTCGCGCTCACCATTCAGATGTTGGTGCATCACAAGTACGCGGGCATCGGGCTGTTCGTCGTGCTCTTCGCAGTGAACACGCTAATCTGGAAGTTCCTCAAGGTGGAGTCGCATCTGGTGGTGCTGTTCGGCGCGCCCAGGCTGTGGTACTCGGACATGAACGGTTTCGGGCCGTTCCTCGCTCCTTGGATCTTCTTCCGCACCTATTGGACGTCCGCCGCGAGCGTGCTGTTCTTCAGCGCGGCGCTCTTTCTGGTGCGGGGAGGAGAGACGACCTGGCGTTGGCGAGCGCGCATCGCGGGAAGCAGGCTCCGGAGATCCTGGTCGACAGGTGCGGCGCTGTTCAGCGCATGGCTCGTGCTGCTGGCTTCCGGCTACTACAACACGCACGTCCTGAACGAACCGCATACGCGCCAGGATACCGAAGCCGTGCAGGTGGCCTATGAGCGTACCTACAAGCCGTTGGCGAACATGGCATTGCCGCACATCACGGCCACCGACATCACCATCGAACTGGATCCCGAAGCACGCACGATCGGTTACCGCGCCAGCCTGACGCTCACCAACAAGGGACCACGGACGGTGGATACGCTGTGGTTCGGTCCGCCGGACCGGATGAAGCTGCGGTTCGAGATACCCGGTGCGAAGGATGTGCTGAACGACAGCGCCCTGTACGTGCGCATGTTCCGATTGGACGTGCCGCTCGCCGTGGGCGACAGCATCCGGATCGGCATCGCCTCCGAATGGCGCCGGCGGGGTTTCGGGAACGACGTGGACTTCCTGGAACTGGTGGAGAACGGCACCTTCATCAACAACAGCGACCTGCTTCCATCCATCGGCTACCAGTCCGAAGTGGAACTTGTCGACCCGGGCGCGCGGCGCAAGCATGGCCTGCCGCCCGCCCGGCGCATGGCCTCCTTGAGCGATGACCCGCGAGCGCGGCGCTTCTCCATGGTGATGCCCTACGCGGATCACATCCGCTTCTCCTGCACGATCGGAACGGCCATGGACCAGGTCGCCATCGCTCCTGGTGATCTGGAGCGCGAATGGACCGGGAACGGAAAGCGGTGGTTCCGCTATGTGAGCGGGACGCCCATCCTGAACTTCTGGTCCGTGTTGAGCGCGCGGTACCAGGTGGTGAAGGAAGAGGCCGATGGCGTTACGCTGGAGGTGTACCACCATCCCGGGCACGGCACCAACGTACGGCGCATGTTGAAGTCGATGCGCGATGCGATCGGATACGCATCATCCAACTTCTCCCCTTACCAGCACAAGGTGGCGCGCATCATCGAATTCCCACGCTACCGCAGCTTCGCCCAGTCGTTCCCGGGGACCATGCCCTACAGCGAGGCCATCGGCTTCATCACCGACCTGCGCGATACGGCGCGGATCGACATGGTGTACTACGTGGTGGCACATGAGGTGGCGCACCAGTGGTGGGGCCACCAGGTGCTCGGCCCGCGCATGCAGGGCACCACCATGATGAACGAGAGCATGGCCCAATACACCGCGCTCATGGTGCTGGAGAAGGAATACGGCCGACCTGCGATGCGCCGCTTCCTGCACTACGAGCGCGATACCTACCTGCGCGGTCGCGGCAAGGAAGGGATCGGCGAGCAGCCGCTCATGCGCGTGGAGGACCAGCATCACATCCACTACAACAAGGGCAGTGTGGTGCTGTACGGCCTGCGCGACCTCCTGGGCGAGCAGCGCATGAACGCCGGTCTGCGCGCGTTCGTGGATCCATTCGCCTTCCGTGATGCGCCGTACCCCACCGCGCTCGACCTCCATCGCTCCCTGGCGGCCGTAACACCGGACAGCCTGCGCTACCTGCTGGACGATGGTCTCGCGCACATCACGTTCCACAGGAACGCCGTTACCGCAGCCACGGCTGAAGAGAACGCCGACGGCTCGTGGACCGTGACCGCTTCGATCACATGCGCCAAGCTCCACGCCGACTCGCTGGGCAGGGAGACCGAGATCCCGATGAACGACTGGTTGGATGTGGGCGTTGAGCATGAAGGGGGGGAACTGGACCAACGCGTCCGGCTGCGCTCCGGTGAGAACAAGCTGCGCCTGACCGTTCCCGGGAAGCCCAAGGCCGTGGTGATCGATCCGGACCACCTGTTCTTCGATCGGGAAGGGGGGGATGACCGGCGCACGGTCGACTGACGGCTACTTGTTGCCGTACCGCGGGTCCGGTCTCCACGGGAGCTTCTCCATGCTGGTCGTGCGCAGGGCGCAATGCCCGAACTCCTCCTCCACCACGCCGATGAGCCGGTACACACCGCGCCCGCGGAAGGGGTATTGCGCCGCCACCTGCGGGAACTGCGTGCTGTCCCAGAAGTCGCCGGCGGGATCGATGAAGGAGCCGAAGCTCATGTAGCTGCCTGTTTGTGTGGTGGTCGTCTTCACATGGATCATGTAGCCGAGCATCTCCACGTTCCGGCCCACGTACGCGCTCATCTCCTTTGCCAGGATGCGGGCAGTGCCCTCGCGCGGCCCTTCGCGCACAGTGGACAGTGCCGCCGCGCCGGGCTCTCGCGCAACAGTGCCCGCCCGCGGCCCTTCACGCACAGTTGACAGTGCCACCGCGCCGGGCTCTCGCGCAACAGTGCCATCCCGCGGCCCTTCGCGTACAGTGGACATTGCCACCGCGCCGGGCTCTCGCGCAACAGTGCCCTCGCTCGGTCCCTCGCGCACAGTGGACAGTACTTGTGCGTGGGCACTGCTGTGCGCGGGCACTTTCGTGCGCGGGTTCTGTGCGCGGGCACTGTCGTGCACTGGCTCGTGCGCAGGCACTGTCGAGCGCGGTTTTGGCGCGCGGGCACTGTCGTGCGTCGGCTCCGTGTGTGGGCACTGTTGCTCCACGAGGGAGAACGGATCGCACAGCGGGAAGCCCAGCAGGTCCAGCTCATCGTAGGCATCGGCGAGCGGGTAGTGTTGCAGGTCGGGCAACCGGGGCTCCTCCACGCGGGTGATGAAGAGATCGCCGTCGGCGGTGACGCTCGCGGGCCTGTGCAGCAGCGTGAGGTCCCACAGCAGTTGGGGCTTGCTCCTGCCGGTGAAGCGCAGTGCGCCCACGCGGATGAGGATGCGCGCCTGTTCCACATGCAGCGGCACGCGTTCCAGCAGGTCCTGCAGATCGGCGAAGGGGCCGTTCCGGCGGCGGTCATTCAGGATCAGTTGCACGGTGTCGCCCTCAAGGCTCTTGATGTTCGAGAGGCCGAGGAAGATGCGGGGGGCGAGTGATGAGCACCGAGTGGCGAGTGGTGAGTGATGCTGCGCTTCGACAGGCTCAGCGTGACAGGCATCACTCACCACTCGCCACTCATCACTCGCCACGTTCTGCAGGGAGCACAACTCCTCGCTCCGGTTCACGCACGGTGCCTCGATCACCGCACCGGCCCGCTTCGCCTCGTGCAGGTAGAACTCCGTGCGGTAGAAGCCGCCGAAGTTGTTGGCCACGCCCACCAGGAACTCCAGCGGGTGGTGCGCCTTCAGGTAGAGGCTCTGGTAGCTCTCCACCGCGTAGCTGGCGCTGTGGCCCTTCGCGAAGCTGAAGCTGGCGAAGCTCTGGATCTGCCGCCACACCTCCTCGGCCTCGCCGGGCGGATAGCCGAAGGCTCTGCAGTTCGCGAAGAACCGCTGCTCCACCACCTTGAACTCCGGTCGGTCCCGGTAGCGGACGTTCATGCCGCGCCGCACCTGATCGGACTCCTCCAGGTCCAGCCCGCCATAGAGGTGCACCACCTTGATCACATCCTCCTGGTACACCATCACGCCGTAGGTCTCCGGCATGATCTCCAGCAGCCGCTTCGGGGCCAGCTTGCGACGTTCGGGGTCGTTGTGCCGCAGCAGGTACTCGCGCATCATGCCGCTCTCGGCCACGCCCGGCCGGATGATGCTGCTCGCCGCCACCAGCCCGAGGTAGTCGTCCACCTTCAGCTTCTTCAGCAGCATGCGCATGGCGGGGCTCTCCACGTAGAAACAACCGATGGTGTCGCCCCTGCGCAGCAGCTCCTTGATCTTCGGGTCCTGCTTGAAGCGCGCGATGTCGTGGATGTCGATGGTCCGCGCTGGAGTGCCCTCGCACGGCCCTTCGCGCAGAGTGGACAGTGCCACCGCGCCGGGCTCTCGCGCAACAGTGCCCGCCCACGGCCCTTCACGCACGGTGGACAGTGCTTGCGCGTGGGCACTGTTGTGCGCGGGCATTGTCACGTGCCGGGCTTGTGCGTTGGCACTGTCGCGGGGTGGCTCGTGCGCAGGTACTGCATTCACCAGCTCCACCGCATCGCGGATATGACCCAGCCCGCGCTGGCTCAGCAGGTCGAACTTGTGCAGGCCCATGTCCTCGCACTCCAGCATGCTGATCTGCGTCACCGGGAAGCCTTTCGGCGGACGGAACAACGCGGTGAAGTGCGCGACCGGTTTCTCGGTGATCACGATGCCGCCGGCGTGGATGCCCAGGTGGTGCGGCATGCCGATCAGCTCCTGCGCGTAACGCACCACCGCGCGCGCCACCTTGTCGAGGTCGCCGCCCTTCGCGTAGGCGCTGGGCCGTCCGCGGGCGTAGTAGCCGTGGTCGCCTTCGCTCAAGGCATCGATCTCCGCCGGGGGCAGCCCCACGGCCTTGCCCAGCTCGCGGATCGCACCGCGCCATTGGAAGGTGGTATAGGTGGCGATCTGCGCCGCGTGGATGCCGCCGGCACGTCCATCCGGAGCGTTGTACTTGCCGAACACGTAGCGGTACACCTCATCGCGGTCCTTCCAACTGAAGTCGATGTCGAAGTCGGGCGGCTTCCTGCGCGCGGGGTTGATGAAGCGCTCGAAGTAGAGGTCCAGCTCCATCGGGTCCACGTCCGTGATGCGCAGGCAATAGGCCACCAGGCTGTTGGCGCCGCTGCCCCGCCCCACATGGAAGAAGCCCCGGCTGCGCGCATGGTCCACGATGTCCTGGTTGATGAGGAAGTAGCTGATGAAGCCCATCCGCTCGATCACGTCCAGTTCGTGGTGCATGCGCGCGAGGATCTTCGGCGTCACCTCCGCATAGCGGTAGCGCAGGCCTTCGCGCGTGTCGCGGTGCAGCTTCTCGCGGTCGGCGCGCATGTCGCCCGTGAAGGCCGCGCGCGTCTTGTCGCTGCCGTCGAAGGTGATGGTGCACTGCTCCAGCAGGCGCTCCGCATTGACCAGCAGGTGCGGCCGGTCGCGGTAGAGGCGGTGCGCCTCCTCCACGCTGCGGAAGTGCTCATCGGGCTCGGCCAGTTCCTCCTTCGGCAGCATGCTCACCACGGTGTTCTTCGCCACGGTCCGCAGCAGGCGGTGCACGTTGACGTCCCGCCGTTCCTGGCGGAAGGTCACGGGCATCAGCGCCACCAGGTCCTGCGGCCGCTTCGCCCAAGGGCTGAAGGGCAGGCGCGTGAGGTCGGACGGCCTGACGCCCACGCGCTCGTTCGGCCGCAGCTGCCGGGGGGCGTGGCCCAGGGGATAGATGAAGAACACATCGTCCAGCTCCGGTGCGCGCTCCGGCAGGGCCTCGTCATCCAGCAGGTGGGGGCTCAGCAGCTCGTTCAGCCGCTGGAAGCCGTCGTTGCTCTTCGCCAGCCCGATGTACAGCAGCTTCGGCCCCAGCCGGAACTCGATGCCCGCCACCGGGCGCACGCCGAAGCGCGGCGCATCCCGCAGCAGGTCGGGGATGCCGGCCGAACAATGGATGTCGGTGAGGGCGAAGCTGCGCACGCCCATCCGCGCCGCCTCCTCCAGCAGCGCGTCGGGCTTCATCACGCCGTGCGTGAAGCTGAACCAGCTATGGCAGTTGAGGTACATGGACGTGCACGTGGTGTGGCCGCCCACGGGCTGTCCGCTTTGGCCGGCTTGCTGCACGCGGCATCGCAGCGGGCTGCGGGGTCTGCGCCTTCCGCGCAGCCTCCTCGCTCCGTGCGCTGCTCGCGCTTCGCTTCACCGGGCCGCCGCTTCCATCCCTGGCGGGCATGTCGGTTTTTACGTCGATCCAGCGACGGATAAGATAGCACGCCGCAGATCCTCAGCGACGATCGGGAGGCACTCGCGCCAGCACCCACCCGTCAGGCCCCCGCCACACCACACGAGCGCCTTGGGCGATGGCGGCCTCCCAATTGGTGGCCGGCGGCAGACCGGCCCATTGCGCCGCCAAGGCGTCCGGGCGCACCACCACCCATGCACCAGGCTCGAACCGCGCGATGCGGCCGTACCACAGCTCATGCACGGCCACGCCCGGCACCTGCTCCATCAGCGGGCCGCCCAACCCGTGCGTGTACACCACCTGCGGCCGCAAGGCGCGCAGCAGCCGCGCCAGCTCACGCTCCTCGCCCGCCTGCCGCACGAAGGGGGCCATCGCCCGCACAAAGAGCACGGCCTGCAGCAACGCGAGGGTCCAGAGCACGGCTCCGCGCCGGATGCCCCGTTCCCCGCACCACACCAGCGCACGCCGGAACGCGGGGAAGAGCACGATGGCCGCGAACGGCTGCCCCAGGGCCAGCACCCGGTCGTTCTGGAACGGCAGACCGGCCAGCAGCAGCAGGTACGCCGCCAGCATCATCAGCGCCAGCCGCAACGCCGGCACCTGCGCATCGCTCCGCCGCACGAACGGCAGCAGCGGCAGGCCCATGGGCAGCAGCCCGGGATGCACCAGCACCCCGAGCACATACAGCACGTTGGGAAGCGCATAACGCAGCACACCATCGTCCGAGGTGTGCGTGCGCGCGATCATATGCCGCACGGACCACTCCTGCAGCGGCGTGCGCAAGGCGGAGATGCCGGAGCCCTCCGCGATGGCGATGCCCCCGGCCAGCACCGCCACGGCCGCCAACGCCCACAGCCATGCGCGGCGGCCCGAAGGCAGCCCCCGGGGCCACGTCAGTGCAAGCACCGCCAGCAATGGCGCACAGGCCGTGCGGATGCCCACCGCCACCGCCGCGGTCAACACCGCCATGCCGAGATCCGACCACTGGCGACGGTCGTGCCACCGCAGCGTGAACGCCGTGGAGAGGAGGACCGCCGCCATCGCCGGCACGTCGCTCATCACGGTGTGCGCATAGCGCAGAACGAAGGGAGCACCCGCGATGGCGAGCACTGCGTAACCGCTCGCTTCGTGACGCGCACCGGCCAGGGGTCGAAGGATGCTCCGACCGGCAAGCACCAGCGCCACCCAGGACAGGCCGGTCACGAGCCGCAACGCCGCATGTTCCGCACCGAAGGCCCCGCCCATGAGCGCGCCCAACAGGGGATAGCCCATCGGGTGCTCCACCATCACCGGGCGCGGGCCGCCATGCGCCCAGGCCGTCCACTGCCGGGCCAGCCGCAGATAGTCATGCGCATCGGCGCCGAGCAGCCCCTCGAACCCGGCCACGTGGAGCAGGGCGGCCACCAGCAGCCATGCGGAGATCAGCACGGCCGCCAGCGCCCGCGCCCGTGCAGGTCCCCGCATCATGCCGCCGAATGTAGCGTCCCTGTCGGGAGGCCTTCCGAACGGTCCACGCGCACGACCGGGCAACGTCCCCACCGAAGCCGCTGTCTTGGTCCGTAGTCTACCTTCGACGACCGCACACCCTGCTCCATCCACGTGCCGACGATCATCAACGAACCCCTCGCCCCCATCGTCGCGGTGCCTCCCGTGGGCGATCCCCGACGCCGGGCGGACCTGCGGAGCTCCGTCCTGCGCACATTGGCTTACTTCGACGTGTTCCGGCATCCGCTGCGGAGCGACGAGGTGCTCGCGTTCGCCTGCACCCGGTGCCCGGCACCGAACGAGGTCGAGGGCCTGTTGCACGAGCTGCACCGCGAAGGGGTGGTCGCGAACGTGGGGGGCTATTGGGGGCTTCACATCACGGAGGCCGATGTACGGGCCCGGAGCGAGGACGCGGAACGTGCCGTGGACCGCATGCCCAGGGCGAGGCGCATGGCCCGTCGCATCGCCCGCACCCCCTTCGTGCGCGCCGTGTTCGTCAGTGGCAGCCTCAGCAAGGGACGCCTTGCGCCCGATGGCGACATCGACTTCTTCATCATCACGGCGCCGGGCCGTCTTTGGCTCACGCGGACCCTGCTCATCGCCTACAAGAAGCTGTTCCTGCTCAACAGCCGTCGCGACTTCTGCATCAACTACTTCCTGGACACCGACCACCTGCGCGTGGAGGACCACAATCGCTTCACCGCCACCGAGATCGTCACCCTGCTCCCATTGCACGGCAACGGCACCCGCGACGCCTTCTTCCGCGCGAACCAATGGGCCTTCGAGCAGCTGCCGGCGGCCCGCGTGAAGCAGGTCCCCGAGGTGCTCGCGGGCAACGAGGGACGCAAGACCTTCTGGGAGCGTCTGCTCGGCGGTGCCCTGGGCGAGGCGCTCGACAGCTGGTCGATGGCCTTCACCTGGCGCTACTGGCGCTGGAAGTTCAACGACATGGACCCCCGCACCTTCGACCTGGCATTGCGCACCCGCAGCTACGTCAGCAAGCATCATCCCCGCAACTTCCAGCGGCGCGTGCTCGATGCCTACCACGAGCGGCTCCGCGACCTGGAGGTGCGCACCGGCCGATCCCTGCGCTGACATGGCCCGGGTACTGCTCACCAACGCCTACTTCTACCGGCTCGACCGCAAGCAGTGGCGGGACGCGCGGCCCTATCCCCCGCTCGGCACCCTGCTCGCCTCGGCCGTGCTGCGCGAGGCCGGTCACGCCGTGCACGTGCATGACGGCAGCCTCACCGAAGGCCCGGACAGCCTGGTGCATTCCTTGAAGGACCACGCGCCACAGGTGCTCGTCATCCACGACGACGGGTTCAACTACCTCACCAAGATGTGCCTCACGGTGATGCGCGAGGCCTGCCTGCGCATGATCGCCCTGGGCAGGGAACACGGCTGCCGGGTGGTGGTGAACAGCTCGGATGCATCCGACCATCCGGAGGCCTACCTGATGGCCGGCGCGGATGCCGTGGTGCTCGGCGAAAGTGAGGATGCGCTTCGTGAGCTGGTCGGCCATTGGTCCGCCGGAACGGCCTGGCACGCGGTGGCCAACGTGGCCCACCTCGCCCCCGATGGTTCAGTTCGGCGTGCATCCAAGCGACCCGTGATGCGTGACCTCGACGCCCTCCCCCTGCCCGCCTGGGACCTCATCGACCTTGCCCCGTACCGCCGGATCTGGATGCGCTCCCAGGGCCGCTTCAGCCTCAATGCGGCCACCACGCGCGGGTGCCCGTTCAAGTGCAACTGGTGCGCGAAACCCATCTACGGCAACCGCTACAACAGCCGTTCACCCGAGCATGTGGTGCGCGAGCTGGAACTGCTCCGGGCCCAGGCCGCACCGGACCACATCTGGATGTGCGATGACATCTTCGGCCTGAAGCCCGGTTGGGTGCAGCGCTTCGCCGACCTGGTCGAAGCACGAGGCATCCGCATCCCCTACAAGATCCAAAGCCGGGTGGACCTGCTGCTGGAGAGCGACACCATTGATGCGTTGGTGCGATCGGGCCTGGAGGAGGTCTGGGTGGGTGCGGAGAGCGGCAGCCAGCATATCCTGGATGCCATGGACAAGGGCACCCGCGTGGAGCAGATCGCCGAGGCCACACGGCTGCTCAAGGCGAAGGGCGTGCGCGTCGGCTTCTTCCTTCAGTTCGGCTATCCCGGGGAAACGGATGCTGATGTGGAGCGCACCATCCGCATGGTGGAGGAGCTCTTGCCGGACGATATCGGGGTCTCCGTGAGCTATCCGCTGCCGGGCACACCCTTCTTCGAACGCGTAAGGACGGAGCTTGGTGACAAGGCGAACTGGAGCGACAGTGACGACCTGGCGATGATGTTCCGCAGCACCCATCGGCCGGCCTATTACAAGCGACTGCACCGGTACGTGCATGCGCGCTACCGCCGTCGTCAGGCGCTGCACGCACTGTCGCAGGCGTTCAGCGGCCGGTCCGGCGACCTCCGTCGCGGCTTGTCCCTGCTTTACTATCTGCCCGCCGTCCTGGTGGGTCGCATCCGCCTCTCCGCCGCATGAGCACGGACGCGTTCGACATCGCCGCGGCCAGCTACGATGCCGATTTCACCGACAGCGCCATCGGCAGGGCACAGCGCGGCCAGGTGTGGCGGGCCTTGGACCCGCTGCTGCAACCACCTCCGATGCAGGTGCTCGAGCTCAACTGCGGTACGGGTGCCGATGCCATGCACATCGCCAGCGCCGGCCACAACGTTCTGGCCACCGACCGCAGCGAGGCCATGCTCTCTGTTGCACGCGCCAAGGCGCGACACGACGGGCTTGGCGATCGTGTCCGCACCGCGGCGCTCGATCTCCAGGGTCCGCAGCTCCCGCCCGGCGAGGGTCCGTTCGACCTGGTGCTGTCCGACCTCGGTGGGCTCAACTGCATCGATGCGGTCGGGCTTGCGGCGGTCGGCCGGTTCGTCGCTTCCGTGCTTCGCCCTGGAGGGCGTTTCGTGGCGGTGCTCATGGCCGACCGGTGCCTGATGGAAACGGTCTATCATCTGCTGCGCGCTCGGCCTGTGGAGGCCTTCCGACGCTGGACCGGCGGACCACTGGATGTTCCCGTCGGTGGCCGTAGCGTCCCGACCTGGTACCACCGACCGTCCGTGCTCAAGCATGCGTTCGGTCCGCGTTTCATCCAGGAGGACCTTCGCCCCATCGGTCTGTTCGTGCCACCCGGCTATCTGGAACCGCGCCTGCGAGATCGGCCCCGCCTGCTCCACTGGCTGGACCGATCGGACCGCCTGGTCGCGCGGGCGCCGTGGACGGCCCGACTGGGCGACCACTACCTCATCCAGCTCCGTCGCGGCACATGAAGGTGCTCCTTTCCCACGGCTACTTCCTCCATGAGGATGCCAAGGAGCGCCGGCTCATGCGCCCCTATCCGCCCCTTGGCCTGCTCCACATCGCGGGGCACCTGCGCGATGCCGGGCATGAGGTGGAGGTGTTCGACAGCACCTTCGGGACCCTGGATGGCCTCTTCCACCGGCTGCGCAGCGCACGGCCGCGCTGCCTCGGCCTCTACGTCAACCTGATGACCCGAGCGAACATCGTGCGCATCATGCGACGGGTGCGACAGGATCCGATGCTCCGTGAGCTGCCGATCGTGCTGGGGGGGCCTGAGACCCGGGCGCATGCCGAACGCTTCCTCGCCCATGGCGCGACCGCCTGCGTGGTGGGCGAAGGTGAACGCACCATGGCAGAACTGGTCGAAGCGTTCGAGGCCGGGCGCACCGATCTGAGCGGCATCGCCGGGGTGGTGTGGCGGGACGCCCACGGGGCCCTGCATCACGCTCCGGAGCGCGAGAAGCTCAAGGACCTCGCCGGGCTGTCCCTCCCTGCCCGGGACCTGATCGACATGCAGGCCTACCTGGATGCCTGGCGCGCCCGGCACGGGTACAGCACCATCAACGTGAGCACCATGCGCGGATGCCCTTACACCTGCCGGTGGTGCAGCCGTGGTGTGTATGGTCTGAGCTACCGTCGGCGCCCGGTGGAGCAGGTGATCGATGAACTGGCCGACATCCAGCGGCGCTTCGCGCCGGACCGCATCTGGTTCGTTGATGATGTCTTCACCGTGAACCACCGATGGCTGAAGGACTTCACCGAGGAGGTCGAACGCCGCGGCCTGAGCATCGCCTACGAGTGCATCACCCGCGCCGACCGGATGAACGAGGAGGTGATCGACCTGCTGAAGCGGAGCGGTTGCGTCCAGGTGTGGGTGGGTGCGGAAAGCGGCAGCCAGGCCGTGATCGATGCCATGGACCGGCGCGTGGATGTGCAGCGCGTGCGCGACATGATCAAGGCCGCCCGGAAAGCGGGCATCGCCACGGGGACCTTCATCATGCTCGGCTACCCGGGCGAGCAGGAGGAGGACATCCTGCGGACCGTGGAGCACCTCAAGGAAAGCGCGCCGGACGTGTTCACCATCACGGTGGCCTACCCCATCGCAGGTACGGAGCTCCACGCGCAGGTGGAGGCCGATCTGGAACGCCCACTGCCATGGGAGCTGGGCAGTGATCGCGAACTCGACTTCCCACGGGCCTACCGCAGACCCTACTATGGTCACGCCGTGCGTTTCGTGGTGAACGAGGTGGAATGGCACAAGGCGCACCAGGCCGGCCTGCGGACAAGTCCCCGTGCGCTCCGCCACAAGCTGCGGGCCTGGAGCGGCAGGGCGGGCATGGTGTTCTGGAGATCCCTGTCCACAAGAGCATGAGGCACCCGGCGGACGCCCTGCAGGCCTTCGGTCCGGTGGAACACGGCGTGGCCCTCCTGGAGCGACCCGGTCGGTTCGGAGATCTCTACGACCGGGCACGGGGACTGGAAGGTCGGATCCTGGATGACGCGGAGGTGGCCCGCCTGCCGCACAGATCCGGCGGGCCGCACCGGTGGGAATGGCGCGTGCGCGCCCGCAATGCGCAGCGCTTGCTGGTGCATCTCGCGCGACCCGCTCCTCGGTCCACCGTGCTCGATGTCGGCTGTGGCAACGGTTGGATGTCCGCATTGCTCGCGCGGGCGGGCCACACGGTGCTGGGCATCGACCGCAACCTCCCGGAGCTTCGGCAGGCCGCGCGCGTGTTCCCTGACGGACCGCGCTTCGCGTTGGCCGACCTCTTCAACCCCGCGCTCGACGACCTCCGCTTCAACGTCGTGCTCTTCGCCGCCAGCTTCCACTACTTCGCTGATGCCCGGTCCACACTGCAGCGGGCACGGATGCTGGCCCCCGACGGCGAAGTGCATGTGATGGACAGTACGCTGTATCCGGACCAGAAGGCGGCCGGGGAGGCGCGGGCACGCACGGCGGCCTACTACGCCCACATCGGTGTGCCGGAGCTCGCGGCGCACTACCATGCCCACACGCTCGAGGACGTCCGCACGGCCGGTCCACACCTCATCCTGCGGCGGCCTCGTGGGTGGAACGCACCGGTCGACCGGCTGTACGGCCTTCGTGATCCGTTCCATCATGTGGTCCTCCGCTCCTGATCAAGGACGAAAGGCCCGGCGTGCGCCGGGCCCTCCGCCATCGCCCACCGGCCCTCAGTTGCCCCCCCGGTACTTCACCGCCCCCTGAGCCAGCAGATGCTCGATGTCGTTGTTGATGCTGAGGATGAGCAGGGATGTGGCCGTGCAGAACACCGGGCTCGTGATGCAATGGTGCCCGTTCCAGCTGCCGTCGTTGTTCTGAATGCCCACCAGGCGACCCGTGGTCTGCTGGTACCAGTTCCGCCAGCCCTGGTCCTTGGCGATCACCAGTGATTCGCCCGTCTGCAGGAAGCTGAGGAACTCCTCGCCCCCGTTGTTACCGAAACCGCTGACCACATCCGCACGCTGAGCCTGCTGCTTGGCGGCGTCGTACACCTGCCAGGCCGCGTTCATCCGCTCGGCCTCGGTGCGACTGTATCCCGCATCCTCCAGCGTCTCCACGCTCACCGGTGCGGCCGCGGCCACCTTGCCCTCGCGCTTGGCCCGCTCCATCCGCTCGTTCACCTCGCGGGCCTCCGCAGCGCTGTTCCGGGTGCTGCCGCTCACAGCGTATAGCGTGACACCTGCCGCACGCTCCGTGGCCACCGTGCCCTTGTCCGCATCGAAGTTGCTCTTCTGGTAGTCGCGCGCCAGGCGCAACGACTCCTCATCCACCTCCGCGCCCTGCGCCTTCGCGCTCTCCAGCGCACTCGCGGCGAAGCTGCTCTGGAGCACACCGGCCCAACCGTCACCGCGCATGCTGCCGTCCGCGTTCTGCCCACGCTGGATCATGCCCACGCAGGTGTTCAGCGCACGCATGCAGCGCAGCCGCTTCGGGTGCTGATCGTTCAGTTTGGCCACCAGGTTGCTGAGGTATTGCGCAGCCAGGGCCACATCGATGTTCGCGCCCAGCTTCGCCTGGATCTGCGTGCCCTGCAGCTGGGTGATGTTCACCGCATCACGAGGCGCGGCCTCCACCTGCTTCAGCAGATGCTCCGTGGCGCGGCTGAGCTGCTGGGCGTAGGCGCCCTGATCCAACGTGCTGCCCATCCGCATGATGGCCATTGCGACCATCGCGGTGGTGGCCGGATCGCTGGTCACCGCGTGCGGGTCCATCACATCCTGTCGCGCATGACTGCCGGCTCCATACCCACCATCCGCACCCTGTGCCTTCACCAGCCATTGCAGACCTCGCTGTTCGGCCTGAAGGACCTTCTCCGGGGTGCGCAGTACGAACGTGCTGTCCAGTCCGGCGCCTTCGTAGACCGTCATGAACACGCAGTCCGGTGCCTCCGCCGACGGCGGCGGCGGCACCGGACAATGAACCTCCGCATGGCGCGGGTCCGTGGTCGGTGCGGTGAACGAGGCCAGCAGGACGACGATGCCGGCTGTGGCCGAAAGGGCAAGTACGATGAAGGTGTTGCGTTGCATGATCGTGGGGTTTCGATGCCGATCGGCATCCGTTCAGCCCACCCGTACACGCATCCCCGCCCCGGGTTCGATCGCCTAGCTTCGAGGCATCGATGAAGCGCTTCCTGTACATCGCTCTGTTCGCGATGCCATCCGCGGTGCACGCCCAACCGCGTGTGCTCCACTTCACGCGCACCAGCGGCTTCGACCACGGCACCCGGGCGGTGTCCTTCTCCCTGTTCCAAGGCATCGCGCAGGACCTCGGCCTGCTGGTGGACGATGACGCCAGCGGCGCACCCTTCAGCGATCCACAGGTGCTCGGCACCTACGATGCCATCGTCTTCGCCAACACCAGCGGCGACGCCATCCTCGATGCCCAGCAACGGGCCCACTTCGAGACCTGGGTGGCGAACGGCGGCCATGTTCTGGGCATCCATGCCGCCAGCGACACCTACCGCCACAGCACGGCCAACGGCGGCAACACGGGCATGTGGGACTTCTATGCGGAACTGATCGGCGCCAGTGTGCAACAGAACCCGAACCATGTGAGCGGAACGCCCTCGTATGCCATACAGCATATTGGCAGCCACGCGAGCATCGCCGACCTGCCCGACCCCTGGGTGAAGAACGAGGAGTACTACTACTGGGAGGGCGGGTACTACGGGCCGGACAACGTGGAGGTGCTGCGCGTGGAGGAGACCGTGGGGCCGAACGGCCTGGTGAACTCCTACGACGCGCCCCGTGCCATGAGCTGGTACCGCAGCCTGCCCACCGGTTCGCGCGTGTTCTACACCGCCCTCGGGCACGCAGCGGACAACTATACGAGCGACACGCTCTTCCGCACGCACGTGAAGGATGCCTTGGTATGGTTGCTGGAGGGGACGACCGGGATCCCGAGGGTCGATGGCGGATCCGGGCTGCACATTCACCCCAACCCCGCTTCGGGTGAAGTGACCGTCGTGGGGCATGCCTCGTGGACCGGAATGCCCATGCAGCTTGTTGATGCCGCAGGGTGCGTGGTGCTGCAGGGAAGGCTCACCGGCGAACGGACGACGTTCCCTTTGAACAGCCTTCCAGCAGGGATCTACCTGGTGTGCACGCCGGGAGCCATGCGGCCGATCCAGATCATGCGCTGAGCAGGGGGCGAGTCCATGGGCACATGGACACACGTCCGCATGGACAAATGCCCTAGGCCTCCTGCAGCTTCTTCGCCGCGCGCTTCCGCTCGTTCTCGTCCAGCAGGATCTTGCGGATCCGGAGGCTCTTGGGCGTCACCTCCAGGTATTCGTCCTCGGCGATGTACTCCATGCACTCCTCGAGGCTGAACTTCACGGCGGGTGCGATGTTCACCTTGTCGTCGCTGCCGCTGGCGCGCATGTTGGTGAGCTTCTTCACGCGGATCACGTTCACGCCCAGCTCCTCGCCAGGCTTGGGGCTCTCCCCGATCACCTGGCCGGCGTACACCTCCTCGCCGGGCTCGATGAAGAACTTGCCCCGGTCCTGCAGCTTGTCGATGGCGTAGGCGATGGCGGTGCCGGTCTCGGCGCTCACGATGCAGCCTGGACGCGGCGTGGCGATCTGGCCCTTGTAAGGCTCGTAGCCCTTGAAGCGATGGGCGATGATGGCCTCGCCCTCCGTGGCGGTGAGCAGCACGTTGCGCAGGCCGATGATGCCGCGCGCCGGAATGCTGAACTCCAGCACCGTGCGGTCGCTCTTCTGCTCGATGTTGAGGATATCGCCCTTGCGGCGCGTCACGTGGTCGATCACGCGGCTGCTGAAGGGCTCCGGCACCTGTACGGTGAGCAGCTCGATGGGCTCGTGGCGCTGGCCGTCGACCTCCTTGTACAGCACCTGCGGCTGGCCCAGCTGGAACTCGTAGCCTTCGCGGCGCATGGTCTCCACCAGGATGCTCAGATGCAGGATCCCGCGCCCGAACACCAGCAGCCGGTCGGGGCTGTCGGTCTCCTGGAGGCGCATCGCCAGGTTCTTCTCGATCTCCTTGAACAGGCGGTCGCGCACGTGGCGGCTGGTGACGAACTGCCCCTCACGCCCGAAGAAGGGCGAATTGTTGATGGTGAAGAGCATGCTCATGGTGGGCTCGTCCACCGAGAAGCGGGGCAGGCCCTCCGGGTTCTCGGCGTCCGCAATGGTGTCGCCGATATCAAAACCCTCCAACCCCATCACCGCCACGATCTCGCCGCAGCCCACTTCGTGCTTCACCTTCTCCTTGCCCAGACCCTCGAACACCATGAGCTCTTTCACCTGCCCCTTCTGCTGGCTGCCATCGTTCTTCACCAGGGTGACCTGCTGGCCGGGACGCACGGTGCCGCGCGAGACACGGCCCACGGCGATGCGGCCCTGGAAGCTGCTGTAATCGAGGCTGGTGATGCGAAGCTGAAGCGTGCCTTCCACCTGACGCGGTGCCGGCACATGCTGTACGATCACATCGAGCAGGTGGCTCACATCCTCGGTCGGGGTCTTCCAGTCGGGGCCCATCCAGCCCTGCTTGCTGCTGCCGTACACGACCGGGAAATCGAGCTGATCCTCGCTGGCGTCCAAGGCGAACATCAGCTCGAACACGGCCTCGTACACCTCCTCGGGCGTGCAGTTCGGCTTGTCCACCTTGTTGATCACCACCACCGGCTTCAGGCCGAGCTCGATCGCCTTCCCCAGCACGAAACGGGTCTGCGGCATCGGGCCCTCGAAGGCGTCCACCAGCAGGATCACCCCGTCGGCCATGTTCAGCACGCGCTCGACCTCCCCGCCGAAGTCGCTGTGGCCCGGGGTGTCGATGATGTTGATCTTGGTGCCCTTGTAACGCACGCTCACGTTCTTGCTGAGGATCGTGATCCCGCGCTCCCGCTCCAGGTCGTTGTTGTCCAACAGCAGGTCCTTCACCTCCTCGTTCACCCGGAAGAGCTGGCATTGGTGGAGGATCTTGTCCACCAGCGTGGTCTTGCCGTGGTCCACGTGGGCGATGATGGCGATGTTGCGCAGGTCGGTCATGGGAGGCACCGCAGGGGCGGCAGGGATTGAAGGGCCGTGCAAAAGGCCGGCAAAGGTAGGGCTTCCTGCCGCGTGGCGGGGCGGATCGCTATCTTTGCCGCGCTTCCGGGGGTGGGGATGACCTTCCTCCGAGCGGACCGGCCCCGTAGTTCAATTGGATAGAATGACAGATTCCGGTTCTGTTGGTTGCAGGTTCGAGTCCTGCCGGGGTCACGAGGCGGCGCGATGAGCGCCGCCTTTTTTCATCCGGCCATCCCTCTGTTCCCATGCGCATCGACAAGTTCCTCTGGTGCGTGCGGCTTCACAAGAGCCGCAGCCTGGCCACCGAGGCCTGCCAGCGTGGCCGCGTGCGCCTGAACGACCGCGAGGTGAAGCCGGCCGCCGAGGTGCACATCGATGACCGCATCGCCGTGCGCGAGCCGCCCATCTGGCGCGTGTTCCGCGTCACGTCCCTGCCCCGCACGCGCATGGCCGCCAGGCTCGTGCCCGAACACATTGTGGACGAGACGCCCTGGGAGGACCTCCAGAAGCAGGAGCTGGCACGCAGGGTGCAGGCCCAAGGCCGCGCTCCAGGTGAGGGTCGACCCACCAAGCGCGACCGTCGCGACATCGAGCGGTTCAAGGATCCGGCGTGAACCAATCCCGCCCTGCGGGTTTACAAGGGTGAAGACCTTCCATGTTCAACCGGGAGGCCGGCGTGCACCCTCTCACCCGATCTTCGGCCCATGCGCTTTTCCGCGATCCCCTTCCTGCTGCTTGCCGTTCCCCTCTTCGGCCAGTCCGTGACCTTGGAATTGCGCTCCGGCACGGTCATCCTCGAGGCCCTGCGCCCGGGGACCGGTCCGCTGCCATCGGAGCGGGGTGAGCAGCGCGCGGGCCGCATCCACCGCTACGTGGCCTTCGACCACACGCTGAACGCCGCCGAACGTGCGCGGCTGGAGACCTCCGGCGTGCGGTTCCTGGACCCGCTGACACCCCAGGCCTGGACCGTTTCCATGCCCGCCGACATCGATCGCGAGCTGTTGCGCACCGCCGGTCTCATGGCCTGGCATGCACCCACCGCGGAGGACAAACTGGACCCTGCCTTGCTCACCGCGCTCACCGGCAAGGGCTGGCGCGGCCGTTCGGTGGCCGTCACCGTGGTGCCCTGGCCCGATCTGGGAGGCGGTTCATTGGACCGAGCACCGGTGCTGGAACACCTTCCCTATGAGGAGCAGGGTTCCGAAGGTGCGCGCACTGTGCAGCTCACCGGCCGCACCCTGCGGAAGCTCCTCGACAGCCCCGCTGTGCAGTGGGTGGCCCCGGCGCCGGTGACCGGCGAGCCCGAGGACATCCGCGGCCGGACCTTCCACCGGGTGAACCCCATCGCCCCGGTACCCGGCGCACCCGGCGGCCTCAACGGCAGCGGGGTCACCGTGGTGGTGAACGACGATGGGTTCGCCGGGCCGCACATCGACTTCAAGGGGCGCACCGCACAGAGCTCGGTGGCCCAGGACCTGGTGGGTGACCATGGCGATATGGTGGCCGGCATCGTGGGCGCTGCGGGCAACCTGGACCCGCGCAACGAGGGCATGGCGCCGGGCGCAGAGATCATCGTGCGGCAGTATCAAGGGTCGCTGCCCAATACGGTGACGCTGCATCAGAACAACGGCGCCGTGATCTTCAACAGCTCGTACAGCGACGGATGCAACGGGGGCTACACCACGGTGACGCGCCAGGTGGACCAGGAGACCGTGGCCAACCCCGCGCTGATCCAAGTGTTCTCCGCCGGCAACAACGGCGGGCAGGACTGCGGCTACGGCGCCGGCAGCGATTGGGGCAACATCACCGGTGGACACAAGATCGCCAAGAACTGCATCGCCACCGCCAACCTCACGGACAACGACCTGGTGGTGAACAGCAGCAGCCGCGGTCCCAGCGCCGACGGCCGCCTGAAGCCGGATATCAGCGCGTACGGCAATGGCCAGATCAGCAACGCCCCGGACAACGCCTACATGACCGGCAGCGGCACCTCGGCCGCCTCGCCCGGCGTGGCCGGCTCGCTGGCGGTGCTCTACCAAGGCTGGCGCGAGCTGTTCGGCAACGATCCGAGCAGCGGGCTCCTGAAGGCCCTGGTGCTGAACACGGCCGATGACCTCGGCAACGACGGGCCGGACTACACCTACGGCTGGGGGCGCCTGAACACGTCACGCGCCTGGGAGGCCATCGTGGAGGAGCGTTTCCTCACCAGCGCAGTGGACCAGGGCCAGCAGCAGGTCCACACCATCGAGGTGCCCGCCGGCGTGGGTGAACTGCGCGTGATGCTGTACTGGATGGACCCTGCAGCCTCGCTGCAGGCCCCCGAGGCGCTCGTGAACGACCTTGACCTGCTGGGCACCGACCCGCAATCCGTCACCCACCAACCCTGGGAGCTCGACAACACGCCCGTGGCCGGCATCCTCGCCGCACCCGCGCAGCGTGGCGCCGATCATGTGAACAACGTGGAACAGGTGGCCGTGACGTCACCCGTGCAGGGCACCTGGAGCTTTACGGTCACCGGCGGCAACGTACCGGCGGGTCCGCAGCCGTACTTCCTCGTGCACGAGTTCCTGCCCGAAGGACCGCGCATCACCTATCCACTGGCCGGCGATGTGGTGGCCGCCGATGAGAGCCATCGCTTCCGTTGGGATGCGC
This sequence comes from uncultured Flavobacteriales bacterium, assembly GCA_937872175.1. GTDB lineage: Bacteria > Bacteroidota > Bacteroidia > Flavobacteriales_F > PHOS-HE28 > PHOS-HE28. The sequence goes on along the minus strand of CALMPI010000024.1, from coordinate 32,680 downwards.
TCGAAGGGACGGCATCCTTCGACGTGTCGCTCAGCCTCGACAGCGGCATCACCTGGAGCAGTTATCCGCCGGTCGCTGCGATGCGTCGCCACTTCGACCTGGGCCTGGGCAACGTGGTGGTGGAGAACGCCCTGTTCCGTGTGGAACGCAATGGCACCACCGACATCAGCGGCCCCTTCACCATCATGCCCGTGGCCGACGGCCTGCAGGTCACCTTCAACTGCATCGACAGCGCGGGGATCTCCTGGTCGGTGGTGCCGCAGGCCAGCGGCTACATCCTGCACAAGCTCGGCGCCCAGTACATGGACAGCGTGGGCTTCACCATCGGCACCACCCACACCTTCACCGGCCTCCAGGCCGCGCACGACGATTGGTTCGCCGTCACGGCCATCGCGCCGAACGGCGCGCGTGCACGGCGTTCGCTCGCGCTGGCACGCCCCCAGCAGCTCGTGAACTGCCAGGCCGACCGCGACCTTGCGGCGGTGGCCCTGGTGCGGCCGGGAGCGCTCGTGCTCCAATGCCATCCCGCACCGCCGATCTCCATGATGGTGCGCAACGAGGGTCTGCTGCCCGTGCAGGACTTCACCGTGGGCCGCCAGGTGAACAACGGCCCGGTCACCACGCAGTCCCTGAGCCAGATCATCGCACCAGGGGACAGCGTGGTCGTGAACTTCATCACCCCGTTGAACGGCCTGACGGACGACGACAGCAGCACCGTGCGCGTATGGGCCACCGCACAGAACGAGTCCTTCCCTCCGAATGACACCCTGACCACCCTGGTGTACAGCACCATGGACGCGACGAGCCTCCCGTTCATGGAGAATGGCGAAGGGCTCGACCTGTGCTCCTCCTCGGCGCTCTGCGACCTCGCCTGCGCAGATGTGGGCTCCTTGTTCAACGGGCGGAACGGCATCGACGACGACATCGACTGGCGCGTGGACGCGGCCGGCACGCCCACCGCGTCCACCGGCCCGGGAACGGATCATACGCTCGGCACCGCGAGCGGACGCTACTTCTACCTCGAGTCCTCAGGTTATTGCAATGCGCGCCGCGCCGACCTGCACACCCCGTGCCTCACGCTGCCCGCACAGGGCGCCTACGCGCTCGGTTTCTGGTACCACCTGTACGGTGCCACCCAGGGTGAACTGCACGTGGACCTCATCGTGGACGGAGTGTTGATGCCCGACATCGTTCCGATGATCAGCGGCGACCAAGGCGACCAGTGGCGGCAGGGCACCGTGGATCTGTCGGGCTACGCCGGCAGCACCGTGTCGGCCCGCTTCCGGGGGATCACCGGCAACTCCCCTCACAGTGATATGGCCTTGGACGACATCGGCCTGGAACAGGCCACAGCGATCCACGAACAGGCGGGATCCGAGCCTCTCGACCTGCGCCCCACAGCAGAGGCTGGCTCCTACGTGCTGGTGCTCGACCGGCCGGCCGGAGCGGGCAGCGTGGCGCATGTGTTCGATCCGGCCGGGCGACCGGTGCGCACGCTGGCCGCCGGCCATCGCACCCAGGTCCCCATCGACCTCACCATGGCCGCATCGGGCGCGTACATCGTGCGGCTGGAGGCGGATGGCGTCGTCCGCCAAGGTCTGCTCATCCGTCCGTGAGAGCGACGGAAGGCTTAACACGATCTAACGTTCCTTAACACCGCACCCCGGCGGGGCCCCGGGTACTTTTGGGTGCCAGTCCCACCACCATGTACGCTTCGCTCCGCTTCACCCTTCTGCCCCTGGTCTGCCTTCCGCTCATGCTGCCCGCCCAATCCGATGATGGTGGCGACGACCGGAAGGTGCGCATCGAGATCACCACCACCGAGGACGGCCGCACCTCCCGCATCGAACGCGAGTTCGACCTTAACGACGAACGATCGCTGCAGGACGCCCTTCGGGAATTGGGTGTGATGGAGGAACTGGGCACCATCGGTGCGGACGAGAACCTCATCATCGACCTGCGTCGCCTGCGTGACGGCGGCACCCTGAAGGACATGAGCCTCGCCTTCGCCCTCCGCGATGAGGCCATGGCGCGCGCACGCGCTCAGGAGCCGCGCGGCTACCTGGGCGCCTATCTGGGGATGTACAACGCGCCGAAGGAGGGCAAGGGTCGTAAGGAGGCCGATGTCGAAGGGATCGTGCTCACGAAGGTGATCGAGGATGGACCGGCCGACAAGGCCGGCCTGAAGGACGGGGATGTGGTGGTGGCGATGGACGGCGATCCGGCCGGCGGCCTCGCCGCCTTCACCGAACGCATCCGCGCCCACAAGCCCGGCGCTGTCGTCACGCTTACGGTGCTCCGCGATGGGAAGCGCTCGGATCGCCAGGTGACGCTCGGCGGCACGCCGGACGACCCGGAGGAGTTCACCTTCGAGTTCGATGGGTGGGATGAACCGGAGGCTCCTCCGATGACCTTCACCATGAAACCACGCGCCTTCCTGGGCGTGAACGGTGATGAAGGCCCGGAGCCCTCCGGAGAGGGCGCACGCGTCGGTTCCGTGGTGGACAGTTCGGCCGCCCAACGGATGGGCCTGCAGGCGGGCGACCGCATCGTGGCCATCAACGAGGCGCCGATCACCGGCTTCGGTGACCTGGCGGAACGCATCGCCGGCATGGAACCGGGAACGGCCGTGCGTGTGGAGGTGTTGCGCGATGGCGAACGACGCACCCTCACCGGGACCCTGGGCGAACGCCGCATGCGCTCGTGGGTGATGCCTCCGATGGCCCCGTTGGCCCCCCTTCCCCCGCTGCCCGATGAGGACCGCGCCACCATCCGCCGCGAGATGGAGGAACTGCGCCGCGAAATGGAGCACCTGCGCCGCACCATGCGGAGCGATATCCTCCGGGAGATGCACGTGGAAGTGGGCACGGTGGAGGTGTCGCCGGAGGAGCGGGCCCTGCTCGAGCGGAAAGGGGTATCCGGCCTTGACCGGTCGCCGGACCTCGGCGACCTGCGTTGCGCCCCCAATCCCAGCGATGGCTTCTACCGCATCCAGTTCGACGTGGCCGAGCGCGGCGAGCTCGTGGTGGACGTGCACAATGCGCAGGGCGACCGCATCTACCACGAGATCATCACCGGGTTCAAGGGCCGCTACGAGCGCACGCTGGACCTCAGCGACCAGGCCGATGGCACCTACTTCCTCGTGGTGGCGCTGGATGGAAAGGCCACGCCGCGCAAGCTGGTGAAGCACTGATCCCGATCGACCGACACGCAGGGGCCTCATGGAGGCCCCTGCCTATTTTGTGCCCATGAAGGCCTTGATCCGGTTGATCATCACCACCATCGCGGTGCTCATCTGCGACCTGTTGCTCAGTGGCGTCAGCCTGGGCGATCTGGGCGAGACCCATGGGGTGCTCACCGCATTGCTCACCGCCGCCGTGCTCGGTCTGCTCAATGCCTTCGTGCGGCCCCTGCTCATCCTGCTCACGCTGCCCGCCACGGTCCTCACGCTGGGGCTCTTCCTGCTCGTGATCAACGCCGGTGTCGTGTTGTTGGCCGCCGAGCTCGTGCCGGGCTTCGTAGTGCGCAACTTCTGGTGGGCCCTCGGCTTCAGCCTGCTGCTGTCCGTGGTGGAGAGCTTCCTGAACGCGCTGGACCGGGGACCGCGACGGGATCGGGCCGAGTGACCCACCACCGGGATGCACATGGGCCGGGGGTACCGGCCCATGCGATCGAGCAGCGCACGATCTCAGTTATCCCCATCCAGCAGGCCGCCCAGCCCGCCGAGGATGGAACCCTCCTCGCGGCGGCGCCCACCGGCGCGCGGTGCAGCGGCCACGATGGTGTCCGCCAGGCGGCTGAAGGGCAGGCTCTGCAGCCACACATGGCCCGGCCCGCGCAGGGTGACGAAGAAGAGGCCCTCGCCCCCGAACAGCGTGTTCTTGATGCCGCCCACGAACTGGATGTCGTAGTCGATGCCATAGGTCATGGCCACCAGGCATCCCGTGTCCACCTTCAGCACCTCGCCGGGGGCGAGTTGCCGCTCCACCACGGTGCCGCCCGCATGGATGTACACCTGGCCATCGCCCTCGAGCTTCTGCATGATGAAGCCCTCGCCCCCGAACAGGCCGGTGCCGAGCTTCCGCTGGAACTCGATGCCCACCGAAACGCCCTTGGCCGCGCAGAGGAAGGAGTCCTTCTGGCAGATGAGCCGCTGACCGTGGTCGCGCAGGTCCATGGGCAGGATCTTGCCCGGGTACGGCGCCGCGAACCACGCCGTCCGCCGACCGGTGGACTGGTTCGTGTAGGCGGTCATGAACAGGCTCTCCCCCGTGAGCACCCGCTTGCCCGCACCCCACAACTTGCCCATGAAGCTCTGCTCCTGGCCGTTGCCATCGCCGAAGATGGTCTGCATCTGCACGCCGTCGTCCATCATCATCAGGCTGCCCGCCTCGGCGATGACGGTCTCCTGCGGATCAAGGGTGATCTCCACGCATTGCATGTCGTCGCCGACGATGCGGTGGTCGATCTCGTGTGCTCTGCGGTCCATGGGATGTTGAATGATGGCCAAAAGTAGACCGGCCGTCCGGTGACGTGTTGGCGATCACACCGGCGGCGCATGGCGGCGGGGAGCGGCGCAACGCCGGCCTCCGGCCGCGGGCCGTACCTTGGCCGCATCCTCCCCTTCAGGATGACCACCGCCACGACCCGCTCCGCACCGGCATCCACGAGCACCGACACCCTGCTGCGCGCCTGGGAGCTGATGTGCACGGCCAAGGCGATGACGGAGCTGTACGAGGAGCACTTCAAGCTCACCAGCAAGTACGTCCACGCCACCAGCCGCGGCCACGAGGCCATCCAGCTCGCGCTCGGCCTGCAGTTGAAGCCGCAGGACTTCGTGGCCCCCTACTACCGCGACGACAGCATCCTGCTCGGCATCGGCATGGAACCCTTCGAGCTGATGTTGCAGCTGCTGGCCAAACGCGACGACCCCTTCAGCGGCGGCCGCACCTACTACGGCCACCCCAGTCTGCGCCGCGAAGGCATGCCGCGCATCCCCCACCAGAGCAGCGCCACCGGCATGCAGGCCATCCCCACCACGGGCATCGCCCTGGGCCTGTGGTACAAGGAACGGGCAGGCATCCCCCACGACCGCAACGGGTCGGCGGATGACGCCCCCCCGGTGGTGGTGTGCTCGCTGGGCGATGCCTCCATCACGGAGGGCGAGGTGGCCGAGGCCTTCCAGATGGCCGTGCTGAAGAAGCTGCCCATCATCTATCTGGTCCAGGACAACGAATGGGACATCAGCGCCAGCGCGGACGAGATCCGCGCGGCCGACGCGCCGGAGTACGCCAAGGGTTTCAAGGGGCTTGAGGTGCGCAGCATCGATGGCAGTGACTTCCCCGCCTGCCACGCCACGCTCAGCGAGGTCATCGCCACCGTGCGCCGGGAGCGCCGTCCTTTCCTGGTGCACGCCAAGGTGCCCTTGCTGAACCACCACACCAGCGGTGTGCGCATGGAGTTCTATCGCAGCGAGGAGAACCTGGCGGAGCATCGCAGGCGCGACCCGCACCCCCGCCTGTTGCAGCTCTGCCTCGACCAGCGCCTGCAGCTCGACGGGCTCAAGCAGATCGAACAGAAGGCCATCGCCCGGGTGAAGGCCGACTTCGAGCGGGCCTGCGCCGCGGCCGACCCGACCCCCGAGGACCTGCTGACCCATGCCTTCGCGCCGACGCCGGTGACCGAGGAACGCGGCGAGCGCGCGCCGAAGGACCGGCAGCCGACCGTGATGGTGGACTGTGCGCTCTTCGCCATCCGCGAGCTGATGCAGGACGACCCGCGCTGCCTGCTCTACGGGCAGGACGTGGGCGCCCGGCTGGGGGGCGTGTTCCGCGAGGCCGCCACGCTGGCGCGCGACTTCGGCGACCACCGCGTGTTCAACACCCCCATTCAGGAGGCCTTCATCATCGGCAGCACGGTGGGCATGAGCGCCGCCGGTCTCAAGCCCATCGTGGAGGTGCAGTTCGCCGATTACATCTGGCCGGGGCTCAACCAGCTCTTCACCGAAGTGGCCCGGAGCGCCTACCTCACCGTGGGCAAATGGCCGGTCTCGTGCATCATCCGCGTGCCCATCGGCGCCTACGGCAGCGGTGGCCCCTACCACAGCAGCAGCGTGGAGAGCGTGCTCTGCACCATCAAGGGCATCAAGATCGCCTACCCCAGCACCGGCGCCGACCTCAAGGGCCTGATGAAGGCCGCCTACCACGACCCCAATCCGGTGGTGATGCTCGAGCACAAGGGCCTCTACTGGAGCAAGATCAAGGGCACGGAGGACGCGAAAAGCGTGGAGCCCTCCCCCGACTACATCATCCCCTTCGGCAAGGCGCGGATCGTGCTGCGGGCCGACGCCGATGCCGTGACCCGCGGGCAGGCGGCGGTGGTGGTCACCTACGGCATGGGCGTGTATTGGGCTCAGGCCGCCGCCAAGGGCTTCGCGGGACGGATCACCCTCATCGACCTCCGCACGCTGGTGCCGCTGGATGAGGACACGGTGATGGAGCAGGTGCGTGCGCATGGTCGTTGCCTCGTGGTCACCGAAGAGCAGCTCACCAACAGCTTCGCCCAGGCCCTGGCCGCCCGCATCGCCGACCAGTGCTTCGAACAGCTCGATGCACCTGTTCGTACGCTTGGCGCCGTGGACATGCCCGCCATCCCCCTCAACAGCACCTTGGAGGCGGCGATGATCCCCAGCGCGGACAAGGTGGCGGTGGCGCTGAACGAGCTGCTCAGCTACTAGCCGTGGAGGAGCACTTCATCCGCGTGGGCCGAACGGCCCGCTACCACCAGCTCGGTGATCCACGCACCGCCTCGCGGCTCTGGGTGGTCGTGCACGGCTACGGGCAGCTGGCCCGCTACTTCCTGAACGCCTTCGCCCCGGTGGCGGATGGTGTTGCGGTGGTGGCCCCCGAGGGCTTGAGCCGCTTCTACCTCGATCCGGCGCATCAACGCGTGGGCGCCACGTGGATGACCCGCGAGGACCGCGCGCACGAGATCGACGACCATGTGCACTACCTCGATGCACTGGTCAAGCTGCTTCAGCCCGCCGACGGGCGCCGCCCGCTGCACGTGCTGGGGTTCTCCCAAGGTGTGGCCACCGTGGCGCGCTGGCTCACACGAAGCGAACACCGGCCCGCACAGGTCGTGTTCTGGGGTGGAAGCCTGCCACCCGAGCTGCAGCAAGGCGAATTGACGCGGGCCTTCGGAAGCTGCCGGGTGGACCTGGCGCACGGCGAACAGGACCCGCTGGTGCCGGTGGCGCAGTGGGAGCAGAACGCCGAGCGCCTTGCGGCGGCCGGTGTCACCGTGGAGCGCCACCTGTTCCCCGGCGGACACGCCCTGGATCCGGTGGTGCTGCGCCGTTGCTTCGGCTGATCAAAGGGTGACCGGATCGCTCATCGGCGTCCAGTCCAACAGCTCATCGATCGTGCGCACCGTGACCGAGTGGTAGTTGGGGCGTGCGCGCTGGTAGATGTTCCGTGCCATGGCCCTTCCCTTCTCACTGGTCTGTAGGGCCTCGAACAGGGGTTGCACGAATTTCCTGCGCCCCACCTCGGTGAGGAAGGCGTCCAGGCGTTCGTAGGCCGGCGGATAGTCGTTGCGCACGCATTGCTCCAACCAGGCCGCCACCACCTCCGCATTGCCCGAGCGCGTGAAGCCGAAAGCCGCATCCAGATCGGCCATCCGGTCGCCATCAAGGCTGTCCGGCAGATGCCGCACGAAGTGGATCCACTCGAAGGTGCTCCAGCCCGTGGTGCGCAGTTCCTTGGCCGGAGTGCCGGTCCGCCACCGTTCGATCTCCACCTCCACCTTCAGGAACCGGTCGCTCACCGGCACCACAAGGTCCTTGGGAATTCCGGTACCATACACCCACTCCTTCACGTCCACCTTCACGCCCAGAGGCCGAACGAGGTGTTCATCGAGGTGCGCCAGGAACTCCTCCGTGGTGATGGCCTTGAAGGCGAAGCGGTCGAAGTAGGCGCGCAGGAAGGCGTCGAACCGCTCGCGACCCACCTCCTCCTCCAACCGGCGCAGGAACGCATACCCCTTTTCATAGGCGATGTCGGACACCCCATCATCGGGATCGCGCCCTGCCAGGTCCAGCTTGAGCCGGGTGTCCTGCACCGCACCATCCGCGGTGAAGCGCTCCACCGAATGCTGGAGGTCCTGATAGCCGAGCAGCGCGAGCATGCCTGCGTACTCCGGGCCATAGAGCCGTTCACAGATCCGCTTCTCGAAGTACACCGTGAAGCCCTCGTTCAGCCAGAAGTCGTTCCACGTCGCGTTGGTCACGAGGTTGCCGCTCCAGCTGTGCGCCAGTTCATGGGCGATGAGGGCGGTGAGCGACCGGTCACCGGACAGAATGGTGGGCGTGGCGAAGGTGAGGCGGGGGTTCTCCATGCCACCGAAGGGAAAGCTGGGAGGGAGCACCAGCACGTCATACCGTTCCCACCGGTACGGGCCGTAGAGCGCCTCGGCGGCCTCCACCATCTCCTCCATGTCCGCGAACTCCCAGGCCGCCTTCTCGACCAGTTCGGGTTCGGCGTAGATGCCCGTGCGGGTGCCGATCGGCTTGAAGTCGATGTCCCCCACGGCCAGGGCCATCAGATAGGCCGGTATGGGCTGGTCCATCCTGAAGTGGTAGACCCCATCCGCCGTCCGGTCCTGGGGATTGGCCGCGCTCATCACGGCCATCAGCCCACCGGGGACCCGCACATCCGCCTCGTAGGTGAACCGGATGCCCGGGCTGTCCTGGATCGGGATCCAGCTGCGGGTGAGGATGGCCTGACCCTGGGTGAAGAGGAAGGGATGCCGCCCTCCTTTGGTCTGTGCGGGGCTCAACCATTGAAGCGCCCGAGCCGAAGGACCGGTGGCGTACGCGATGCGGATGCTGTCCACCTGCCCGGGCAGCTCCACCTCCAGCGCCGCACCCAAGGCGCCTGCTTCGCCGAGGGTGAAGGGCAATGGGCGACCTCCGCCGTCCGTGACCGAATCGATCCGCAGGCCGTCGGTGTCCAGCACGATGCGGGGGCCATGTCCGGGCGCCAGCGCATAGCCCGCCACACCGGTGATCCTCCGCGCCTGCATATCCACGGAGATGTCGAGGTGCAGGTGGGTGATGACGGCCTCCAGGGGCCGTGCGGCGCTGTGGACGTCCATGGCGGCGGAGGAGCGTTGGGAGGCGTCCACCTGTTGGCCCCTTCCTTCATCCTGCCCCGCTTGCGGGGTGCAGTGCGAAAGAAGAAGGACGAGGCCGGGGACGACCAGATGACGGGGATCGGACATGGTGGGAAGGAGGGTGCGAAAGTACCGCAGCGCCGGTGCATCGTTCGGACCGTTCGGCCCTTAGACACAGGAACCAACGGTTCGCCCCCCACCTTCGTGATGCACCTGTGGCACGAACGCGTTGACCTCGACCGACCTGGGTGGCCAACGGACCGATCGTTGGTGCAGGCCACAGGACCATGTGGTGTGGCGCCCACGTCTGGATGTGAAGAGGGCCGCCCGATCGGGCGGCCCTCGCGGACCAGTCGGGGTGACTGGATTCGAACCAGCGACCACTTGCACCCCATGCAAGTGCGCTACCGGGCTGCGCTACACCCCGAGTGCCTTGTCCCGCATTTCGCAGCGACCATCCCGCCAACGGCGGGATGCGCTACCGGGCTGCGCTACACCCAAGGGGGCGCAAATGTATGCATCTTAAGCGAACAGGTGGACCCGGAGGCGCCTCACAACAGCCCCAGCGACACCATCAGGGCGAAGGCCGTCAAGGCCAGGTAGATCCCAAAGGTCAGCAGGCTCGTATGGTACTTGCGGAGGAAGGTGTTCATCGCGGTTCCGATGTGCGGACAAAGGTCCGATCGGCCCGTCGGGATCGTGCTTCGCGGATGTGAAGCTTCCGTGAGGTTTTGCACAGCGTTGTCCACACCCCCCTTTCCACCATTCATGGATCATGTCAAACATTCATGGATCCCGAGCGTTGTCCTCCCCGTGCACGGCTACTTTTGCCGGCCTTCGCATGCGCCTTTCCGCTCTCCTCCCGGCATTCCTCTGCACGTGCCTCCTTTCCGCCCAGGAACGGCATACCCTGAGCGGCTACGTGAAGGACGCGGCCAGCGGTGAGGCCCTCATCGGCGCCGGTATCTACCTGCCGGCGCTCAAGAAAGGGACCGCCACGAACGCCTACGGGTATTATTCGCTGACCCTGGACCCCGGGACCTACACGGTGAACACCAGCTATCTGGGCTACGGCGATCGGTCCATCACGGTGGAACTGAAGGCCGACCAGGTGCTGAACATCGAGCTCCAGCCCGACGCCATCATCGCCCAGGAGGTGACCATCACCGGCAAGGATGCCCGCAAGAACACCGAAAGCACCGACATGGGCCGCGCCGAACTGGACGTGCAGCAGGTGAAACTGCTCCCGGCCCTGCTCGGCGAGGTGGACCTGCTGAAGACCCTGCAGTACCTGCCGGGTGTGAAAAGCAACGGCGAGGGCAACGCCGGGTTCTATGTGCGCGGCGGCGGACCGGACCAGAACCTGATCCTCCTGGACGAGGCCACGGTGTACAACGCCAGCCACCTGTTCGGGTTCTTCAGCGTGTTCAACGCCGATGCCGTCAAGAACATCGAGCTCATCAAGGGCGGCATCCCGGCCATGTACGGCGGGCGCATCAGCTCGGTGCTCGACATCAGCATGAAGGAGGGCAACGACAAGTCCTTCCACGCCCAAGGCGGCATCGGCCTCATCAGTTCGCGCCTCACCGTGGAAGGCCCCATCGTGAAGGAGCGCGCGAGCTTCCTGCTGAGCGGCCGCCGCACCTACATCGACGTCATCACCAAGCCCTTCATCCCGGACAGCTCGGCCTTCGGGGGGTCGGGCTATTACTTCTATGACGTGAACGCCAAGGTGAACTACCGGCTGAGCGACAAGGACCGGTTGTACCTCAGCGGTTATTTCGGCCGCGACGTGTTCACCTTCGCCAACAGCGACCCGGACGCGCCCACCTTCCGCATCCCCTGGGGCAACGCGACGGTTAGCGCACGGTGGAACCACGTCTTCGGGCCCAAGCTCTTCCTGAACACCACCGCCACCTTCAGCGACTACCGCTTCGAGTTCAAGGCCGACCAGGAGTTCTTCGCCTTCTCGCTCTTCAGTGGCATCAAGGACGTGGGGCTGAAAATGGACCTCAGCCACTATGCCAGTGTGCGCCACACCCTGAAATACGGCGGGCAGTACATCCACCACACCTATACCCCGAGCACGGTCGAGGCCCGCAGCGGCAGCACCGATTTTGACATCCTGGCACCCAGCCTGCTCATCGCCCACGAGGGTGCGGCCTACGTCCAGGACGAATTCGACCTCACGGACGAGATCCGCATCAATGCCGGTCTGCGGTTCACCGGCTTCGCGCACGTGGGCCCCTTCGATGAGTTCGTGCTGGACGAGCAGGGGGAGCGCACGGACACCCGTTCCTTCTCCGGGGGGGAGACCGTGGGCAGCTACTTCGCCCTGGAGCCGAGGCTCAGCGCCCGGTACCGCATCAACGAACGCAGCAGCGTGAAGGCCAGCTTCAACCGCGGCCAGCAGTATGTGCACCTGGCCAGCTTCAGCAGCATCGCCCTGCCCACCGATGTGTGGATCCCCGCCAGCCGGGAAGTGAAGCCCCTGATCGGCACGCAGTACGCCGCAGGCTACTTCCGCAACTTCCTCGACAACATGATCGAGACGAGCGTGGAGGTGTACTACAAGGACATGCGCAACCTGGTCGAGTACGCCGAAGGCGCCGAACCCCAGGCCAACGGCAACACCAACTACTACACCCAGCTCGTCTTCGGGGATGGTTACAGCTATGGCGCGGAGCTCTTCGTCAAGAAGTCCACCGGAAAGCTCAACGGCTGGGTGGGCTACACCTGGAGCAAGACCATGCGGATCTTCCCCGACATCAACGAAGGGCGCGAATTCCCCAGCCGGTGGGACCGCCGGCATGACCTGAGCGTGGTGGCCGTGTACGAGCTGAACAAGCGGTGGAACTTCGCCGGCACCTTCGTGTACGCCACCGGCCAGGCCGCCACACTGCCGGTGAACCGCTACTTCGTGGAAGGCAACCTGGTGAGCGAATACACCGAGCGCAACGGGTTCCGCATGGCCCCCTATCACCGCCTGGACCTGGCCATCACCCTGAACAACAAGGAACAGCGCAAGGTGAAGGACCGGTCCACCGGGGAGGTCACCTACCGCACACGCCGCTGGCGCAGCAGCTGGACCCTGGCCGTGTACAACGTGTACAACCGCGCCAACCCCTATTTCATCTATTTCGACAACGAGGGCAACGTGGCGGACGGCAGCCTGCAGGTGGTGGCCAAGCAGGTGAGCCTGTTCAGCATCCTTCCTTCCATCACCTGGAACTTCAAGTTCTGATGAAGAACCACACCCTGCCCTTCCTGCTGCCCGCAGCCCTGGTTCTCCTGCTCAGCGCCTGCGAGAAGGAGATCACCGTGGACGTGCCCGAGACGGAGCCCCGCCTGGTGGTGGAGGGCACCATCGAACCCGGCGAACCGCCCATCATCATCCTCACCCGCACCCAGAGCTTTTTCGACCCGACGGACCTGAGCTCGTTCGCCTCGATCTTCGTGAAGAACGCCACGGTGATCGTCAGCAACGGGCTGGTCGCGGATACGCTCGACATGATCTGTTCGTCCATTCTCACCGAGGATCAGATCCTGCTTGCGGCCGAGGTCACCGGCCTGGACCCCCAACTGCTGGCCAACATCGACATCTGCCTGTATTCGACCACCAACACGGCCATCTACGGTGAGGAGGGCGGGGTGTACGATCTCCGGGTCGAGGCGGAGGGCAAGACCCTCACCAGCACGACCACCATCGTGCCCGCAGTGCCGCTGGACTCCCTCTGGTTCCAGCTCATCGACCAGGATGGCAGCGACGGCGACGACAGCACCGGCTTCCTCTGGGCCCGAAGCTTCGATCCACCAGCGCCGAACAACTATTATCGGGTCATGACGCGCCGGCTCAACCTTGGGGATGATGGGACCGCGTTGGACGCCACCTTCGCCGCCCCCCTGGGCAGCACCAGCAACGATCAGTACTTCAACGGTCAGGCCATCGAGTTCATCATCTCACGCGGCAGCAGCAGCTTCTCCGATCCCGAGGACCGTGGAAGCACCTTCAAGCGGGGCGACACCGTGGCCGTGAAGCTCATCTCATTGGACAAAGCGAGCTACGACTTCTATCGGAGCTATGAGAGCAATGTGGCCACGCAGGGCGACCTCTTCACCCAGCCGGCCAACGTGCGCAGCAATATCGAGGGCGGTCTCGGCGTCTGGGCAGGCCTGCATGCCTATCTCGATACGCTGGTCTGCATTCCCTGAGCCCCGTGATGCGCATCACCCTGCCGCCCGATCCGGGCGCATAGCTTTGCGCCCCCTTCATCCCCATGTCCACCCCCGAACACGTCAAGTGCCTGATCATCGGATCGGGCCCCGCCGGTTACAGTGCCGCCATCTATGCCGCCCGTGCCGACCTCAAGCCGCTGGTGATCGAAGGCCCCCTGCCCGGAGGCCAGCTCACCCAGACCACCGAGGTGGACAACTATCCCGGCTATCCCAAGGGACGCACGGGCCCCGACATGATGGAGGACCTCAAGCAGCAGGCGCTCCGGTTCGACACCCGCATCCGGAACGGATGGGTCACGAAGGTGGACTTCACCGGCCCGGTGCACAAGGTGTGGGTGGATGACAAGGAGGAGGTCCACGCCGACACGGTGATCATCAGCACGGGAGCCAGCGCCAAATGGCTCGGGCTGCCCAACGAGCTCCGGCTGCGCGACATGGGTGGCGGGGTCACCGCCTGCGCGGTGTGCGACGGCTTCTTCTACCGTGGTCAGACCGTGGCCCTGGTGGGTGCCGGGGACACCGCAGCGGAGGAGGCCACCTACCTCGCCAAGCTCTGCCCCAAGGTGTACATGCTGGTGCGAAGCGACAAGTTCCGCGCCTCCAAGGCCATGGTGCATCGGGTGGAGAACACCCCCAACATCGAGGTGCTCTACAACACCGAGGTCAAGGATGTGCTCGGTGAGCACGCCGTTGATGGCATCCTGGCCGTCCACAACAAGACCGGCGAAGAGCGCCGGCTGGATGTCACGGGCCTCTTCGTGGCGATCGGTCACAAGCCGGCGACGGAGATCTTCAAGGGCTGGCTGGACATGGACGAGGCGGGCTACCTGAAGCACGACCCCGACCGCACCAGCACCAAGGTCCCGGGCGTGTTCGTGGCCGGGGATGCGGCGGACAAGGTGTATCGCCAGGCCGTGACCAGTGCGGGCACCGGGTGCATGGCGGCATTGGACGCCGAGCGCTGGCTGGCGGCACAGGGCCGTCATTGACCTGAGGACCGTCGTTCACCGCCACGCCTGCCACTCCATGGTGCGCAGGAAGAAGCGCACCCGCTCCCGACGCTGCAAGGGCAGGTCCCAATCCCCGTCGTACTTCACATGGGTGGGCACCAGCAGCCCATCGGTCACGGCCAGGTCCACCACCATCGTGATGTCGAAGCTCAGCAGCAAGCCCGCGTGCGTCAGGTGGTATTCGCGGGCGATCACCTGCCCGGTTCCCTTGTCGAACCAGGTGTCCATCGTGCGGATCACCACCGCGTTCCGGGGGATGTCCGCACGCGCGTCCGCACTGAACACCCAGCAATCGTGCCCGTTGCGCTCCCCGCTCCAGATGCTCATGGTGTAGTGCCGTGCCATCCCCGGATCGAACAGCGCCAGCTTGTCCCCCACGATCGGCACATCCAACCCTTCGCCCGGGTTGAACATGAAAGCTTTGAGGTCCGCGCGATACCGCTCGAAGCGTGAACCGCCCGCTCGGGCCTCGTCCACCTCCGCAACGGTCGCGGGCACGGGGCGGGGTCCATCGGGAAAGAACAGGTTCTGGAACATGCGGGCCGTGAGGTAGCGATGGTCCCCGTCCGCTTTTCGCAACCGTCCTTGCTCGCGCACACTGTCGATCATCAGGGTGGCCATCCCCCCTTCACGCACCAGGTGGACCACGCGGAAGAACCCGGCCCGTTCACCGGCATGCGGATCGTACACACGCAGCTCCCCTTCCGTCCGGTGCGGATGCCGGCGCAGGTTGAGGAACGCGTCCTGGTACGTGGTGTCCGAGCGTACCCGGGCGATGAAGGCCTTCACATCGAACCCCTCCCGTTGCGCCACCACGACCGCCTCGTCCAACAGGATCCCGGATGGCAGGCTGTCCGGCTGGGCCTTCAGGTCAGGTGCAGCGGGAAACAGCGGAGCGAGGACCGTCGCGATCGTGCGGACCATCCATCGCGCGGTCATGGGATCGGTCAATACCTCCGGGTGGGCCCCAGGCTGGTGTACAGTTCGTACTTCTTCCTCACATAGATCAGGAACTCGTACTGACTAAGGCCTTGCATCACCTCATCAGGCACCGCGCAGAAGTCGATGAAGTCATCGAAGCTGTCGTTGCTCAGATTGATGATGTCGTACTCCACGTACTTGTGCAGCAGTTCCTTCAGGAGCTCGCGCTTGCGGTCCTCGTTCTGAAGGCGCGCCACCTCGCGCTTGCTGCGTTCACGCCGGCTGAACTCCTGATACAGGAAGGTGATGGGGCTCTGCAGCGCGTCCACGGTGCTCACCCGATAGTCCGATTCCTTGTAGCCCAGCCTGGCGATATCCTGCTGGATCTGCTTGAGCGTCCTCTCGCTCAACACGCTGGCCTCGGGCAGCACGATGGTCCATGGCGACAGCGCGATCACCACGTCATACGCCGACCTGGGTACGCTGTCGCGCACGGTGAACGGTTTGGTGACATATCCCCCCAGCCCCACCAGCAGGGTGTCCGTGCGCAGCATCCGGGTGATGAAGGTGCCATCCGCATTGCCGAAACTGCCCGTCCGCGTGCGCTTGTTCACCACCATCAGGTCGTAATAGCTGCCTTGATGACCCTGGGCCACGACGCGGCCGCGCACCGTGACCTCCTCCTGGGCGGACACCTGGGGAACGGCGGCCGTGAATGCGCTCACGAACAGCAGGGCGCAGGCACGGATCGTTCGCCACATGGGTCAAAGGTAGACCGGTGATGGCAAGCGTCGTGCCGCATCCGGACACGACGAAGGGCCCCACGCACACACCGCAACGGCATGGCGTGAAGGCCCTTCGAAGAAGGCCTGTGCATCTGTAAGCCGGGTTCTGTTCCCCGCCGGAGCGGGGCCCTCGTCATCTATCCAGGGTCCACCTCGCGATGGACCTCCATCGACCTACCCGCCGGGATCGGACGGGCCGCCCTTACCGACCGGGGCCCCTTGCAGGGTGGCCCGGCCGGACCCCGGCCTATTTGGTCTTTCAGCCCGTGGGGTTTACCAAGCTTCCGATGTCACCACCGGAACTGGTGGGCTCTTACCCCACCTTTTCATCCTTGCCACCGCATCGCTGCGGTTCGGCGGTCTCCCTTTCTGTGGCACTTTCCGTGAACGTGGCGTTCCCGCCACGCCCCCTTCCCGTTAGGAAGCACGGTGCCCTGCGCTGCCCGGACTTTCCTCTCCCCGCCTTGCGGCGGGCAGCGACGAAGCGATGCACAGGATGTCAACGAACACGTTCACCGACGACGGTGGATCAGCACTTCGGTGGCCCCCGAACCATAACGCCGCGGATCGGCGTCGTGGAACTGCACTGTATCGTAGTACTGAAGGATGCGGCGCACCTCCTCGCGCAACACCCCTTCACCCACCCCGTGGATCACGATGAGCTTCCGCTTGCCATCGCGAATGGCCCCTTCGAGGGCACGTTCGAAGTAGGCCAGTTGGTAGCTCAGCTTCTCCTCATCGCTCAGCCGCGTCTCATCCTCCACCAGCTCGTGCAGGTGCAGGTCCACCTCGGCCACGCTGCTGTCCTCCGGCCGCTTCGGGGTCTTGCCCGGCCGCAGGTCACGGCCTGCGGTCCTCCGGCGACGGCGCTCCTCCATCACGTCATTGGCCGCGATCATCCCCGCCTGGTGGTCCGTCACCCGGTGCTCGTGCTCGTCGATCACCTGGGGGACCAATGCCCGCACAGGATACTCCAGCTCGAACCCGTCGTGGGTGCGCACCACCACCCGCTCACGTGGCAGCACGCGCAGCACGGTACCACCGCCCGCCTCATCGAGGAAGGACACCCGGTCACCGGCCCGCAGCACCACGCCCATGCGCCAAAGGTACATGGAGCACCGGGCGGGTATCTTGGCCGTCACCCCCTGAGGCCATGAAGCAACGAGGACCCTGGACCACCCTGCACGAGGAACTGCGCTACGAGACCCCCTGGATCGCGGTCAGTCACCACGACGTGATCGACCCCGGCGGCCGTCAGGGCATCTATGGCGTGGTCCACTTCAAGAACCTGGCGATCGGCATCGTGCCGCTCGATGAGGAGCTCAACACCTGGATCGTGGGGCAGTACCGCTATCCGGTGAAGGCATACAGCTGGGAGATCCCCGAGGGTGGTGGCCGGCGCGACATCCCTCCACTGCTCAGCGCCCAACGCGAGCTCCGCGAAGAGGCCGGCATCGTGGCCGAACGATGGACCGAACTGCTCCACATGGACCTGAGCAACTCGGCCAGCGACGAGCATGCGATCATCTATCTGGCCCGGGGCCTCAGCTTCCAGCCCCCGCAGCCCGACCACGACGAGGAGCTCGTCCTGCGCAAGGTGCCCTTCGCCGAGCTCTTTCGCATGGTGATGGACGGCGAGGTGACCGACAGCCTCACGGTGGCCGCCGTGCTGAAGGTGCAGGTGATGCTGCTCCAGGACGGCGCGGGTGCCCTCGCTCAGAAATAGAGGCCGTGCAGCATCAACCGGCCATCGCTCCGCCACTCGATGGCCGGCGATGGAAGCTTGATGCAGTTCAGCAGGAACAGGACCGTCCGCCACGCCTTCCCGCGCACGGGGATCCGTTCGAGGTCCACATCCACGGCCAGAAGCACCTGCCTGAACCGCCCATCCCCGGGTTCCGCTTCGGCGGTGAGCATGCCGTCGCCTCCATGGCCCAGCGCCAGTCCGAGCCAGCCCCATGCGCTCGCTCTTCGACGCACGGCCCCTGCAGAGAGCGTGAGCCAGATGGTCTGCGCGTTGTAGTCCTTCAGCACCTGCTCGGCGAAGGATGCGCCCAGCAGGTCCGGTCGTTGCGCCGCGTACGGACCCGGCCACACGCTGTACTTGACCTTGACGCGCTGCTGTCCCCAGGCCAGCTCCTGACCGAGGAACAGGCCGGCTCCCGCCGCATTGGCCATCATGTCCCAGCCGCTGAACCCCCATCCCGCGCTGAACCCGTCCAGCACCTCGACCCCGGTGAGGAACACCAGCGACGTGCCCGCACCCACCCACGCCGCCTGCCGCTGTGGAACACCCGCCGCGCGCATCAGCCCCTGCCCCCACCGCCCGATCCAGTAGCTGCTGAACACATGGCCGGCCTTGTCCATCTGCAGCCATTCGGCGCCATCGTTGAACCCATGGAACCTGCTGCGTTCATACTGCGCATACCAGGCCTCGTTCAAGCCGATCAGGCTCCCGGCCATCACCGCAACACCGGCACCGGAAACGGCGGCAAGCCGGCCCCGGTGCACATCCGGATCGGATGCCGCGGTCTGCGCCGAAGCGTGGCCGAACACGAACAACACGGCCAGAAGCCCCGTTGAACGGAAACCGTGGCGCTCGCCTGCAGCGCGGCCTGACCCCCTCCGGAACATGGGACCCAAAGGTATCCAGCGCGTGCCGCACACCTTGCCAACGGGCCTCATTTCCAGTAACTTTGCCAGTTACACCCCCCTCTTTCCGTGAGGCTCTCCCGCTCCATCATGGCCGCCGTGCTTTCGGCCGTGGGCCTCACAGGGCCCGCAGCGGACCTTCAACACGCGCACGGACTGACCCGCAAAGGCCTGCGCTCCATCTGGGCAAGCGAATTGGCGGACCACGGCATGTCCGGACGGGTGAGGGCGGCCGGCTTCTCCTTGGCAGCCGCGGACGGCTCCTGGCAGCAATCGCTGCAGGTTCGCTCCATCGGACGAACGGACAGCACCCGACCTTGGCGTCCTTCCGCTGTGCGCGATCACGATGGCGACCTCCGTTGGCAACAGGGCACCCTCACCGTCCAGTACACCGGCTCGCAGGAAGGGCTTCGCCAGAACTTCCTCCTGGCAGCGCGTCCCGCCGGGAACGGGCCACTGGTCGTTGATCTGGGAACCAATGGCGATCTGATCCCGGTGGCGGTGGATGGTGGGGAGGTCCAATTCCTTGACCATCGTGGCGTCCACCGCCTCAGCTATAGGGACCTCCGTTGTTGGGATGCGCGTGGCGTCGAACTCCCCGCCAAGCTTGCCGTGGATCATGCGGCAGGAGCCCGGATCACCATCACGGTGGAGGATGTCCTCGCCGAATATCCGATCACCATCGATCCGGTAAGCTCCAGCCCGGCACTGGTGCTGTCCTCGCCGGTCACCGGGGCCGACTACGGTACCGCCGTGGCCACGGCGGGCGACCTGAACGGCGATGGATACAGCGACCTTGTCATCGGCGCTCCTTTGGCGAACAACGGCCAGACGAACGAAGGGGTGGTCTACGTGCACTACGGGTCCAATACCGGGATCGTGGCCGCACCGAGCGTGGTGTTGGAGGTGGACCAGCAGGGAGCCCAGTTCGGCTGCTCCGCCAGCACGGCAGGTGATGTCAACGGCGACGGGTTCAGCGACCTCATCGTGGGCGCACGGTCCTGGGAGGACGATGTGGTCAACCAGCTCACCGAGGGGGCGGCCTTCGTGTACTACGGTTCCGCAGGCGGGGTTTCCACCGTGCCCGACGTGACCCTGCAGACGAACCAGGCCAGCGACAACTTCGGCGCGAACGTGGCCTGCCTCGGCGACATCAACAATGACGGGTACAGCGATGTCGGCGTCGGCGCCTATCTCAGCGCCTACCCCTCGTTCCAGGAGGGCACCGTGTTCGTCTTCCTCGGTGGCGCCGCCGGGCTGAACACCGCTCCCACGCACCGGCTGGAGCGCAACCAGGGCGGCGCACACTTCGGCCGCAGCCTCGCCTGCGCCGGCGACATCAATGGCGATGGCTACAGCGATGTGATCATTGGCGCCTCACAATGGAGCGTCTCGCCGGGCTACGACCAGGGTGCGGCGTTCATCTACCATGGCGGGCCCAATGCGCTCGGCGCTGCGTTCAACCCCGCCCCTGTCCTCACCCTGTTCGGCACACCCACAGTGAACGATAACAACTTCGGCTGGAGCGTGGCCTGTGCCGGTGACGTGAACGGTGACGGCTACAGCGACGTGGCCATCGGCGCCTACCGCGACCAGATCGGTGTGCAGACCGGCGAAGGGGTGGTCCGCGTCTTCCATGGCAGTGCTTCGGGCCTGAGCACCACGGCCGCCATCGCTCTGGAAAGCAATCAGAACAACGCTTGGATGGGGCGCTGGGTGAGCACGGCCGGCGACGTGAACGGCGACGGCTACGGCGACCTGCTCGTGGGGATCCCATACTTCGCGAACCCCCAAAGCCAGGAAGGCCAGGTGCGGCTGTACTTCGGATCCGCTGCGGGGATCACCACTCCGGCCATCTTCAATTACGAGCTGAACACGCCCGGCGCGTTCATGGGCGAGTGCGTGTCCACTGCGGGAGACCTGAACGGTGATGGGTTCTCCGACTTCGTCGTCGGCGCGTTCAAGTACGGGTTCGGCGGCGGGGCGGCGGTGTATATGGGCGGCCCCTACTCCATGCGTCTGGCCCCCACGACCACGGGCACCGGAGGAGCAGCCGGGGCTTCGATGGGCGCCGCCGTGGGCAACGCCGGCGATGTCAATGGTGATGGCTATGCCGACGCTCTTGTCGGGATACCCGACGGTAGCAACGGTCAGGCGGGCGAAGGGCTGGTGGAGCTCCGGCTCGGCGGGCCCGCAGGCCTTCCCGGAGCCCCCACGGCCACCTTGGAGGCCAACGTCGGCGGTGCGCGCTTCGGCGCCAGCGTATGCACCGCGGGTGATGTGAACGGTGATGGCTACGCGGACGTCATCGTCGGCGCACCACTGTCCGGTGGGGTCGGCCGCGCGTACATCCACCATGGTGGCCCCGGTGGGCTCGGCGCGGCACCCTCCACCACCCTCATCGGCACAGCGGGATCGGAGTTCGGGTTCAGCGTCAGCGCGGCGGGCGACATCAACACCGACGGCTATGCCGATGTCCTGGTCGGTGCACCGGGCACGTCGCAGACCTACGTGTACCTGGGGGCCCCGACCGGAATTCCGACCGCCCCGCACGTCGTGCTCAGCGAACCTCCGGCTGCGAACCGGTTCGGCCACTCGGTGTGCACGGCCGGCGATGTGAACGGGGATGGGTTCTCGGACATCATCATCGGCGCCCGTGACCTCGGCAACGGCCAAGCCGGAGAAGGGGCTGCGTTCGTCCACCACGGATCGGCCACCGGTGTGGTGCTCCCGTTCGCGCGGCGCCTCGAAGTGGACCAGGCCGGGGCCCGTTTCGGCGTGAGCGTCGCCGGTGGCGGCGACATCAACGGTGATGGCTACTTCGATGTCGTCGTCGGCGCGGACCGCTGGGAATCGGGCCAGACCGACGAAGGGGCCGCGTTCGTGTTCCACGGCTCGGCCGGCGGCATCGGAGCAGTGCCCAACACCACCCTGCAGCGCAACATCGCCAACGGCTTCATGGGCGCCAGCGTCGCGGAAGCGGGGGACATCAATGGCAACGGATACGCCGACATCGTCGTGGGCAGCCCCAGGTACGAGAGCGCTTTGGCGCAGGCCGACGAAGGTGCCGTGTACGTCTATCAAGGCACGCCCGCCGGCATCAACCCGGCCTTGATCGACATCATCGAGTCCAACGTGGCCGGTGAGCAGTTCGGCAGCGCGGTCAGCGGTGGAGGGGACGCGGATGGCGATGGATACTCCGAGATCATCGCCGGGGCTCCCTTCGCCTCGCCCGCGTTCGCCAATGAAGGACGCTGGCAATGGCACCGCGGCAACCGGGGCTATTCGCTCGACCGGTATTCGCGCCAGTACATGGCCGACCTGGTCTCCCCCCTGGCCACCAATTGCATGGATTTCGGGGTGCCGGATTTCTTCGGGATCGGGCATCGCGCGCGCAGCCCGATGCACCGGACCGATGGACGCCTGCACTGGGAGGTCGTCTTCGAGGGGCAGCCCTTCAGTGGCGCCCCGATCACCAACAGCCTGGTCAGCACCGGTCAGAGCGCCGGATGGACCGACATGGGCGTGGGCGGAACGGAGATCAAGGAGCTGATCTACAAGACGGCGGGGTACCTGCGGTACAAGTGGCGGGTGCGGGTGGAATACGAACCGGCCAAACTCTTCGACGGTCAGCGGTTCAGCCGCTGGTTCTATGGCTACGCATCAGGAATGGGAGACATTGGCGTCCTGCCCGTGGAGCTCGTGCATTTCAGCGGCTGGCCCGAGGAACGCAGCAACCAGCTGGTGTGGAGCACCGCCACCGAGCACGCCACGGCACGGTTCCTCATCGAGCGCGGACCCGATCCGGACGAGCTCGCACCCATCGGCAGCGTGGCGGCCGTGGGGGAAAGTCAGGATCTGGTGGAGTACGCGTTCACCGACATCGAGCCACCTGCGGGATTGAGCTATTACCGACTGGTCGTCGAGGACCTTGATGGCAGCCTCAGCACGGGGCCCGTCATCACGATAGACCGGCAGCGGATCGCTCAGACCATGGTGGTGGCGCCCAAGCCCGCGACCGATCTCCTGCATGTGACCTGGACCACATCTGCCGCATGGCTTGAACTGTGCGATGCGGCGGGCAGACCTGTTCTGAAAAGGAAGATCCCTGCTGAGAAGCGGACCGAGGAGCTCCACATCGGAGCGCTTCCCCTGGGCGTTTACGTGCTCACGCTGCACGATCCATCCGGAGCGGTCATCGACCGCACCACCATCGTCAAGGAATAAGCTCAGGCGCCGATCGAGGTCCTGCAGGCCTCAAGGATCGCGCGCGCGTTCTCGAGGGAATCACTTTCGGCGTACGTACGCAGCACCGGTTCGGTGCCGCTGGCCCGGATCATGAGCCACTGGTCGCGATCGAAGTGGTACTTCCACCCATCGATCGTCTCCAGCCTCCGCACCTCAAGGTCACCGAACTTCGTGAAGGCGCCGCTGGCGCACTTCCGCAGCACCTCCTGCTTGAGCACCTCGCTGATGTGAAGGTCGTTGCGGTCGTAGCTGAAGGGCCCCACGATGGCGTACACCTCCTGGATCAACTCCTCCAGCGTCTTGCCGCTCCTGGCCATGAACTCCCAGATGGTGAGCCCCATCCAGATGCCGTCGCGCTCGGGGATGTGACCCTTGATGGCGATGCCACCGCTCTCCTCCCCGCCCAGCAACACGTCCTCCTCGATCATGATGCCGCAGATCCACTTGAATCCGATCTTGACCACCTGGTACTCCAGGCCGTAGTGGCGGCACATCTTCTCCACCTTCGGTGTGGTGCTCACGGCCACCACCACCTTCCCGTTGAACTGCTTGTACTTCACCAGGTAGTGGATCAGCAGCAGGATGATGTGGTGGCTGTCCACGAACTCACCCTTGCTGTTGTAAAGCCCGATGCGGTCGGCATCACCGTCGGTGGCCAGACCGCAATCGATGCCCCCCTTCCCGATCAGGTCGCTGAACTCCTTCAGGTTCTTGTGGATGGGCTCCGGTGCCTGTCCCTTGAACGACGGGTCGTGTTCGCAGTGCAGCAGGGTGGTCCCGGGCAGGATCCTCCGGATCACGTTCTGGCCGGCGCCGTACATGGCATCGTAGCCCAGGCGCAGCCCACTGTTCCGGATGGCGTCAAGGTCGAAGTTCCGCTCCACATGTTCCACGTACATCGTTTCCAGGTCCACGATGGTCAGCATGCCCTCCGCCTCGGCCTTCTTCAGGTCGACCGCGGCGAGGTCGATACCGTGCGCGGCCGGGATGATGTCCTCGATCTCCTGCACGTGCTCGGGGATCAGCGGTCCCCCGTAATACCCCTTGAGCTTGTAGCCGTTGTAGCTCGGCGGGTTGTGGCTCGCGGTGAGGATCACCCCCATGCTGGCCTTGAGCCGAAAGGCGCCCAGCGAGACCATCGGCGTGCTCACGAAGCCGCGCGCCAGATGCACCTTGATGCCCATCGAGACGAAGACCTTCGCGGCCGTCTCGGCGAAGAGCTCGCCGGCGAACCGGCAATCGTGCCCCACCACGATCGATGGCGCGTCCGGGAACCGCTGCTTCACCCAGTTCCCGGTGGCCAGGCTCACACGGGCCACATTGTCCACGGTGAACTCCTCGGCGATGATGGCACGCCAGCCATCGGTCCCGAACTTGATCTTCGTCATCGACTTGTTCTTGAAGGGGCGAAAGTAGGGGGCTCCGACCGTCCGCTGTCCCGCGCGGGAGGCGTGTATCAACAGCTCAGCGGTAAATACCACGGGCGTTCAGGGCCCGCTGGTAGCGTCGTGCGTTCACCAGGTGCTGTTCGTAGGTGCGTGCGAAATTGCTGTACCCGTCCAGCGTTTCCCGTGCACAGAAATACAGGTGGTCGTGCCTGGTGGCGTTCAGCACCGCATCGATGTAGCCCGGCTCGGGCATGTTGATGGGCCCGGGAGGCAGGCCCGTGTGCGTGTACGTGTTGTAGGGGGAATCAACACGCTTGTCGGCATCGAGCACCCTGTTCACGCTGTCCAGTCCCAGCGCGAACTTCAACGTCGGGTCCGCCTGCAGAGGCATGCCGATCCGCAACCGGTTCAGGTACACACCGGCGATCATCGGCGCCTCATCCCGTCTTGCGGTCTCGGCCTGCACGATGCTCGCCAAGGTGCTCACCTCCATCGGGCTCAGCCCGATGAGCGCGGCCTTCGACCTGCGGTCCTCGTTCCAGAACCGTTGGTGCTCCCGTTCCATCCGCTTGATGAACGCCTCTGGTCGCTCCGTCCACCACACCTCATACGTGTTCGGCAGGAACAGCCCGATCATGGTCTCGGGCCGCAGGCCGGCACGTGCGATCAGCCCGGGATCGGTCATGGCGTCGAGCATGGCCATCGAATCCGCCTCCACATACCTCGCCACCTGCCCGGCCAACTGTGGCAAGGTGCGGATGTTCGTGAAGGTCACCCGAACGGGGTCCTGCTCACCGCTCCGCAGTCTGTTCATCAAGGCGTTCAGGCTGGTCCCGCTCGGGATCACGTAGCGCCCGGGCTTCACGCGGGACACGTAGTTCTTCCGCCTGGCCAGCCAGCGCAGCGCCGCCTCGTCGACCACCATGCCCGCGCCCTTCAGGCTGTCCACCACCTGATCGAACGTGGCTCCCGTGGGGATGAGCAGCACACGCTCCGCGGTAACGAACTCAGGACCGGGACCGAAGACCGTTCGCCAGGTGCGGTAGCCCAGGGCCCCGGCGAGCACAAGCAGGACGGTCACCACGGCCAGCACAATGCGCCAACGCTTCATCGCCGGATGGTTCCAGAGAACACATGACCCACCGGGCCGCTGAGATGGACATCGTTGAACCCTGGACCGGCCGGCGCCGCCTCGACCATCAGCCGCCCGCCCCGCGTGACCACCTCGCACCGGCCGTCCACCAGTCCACGCGACATGGCCGATAGCGCGGCCGCCGTCACCCCGGTGCCGCAGCTCAAGGTCTCGGCCTCCACGCCACGTTCATAGGTCCGCATCTCCAATCCGCCCCCTGCCCATCTCACGAAGTTCACGTTGATCCCTGTACGGGCATGTTCCGGTGCGTACCGGATGGCCCGGGCCTCGGTGATCAGATCGACCGCTTCGGGATCATCCACCCAGACGATGAGGTGCGGCGATCCGGTATCGATGCGGTCCATGCGTTCGTTGATGCGGTCCACCATGCCGACGTCGCACATGCCCACGCGAACACCATGGCCTGACCATTCAGCACGATGCGGACCGTCGATGGCCGTGAAGCGCACGGACGAACGATCCCCGGTGAGGTCCGACCAGGATCCGAATGCGGCGCGGCTTCCGTTCCCGCAGAAACTTCGGCTGCCGTCCGGGTTCAGGAACTCCATGTGGAACGCCATGCCATCGGCGATCGCCGGTCTGATCAGGATCAACCCATCGGAGCCGATGCCGAAATGGCGGTCACACCAGCGCCGGACCATGGCCACGTCATGGTCCGGGAATTCCAGCCTGCGGTCATCGACCACGATGAAATCGTTGCCCGAACCCTCCCACTTGCTGAAGCTCCAACCACCGGCCATGGCGCAAAGATGCGGCCCGTCCGCCGGCACCGCAGCGCTCACGCCCGTCCATGATCAACACTTTTTAACGCTGGAGCGCCGCTCGCGGGCCTGACAGGAACGTTGTTTCGTACAGCGCGGCATGCCACTTGATATGCCACCGACCACCATGAAACGCACCTTCTCCTACTTCCTGGCCGCCCTTGCCGGTGGGATCCTGGCGATGAGCGGGTATGACCTGTTGCTCCGTCCATCTCCGTTCAGGTCCGATGATCCACCGATGAAGAGCGTGAACACGGCCACCGTGCCGGTGAGCATGCCCACCCTGACCCCGGGAACCGCCCCGGTGGATCTGGTGCCTGCCGCCGAGGTCTCCGTGAACGCGGTGGTGCATGTCACCACCGAGACGATGGTGCGCTACCGGGACCCGTTCCAGGATTTCTTCTGGGGCTACAGGCCCAGCCAGCCGCAGCCGCGTGAGGGTGTCGGCAGCGGGGTCATCATCGCCGACGATGGCTACATCGTGACGAACAACCACGTGGTGGAAGGTGCGGATAAGATCTCCGTGCACCTGAACGACAACCGATCGCTCCCGGCACGCGTGATCGGGCGCGATCCAAGCACGGACATCGCGCTCCTGAAGGTCGACGCCACCGACCTGCCCACACTGGCCTTCGGGAACTCCGACGAGGTGAAAGTGGGGGAATGGGTCCTCGCCGTGGGCAACCCGATGAACCTGACGAGCACGGTGACGGCCGGTATCGTGAGCGCCAAGGCCAGGAACATCAACCTTCTTCAGTACGATCCGGGCCGCGACATCTTCCCCATCGAAAGCTTCATCCAGACGGACGCCGCCGTGAACCCCGGGAACAGCGGTGGCGCCTTGGTGAACACCCAGGGCCAGCTGATCGGCATCAACACGGCGATCGCCAGCACCACCGGCCAGTATGCCGGGTATTCCTTTGCCGTACCGGCCAACATCGTGCGCAAGGTCACCAGCGACCTGCTGGAGTATGGTAGTGTCCAGCGCGCCTATCTGGGGGTGAGCATCCGGAACATGGATCAGGCGCTCGCGGAAGAGGCCCGCATGGACCGGATCCGGGGCGTGTACGTGAACGGGCTCACCGAGGGTGGTGCCGCACAGTCGGCGGGCCTCAAGGAAGGCGATGTGATCCTCAAGGTGGGCAATATCGAGGTGAACAATGTGCCGCAGCTCCAGGAGCAGGTGGGCAAATTCCGACCGGGTGACCAGGTGACGGTGACCGTGATGCGCGACAACCGGGAGCGTGTGGTCGACCTTACGCTGCGCGGCCGCGATGGTTCCGGCACGCTTGCGGCCACACCCGCCAAACGCGAACTGAGCGAAGTACTGGGTGCCCAGTTGTCCGCGGCCACGGCCGAGGAACTGCGCGCCCTCAAACTGACGAACGGGGTGAAGGTGGTCTCGGTGGACACCGGTCGCCTGCGCAGCAGCGGCATCCGGGAGGGGTTCATCATCACGCGCGTGGACGACCAGCCGATCAGCAAGCCGGATGACATCGAACGCGCGCTCTCCAACAAACGTGGCGGCGTCCTGATCGAGGGCGTGTACCCCAACGGCACGCGCGCCTACTATGGCCTGGGGGTTTGAAGGAGTTGGGGCCCAGAAGGTCCTAGTGCCCCCGCCCACGGCCCAAGGAACGGGCATCTTGTCCCGTAGGGAGGTGGGGCCTTACCTTCGCGCCACACCCGTGGTGGGGTCCAGTGGACCGACCACTTCTCAAGTCCCTGACCACCAACCCCTAACACCCTCCGCACCGTGACCAGCAGGATGCGTCAGCTTAAGATCACCAAGTCGATCACCAACCGGGAAAGCCAATCGCTTGACAAGTACCTGCAGGAGATCGGCAAGGAAGGGTTGATCACCGCGGACCAGGAGGTGGAGCTGGCCCGCCGGATCAAGGAAGGGGACACTCGTGCATTGGAGAAGCTGGTGAAGGCCAATCTGCGCTTTGTGGTATCCGTGGCCAAGCAGTACCAGAACCAGGGCCTCAGCCTTCCCGATCTGATCAACGAGGGCAACCTCGGCCTGATCAAGGCGGCCCAGCGTTTCGACGAGACACGGGGCTTCAAGTTCATCAGCTACGCCGTGTGGTGGATCCGCCAAAGCATCCTGCAGGCGCTGGCCGAACAAAGCCGCATCGTGCGCCTTCCGCTCAACCAGGTGGGTTCGCTGAACAAGATCAACAAGGCCTTCGCCAAGCTGGAGCAGGAGTATGAGCGCCCGCCCAGCGCGGACGAGCTGGCCGCCCTGTTGGACCTCCCCCCCGAGAAGGTGGCCGATACCATGAAAGTGAGCGGCCGCCACATCAGCATGGACGCCCCCTTTGTGGAAGGTGAGAGCAACAGCCTCCTGGATGTGCTGCCCAACAATGACAGCGCCCCGGCCGACAGGCTGCTCCTGAACGAATCCCTCAGCAAGGAGATCGAGCGGGCATTGAGCACCCTCACCGAGCGGGAGCGTGATGTGGTGAAGCTCTTCTTCGGGATCGGCATCAACCACGGTCTCACCCTGGAGGAGATCGGCGCCAAGTTCGACCTCACCCGTGAGCGCGTGCGCCAGATCAAGGAGAAAGCGATCCGGCGATTGCGGCATACCAGCAGGAGCAAGCTGCTCAAGGCCTACCTCGGCTGAACCACCGCGCCCCGCCCTCGGCGGGGCGCGTCCTTTCACACCATCGGACCAACCCCCATCACCCATCCATGCAGACCCTGGAAGCCAGGACCGGCTACGAGACCGGCCTGAAGGATTTTGTGGACCGCGAGAAGGCGGCCGTCGACCTGGAGAATTCCGTAGGCCAGCTCATGTACGGCCGCGGTGTGGAGCTCGTGTTCTTCCGCAACCACCTGCTCGACACCAACATCAGTGAGGTGCTGAACCTCTTCAACTACGCCAAGGACGTGGTGCAGAAGCCGATCGATGTGTTCACCACCTCGGAGGTCGCAAGAGCCCTACTCGCCATGGACCTCGCGCCCAGCAAGATCGACATCGGCAAGCTGACCTGGGAATACGGCCAGAGCGGTGGCAAGGACCTCGATGCGTTCCTCAAGACCACGCTCAACGGCTTCATCGGTGCGGACAAGCACAAGTTCGAACCACGGGATGTGGTGCTGTATGGGTTCGGCCGCATTGGGCGCATCGCAGCCCGGGAGCTGGTGAAGCAGGCAGGAAAAGGCCAGCAGCTGCGCCTACGGGCCATCGTCACCCGCTCCCTCACCGACGAGGAGATCGTGAAACGTGCGGCACTCCTGCGTAATGACAGCGTTCATGGCGCCTTCAAGGGCAGTGTGGTGGAGGACCTGGAGAACAAGTGCCTGATCATCAATGGCCAGCGTGTGCAGCTCATCGCGGCCAACAACCCGGAGGATGTGGACTACACGGCCCACGGCATCAACAACGCACTGATCATCGACAACACAGGCGCCTTCACCAAGCGCGCCGATCTCGCCCGGCATTTGAACGCCAAGGGAGTGAACAAGGTGATCCTTACCGCACCCGGCAAGGAGATGCCGAACATCGTGTACGGCATCAATCACAAGGAGCTGGACATTGAGAATGAACAACTGTTCAGCGCGGCCAGCTGCACCACCAATGCCATCTGCCCGGTGCTGAAGGTGATCGAGGACGGGATCGGGATCGAAAAGGGCCACATCGAGACGGTGCACGCCTACACGAACGACCAGAACCTGCTGGACAACTACCATAAGAAGCCTCGCCGTGGTCGCAGTGCGGCCGTCAACATGGTGATCACCAGCACCGGTGCCGGCAGTGCGGTCACGAAGGCCATTCCCAGCCTGAAGGACAAGCTCACCGCCAACGCCGTGCGTGTGCCGACACCCAACGGATCGCTGGCCATCATGAGCCTGAGCCTGAAAAAGGTGGTGACCCGGGACGAGGTGAACGAAATGGTGCGCCATGCAGCCCTGAACGGAGAACTGGTGAACCAGATCCACTACCAGATCGACCCCGAACTGGTGAGCAGTGACATCATCGGCGATACCTGCTGCAGTGTGTTCGACAGCAATGCCACGATCGTCGGTCCCGACGGGCGCACGGCCGTGCTCTACGCTTGGTACGACAATGAGTTCGGTTACACCAAGCAGGTGATCCGCCTGGCCAAGCATGTGGCCAAGGTGCGCAGACTGATCTACTACTGAACCCGCCCAGTGACGAAAAAGCCCCGCCTAGCGCGGGGCTTTTTCGTTCCCCTCCAGCGAGGTGGGACCCGGGGCTGTGGCGACCGCAAGCGTGCCCGCGCATCCGATCCGCGCTCCATGCCCGCCTGTTGACCTTTGGAGCGACATGGACAGCTCGCCTTGATAAGCGCGATCGCCGTTGTTCCCGCGCACCCCCACAGGACGGTGGATGACCTGCAGCAGCGGCGCCATTGCCCGGACGACATGCCGATCAGGCGTTGTTCGTCACGGAAGCGGGGCACACTGCATGGCGATCCGCACGTCCCCCCCCACCCCAAAGCACGAAGGGCCGCCCCGTGAGGAGCGGCCCTTCGCCATGAAGTTCGTTCAGCTTACTGGCGGACCAGGCGCTGGGTGTAGAAGCGATCGTCGACGCGGACGTTCACCATGTACACACCGGGCGCCAGCAGTCCCATGTCCATGGTGTGCACGAAGGCACCACCCGGAGCAGCGATCTGCTCGGCCATCACACGCTTGCCGAAGATGTCCATCACGTCGATGTCCATCCGCTCGGCGGCGGCGATGCCGTCGAAGGCCACGTTCACCACCTCACCACGGTTCGGGTTCGGGTACAGGCTCATGGTCACATTGCTGGCCTCGTCGAAGAGGATGGCCTCACGACCGCCACCACCCGGGGTGTTGAGACGGAAGCGGCAGGCAGGACCGAACTCGGTGTAGTTGCCACCGACCAGGGCGCGCACACGCACGTTCAGGTCGAGGTCCGCAGGCACCGGATTGGTCACCAGGTTGGCCGGCACCAGGTTCTGGATGGAACTGAACACGCGGCGGCTGTAGAAGCCGTGCGGATCGAAGATCCAGAACTGGTAGCCGCTGGCACCCGGGTAGAAGCTGGCGTAGATCTGCGTGCTCGTCTTGTAGAGCAGGTTCGTGCGATCGCAGCTGGCGTTGATCAGGCGCGCCACGCTCAGCGGCAGGCAGAACTCGTTGATCACGCTGCTTGTGCTCGTGAAGGAGCCGTTGGCGTCCACGATGCGGCGGCCGTTGGCGTCGCGCAGCACGTAACCACCACCGTTGATGCCATCACCACCGGCGTCGTTCACCACAAGGCGGTAGCACAGCTGGTTGAGGCAGAGGGTCTCGGTGACGATGCTGCCGGCCTGACCGTTCTGATACGGACCACCGGACAAGATCACCGTGGTTCCCGTCTGGTCGCGCACCTCCCAAGTGGTCTCCGCCCCGTTGTTGTCCAGGGTGATGTCCAGCGTGAGGATCTCGGTGCAGTTGCCGATCGGGGTGCCGGCGCAGTCGCAGTTAGCATCCACCACATCGTTGATGGTGAAGGGGTTGCCATCGTCGCAGGACTGACCGGGCTCCGGGCTGCCCGGGCACACATCATCCGCATCGCAGGTACCATCATTGTCATCATCGGCGAAGGTGCCGGCGCAATTGCAGTTCGCATCCACCACATCGTTCGTCGTGCACGCATCACCGTCGTCGCAGCTCTGACCAGGCTCGGGGCTGCCCGGGCACACGTCGTTGGCGTCGCAGGTACCGTCGTTGTCCGCATCCGCGAAGAGACCCGCGCAGTTGCAGTTCGCGTCGTACACATCGCCCGTGGTGCAGGCATCACCGTCATCGCAAGCCGTGCCAGGCAGGGCGCTACCGCCCGGGGTGCCTTCGCAGTCGATCAGCTGACCGATGCAGTTGCAATTGGCATCCCAGGTGTCGTTGCCGGTCTGGACCTGGCCATCATCGCAGGGCGTACCCGGCTGGGCAGGGCCTCCCGGGGTGCCTTCGCAGTCGTTGGCCAGGGTGCCGCTGCAGTTGCAGTTGGCATCCCAGGTGTCGTTGCTGCTGTTGGGGTTGCCATCGTCGCAGGCGGTGCCGGGGAGGGCGCTGCCGCCCGGGGTGCCTTCGCAGTCGATCAGCTGACCCACGCACACGCAGTTCGCATCCCACGTATCGTTGCCGGTGGTGGCAAGTCCGTCATCGCAGGGCGTACCCGGCTGGGCAGGACCGCCCGGGGTGCCTTCGCAGTCGTTGGCCAGGGTGCCGCTGCAGGTGCAGTTGGCATCCCAGGTGTCGTTGCTGCTGTTGGGGTTGCCATCGTCGCAGGCGGTGCCGGGGAGGGCGCTGCCGCCCGGGGTGCCTTCGCAGTCGATCAGCTGGCCCACGCAGGTGCAGTTCGCATCCCACG
>CALMPI010000023.1 GCA_937872175.1 uncultured Flavobacteriales bacterium | reverse complement strand
CGAGTGGCGAGTGACGAGTGGCGAGTGACGAGTGGCGAGTGACGAGTGGCGAGTGACGAGTGGCGAGTGGCGAGTGACGAGTGGCGAGTGGCGAGTGAATGCTCCGCGGCGATAAGCGCCGGGTAAAAGGCATTCACTCGCCACTCGCAGGCCGAAGGCCGAACTCGTCACTCGCCACTCCTCCTGCCGATCCAGCCCAGGTGCGTATGGTGAAAGTTGTCGCCGAACTTGAGGCCATAGCCGAAGATGCGGTCCATGGACGCGTGGCCGTAAAGGATGAACCCCGCGAGGAGCGGTGGGGTGGCGCGCAGCACGCCCATCTCCACCCGCCACAGCGTGAGCACCTCCACCATGCCGGGAACGGCGAACACCAGCATCAGCACCGCCACCGCCTTGTGATGCAGCACATTGTAGCTGATGGCGCCGACGCGCGGACCGACCAGGTAGCCCAGCATGCCGATGTCCGGGCCGAGCAGCAGCAGCAGGTACACCCACCACGCCACATCCGAAGCGATCAACAGACCCAGGCAGAGAAGAAATTGCGCGAGCTCTTCGAGGCGGAGAAGGTTCTTCATGATCATCAGGTGTCCGTTGATGGATGTGTTGTGATCGGATGGAAGCCCGGTGTGGTGAGTGGTGAGTGGCGAGTAGAGAGTGGTATCCTACCCACCACTCGCTACTCGCCACTCACCACTCGCCACTCGCTACTTGCGCCCTCGTATGCACGTCAACCATGGTCTACCACACGATCCCCACCGGGCAATGGTCGCTGCCCATCACCTCGTTGAGGATGAAGGCGTCCTTCACCTTCTTCTCGAAGCCCTTGGTCACCAGCACGTAGTCGATGCGCCAGCCCACGTTCTTGGCGCGCGCGCCGAAGCGCTGGCTCCACCAGCTGTACTTCACCACGTCCGGGTGCAGATGCCGGAACGTGTCCACCCATCCTGAAGCGAGCAAGGCGTTCATGCCGTCGATCTCCTGCTGCGTGTAGCCGCTGGTCTTGTTGTAGTTCTCCTTGGGCCGCGCGATGTCGATGGGCTGGTGCGCCACGTTGAGGTCGCCGGTGACGATGACCGGCCGCTTGCCCTTCGCGAGCTTGTTGACATACGTGCGGAAGGCGGCATCCCACTCGCCGCGGTAGCCGAGCCGCTTCATGCCCTCCCCGCTGTTGGGCGTGTACACGCACACCACCACCACGTCGGTGAAGGTGCAGGTGACCACGCGGCCCTCGTCGTCGTGGCCCTTCATGCCGATGCCGAAGTCGACGCCGACGGGCTTCTGCCTGCTGGCGATGGCCGTGCCGCTGTACCCGGGCTTCAGTGCGCCATAGGCGTTCACGTGGTAACCGTCCACCCCGGCCAGGGCCTGGGCCACCTGCTCGGGCGTGGCCTTGGTCTCCTGGAAGCAGACGATGTCGGCGTTCAGCGCGCGCAGCGTATCGTGGAGGCCCTTGCCCACGCTGGCGCGGATGCCGTTCACGTTGAAGGAGATGAGCTTCATGGGCGCAAAGGTGCACGTCATTCCCGCTCCCATCGCCATGGTCGAAGGCGGGCGGTGCGCTCCGCGCGGAACTCCTAGCTTCACCACATCAACCACGATCCCCATGCGCCCATCGGTCGTCCTGCCCTGCCTTGTGGGTGCGCTGCTTTTCGGTGCGCCCGTTCGTGCCCAGGTGGATTGCCTCGGTGTGCTGGGCGGACCAGCCCTGCCGGGCACCTCCTGCAACGACAACAACGCGTTCACTGGCAATGATGTGTGGGACGCCAATTGCGTCTGTGCCGGGCAGCCGTTCGATTGTTCGGGCCTCCCGGGTGGACCGGTCTTCCCCGGCATGGCCTGCGATGACGGCAGTCCGCTCACCATCAACGACTGGGTGAACGTGGACTGCGTATGCCGGGGCACCGGGATCACCGATTGCAACGCCATCGAGTTCGGGACCGCGTGGCCGGGCACCCCGTGCGATGATGGCGATCCATTGACCACCACGGAAGTGTGGTCCCCCAGCTGCGTGTGCATCGTGCCGTACACCGATTGCGATGGAGCCACCTTTGGGTATCAGGTGCCTGGATTTCCCTGCGATGATGGCGACCCTTGGACCCTGGACGAGCGGTGGTCCTCGGCATGCGGTTGCGACACAAGCGGCTTTTCCATAGTCACAGGCAGGGTGTTCCTGGACGTGGACATGGATGGGATCTATGGATCAGGTGACCTTCCCGTGCTTAACCGGACCGTTCGGGCCATGCCGTGGAACGTTGGCACGATCACGTCAAGCACGGGCAGCTTCTTTTTCCATCTCTCCGCAGGGACCTACGAACTGGTCGTAACACCAGGGGCCGCGGACGTGCAGAGCAGCATGCCCTACATGGTCACTGTTTCCGGCGGCATC
This sequence comes from uncultured Flavobacteriales bacterium, assembly GCA_937872175.1. GTDB lineage: Bacteria > Bacteroidota > Bacteroidia > Flavobacteriales_F > PHOS-HE28 > PHOS-HE28. The sequence goes on along the minus strand of CALMPI010000023.1, from coordinate 114,422 downwards.
CCGTCCTCCGGACATGATCTACCACTGATGGCCACCTCGGTCCAGCACGACCTCAGCGTGTCCGCCACGTACAACCCTCCCCCGCGGCCTGGTTCCACCTCGGCCATCCACTTGTTCGTGACGAACACGGGCAACATGCGTACCGGTGGCAGCGTGGACCTTGCCTTCGATCCGCTGCAGCAGTTCATTACCAGCAACCCACCGGCCACCCTGAACGGCAACACCCTGAGCTGGGACCTGGATACCCTGGAGCTTGGTGAAGTGATAATTCTCGGGACTACCCTGTTCACGCCAACCAGCGCGATACCGGGCACACCTGTGGTCTGCGCGGCGCAGCTCACCACGCCGGATGACGAGCCGGCCAACGACCTCTGGAGCGATCCACAGCTGGTGGTCGCTTCCTACGATCCCAACGACATCCAGGTGGCGCCTGAGGTGCTGAGCCCGCAAGAGGTGGCCGACGGCACCCCGGTGACCTACACGGTGCGTTTCCAGAACACGGGCACCTTCATGGCCGACCATGTGCGCATCCTGGACACGCTTCCGGCCGAGCTGGACCTGACGACCTTGACCTTCGTGGGCAGCACGCACCCGTGCACCGGGCACCTGATCGATGGTGTGCTGGACCTGCGCTTCGACCACATCCTGTTGCCGGACAGCGCCACCGATCCCGTAGGCAGCAACGGCTCGGTCACCTTCCGGATCACCCCGAACGCCGGACTTCCGATCGGCTCGGTGGTGGCGAACCGCGTCGACATCTACTTCGACTTCAACGCGCCGGTCCGCACCAACGATGCGGTGTTCACGGTGGAACAATCCACCGGCGTGGGGGATGGCGAGGCCCGTGCGGATGAGCTGGTGCTGCTGCCCAACCCCGCCAGCGATGTGCTGCAGGTGCTGGTGAACGGCGCGCCGGGAGCGTGCGTGCGGATCCGCGTCATCGATCAGGCCGGCCGCAGCATCAGGCAGGTGAACGCGGTGGCAGGGACCGCCTTGCGCATCGGTATCGCCGACCTTCCCGACGGCCTGTACACGGTGCAGGCCATCGGTGATGGATCCCTCTCGAACGCCCGTTTCGTGAAGCGGAACTAGCGGCCACCGCCGCCAACGTCCTGTTGCGTAACATCGCCGCATGGATGCGTTCACGTGGGCGGTGGTGGGCTGGATCGCGGTGGCGGTGGTGACCCTGCCGGTGCTGTTGAAGGTGCGCGCCCCCTACGGCCGCCACACCACGGCGGGCTGGGGCCCCACCCTGCCCAACCACTGGGGCTGGTTCTGGATGGAACTGCCCGCCTTGCTCGTGTTCCCGCTGATGGTGGTGTTGGGCCCGCGCGAGCCAAGCCCGCTCACCTGGCTGCTCGTGGGGATGTGGACCCTGCACTACATCAACCGCACGCTGATCTTCCCCTTCCGCCTGCGCACGAGCGGCAAGCGGATGCCCGTGGCGATCGTGCTGAGCGCGGTGCTCTTCAACGCCGTGAACGGCGGCCTCAACGGCTGGTGGCTCGGCCACATCGCCCCGCCGGACCGGCCCTTCCCGGATGCCCTGGCCGTGGTGGGCGTGCTGCTCTTCGCGCTGGGCATGGGCATCAACCGCTGGGCGGACGCACGGCTGATCGCGCTGCGCGCCGAGGGGCCCGGCTACCGCATTCCGCGCGGCGGCCTCTTCGACCGCATCAGCTGCCCCAACCACTTCGGCGAGATCGTGGAGTGGGCCGGCTTCGCCCTGGCCGCCTGGTCCCTGCCCGCGCTCAGTTTCGCGGTGTGGACATTCGCCAACCTGGCCCCACGCGCCCACAACCACCACACCTGGTACCGCGAGCGCTTCGCCGACTACCCGCGCGACCGCAAGGCGGTGATCCCCTTCCTCTGGTAACATGCGCATCGCGATCACCGGCGCCAACGGCCATGTGGGCGCGGCCCTCTGCCCCCTGCTCCTGGAACAGGGCCACAGCCTGCGCCTGCTGGTGCACCGCCGCTCCGACGGCATCGCCGACCTCGACGCGGAACGCGTGGCCGGCGACCTGCTGGATGCCGGGGCGGTGGACCGCTTCGTGGCCGGCTGTGATGCCGTGATGCACCTGGCCGCGCGCATCAGCATCGACAGCAACAACGACCCGCTGGTCCCGCGGGTGAACGTGGACGGCACGCGCCACATCGTGCAGGCCTGCCTCCGCCATGGCGTGAAGCGGCTGGTGCATGTGAGCAGCATCCACAGCTACGACAGCCATCCACTGGACGCGCCGCTGGACGAAAGGCGGGGGGCCACCCGCGCCACCGCCCCGGCCTACGACCGCAGCAAGGCGGCGGCCGATGGCGTGGTGCTGGAGGCCGTGTCGGCCCACGGGCTGAGCGCGGTGATCCTCGCCCCCACCTCGGTGTTCGGTCCCATGGACCACGGCCCCTCCCTGATGGGCCGCGCCATCGCCGACCTGCACAACGGCAAGGTGCCCCTGCTGCCGCCCGGTGGCTACGACTTCGTGGATGTGCGCGACGTGGCGCAGGCCATCGCCGAAGCCCTTCAGCGCGGGGCGGCGGGATCGAAATACCTGCTGAGCGGCAGCTACCGGACCGTGCGCGAGCTCTCCGCCGCCGTGGGCCGCGTGGCCGGGCGCCGCACGGTGCAGCGCGTGGCCCCGATCGGCCTGCTGCGCTCCCTCGTCCCCTTCTTCCAGCTCCAGGCCCGCCTCACCGGCCGTACGCCGTTGATGACGCACGAAGCGCTCACCGCCTTGCTGGAAGGGCACCCGGACATCCGGAGCGCGAAGGCCCGGGCCGAGCTCGGCTTCCGTCCGCGCCCCTTCGAGGAGACCCTGGCCGACGCCCTGGACTGGCAGCGACGTGCCGGCATGCTGATCGGGTCGGGGCCGCGTTAAGCCCGTGTGAACGGTCCGTTATCGGTCCACCGCCTGTTAGAAAAGACCTCTCCGCGGCCTGGACCGGCACAGCGCAACCTGCTACCTTGGTTGAACCTTCCCCGGTACGCACCGTCGAACCTCCGCATCCGAACCGCAGCCCATGGCCATCCAACCTTATACCGGCCCCTTCGGCAGGCCGGAACTGCTGCACCTGCTCCGTCGCACGCTCTTCGGCGTGTCGCCGGCGGACCTGGACCACTTCCAGGGCATGTCGCTGAACCAGGTGGTGAACGAGCTGCTCACCTTCAGCACCAACGTGCCGCCGCCGATCAAGGCCTACACCGCGCCCGATGGCAACAACCAGCCCGACCCCACCCTCGTGGACCCGGACGTGCCCTTCGGCAGCACCTGGGTGAACACGCCCAGCGATCCGCAGGCGCCGATCGACCCGCGCGGGGCGCGCATCCAGAGCCTGGCCGCCTGGCAGATGGGCTTGTTCGTGGGGCAGGAGCGGAACCTGCGCGAGAAGATGACCCTCTTCTGGAGCAACCACATGCCCACCCAGGCGGGAGCGGTCTTCATGCCCGAGGGGCTGTACAGCCTGAACCAGTTGCTGCGCGACGCATGCCTGGGCAACTTCCGCCAGTTGATGTACGATGTGACGCTGGAGCCCGCGATGCTCATCTACCTCAACGGTTACCTGAACATCGCCACCGCGCCGGACGAGAACTACGCCCGCGAGCTGATGGAACTGTTCACCCTCGGACAGGGCAGCGGCTACACCGAGAGCGATGTACAGGCGGCCGCGCAGGTGCTCACCGGCTGGACCGTGCAGACCACCAGTGGCGGGCAGCCCATCGTGCCGCAGACCATCTTCCTGCCCTTCCTGCACGCCATCACCGACAAGCAGTTCAGCCCCTTCTTCAACAACACGGTGATCCAGGGCCAGACCGGCATCAACGGCGGTGCCAACGAGCTGAACGCCCTGCTGGACATGATCTTCGCCAAGGAGGAGGTGAGCCTCTTCATCTGCCGCGAGATCTACCGCTGGTTCGTGCACGGCGAGATCAGCGCTGCTGCGGAGACCGATGTGATCCAGCCGCTGGCCGAGCTCTTCCGCAACAACGCCGGTGCGCCCGACCAGATGCGCATCGTGATGCAGGCCCTGCTCACCAGCGACCACTTCTTCACCGCCGACCTGCGCGGCTGCATGATCAAGAGCCCGGCCGACCTCATCGTGGGCACGCTGCGCATGTTCAACGTGCCCATGCCCGATGCCACGCAGTTCGAGGCGCAGTACCGCGTGTGGATGGACGTGTACTACCTGATCGCCTACTGCGGCCAGGAGATCGGCAACCCGCCCAACGTCGCCGGCTGGCCCGCCTACTACCAGTTCCCCCAGTACGATGACATCTGGGTGGACACGGCCACCTTCCCGGCTCGCAACTTCAGCCTGCAGGGCATCGTGTACACCGGCTTCTCCACCCCCGCCAACCTCTACCAGCCGCAGAGCCAGAACCTGGAACTGAAGGTGGACCTGGTGGCCTTCTGCGAACAGCTGAGCAACCCGGGCGACCCCAACCAGCTCCTCATCGACATGGTGGAACTGTACTACGGCGCCCCCATCAGCCAGGCCGTTCGAGACCAATTGAAGACGAGCATCCTGCTGCTCGGTCAATCGCAGGACTACTACTGGACCTTCGCCTACGCCACCTACGTGGCCGACCCGAACACGCAGGACATGACCGCGCAGCTGGTGCCCACCATCCTGCTCTGGCTCACCGTCGACATGCTGGGCGCCGCCGAGACCCACATCCACTGAACCCACCGACCATGCAACGCAGGAACTTCCTCCGCTCGATGTCCATGGCCACCGTGGGCGGCTTCACCGTGCGCGGCTTCTCCAACCCCATGCTCGCACCGTTGCTCAACGGCGTGGGCGAGGACCGCGTGCTCGTCGTCGTGCAGCTATACGGCGGCAACGACGGCCTCAACACCGTGATCCCCATCGACCAGTACCAGCTGCTGAGCCAGTTCCGCAGCAACGTGCTGGTGCCCGAGACCAGCGTGCTGCCCCTCAGCGGCACCAACGGCGCCACCGGTCTGCACCCGCGCATGACCGGGATGATGGACCTGTGGGACGATGGCAAGCTGGCCATCATCCAGAGCGTGGGCTATCCCGACCCCAACTTCAGCCACTTCCGCAGCACGGACATCTGGGAGACCGGATCGGATGCCAACCAGCTGCTGGACAGCGGATGGGCCGGGCGCTTCCTGCACTTCGAGTACCCCAACTACCCGGTGGGCTTCCCCAACACCGACATGCCCGACCCGCTCGCCATCCGCGTGGGCGGGCCCATCGGACCGGGCCTGCAGCACCTCGGCGTCAGCATGGGCGCGGCCATTTACAACACCAACGACCCCCTCAACCTCACCAACAACATCTACACCGACCCGGTGACCGCCGACTGCAAGGGCGGCAAGCTGGACTTCGTGCGCACCGTGCAGCGGCAGACCGACCTCTACGGGGATGTGATCAACGCCGCCGCGCAGGTGGGCTGCAACCAGAGCACGATGTACCCCACCGGCACCCAGCCCGGCGCGCAACTGGCCCAGGCCCTCAAGGTGGTGGCGCAGCTGATCTGCGGCGGGCTCAAGACCAAGATCTACTGGGTGAGCGACCAGGGCTTCGACACCCACGCCCAACAAACGCTCACCAACGACACCACCGCCGGCGTGCACGCCGACCTGCTCCAGGGCGTCAGCGATGCCATCCGCGCCTTCCAGGACGACCTGCAGCTGCTGGGCCTGGAGGACCGTGTGCTGGGGATGACCTTCAGCGAGTTCGGGCGCCGCGTGATGAGCAACGCCTCCGGTGGCACCGACCACGGCGCGGCCGCGCCCATGGTCCTCTTCGGCACCCAGGTGATGCCGGGCCTGCTGGGCAACAACCCCACCATCAGCCCCAACACCAACTTCACCACCAACCTGCCCATGCAGTACGACTTCCGCAGCGTGTACGCCAGCGTGCTGCGCGACTGGTTCTGCATGGCCCAGGCCGATGTGGACACGGTGCTCCTGAACACGTACCAGCCCCTGGCCGTGGTGGACCCGGACGGCTGCCTCGGCATCGGCATCCACGAGGCCAACCAAGGCAGCGGTACCAGCCTGCTGGAGGCGTGGCCCAATCCGTTCACCGACCGCACCAACCTGCGCTTCACCAGCGATGGCGGACGCGTCGCCATCCATGTGTTCGACGAGCAGGGCCGCGTGGTGCGCCTGGTGCGCAACCAGGACATGCCCGCGGGCACCCATACGGTGGACGTGGACCTGGAGGACCTGCCGGCCGGTGTGTACCACTGCCGCCTGCAGAACGGCCGCCGCCTGCAGGTGAAAGACCTGCTGAAGGTGCGCTGAGCGCGCCTAGTGGACCAGCACGCGCACCGGGCCTGTTGCGCTGCCAGGAGCGTACAGCACGTAGCTGCCCGCCACGTCCGGCACCCTCACCGCCTCTCCGGGACCGATACGCCGCACCACGCGCCCTGTGGCTTCGTGCAGCACGAGCGCGGCCTGCGGCGGCAGTCCCGCGCGTGTCCTGTCGAGCACGGCACCGGAGGCGAGCACCCACGCCCCCGGCGCTGAGCCGGAACCTGGTGTCGGGGACATGGATGTGGTGAGGTCGGCGATGCCATAGCCCAACGGGAAGGCGTACGAATTGTAGTCCCCCATGCCATAGGCCCACGCCTGGAAGCCCTGCGCGCTCTCCACGCGATGCAGCCCGGCGCTCACCGGGAACTGCCCCCAGAACACGCCGCTCACTCCGGCCATGGGTTGCAGTTGCGAACTGATGTCCACCGCATCCAGCAGCACCACCGGCGGGCCGGCCTCGCCCTGGGCCACGATGTTGACGTAGTGGTACGGCGTGCCCGCGCCGGTGAGCGCCGTCCAGATCACCCGCTGGTCCGTGCGGTCGAAGGGGTGCACCCACAGGTAGCACGGATCGCCCATCGCGGGGTTGCAGCTCTGGCTGTCGTTGAACTGCCCCACCGCCACCGGTGCCGAGCTCTGCACTGTGAGCGGCACCGCGGCGAAGAAGGAGGCCACCTCTCCACTGTCCACCACCACGGGTGCCTGGCCGGTGAGCTCCACCGTGGTGCCGTCCACCGAGGCCAGCACCCGCAGCTCGTCACCACCGCGACCCAGGAAGGGCACGATGCGGAAGATGCGGCCCCAGCCGCTGAGCGGTTCCACCTGCTGGAAGAGGTGGTCGTCCGCGGACAGCGCGCAGTTCACCCGCGCCTGCTTCGCACCGGCGAACACCGCGATGGGCTTCTGCGGATCCAGGCTGCGGACGCGTGACCCGCTGAGGTCGCCGAAGGCCTGCTGCTGGAACACCTGCCCCGCGTCGAGCACCGCGGTGTACGGCACACCCGGCGGCCTGAAGCCCACCGTGAGCACCGAGGGCACCACCTCCACCACCGTGCTGTCCACCGTGGCCAGCACCGCAAAGGCCGACGGTTGCGTGGCCACCGCGTCCTCATGGGCGAGCACGAGGTACTCCGCTCCGAGGCGCTCCACCGGCAGGGCCATGCACGCCTCGCTGAAATACAACCGGTGGTGATAGGCGTACACGCTCACCGGATCGTCCGCCACCACGCGCAGGCCGAAGTTGAAGACCGCCTCATCCCCCTGTGGGTAGTAGATGTTCGTAGGCAGGGTGATCACCGTATCGTCCTGTGCCTGCACGGTGAAGGGGATCGCGAAGCCGGTGTACGGCACCTGCACCTCGCCCTGCGTGCTCACGTCGCTGGAGATCACGAGCTCGAAGTACGGCGGCGTGTTGAACTGCAGGTCCAGGTTCTCCATGAAGGTCACCCACAGTTCCGTCCCCGAACTGGAGGGCTGGGCCGCCGTCGGAGCGCCGATCGCCAGAACGCCGGCGAGAAGAGGGCATGTGCGCTTCATGTTCCAAAGGACGATGATCCGAGGCAGAGCGCTGCCCAGGGGCCGGTCGCACCCCCATCCCCGGGAGCCATCATCGTGGCCCCGCGCCGAACAGAATGTCGAGGCATCGCGTTCTCTCCCGTACTTCGCGCGCCATCGGGGGGTGCCCCTCCGTTCCGTGCGGTCGATCCTGTGATGCGCGAACCCTCCTTTCGTTCCCGGTACGATGTCGTGGTGATCGGTGCCGGCCTTGGCGGACTGACGAGCGCGGCCTTGCTGAGCCGTGCCGGGCTCAGCGTGTGCGTGCTGGAGATGGATGCCCGTCCGGGCGGATATCTGGCCGGGTTCCGCCGCAAGGACCACCGGTTCGACAGCGCCATCCACTGGCTCAATCAGCTCGGACCGAACGGCCTGGTCACCCGCCTCTTCGACCTCATCGGTCCGGACCATCCCACGGCGGCCCCGCAGAAGCGCATCAAGCGCTACAAGGGCGACAGCTTCGACCATCTGCTCACCGACAGGCCCGATGAGCTGAAGGAGGCGTGGATCCGCGAGTTCCCCCACGAACGGGCCGGCATCGAGCGCTTCTTCCGCGATGCCCGCCGCATCGGCGAGGCCTTCGCCGGCCTGGGCACCTTCATGCGCACGGAGGAATCGAAGGACCTGCCGGGGAAGGTGCTCCACCTGTTCACCAAGTTGCGCTTCGCCCGCCCCTTCATCCCCCACCTGCGCTTCAGCGGTCGCGAAGGCGTGCGCAAGGGGCTGTCCCGCTACTTCACGGATGAGCGGCTCCAGCGCGTCTTCGCCTCGGAGATGGACCTGCTGAGCTGCCTGGTGCCCATCGGATGGGCCTACGTCGGCGACTACCAGCTGCCCCCGGTGGGTGGCAGCCAGGTCTTCCCGGAGTGGCTGGTGCACGTGATCACCAGCCTCGGCAATGAGGTGCACTACAAATGCCGGGTGGACCAGGTGCTGCTGGAGAACGGTCGCACCAGCGGCGTGCGCGTCACGCATCGCGGCACCACGCACGAGGTCCGGGCCGATCAAGTGGTGGCCGCGTGCGACCTGGAGGCCTTGTACGAGCGCATGCTGCCTGCGCACGCCGTGCCGGACAAGCTGAAGCGCAAGCTCCGCGATGCGGAGCTCTACCCGAGCTCGGTCACCGTGGCGCTCGCCCTGGACCGGCCGACCGAGAGCTTTGGCTTCGGTGAGGAGATGATCTACCTGAGCAAGGACGATGTGCCGCGCGAACGCCAATGCACCGGTGGACCGGAGGAGGTCGGTATCAGCATCCTCGCCCCTTCCCTGCGCGACCCGAGCCTGGCGCCGGACGGCATGGGCACGCTCACCATCTACATCCCGGCGGAGTTCGCAGACCACGACCGCTGGCGCACGGGTGCCGATGGCACGGAGCGGGGCGAAGCGTATGAGCGCTTGAAGCAGGAGTACGCCGACATCCTCATCCGGCGGGTGGAGGAACGGCTGGCCCCCGGGCTCTCCAGGCACATCGTGTACTGCGACGTGGCCACGCCGATCACGCACTGGCGGTATACCGGCAACCGCAACGGCAGCATGATGGGCGCACGGCCGGGCAAGGCGAACTTCAAGGCGGGGATCGCGCACTACCGCACCCCGGTGAAGGGCCTCTACCTGGGTGGTCACTGGGCCGAGCTCGGAGGAGGTGTGCCCATCGCGGTGCGCGCCGGCGCCAATGCCGCCATGCTGGTCCTGAAGGACCGCAAGCATCCCGCTGCACCCGTGCTGGCCGCCTACATGGACGGCCGCATCACCCTGGCCGAAGTGGAGGCCTCCGGGCGGTTCACCCCCTACACCCCGACCTGGATGCGCAACCCCACCCCGTCCGAACGGAAACGGTCGGCGACCGTGCTCCCGACCGGGCCGTGATCGACCGTTCCGGGACCACCGGAACCGATCATCCCACCGGCCATCACCGGCCGAACCACCGGTCTTCATCCGTGCAGCAGCCGGGGCGCTCCCTGCGTCCCACGGATGATGCGTCGCCCGCTCCTCCTCCCCTGGATGCTGTTCGGCACCGTGCCCCTGGGCGCACAGGACCACGTGGCCAACGGCGACATGGAGCTGTACATCCTCTGCCCGGACTACGTGAGCCAGATCGACCGCTGCATGGGCTGGAACCGTCCCACGGCCGGTACGAGCGATTACTTCAACGCGTGCCTGGGCGTGCCCTTCAGCATGAGCGTGCCCGACAACCAGATGGGCGATGAACCGGCACGTTCCGGGGATGGCTACACCGGCCTCTACGCCTTCGGCGGCTTCGACATCAACGCCCAGCAGCCGAACAGCTACCGCGAGTACATCACCCACGCGCTGAACCCGCCGCTGGTGCCCGGCACCACCTATGCCGTGTCCTTCTTCGTCAGCCTCGCCGATGTCTCCAAGTACGCGGTGAACGACCTCGGCGCGCTCTTCAGCATGGCGCCGCCCACCCGCTCGGACGACCACCCCATCGCCCGGAACCCGCAGGTCTCATGGGGCCCTGCAGGGTGGCTGGATGACAAGAGCGGATGGACGCGCATCGCCGGCTGTTTCACGGCCGACAGCGCCTACACCACGCTCACGATCGGCAACTTCCAGGGCGCAGGCCTCGCCTTCCTGCAGGTGCCCACGAACTACCCGCTCACGGACTGGAGCTACTACTACGTGGACGATGTGAGCGTGCGGTCGGTGGAGGCCCCCCAGCTGGGTCCGGACACCAGCGCCTGCGGGCCCGTGCTGCTGCAGGTGATCGACCCGGACCCCGGCGCCTCCTACCTCTGGAGCACCGGCCACACCGGACCCGAGCTGCTCGTGAGCACCTCCGGCGCCTACGCGGTGAGCCTGCTGCACCCGCAATGCCCGCTCTCCGACAGCATCATGGTCACCATCGGTGAACACATCCCCATCGCCTTGCCAGCGGACACGCTCGTGGACCTCTGCGTCCATCCCACCGTCACGTTCGACATCGGGCCGCTGCCATCCGGCGCCACGGCCCTGTGGAGCAATGGGACGCAGGGCCCGCACTGCATGGTCACCGCATCCGGCGAGCTGTCGGTCGTGGTGGAGGGGCCAGGGCTATGCCCTTCATCGGCCGCTGTGCTCGTGGTCGATGCGTGCGCCTGGCCGCTGTACGTGCCCAACGCCGTGACCCCGAACGGCGACGGCATCAACGACAGTTGGCGGCCCGTATGGCAGGCGGAGCGCATCACGCACTGGCAGGTGCAGGTGTTCGACCGGTGGGGCCGCGCGGTGTTCAGCACGAACGACCCCACCCTGGCCTGGGACCCGACGGAGGTGCCGATCGGCTGCTACGCCTACCGGGTGGAGGCCGCCGAGGCGGGATCGCCGGCGGTGCGCTTCGTGCAGGGACAGGTGACGGTGGTGCGGTGAGGGCTCACCCGCGCATGTGCGCATCGAAGCCCGGGCGGATGAATTTCATCGCGTCGGGGAACTCGGCGTCGAGCCCCTTGCGGATCCGGCGCAGCAGCTCCTGCATGGGCAGCGCGTCGTCGGCCTCCTCGGGCAGCAGGTCCACGAGGGTGTCCCACGCCGCGATCGACCGGTCCACCGCATCCACGCACACCTTGGCCGTGCCGTTCCAGTCGCACTGCACTTCGTCCTCCTCGTCGTCATCCAGCCTGCCGTGCAGGGCACGCTGCAGCTTCACGTGGATCATGGTGTGGAACCACAGCACCTCCTGCACGGCCTCGCTCAGCACCAGCATCTCGGGGGTGTGCAGCTCCGCAGGGATGTCCACCCCCATGCGATGGTGCAGCTGCACACCGCGCGCTTTCAGCGACGCCTCGCGCGCCTCGATCCACGCACGCACCAGATCGAGGTAGGTGGAGCCCATGACGCTGAGGGGGTGCGCGTCCACCTTGCGGTCCAGGGCCTCCTGCTCGCGTTTCCATTCGGCCATCTCGGCCTCCTCGCGCGCCTGCTCCAGCGGATCCACCGGCTCGTTCGCCCGCTCCTCCCTGGCAGCGTCCAGCGCGGCCATGTCCTCCTCGCTCAGGCCCATGAGCTTCATCAAGCGCTTGCGCAGGTCCTCGGGGGTCTCATCGGCCACGGCGTCCTCGGTCTCGCCCACATCGTCGACGTCCACCGCGCCCACGCGGCATTGCCGCACGAAGCGGCAGCGTTCGCAGCGCCGGTCGCAGTAGTTGTGAATGAAGGGGATGTAGCCCTGTGCGTCGGGGGTGTGCATGGAGCGGGACATGGCGGGAAAATACGATCCCACCGCACAACGGCCTCACCTCACGCCTCCCGCTTCACCCAGGCCTGCACCATGCGCAGCTGGCCGTAGCCGAAGCGCCCGTCGAAGTGGCCCGCGGCCTCGTTCAGCCCCTTGGAGGGGTTCTCCCGCATCCAGTCGGCGATGAGGTCGCGCTCCGTTTCGGGCATCAGGCCGTCCAGCTCCACCACCCCCTCCCCGATGCCCCGTGCCAGGTGGCCCTCGATGGTGCTCCGCGCCATCTGGCGTTTCTGCGCGATCTGCTCCACGGAGAGGCCCTCCTTCACCAGCGCGTAGGTGCTGGCATAGGTGGCGCCCTTCGCCGGGCGTGCTACGGGCTCACCGGCCTCAACGGCGCCCGATGGATCGGCGGCCGCGCGCGGCTTGCGCCGCTTGCCGGTCCTCCCCTTCGGCCGGTGCTCCTCGGCCCAGGCGCGCGCCTCGCCCACCAGGGCGGCGCGCTTGGCGGCCAGCCCCTGCTCGATGTCCTTCGGCCGCTGGATCTCCTCACCGTTCAGGATGCAGCGCGTGATCATCGCCACCTTGGCGATGGTGGCGATGCGCTTCATCAGCATGCCGTCGATCTCCTTCAGCGCGTTGGTGTACTCCTTGGTGCGGCTCAGCAGCTCGGCCTGCGCGATGTGGCGCACCAAGGCCTTCATCCGCTCCTGCAGCAGGTCGCCGTAGTAGGCGCCGCCCTTCTCGATGCGCTCCAGGAGCTCGGCCCGCCTGTCCTCGAAGAGCAGGCGCATCAACTGCCCCCGGAACTTGCGCGTGTTCTCCTCCTCGCTCCGCAGGGTGTCGCGCAGGACCTGCAGGGCGGTCTTCATGTCGTCGCTCTCGAACTGCGCGGTCTCCGGATGGTCCTTCTCCGTCCACTCGACCTTGCGCAGGAGGTCGCCCAGGTCGAAGGTGCCCGCGAGCAGCTGCTGCAGGTACGCGCGCTGCTGTGCGTGCAACTGCTGTGGAAGCGGTTCCTGCTGTTCGCCGCGCTGCGTGAAGGCCACCACATCCCTGTCGGTGCTCACCACCGACGGATCGATGCGCGTGCGCAGGATCAGCCCGTCGAGGGAACGCAGGCGCGAAAGTGCCACGTACACCTGCCCGGGCGCGAAGGCCTGCCCCACATCGATGATGGCCTTGCTGAAGGTGAGGCCCTGGCTCTTGTGCACCGTGATGGCCCACGCCAGCTTGATGGGGTACTGCTCGAAGGTCCCCAACACCTCCTCCTCCTGCTCCTTGGTGGCCGCGTTCACCACGTAGCGCTTGTTCTCCCAGGTCTCGCGCTTCAGCTTGTAGGTGGCGGAACGGGGTGCCGGACCGGCCTGCGCCGCATCGGCACCACCAGGCAGGATGCCTGTTGGACCTTCATCGTACATGCGCACCGTGATGCCCTCATCGCTGAGCGCCTCCACGCGGGCCAGCCTGCCGTTGAAGTACATCTTCTCCGGATCGTTCTTCACGAACATCACCTGCGCGCCCACCTTGAGCTCGATCCGCTCCAGCACAGGGTACATGCTCTGCGGGAAGTCGCCGTCGATCTCGGCCTCGAAGGCGTGCGCCTTGCCCGGCAGCTTCGCCAGCGCCTGCTGGTTGAGCTCGTCGGCCTTGTGGTTGTGCGTGGTGAGCGTGATCACGCCCTCGCTTTCCGCAGCGGGGATGGTGGACCGATGGTGTGCGTTCAGCTCGGCCACATCCCCGGCCTGCACCTTGTTGTCGCGCAGGTTGTTCAGGATGCGGATGAACCGGTCGTCCTGCTGCCGGAAGATGCGGTCCAGTTCGATGTGCGCATAGCCGTGCTGCTTCAGCACCAGGCTTTCGAAGAAGTGCATGCTGGCGTAATACCGCTGCATCACACGCCACTCCTCATCCTTCACCACGGGTGGCAGCTGGTACAGGTCGCCGATGAGCAGCACCTGCGCGCCGCCGAAGCTCTCGCGGCGGTTCTGGCGCACGGCCCGCATGCGGAAGTCGATGGCATCCAGCACATCGGCCCGGAGCATGCTCACCTCGTCGATGATCAGCAGGTCCACCTCGCGCAGCACGTTGCGGCGCAGGGCATTGAGCGGATGGCGGCGCGTGAGGGTGTCCTGGTCGTGGAAGGCGCCCTCCGGGATGTCGAGCGGCCGCTGCTTCTCCGGCAGGAAGGCGCCGAAGGGCAGCAGGAACTGGCTGTGGATGGTGACGCCCTTCGCGTTCAAGGCGGCGATGCCCGTGGGCGCCAGGATCACATGGCGTTTGTGGGTGCCGGCGGCCAGCCGGTGCAGGAAGGTGGTCTTGCCGGTGCCCGCTTTGCCGGTGAGAAAGACGTGGCGGTTGGTGCTGTTGATGAAGCGGGCGGCCAGCGCGGCCATCTCCGTCTCCACGTGCGCTTCACCGGGCACGGCGGTCCGTAGGTTCACTTCGCGAAGGTCGGAGGTGCGGGCATCAGGAGGGAAGGACATTCTTCATGGCTGTGCGGTACGGCTCCGGGTGTCACTGACGGGAACACCGTCACCCGGCCGGTGGCAAAATAGTGATCGGCGCTGGTGACCGACCACACCGCACCCTGGGCTGTCGACCCCGACCTTCGCGCCCATGTCCTGGCCCCCCCTCACCACCCTCGACGAGCTGGACGCCATTGAAGCCGCTTCCGCCCACGGGCCTGTGCTGCTCTTCAAGCACAGCACCCGCTGCTCCATCAGCAGCACGGCCCTGCACCGCCTGCAGCGGGCCTGGCAGGCGGCGGATGCTCCCGTTCATCTTCTCGATCTGCTGCGCCACCGCGCCCTTTCGGATGCGATCGCGGCGCGTTACGGTGTGCGCCACGAGTCGCCGCAGGTATTGGTGATCCGCGATGGACGCTGCGTGTACCAGGCCTCGCACCTGGCGATCACGTATCAGGACCTCGCCGTGGCCATGCAGGGCTGAGCGACCCGGTCCCGCACTGGGCAACCCCGGATCAACCCACGCGTCCTACGACCATGCGTTCGACCGCCCTCCTCCTTGCCACGCTCGCCGTCCTGACCGCGCATGCCCAATGCCCCACGGGAACGGTCACCATCACCTCCCAGGGCGACGCCGATGCGTATGCGGCGACCTACGCCGGTTGCGACACCCTGCCTGCTGACCTCATCATCAGCGGCATCAACATCGACGACCTGACGGGGTTCAGCGGCCTTCACGCCATCACCGGCGACCTGGTGCTGACGCAGACCTTCCCCGGGCCTTACGACCTCACCGGCTTCGGTGCGTTGACGCACATCGGCGGCGACCTGCTTGTGACCGACTGCCAGCGCTGGCGCTCGTTCAACGGGCTGCAATCCTTGCAACGAGTGGAGGGCGACCTGCGCGCCACCTATGTGGACAGCATCGAGGGCTTGCAGGGTCTCGGGAACCTTCGCCATGTGGGCGGTGATCTGGAGATCTGGGGAGGCGACCGGATGAGCGACCTCGGTGGCCTGAACCAGCTTGACACGGTCCAGGGAAGCCTGTACATCTCGGTCGGGGCGCCGGTCTCCTCGGCCGCAGTGCCCAACACGCTGGACCATGTCGGTGACGACTTCAGGATCGCCGCTGCGGGGGCGCCCTTCCTCACCGGCGGCGCGCAGCTCAGCACCATCGGTGGCCAACTGCAGCTCGGCGGCCCGCTGCCAACCCCCAGCGCCCTGCCGAACCTCTCCCGTGTGGGGGCACTGCTGCTCGCCGCGGAAGGCGTCGCCCAGCTCAACATCCTCGCCAACCTCGACACGGTGGAGCAGAACGTCCGGATCGGTGGCACGCTCACCTCGTTCAGCGGGTTGAACGCGATCGCCCACATCGGTGACGGACTGGAGTTCCTCACCTGCCCGCAGCTGGTGTCCATCACCGCCGCGTTCCAGGGCCTCGACACCTGCGGCAAGCTCTGGCTTGAGGGCAATGCGGTGTTGAGCGACATCACCGCGTTCGATCATCCGTTCGGGATCGGCCAGCTGGAGATCGATGACAACCCACAGCTATCCTATTGCCACGTCCAGGCCGTGTGCGACCGGGTGCTCTCCTCCGCACTGCCCGTCCCCGCCATCATGGGCAACGCCAGCGGCTGCGCCTCCCGCGCCGAAGTGCAGGCCTCCTGCATCTCCACCTCCACCGGCGATCCCTTGGAAGGGCATGGCGCCCCCTTCCCCAACCCGGCGGCGGACCACCTCTTCGTCCCTGACCTCACAGGCACTGCCACGTTCACCGTGCACGATGCCACGGGACGCGTGCTGCTCCGCGGTACCACGACGGACGGCCGCATCGGGACGGAGCATCTTCCCACAGGCGCCTACCGCCTGGTGCTCGAGCGGAACGGCCACGCACGTGCGTGGCCCCTGCTGATCCAGTGATCGGCCCGCTCAGGCCCTTCGCCGCTCCGTGATCCGCACACGCGCGGACGCATGGTCCACGGGTCATCGGCACGAACGGACCACATCCCCGTGCCACACGATTCGGAGCCTTCGATCCCTGGAGCGTTCCATCCCACCTTTGGGCCATGAACCTCCTCCAGCTCCTGCGACTTCTGTTCAAGGGCCCCTCGCCCAGGCAGCTGGCGGCCCAGTTGCGCCGGCCGCACGGCTTCATGGCCGCACAGGTGGGCGAACGCATGAACGCCGCCAACCGGGCCCTGTACGAAGGCGCATGGAACGCGCTCGACCTGCAGGACGGCATGCGCGTGCTGGAGATCGGCCCCGGCAATGGCATGTTCTTCCCCGAACTGTCGGGGAAGGCGCAGGGCTTGAAGCTCTTCGGCCTCGACCTCAGCGAGGACATGGTGCGGGAGGCCACTGCACGCAACGCCCAGCTCCTCTCCTCCGGCCAGCTGCAGCTCGTGCACGGAACGAGCGATCGCATGCCTTTCCCGGATGGTGCCTTCGACCGTGTGTTCTGCATCAACGTGGTGTACTTCTGGGATGACCCGGCGCCGCACCTGCATGAGCTGCGACGCGTGTTGAGACCGGGCGGCACCTTCACCGCGGTGCTGCGCACGCGGTCATCGATGGAGAAGATGCCGTTCACCGAGTTCGGCTTCACCAAGTACGAACAGGCCGACTGGGAACGCGTGCTCCGTGGCTCCGGCTTCATCCCGGTCAGCACCATCGTGCTCCGCGAGCCGGAGATCGAGTTCCTCGGCGTGCGCTTCGTTCCGGAAAGCCTGGTGATGGTGGCACGCCCCGCGTAAGGCGCGATGCGCGACCTCGTTCCCCGCGGGAAGCGCCGCGCCCTTCGAGCCGCGCACCCAGCGACGGACAGGTTCCGCTTCAGAACAAGGTGCCTTGCACAGGACCCGCCCCCAGGCGCTCCGCCTCCATCTCCTCCTCCGGAAAGGGCGCGCACGACCGCTTCACCTCGGCTGGCGCCAGGTCGGGCGAGAGCCAGGCATCCCACTGCGCCTCAGGCACGATCACAGGCATCCGTTGCTTGCTGTTGTGGATGAAGGCCATCAGCGGGTTGGCCCGGGTGGTGAGCACCGTGTAGGTATCGGCCCCATCGTGCTCCTCCCACAGCCCGCCGAGGCAGAACACATCGCCGCCTTTCAGCCCGATCCGGTACGGCACCTTCACCTTCCCCTCATGCCGCCACTCGAAGAAACCCGTCACCGGCACCAGGCAGCGCTGTCCGCTCTCCACCGCATGCGTGTAGCTCCGCTTGGCGTCCACCTCCTCGCTGATGGCGTTGAACGTGGGCGTCCGCTTCAGGAACGCCTGGGCCTCCTCTTCGGACCGGATGTAGCGCGGAAGCAGCCCCCAACGTTGCACGCTGATCCGGTCCGGGGCCTTGCTGGCGACCACCGGCCACAGCGGACGCGCAAATGCGCTGGTCCGGTCCAAGGGCAGCAGGAGCTGGTCACCTGCGTCAGGCCGTTCCCCACGCTTGAACTCATCGATCATCCGCCGGTTCAGCCGTTGCTCCAGCGCCTTCAGGTCGCGGTCCAGGGTGGTGGAATAGCACACGGCACAAAGGAACGGCCCGTGACGCGCATCAGCTTCGTTCGCACTCCGGTGCGCGACCTTCACGTCATGCGTACCGTCCTGCTCATCGTCCAAAGCTTCCTGGCGGTGAACGCCATCGCCGGCGGCCTGCTCCTCATGTCGGCCCCGGACGGTGGCCTGCTGCGGCTGCCCCGCGACTTCATGCACAGCACCCTTTTCGCCGACTTCCTCTGGCCGGGAGCGATCCTGTTCGGTGTGCTCGGGCTCGGGCATCTCGTGGGGGTCTGGCTCACCCTGCGCCGCTCCTCCATCGCCGCACGCATCGCGCTCGTGCTGGGCGCCGGCACGTTGATCTGGATCGGGGCGCAAGTGCTGATGACGGAGCGCTTCTGGCTGCAGGGGCTGATCGCGGCCTTGGGGTTGGTGGAGCTGGTGCTGGGTGCACGCCTCCCGCGGTACGATGGCGCTGGAGGTTTCAACCCACCGGGGGGAGCTGCCGTGGACCCGTGATCCCGGACCCGGATGTCAGTACCCCGTGGGATGGAGGTCGACGAACCACATCTCCATCTCCCCCTTGCCCTTCGCCTGCACCTTGCCGCGCGGGGTGAATGTGAAAGCGGGTGACTGGCGAATGGGAGTTGGTGAATGGTCGGATCCGCCATTCGCCACGGACCATTCACCATTCACCGCGCGGTACGTCGCTTCGCTGATGTTGACCTTGCCGACCTCCCCCGATGATTCCATTCGGCTGGCGGTGTTCACCGTATCGCCCCAAATATCATACTGGAACTTCTTCACGCCCACGATGCCGGCGACGACCGGGCCGGTGTGGATGCCCACGCGCATCTCGAAGTACGGCTTGCCGGCGGCCTCGCGTTCGGCCTTGAGCCGCTTCATGAAGTGCTGCATCTCGAGGGCCGCCCGCAACACATCGGCGGGTGAGCCGTGCTGCGGGTCGGGCAGCCCGCCGGCGGCCATGTAGGCATCGCCGATGGTCTTGATCTTCTCGATGCGGTACTTCCCCATGATCCCATCGAAGGCCTTGAAGCAGGCGTTCAGTTCGGCCACCAGTTCCGCCGGCGTCACCCGCTCGCTCAACTGCGTGAAGCCCTTGAAGTCGGTGAAGAGGATGGTGGCCTGGTCGAAGTGTTTTGCTTCAGCAGTGCCCGTTGCTTTGAGCTCATCCGCCACCTCTTCGGGCAGGATGTTCAGCAACAGTTCGTCGCTGCGCTTGCGCGCCGTGTTGATCTTGTTGCGTTGCCGCCATACAACTCCCAAGAACAGCAGCGACAACGCGAGACCGCCTGTGATGGAGTTGCGCACCAGCCGCTGGCGTTCGTCCTTCTTCTCCTGCTCGGCTTTCGCGGCGGCCTGCTTCTTCTCGAACTCATAGGTCATGGCCGTTTCCGTGAGCTTCTTGTCACGCTCGGCGTTGAAGAGCGTATCGCTCCATGCTTTAAAGAGCTTGTGGTGCTCCAAGGCGCTGCGATGATCACCCTGCGCGCGCTCCACCTCGCTGAGCGCGCTGTAGGCGCTCATCAAATTGGGCGCATCCTCGTTGACCAGGAAGGTGGTGATGGCACTATCGAGCAGGGCATGGGCTTCGGCGAGGGCCGGCTGGGTGGCTCCGTGGAAGAAGCGCTCCAGGTAGGCGTGGTCGAGGCTGTCCACTGCTTCGCGGTCGAGCGAGGCGATGCGTTCCTGCACGATGGCCACGTCGTTCGCCAGGTCCTCCGCAGTGTAGCCCTGCCGGGCCCTTTCGAAATGCGCGCGAGCACCGATGCGGTCCCCGATCAGCTGTGCCACGTTGCCCAAACCGAGTTCGGCGTTTGACAGTGCTGTGATCATGTGCCCCGCCTCGGCCAATTCCTTCAGGTCGGTGAAGGTGATCCGCGCGGAATCCGGCTGGCCCATGTCCAACTGGACCTGCCCGAGGTTGGCCAGCGCAATGCTTCGGTCCATCGGAGTGATCGCTGACTTGAGATCGACGAGCAAGCGGCGGTAGTTGCTGGCGGCATCCTCCAGTTTGCCCTGTAGGGCATACACCATAGCGATGTTGGAGAGGCAGGAGGCCTGGAACGAACGGTCACCGTTGCGCTCCGCCCAGGCCAGCACCTCGAAGAACGCGCGCAGTCCCTGCTCGAGATCGTCCAAGCTCACCATACCGTTCGCCATGTTCATGCGCAACGCGTAGATACTGGTGGAATCGGCCAGGGCCAAGTGTATGGCCATGCTTTGCTGCCAATAGTCCATAGCCACAGGTGCGCGGCCCAGGTAGTAGTTGGCCGTGCCCAACTGCTCAAGGCCCAGGCCCTGTGCACGGGTGTTGCCCAACTTGCGTGCGATCTCCGTGAGCTCGGTGTAGAGCGCGATGGCCTTGTCCAGATCGCCGCGCTCCAAGAAGATGGTGCCAGCGCGGTGCAGGGAGCGCAGGCGGTTGCTGTCCGGCGGCGCGGTCTCCAGCACGCGCAGGATCGAATCCACATCGGGCTGGGCACTTGCCGTGAAGGCAAGGCAGGTGAGCAGGGCAGGCACGAGCAAGGCGCGTACGGTGGTGGATAACATGGTACCAAACTGCACAAAGCAGCGCGCACTATCAATACTCAGATGGGATGGACGCTCATCCCCGCCAGGACAGGTCCTTCGCTCCGCTTTATAGTGATGGTGGCTGGGCATTGTACAAAGTACATCTCCATCTCCCCCTTACCCTTCGCCTGCACTTTTCCGCGCGGGGTGAATGTGAATGCGGGTGACTGGCGAATGGGAGTTGGTGAATGGTCGGATCCGCCATTCGCCATGGACCATTCACCATTCACCGCGCGGTACGTCGCCTCGCTGATGTTCACCTGCCCCGCCTCCCCGCTGCTCTCCATCCTTGATGCCGTGTTCACCGTATCGCCCCAGATGTCGTACTGGAACTTCTTCACGCCCACGATGCCGGCCACCACCGGACCGGTGTGGATGCCGATGCGGATCTCGAAGTAGGGCAGGCCCGCTGCGATCATCCGGGCCTTGCCTTCGGCGATGAAGTCGCGGATCTCCAACGCGGCCTTGATCACATCGGTGGCGTGCGTGGTGTTGGGCGTCGGTAATCCACCTGCGGCCATGTAGGCGTCGCCGATGGTCTTGATCTTCTCCAGGCCGTGCTTCGCGATGATGTTGTCGAAGGCCGTGAAGCATTCGTTGAGGTCGTGCACCAGCTGCTCGGGGCTGAGGTTCTCCGAGTAGGCCGTGAAGCCTTTGAAGTCGGTGAAGAGCACCGTGGCCATATCGATACGTTTCGCATCGGCGGCACCCTTTTCCTTCAGCTCCTCGGCCACTTCCTCAGGAAGGATGTTGAGCAGCAGCTCATCGCTGCGCTTGCGAGCCTTGCTGATGCGGTTGCGCTGCACAAGGAACACCCCGGCGAACAGGGCCACCAACGTGAAGCCGCCCATGAAGCCGTTGCGCATCAGCTTCTGCTTCTGCACCTCCTTCTGCTGGATGGCGGTCTCAGCAGCGAAGGCCAGGCTGTCCGCCAAAGCCTCCTTCTCATATCCGTACTTGTATTCCTGCCGGATCATCTCGCGCTGGTTCTGCTCGCGTTCAAGGCTGTCCGTGAGCGTCACCTGCAATTCGAGCATCTCCAACGCCCTGTCCATGCGGCCCGCTTTCCGGTAGTACCCGACCAGGTTCCCGGCGGCCACTTTCTCGAGCTCCACGTTGCGCAGCTCACGGGACCCAACCAGCACTTCCTCCTCCAAGGCGATCGCCAGCGCGATGTTGCCCTGTTCGAACTGCATCCTGGCCATGGTGCCTTTGACGGTGAGTTCCATGGCCAGGTTCTTCACGCTCCGCGCCACGTCCATCGCCATGCGAATGCAACTCATGGCCGAGTCCGGAAGGCCCGCGGTCATGAGCATGCTGCTACGCTGCTGATAAGCGCCCATGAGCATGGCACCATCACCCACGCTTGTAGCCGCGGCCAGCGCCTTGCTGTTGTAGTGGAATGCCGAGTCCGGCTCAACACCGGTGAACGTGCTGGCCAGGTTGTAGTAGGGCCGTGGCAGGTTCCCGTTCCGGGTGCGCTCGAAGATCGCGGCGGCCTTGCGGAAATATGGTCGTGCCTGCTCCGTTTCCCCCATCATGTTGTGGCACGCCCCGATGTTCGACAGCAGATTGCCCATCTCGGAACTGTCCTTCATTTGCTCCGCGATCTGCAGCATGTCCGTGAACAGCTCGGCGGCCTTGGCGATATCACCGCTTTGTGCATACAGGCCTGCCATGTTGTTCTTCACCCCGCGGATGATCAGCTCATTCCCAAGGGCCTCTGCCAGGTTGAGCGCCTCTGCGTACTTGTCGAGGGCTTGCGCGGTCAAGCCACGTTTGGACAGGCTCAGACCCCGGTTGAAGCAGAGCTGTGCGCGAAGGAGCCTGTCCCCTCGAGGCCCGTTCATGGAATCCGCCAGGGCGTAACAGGAATCCGTGCGATCCTGGTCCGACTCCAGGTTGAACTGCACCCCGCGGTTCATGATGGCGGAAGCGATCAGGGTCCGGTCGCCCACCTGTTGGGCCAGCGTGAACATCACATCCACATACTTGGCGAAGGTGTCCGCTTGTTGCGTGATGGCGTTGTTGTCGAACAGGTCGCGCAGCGCATGGAGCCGTTGGACAGGGGTGGCCTTGGGGTTCCGGTAGACCGTCCAGAGGCTGTCCTTGTCCATCTGTGCGCTGAGGTGGATCGCGCCGCAGCAGGAGAGCAGCATCAGCAGGGCATGGCTCAGGTGAGGTCGCAACATGCTCGGGAAGTTAGGAGGATGGGAACGATGAACGCGGACCTTGGATCAAAGGGACCCACGACGTCCGGTCCGGATGGGAACAAGGTGACGTATTTTGGACCGGACACCCCGCACATGTCGGCCAGCTGCATCGACCTCGGGTACCTCACCCGCTTCTGCAAAGGTGACCGCGTGCGGATGGAGCGGTACATCCGGATGTACCTCGATTCCGCGCCCGGGTCCTTCGACGGATTGGTCGAGCAGGCGAACGCGGGGGACGCCGAGGCGTTGGCCGCGGCCGCGCACAGCCTTCGGCCCCAGGTGAACTACATGGGAGCGCAGGCGCTTCTCGACGCGCTCACCGGCATCGAGCAGCGCGCGCGCGAACAGGGTGCCACGGCCTGTTCCGAACAGGTGGCCCACCTGATGGAGCTGAACCGCGCCGTGATGGCCGAGTTGCGTGCCGTGCTGGAAGCGGGGTGATCTCCGCTGATGCGCAGGCCGGTCCTTGCCGATCATGCCCCCCGGACCAGGTCCATGACGAACTGCTCCAGGTCGGTGGCCCTGGCCTGGGGCCCCTTGGCCGGTGCGATCACCCGCACGATGATACGTGGAAGGCCCTCGCTGCACTGCACGAACTGGTCCACCAGCACCGCCACACCGGCCAACAAGCCGCTGTACACCCCGTGCATCACGTCTTCGCCCACCCGGTCGATATCGCCGATCAGGGTCAGCTCGGCCGCGCCGAGGCCGTTCAGTCCGCGCCGGTCCGGTCCGCCCTGAAAGTCCGCGTTCTCCAGGGGAGCCCGGTCCACGAGGACCAGTGCGTTCAGTGGCGTACGCAACACCTCCAGACCGGTGGTGTCCAGGTCAAGGAGCCAGTCGGACACTGGGCGGCATGTGCGTCCATCGGCGCTGGGAGGCGGCTTGGTGTGGGCCATGTGAGGACCGCGGTCTGTTCAGGCCTCGCAAAGTTCCCCGCACACCGCGTCCTTTCCATGCGTATTCGTACGCGGATGTAAAGAACAGGTGGAAATACGGGGGTGACCTATCTTCATCGGGACCAACTTGCGCCTGAACATCCGCTCATGGCAAGACCCGCGACCATGATCCGACTGGCCCTTGCTGACGACCAGGTCCTGTTCCGACGCGGCCTGGCCATGCTGCTGGGCGACATGCCCGACGTGCAGGTGGTGTTCGAATGTGCGAACGGCGAGGAACTGCTCCGGCATCTGAAGACCGAACCGGTGGACATCGTGCTGCTGGACCTGGAAATGCCCGTCATGGACGGCATGGCCGCGATGAAGCACATCCGCAAGGAACACCCGGAGGTGAAGGTGATCGTGCTGAGCATGCACGAGGAGGAGAAGTTCATCGTGCACCTGATGGAACTGGGCGCCAACGGCTATGTCGTGAAGACGGCCGAGCCGGACGAGATCGAGAACGCCATCCGCGCGGTGGCCACCAGCGGCTACCACTTCAGTGAGCTGGTGGGCCAGGTGATGCTTCAGGGGCTGGTGAACAAGGAGAAGGTGCGACCGACCTTCAGCGATACGGACCCGCTGACCGAACGGGAACAGGAGGTGCTGCGCCTGATCTGCCAGGAGCTCACCACCACCGAGATCGCTGGAAAGCTCTTCCTGAGCCCGCGCACGGTGGAGGGGCACCGCAACAACATCCTGCTGAAAACGGGTGCCAGGAACACCGCCGGCATCGTGGTCTACGCGTTGACGAAAGGCCTGTACACCCCTTCCCCATCGTGACGGCCATGGAGCCACCGTGGGCATCGCGGCTGTTGGTCCTTGGGGTGCTGTCAACAGGTGTGCTGGCCTCCGCGGCCCAGAACGATACGCTGCATCTGCCCTTCGGACGGCTCACCCTGGAGGATGGCCTGTCGCAGGGCATGATCAACTCCATGGCGCAGGACCATCAGGGCTTCATGTGGTTCGCCACGAAGGATGGGCTGGACCGGTACGATGGCTACCAATTCAAGGTCTACCGTCATGACCCCGCCGATCCCGGCTCGCTCGCTGAGAACTACGTGAGCGTGGTGCGGATCGCGCCCGACGGACGCCTGTGGTCCGGGACCGCATCGCGGGGCGTCCAGGTCTTCGATCCGCTCACCGAGGTGTTCACCAGCGTGCCGCTCGGACCGGAAGCCGGGTCGGCCTACGTCCTCGATATCGAGTTCGATCGGCTCGGGAACGTGTGGGTGGCCTCCAGTTCCGGGCTGTACAAACTGGCTCCCACCGGCAAGGGCGAGGTCCCCTCCCACCGAAGGGTCGCGCGCGTGTTCGAGGAGCAGTGCCGCATCGCGCTCGATCGCAGCGGCCACCTGTGGGGCTACCGCCGGGCCACCTCCTCCTTCCGCATCACCCCGCAGCACGCAGGACCGGACCGGATCGATCACCTGACCCTGGGACCGTGGACCGGGGGCCTCTGGAACTCGAACCCGCAGACCAACGTGAACGGGTTGTTCGTGGTGGATCCCTGGACAGGCCGGGTGTTCGGCATCCATCCCTTCTTCATTGCGGAGTACGACACCACGACCTTGGAAGCCCGGGTGCTCCTGCATCTCTCCTACCCCAGCTCCACGCGCTTCGAACCGGAGGATGTGGTGATCGACGCACGGGGAGGGATGTGGATCGGCAGCAACGAGCACTGGCGCTTCGACACGCGGACCGGTCGCCTCTCGCGCGTACTGGCCCGGGAGCCGAACCTGAAGGACCTCATGACCTACATCTCCGTGTCGTTCCAGGACCGCAACGGCCTCCTTTGGCTGGGCACCCTGGGCCATGGTGTGCTGCACTACGACCCACGCATCGAACGGTTCCATGGCCGCACGCCCGGCAGCGTACGCTGGATGGCTCCCGCCGCGGAGGGGCGCATCATCGTCCTGGTCCGGGACGATGTGCTGCGCGAGTACGACCCCGGGGTACAGCGCTATACCCTCTCCCTTGACCGCACCGACCAGAGCCGCCACCAGGTCTTCACGCCCCCCTACGATGCGGTGGACGCCGTGGTGCAGGAGCCGGATGGCGGCTATTGGATGTGCATGGGCGAACTCGTGCACTATGATGCCGCCACGGACCAGTTCGACGTGCATCCCGTAAGACCGGGACCCGGCGAGCCCACGCCGTGGAACCGGGGCATCTTCCCCCTGCACCTGGAGGGCGATTCGGCCATCTGGTACGGCAACAACCAGGTGTTCCAACGCTTCGACCGCGCCACCGGCGCCACGCGGGACCATCCCTACCCGGTGACGGCCATCTTCTCCACCTATTCCTTCCTGCAGGCCATCCACCAGGATGCCAAGGGCTCCTTCTGGCTGGGCACCCTCAAGGGACTGCTGAACCTGGACCCCGTGACAGGCCGGTGGACCCATTTCCGCAACGACCCCGGGGAGCCCGCCTCGTTGGGCCATGATGTCATCTTCTCCATCTGTCCGGACCCGTGGGAACCCGAGCGCTTCCTCTGGCTCGGCACGAACGGAGGCGGGTTGGAACGCTTCGACCGGACCACCGGAACATGCATGCACCACACCACGGAACAGGGCCTGCCGAACGACGTGGTGTACGGGATCGTGGATGACGACCACGGCAGCCTTTGGCTCAGCACGAACAAGGGCCTCGCCCGCTTCGACCCGCGCACCGGCCGTTCTCGCAACTACACGGCCAGCGATGGTCTGCAGGGCGATGAGTTCAACCGGAACGCCTTCGGGAAACTGCCTGATGGAACGCTCTTCTTCGGCGGCGTCAACGGCTTCGTTCACTTCCGCCCGGAGGCGTTGAAGGACGATACCAGCGAGGCCATCGTACGCATCACGGGCATCAAGCTGATCAATGAGCCGGTCACCTTCCGCGACCCGGGCTCCCCACTTGCGACCCCGGTGCACCACAGCCCCGGCATGCGCATTCCGTATGCGGCCAACATGGTCACCTTCGAGTTCGCCACCATGGAATTCGCCGCACCCCGGGAACGTCGCTACCAA
This sequence comes from uncultured Flavobacteriales bacterium, assembly GCA_937872175.1. Lineage (GTDB taxonomy): Bacteria > Bacteroidota > Bacteroidia > Flavobacteriales_F > PHOS-HE28 > PHOS-HE28. The sequence goes on along the minus strand of CALMPI010000023.1, from coordinate 87,690 downwards.
TACAAGCTGGACGGCTTCGACCCCGATTGGATCATGGCCGGGCAGCGGAACTCCGCCACTTACACCAACCTGGACCCGGGCACCTACATCTTCCAGGTGCGCGGAGCCAACCGCGATGGGCTCTGGGCGGAACGGTCCACCACCTTCACCCTCACGGTGCTGCCACCCTGGTGGCGCACGTGGTGGGCATACGGCGGCGCGTTCCTCCTGGTGGCGGGGAGCATCCTGCTCTACATCCGCTCGTTACGCCACCAGCAGGTGGCGTTGGAAGAGATGGTGGAGCAGCGTACGCACGAACTGATCGAGGCCAAGGCGCGCGCCGAGCACAGCGAGCAGGCCAAGCAGCAGTTCCTGGCCAACATGAGCCACGAGATCCGCACCCCCATGAACACCATCATGGGCATGACCGGCACGCTGCGCCGCAGGCCGCATCCCGAGGAACAGGACCGCTACCTCGACGCCATCGCCCAGAGCAGCGAGAACCTGCTGGTGATCATCAACGACATCCTGGACCTCTCCAAGATCGAGGCCGGCAAGATCACCCTGGAGCGGGTGCCCTTCGACCCGCGCTCCGTGATCGGCCATGTGCGCGACATGATGCTCCCCCGGGCCGAGGAGAAGGACCTCCGGCTGGACGTGGCGATCGCCGAGACGGTCCCGCATGTGCTGGTGGGCGACCCCACACGCCTCCACCAGGTCCTGACCAACCTGGTCGGTAACGCGGTGAAGTTCACCGCACAGGGCGGGGTGCACATCCGCGTGCGGGCCAATGACACCGTGAAGTCCCGCGCGGAACAGGTCCTGGTGACGATCGAGGTGGAGGATACCGGGATCGGCATCCAGCCGGGCAAGCTGGAGCACATCTTCCAGGAGTTCGACCAGGCGCACAGCGATACCACGCGCTTGTATGGCGGCACCGGTCTGGGGCTCACCATCAGCAGGCGGCTGGCCGGGATGCAGGGCGGTACCATCACGGTCTCCAGCACCCCGGGGCATGGAAGCACCTTCACCCTGACCATCCCCTATGGGGTCGGCCAGGCTCCGGAGAACACGGCGAACGCGACGGGAGGGACCGCACCCCTGACCGGGCTGCGCATCCTGCTGGCCGAGGACAATGCCTTCAACGCCATGGTGGCCATGGACGAGCTGAACGACCTGATCCCCGGAGTGCGCGTGGACCATGCCACCGATGGGCGAAAGGCCTTGGAACTGGCCTCGGCCGGCGGCTATGACCTGGTGTTGATGGACGTGCAGATGCCTGACATGAACGGCTACGACGCCACCCGGGCCATCCGCGGGCTGGGCGATGAACGCGCCCGTGTGCCCATCATCGCCATGACGGCCAACGTGCTCCGGTCCGAACTGAAGCTCGGCCAGGAGGCGGGCATGGACCACTTCGTGCCCAAGCCCTTCAAGCGGGAGGAGCTGGAGGAGGCCATCCGATCCGCCCTGCAGCACTGAGGTCCCTCGTGCCATCCGCGTGGTCCACACCCGTATTCCACGGGGTCAAAAGGGGTGTTTCCACGCTGAATGGGATGGCCAGCGGTCGGGAGTTCTATCGTACTCCGTTCAACTCTGGACCTGAACCTCATGAAACACCCCTTGTTCGAACGTGCGCTGGTGGTCGCCCTGGCCTCCGCGCCATCCCTTGGTCGGGCCGTCCAATACGCGCGGACCGGTGACGAAAGCCCGAACGGTCCGGGCATCATCAACCTGCTCCCGCCATCCATGGAACTTCGGGATACGGCCCTTTCCGTCAACGATCACTGGAGCGCATTCTTAAAATGCCCATCGGGCTCCGCGAGGGCCGTTCGCGCCGATGCTTCGTTGCCGGAACCCCACCGAGCACCCGACCATGCCGACGTGGCCACGGCCTTCACGACGTTCCAGGTGCGAAGCTCGCCCGCGCCCCGGTGTTCCATGCCGCGCAAGGTGCGCGGTGTCCGTGCCCGAACTGCGGTTGCCGTGATGGAACAAAGAAGGAGCATCAGTTGGCGCATGGTCGTCAACGCAGCTTGAACGAGGGGCTGCGCACTTCCTGCATGTTCCCGCCCTTCAGCACGATGCGGTAGGTGCCGGGCATGAGCTCCTTGGTGGCCGCGGGTGAATTCGCGCCCACCCACCAACGCAATGGCGGAAGCATCACCACGTGACCCTCCCAGTCGCCCCACGGCATGCCGCAGTCCATCTGGATCCATTCGAAGTGGATACGGTCCACCCAGCCCGTGTCGGTGCGCATCTCGATGTTGAAGAGAGGCATGCCGCTTCCGCAGCCGCCGTTGAGCATCACGCGGCCACTGATCCGCAGCCATACGGTATCGGCGTTCGTACGTTCCACTTCCACCTTCTTCAGTGGTGGTTGCTCTGCCCAGAAGGCTTCCCATTCCTTCGGTGTGGCTGGCCGCTCCGGTTCCGGAATGGCGATCGGCTCAATAGGTCGTCGCGGCTCCGGCGGACGGATGCCTGGCGGCGGGATCTGCGCCGGCGGTTCCACCCAGTTCGCTTCCTGCTTCAGCCGATTCAGGATGAACTGGTGCGTGGCCACACCGGCTTGGACCTCGTTGATGCAGGTGTTCACGTCCCACCTGCGGCCGGGCTTGAAGCGCATCACATCCGGCGAAGGCTCGGGCCAACGCGTCCATGCCCGGTCGATCAGCGGCCGCATGTCATCGGGCAGATCGATGCGCATGGTGTCGCCACCGGCGATCACCAGGATGCGGCTCTCGGACACACCAACGACCGGTGTGAAGACGCGCCAGCCATCGTTCCTCTCTTTGAAGAGCTCGCGGCTTTGCAAGGTGATCGTGGTGTCCGGCTTCAGCCATTGTTGGTCCGAGTTGTAGTAAGGCACCCGCTCGCGGTACTGCTGCTTCACCACGTAGGCGCGCGACAACGGCTTGTCGGCATCGCCGGGTTCGGAGATCACGAAGCAGAAGTCGGGCGGTTGGGGCTGGGCGATCAGTGGTACGCCGAAGATCACCAGCGCTCCGATCAGCAAGCCATGTTCGGCCACCCTCCTCATCGGACGTTAAGGTAATGTCCATCCAACGCGGCATAGCGCGGCGCAGGGAAGGACGGATCCTCGTTGTACTTCACCCGCATCCGGACACGCCCGGCAGGCAAGGGCGGCACCCGCACCGTGATCTCGCGCCCCCGCATGGACATGCCCGGCAAGTCCACCGGAGATCGTCGTACACTGAACTCGAGGATGTGCTCCCCTTCCTGGTCCGGTGTCACGCGTTGCGTGATCCCTACGTTCTCCCCGCCGCCCAACCACCAGAAGCGGAACACCAAGGTGTCGCGCGTGGTGGGCTGCGCGTGCGAGAGGTGCACCACGGAACTCGGTGGTGGCACACCCAATGACCGATCGTACCCTGCATGGTCCCAGCCGAACACGGTATCGCGCACCACGGCGGTATCCAGTTCAAGGCGATGCCAGCCCATCACGCGGAACTGCGTCGGAGCGAAGCGCACGGTGTCCAGCGGCCATTCGCCGCCCAGGGCTGTGCCACGGATGCGCATGACGATGTCCGGGTGGTAGGGACCGCCAGCGAAGAGGTTCAACACCGCTTCGGGCAGGCTGCCGGTGCGGGTGGTGCGGCAGTGCACGCCGAAGTCGAAGGTCGGTCGCAAGCGGTCAATGGCGTACTGGACCGTGTCGCACCCACGGCTCGCGGCCATGATGGTGCCGGGGAAGAACTCCATCAACGGGTTCAGTCCGACTAAGGTGCCGGTGACGCGCAGGAACTTGGGCAGGTCGGTGACGCTAATGCGGCCGGGGGCGAAGGCCACGATCAGGTGGTCCGTGGGATACGGGTGGTTCGTGCGCAAGCCCGCACGTGGTGGGAAGGCGATCTCCATCACTCCCTCGTGCCGATGCCGTATCCGTAACCAAAGCGTGTCGCGGTGCTGTGTGATGTCGCTGCGTTCGGCCGGGAACTCCAACGTGCTGAAGGAAGAGTTGTTGATGGAGAATGGCCGGGCGCGTTCGCCTTCCACCTCGAAGATGAAGTCGTTCCCCTGGCGAAGGTCCTTCGCTGGCACCTCCACACCGTGGTGCTCCAGGATGAAGGAGAACTCGAGCTCTCGCCAACCGGGTTGGGCATAGGCACCGGTGGTGACCAGCAGGAAGAGGAAGGGAAGGAAGCGCATCAACCGCCTGTACACACTGGCGCATGCCACGTTCACCGCCCCTCCAACACCCCCTGCACGTAGCCCACCCACTCCATCTCCGGAATGCCCTCGTCCAGGTAGTGGTCCGGCTGGATGCCCATCACGTCCACCGGCATGTGCGGGATCCGTTGGATCGAAGCATGACCTATTAGAACCACTGTCGAAGGCGGTGCACGGCCCAAGCATCGATCCCGCAGGGCAACAAGCGGGTGCGCCGATCACGACCGCTGCTCCTGAACGCAACAAGCCCAGTAGGGAGGCGCAGATCGGCAAGCCTCGGTCACTGTGGCGGGCGTACCACGCTGAAGACGACCAGCGCGTAGCCGATCGTTCCACTTACCGTGCGCACCACATGGTAGTGCCACCATTCGGCACGCATCACCTCCCAGCCGTCCTCAATTACATTGGGTGACCAGGTATCCACGATGGCATTGATGGGTTGGCAACCGGATCGCGTGGCCAAGCCGGCCACTACCAGGAAAACCGTGGCCAGCAGGAGCAGCAGCATCTGACCCCGCCATGCGCGTTGCAAATAGGCGGTGTACAGGGTGAGCAGAATGGTGATCAACGCCAGGGCAGGGACCAGCACGTTGAGCCCGCGAACGGCGTTCTGATGCTGTTCCACATACGTGGCGTACGAGAACCCGCGCGGGTCGTAGCCTGCCCACACGGCGAACATGGTGCCCACCACAAGGGCACCCAGAAGGAGTTGGAGGAAGCGTGCCGGTGCGAGCATGTTGAAGTGGAATTGTTGGTGAACTTATCATTTCCAACATGGCCCCCGACGATCGTTCGCGATCATGGCGGACCAAAGGTGGCCTTTCCCGGTCTTGTGCTGATGCTGACCGGTCCGATACGCAGCGGACGGCGAACGGTCTCACCGCCCCTCCAGCACACCCTGCACATGCTCCACCCACTCCATCTCCGGAATGCCCCCGTCCAGGTAGTGGTCCGGCTGGATGCCCATCACGTCCACCGGCATGTGCGGCAGACGGTGGCTCAGGCTCATGGTGTAGCCCAGTTGGAAGCAGCCATCCGGCGAGGTCACCTGGCGCATGTTCGATGCATCCAGCGAACCGAAGGTGGGCCGGCCGTAGAGCTTCACCTTGTAGCTCGTGCGGGCCTCCAGCAGGAATTGCTCGTCGGTGCTGCCGTTGCCCTCGTTGCAGAGGATCCCCACCCGCTGCGGGAAGGGCAGCGCGGTGTGCGTGCTGTCCACCGACCAGCGCTGCGCGTCGCCCTCGATCCAGCTTCCGAGGCTGGCGCGCATCCGCGCCGCAACATCCAGGCACGCGCGTCCATCCTCCGTATCGCGGCCGAACATGTCGGCATAGGCCTCGTAGCCCGCCGCGTTCAGCGCGGTGGCACGCAGCTTCACCCCCACCGAACGGATGGGCCCGGTGTAGAGGTAAGGGATCAACCCACCATAGCTGGCGTCGCTGCCCCCCGTGCCGTACCGGATGTCGATGATGAGGTTCGCTGTGCTGCGGATCAGCGCATCGTGGGCGGCGAGCACGCTGTCGATGAGCACCTTCTGCTCGAAGGCGAAGGAAGGGATGCGCAGGTAGAGCGTATTGTCGCTAAGCCGTTCCAGGAAGGGCGCTTCGGCGTCCATCGCCCGCTGGTGCATGCGTTCGGCCGGGGAGAACTGCGGCGCGGGCACCTGGCGCATCCACACGCCGCGCATCTGCAGCATGCTTCCGCCGCTGCCCTGCAAGGCGGCCTCCACCGGTTCGGGTGAATGGTCGCCCATGTAGAAGGTGCCCGCGTAGCGGCCGTCCGCCGTGCGCTCCAGCTCCACCTTCACCTCGCCGGGCCTCCAGTTCTTGTTCTCCGAGGCCAGGATCACCGCATCGAAGTGCGTGCTGTCCTTCGGTTGGCGCACGATGCCCACGCGGTACGGGCCCAGGGCCCACACGCCTTCCAAGGGGTGCCGCCCGCTGCCCGCACGCTCCAGGCGCTTCACCAGTTCCGCCTCGGTGATCTTCACCATGCGGCCAGCGGGGAAGGTCGTCGCGCCAACAGGTGTGCTCGCCTTCTGCTGCTTATCCGCTTGTTGCGCCTGCTCGGTGGGCCCGATGCCGATGTGCCCCTTGCGGAACCAATGGAGCCATTCGTCGAGGACACGGGAGCAGGCGATCAGGTCCCCTGCGCTGTCGGCCTTGGCGCGCAGGGCCTGGGTGTGCTCGGCATAGGCGGCCTGGCTTTTCCGGTCCACCACCAGCTGGAAGCCCGCATCGTTCTGCTCGAAGGTGGTCACCATCCAATCGAAGGTGGCAGGGCAGGCGCAGGGTTGGGCGTGGATCGCCGTACTGAGCAGGAAGGCGGCAGCGAACACAGTGATGCGGAGGAGGTGCATAAGACCAAAGATCGCATCCGTGGCTCATCGAAGCACGCACCGGCACGGGATCACGGCGCGATGGACCCAGGTATACCGAGGTCCACAGGGATGGCGCCGTCACGCCCCAGTGCCGTGCGTGCCTCGCGTTCCACGAAGTCATCCTCCAACCGGCCCAGCGCATGCACATGCCCCCCCAGCCGCATGAGCTGCCAGAGCAACAGGGCCACTGCATACACGGCCACGAGGAAGAGGAACATGCCGGACCATTCGAGGCGCGCACGCAACGGTCCCAGCACCATGGCCCCCACCACCAGCCCCATGTTGTTGCACACCATGTACAGCGTGAACTGCGTCGCGGCCACACGGGTCCAGCACAGGTTCATGGCGGTGGCCAGGATGGCCACGAGCATGAAGATCTCCATGAACTGGAGGCCATAGATCACACCCACGAAGGCCCCCTTTGCGGACCAGATGGCCGGTGCGGAGGTAAGGAAGGTCCAGGTGAGCGCGATCACCAGCAGGTAGATGCTGATGACCCGCACCTTGCCCACCCGGTCCGCCAGCCAGCCGGCCAGCACCATGGCCGCCAGGGCCCCCAGGACGTTGGCACTGGCCACAGTGTCCGCGTAGGCCGTGTTGTCCCAGTTCAGCCGCTGGATGGTGAACACGGGCAACAGCGCATCCTTGAGCCCGTTGGCGCTGCCCACCAGGAAAATACAGAGCGCGCCGAGCAGGCTGTTGCGCAGCAGAAATGCGCTCTTCAGGGTGAGCAGGATATCGGCCCAGCTCTCCGGCTTCATGGCCACCGCCTCGGGCGACGCCTGCCCCGGCGACCAGGGGAACAGCCGCTCGCCCGGTCGTTCGCGCATCACCGAAGGCACGATGAGCACCAGCAGCATCACCGCCGTGAGGCCCACCACCGCCGCGGTGAACCCGAAGGTGTTGATGGCCCAAGTGCCGCCGGTGAGCGTGGCGCCGATGCCGACGACCTTCGCGCCCCACATGATGCCGTTCGCGCGTGCCTGTTCTTCCAGCGGCGTCACATCCACGGCCATGCCATCGGTGGCCACATCCTGAACGGCGCCGAAACAGTTCAGCACGAAGGACACCGACATGAACAGCGGGAGGTTGTGCAGCGGATCGGGCACGAAGGCCATCACCAGCATCATCGCCAACAAGCCCAGCTGCGCCCCGAGCAACCAGGGCCTGCGGCGCCCCATGGGCAGGAAACTGTAGCGGTCCATGAGCGGACCAGCCACGAGCTTAAAGGTCCACGGTAGCGTGCAGATGCCCACATAGGCGCCCACCACGGCCGCGTCAAGCCCGTTCATGGCCATCCAGGCGGGAATCGCGTAGAGCTGCAGTCCCTGCGGAATGCCCTGCATGAAGTAGAGCGCACCATAGGTGCCGTAACGCAAGGGGGAGCTGCTGCTGAGGGAATTGGATGGCATGGGCACATGTGAAGGTACCGATGGGATCCATACCCGACACTGGTGTAACAAGAGGTCGTGGAGATCGTCATCCGTTCATGCGCAACACGTCCCACCCGGACCGCACCTGGGCCCGCACCGGCGGCATCTGCGGCATCGCCGCCATCCTCGCCTACTTCGGCGCGGCCTTTCTGCCCGTGCCGGATACCGCCGCGCTGGTGCTCGCCTTCGCCTTCGGACCCTTGGTGGCCATCGCCTCGCTCGGCCTCGTGCATGCCGTGGAGCGCGGCCCCGCGCGGGTGGGCGCACGCATCGCCGGCTTCCTCGGTGCGGCAGCGGGTGTCACCGTGCTGGCCATGCTCACTGTGCAGCAAGCCCTCTTCGCCGCGTATGGTCGCGTGCCGGAGAGCGATCCCTCGCGCATGGCGCTCGTGGAACTGGGCAACGCCGTGCACTTCGGGCTCGACATCGCGTGGGACTGTCTCATCGCCGCCAGCATCACCCTCTTCGCGATCCACCTCTGGCGTGCGTCCCGGTTCGGGAAGGTCCTCAGCATCACCGGTGTGCTCTGCGGCACGCTGCTCTTCGGCATCAACATGGCCGCCTTCCCCGATCCGCCGGACAGCATCGGCATGCTGGACATGGGCCCCTTTTGCGCGTTGTGGATGCTGGCCGTGTACGGGTGGATGATCGGCCAGGCCCGCCAGTGATCGACCAGGAGGCACGCAGCCTGCGAAGCGGTCCGATCATCTCAACATGTCGCATTCCTTCAATGCCGGCGCCCCCTGCACCCGGCAGTTTTGCGCCATTGAACCACACCACCCATGAAGACCTACGGTTTTTTCGACGTCCTGTCCATCACCGATGAGCAGGGCATGCAACAGTACCGCGAACGCGTGATGGCCACCGTGGACCAATACGGCGGCCGCTACGTGGCCATCGGCGGACCGCTCGAGGTGATCGAGGGCGAGCAGCGGCCCACCTTCCCGGTGATGATCGAGTTCCCCAGCATGGAGCAGGCCCAGCGGTGGTACGGCTCGCCCGAGTACGCCGACCTCAAGGCCCTCCGCCACCGCAGCGCCACCGCCAACGCCTTCTTCCTCCAGGGCATCCAATGAACCACCACACCATGCGCACCTTCCTCATCCCCGCCGTCATCGGCGTGCTCGCCGCCTGCAATACGCCTGAACCGCCGCCCGCGCCGCCCTCCACCATCCCCATGGTGCAGGAGGAGACCCTGGAGGCCCGCCAGGAACGCGGCCGCTACCTCGTGGAGATCATGGGCTGCAACGACTGCCATTCGCCCAAGCTCATGGGGCCCAATGGACCCTATCCCGATCCCGAGCGGCTGCTCAGCGGCCACCCCGCCGCGCAGGCCCTGCCCGCCGTGCCCAAGGCGGCGCTCACCGATTGGGCGCTCTTCGCCATGGGCAACACCGCCGCCGTGGGGCCCTGGGGCATCAGCTACGCCGGCAACATCAGCAGCGATGCCACCGGCATCGGCAGCTGGAGCGAGGAGCAGTTCGCCAACGCCATGCGCAAGGGCTGGTGGAAGGGACTCGAAGGCTCGCGCCCGCTGCTGCCGCCCATGCCCTGGCCCAACTTCGCCCGCATGCCCGATGCGGACATCAGCGCCATCTACGCCTACCTCATGAGCACCAAGCCCGTGGAGAACGTGGTGCCCGCACCCGTGCCGCCCGACCAGCTGTGAGCACCTAACTTGCCTTGGCCATGGAGATCGCCTACCAGGAGCACGCGCCCGCGCCGGCCCTCGCCCCCTTCGTGGACCGCTACTGGACCTTCACCACCGGAGGCACCGAGCGCGATATCACGCCCGAGCAGTGCTGCATCCCGCTCGGCATGTGCGAGCTCATGATGCACCTCCGCGGCCCCTACAGCACCGGGCTGCTCCACGGCCGCTGGACCACCTTTCCGCGCGTCTACTTCACCGGCATCGCCCTGCAGCCCCTGGTGTGGACCATGAACGGCGCCAGCTCCATGCTCGGCGCACGCCTCAAGCCCGAGGGCATGCTGCGCCTCTTCCGCCTGCCGCTCGATGGCATCTGCGATTCCTACGCCGATGCCTGGCCCCTGCTCGATGCGCGCGAGCGCCGCGCCGTGGAGCACATCCTCACCGCCCGCGGCCCGCAGGATGCCGTGCAGCGCTTCGAGCTCCTGCTCAGCGCACAGCTGGAGCACCTGCCCGCCGTGGAGGACCGCTTCGTGCAGGCCCTGCTGCGCATGCGTGCCCAGGGGCACACGTGGGACAAGGCCGCTGTGAACGATGTGCTCTTCGTGGGCGACCGCCAGATGCAGCGCCTCTTCAAGGCGCGGCTGGGGCTCACCCCCAAGGCCTACTTCAAGCTCATGCGCTTCCGCGAGGCCTACGACCGGTCGCGCGCCGCCCGCACGGTGGACTGGATCGGCCTGGCCACCCTGCTCGGCTACAGCGATCAGGCGCACCTCATCCGCGACTTCAAGCACTACGCCGGCGCAACGCCGCAAGCCTTCCTGCAGCAGCCTTTGCCGCGCTTCCAGCGGCCGGTGGCGTGAGGGGAAGCTGAACCGTGATCGTTCGGGCAGGCCCCCGGCCCAAATGCGGCCGAGGTCGCGTGCGGAGTTCATCCCGGCCTAGTGCCGGGACTGTAGCCGGACTTGTCAGGTCCAGCGGCTGCGGCACTGCGGGGGCTTCCTGCGGTCGCCTCCTCGTTGCCCGCATCCGCAAGGCCCCGCCTGCGCCGGGCTGCCGCTGCGCCCGCTCACGCATGTCCAGTGCGGTAGCGGACGCGCTCGTACCGCCAAAGGAGCATTGTAACCATTTTGGTTACATTGGCCGTACCTTCGCATGCGGATCATCGCCAAGGAGACCCTCGAACAGTATGGCAAGCGGCATGTCCAAGCCTTGCAACCGCTGCGGGCCTGGTACGAGCTGGTGAAAAAGGAAACATGGGCTACACCGGAGGACATCAAGCGCAGCTTCCCGTCCGTGTCGTTCGTGGGTGGGGACCGGCTGGTCTTCCACATCAAGGGCAATGCCTTCCGCCTGGTGGCCCGTGTGCGGTACAAGAAGCCCTCCACCCGGAACGGCATCGTCCACATCATCCGGGTCATGACCCATGCCGAGTACGACAAGGTGGACGTAACGACGTTGCGCTATGAAGGTTAAGCCCATTCGAACCAGAAAGGAGCATAAGGCGGCACTGCTGCGCATCCAGGAGCTCTTTGACCTTGACCCCAAAGAGGGAAGCGCCGCGTTCGATGAACTGGAGCTGCTCACCATGGTGGTGGAGGAGTACGAGGACATCCATTACCCTGTGCCCCCGCCCGACCCCATCGAGGCCATCAAGTTCCGGTTGGACCAGCTGGGGCTGAGTGAAAAGGACCTCGATAAGTGGCTCGGTTCACGGCAGCGGCGCAGCGAGATCCTCAGCGGTAAACGCAAGCTCAGCCTCAGCATGATCCGCACCCTGCACAAGCACCTGCGCATCCCCGCGGAAACGCTGATCCGGGAATACACCGTGAAGGTGGCCTGACCCGGACAGTTATCGCCCGAACACCTCCCGCCGGTGCCACTCGAGGTACTCGGCCTTCGGGCCGGCGGCCTCCGCCGGAACGGTTAGCGGCTTGCCTTCTAAGGCCTGGAAGCTCTGGGCCACGGTCGCGTCAGCGAAATGGTCCTTGAGTGCTTTGGAGCACACCAGCCGTAGCTGGGTATCGAAGGTGATCAGCCCGCGGTCGAAGGCCTTGTCGTGCAACGCGTTCAGGGCGATGCCGTTCTGCGGGTCCAGGCGGTGCTGCTCGGCCACGTTCCACGGCACGATGTGCGAAGCCACCAGCAGATCGCGGATGCCCAAACCCGTGACCGCGCACCGACCGTTGTAGGCGTTGAGCACGGCCTGCCGGAAGTAGCGCTGACCGCGGCGCACCTTAACGGAGGCGGTGCTTTCGGTGGGGCCTTCGGGTGCGCGCAGCACGGTGATGGCCTCGGGCTGCACTTCGATCGCACTGTCCGCATCGCCGGTGAGGAGCTTGGCCAGCAGCGCCTCGCTTTCGGGAGCCAAGGCTTCGTGCTGGGCATGGAACTCCGCCCACACCTGCCGGTCTAGCGTGCTCGCGCCGGATAAGCCCTTGATGCCGCGTGCGGCCAACCGCTCATCCAAGGAGGCCAGGTTGCTCAGCTTCATGGCCACACTGCCCGGCGTGCGCTCCATCCGCTGGGCCACATCGATCAGCACGGGGTTGCCTTGATCGAACTTGCCGAAGGGGATCTTCTCATACAGGTTGAGGAGGATCAGCAGCTCCTCGCGCGACCATGGTTTGCGGGTGGTGATTGACGATGCCGATTCAAGTTTTCAACAAGGCTTGGACCCGTTGAGGCTGGTGCTTATAATGCCGTCCGGTTGATGTCAAAATATCCATCAGCAATGAGCACCTCTTCCAACTTCATTCCGAGCAACGAACAGCAAGCGCTTCAGTGGCTGCTCCCGACGTTGGACCAGCCCGTGCAGCAGCTTCCGGCAGAAGCGTTAAAGCAGGCTTGGGCGGCCGTGTTCTTCCTGTATGGAGGTCTGCATCCCGATGACGCAACGAACCACGGCGACCAGTTGATCACGGCCTATGATGGACCGGCAGTGTACCGGGCTCTGGACCAGCGATTGGTGGTGCCGCGCTACGTGCAAAGTGGCTGGCCGGTCGCGCTTGCCCCACTTGCCGAGGAGGCATGGCATCGTCACCAACTAGCACAGCTCACCGACGACGAGCTGTACTGCTCCGAAGCGCAGCATGTCGGGTTGAAGGAACGGGTGTCTTGCGCCAGTTCTTGAATGGCCCAAAGCATCGCAAGGTCGAGGCTCTTCGAACTGGCAGTCTGTTAACAAATGCTCCTGATCCTCTCAAGCTCGAACAGACTCCCCTTACTAGGTTCGTACCATTCCTACAGTCACCTCAAGCCGTAGCACTAACGACACCATGACTTACCGCGAGTCATCAATACCTACTTCGACTGTCCAAGAGGGCGGAAAACTGTTCCACGGCACAAAAGACTGGAGGAAGAGCAAGTTCGAAAATCCCAAGGCGACGATCAATATCGGCACGACCTTCAGCGGCATCGGAGCTATCGAGCACGCCTTTCAACGGTTGGAGTTGAAGCATGACATCCTCTTTGCCGGGGATATAGATGAGCACGTCAAGCGGAGCTATTTCGCCAACTACGAGATAGGTCACAAGCATTGGCACTCGGATATTCATGACTTCAGCGCGAAGAAGTACAAGAAGAAAATCGATCTGCTCGTTGGGGGCAGCCCTTGTCAGGCGTTCTCAATGGTCGGGAAGCGACTTGGGCTCGAGGACACTCGTGGAACGCTGTTTTATGAGTTTGCACGAATCGTTCAGGAAGCAAAGCCCAAGGTTTTCATCTATGAGAACGTTCGAGGCCTTACCAATCATGATGGTGGAAGGACATGGAAGGTCGTGAAGGACGTCTTTCATGATCTTGGCTACAAGATTCACTTCGACTTGCTCAATAGCAAGGACTACGGCATTCCTCAGCATCGTGAGCGAATTTTCGTTGTCGGCTTCCTTAACCATGATGTGGACTTCAGTTTCCCGCAACCGGTGGATTTGGACAGAACCATGCAGGATTTCCTGGAGGATTACACGGAATCCAAGTATTACCTACGCGAGAAGGGAATCAAGTTCGTGACCAGTACAAAGAATCGGATGAAGCGCTACACCCAAATTAATGGTGCAGTGGCGTTGTGCCAAAAGGCCAACCAGCAGTTCAATTGGCATGGCGACTTCGTGTTCGATAACCGCAAACTCAAGACTGACTTTGATGAGTTCGTCTTTGACGTCAGCAAGGTTGAAGAGAAGTACTACCTGTCGCCCAAGGTGAGCAAGTACGTCCTTGCTGGCGGAACTAAAAACTTCAAGACCAGCACTGAAACAGACCTCGCTGTAGCTCGTCCCCTGCTCCAGTCGATGCACAAAATGCACCGTGCAGGGGTTGATAATTACGTGACTCACAACTACGGTCGCATACGCAAGCTCACACCGCGCGAGTGTCTGAGGTTAATGGGGTTTAGGGATACATTCAAGATTGAAGTGAGCGATACTCAGATGTATCGCCAAGCAGGGAATAGCATCGTTGTTGATGTGTTGATTGCCCTGCTGAAACAAATGGACATTACGCGCTTCGGCAATGCCTAGTGGACAAGAGGTTCAGCGACTGCGGATTAATGGAGTCGAATACTACATCGTCGATTCCATACAGGACTTTAGAGCTGAAGATAGTTTCATACATAGAACCAACAAGCTCGCACAGTATGATGGCAGTGGCGAATCGAAGAAGCACATCGGGACATATGCTGGCGAGATAGGCAATAGTCGATCTCAATTCTTTGAGTACTCGCAGTGGGGCAAACCGCATTTTGACTCAGCGAAACACCGCAAGTCGATTTCCTCCGCTCGCGAAGCCGGCGCCGTGGTTCAGGACGGAACTTGCTTTTTCAGCAAGGCTAATCTCCTCAAATACCTTGACGACGCCAGGGCAGAGTACTACAAGCAGGAACAGGTGTACCACGAGGATATTGGTCAGTTTTATACTGAACGATATGAACTAGTAAAGGCGCTGGAACAGGACCACATTTTCTTCAGCATCTATGATGCCTCGGACAATTGGGATAAGCCCCAGAACCGTGGCTATATAAGATCTGATGATGCAATATGGTCATTGTGGAGAAAGCTCATACTTCCGAGGATTAGCTATCTGTCCATTCTCAAGTTGCTCCCTGTTAGGCCAACAAAAGACTCCAAACCACTCTTCTATTTCCGCATCCTTCTCGACTATCAGTTCCGAGCCTTTGTGCATCCTCAGGCGACGGAGATTCCCGCGTCTGAAGCAACCAAAGGCGAAGTAAAGGCTACCCGAGAATACCGGCAGGGTCAGGACGCATATCGCCGAGCTGTGATTGATCATATGGTTCAATGTCCTTTCTCCAAAATCAGCGACGAACGGCTACTTGTCGCGAGTCATATTAAGCCTTACAGCGTCTGTATCAAGGAGAATCGACTCGACCAGGCACTAGACCACCTCAATGGTCTTGCGCTGTCGCCTACTTATGACCGGCTCTTCGATCAGGGATATATCACCTTCTTGGACGACGGCAGTCTTGTGTGCGGCACACAACTCAGCGCATACACTTGGGAACGATTGGGAATCAATCCCACCGCAAAGAACAAAATGAGAATCTACCCTGAGAACAGGGGCGTTTATTTAGACTTTCATCGGAAACACGTATTCCAGGATGACATTGAAGACATGGTTTTGGCCTCCTAGAGTTCCATGACTAGGGAGAACCGGAGTAGAACGATCCGAACTGACATCTACACGCAAGCGAAGCGTTCGCAAGTGATGTCCCGCATCCGGGGCAAGGGTAACAAGGACACGGAAGTCGCGCTTGCCAAGTTGTTCCGCGCAGATGGCATCACCGGCTGGAGAAGGCACTATCCTATCACCGGCCGTCCCGACTTCGCCTTTCCGAAGCAGAAGCTCGCCGTGTTCGTGGATGGCTGCTTCTGGCACGGCTGCCCCAAGCACGCCACCCGACCGAAGGGCAACAGTGTGTTCTGGTCCACAAAGCTGGATGCGAACAAGGCACGGGATCGGAAAGTGAACCGTGAACTGCGTGCGAAGGGCTGGCGTGTGCTCCGCATCTGGGAGCATGATCTGACGAAGTCGAGACAGGGCTCGACGGTGCGGCGGGTGTTGCATGCTCTCGCGTAAGGAAAAGCAGCGGCAGCCCGGCGCCGGAGCGGTCTTGCGGGCGCGTGCAGCGAGGAGGCGACCATCCCGGTTCAAGCCCGGGAGAAGCCACCGCCGCACCACGACCGCTTGCTGCGACAAGCCGGCTATAGCGGATGGCCCGGCCCGTGTGTGAGCTTGTGCGGCAGAAATGGGATACGCCCTACATATTCCTCCTGTACTGCCCCCCCACCTCGAACATCGCCTGGGTGAGCTGACCCAGCGAGCAATACTTCGTCGCCTCCATCAGCACGGCGAATCCCGCTCGTATGCCCGTACGCCTCGTTCCTCGGCTACGGTCACATCGGCGGGACTTCGCTCTGCTCAGCATGTCGGTCATCACAAGCCGATCAAGGGTATGTGATAGGCCTTGAACTGCGCGTCCACGGTGATCAGCTGCATGCCTTCATGCTTGGCTTGGCCGATCAGCATCCGGTCGAAGGGATCGCGGTGGTGCAGTGGAAGCGTGGATGCGGCTACGATGTGCGCGGGATCCAACGGAAGCACCATGAAGTTCGCATCGAGGATGGTCTGAAAGAAGTCATCGAGCGGCATGAGCAACGGCAGCTTGCCAATGCTGTGCTTGAGGCCGATCTCCCAGAAGGAGACCACGCTTACCCAAGCCTCGTTGCCTTCGGACCGGATCGCCTGTTCAGCATCCTTGGGCAATGCCGGGTCGCCCGCCTGGCCCCAAAGCAGGATATGGGTGTCCAAGAGCACCCGCATCACATGTATTCCTTGAAGTCGTCGAGCGGCGCGTCGAAATCATCCGGGATCACCACCTTGCCCTTAGCGAGCCCCAGCACGGGCGTCTTGCGCCCACCCTTGTCCGCGGGATCCTTGCCTTGTTTCTGCCGCATCAGGAACTCAATGAAGTCGAGCACCTGCTGGCGAACATCCTCCGGAAGGGAGGATAGCTGGATGTAGTTGTGCGCCGTGGCCATGACACGAAGATAAGCCGGAGCGGGCCCGGTCACATATTCCTCCTGTACTGACCGCCAACCTCGAATCCCGCTCGTATGCCCGTACTCCTCGTTCCTCGGCTACGGTCACATCGGCGGGACTTCGCTGTGCTCAGCATCCGCCGGATCACATATTGCGACGATACTGGCCACCGACTTCAAACATCGCTGCCGTGAGCTGCCCCAGGCTGCAATACTTCGTGGCTTCCATCAGCACCTCGAACATATTCTCGTTCCGGATCGCGGCCTGCTGAAGGTCCTTGATCGCCTTGGCCGCTTCATCCGCATACGCGGCTTTCAAGTTCTGGACGGTCGCTATCTGCGCTTCCTTCTCTTCTTCCGTAGCCCTGATCACTTCCTTCGGAAGGATGGTCGGTGAGCCCTTGGAGCTTAAGAACGTGTTGACGCCGATGATCGGGTATTCGCCCGTGTGCTTCAGCGTCTCGTAGTAGAGGCTCTCCTCCTGGATGCGGCTGCGCTGGTACATGGTCTCCATGGCGCCCAGCACACCGCCGCGCTCGGTGATGCGGTCGAACTCGGTGAGCACGGCCTCTTCCACCAGGTCGGTGAGCTCCTCGATGATGAAGCTGCCCTGCAACGGGTTCTCGTTCTTGGCCAGGCCGAGCTCGCGGTTGATGATGAGCTGGATGGCCATGGCGCGGCGCACGCTTTCCTCGGTGGGCGTGGTGATGGCCTCGTCGTAGGCGTTCGTGTGGAGGCTGTTGCAGTTGTCGTAGATGGCGTACAGCGCCTGCAATGTGGTGCGGATGTCGTTGAAGTCGATCTCCTGCGCATGGAGGCTGCGGCCGCTGGTCTGGATATGGTACTTCAGCATCTGGCTGCGCTCGTCGGCGCCGTAGCGGTGCTTGAGCGCCTTGGCCCAGAGGCGGCGCGCTACGCGGCCCATCACGGCGTACTCGGGGTCCATGCCGTTGCTGAAGAAGAAGCTCAGGTTGGGCGCGAAGGCGTTGATGTCCATGCCCCGGCTGAGGTAGTACTCCACGTAGGTGAAGCCGTTGGCCAGGGTGAAGGCGAGCTGCGAGATGGGGTTGGCGCCGGCCTCCGCGATGTGGTAGCCGCTGATGCTGACGCTGTAGAAGTTGCGGACCTTTTGATCGATGAAGTACTGCTGCACGTCGCCCATCAAGCGCAGCGCGAACTCGGTGCTGAAGATGCAGGTGTTCTGCGCCTGGTCCTCCTTGAGGATGTCGGCCTGCACGGTGCCGCGGACCTGCTGGAGGGTGTCGGCCTTGATCTTGGCGTAGACGTCGGCGGGGAGGACTTGATCGCCGGTGATGCCGAGGAGCATCAGGCCGAGGCCGTCGTTGCCTTGGGGGATCTCGCCGTGGTATTGCGGGCGAGCTGGTGAATGGTGAATGGGAGTTGGTGAATGGGAAGAGCCCTTCCCTCCATTCGCCATTGACCATTCGCCATTCGCCTCCTTCACCTTCCCCCAGCGCTCCGCGATCTTCTTCTCCACGTCCTCGACAAGTCCGTTCGCGCGGATGTACTTCTCACAGTTCTGGTCGATGGCGGCGTTCATGAAGAAGCCGAGGAGCATGGGCGCGGGACCGTTGATGGTCATGCTCACGCTGGTCTTCGGGTCGCTGAGGTCGAAGCCGCTGTAGAGCTTCTTGGCATCGTCCAGACAGCAGATGCTCACGCCGCTGTTGCCCACCTTGCCGTAGATGTCGGGGCGACGACCGGGATCGTGGCCGTAGAGCGTCACGCTGTCGAAGGCGGTGCTGAGGCGCTTGGCGGGCATGCCCTGGCTCACGTAGTGGAAGCGCTTGTTCGTGCGCTCCGGACCGCCCTCGCCGGCGAACATCCGCGCGGGATCCTCGCCCTGGCGCTTGAAGGGATAGATGCCCGCGGTGTAGGGGAAGAAGCCGGGCGTGTTCTCCTGCATGGCCCAGCGCACCTTGTCGCCCCAGCTGCGGAACTTCGGCAGTGCCACCTTCGGGATCTTCAGGTGACTGAGGCTCTCGGTGTGGTTCGGCACCTTGATCTCCTTGCCGCGGACGGAGTAGGTGTAGAACTCACCGGAGTATTTCTCCTCCTCGGTCTTCCAGTTCTGGAGCATGGACCAGAGGTGGGGGTCGAGGTCTTTTCGGATGTCCTCGAACTTCTTCACCAGCTCAGTAACGAGTGGTGAGTGGCGAGTGGCGAGTGTGCCGTCGGAGGCAGCACTCGCCACTCGCCACTCGTCACTCACCACTCCGTGAAGGACGTCAGGCCCGCCGAGCGTGAGGATCGATGAGTACAGCCCATAGAGTTGGTCCGCAATACGTGCCTGCTTCGTCACCCGATCATCATAGCGGCGGTTGTTCTCGCTGATCTCGCTCAGGTAGCGGCTCTTGGCGGGGGGGATGATCCACACCTTCTCGCTCATCTCGTCCATCCCGTGGAAGGTGCTCTTGAAGTCCACGCCGGTCTTCTCGGCGATCTTGGCCATCAAGCGGGCGTAGAGCGTGTTGGTGCCGGGGTCGTTGAACTGGCTGGCGATGGTGCCCACCACGGG
This sequence comes from uncultured Flavobacteriales bacterium, assembly GCA_937872175.1. GTDB lineage: Bacteria > Bacteroidota > Bacteroidia > Flavobacteriales_F > PHOS-HE28 > PHOS-HE28. Next base: position 68,462 of record CALMPI010000023.1, on the reverse strand, counting down.
GAGCGTGTCATCGTCGGCGTCCCACAGCTGGTGGTTGCGCTTGTACTGCTTCTTCACGTCGCGCAGGGCATCGAGGGCGCCGCGCTTATCGAACTTATTGATGGCCACCACGTCGGCGAAGTCGAGCATGTCGATCTTCTCCAGCTGCGTGGCCGCGCCGAACTCCGGCGTCATGATGTAGAGGCTCACATCGCTGTGGTCCAGGATCTCGGTGTCGCTCTGGCCGATGCCGCTGGTCTCCAGCACGATCAGGTCGAAGCCCGCGGCCTTCAGCACTTCCACGGCTTCTTTCACGTGCTTGCTCAGCGCGAGGTTGCTCTGGCGCGTGGCGAGGCTACGCATGTACACGCGCTCGCCGCGGATGCTGTTCATGCGGATGCGGTCGCCCAGCAGCGCGCCGCCGGTCTTGCGCTTGCTCGGGTCCACGCTGATCACGCCGATGGTCTTGGTCGGCTGATCGATGATGAAGCGGCGGATCAGCTCATCCACCATGGACGATTTCCCCGCGCCGCCCGTGCCCGTGATGCCGAGGATGGGCGCCTTGTTGGCTTCGGCCTTCTTGTGCACCGTGTCCGCCACCTTCGCATAGACCTCCGGATGGTTCTCCGCCGTGCTGATCAAGCGCGCGATGGCGGGCCAGTTCTTCGGTGAAAGCTCCTTCGCCTCTCCGTTCACATGCGCGCTCAGGTCGAAGTCGGCCTTCTCCAGCATGTCGTTGATCATGCCCTGCAGGCCCATCGCACGGCCATCGTCCGGATGGTACAGGCGCGTGATGCCGTACGCGTGCAGCTCCTCGATCTCGCTGGGCAGGATGGTGCCGCCGCCACCGCCGAAGATCTTGATGTGACCCGCGCCCTTTTCCTTCAACAGGTCGAACATGTACTTGAAGTACTCGGTGTGCCCGCCCTGATAGCTGGTCATGGCGATCGCGTGCGCATCCTCCTGGATCGCGGTGTTCACCACGTCCTCCACGCTGCGGTCATGTCCCAGGTGGATCACCTCGGCGCCGGTGCTCTGGATGATCCGGCGCATGATGTTGATGGCGGCATCGTGGCCGTCGAACAACGAGGCGGCGGTGACCACACGGATCTTGTTCTTGGGGACGTAGGGAGGAGCTTGCACGAAGGTGGACATGGCTATGGCGGCGGGCTGGTGCCCGGGAGTGGGGCGAAGTTACCGGGAGGGGTGAGAATGGTGAAGGTGGGGAGAAGGGTGATAAAGCGAATGGCGACTGGTCAGTGGTGAATGGGGCCGCCGGACGGGCTGTGCGCTGTAGCCGGCTTGCGGCGCACGGCATCGCATCGGGCTGCGGGGGCTTCCGTTGGTCGCCTCCTCGCTCCACACCTGCGTAGGCCTCCGCTTCGCCGGGCTGCCGCTCCCATCCCTGGCGGGACTACCGTGCTTCGCTCATCTTGCTGGCATACCGCCCCAACAGGTCCCACACCCGCTTGTGGTGCTCCCAGCCCTCCAGGTCCGTGTTCACGATCATGTACCGCCCCAGACCGGTCCTTCGCTCCACGAAGAACATGGAGAAGAGACCCGGATCCCCGCCGGTATGCCCGAAGAAGCCTTCGGAGCTGAAGCCGATGGTGATGCCGATGTTGTGCTCGTCCGTGAAGGGGCCTGTGGCGCGGTCCACGAATTGGCTGTCCACGAGCTGCTCGCGAAAATAGTCGGCATAGCTCTCCTTGCTCAGCAGGGTGCCCGTGCCGCGCGAGCCCTTCACCAGTTCCGCCATGTACTTCGCGAAGTCATCCGCGCTCGTGACCATGCCTCCATCCGGGTAGGTGGCGCAGAAGTAGCGCGGATAGGCTTCGGTGCGCGTGCGGTACAACCGGGAGATCGCTGTGTCCGCCAGATGCTCCCCGTGCCAGGTGGAGCAGCGCATGCCCAACGGGTCGAGGATGTGGCGTTGCGTGAAGGCGTCGAAGGACATGCCGCTGGCCTTCTCCACCACCAAGGCCGCCAGCGTGGCCCCGATGTTCGAGTAGGCGAACCGCTCACCGGGCCTCAGGTCCGCGAAGGCACTGTCGCTGTACCACGGGCCATCCGGTGCGAGGTAACGACGCAGGAACTCCTCCATCGATACGGCTGTGTTCGGCGCACTGAACCGACATTCCCCGATGTCCAGCGCCAGGTTCTTTTCCAAGTCCGTTGTGTCCTGCAGGAGCCACGCACGGAACAGGTAGTTCTCCTTGTCGAGGATCGTGGAGGTGTGTGTGACCAGGTGACGTACGGTGATGGGCAACTCCGAGTGATGCGGGTTCACCACCGGAAAGGGCAGGTGCGTCACGACCGGATCATCGAGTTTGAGCAAGCCCAGGTCCACGGCCTTCATCACCGCCAGCCCGATGAAGGTCTTGCTGATGGAAGCGATGGGTTGCACGGTGTTCCCGGTGTAAGGCCTGTGGCGCGACACATCGGCCGTGCCGAAGCCGTTCGCATAGAGCACGCCGGTGCTGTCCACCAGCGCGACTCCGAAGCCGTTGAAGTCGGCCGCCGTGGTGATGAGCTTGATCGAATCGGTCAGTTCGTTGCTCAAGCGTTCACCTTCCCCTGGCACAGGTCTGTTGGTACAAGAGGCGAGGACGAGCAGCGCAATGGCGAAGAAGGCGATCGACCTGAAGATCATGTGAGCAAGCTAACCCAACTCCCCGGGAGATCCTTCCGCGCTTAGCACAGATCGTAGCGCCGCCAACCCTTTGCTCAGCCGATCATTGCGGGGCAGCGCTCTTTCGGTGGCGCCCGTCTCCTCCCTACATTCGATCATCATGCGTGCCAACCTCCTTGCCCTGGCCTTCCTCCCCATGCTGGCCTTCGCCCAGAGCTGGTGCCCACCGGGGGCTACTTGGACCTTTGGCTACACCGATATCCTTGGTGGCGTTATCGGTCATGCGCGTGTGGACCATACCGCTGATACCGTTGTCGGCGGCATGCCAGCCCAGCGGCTGGAGGTGCGAGTGAACGCATACAGTTACCCGACCCAAGCGTATTGGAACGAGACCCCGATGGGCGTCTACTTCACCACCGGGACTTCCGATGTGGTGCAGCTCTGGAACCCCAACGAGGCGGCATACGATACGCTGTACTGGTTCAGCGCGGTGCCCGGCGATCGTTGGTCCGTGCCATGGACTTATGGTGGGGTACCGGACTTCCTTGTGCTCGATACCCTCTGGACCACGATCGCTGGACTACAACTCCGGCAGGTGGTGGTCGGGCTGGACACTCCAGGTCCGGAACCGATCGATACCCTGACCGAACGACTGGGCTTCATGGAGATCTTCATCAATGCCATTAGCCCCATGTTCCTGGTGGATCACCCCTTCGGCGGGCTGCGGTGCTACAGCGATGATGACCTCCAATGGACCGACCCCGAATGGCCCTACGGTTGTACTTCGCTCGTCGGTCTTGGTGAGCCTGGTCCAACTTCGACCTTGGCGCCCTTCCCCAACCCCGGCACCACCCACGTCACACTTGATCTCCCACCCGGCCCACACACCATCACCCTCTTCGATGCCACGGGTCGCATGGTGCTGCAACAACGCACCACCGATACACGGCCGGTGATCGCCACGGAAGCGCTGCCCGCTGGGCTGTACCGCATCACCGTGCGCGGTGCACAAGGCGGGTTGATGGGTGCTACTTGGCTGAAGACTGACTAAGGGCTGGTGGGCCTGCCCAGGCAACATTCCCCCACTCCACCCCCGTCTACTCCGCACATTCGGTCATCATGCGCGCCGCAGTCCTCCCCTTGGCCCTGCTGCCCTTGCTGGCCTCGGCTCAAGCCTGGTGCCCGCCGGGGGCCACGTGGACCTTCGAATACACCAATATCCTCGGAGGTTATTCCGGTGTGCAGCGGGTGGAATACACGGCGGATACCCTCCTCAGCGGCTTCACGGCCCAGCGCCTGGACCAGACCAACGTGGTGGCCCCGTGGGGAACGACCAACTACACGGTGTATCCGTCATTCCCGCTGTTCACGCGCTACGCCAATGAGGTGGTGTTCATCTGGGACAACAACAGTTCCTACGACACGCTGTTCTGGTTCGGCGCCGCGCCCGGCGACCACTGGAACGCCGCCGGCTGGCCCGATGGCAGCACCATCATGATCACCGTGATGGATACGGCCACGGAAGTGATCGACGGCGTTCCGCTGCGCCGTCTGGTCGTTGAGCCCATCCCCGGATCACCTGTGGACACCGTGTACGAGCGGATCGGCGGGCTGCACCTGCACATCAACGCGTTCAATTGGTACGTTACCGATGTGCCCTACGACGGCCTGTGGTGCTACAGCGATCAGGACATCGACTTCGCCATGCCGGGCGTGAGCGATTGCGGCTATACGTTGTCGGTCCCGGACAGGCCGGTCGCACACGGCGCAGTGCCGTTCCCCAACCCCGGCACCACCCACTTCACCCTCGATCTGCCTCACGGCCCGCACACCATCACCCTCTTCGATGCCACGGGCCGCATGGTGCTGCAACAACGCACCACCGATGCCCGGCCGGTGATCGGCACGGAAGGGCTGCCTGCAGGGCTGTACCGCATCACCGTGTGGGATGAACGCGGCGCGGTGATGGGTGCGACGTGGGTGAAAGCGCAGTAATGGCTGGTGGCACTGCCCAGGCAGCACTTCCCCACCGCACCCCGTCTCCTCCTTACATTCGTTCATCATGCGCGCCGCACTCCTCACCATGGCCCTGCTGCCCTTGCTGGCCTCGGCTCAGAGCTGGTGTCCGCCGGGAGCTGAGTGGCACCTTTCCACAGGCGGCTATTTGTTCAGCGGATACCTGCATCGCACCTACACCGGAGATACGGTGATCGTCGGAAGGACAGCACAGCGCTTGAACGACGAAGGCTATATCATCAGCACCTTTTCGGGCCAACCGGAGTATCTGGCGCAAAGCGCGGTCCATTACACCAGCGTGGAGAATGACTTGGTGCTCATCCTGAAGAACAACGTGTGGGACACATTGGTCCGCTTCGATGCCGTACCCGGAGATCGGTGGTATCCGGGAGCCCCGCAGCCTTGTGGCGAAGACCACCCGGCGGGTATGTACCAGGTCGTTGATACCACCACGTACTGGGTGGATGGCTTTCCGCTTCGTTCCTGCACCTTGGACGGAGTGCAGGCGGACGGCTCATTGATCGGCGGACCGCTACTGCCCTACCACGAACGCATCGGCTTGCTCGGTGGACTGATCTTCGACCCTTGGTGCATGTTCGACGGAGGCTATGAGAGCGTGCGTTGCTATTCGGACAACGAGATCAGTTACCATGCTCCCGACTGGCTCGATGTCTGTGACCTCGGGCTCCATGTGGACCGATACCACAGGGATCTTTTGATGCCCTTCCCCAACCCCGGCTCCTCCCACTTCACCCTCGATCTGCCTCAGGGCCCGCACACCATCACCCTCTTCGATGCCACCGGCCGCATGGTGCTGCAACAACGCACCACCGATCTCCGGCCGGTGGTCGCCACGGAAGCGCTGCCCGCAGGGCTGTACCGCATCACCGTGCGCGATGGGCGCGGTGGGGTGTTGGGTGCGACGTGGGTGAAGGACCAGGCTAGGCCTTCGCCAGCGCCTTGATGTCCTTCACTTCCAGCACGTTCTTCGGGTAGCCCCGTTGTACGGCGTGGATCATGGCCAGGCCCACCTGCTTCATGCTGCAGGTGACCCAGGGCATCAGCACGGCGAACGCGGGCACCAGGACGCGCATCCACCACTTCGGGTTGCGCATGCCGGGCGTAAGTGTCATCAGGCCCGGTCGGAAGTTGAACTGCTGCCGGAAGCCCAGGGTGGAGAGCTCCTGCTCGGTCCGGCCTTTCACCCGTGCCCACATCTGCCGACCGTGGAGGTTCGTTCCAGCACCCGACACATAGATGAACGTGGCGAGCGATGATCCTTCATGCACGGCCCGTGCGAATGCCAGTGTGGTGTCGTAGGTGGCGCGTGTGTAGTCCGCCTCGCCCATGCCCACCGAGCTGATGCCCGCGCAGAAGAAACACCCATCGTAGCCGGTGAACCGGTCCTTTACCGCATCCAGCTCCAGGAAGTCGGGCACCAGCAGCTCGGTCAACTTCGCATGGCTGCGGCCGCAGCTCCGGCGTCCCACCACGAGCACCTGGTCCACTTCGGGATGCGCCAGGCATTCCAGCAGGACGCCTTCGCCCACGTAGCCTGTGGCGCCGGTGAGGATGACCTTCCTACCCATGGTGCGAAGGTACCTTTGGGGCATGCCCAAGGACATTCGCATCCGCCTGCGCCACCTGAAGCTCGAGGATTTCCAGCACCTGCGCGAGGCCATGGTGCAGGCCTATCCGGACATGGCCGGTGCCATCTGGCGGGAGGACCATATCCGCAGCCTCATCGCCCGCTTCCCCGACGGCCAGTTCTGCGTCACGGTGAACGGCAAGGTGGTGGCCTCGGCCCTCTCCATCATCGTCGACTATGACCTCTACGGTGACCGGCACACCTATCGGCAGATCACGGGCAACTACACCTTCAGCACCCACGACCCGGAAGGCGATGTGCTGTACGGCATTGATGTGTTCGTACATCCCGAGTACCGCGGCATGCGGCTGGCACGGCGGCTTTACGAGGCGCGTAAGGAACTATGTGAACGCCTCAATCTGAGGTCGATCATCGCCGGAGGGCGCATCCCCAACTATGCGAGGTATGCGGATCAGCTGAGCCCGCGTGCGTACATCGAGAAGGTGAAGCTCAAGGAACTGTACGACCCCACCCTGTCGTTCCAACTGAGCAACGACTTCCACGTGCTGAAGGTGATGAAGGGCTATCTCGAAGGCGATAGCAGCTCACGCGAGTACGCCACTCTGCTGGAATGGAACAACATCTATCACGACCAGCGCCCGAAGATCGCGGGGCGCGCCAATGATGTGGTGCGACTGGGGCTGGTCCAATGGCAGATGCGGACCATGTCGAACTTCGATGCCCTTTGCGACCAGGTGGAGTTCTTCGTGGATGCGATAAGCAGCTATCAGGCTGATTTCTGCCTGTTCCCGGAACTGTTCAATGCCCCCCTCCTGGCGGAGTACAACGACCTGGACCAGGCCGCTGCCATGCGCGGACTGGCGCGGTACACCGAACCCCTGCGGGACAAGTTCATCGACTTCGCCATCCGGTACAACGTGAACATCATCACCGGGTCCATGCCCTGGCAGGATGGCGAGCACCTGAAGAACGTGGGCTACCTGTGCCGCCGCGATGGCACCTGGGAGAAATTCGAAAAGGTGCACATCACCCCCAACGAAGTGCAGTACTGGGGCATGGTGGGTGGCGATGAGGTGCGCGTGTTCGACACCGACTGCGGCAAGGTGGGCATCCTCATCTGCTACGATGTGGAGTTCCCCGAGCTCTCGCGCCTGCTGGCCCTGCAGGGCATGCAGATCCTCTTCGTGCCCTTCCTCACCGATACACAGAACGGCTACATGCGTGTGCGACGCTGCGCACAGGCCCGCGCCATCGAGAACGAGTGCTACGTGGCCATCGCCGGCAGCGTGGGCAACCTCCCCAAGGTGGAGAACATGGACATCCAGTTCGCCCAGAGCGCCGTGTTCACCCCGAGCGACTTCGCCTTCCCCACCAACGGCATCAAGAGCGAGGCCACACCCAACACGGAGATGACGCTGATCGTGGACGTGGACCGCGACCTGCTGAAGGAGCTCAACGCGCACGGCAGTGTGCGCATCATGCGCGACCGCCGCACCGATCTCTACGAGGTGAAGCTGCTGAAGAACGACTCCGCGAACGGCATCCCTGCGAAGGCGAAGCGCGGCACCAGGACGGGCGACAGGACCTGATCGGCCCCGGCGCGATCGGAGGAGCCCGGCGTCCGGAGCCCTGTCCCCGAACGACCGGGCTCCGGCCACCAGCGGAAGTGCCTACCTTGCCTTGGCTCCGATGCGCACCTGCCGATCACCGATCATCGTTCTGGCCGCAGGCCTTTCGACCTGCGCGGTGGCCCAGTGCCCCAACGACAATGCGCTGTCGGGCGTCGCCGTCACGCCTCCCTGTCCCGGCAGCACCACCGTTCCCTGCGTTCAAGGCGGGCAGTACGCCTTGGTGAACGTGGTGAGCGGCAACACCTACACCTTCAGTACCTGCGCCGCCACCTTCGATACGCAGATCACGCTGTACAACAACACCGGCGGCGGATCGCTCGGGTACAACGACGATGCGTGCGGTACCGGGCTGCAATCCTCCGTGACCTGGACGGCGAACTTCACCGGTCAGCTGCGCGTGCTGGTGGACCAGTACATCTGCGCGACCAATGCGGTCTGCGCACCCCTGGTCATCGCCTGCGCAGCCCCCCCGGCGGGTGATTGCGTCTACACGCTCACCCTGTTCGACAGCTTCAGCGATGGCTGGGGCACCTCGTTCGTCACCATCACCATCAACGGCGTGGCCACGAATTACACGGTACCTGCCGGTGTGCCTTCGGTGACGGTGCAGCTCGGGGTCAACATCGGCGATGCGGTCATCATCGCCTACAACGCCTCAGGCGCGTGGCAGACGGACAACTCCTACATCGTCTCGCTGGGCGGTGGCACGATCTTCAACTCCGGGTCACCGCCGGCCGCAGGCATCGTCTATGCCGGCGCGGTCACCTGCATCCCGCCCCCTCCGGCGCCCGAGGACTGCCTCGGCGCGGTCACCATCTGCAGCAACGTCGCCTTCAGCAACAACACGAACAACACCGGGAACATCGTCGACATCACCGCCGCGAACTCCGGATGCCTGGACATCGTCGAGTACCAAGGCACCTGGTACGTGTTCTCTCCAAGCTCCTCCGGTGATCTGGGGCTCACCATCGCACCCCTTGGCCCGGATGACTACGACTGGGCGATCTGGGGGCCCTACCCGCCCGGATCCACGCCGTCCAGCATCTGCCCGCCACCCGGTCCGCCGATCCGCTGCGCCGCCTCCAGCGGTCCCGCGACGTTCAACAGCACCGGTAGCTATGCCACCGGCATGGGCCACGCCACCTATTCGCCGCCCCAGTTCGCCAGCACCGCGGTCACCTATGGCCTCCCCGCCACCATGAACGCCTGTCCGCTCTTGCCGCCACAGTACTGCGGGTGGGTTCCCGGCATACAGGTGACCGTTGGACAGGTCTACCTGATGTACATCAGCAACTGGAGCCAGAGCAGCATCGGTTTCACCATGGACTGGAACCTGCAGAACGGTGCCTCCCTCGACTGCACCGTGCTTCCGATCGATCTGCTCAGCCTGCAGGCCTATGCCGTACCCGGTGGCGTGAACGTGGACTGGTCCACTGCGACGGAGGTCGACAACGACCGGTTCGAGGTCGAGCGTTCCTTCGATGGCGCGCAGTTCGAGCACATCGGCACGGTGCCTGGCGCCGGGAACAGCACGGCCCCCCGGTACTACACCCACTTCGACCCCAAGCCGCACGCAGGGCTCAATTACTACCGATTGCGCCAGGTGGACCTGGACGGTCATCACGCGTATTCACCTGTGCGGGTCGTGCATTTCCAGCACAGCCACAGCGCTCCGGTGCTGATGCCGAACCCGGGGTCAGGACGCGTGGACCTGCTCTGGGCCCCGATCGAACCGGGCTCGATCCTCGTGATGATGGATGCGACCGGCCGTGAGGTCTGGCGCACGCGTCCTGAAGGCCCACGCTCATCGTTGGATATCTCACACCTGGCCCGTGGGGTCTACGGTGCGGTCGTCCAGCTGCCCTCCGGGGAACGCTCACCCACCGTGACCTGGGTGCGGGACTAGCAGCCGCTCCCGACCGGCCTGTCACAGCGCCTTTGTTCCGGTCCCGTCCAACACGATCGCAAGGGCTGCTCCACGATGGCCTCCTGCGTTCTGCACGCCGGTCCCTCATTCCCCGACCGCATGCTACTTTTCCTGCATGACCCTGAACCGCATCCGCACCCAAGCCGAATACGACGCCGCCTGCTCCGAAGCCATCCGTGACCCGGAAGGATTCTGGGATCATCTCGCGTCCGGCTTCATCTGGCGGAAGCCGTGGGACACGGTGCTGGAATGGGACTTCGAAAAGCCGGATGTGAAGTGGTTCATCGGCGGCAAGCTGAACATCACCGAGAACTGCCTGGACCGGCACTTGAAGCAGCGCGGCAACAAGCTGGCCATCATCTGGGAGCCGAACGACCCAAAGGAGCGCTTCGTACGCCTGACGTACCGCGAGCTGCACGAGAAGGTGTGCCAGTACGCCAACGTGCTGAAGCGCAACGGCGCGAAGAAGGGCGACCGGATCTGCATCTACATGCCCATGGTGCCCGAACTGGTGATCGCCACGCTGGCCTGCGCGCGCATCGGGGCCATCCACAGCGTGGTGTTCTGCGGCTTCAGCGCACAGAGCTTGAGCGACCGCATCCAGGATGCCGAGGCCACGATGGTGCTGACGAGCGACGGCCTGAACCGCGGGCACAAGCAGATCCCTGTGAAGCGCGTGGTGGACGAGGCGCTGGAGACCTGTCCGAGCGTGCAGAAGGTGATCGTGACCGACCGCCTGGGCTGGAGCGTGAACATGCAGGAGGGCCGCGACCTGTGGCTGCACGACGAGCTGCAACACGTGGACAAGCATTGCCCGGCCGAAGTGATGGATGCGGAGGACCCGCTCTTCATCCTCTACACCAGTGGCAGCACCGGCAAACCCAAGGGCGTGGTGCACACCTGTGGCGGCTACATGGTGTACACGGATTACAGCTTCCGCAACGTGTTCCAATACGAGGAGAGCGACGTGTACTGGTGTACGGCCGATGTAGGCTGGATCACCGGCCACAGCTACATCATCTACGGTCCGCTGCTGGCGGGCGCCACCACCCTGGTCTTCGAGGGCGTGCCCACCTTCCCCGATGCGGGCCGCTTCTGGCAGGTGATCGACAAGCACGGGGTGAACATCTTCTACACCGCGCCCACCGCCATCCGCAGCCTGATGGCCGCAGGGCTGGACCACGTGCTGGCCTACTCGCTGGACTCGCTGCGCGTGATCGGTAGCGTGGGCGAGCCCATCAACGAGGAGGCTTGGAACTGGTACAAGATCCACGTGGGCAAGGACCGCTGCCCCATTGTGGACACCTGGTGGCAGACCGAGACCGGCGGCATCCTCATCAGCACCATGGCCGGGGTGAACGACGAGAAACCCGCGCACGCTGCGTGGCCGTTGCCCGGCGTGCAGCCCGTGCTGCTCACACCAGAAGGCCAGGAGATCACCGAGAACGAGGTGGAAGGCCTGTTGTGCATGAAGTTCCCGTGGCCCAGCATCCTGCGCACCACCTGGGGCGACCACGAGCGCTGCCGCCAGACCTACTTCAGCAGCTACACCGGCTACTACTTCACCGGCGACGGCGCCAAGCGCGATGCCGACGGCCGCTACCGCATCATCGGTCGCGTGGACGATGTGATCAACGTGAGCGGCCACCGCTTCGGCACGGCCGAGATCGAGAACGCCATCAACCAGGCCAAGGGCGTGGTGGAGAGCGCCGTGGTGGGCTACCCGCACGACATCAAGGGCCAGGGCATCTACGCCTACGTGGTGTGCGAGAAGCCCATCCCTGCCGACGATGCCATCGCGGTGGAGAACATGCGCGGCGAGGTGATCGAGGCCGTGGTGGCCGGCATCGGCCGCATCGCCAAGCCGGACAAGATCCAGTTCGTGAGCGGCTTGCCGAAGACGCGGAGTGGGAAGATCATGCGGCGCATCCTGCGGAAAGTGGCGGAGAATGAGTTGGGGAGCCTGGGGGACACCTCCACCCTCTTGGATCCGGCGGTGGTGGAGGAGATCAAGGGGGGAAGAGTCTGACAGGCATCTTGCCTGTCATGCGAGCCCCATACAGCCTTTGTCCGCATACGCGTCGATCAATACCTTCGGTCGATAAGCCGCTCCAACTTGAACACGATAACGACCTTCCTATTCCTTATCACGCTATCGATACTAACGGCCTGCCATGATGCACCTCGATCAGAGGCGATCGTAACCGTTCAGTCCTCCAGCGCGTTGGCGTCTCCTGTTGTGGGTGAACGAATAGATGGTCCTGCCAACGTGCGGGATACTGTGAAAGGTAAACACATTTTCACTTTATTCGATCAGGCGCTGGTAGATAATTTGACTCTTGAGAACGATTGGTATCGTGTAGGTATCTATGCCGACATCGACACAAGCGAGTTCGGGATGGACAGTATCAATGCTGGCCGCAAGATCCTTGTCGATGGAGAAGTCATCGGTGAAATTGTCAGAACCATGAGCGCCTCAACATCGCACGGCGGCAAGAAGGCCTGGGTCTTTCTATATGGCTACACACACAAGGACAATATTGATCCGGAGTCGATCATTGAGCCTGAGCTGGAGAAGCACATTCAACATTCTAATGGAGCTCGAATGCTTAAGAGTTGGCAGCCGTTCATCGACCGGTTCGCTTTGCAAGATGATTCCGACTTTTTGGGATATCGGCTCTTCTCAAACTATGAGAATTCGTTCGAGGACCCTTCACCGAGTTTTCGTATTGGATTGGCCTTTGAAAAAGACAGGTTGATCGCGATACTGCACTCCCGGCCTATTCGCGTTTTGGGGACCCAGGAGAACCTGTTGGATGGTGCATTTGATTGCGTAACGTACCCGGACTTCGCACAACGCGAGAAGTTCCTGATAGATCTACAGGCTTGGATGAATAGCGTCGACTGATGGGTCGATCCGGTCGTTGGCCTTCACGAGTCTTCCGCCTTCCTGCCCTCACACCTCCCTCAACTCCACCTCCCCCTTCAGCTTCCTGAAGTGCTTGTCCTGCGTGATGAGGGGGATGTGCCAGTGGGCGGCAGGGCGAATAGTGGTCCCGTAGACCTATTCCTTACCCTACTTCAGCGCCTTCCTCGCATTCAGCCGGCTAACTACCTTCTTTCCTGTGCGGGCCTCCAACTCCAGCCGCGCCACTTTGGCCACATTCCCACCCTGCCGCGCCACTTCCTTGCTGTCCTCGAAGGTCTCGGGGTCCGTGGCTTGTGAGATGTCCTTGGTGGATGCCTCGGCAAGCATGTTCAGGATCAGCTCCGTGTTGGTCATGTTGTCGCGGAGGTTCTCCTTCTTCAAGCCCTTCAGCACCTTGTACTCCTTGGTGCTATTCCCCGACCATGCCTTGGTGATGATGTCCGTGAGGGTTGCGAACTGCACGCCTTCCTTCAGGCCCCGGCGCTTCCATTCATCCGTCAGTTCCTTGCGGACCTCGATGCTCTTGAGCCGCTGGTTGATCCAGTTCTTCGAGTAGCCCAAACGCAGGTACTGCTCCAGCGCCCGGTCGATGGTGAGTTCGGGATCCTGCATCTCGTCCAAGCGCTCCCTGCCCACCTGCGCCAACCACTGCTTGAAGGGCTCGGCCTTGGGCGAAGGGATGGACTGGATGAGGCGGAAGAGTTGCTCGGTGTCGGCAACATCGGTCACGCGCATCTTGCCGTCCTCAGCGGGCATTTTCAACTGTCCCATGTTATGGGACAGTTCACTTCCCTCCTCCTTCAGCTTGGTCTTCAGGGCGTTCCAGTACTTGCGCGGCCGTGGGCTTCCTGTCAGCGCGGCGATCACGTCGATGATGGAGAAGAACCACTTCTCCTGGTCGGCATCCCATGCGGTGCGTACTTGCGTCGCATCGAAGACCTGGATCGTGTTGTTGACGGGCATATTGGCGATCGGTGGTTGCACAAGATAGTTGGCATGGCCAGTTCGTGAGCGGCCTGCCGAAGACACGCAGCGGCAAGATCATGCGGCGCATCCTGCGGAAAGTGGCGGAGAATGAGTTGGGGAGCCTGGGGGACACCTCCACCCTATTGGATCCGGCGGTGGTGGAGGAGATCAAGGGGGGAAGGGTGTGAGCCGCTACGGCCCCAGCCGTACCACCTGTCCGCTGCCGCTCACCGTGGCCTGCACCACGGGATCCCCGTAGTAGCGTACGTCCCCCACATCGAAGAGCTGCGCGTTCAGGCGCTGCTGCGCACGGCAGATGATGTCGGCCACGCCGCTGTTGTTCACGTTCACCTCCTGCGCCGCCAACTCGCCCGCATCGATGGGGCCCATGAAGCCGCTGTACAGATAGGCCACGCCGCAGCGGCCCGCCAACCGCACATCGCCCGCGCCCGTGTGCAGGCCCACGTAGCACGTATCCACCGCGAGCGGTAGTTCCACTGTGCCCTGGGCATTGCGTTGCTCGATGCGGAACACCTGGTGCCGCACGGTGTCCGCGGCATGCACGTCACCGGTCCCGCGCAGCTCCAATTCCACCACCGCCTGCAACGGCACATGCACGGTGATCCGCGGCTTGAAGCTGCGCACCCAGTTGCACCGGTTCTCGTTCCTCACGGTCAACATACCTCCCTCCGCCTCGGTCACGATCTGATCCATCAGGTTCCCTCCCGCCGCCACGGCCACCGTGCCCGCCGCGCGATCCTCCAGTACCAGGTCCACCCGGTCCTCCAGCACCACCCGTTGGAAGGCACCGACCGCGCGTTCCTCCACGCGCTCGGGACCGGAACTGGTGATGCAATCGTCCCATTGCTCCGCCTCGCACGCGGCCAGAAGCACCATCAGCGGGAGGAGCATGCGTTTCATGACCAACGGTATCCGAATCCGAACTCCCAGTGATCGGCCACCGCATAGTGGCTCTTGAGCGCCATGTGCGCCAACAAATGGCGGGCGATCCGGTAGCGACAACCCAGCCGGTGGAACACCGCAGCCTGGTCCGGGACGGGGGTGTACACATACGCCCCCATTTGCATGAACAGCTCGCCACGGCCGAACAGCAGCGCATAGCCCGCATGCAGACCCGCCTGGGTGAGCGCGGCACGTCCGTCGTCCGCCAATTCAGGATGATCGGTGCGCAGAGCGCCTTTGTTGAACGCGTCGACACCAACGGCCACGGCTGACTTCCGCGTGAGCCGCCATTGCACCTGCCCGATCAGGCTGTACACGCTGTACTGTCCGCTTTCCGGCCGGCCCGTTTCACTCCAGAACAGCGCGCCCACCACGCTGTGCTCCCGTCGCGGTCGCTCCAGCGGCACGGTGTCCGGGGTGTGCACGTAAGGTGCGACCGGTCCCAGGGCCTGCGCCACGCCCAGGCTCGCGCTCAACAGGTTGAGCCCCAGGTTGGGCAGCGCGAACGACCCGTTGCTCCAGTGGTCGATGCCGAAGCCT
Source organism: uncultured Flavobacteriales bacterium (assembly GCA_937872175.1). Classification (GTDB taxonomy): domain Bacteria; phylum Bacteroidota; class Bacteroidia; order Flavobacteriales_F; family PHOS-HE28; genus PHOS-HE28. Next base: position 53,270 of record CALMPI010000023.1, on the reverse strand, counting down.
GCGGACAGCTCGGTGCGGCCGAAGCGGTGACGATACGCGAGCATGAGCTGGATGGCGGTGTTGATCCGCGAACCGATGGCGATCTGCTTGCTGTTCTCCCGCCGGTCGTACGGCCGTGTCACCAGGCCCACGCCCCAACCCAGCCGCATGCCGAGGTCGCCTCGTGTACCGCGGGTGAACGGCAGATGCAGGTACGGTAGCAGCCGCACCGCGGCCCCGATGCGGTCCGGATTGGCCAGGCCCGTGTAAAGCACCCCGACACCGAAGGAGGGTGCGCGATAGTGGCGCTGCCAAGGCCGGTCGCCCGGCAGCCGCCGCTCCACGAAGAGCTCCGGCGCGGCACAATGGTCCTCCACGAGGATCCAGCTGCTGGGCCGGTGCGGCCAGAGGAAACCGACATGCCCGCGCAGTCCGATGGCCCAGGGAGGGGACGCCGCCCGGCCGGTGGAGCAGCCGGCCAGGGCCGCCACCAACAACAGCCGCTCAGGCCGGAACACCAACGGGATCCGCAGGCGCATACCGCTTATGTCCGTACTGCTTCATGTACAGGTCGTAGACGATCCCGTCCGCAAGGCCCACCTTGGGCACAAAGATCTCCGTGATCTCCGCCGCGTCCAGCACACGCAGGAAGATGTCGGCCGCAGGGATGATCACGTCCGCCCGGTCGGCCCGCAGCCGCAGCAGCTTCACCCGGTCCTCCAGGCTGTACCCTGCGATGCGGTCGCGATGACGCTGGATGTCGGCGCGCTGCAGCGGCTCACCGTAGCGGTTGCCGTTCTCCTTGAAGATGCGGTTGATGTTGCCCCCGGTGCCCACCGCCATCAACTGACCATGCTGCGCGCGCAGTTCCCCCAGGAACTCGGCGATGTCCGGCCAGACGTGCGCCTTCACCTTGCCGGCCAGCATGCGCACGGTGCCCACCTTGAAGCTCGCGGTCTTCACGCGGCGCCCCTTCTCCAGCCAGGTCAGTTCGGTGCTGCCACCCCCGACATCGATGAACAGGTAGCTCCGATCCTTCAGCAGGTCCTGCGTCCAGAACGTGCTGCAGATCAGGTCACCCTCCTCGCGCCCGCCGATCACCTCGATGTCCACCCCGGTCTCCATCTCCACGCGGGCGATGGTCTCCGCGCTGTTGGAGGCTTCGCGCATCGCGCTGGTCGCACAGCACCGGTAGCGCGGCACACCGTACACGTCGATCAGCAGCCGGAAGGCCTTCAGGCTCTTGATCAGGTAATCGCGCTTGGCGGCTCCGATGGCGCCGCTGGCGAACACGTCCTCTCCCAGACGGATCGGCACCCGCACCAAGGAGGTCTTGCGCACCACCGGATGGTCGTCCCGCTCGATCACATCGCCGATGAGCAGCCTCACGGCGTTCGATCCGATGTCGATGGCGGCGTATTTCAGGTCGCGTTCGATGAAGCGAAGGTAGCGTGCGGCAACACGCCTTCGGATGCCCCGTGGGCGATCACTTCAACACCGCCAGCCGCTCCTCCAGCGCCTTGATCTTGGCCTCCGCATCCGCCTTCTTCCTGCGCTCGTTCTCCAACACTTGCGGAGGCGCGCCGCTCACGAAGCGCTCGTTGCCGAGCTTCTTGTCCACGCTGGCCAGGAAGCCGCGCAGGTAGGTGAGCTCCTCCTCGGCCTTCTTCGCCTCGGCGGCTGCGTCCATCTGCGGCAGCAGCACGGCGTACTCGGTGGCCCCGGCGAACACCGCGGTGGCACCGGCCGGGATGGACCCGAATGGACCGGCCAGCGGACCGGTGTTCGCGAGCTTGTCGACCAGTGAAGCCGATGCTGCGCTCAGTGGCGTACTGCCGGATGGACCCACCTGAAGCGCATCCTTCGGCGACAGGCCGCGCTCGTTCCGAACGGCGCGCACCGCGCTCACCAGGTCGAAAGCATGCTGCACCTCGGCCTCCAGCGGGGCATTGCCTTCGCCGCCCTTCGGCCACGCCGCGATGATGATGTCCTCGCCGGCCTTCCGCTCACGCAGGTGGTGCCACAGCTCCTCGGTGAGGAAGGGCATGTAGGGATGCAGCAGCTTCAGCACGTCCTCGAACAGGCCGATGGTGGCCTCGTAGGTGGCCGGGTCGATCGGCTGCGCCACGCCGTCCACGAAAGCGGGCTTGATGCTTTCCAGGTACCAGCTGCACAGGTCGTCCCAGATCAGCTTGTAGGTGGTCATCAGCGCCTCGCTGATGCGGAACTGATCGTACAAGCCATTGAGCTCCGTGGTGCTTCGCTCCACGCGGCTGCGCATCCACGCCACGGCGGCCGCATTGCCCGCAGGTTGTTCCTGCTCCGCCACGGTCCAGCCCTTCACCAGGCGGAAGGCGTTCCAGATCTTGTTGCTGAAGTTGCGGCCCTGCTCGCAGAGGCTCTCGTCGAAGGGCAGATCGTTGCCGGCCGGGCTGCTGAAGAGCATGCCGGTGCGCACGCCATCGGCGCCGTACTTGGCGATGAGGTCGAGCGGATCGGGACTGTTGCCCAGGCTCTTGCTCATCTTCCGGCCCTGCTTGTCGCGCACGATGCCGGTGAGGTACACGTTCTTGAACGGCACCTCGCCGCGATATTCCATGCCCGCCATGATCATGCGCGCCACCCAGAAGAAGAGGATCTCCGGCGCCGTCACCAGGTCGTTGGTCGGATAGTAATACTTGATATCGGCGTTGTCCGGGTCCTTGAAGCCGTCGAACACGCTGATGGGCCACAGCCAGCTGCTGAACCAGGTGTCCACCACATCCTCGTCCTGCTTGATGCCCTTCACGCTCTTGCCTTCGGCGGTGAACTGCGCGATGGCCTCGGGCTCGGTGCGGCACACGGCCACATCACCATGCTCGTTGTACCACGCAGGCACCTGCTGCCCCCACCACAACTGGCGGCTGATGCACCAGTCGCGCACGTTCTCCATCCAGTAGGTGTAGGTGTTCACGAACTTCTGCGGGTGCAGCTTCACGCGCCCGTCCTTCACCACCTCCAGTGCAGGCTTGGCGAGCTCGCCCATCCTCACGAACCACTGCAGGCTGAGGCGCGGCTCGATCACCGCATCGGTGCGCTCGCTGGTGCCCACCTTGTTCTTGATGTTCTCCACCTTCACCAGGAAGCCTTTCTCCTCCAGCTCCTTGGCGATCTTCTTGCGCACCACGAAGCGGTCCTCACCCACGTAGAGCTGCGCGGCGGGGCTCAGCGTGCCGTTGGGCTCCAGGATATCGATGGTCTCGAGGTCGTGCTTCTTGCCGAGCTCGTGGTCGTTCACATCGTGCGCGGGCGTCACCTTCAGCGCACCGGTGCCGAACTCGCGCTCCACGTACTCGTCGAAGATGACAGGGATGCTGCGGCCGATCAGGGGAACCTGCACGCGCATGCCCTTCAGGTCGCGGTAGCGCTCATCCTCGGGATGCACGGCCACGGCCGTATCGCCCAGGATGGTCTCGGGGCGGGTGGTGGCGATCACCACATACTCCTCCACCCCGTCGGGATCCTCCTGCTCCACCTTGTAACGGATATGGTAGAGCTTGGAGTTGACCTCCTTGTAGATCACCTCCTCGTCGCTCACGGCGGTGAGGGCCTGTGGGTCCCAGTTCACCATGCGCAGGCCGCGGTACACGAGGCCCTTCTTGTGCAGGTCGATGAACACGTCGATGACGGCATCGCTCAGGTCGGCTTCCATGGTGAAGCGCGTGCGGTCCCAGTCGCAGCTGGCGCCGAGCTTCTTCAACTGCTCGAGGATCACCCCGCCGTACTTCTCCTTCCACGCGAAGGCGTGCTTCAGGAACTCCTCCCGGCCGATCACGCTTTTCCGGATACCCTGCTCGGCGAGCAACCGCACCACCTTCGCCTCGGTGGCGATGCTCGCATGGTCGGTTCCCGGCACCCAGCAGGCGTTCTTCCCCAGCATGCGGGCGCGGCGCACCAGCACGTCCTGGATCGTGTTGTTGAGCATGTGCCCCATGTGAAGCACACCCGTCACGTTGGGTGGGGGGATCACCACGGTGTAGGGCTCGCGGCCGTCGGGCACGCTGCGGAAGTAGCCCTTCTCCATCCAGTGGGCATACCAGTGCCCTTCGGCCTGGCTGGGGTCGTATCGCTTGGGGAACTCAGTGGTGCTCATCGGGGCATGTGCTTCGAGCAAAGCCGCGCCGGCCTTGGTTTCGAGGCCGGCAAAGGTAGCCCTGGGCATCGGATCGGCACGCGATCGGCAGCTGTCCTTCACGCGGACCCAAGCCCTGTTAAGGTCTTGTTAATGTCAGAACCCCCCAGAGGCCTGTCCGTAGTTTTGATCCAGCAACGCAAGAAACCCGACCCATCCCATGAAGAAGTTCCTTCTCTCGTTCGGCCTGAGCGCCCTCTTCCTCGGTGCCCTGGCCCAGGACAATGCCAAGCCCGTGGGCGGCACCGGTCCGCAGATCAGCCTCGACAAGGAGGTCCACGACTACGGCACGATCGCCAACGGGGCGAACGGCACCTGCGAGTTCATCGTGACCAACACCGGCGATCAGCCCCTGATCATCACCAACTGCAAAGGCAGCTGCGGATGCACGGTGCCCAAGTGCGACACCGCCCCGATCAAGCCCGGCGCCAAGACGACCATCACGGTGAAGTACGACACCAAGCGTCCCGGCCCGATCAATAAGAGCGTGACCATCAGCAGCAACGCCACGAACGCCCCCGAAAAGGTGGTGCGCATCAAGGGTACGGTGGAGGCCGGTCCCGAGACCCCCGCCTCCCCGGTGAAGGAGCAGAGCCCCATGGCCCCGGTGGAGAAGACCAACTGACCCATCATCGGATCCTCTAGAAGCCCCGCCACACCGGCGGGGCTTCTTCATTGAACTCACGTTGGCCCGGGAACGCCGAACTTCGCCCCACACCCTCACGAACCCGATGCCCGCCATCTCCACCAAGGGCCGCCTGATGCCGGCCTCTCCCATCCGCAAGCTCGTCCCCTACGCCGAGGCCGCCCGGAAACGGGGTCTCCAGGTGCTGCACCTCAACATCGGGCAGCCCGACATCCGAACGCCGGAGGTGGCCTTGAACGCCATCCGGCAGCTGGACCGCACCGTGATCGAATACAGCCACAGCGCCGGTTTCGAGAGCTACCGGAAAGGGCTGGCGGTCTACTATGCCGAGCATCACATCCCGGTGACCCACGAACAGATCATCGTCACCAACGGGGGCAGCGAGGCCCTGCTCTTCGGCATGATGGCCTGCTTCGAGCCGGGGGATGAGCTCATCATCCCCGAACCCTACTACGCCAACTACAACAGTTTCGCGCTGGCCGCCGGCGTGAAGGTGGTGCCCGTGCGCAGCACCATCCAGGAAGGCTTCGCCCTCCCCGCCATCAGCGCCTTCGAGGCCCTCATCACCCCGCGCACCAAGGGCATCCTGATCTGCAATCCGGGCAATCCGACCGGAACCCTCTACGGCCGCGCGGAACTGGAGACCCTCCGATCCATCGTCCTCAAGCACGATCTGTTCCTCTTCGCCGATGAGGTCTACCGCGAGTTCTGCTACGATGGGGCCTCCCACATCAGCGCCTTGTCGCTGGAGGGACTGGACCAGCATGCGGTGCTGATCGACAGTGTCAGCAAACGCTATAGCATGTGCGGCGCACGGGTCGGTGCCTTCATCACGCGCAACGCCGAACTGCTGGCCACCGTGCTGAAGTTCGCCCAGGCCCGCCTGAGCCCGCCCACTTTCGGCCAGATCGCCAGCGAGGCCGCCCTCCGCACGCCCCCTTCATACTTCGATGAAGTGATCGGCGAATACCGCCAGCGCCGTGACATCCTCGTGGACGGTCTGAACGCCATCCCCGGGGTGCACTGCCCCAGGCCCAAGGGGGCCTTCTACTGCGTGGCCGAGCTGCCCATCGACGATGCGGACGCCTTCTGCCAATGGCTGCTGGAGTCCTTCAGCCACGACGGCCACACGGTGATGATGGCGCCGTGCAGCGGGTTCTATGCCGAACCGGCCACGGGAGAACGGCAGGTGCGGCTGGCCTACGTGCTGGAGCAGGAGAAGCTCCGAAAAGCGGTGGAATGCCTCGGAGCGGCGTTGGAACAATACCCTGGGCGCGTGGTGCAGGCCCAGGGAGCGAGCGCATCGGCTTGAACACCGGTTGTTGATGATCGCAGACCGAAGGGCTTGACCTTCACGGTCATGGCACCGTAGCTTGGTCCATCGATCCCGCTTCGGGACGGCGATCCATGAGGGATTCAGAGAGGTGCAGCGTTCCATCGGGCTTGAGCGTGCATGCAGCCGCCGGGGGGTTGTTCCGCAGTTCGGCCCTATGCCTGACCCTGGCGTGCAGCCTTTCCGTTCACGCTCAGGATGTCTTGCATGCCGAAGCGGTGATCGCACCGCTCCATCCAGGGGCCGGGGTGAAGCCGATGCTCGGGGCGGTCGTCAACTGGCTCCCGGGTACGGAAGTGCGCTATGACCAGCCGAACAGGACCCTGCATTTCCACGGTCCGGAGGCCGTCCAGGCGACCCCCCTCGCACAGCTCCTGTTCGCGCACGGATTTCAGCTCGTCCAGATCAGCGGAGCAGGCCCCGCGCCGCTGCGTACACCTGCGGGCGTTCCTCAGGACGGCATGGCGCCGGCCGATGACGCAGCGCTGCGGAAGGCCGCATTCATCCAAGCCCATCCCGAGCACTACCAACGGATGTTGGAGCACCAAGGGCAACGACGAGGAGCACCATGAAGACCCCCTACCCTCGTCAGTGCTCCCTGCTGATCACACTGGCGCTCTCCAGCGTCGCGTACAGGGCTTCGGCCCAATGCCCGAACAACAACACGGTGATCGCCGGCGGGGCGATCACACCTCCTTGTCCGGGCAGCATGACCGTGCCGTGTGTGAACGGTGGCCAGTATGCGCTGCTCAATGTCACGGCAGGGAACATCTACACGTTCAACACCTGCGGGGCCACCTACGACACGCAGATCACGCTTTACAACAATGCGGGAGGCGGATCGCTCGCGACCAATGACGATTACTGCGGGCTGCAATCGCAGGTCACCTGGGCGGCGAACTTCACCGGTCAGCTTCGTGTCCTGGTCGATCGCTACGTCAGCATCTTCACCCCTTGCGGAACGGGCGGATGCGCTCCCCTGAACATCACGTGCATCCCACCACCACCGCCGTTGACCAACGACAACTGCGGGTCCGCGATCGTCCTGCCGGTGCTTCCGACCTGCACCATGCTGCATTTCACCAATGTCGGCTCCACCGCTTCGGGCACGGCCCCGGCGCCGACCTGCAGCTCCGCCCCGAACACGGACATCTGGTTCACCTTCACCACGGCCGCCAACGGAGAGGTGCATATCGAGACCGGGGCGATCACCCTGGCGGATGCGGCGATGCAGTTGTACACCGGGACCTGCGGTGCGCTGGCCCTGGTGCCTGGAGGCTGCAACGATGATGAGGACTTCTTCGGCGGTCTGCTGATGCCGGAGCTTGACTTCCGCTGCGCCCCGCTGACCCCGTTCACCACTTATTACATCAGGGTCTGGGGGTATGCCGGAAGCACCGGCATCTTCAACATCTGCGTCAGTGCGCCGGCGACACCGACCACTCCGCAGGAGGACTGCGCCGGCGCGTTCACCATCTGCAACGACCAGCAGATCAACAACAACGCCGACTTCACCGGGTGCACCACGGACCTCACGGCGGCGAACAACGGCTGCCTGGACGGCAATGAGCGGCAGGGGACCTGGTATTACTTCTCTCCATCGGCCTCGGGCACTGCTGCGCTCACCATCCAACCTGCGGCCAACATCGACTACGACTTCGCCATCTGGGGCCCGATGAGCACCATCACCTGCCCACCGGTCGGAAACCCCATCCGATGTTCCTGGGCCTATCCGCCGAACGTGCCGGGCTATCCGGGTGCGGCAGCGTTCCTTACCGGGATGGGCAACGGGGCGGTGGACGCCTCGGAGAACGACCTGGGCAATGGCTGGGTGGCACCCCTGAACATCGTCGCCGGGCAGATCTACATCATGTACATCGACAACTTCGATGTCACCGGACAGGCCTTCGCGCTGGATTGGACCTTGACGAACGGCGCGTCCCTGGACTGCACCGTGCTGCCTGTGGAACTGATCGGTCCCGAGGCGGATGTGCAGACCGACGGCGTTCACTTGTCCTGGGCCACCCAGAGCGAGTCCGGTTCATCCCGCTTCGTCGTGGAACGCTCGACCGATGACGTGGACTACATCGCCATCGGGGAGCGTTCAGCGGCCGGGCACTCCCTCGAGCGGATCGAGTATGCGTTCCTCGACGGATCACCCGAGCGTGGACTGAACTACTATCGCCTCCGGCTCCTGTATGGCGATGGCACCACTGCGCTGAGCTCCACCGTGTCCGCCGTCGTGGGGGTGGACCGACCGCACCTGGCGGTGCGACCCAACCCCGCGACGGACCGCATCATCGTGCAGCTGCCGCGGTCCGCTTCCCCGGTCATCCATTACGCGCTGCGGACCCCGGATGGAACGTGCGTCCGGCAGGGTGTCGTGCCTTCGAACGGGCACGGCGACCGCCTGGAGCTTTCGCTGGCGGGTGCCGCCGGAGGACTCTACATGCTGGTGTTGGAGGACGCTGACGGCGGACAGCTGGGGAGCGCCAGGGTCATGGTGGACCCACACCCCTAGGCAACCGCACCGTCGATCCACGTCTTGTGGATAACTCCGATCCTGGTCCTCCGGTCCTATTCCATAACTTGCTTCCACGCATCCGAGGCGTGGCCCGATCATGGTTCTGCGCAGAACCTTCTTCTTCCTACTGGTGGTGCTGACCGCCGGGCCGCGCGCCGCCTCCGCCCAAAGCGTGGCCGGTATCGATGTGTTCCTGCATTTCTTCCTTCCGCTCAGCGGCACATTGGAGAAAGTGACCATCCATACGCTGCACGACCATGACCAGGTGGTGCCGCTCCACCTCGCCGCGGATCGCACGTTGGCGAAGTTCACGCCGGTGACCGACCTCGATCTGGACGCGTTGGTGACGGTGCTTCAGGTACGCGGCGTGCCTCTGCTCGGGGTCGAGGTGATGTGGCCCGGAGCTCCGACCTACCGGGCCTTGGTGCCCACACCGGACGGTGCCTGGATGCTTCAGGATGCGAACAGACCCGACGACTCCGTGCGCTCGGCCGCCAAGCGTGCGTGGATCGAAGCGTATCCCGAACTGTACGACGACCACACCGGCCCGGGAACGCATTGAGCGATGAGCCCACGGAAGCACCAACACCCTTACCGCTGGACCGTGGCCGGAGCGGTGCTGTCCACATTGGTGGCGGTCAGCACGCCCCGAGCGGCGCAAGCGACCACCTGCGCTGGCGCCACGGTGCTGAACCCCGCCAGCCTGCCGATCACCAACCAAGCACTGACCTGCGGTGCCACCAACGACCTGAACTCCACCAATGTGCCGGGCGCCCTTTGCGGCACCGGTGACAATGCGGCCTACAAGAACGGCAACGAAGCGCTGTACGTGCTGACCCCTTCGGTCACGGGAGCGTATAACATCAATGTCACCGGTCAGACCTGGAGCTCCGTGCAGGTATGGGCCGGCTGCCCGAACGGCGGAGGCACCTGCGTGTACGGCGACGGCAACGCCGGCAACAGCACCACCATCACCGTCACGCTCAACGCCGGCACCCAGTACTACATCTGGTTCGACACCTGGCCCACCCCGGCCAGCCCCTGCCCGGGCACCTTCAGCATCGGTGCTGCGCCCCCTCCGCCTGCGAACGACAACCCCTGTGGCGCCACCCCGCTCACCCCGGGCCTGAGCTGCGTCCTCCAGAACGGCACCACGGCGTCCAGCACGGCCACCACCGGACCACCCGCCCCCACCTGTGCGTTCTACACCGGCAGCGATGTGTGGTTCTCCGTGGTGGTGCCCGCCAGCGGCGTAGTGATCCTCGACTCGAACACGGGTGTGGTCACCGATGGGGGCATGGCCCTTTACACCGCCCCTTCATGCAGCGGGCCCTTCACCCAGGTGGCCTGCGATGATGATGGCAGCGCGAACGGCTTGATGCCTTACATCAACGCCACCGGCCTCACGCCGGGCAGCACCGTGTATGTGCGCTTCTGGGAGTTCGGCGGCGACAACAACGGCACCTTCTCGATCTGCGCGTACACCATCCCACCGCCCCCACCGATGACCGGGAACGATCCCTGCGGCGCGAATCCGCTCCCGGTGCTGTCCTCCTGCATCCCGCTGACCTACTCGAACATCGGCGCCACAGCCACCACCGGAGCCCCGGCCCCGGGCTGCGGCCTTTACACCGGCGGGGATGTGTGGTTCACCTTCACAGCCCCGGCCAACGGGGTGGTGACCATCGAGACCGCCATCGGCACGATGACCAACGGGGCCATGGAGCTCTACTCCGCCCCAAGTTGCGCGGGGCCGTTCACCAGCATCCAGTGCAACGATGATGCGATCGGGCTCATGCCCCGGATCGACCGCCGGTGCAACCCGCTCACCCCGGGGCAGACCTATTATCTGCGCATGTGGGGCTACAACGGCCAGCAGGGCTCGTTCAACATCTGCGCGTTCCAATCCACCGTGGGGTCCACCTTTCCGGAGGATTGCTCAGGGGGCACCACGATCTGCAACAATCAGAGCTTCAACAATAACACGAACAACACGGGATGCACGGCCGACCTGAACACCTCCAACCAGGGGTGCCTCGCCAGCGGGGAACGGCAGGGCACGTGGTACTACTTCAGCCCGAGCGCGGCGGGCACCATCGGCTTCACCATCAACCCTGCTGTTCCGACCGACTATGACTTCGCTGTGTGGGGGCCCATGTCCGCCGTGACCTGTCCACCTGTGGGCCCACCCCTGCGGTGCTCGTATGCCGCTCCGACCGGCCCGACCGGATGCGGCAACGGCGCCACCGACGTCACCGAGGGTGCGGGGGGCGATCGGTGGGTCAGCACCTTCAACGTCCTCGTCGGCCAGATCTACATCCTTTATGTGGACAACTTCAGTGCGAACGGCCAGCAGTTCAGCCTGGATTGGAACCTGACCAACGGGGCCTCCCTGGACTGCACCGTCCTGCCCCTGGAGTTGATCGGCCTTTCCGCGGAGCCGGCGGCCGACCATGTGCTCATCGCGTGGGAGACGGCCACGGAGACGGCTTCGGACCGCTTCATCCTGGAGCGTTCGGCGGACGGTGAGCACTTCGCTGCCATCGGTTCCGTCCCCGCAGCAGGCCACAGCCAATTGCAGCTCTCCTATCAGTTCCGGGACCTGGACCCGGTCAATGGCCTGAACTATTATCGCTTGACCGAGGTGGATGCCAGCGGGCATGAAACGCGGGTGGCCACCACCACGGCGGTCTTCCGGACCGGTGGAACTGAAGGTCCGTTCCCCAACCCCACCGCGGGGAGGGTCGGATTGGTGTACGAGGCTTCGGGGGACGAAGGGGTGGAGCTCGCCCTGCTCGACGCCATGGGCCGTACCGTTCTCCGGCGCACCTTCACCGTGGGCTCCGGGCGCACGGTGCTCGAGCTTGTGCCTGAGCAGCTTCCGGGGGGCAGCTACAGCGTACGGCTCACCACCGACAGCGGTCCACCGCGCGCCTGGCCGTTGTTGGTGTACTGAGCGGCCTCACCCCCCAGGGAACCCTCACCGGACGCCGATCGTCGACCCCGGCGCTGTCTCGGGCCGGTGAAGGTCCCGCCCTGGACGCTCAGCGACGCATCCCCCTCACCCCCAGCCTGTTGATAACTATCGGGCAACTCTTCCCCGGGGTTGGCGTCTTCCTCCTGCCTTTGCAGCGCATCGTGGCTCCCTTCCAACCATCCGGACCGATGTGGCTCTCTGATGTTGCCGTCGAACCAAGGTCACGTTACTTTTGCCTGATGTCCATCAGGCTTTTTCCGCACCGAAACGCTATCCAACGCTTCGTTCCATGATGAAGACGCTACGCTCGTGCCAGCTGTACGTCCTGTTGATCTCCGGTGTTCTCGCCGTTCCGGCCAGCGCCCAGAACGTGGCGATCAACACCACGGGGGCCCCGCCGGCGAATGTCAATGCCTTGCTGGAACTGGAGGCCACCAACCGCGGCCTGCTCATTCCGCGGATTACCTACAATGAGCGCCTGGCGCTGCCTGGCCCCACCGCCGGCCTCTGGGTGTACCAAACGGACAACCCGGCGACCTATGATCCGAAGAACGCGGTGGGCCTGTTCTATCATGATGGGGCCACCTGGAACCGGATGGCCACCGGCTTCGGGTGGTCGGAATCCGGGAACGCGGGCACCAACGTGGCCACCAACTTCATCGGAACGGTGGCGGGCAGCAACGATGACATGCGGATCAATACCAACGGTGCGGCCAACCCGAGGATCACCCTCAGCGGAACGAACGGCTATGTGGGAGTGGGAACCACCACCCCCGCGGAGGCCCTGCATGTCAACGGGGCCATGCGTCTGTTCAAGCAGGCTCCGGTCTATCCGGGCACTTCGTACAGCCTCACCTCGGCGAACGGAGTGTTGCGCTACAACGACGCGCTCAACTACCACGAGGGTGGCGGGGTGCGCGCCATCCAAGGCATGAACACCACCAATGGCAGCGCCAACATCACCATCCCGTCCACCGCAGGTCTCGCCGCCGGCATGTATGTGAGCGGTACGGGCATCCCGGTCGGCGCCACCATCCTGAACGTGGTGAACGCCACCACCCTTCAACTGAGCGCCAACTGCACCGCCACCAACCAGAACCAGTTCCTGCGCGTGGGGCCTCTGTTCACGCGGCTGGAGAACATCGAAACCGTGGTGACCGGACAGGATTACACCGACTTCAACCTGGTGTGCGGTGCTCCGGGCCAGACGCAAGGCGGGGTGGCCAACTTCCAGACCAGTGCCGCGGCCCCTCAGCGATTGCGGGAGACGCCCTTCCCCACCAGCCAGACGGCCCAATCCGCCGGAAGCCGGGTGCAGTACCTCATCCTCGGCAGCGAGCTGGCCAACCCGCCGTTCAACCTGTGCGCAGGCAACATCACCCAGCTGGCGGTCACCTCATTGGATGATGACCCGAACACACCCGTTCCCGGTTGCGTGCTCAACATCAACGTCAAGGTGGCCACCACCGCACTCGCGTCCCTTCCGGCCACAGGCATCGACCAGGCCACAGGGAACGGCATGAACGCCTCCCCGGTGCGATTCAACTCCACGAACCTGCGTGTTGGTGCGGGCGACGTGGTCTTCCCGCTCAACCCGCCGTACTTCTGGAACGGCACGGACAACATCATCATCGAGATCAACTACCTGAAATCGGCCGTGGCCGGTGTCAGCCCCCGCGTCCTGCTGACCTCCGGCCTCACCTTCCAAAGCACGATCTGGTCCTACATGCCGGGCTCCAGTGTGAACCCCGGGTCCACCCACTACACCACCCCGGCGGTTTTCCCCACGGGTCTGCTCTGGGGGTTGAACACCACCCGCCCGGTCTTCAAGGTCTGGGGTCAGGTGAAGCAACCCACCCCGTTCAACAACACGGGGGATTACACGTTGCTGAACGGCCATGCGCTGATGGTGGGCACCCCCCAATGGGCGGCCACCGCAGGCGTGTATCGAGGTCCGGGCACCATCCGCGCCCAGGACCGGGTGTTCGACGGAGGCCTGCAGCTTTCGGACCACGTGTTCGACCGCTACTTCGATGATGCGGTGAAGCCCGAGGACGCCAGCAGCGCCGCCGACCATCGCTTCGTACCCCTCAACGCGCTGGAACAATACCTGGCCGAGAACCGGCACCTTCCGTCGATGCCCTCCAGGACCGACTGGGAGACGGGAGAACGCACCTCCTTGGGCGAGTTGAGCACGGGCCTCTGGCGCACCGTGGAGGAGCAGGCACTGTATATCGCCGAGTTGGAAGGCGACCTTCGCGTGTTGGAGGAAATGACCTTCGCCAAGGGTCTTACTCCGGAGGAATGGCAACGAATGCGACAGGACGTGGAGCGAAGCCCACGCCTGACCGATGATCAACGGAAGGCGCTGCTGGACCGCCTGGAGCAGCTCAACCAACCCAGCAAGCCCTGACCATGACCAACGCGCAACCCAAGACCCGCACGGCCATGAGGACCTCCCTGACGGTACTGACGCTGGGCCTGAGCATGGGCCTGGCCGCCCAGAACAACATCGGCATCAACGCCAACGGCGCGGCCCCCAGCCCCACGGCCATCCTGGACATCGACGTCAGCGCCCTGCCGGCGAACGCCAAGAAGGGCTTCCTGGTGCCGCGGATGACCACGGCCCAACGACCCGCCGGCGTGGATGGCATGACCATCTATCAGACCGATGGTGTGGCCGGCTATTACTACTACGACGGCGCGCTCGCCCAGTGGGTGCGTGTAAGTGTCGGCGCCGCCGCCTGGGGCCTTACGGGCAATGACCTGGTGAACCCGATCAATGACTACCTCGGTACCACGGACGCCACGGAGCTGAACTTCCGCACGAACAACATCGAACGCATGGTGGTGGAGGCCGGTGGCCGCGTGGCCATGGGAGCGCCCACCCCGCTTCCTGCCGCGCAGCAGCTCCTGGAGGTCAGCGGTGCGGTGCGCCTCACCGGCACCACCGCGAACACCAACGTGGGCACCATCCGCTGGAATGCCACCGACCTCTGGCACGAGGGCTATATGGGACCGGCGGTCGGGTGGCGGAAGCTGCCGAACGATTATCAGGCCTTCGGCCCACTGGCTTATACGCATCACGCGGAGGCGACCTGCGGCGCAGGAACGGCCGAGATCTCCAACAACATCCCGAACACCCCGCTTCCACCGGCCTGCCCTGGCTGCACCACCGGCCAATGGAGCAATGCGGCGACGGTAACCCCGTACATCAATCAGACCGGTATCGCGCAGCGGATGCGCAAGCAGATGATGTTCCTGGTGAACGAGCTGAACGTGGAACTGGCCCAGTTGAACGGGAACACCACCTGGACCCAGGGGCTTTGTCCCGGGCAGCCGATCGACCAGATCGGGTTCTTCATCGGTCAGGCCTTACCCAAAGCTTGGGCCTGGCAGGTCGCCGTGTTCCACGCTCCTCCGGGCCTGAACGACCTCACCGGCGGGTTCGTGGCCAACACGGACCCTGGCGCTGGTTGCGGGTTCAACGCTCCGGCCACCCAGAACCGGCCCATCGCCGGGGCCGGCGCATGGGACGTCTTCAACCTCTCCACGCCGTTCGTGTGGGATGGTTCCCGCAACATCATTGTGGAGGTCTCCATGCAGGGATCCGCCATCGGCACCAGCGCGAACACGCCTGTGAAGGTGGCCACAACGTCCACCGCCTTGAGCTACACCCGCTACAACAACCTGGTGAACGGGACCTGTGGGGCCATCGCCACCGCGTGCTCCGGTATCCTTTCCGGAAGCGGAATGGACAACACCTGCGGCCTTGGTGGCGCGAGCACCATCCGCCCGGTGATCCGTTTCGGCGGCACGGTGGCCACAACGCCAGGTCCGATCGTACCCGGCAACGGCAACTACATCGTGTATGACGGTGGCTTCATGGTGGAGGAGACCCCCGGCTGGCGCCTGTGGGTGAATCCGCCGGATCCGTACCGGTCCTTCAAGGGCCCGGGCACCATCCATGCGCAGAACGGCGTGTATGACAATGGCGTGCGGTTGAACGACCATGTGTTCGACCGGCACTTCGACGGTCGGGTGGCCCCCTCGGATGCGGAGGCCGCAGGCGCGCACCGGACCCTCTCCATGGAAGAGATGGCCGAGTTCACCCGGCTGAACCGGCATCTGCCCACCATGAAGGGCCGGGATGCCTGGGAACGGGAGCATGGCTTCTCGTTCGGGGACCTGACGAACCAGTTGTGGACGACCACGGAGACCCACGCCTTGTACCTGGCCGAGCTGAACAGGCAGGCCCATCTGCTCGAGGTGTTGAGCACGGACCGGCCGTTGCGCCCCGACGAAGTAGTACCGATGACCTCGGCCGTGAAGGCGCTGCCTGAGCTGACCGATGCCCAGAAAGCCCGGATGGTCTCCGACCTGAAGGGACGTGCCGCCACCGAACCTCGAACCACCCATTGATGATGCGCATGCGTTCGACCCGTACCGCGATCCCGCTGTTCCGTCCGGTCGTGCTTGGCACGGTCCTCACGGCCCTGCTGCCCGTGCATGCCCAGATCGGCATCAACAATACCGGCGCAGCGCCCAGCACCAACGCCATGCTGGACCTGAACCAGATCGGCCGCGCCTTCCTTGCGCCCCGGATGACCGATGCCCAGCGGACGGCCCTGGCCACCGCTGAGGGCCTGATGGTCTTCCAGAACAACAACACCGCCACCGCCCCGAAGGGCTATTGGTACTATGATACCGACCTCCTGCCCGCGCCAGGGTGGGTCTTCGTATCAAGCACCGCGGCATGGCAACTGGGCGGCAATACCGGCACCAATGCGGCCACGGATTTCGTGGGCACCACGGACAACGTGGACCTGGCTTTCCGCACCAATGGCGTGGAGCGCATGCGCATCACGGCCGGCGCCTTGTCCACCGGCGGCCTCGTAGGCATCAACGCCCCAGCGACATATACCGAGCAGTTGGAAGTGAACGGCGGTCTGCTCATCGGCGGCACGTCGGCCACCAACACCGAAGGCAGTATCCGCCTCAACGCCACCACCAGCGCCCACGAGGGCAACATCGACAACTCGGCCAACTGGTACCAGCTGGAGAACGCCTTCATCCTGGAGAAGAACCGGGTGTACCTCAGCAGTCCCGTACCCGCCTGTGCCTACCAGGCCGGCTGGCCCACCACCGGCGGTCCGATCATCGACAATGGAGCTTTCGCCAACACCACCATCGCCTCGACGATCGAAACGCCTTACAGCCGCTTCTGGGAGGATGGTCGTCACCAGTACCTGTACCTCGCGAGCGACCTGGTGGCCTTGAACATCTGCCCGAACACGAACATCACCGGAGCCGCGTTCAGCGCCACGAGCGGTGGTGGAACGGCGATCACGAACACCCAGCTGAGCATGAAGAACACCCCCCTGGCCGCTTTGGCCACGCTGGATGTGGGCGGTGGTTGGGTGGTGTGCCATACGGCCGCGAGCTTCACCCCGGTGGCCGGATGGAACGCCCACAACTTCAACGTGTCCAACTTCCAGTGGAACGGCGCGAGCAACCTGCTGGTGGAGTTCTGCTTCGACCAGAACAACTGGACGAGCAACGTGACCGTGAACGCCGAGACGACGAACTACACGGCGCTCTACGGGATCTATTGCGACGCCTGCGGCCACCTGTTCACGCCGGGCAGCGGTACCTGCTACTTTGCGTCCTGCCCCAACAACTCACCGCAGAACTTCCCGGGCGTGCTGTGCACGGGATACAGCCACACCCCGGGCTGCCAGCTCCTGCCCACCTCCTCGTTGACCACCTGCGACGGTACGTTCCAGTTCACCGGTCAGACGGGTTCGGCCAACCGCCGTCCTCTGCTCCGCTTGAACGCCCAGGTCAACTCCATCGTGCCGGTGCTCACGCAGGGCGACTTCATCTACAGCCCCACGGCCGTGATGGTGGAGAAGACGGCAGGCTGGGCCACCAGCGGCGTATCGCCCAACCAGAAGTTCAAGGGACCCGGTACGTTGAGCGCTGAGATCGGGGTCTGGGGCGGCAACCTGCTCCTGAGCGACCACGTGTTCGACGCCTACTACGACGGCAAGGCCCGCGAGGAGGACGGCCAGCGCGGTGCCGGCTACAGCCGCATGCCCATCGCGGACATGGTGAACTACGTGGAACGCGAGCGTCACCTGCCCACCATCCCCGGACGCAGCGATTGGGAGATGCAGGGCCCCTTCAGCTTGGACGACCTCAACACCCGCCTCTGGGTCACCGTGGAGGAGCAGGCCCTCTACATCAAGGAGCTCAACGAGCGGATGAGCCTCCTGCGCCAGCACCTGATGCGGCAGCGACTGGATGGGTTGAAGCAGGATTGACCATCCTTCGGCCCGAACCCCTGAGCGATGCAGGCACGTCACCTCCACCGTTCAGGGGTTCGGCTTTTCCGGTACCTCGGGTTCGTCGCCTCGATGCTCGCATGCATGTCCGGTAACGGGCAGATCGGCATCAACAACACCGGTGCAGCGCCCGGCGCCAACGCCATGCTGGACCTGAACCAGTTGGGCCGCGCCTTCCTTGCGCCCCGGATGACCGATGCCCAGCGGACGGCCCTGGCCACCGCCGAGGGCCTGATGGTCTTCCAGAACAACAACACCGCCACCGCCCCGAAGGGCTACTGGTACTATGATACCGACCTCCTGCCCGCGCCAGGCTGGGTCTTCGTTTCAAGCACGGCAGCCTGGCAACTGGGCGGCAATACCGGCACGAACCCGGCCACGGATCTCGTGGGCACCACGGACAACGTGGACCTGGCCTTCCGCACCAATGGACTGGAGCGCATGCGGATCACGGCCGGCGCCTTGTCCACCGGCGGTCTCGTGGGCATCAACGCCCCAGCGACATATACCGAGCAGTTGGAAGTGAACGGCGGTCTGCTCATCGGCGGCACGTCGGCCACCAACACCGAAGGCAGTATCCGCCTCAACGCCACCACCAGCGCCCACGAGGGCAACATCGACAACTCGGCCAACTGGTACCAGCTGGAGAACGCCTTCATCCTGGAGAAGAACCGGGTGTACCTCAGCAGTCCCGTACCCGCCTGCGCCTACCAGGCCGGCTGGCCCACCACCGGCGGTCCGATCATCGATAACGGTTCCTTCGCGAACGTCGGCCTCTTCAGTACGATCGAGACCCCCTACAGCAGGGGCTGGGAGGATGGCCGGCACCAATACCTCTACCTGGCCAGCGACCTTGCCGCACTGAACATCTGTGCGAACACCAACATCACCGGTGCCGCCTTCCAGGCCACCGGCAGCGGCGGACAGGCCATCACCAACAGCCAGTTGAGCATGAAGAACACCCCCTTGGCGGCCCTTGCGACCTTGGATGTGAGCCCTGGTTGGGTGATCTGCCACACCTCGGCCAGCTTCGTTCCCGTGGTGGGTTGGAACGCGCACAACTTCAACGTGTCCAACTTCCAATGGAACGGTGCCAGCAACCTTCTGGTGGAGTACTGCTTCGACCTGAACAGCTGGACCTCCAACATCGGTGTGAACGCCGAGACGACGAACTACACCGCCCTGTTCGGCATTTACTGCGATGCCTGCGGCCACCTCTTCACACCAGGCAGCGGAACGTGCTACTTCGCCTCCTGCCCCAACAACTCCCCGCAGAACTTCCCGGGCGTGCTCTGCCTGGGCTACAGCCACTCCCCCGGCTGCGCGCTCCAGGCGAACTCCAGCCTGGTCACCTGTGACGGCACCTTTCAGTGGGTGGGCCAGACCGGATCGTCCAACCGCCGTCCCCTGCTCCGTTTGAACGCCCAGATCAATTCCATCGTGCCGGTGCTCACCCAGGGCGACTTCATCTACAGCCCCACGGCCGTGATGGTGGAGAAGACCGCGGGCTGGGCCACCAGCGGCGTATCGCCCGACCAGAAGTTCAAGGGCCCCGGTACCCTGAGCGCCGAGATCGGGGTGTGGGGCGGCAACCTGCTCCTGAGCGACCACGTGTTCGACGCCTACTACGACGGCAAGGCCCGCGAGGAGGACGGCCAGCGCGGTGCCGGCTACAGCCGCATGCCCATCGCGGACATGGTGAACTACGTGGAACGCGAGCGTCACCTGCCCACCATCCCCGGACGCAGCGACTGGGAGATGCAGGGGCCCTTCAGCCTGGACGACCTGAACACCCGCCTCTGGGTCACCGTGGAGGAGCAGGCGCTTTACATCAAGGAGCTCAACGAACGCATGAACCTCCTGCGTCAACACCTGGTGCGGCAGCGCACCCAGGGTGCGGCCACGCCCATCCGGTGATGGCATGTCGATCAACGCGCCTCGTCATCAGGGGCTTCTCCACCTCATCGTCATCGCGTCCGTGCCTTTGTCCGTCCTGCTGGGCTGGACCTCCGGGGCGTGGTGGGTGGGTGTGCTGGTCTTGATGGCCCTGGGCGGTGGGGGTATCTTTGCGGTCCTTCGCCGCTCCCGATGAACCGAGCCCTGCTGGTCATCCCGCTCACGCTAACACTCATGGCCCATCCCGGGTCGGCGGGTCAGGCGGTACCTCCCGCAGCCTATGCTTCGTTCACCTTCGGCATCAGCCTGGCGACCAGCCTCAACAGCCAATTGTTGAGCTGCTTCGTGGTGAAGGTCTTCGAGGGCGAGGTGATCGGCACCGAACCGGTGACGCGGGACCAGTTCCTGCAGCAGGTGCGGGGCCTGGTGCCGAGCAAGGCCAATCCACAGAGCGCGGACCTGTTCGCGGAGCATGGTGTGGACGCCTGCCAGGTGCAGCTGGCCGAAGACGGCCGCCGCATCGTGCCCTATTGCGAGGTGCTGGACGACCTCTGGAAATTGCGCTTCTGGGAGTATCCACTCCACGTGCAGGACGGGCAGCGCGTGGGCAAGGGCTGGGCGGAACAACCCCTGAACCCCTCTCCGCGACAGATGCTGCTGCTGAGCAATTACGGCCTCCGGCATCCCACCGACCTCTGCCACGGAGAGGCGATGTTCCGGCTGTTGCGCGACGTGTCGGACCCGGAATGGGTGGACAACTACCGGAAAGGGCTCTGACCGACCATGCGGACCGAGGATGAGGACCTGATCACCGCGCTGCGCAGCGGTGACCGGAGCGCACTGGCCCGTGCGATCACGCTTGTGGAGAGCCGGAGGCCGGAGGACAGGTCGCGGCTGATGGCGCTGCTCGCCATGCTCACCGACCACGGTGAGAGCCTCAGGATCGGCATCACCGGCATCCCCGGAGCGGGAAAGAGCACCTTGATCGATGCGCTGGGCTCGGCCTTGATCGACCGCGGCCACCGCGTGGCGGTGCTGGCGGTGGACCCCAGCAGCCAGCGGAGCGGTGGCAGCATCCTGGCCGACAAGACACGGATGCACCGCCTCGCCACCGATCCCAGGGCCTTTGTGCGGCCGACGGCGACCGGTGGCGTTCTCGGTGGCATTGCGCTTCGCACCCGCGAAACGCTGCTTCTGTGCGAGGAGGCCGGATACGACCGCGTGCTGGTGGAGACCGTCGGTGCCGGTCAGAACGAATCCGATGTGGACCGTGTCACCGACCTGACCGTGCTGCTGCTCATCGCCGGTGCGGGGGACGAGCTCCAGGGGATCAAGCGCGGCATCATGGAAGCGGCCGACATGGTGGTGGTGACCAAGACGGATACGGCCCCACCGGCCTTGGTGAACGCGGCCGTGTGCCACCTGGAGCACGCCCTGCACTTGATGCCGCTACGCGATGGTCGCCGTCCGCCGGTGCTCCGGTGCTCGGCCCTCACGGGGGAGGGCATCGACGAATTGGCGGACCTGCTGGAGGAGCTTGGGGACCGATGCGCGTCCACGGGCGCCCTCCAGCGCCGCAGGAACGAACAGGCCGCGCACTGGCTCCACACCGGCCTCCGGCAGGCCTTGTTGGATCGCGCGCTCCAGGACCCACGCCTGGCCGGTGCGCTTCCCGAGCTCGAGGCCCGGGTGTCCGCAGGCACTCTTGATCCGGCCGTGGCCGTGGACCGGCTGATGCGCCTGCTCAGAACAGGCGGCGCACCTCCTCCTTGAGCATGAGTACCGCCTCTTGGGACGGCGTATGGCTCAACCGGGACGCTGTCTCGAAGACCCGCTGGCTGAGCTCTGTCCCCGGTGCCTGTTCGGCGCACTGCTCGAACGCGATGTTGATGATGCGGATCGTCTCCTCCTTCGCCTGCTTCACCCGCGTCCATGCCTTGTCCGACACATAGACCTGCTGGGTGACGTTGTGCTCGTACTCCTCCCGGATGGTGGCCGTAAGCTCCGCATGCAGCATCCGCGCCGTCATGTTGCTCTTGTGCACGCGCAGCACCAACCCGCCCGGTGATATCCGCTCCAGAAAGAGCACCAGCCGCTCATAGGCCTGCAACCGGAGCGGTAGCGTGTGCCTGCGGTCCTCCTTCCGCTGTTCGGCCGCTCGCTCGCCCTGACGGGCCTGCATGAACTGGCGGATGAGGTAGAACGCCGTGAGGAACACCACCACGGAGGGCAGCACGGCAATGAGCAACAGGGTGAAGGGCTCCATGCGTGGACAAAGATGTTGACGAATATCGGCATCGATGGCCGCCCGCTTCGGCCCACCCCCGGGTCGCATGCCTAGTTTTGCCGCTTCTGCCCAAGCAGGTACCGCGCCCATGCGTCCTTCCGCGCTCGTCCGTTCCATCGAAGAACCCGCCACCCTGATGATGGCCCGGCGATGCCGCGAACTGCGCGCGCAGGGACGGGACATCATCGACCTCAGCCTCGGGGAGCCCGATCACGACCCGCCGGCGTTCGCGCTGGAGGCCGCCCATCGGGCGATCGACGGTCCCTGGCACAAGTATCCCCCGGTGAACGGCTTCGCCGATGTGCGCCAGGCCATCGCTGACAAGTTGCGCCGGGACAACGGGCTGGACTATCATCCCGACCAGGTGGTGGTGAGCACCGGCGCCAAACAGGCCATCATGAACGTCGTTCTGAGCCTGGTGGGCCCCGGCGACGAAGTGGTCATCCCGGCGCCTTATTGGGTGACCTACCGCGAACAGGTGCGCATGGCCGGGGCCACCCCGGTGATCGTGCCCTCCTCCTTGGAAGAGGAGTTCAAGCCGCCCATCGCCCGGATCGCCGCGGCCATCACCTCACGCACGCGTCTTCTGCTTTTCAGTTCACCCTGCAACCCGTCCGGTTCGGTGTTCACCGCTGAGGAACTGGAGGAACTGGCCCGGGTCGTTTCCGCACACCCGGACCTTCTGGTCATCAGCGATGAGATCTACGAGCACATCGTGTTCGATGGCCGCCACGTTTCCTTCGCCACGTTCCCGGGCATGATGGACCGGACGGTGACGGTGAACGGGCTCTCCAAGGCCTTCGCCCTGACCGGTTGGCGGGTGGGCTACCTCGCCGCACCGGCCTGGATCGCCAAGGCCTGCAATACCATACAGGGGCAGTTCACCAGCGGGGCCAACAGCATCGCGCAACGGGTGACCCTGGCCTGCATGCAGGCCGACCCTGCCCTGCTGGCTCCGATGCGGTCCGACTTCCTGCGGCGCCGCGATCTGGTGGTCCGCGGGCTCGGCGACGTTCCCGGGCTGCGATGCAATCGGCCCATGGGGGCGTTCTACGTGCTGCCCGACGTGTCCGCGTGGCTCGGCAGGTCCATCGATGGCCGGTCGATCACCTCCACCGTGGAACTGTGCACGACGCTGCTGGAGCAGGCCGGGGTCGCGGTGGTGGATGGCGATGCCTTCGGCGCCCCGGGCACCATCCGCATCAGCTACGCCACCGCGGACGCCAAGCTCACCGAGGCCCTCCGTCGTCTGCGCTCCTTCGGGGAACGCCTGCAGGCATGAAGAACGTCCACGACCGCTTCGACGCGTTCGCCCGCACCAACGCCCTTGTGCTGGGTGATGTGATGCTCGATGCCTACCTCTGGGGCCGCGTGGACCGCATCAGCCCCGAGGCTCCCGTGCCCGTGGTGCATGTGCAGGAACGCAGCGCGCGGCTCGGAGGAGCCGCCAACGTGGCCCTCAATCTCCGCGCCCTCGGCGCCACCCCCGTGGTGATGACCGTGGTGGGCGAGGACGAGCACGCCGCCCGACTGGACCAGCTGTTCGGCGGGCTCGGCCTGCCCGCCGAAGGGCTTTTGCGCAGCGCCCACCGCCGCACCACGGTGAAAACACGCGTCATCAGCGGCCATCAGCACATCGTACGCGTGGACGAGGAGGACGACCATGTGCTGACGGACGGTGACAGCGAACGCCTGCTGGAGGCCGTGAAGGCCCGGGTGAGGTCCGCCCGACCGGGTGTGATCGTGTTCGAGGACTATGACAAGGGCGTGCTCAGCCCCCCGTTCATCCGCGAGGTGGTACGCCTGGCCCAGGCCGAAGGCATCCCCACGGCCGTGGACCCCAAGAAGCGCAATTTCATGGCGTACCAAGGGGTGGACCTCTTCAAGCCGAACCTGAAGGAACTGCGCGAAGGCCTGCGCATGGAAGTGCACGCCAGCGATGCGGGGCAGTTGCGTCGTGCGGTGAAAGCGCTGGAGAACGCCCTAGGCAACCGGTTGACCCTGGTGACCCTGAGCGAGCACGGCGTGCTCGTGCACGGTGGCGTCGAGGACCACCTGATACCGGCCCATGTGCGCACCATCGCCGATGTGAGCGGTGCCGGCGACACGGTGATCGCCGTGGCGGCCTTGTTGCTGGCCCAACAGGCCCCGGCGCGCACCATGGCGGCCTGGGCCAACCTGGCCGGCGGGCTGGTCTGCGAGCAGGTGGGCGTGGTGCCCATCGATCGCGACCTGTTGTTGGCGGAGTGCCTTGCGCTGCCGGAAGCCGACCGCGCGTGATGAGCGTGAAGCCGTACTCCCCGGATGGCTCGAAGCGTGAGCAGGTCGAGCGCATGTTCGATGCCATCGCCCCGCGCTACGACCTGCTGAACCGCGTGTTCAGTCTGGGTGTGGACCGGGCCTGGCGCCGACGCGTGCTGCGCATCCTGCGTAGGGAGCCGGTGGACCGCCTGCTGGACCTGGCCACAGGAACCGCCGATCTGGCCCTGCTCTGTGCTCGACACGCCCGTTCCGTGGTGGGCGCCGACATCAGCGAAGGCATGCTGTCCCACGGCCGGACGAAAGTGGACAGGGCCGGGCTGGCCGACCGGGTGGAGCTGGTGCGCGCGGCCTCCGAGTCCCTCCCCTTCCCGGACGCTCATTTCGATGCGGTGACGGTGGCCTTCGGTGTACGCAACTTCGATGACCTTGACCGCGGCCTGCGCGAGATGAGGCGGGTGCTGCGGCCGGGCGGACGGGTCTTCGTGCTCGAGTTCTCCAGGGCCCGTGGCCTCATGGGAGCGCTCTTCCGCCTTTACTTCCACCGCGTGATGCCCATGGTCGGCCGATGGGTGAGCGGCGACAGCAGCGCGTACACGTATCTGCCGCGGTCCGTGGAGGCGTTCCCCGAGGGACCTGCGTTCGAGCAACGCCTGCGCGCCTCGGGCTTCAGCGCGGTCACATCGGATCGACTGTCCGGCGGGATCGCCACGCTTTACATCGCGCGCTCCTGAAGCCCACGGGCACGGATCGCTGTCTACCTTCGTTGCGCATCCATGAAGCGCCTCCTCCCGCTCCTGCTGCTGTGCGCGCTCGCGTCGGGCGATGCCCTGTCGCAGATGACCGGACCGGTCAAAGGCATCAAGACCGAGCATCTGCCCAACTTCGATCTCCGGCGCTTCCACTTCGGATTCCTGCTCGCCTACAACACCTCCGACTTCTTCATGAAGCTCGACCCGCAGGCCTACACGCGGGACAGTGTGATGGCGATCGACCACCTGCGTAAGCCGGGGTTCAACCTCGGGATCATCGGTTCGCTGAACATGACCACGAACCTGAGCGTGCGCTTCATCCCCTCGCTCTCGTTCCAGGACCGGGTGCTCCGGTATCGCTTCCGGCGGAGCGACGGCACCGAGGTGGTGTACGAGAAGCCTGTGGAGAGCACCTACCTGGAGTTCCCGCTGCTGCTGAAGTTCCGCAGTGACCGCATCAACAACTTCGCGGTGTACGTGGTGGCGGGCGGCAAGGCCGCCATCGACATGGCCAGCCAGAAGGACGTGAACAATGCGATCGATGAGGAGGTGGTGGTGAAGTTGAACAAGTTCGACTATGCCGCGGAGGTGGGCGGTGGGTTCGATTTCTTCCTGCCCTACTTCAAGTTCGGGATCGAGCTGAAGACCGGCATCGGCATCCCGAACCTGCTGATCGATGACGGCACCCGGTTCAGCACGCCCTTGCAGAGCATCCGCACGAAGACCTATGTGCTGACCTTCACCTTCGAGGGATGACGGGCGATGCGCGCACGGTGGAGCTGGTGCTGTCGCCCGGCGAAGCCGCCGACCCGGTGATCGTGCGCGCCGCGGCCCTGGAGGCCGCTGGCCAAGGACCGGCAGCCGGCCTGACGCACCAGGTGCTGCGGCGGTCGATCGATGCGCGCAGCCGACCTCCGCGCATCCGGCTTCGCGTGGCCTTGGTGACCGGCGATGGCAGCACCGAGCGGCCGCACACCTTCGTGCACCGCGATGTGCACAAGGCACCGAGCCTGCACATCGTGGGCTGCGGTCCTGCAGGGCTCTTCTGCGCCCTGCGCGCCATCGAACTCGGCATCCGACCGGTGCTGCTTGAACGCGGCAAGGATGTGCGCGCCCGGCGACGCGACCTGGCCGCGATCAACCGGGCGCATGTGGTCGACCCCGACAGCAACTACTGTTTCGGCGAGGGAGGCGCCGGCACATACAGCGACGGGAAGCTCTATACGCGCTCCACCAAACGCGGCGATGTGCGGGGTGTCCTCGACCGGCTGGTGGCTTTCGGGGCCTCTCCCGACATCCTCGTTGACGCGCATCCGCATGTGGGGACCAACAAGCTGCCGGGCATCATCACGGCCATGCGCGAGGCCATCCTGGCCGCCGGCGGCGAAGTGCATTTCGGCCGCCGCGTCACCGACCTGATCATGGAGGGCGGGAGGACGCGGGGACTTCGCACGCTCGATGGCACCGAGATGCCCGCGGACCATGTGGTGCTGGCCACCGGGCACAGCGCACGGGACATCTTCCGCATGCTGCACGGAAAGGGGATCCGCATCGAGCGCAAGGACTTCGCCATCGGTGTGCGCGTGGAGCACCCGCAGACCGTGATCGATTCGATGCAGTACCACTGTACCACGCGTGACCCCCTGCTGCCCCCGGCGAGCTACAGCCTGGTGGAACAGGTCGACGGCCATGGCGTGTACAGCTTCTGCATGTGCCCGGGCGGCATCATCGCCCCGTGCGCGACCGCGCCGGACGAAGTGGTGACCAACGGCTGGAGCCCGAGCAAGCGCAACAACCCCTTCGCGAACTCGGGACTGGTGGTCGACACGCGCAGCCTCCGCACCGGCCCGGGCGCCCTCGCCGGCATGGAGACCCAGCGGGCGGTGGAGCACCTCGCCTGGCGGATGGGCGGTGGCACCCAGTGCGCACCGGCCCAGCGCATGGAGGACCTCATCGCCGGACGGCTGAGCGCCGACCTTCCCGCGTGCAGCTATCCCCCGGGCATCGTCAGCGCACCGCTGAACGAGCTGCTGCCCCCGCCGGTGATGCAGCGGCTGCGGACAGCCTTGGTGCGCGTGGGGAAGCGCATGCGGGGCTTCCGCACGAACGAGGCCGTCCTCGTGGCGGTGGAGAGCCGAACGAGCAGCCCCGTCCGCATCCCGCGGGATCCGGACACCCTCGAGCACCCGGAGGTGGAGGGGCTGTACCCCTGCGGGGAAGGCGCGGGCTACGCCGGCGGTATCGTGAGCGCGGCGATGGACGGGATGCGGGTGGCCGAGCGCATCGCTGCGCGGATGGGACGTTCCGTCGATCAGAGCTGACGGCGGCGCTCGAACTCCATGCACAGCGCGGTGGCTGCCATGGCGACGTTGAGCGACTCCGCGCCCCCCCCCCCCGGCACGCGCAACCGCACACCGGCCTGCTCCTTCACCGCATCGGAGAGCCCGTGGGACTCGCTGCCGAGCACCAGCACCGCCGGGCGCTGCAGCCCCACCTCGAACACCGATGCACCCGCCATGTCCGCCGCGTAGACCGACGCTCCCTCGCGCCGGGCGCGGGCCAGCCTGTCAGGCAGGCGCACGGTGAACACCTCCACCCGGAGGACGGAACCCATGCTGGCCTGGACGGTCTTCGGATTGAACGGGTCCACCGAACCCTCGGCGCACCAGATGCGGCGGACCCCGAACCAGTCCGCCAACCGGATGATCGTACCGAGGTTCCCCGGATCGGCCACCCCGTCCAGGGCGAGCACGAGCTCACCGTCCCCCACCGGCCCGTCGGTGCCGGGCCGGGGCAGGTCCACCACGGCGATCAGCTCGTTGCCCTGCTCGAAGGTGCCCAAGCGCTCCAGCCGGTGCGGAGGAGCGATGCGCACCAGGTGATCCGGGATGTCCGCGGCGCGGGCCACTTCGTCCGTGGCCACCACGAAACGCACCGTCCATCCGGAGCGCAAGGCTTCGTTCACCAGCTTGCGTCCCTGAACGAGGAACGCCCCTTCGGTCCGGCGATGCCTTCGTTCCAGCAGCGCTCGCGTCAACTTGTACTCCGCCTCGGTCAACCTGTCGGATATCTTTGGCCTTCGCCAAAACTAGGGACCAGCGACACCTCCGTGCATCCGCGGACCACGCATATCGTGCTACCGGTGGTCCTTTTGCTGGTCCTTTCCGCGTGCGACCCGGCGCGGCGCGTGCCAGCCGGCCGCCATCTGCTCGTGCGGTCGAAGGTGGAGGTGAAGGACACGCGCGTGGAGAAGGACGAGCTGACGTCGCTGATGAAGCAGCGACCCAACAAGCGGATCCTGGGACTGCGGTTCTATCTGGCGATGTACAACCTGCCGTCGCCCGAACGGCTGGCCCGGCGGAAGGCCGATCGCGCGGAGCGGACCGCCAGGACCAATGCCCGTCGCGCGGAGCAGGGCAAGCCGCCCAAGGAGGCCGGGCGCACTTTCGGCGAATGGCTCCGCGAGGTGGTCGGTGAACCGCCGGTGGTGCTGGACAGCACCTTGACGGCCCGCACCGTGACGCAGATGCGCATGTACCTCCTCCGGGAGGGCTTCTTCAAGGGCGAGGTCACCGATTCCGTCGCCCATCGCGGGCGCAGGGCCCGGCTGCGCTATCACGTGATCCCCGGCGAACCGCATCGCCTGCGCCGCATCCGGTTCTCCGTGGACGACCCCAGCATCGAGGATTACCTGACCAAGACCTGGGACGGTTCGCGGCTGCGCGCCGGTGCGCGCTTCGACGCCGACGACCTGGAGGCGGAACGTGACCGTGTGACCGAAGTGCTGCGGGAACTGGGCTACATCTACTTCCATCGCGACCTGGTGAGCTTCGACGCCGATACCGCGGCGGGTGACCATCAGGTGGATGTGATGATGCGACTGACCAGACCGATGGCGGACAGGGACGCCGGCCTTCGCGGTTCCCGGGAGGGCACCATCCACCACCTCGGTCAAGTGACCATCGATGCCACCGGTTCGTTCGCGGGCCGTTCGACCCTGCCCGTTGACACGCTGGTGCGGGAGGGCTACACCTTTCTTTACCAAGGCAACAAACCGCGTTATCGGCCACAGGCGCTGCTGAGCACGGTGTACTTCCATCCGGGCGACCGCTACCAGGCCAGCATGGCGGACAGGACCTTCCGGCGGTTGACCAACCTGCGGGTCTTCGACCGGGTGGACATGCTGTACGACACGGTGGGCACCGGGGCACGGGACGTGGTGAACTGCACCATGCGGTTGACCCCGGCCAAGCAGCAGGGCTTCACGGTGGAGGGCTTCGGAACGAACCGCGGGGGCTTCCTGGGCACCTCCATCAGCCTGGCCTACCGCCATCGCAACGTGTTCCGCAACATGGGGTCCCTGCAAGCGCAGGTGACCCTGGGCCTGGAGGCCCAGCAGAGCATCACCGGCCAGGAAACGGGCACGGGCGAGACCAGCACGGCGGTGGGCCGCGACGTGCTGTTCAACACCGTGGAGATCGGCCCGGAGCTCACCCTGCGGTTCCCTCGCCCCTTCGTGCCCGCCCGTTGGTTCACCAAATCCGCCGCGCCGCGCACCACCTGGACCGCCCTGTACAACTACCAGCGGCGCCCTGACTACAACCGCACCCTGGCACGGACGAGCCTGGGGCTCGAATGGACCGAGAGCCCGCGGGCCACGGTGGGCATCTTCCCCGTGGACCTGAACATCATCCGCATCCCCTTCCTCACACAAGCCTTCCGGACCTATCTCCAGCAGGCCAACGACCCGGTGCTCACCGACAGCTACACGGACCACCTGATCATCGGTGCCCGGGCGTTCTACACCCTGAACACGCAGGGCACGGCCAAAGGCCGCGATGTGGTCTTCCTCCGCACCACCTTGGAGACCAGCGGCAACCTGCTCAGTGGAGTGGCGGGCCTGCTGGGCTGGGAGCGCACCACGGACACCAGCGGGAACAGCTTCCACACCATCGACGGGGTGCGCTTCGCCCAGTTCGTGAAGGTGGATGCGGACCTGCGCTACTACCGGCGTCTGCACGAGAAGAGCCAGCTCGTGTTCAGGGCCGCCGCCGGCGTGGGCGTGCCGTTCGGGAACCTCGGGGTGCTGCCCTTTGAATCGAGCTTTTTCGTGGGCGGCGCGAACGGCCTTCGGGCCTGGCGCGCACGGTCGGTGGGCCCGGGATCGTACGCGGCACCGCTGGTCGCCTACGACCGCATCGGCGAAGTGCGCATCGAGGCCAACGCCGAATACCGCTTCAAGCTGGTGGGCTTCTTCGAGATGGGCCTGTTCGCGGACGCCGGCAACATCTGGTATCTGAAGGAGGACCCCCAGCGACCCGGAAGCGGGATCGATAGTGACCTCCTCAGCGACCTGGCGATCGGCGTGGGGGCCGGACTGCGCCTGAACTTCGACTTCTTCCTGGTCCGCTTCGACCTGGGGTTCCAGACGAAGGACCCCGCGCTCCCCTCCGGCGAACGCTGGATCTTCGAACGCACCCGCGAGGAGCGGGCCCTCAGCGACCTGGCCAACCTGAACCTAGGGATCGGGTATCCCTTCTGACCGCCCCGGCGGCTCGACACCCCTGTCCGCTTTCCGTAGTTTTGCCGCCCATCCGCACGTACCGCATGCCCACCACCACCACGACCGGCCGCATCGAAGAACTGCTCGGCCAGGACGCCGACCGACTGCTCGGACACCGTTGCACCACCATCAGCAAGGACCAGCTGAACCTGCCCGGTCCCGATTTCGTGGACCGCTGTTTCGCGGGCAGCAACCGCAGCCCCCAGGTGTTGCGCAGCATCCAGGCCCTCTATGGTGGCGGCCGCCTGGCCAACACCGGGTACATGAGCATCCTGCCGGTGGACCAGGGCATCGAGCACAGCGCCGCCGCGAGCTTCGCGCCCAACCCCATCTACTTCGATGGGGAGAACATCGTGAAGCTGGCCATCGAAGGCGGCTGCAATGCGGTGGCCAGCACCTATGGCGTGCTCGGCAGCGTGGCGCGCAAGTACGCCCACCGCATCCCCTTCATCGTGAAGATCAACCACAATGAGCTCATGACCCTGCCGAACAAGTTCGACCAGGTGCTCTTCGGCACCGTGGAGAGCGCATGGGACATGGGGGCCGTCGCCGTGGGCGCCACCATCTACTTCGGCAGCGACGAAAGCACCCGGCAGATCACCGAGATCGCCGAGGCCTTCCAACTGGCGCATGAACTGGGCATGGCCACCATCCTGTGGTGCTACCTCCGCAACCCGGGCTTCAAGAAGGACGGGGTCGACTACCACACCGCCGCCGATCTCACCGCGCAGGCCAACCATCTGGGTGTCACCATCCAGGCCGACATCATCAAGCAGAAGCTGCCCGAGGTGAACGGCGGATACACCGCACTGAGCGGCTACGGCAAGACCCACAAGAAGGTGTACAGCGACCTCACCACCGAGCATCCGATCGACCTGTGCCGCTACCAGGTGGCCAACTGTTACATGGGCCGCATCGGACTGATCAACAGCGGCGGGGCCAGCAGCGGCGAGAGCGACCTTGCGGAGGCCGTGCGGACCGCCGTGATCAACAAGCGCGCCGGTGGCCAGGGCCTCATCAGCGGCCGTAAAGCCTTTCAGCGCCCCATGGGCGAAGGCGTCCAGCTGCTCAATGCCATCCAGGACGTGTATCTCGACCCGAAGATCACCATCGCTTAGGAACGCGGAAGGGGGAAGGCTGACGGCTGGAACGAGACCCCGGTTCCGCCTTTCATCGTTCCGGTTTCATCTTTCAGCGTACGCACTCCACCTTTGCACCCATGGGCTGGTTCACACGCACCAAAGAGGGCATCACCACCTCCACCGAGGAGAAGAAGGAGACGCCCGAGGGGCTTTGGTACAAGTGTCCGGAGTGTGATGAGATCATGACCTCGGAGGACCACGAGAACAACCTCTGGGTCTGCGCCAAGTGCGAGCACCACGAAAAAATCGGCAGCGCCGAGTACTTCGCCATCCTGTTCGACGATCAGAAGTACACGGAACTGCATGCCGATCTGGTGGCCGGTGACCCGCTGAAGTTCGAGGACACCAAGCGGTACAGCGACCGGCTGCAGAAGACCCGGAAGGAGACCGGCCTCAACGATGCCTTGAGGGCCGCGGAGGGGAAGCTGGACAAGCGCATGGTGGTGATCGCCTGCATGGATTTCCGCTTCATCGGCGGGAGCATGGGCAGCGTGGTGGGTGAGAAGATCGCCCTTGCGGCCGATCAGGCCATGAAACGGAAGTGCCCGTTGATCATCATCAGCAAGAGCGGAGGGGCCCGCATGATGGAGGCGGGCTTCAGCCTGATGCAGATGGCCAAGACCAGCGCCAAGCTCACCCAGCTGGCCGCCAGGCGGCTGCCCTACATCAGCGTGCTCACCGACCCCACCACGGGAGGCGTGACGGCCAGCTTCGCCATGCTGGGCGACCTGAACATCGCCGAACCGAAGGCGCTGATCGGCTTCGCCGGCCCCCGTGTGGTGAAGGAGACCATCGGGACCGACCTGCCCAAGGGGTTCCAAACGAGCGAGTTCGTGCTCGAGCATGGCTTCCTGGACAAGATCGTGCCACGTAAGGACCTGAAGGCCAAGCTCTCGCAGTTCATCGCCTTCTTTCAGGCCTGAAGGGCGGCCCGGCTCCTGAAAACATCTATCTTTGCCGCCTCAACACGGGGAAATGCCGTGTTGGACCAACGCGGACGACCATGTACCTGACGAAAGAGGCCAAGCGCGAGATCTTCAAGAAGCACGGTGGCACCGAGATGAACACCGGTGCGGCGGAGAGCCAGATCGCGCTCTTCACCAAGCGCATCGATCACCTCACCGGGCACCTGAAGATCAACAAGAAGGACCATGCCACGGAGATGGCCCTGATGGGCCTGGTGGGTAAGCGGAAACAGCTCCTCGGCTACCTGAAGGAGCAGCATCTTGAGCGCTACCGCGCCATCATCCAGGAGCTTGGTCTGCGCAAGTGACCCCTGTGCGACCGCCGGGCATATGGCGGCGCCTGGACATCAATACTGAACCAAGGGCGATCGTGAGGCACGGTCGCCCTTTTTCATAATCCCGGGGAACATCCCGGACCATAGGCCAACAGAGCGATAATCAACCAAAGCAACGGCGCGAAAGGCGTGCCAATACGAACATGAGACCACAAGGCATTTCCAAGACCATCGACCTCGGAGACGGTCGGCCCATCACCATCGAGACCGGCATTCTGGCCAAGCAGGCCGACGGCTCAGTGACCGTGCGCATGGGCGACACCATCCTGCTCGCCACCGTGGTGGCCACCAAGGAGGCCCGGGAAGGCATCGACTTCCTGCCCCTTCAGGTGGAATACCGTGAGAAATTCAGCGCCGCCGGCCGTTTCCCGGGGGGCTTCTTCAAGCGCGAGAACCGCCCCAGCGACCACGAGATCCTCGTGAGCCGCCTGGTGGACCGCGCCCTGCGCCCCTTGTTCCCCGATGACTTCCATGGGGACACGCAGGTGCAGATCATGCTGATGAGCCACGACAAGAAGAACCACAGCGACAGCCTGGCCTGCCTGGCCGGTGCCGCCGCCATTGCCGTGAGCGACATCCCCTTCGATGGCCCCGTGAGCGAGGTGCGCGTGGCCCGCATCAACGGCCGCTTCGTGATCAACCCCGACATGGTGGAGGTGGCCAACGCCGACCTCGACCTGATCGTGGCCGCCACCGAGCGCGACATCCTGATGGTGGAGGGCGAGATGAACGAGGTGCAGGAAGCCGACATGATCGAGGCCATCAAGGTGGCGCACGACGCGATCAAGGTGCACTGCAAGGTGCTGAACGAGCTCGCCGCCGCCGTGGCCAAGAGCCATGTGAAGCGCACCTACGACCATGAAAAGAACAACGCCGAGGTGGAGCAGAAGATCTTCGACTTCTGCTACCAGCGCTACTACGACCTGGCCCTTCAGCCCAGCGGCAAGGAGGAGCGCAGCGCGAAGTTCAGTGCCGTGAAGGACGAGTGCCTGGCCACCCTCAGCGATGAGGAGAAGGCCGACAAGGCCATGCTGGGCCGCTACTTCAAGAAGGTGCAGAAGAAGGCGGTGCGCAACGTGGTGCTCGACAAGGGCGTGCGCCTCGATGGCCGCAAGACCACCGAGATCCGCCCCATCTGGTGCGAGATCGACCTGCTGCCCGGCACCCACGGCAGCGCCGTGTTCACACGGGGTGAGACGCAGGCCATCAACACGGTGACCCTGGGCAGCTCGATGGACGAACAGACCGTTGACCTGGCCACCGAGAAGAGCAGCAAGTCCTTCATGCTGCACTACAACTTCCCCAGCTTCAGCACGGGCGAAGTGAAGCCTATCCGCGGCCCCGGCCGTCGTGAAGTGGGCCACGGCAACCTGGCGCAGCGCGCGCTGCAGCCCATGATCCCCACCGCGCCGGACAACCCGTACACGATCCGCCTGAACTGCGACGTGCTCGAAAGCAACGGCTCCAGTTCCATGGCCACCGTGTGCAGCGGCACCCTGGCCCTGATGGACGCCGGCGTGAAGATCAAGGCCCCCGTGAGCGGCATCGCCATGGGCATGATCAGCGACGGCAGCCGCCACGCGATCCTCAGCGACATCCTCGGCGACGAGGATTTCCTCGGCGACATGGACTTCAAGATCTGCGGTACCGCCAAGGGCATCACCGCCACGCAGATGGACATGAAGGTCGACGGCCTGCCCTACGAAGTGCTGGCACAGGCGCTCGAGCAGGCGCGCCAGGGCCGCATGCACATCCTCGGCGAGATGCTCAAGACCATCGACAAACCGCGTGAGGACTACAAGCCGCACGCCCCGCGCATCATCACCTTCGAGGTGCCCAAGGAGAGCATCGGACCCATCATCGGCCCGGGCGGCCGCGTGATCCAGGAGATCCAGGCCGAGACCGGCGCGCACATCTCCATTGACGAGGTGGAGGGCGTGGGCATCGTGGAGATCATGAGCGAGAACAAGGCGAGCATCGACGCCGCCGTGGCCCGCGTGCGCGCCATCGCCTTCCCGCCGCAAGCCGAGATCGGCGTGAACTACCGTGGCAAGGTGAAGACCATCATGCCCTACGGTGCGTTCGTGGAGATCTTCCCGGGCACCGACGGCCTGTTGCACGTGAGCGAACTCGACTGGAAACGCATCGAGCGTGTGGAGGACGTGCTGAAGGAGGGCGAGGTGATCGACTTCCAGGTGGTGGGCAAGGACCCGCGCACCGGCAAGTTGAAGCTGAGCCGCCGCGTGCTGCTGCCCAAGCCGGAAGGCTGGGTGGAGCGCGAGCCCGCCATGGAAGGCGCAGGGCGTGAGCGTCGCGACCGCGGGGATCGTCCCCGCCGCGACGACCGTCCCCGCCGCGAGGATCGTCCGCGGCGCGACCACGGTGATGCGCCTCCCGAACAGAACTGACCCGACCATCCGAGGACCGCAGGGCCGCCCGAAAAGGCGGCCCTGCTGCTTTCGCCCCCCGCATATCCCCCGTAACCAGTCCGGCCCATGTGCCGTTGAACAGCGTGCTCTTCGCCAAACACCCCCAGCTCACATATGGCACGCATGCGGCAATTGAAGATCACCAAGCAGGTGACCAACCGGGACACGCCGTCCCTGGACAAGTACCTGACGGAGATCGGGAAAGTGAAGTTGATCACGGCCGAAGAGGAGGTGGAGCTGGCCCGCCGCATCAAGGAAGGCGACAACGACGCCTTGGAAGCCCTCTGCAAGGCCAACCTGCGCTTCGTGGTGAGCGTGTCCAAGCAGTATCAGGGTCAGGGGCTCAGCCTGCCCGACCTGATCAGCGAAGGCAACCTGGGCCTGATCAAAGCGGCGAAACGCTTCGACGAGACCCGCGGCTTCAAGTTCATCAGCTACGCCGTCTGGTGGATCCGTCAGCAGATCCTGCAGAGCCTGGCCGAACAAGCGCGCATCGTGCGCCTGCCCCTGAACAAGATCGGCTCGATCAACAAGATCAACAAGGCCTTCGCCAAGCTGGAGCAGGAGCACGAACGTCCCCCCACCGCGCACGAGCTGGCCGAGGTGCTTGAGATGACCCTGGAGGAGGTGAAGACCAGCCTCAACAACACCGGCAAGCATCTGAGCATGGACGCTCCCCTGCGCGAGGGTGAGGACAGCGGCACCATGCTCGACCTGATGAAGAACCAGGACCTGCCGGACCCCGAGGAGGCCCTGATGACCGACAGCCTGCGGCTGGAGATCGAGCGCAGCCTGGATGCGCTGAGCAGCCGCGAGGCCGATGTGATCCGCCTCTACTTCGGGCTGAAGGGCAACCAGCCCCACACCCTGGAGGAGATCGGCCAGAAGTTCGACCTGACGCGGGAACGCGTGCGCCAGATCAAGGAGAAGGCGATCCGCCGGCTCAAGCACACCGGCCGCTCCCGCACCCTGCGCGCCTACCTGGGCTGAACCATCGACGCATCCATGGAAGGCCGCCTCGTCCCCGGGGCGGCCTTCCCCGTTCACCCCTGCGGCCATCATGCCCGGGAGGCCCCTACTTTCGCCCCTGATGCCCCATATCCTCGCCCCGTCCCTGCTCTCGGCCGACTTCACCGACCTGCGTTCCGCCGTCGGACTGGTGGACGACAGCCCGGCGCAATGGCTGCACCTGGATGTGATGGACGGCGTCTTCGTGCCCAACATCAGCTACGGCATCCCGGTCATCAAGGCCATCCGCCCGCTCACCCGCAAGGTGTTCGACACGCACCTGATGATCGTGGACCCCGACCGCTACATCACGGCGTTCAAGGAGGCCGGCGCGGACGTGCTCACCGTTCACCTCGAGGCCTGCACGCATCTGCACCGCACCGTACAGGCGATCAAGGCACAGGGCATGAAGGCCGGTGTTTCGATCAATCCGCACACGCCGGTGTCCGCCCTGGAGGCCATCCTGCCCGACCTCGACCTGGTGTTGGTGATGAGCGTGAACCCTGGATTCGGCGGGCAACGCTTCATTGATGGCACATACCGCAAGCTGGAGGCCTTGCGCGAGCTGCGGCAGCGCACCGGCTCCGGCGCGTTGATCGAGGTGGATGGGGGCGTGGGTGCCGACAACCACCGCAAACTGGTCGACCATGGCGCCGACGTGCTCGTGGCGGGCAACAGCGTGTTCGGAGCCCCGGACCCGCGCGCGGCGATCACCACCCTGCTTTCCTGAGGCGAAGCAGCGTCGAAGCACCGGCAGCCGTCCACCGCGCACTGGCGGACCTCCCGTCGGTCGCCATAACTTGCCTTCGATCATGGAGCCCCTTCGACACGGCCGTTCGGTGTACGACACGGAGTTCGTGCATAACCGCATCGGGCTGGTGCAGCGCCGTGCCATCTGGGCCTATCTCGAAGCCCTGCTGCGCAACCCGGGGATGCACGTGCTCGAGCTGAACACGGGGGATGCCACCGACGCGGTGCACCTGGCCCGTCAGGGCCACCGGGTGATCGCCACCGACCAGAGCCCCGAGCTCATCCGCCGGGCCAGGGAGCGCGTCCGTCAATACGGGCTGGAGGACCGCATCCTGCTTGAACTTCTGCCGAAGTCGGGGCTGCATGGGCAGGTGTGGCCGATGCTCTTCGACCTGGTGCTTTCCGACATGGGCGGTCTGAACCAGTACGACGAGGACGACCTGGTGGCCGTGATCCATGCCGTGGCCGAACGGATACGGCCCGGTGGGCGCTTCGTGGCGGTGATCCAACCCGACCGCTGCGTCCGCGAGACCCTGCATCATCTCGTGCGGCTGCAATGGAGGGAGGCCTTCCAACGCGGGCGACAGCGCACGGAGCTTGCCGGGCTTAGCGGCACAGGCGTGGTGCGTTGGAACCATGCCCCGGCCACGCTCGAGCGGCTCACCGCTCCCTGGTTCAGGACCGTGAACATCCGACCGGTGGGGCTGTTCGTTCCTCCGACGCAGCTGGTCCACCGGTACGGCCACCGGCCGAAGACCTTGGAGCGCCTGTCCATGCTGGACGAGCTGGTCGCAGGCTGGCGCTGGACGGCGCGCTACGCCGATCACTACCTGATCGACCTGGAACGCCGGCGGTGATCGTTGGCAACATTCGACGGACCACCCACCCGGTCGGTGCTTACGGGTCTAGTTTCGCG
Organism: uncultured Flavobacteriales bacterium; assembly: GCA_937872175.1. Lineage (GTDB taxonomy): Bacteria > Bacteroidota > Bacteroidia > Flavobacteriales_F > PHOS-HE28 > PHOS-HE28. Next base: position 14,991 of record CALMPI010000023.1, on the reverse strand, counting down.
GCCCAAATCCACGGATCCATCCCATGCGCCTCCTGTTGACGACCATCTGCCTGCCGGCGATCCTCGGCACCGCCACCGCCCAGGAGCACTGCATGGCCGAAGTGATCACCCAGCGGCACCTGATCGCCAACGGCGGCACGGGTGACCTGGCCTCAGCCCTGCGGCAGGTGCCGCGCGGCAGCTTCCGTGGTGGCCTGCAGACGGTGCCGGTGGTGGTCCATGTGGTGTGGAACACCCCCGCCGAGAACGTGCCGGACGCCTCGATCACCCAGATGATCGACCAGATGAACCAGGACTACCAGCAGGTGAACGCCGACCTGAACACCGTTCGCCCGGCCTTCACGGGCGTGATCGGCAACGGGGGCATGGAATTCTGCCTGGCCACGGTGGACCCGAGCGGCAACCCGACCACCGGGATCACCCGCACCCAGACCTCGGAGACGTGGTTCGATCCGGACACCGAGACCGATGACATGAAGTCACCGCCGAAAGGGATCAGCCCGTGGGACCCCGACCAATACCTGAACATCTGGGTCTGCGACATCACCAGCGGAGCCACCGGGGGTACGGTGACCGTGGGCTATGCCTACCTCCCCGTGGGCGGTGTGGTCGGGTCGGGCATCGATGGCCTGGTCATCGACCACGACTACGGTCTCGGCGCCGGTGAGCGAACGGCCACCCACGAGATCGGCCACTACTTCGGGCTGCTGCATCCCTTCGATAACGGCAACTGCACCGATTCGGACGGCTTCTCCGACACCCCCACGACCAACAGCCCCACCTTCAGCTGCAGCAACACGAACCTGATGAAGTGCGGCGTGCTGACCCAGTACGAGAACTTCATGGACTACGCGTCGTGCAGCGTGATGTTCACCGACCAGCAGGCCGCTTCGATGCAAGGTGTCCTCAATGGGGTCAGGGCCTCCCTGCTCAACAGCCCGGCCTGCGGCACCGTACCGTCGGGTCCCTGCATCCCCACCAGCGCGCAGGGGACCTCTGACGGCGACTACATCGATGGGGTGCAGCTCGGTTCCATCAACAACACGGGAACGGGTGGCGTCGGCGGTGCGGCCTATGTGGACCACACCGGCCTGAGCACCACGCTGCAGCGCGGCACCGGTCAGGTCGTTCAGGTGACGGCCGGGTCCTATGTGGGCGACGCCTTCGCGGTCTGGATCGACTACGACCAGGACGACGTCTTCGAGACCGGGGAGAAGCTTGGCGAAGTGACGAACACCGCGGCCGGGCAGGTGATGCCCATCCCGTTCATCGTTCCCGTGAGCGCTGCGCTGGGCCAGACCCGGATGCGGGTGCGGGGCGTGTACCTCAACACCGGCGAGCCCGATCCCACGGACCCCTGCTTCGGTTACACTTGGGGCCAGACGGAGGATTACACCGTGGTCATCACCACACCAGGAGGTCCGTGCATCCCCACATCGGTCAATGGCACCGCCGACGGGGACTTCATCGAAAGCGTGCAGCTCGGCTCCATCCAGAACATCGGCACGGGTGGCACGTCCATGCCGACATACACGGACTACACAGCCCTGAGCACCGATCTGGTACGCGGCGACACCTACACGCTGCAGGTGACCGGCGGCACCTACGTGCCCGACCGGATCGCCGCGTGGATCGATATGGACCAGGACGGACAGTTCGAGGTGGCCGAGAAGCTTGGCGAAGTGACCAACAGCGCCCCGCTCCAGAACCTTTCCCTCCCGTTCATGGTGCCGATGAGCGCCACACTGGGCGGCACCGTGATGCGCGTTCGCAGTGTATACGTCAACACCGGCGAGCCCGATCCGGTGGACCCCTGCTTTGACTATTCCTGGGGCGAAACGGAGGATTACACCGTGGACATCACGACATCCACCAGCATGAACGCCTGGGTCGCGGCGGAGCATCAGGTGCTCGTCCGGAACGGCCAGGCCGACCTGATCGGCCCGGCTGCCAAGGGATGGACCTATCGCGTGTACGATGGGACGGGCAGGCCGGTGGCCGAAGGCCGGATCCAGGCGGACCGGACCACCATCCTGGCCGCCGGTGCTTCGGCAGGCACCTACCAGGTGGTGCTGATCGGCGAAGTGGACAAACCGGTCGTCCTGCGGTTCGTGCTCACTGGCGAATAGTCCGTCATCGCTCCCCGGTCCGCGTTCGTCGATGGGTCGGTAGCGGTCGGCGGATCCGCATCAGGCCGCCGCAACCTCGCGCGCTGCAGTTCGTACGCGTCCGTACAGACCTGCAGCCATGAGCTTCCGGACGGCCGCCACCCTCGCCCTGACCCTCACCACCGCCGTGGCCCATGCCCAGCGCTCGGCGATCGGCATCAAGGGCGGCATCGTGCTGGGCACGGCACGGTCCGCACTTGTGCAATACGGGCTGGTGCCAGGTGCCACGCTGGGCCCCTATGCGGCCTTCGGGGTGAGCGACCGGATCGAACTGCAACCGGAACTTCTGGTGAGCCTGAACGGAGCCTCCTACGCGGTGGGGGAGAACGATGACCGCTGGGTGGACCGCCAGCTGTACGCCCACCTTCCCTTGTCCGTGAAGCTCTTCGTGAGCAATACGCTGAACCTGCACATCGGCGGGCAGCTGGGCTGGTTGCTCATGGCGCGCACCGACACGGACGACGGGACGATCAACACCACCGACCGGTTCGTTCCGCTGGACGCCGGGGTCATCGCCGGCCTGGGGCTGGACCTGATCGGTGGCACGGACCTGACCCTGCGGTACTACGGAGGGGTGACCCCGACGCTCGCCGATGACAGCACGGTCTACCCCCGCAACAACACCCTCCAGTTCACCGTGGGGTATCGGTTCAAGCCCTTCAAGCGCCGGTACGCCCGCCGGCGCTGAGCCCGCGGCTATCTTTGGCCCGTGCGCCAACGGCCGATCATCGCGTTGCTGGGCGGCGGCCAGCTGGGCCGCATGTTCATCGAGAACGCCCTGCGCTACGACGCCCGGGTGCATGTGCTCGACCCCGATCCGCAATGCCCCTGCGCGGGGATCGCCGAACGCTTCGTCCAAGGTTCCTTCGCCGACCACGACACCGTGCTGCGGTTCGTGCGCGACGCCGATGTGGTGGGCATCGAGATCGAGCACGTGAGCGTGACCGCCTTGGAAGCGGCTCAAGCACTGGGCAAGCGGGTGATCCCCGATCCAGCCGTGCTGCGCACCATCCAGGACAAGGGTACCCAGAAGGTCTTCTACCGCGACCACGGGCTGCCGACCGCACCCTTCACCCTGGTGGACGGTCGCGACGCCCTGCGCGCAGCCCCACCGGCCTTCCCCGCCTTCCTGAAGGCCCGCACAGGCGGCTATGATGGAAAGGGCGTGATGGCCCTGCGGGGGCCGACGGACCTTCCACTGGCCTTCGAAGGACCGAGCGTGGTGGAAGCGCAGGTGGCCGTTGCACTGGAACTTGCCGTGCTCGTGGTGCGCGACGCCGCCGGCAACACCCTGGCCTACGATCCGGTGGAAATGGTGTTCGACCCGCGCTACAATCTGGTGGACCACCTCCGGGCTCCCGCGCGTCTTGACGCGCGAACGCTGGAGGATGCACGGAGGCTCGCCGTGCAGGTGGCGGATGCGTTCCATGTGCCAGGGCTGTATGCGGTCGAGCTCTTCCTCACCACCCACGGCGAACTGCTGGTGAACGAGACCGCTCCACGTGCGCACAACTCCGGCCACCACACGATCGAAGCCTGCGCGAGCAGCCAGTTCGACCAGTTGTTGCGGCTCTACCTCGGCCTGCCCATCGGTGATGCCCGGTTGCGGGCCCATGCGGCCATGGTGAACCTTGTGGGCGAACAGGGGAGCGGCGAGCCGGTGCTGACCGGCCTCTCCGACATCGTGCATGTGCCCGGCGCGTTCGTGCACCTTTACGGCAAGCGCGAAACACGCGATGGCCGGAAAATGGGCCATGTGACCCTGCTTGCCGAGGACCATGCCGCGCTGGACCAGGGCATCGCGGTGACGCGCCTACACGGTCGGGTGGTACCGGCCACAACGAACACGAACAACACATCCACACGGACATGATCGGGATCATCATGGGCAGCCGCAGCGACCTGGAGGTGATGCGCGAGGCCGCGGACACCCTCAAGGAATTCCAGGTGGAACATGAACTCACCGTGGTGAGCGCCCACCGGACACCGGAGCGCATGTTCGACTACGCGCGAACGGCCCGCTCCCGTGGACTGAAGGCCATCATCGCCGGCGCCGGGGGCGCCGCACATCTTCCGGGCATGGTCGCGAGCCTCACCACCCTGCCGGTGATCGGCGTGCCCATCCGGAGCCGCAACAGCATTGATGGATGGGACAGCCTGCTGAGCATCGTGCAGATGCCTGCGGGGGTCCCCGTGGCCACTGTGGCCATCAATGGTGCACGCAACGCAGGATTGCTGGCGGTGCAGCTGCTGGGCGCTCACGATCCGGCCATCGCAGAGGCCCTGGAGCGGTTCAAACACGACCAGCAGGCCAAGATCCACGACGGCATCGGTGTGCTGCGTCAGCAATTCCCGAACCGCTTCGACCAGTGATGCACGCCACGGGCCGGGCGGGTGTGGTGCATGCCCTCCGCATGGCCCCTGGCGAGGATGTCCGCCTTGGACTTGAGGCCTGGGCCCGACGCACCGGGATGGGGGGCGGTGTGGTGATCTCGGCCGTGGGCAGCCTCGGACCCTGCGCGCTCCGCTTGGCCGGCCGCACCGAGCCCACGATCCTGCCCGACGACCAGGAAGTGGTCTCGCTCAGTGGGACCATCGGGCCCGACGGGGCACACCTCCACGTCACCGTTTCCGACCCGGATGGGGCGGTCCGCGGAGGCCACGTGCCAGCGGGCTGTGTGGTGCGGACCACCTTGGAGATCCTCATCCTGGAGATCGAGGGGGTCGTCCTGCATCGTCCTCACGACCCGCTGACGGGCTCCAACGAGCTCTTCCCGACCGCACACTGAGCCTCACGGCCCGATGTGGACGATCGTCCGGCCGGGCCGAATGATGTCGTACACCTCATCGAGATCGTCGTTCCGCATGGCGATGCAGCCCAGCGTCCAGTCCACCCCCGTGGAGATGAGCATGTCCATGCCCGCCGGAACGCCATGGATGCCCACCTCTCCGCCGATCCGCGCTTCGGTCGGGATCTCCCCGGCGGCACGCCGCGCCTTGAACCGCCGAACACTTTCCTCGTTCGGGTAGTCGATCCAGGCGAAGCGGTGCCACTTCCGGTGCGGGTATTTGTCGCGGAAGGTGAAGCTCCCCTCCGGGGTCCGCAGATCACCCTGCATGCGTTTGTCCCCTTCCGGTGAACCGCCCAACACCACATCGTAGCAGCGAACCGTCGCGTCGCCGTGCATCAGGCAGAGTCGCCGCTCGCTCTTGTCCACATGGATGGCCACCTCGTCCGCATCGATACCCAGGCCGTCGAGGAGCTCCTTCAGCGGCACATGCTCGGCCATCGGTACGGAATGTTCCTGAACGAGCGGTCCGCGATCGGAACGGTGTGGATGGTCCGTGCAGGCCGCCCAGACAGGCAGGCCGACCCACGCAATGATGGCCCAACGGAAGGTCATGCCCGGTGAACGAAGGCCCGGACCTGCAGCGTATGTCCGCCTCATGTGGCCCGCCTTCCGAAGGTATACCCCAGCCTCACCAGCACCTCCACGCCGCGCGCGTCCGCATAGTACCTGAAGCGGTCCAACAGGTCCCTGTACCGCGCATTGAGCACGTTGTTGCCCTCCAGGCCGATGCGCAGCACACCGCCGTTCATGCGTCGCTCCACCGCAGCGCTGAGGCCAAGCAGGTGATAGGTCGGCGGTGGGTCGACCAGGTCAAGGTCCTCCGGAAAGCGGGACTGCCGCAGCACCAGGGACGAGCGCAAGGCCAGTTCGGGTCGTGCCCACGCCCCCTTGTCCGCTCCCCGCCAGACCAGGACCAGGGCACCCCGATCGGAGGGCATCATATAGAGCCACTCATCACGGCGCAGGTCGCGGCCCCGCACCAGGCTCCATTCGAAGGACGTGGACCAATGCCGGGCGAGGTGCAGTTGCGCGCGCCCATCGATGCCCCAGAGGAACGCATCCGTGGCCGCGTAGCGGAACACGGGGAACGCGCCGCGGATGGTGAGGGCCACGCCTTCGGGCCGGAGCTGGATGAAGCCATCCGCACGACCGGCATGCGCCGAAACGATGCCGGTAAGGCGGCCTCCCCACACGCTTCCGACCAGGTCGATCGTGCCCTTGTACATCCGCTCACTGCCCAGGCCGGCATCGCCCTCTTCGATGGCCGCCGCCCCGTGATGCAGACCTGCGCTGTAGAGCTCGCTCACATGAGGTGGCCGGAAGGCCGAGCTCACGTTGATGCGCAAGGCAAGGCTGTCGGCCACGGTCCAGTTGGCGCCCAGGCTCCCCGCTCCATTGATGAAGCGATGCTCCACGCTCAACGGTCGATCCGCCTCGTCGAAGGTGTACACCACCAGACCTGCTCCGTCGAGCCGGGCACCGGCCTCCAGCTCCAGCCGTTCACCGATCGGGTAGTGTTCCAGGACGAACACCCCCAGTGTGCGCCGCCGGAAGTCCGGAATGAGCGGGCTGACGCCGGTTCCGGGGATGTTGACGTTGGTCTGCAGCAGACCATTGGTGCCCACTTTGCCGTGGAGCCGCGGACCCACGTGATGCTTCAGCACGAGGTCGGCCGAGTGCGAGGCCAGGAAGAGGTCGAGGGCCGGTCGGGCACTGCGTCCACCGCGTCGGATATCATACTCCTGCCGGTCGTTCGCCTGGTAGGCGTAGGTGAGCTCCAGCTGTCCGCGCCTGGACAACCTCAACTCACCGTGCGCCTTCACCAGATGGTGCTGTACCGTTTGCCGGGGGGCGTCGATGGCGTACGTGAACGGAGCCTGGTACCAGGGCTCGTCGCGTTCGATGGCGTTCTGCAGGTCGGTGAGGTTTCCGATGTGGGCCGCGCGCAGGATGCCGACCTCGCGGGCGAGGTAGCTGTAGTACAGCTCCACACCGCCGCGCGGCCGATGATGTCCGATGGCCACTGAACCGGCCCCTTCGCGCAAGCCGGTGTTGCTGAGCACATGGCCTGGTGCCTGGCCGTCGCCCAGCAGGCGACCGGAACCCTGGAGCCGCCAGCCAGGTCCGCTCAGGTGGCCGAACCCGCCTTCGAGGACCGCCTGCGCGGTACCGCCCAGACCGTTGCTGATCCCCACCACACCGACGGCACCGCCCACCCCGCCCTGCCGCGGCAGCTCCACCGGCGAGGTGATGATGACCCCGCCCAAGGCATCGCTCCCGTACTGGACCGATGCGGCCCCCTTCACCAGTTCGATGCGGTCCGTGCTGAACGGATCGAGGTCCGGGGCATGTTCGCCGCCCCACTGCTGATCCTCCTGCCGCACCCCTTGGTTGAGCGTCAGCACGCGATTGCCGGAGAGGCCTTGAACGACCGGTTTGGCGATGACCGGTCCGGAGCGCAGCACGGTGACACCCGGGACGGTCGCGACCATATCGGCGAAGGAGCGGCCCGAGGCCCGTTCCATGGCGACCCTGTCCATGACTGCCCGCGACATGCCGACGTTCTCATCCGGCCGCTCACGCACCACCTCGGCCTGCTTGAGCTCTTCCGCGTGATGCTCCAACCGCACGGTGATGGAGCGATCGGTCGCAAGGTCAAGCTTCCGCTGCACCGGCTGGCATCCCAGATGTTCCAGGCGCAGCTCCACCGGCCCGGGGCATAGGCCCTCGATCCTGAACCGACCTTCCGCATCGGCCACCACGCCTAGCGAGGTGCCCACGACCACCACCTGGGCGAAGCCCAATGGCGCCCCATCATGGTCATCCACCACGATGCCGGACAGCACCAACGTGCAGGGCTCCTGGGCCTGGAGCACGGGACTGTTCAGAAGGATGAGCACGGCCGCCAAGGGCCGGAGGAAGGGCATGGCAAGTGGGATGGGAATGATGGAGCACGTACCTCGGCGATCAGCCACGCGAGGGTGGTCCGCGGTCGGTGGTGCCGCGAGCAACCGACCCGGCAGGTGCTGTGCCCTCTCCGCTCACGACCGCCCGCACCACCCGATCCTCCACGTGCGTCCCCTGCAACGGACCAAGAACGAGGGCCTCCGCCAGGGCGAGCGCACAGCCCGCACAATCGTCCCCATCGCCGGGGTGGCGCTCGGCATCGTGCTGATGGCCCGAATGCCCGGCGCAGGTGTGCAGCGCACCGAGCTCGGGCGGGAGGATGGAGCCCCACATGCCGAGCACGACGATCCACGCAAGGAACAGGCGAAGGGGGGTGGCCATGAGCAAGGTAAAGGTAGCCCGCTGACCCGGCTGCTCGGAGGATCACCGTTCACCCCGCGCACATCACCGCTGGTCACAAGACCGGGTATCCATCACCGGTCGGGCTACCTTTCGGAGTGCATTGGGTGATCCGTTGCATGGGGCTGCTGCTGTGCCTGGGCGCGACCGGGTCGCCTTCGGCCGCTCAATCCGCACCTGCACGAAGTGACGAAAAGGCCTTGATCGAGGACCTCTGTGGTTGTGTGGGGGCCGTGGACCTGGGTGCATCGAACAGCCAGTTGGAGCGGCAGGTGCGCGGATGCCTGGAGGCCACGGTGCTCCGCCATCCGTCCGGGGCCCGCAGGATGCTGGAACGACCCGGTACGGACACCAACGCGGGCTACAAGTTGGGCCAGGTGCTCGGCGAGGCGCTCGATCGCACCTGCGAGGCCTTCGCCGCGGTCCGCGACCGGCTTCGTCAGGCTCATGATGCCCAACTGTTGAAAAAGGGCAGCACCTGAACGGACGGCACACGGGGGGCCGGCCCCAACTTGCGGGCCCAACCCGATGCCATGCGCCTGCTTCCGATCGTTCCGCTCGCCCTTCTCGTATTCCTGCCCCTTGTCTCGCCGGCCCAATGGACAGCGTTGGCCAGCGGTCAGCAACAGACCCGGAGCATGACCTCCGAAGGAGGGGCGCTCTACGCGGTGACCTATCCCACCGGAGTAAAGAAGAGCACCAATGGAGGATCGAGCTGGACCGCGGTGAACACAGGGCTTCCGCAGAACGGAGGCAATTACTTCGTGGAGTCCGTGGGACGGAAGGGTACGAGCCTCTTCGCCGGGACGCAATCCGGCATCCATCGGTCGGACAACGGAGGAAGCTCCTGGACGAGCGTCAACGGGAGCCTGACCGCGAGCAATCAGGTCTACGCGAACAAGTTCTTCTCCTTCGGCAACGATCTCTTCGCCGTGTTCACAGGCACAGTGAGCCAGGGGGGCGGCATCTGGAAGACCGACAACCTCGGTGGCACCTGGAACGTGGGGCACTCGGGCATGGGCTCCAACACCATCGTGTACCACCTCACGCAAGTGGGCGGGCTGCTCTATGCGGCGACGAACACCGGCATCTACACCAGCGTGAACAACGGGCTCAACTGGACCGCGATGCCCGGTGTGAACTACACCGTGTTCGGCGTGGCCGCCGCGGGAAGCAACCTCGTCATGGTCTCCACCTTCGGTGTGCGGTACAGCACCAACAATGGTGGAACGTGGAACGACGCCACGGGCACACCGACGAGCCTCGCTGACGGTGAGATCATCGGCTACGACGGCAAGGTGTATCTGATCCTGCCGAACCAAACGGGCATCTACCGCTCCATCGACAACGGGGTCACCTTCGCGGCTTACAACGGCGGGGTTTCCGTGATCGACCTGGTGAGCCTGGAGGAGTTCTTCGCGGATGGAAGCCTGTTGTACGTGGGATCGTTCACGGACATCTACTCCGTGGCCGGCAGCACGGTGGCCGTGGAGGAGGCGAGCCCGGCCCCATCGGCCTATCTCTATCCCACGGTGTTCGAGAGCGGCTTCACGGCGGTGATGCCGGAGGGGCGGTCGCTTGTCTCCCTTGTGCTGTTCGATGCCCAGGGGCGGGAGGCGTTGCGCGTGGACGGCCTCGGTGCCGGCGAGCACCGCATCGAACGTGGCGGATTGAAGGCCGGCACCTACCGCTGCGTGGTGGAGGGTGCCGATGGTTCGCGCAAAGGCCGCGTAGGCACCGTGATCGCCCGCTGAGCGCGGCTTTGGGCGTCGTACGCTCCGAGCCGCTATCTTCCCGCAGCAACTCCCTGCGGAAGTGGCCATCCGAGCCCTCCTTTTCGTCGGCATCACGATCCCGGCCCTGCTGGCGGCCCAGCCCTGCCTGGTGAACTACACCTATACCGCAGCGCCCCCGCCGGTGAACGGCACCTACGCCGGCGGCCAGTCGGTGAACTTCTGTTTCACGGTCACCTTCTGGAACAGCACCAACGCCAACTGGTTCCACGGACTGGTGCCCGTGCTCGGACCGGGATGGGACGCGAGCACATTGACGCCCGGCCCTCCGCCACCGACCTGCGGCCCCAGCACCGGGAGCTGGAACTGGTACGCCACGTGCACAGGCACGGCAGCCACGGCCATCGGTACGGTGGGACCCGGCTTCTTCTTCGATCTCGACAGCGACGGAAACCCGGGCAACAACTTCGGCGACTTCTGCACCGGCGCCACGAATTGGCAGTTCTGCTGGACCGTGACCGTCGCCAGTGGGGTGGCCTGCGTGGACGGTGCGGACCTGGGGATGACCGTCAACACCTACGGAGACAGCGAAACGGGCAGTTGGGGCAGTTCAGGATGCACGGGGGACGCCGTGGTGGCCAGTGCCCCCGCCACCGCCGCATGCTGCATGGCGGAGGCCGGGGCGGATGCGTCCATCGCCACATGCGATCAAGGACCGGCCATCGATCTGCTCACGCTGCTGGGCGGCTCGGCGCAGCCCGGTGGCGCCTGGACCGATCCGTTCGGCAACGCCATGTCCGGTACGCTCGACCCTGCGACAGCGCCTCCGGGTCCCTACACCTATGAGGTGGTCGATGCCAATGGCGGTTGCTCGGACCAGGCCGTTGTGACGGTGACCATCCATGCACAGCCACAAACCGGAACTTCAACGAGCGTGGCGACCTGCAGCGATGCGGCCGCCATCGATCTGTTCGCGCTCCTCGGCCCGAACGCCGACCCCGGCGGCACGTGGAGCGGGCCGGGGCCGCTGTCCGGCAACCTCTTCGATCCCTCCACCGGATCGGCCGGTCAGTACACCTACTCCCTCACCGGCACGGCGCCGTGCATCGATGCACAGAGCACGGTGACCGTGCAGGTGTCGGTGGCCCCTGACGCCGGCACGGATGGTGCACTGTCCGTGTGCAACACCAGCCCTGTGCTGGATCTGTTCCTACAACTGGGCGGTGCTCCGGATGCCGGAGGATCATGGACCGACCCCAATGGAGCGGTCCATGTGACCCCGTTCGATCCCGCCGTCGACCCCGCCGGCACATACAGCTACACGGTGGCCGGCACGCCACCCTGCGTCGATGCCGTGGCGACGATCACCATCAGCGTGGCTGCAGAGCCCGATGCCGGGACAGGAGGATCCTTCACCGTTTGCTCCTCGGATGCCGCGATCACCCTGTACACCCTGTTGACCGGAACCCCACAGCCCGGTGGCAGCTGGACGGACCCGAACGGACAGGTCTTCGGTGGCACGTTCACACCCGGGTCAAGCCCGGATGGTGCCTACACGTACACGGTCGGCACGGGCCCGCCCTGCGGGACGGAGAGCGCCACGGTGACGATGTCGACCGAGCTTGCGCCGGATGCGGGAACGAGCGGCGCGGTGACCCTCTGTGCCGCGGGCGGTCCTACCGACCTCTTCACCACGTTGGGTGCATCGGCCCAGCCAGGAGGGACCTGGACGGACCCGAACGGGTCCGTGTTCAGCGGGACCTACGATCCGGTGTTGAACGGACCGGGCAGCTACACCTACGCAGTGCCGGGCGGTCCGGCCTGTACGGACGCTAGCGCCACCGTTCAGGTGACGGAGGTGAACCAACCGAACGCAGGCATCGATGCGGTGGTCGATCTGTGCGACGATCTGCCCACAGCGGACCTCTTCCTGCTGCTGGGAGGTTCGCCGGACCCGGGAGGAACCTGGACGGATCCGCTCGGTCTACCGGTCACCGGGATCATCGTCCCAGGAACGGCCACGGCAGGCACGTACACCTATCTGGTGAACGCACCGGCTCCATGCTCACCGGCCTCCGCGGAGGTGGAACTGACCGTGGTGCCCGCCCCGCCCACTGGAGGATCAGCCGCGCTCAGCGCCTGCACGAGCTCACCACAGGTGGACCTGCTCTCCCTGCTCATCGGACTTCCGGCCACCGGGACCTGGACCGATCCGGTCGGAGGTTCCAGCACGGGCGTCGTGGATCCGTCCATTGCGATCGCGGGCACTTACATCTACACCCTTGCGGCCATTCCCCCTTGCACGGATGGCACTCACACGGTGAACCTCAGCCTGCTTGAGCCGCCCGACGCGGGGGTACCTGGATCGCTCACCGTGTGCGCGAACGGCGCACCGACCGCCCTGTTCAATGCGCTTGGTGGAAGTCCCGATCCCGGCGGTGCGTGGACGGACCCGAACGGCAACACCCAGGGGCCGGACTTCGATCCGCTCACCGATACGCCCGGCACTTACCAATACGTCCTTATCGGGGTCGGTCCCTGCCCGGCCGATTCCGCCACGGTCCTTGTGGATGAGGTGCCCCCCGTCGATGCCGGAGCCGATGCCAGCCACACGGTATGCGCCAGCGCCCCCCCGTTCGACCCACTGTCCGTCCTGGGTGGCAACCCTGCTTCCGGCGGGACCTGGACAGACCCGGGCGGAGCGGTCGTGATCCCGCCGATCGATCCGGGCGGTGCGGCCTCCGGTGCGTATTCCTACACGGTCACAGGAACTCCCCCCTGTCCGAACGCGACGGCCGTGCTCACGTTGAACATCGACCCTCTCCCACAGGCAGGCCTGGACGGAAGCCTTGTGCTCTGTGCTTCACAGACGCCCGTGGACATGACCCCGGTGCTGGGGCCATCGGCCCAGGCCGGCGGGTCCTGGTCCGCACCGGATGGCACGCCGAGCGCTTCGCTCATCGACCCTGCGGTCGCCGAGGAGGGTGTGTACCTGTACACCGTGCAAGGCCTTGGCGCATGCGCTGGAAGCTCGGATACCGCAGTGGTGCAAGTGGACATCGCCACCCGTCCCGACCTCGTCGCCACCGTGGTGCCCGGATCCGGATGCGCCCCATTGGCAGTGACCCTGATCCCGCAGTACGGGACGGCCGTGGTGGACCTCACATGGCAATTGGGCGATGGGACCGTGATCGTACAGAACGGCCCCGTGGACCACACCTATGCACAAGCGGGCACATACGCTCCGAGCGTTCAATACACAGATACGGCCGGTTGTGCGTGGGAGACCTCGTCCATCGCACTGGTGACCGCGCTGCCGCCTCCGAACGTGGGCGTACAAGTGCGACGCACGGTGATCCCCTTGGATGATGCGGTCGTTGAGGCATGGCCGGTCGGTGATGTGTGCCGCGACCATCTGTGGACGGTGGACGGAACCGCAGTGGACACCACCGTCGAACTGCGATACCGCTTCGACGCGCCGCTGGCCGGGCATCACCTGGTCTGCGTGCTGGCCACCGACAGCCTGGGCTGTGCCGCCGAAGCCTGCGCCCTGGTGCTGGTGGACGATGTGCTCATCGTGCATGTTCCCAACGCCTTCACCCCGAACGGAGATGGGTTCAACGACACGTTCCAGCCGGTGCTCGTGGGTGCGGACACGGAGGACTTCGGCTTCTGGATCTTCGACCGCTGGGGAGAGATCGTGTTCTCTTCGGATGAACCGGGCCTATCGTGGAACGGCGCGCTGAACGGCTCCGCGGAGCTGCTTCCGGATGGCGTGTACACATGGAGGATGATCGTGCGCGACGCCTTCAGTGCCGATCGCCGGGAGTATTTCGGTCACGTCACCCTGGTGAAATGAAAAAGGCCCGGCTTGCCGGCCGGGCCTTCCTTCCAAGCAGGACGCGTCATTGCCGGACGAGCCTGCCCTGCGCCAGCGGTCTACCGTCCGCATCGAGCGCCATGATCTGATATACACCCACGGGCACCGCGTCCAACGCGATCCTTCGCTGTGTCACATCGACATCGAGCACCACGGCGCCCGTCAACGCGACCAGCTGCACGCGTTGCGCCTTCACCGGGAGGGACAAAAGGATGACCTCCTCGCGTGCCGGGTTCGGCGCGAAGGTGAAGTGGGACATCCCTGCGGTTTCGCCGATCGCGTTGGCCTGATCGCAGACATCGCCGATGCCATTCCCGTCGGTGTCCGCCTGGTCCGGGTTCGGGATCCATGAGCAGTTGTCACAGGCGTCGCCAATGCCATCCTGGTCGAAATCCATCTGACCCGGATCATAGGCGAAGGGGCAGCTGTCCATGCAATCCAGCAAGCCGTCCACATCGCTGTCGGGATCGGCCGTGATGCCCGTTGTCCCGCTCGCGCATACCCCGCAGGCATCCACATAGGCCGTGCCGCCCGGCACACCCGCGCAGTCATACTCCTGCCCGTTGCAGGCACAGTTCGCATCCCACAGGTCGTTGCCCGTGCTGGGATCACCGTCATCGCATGGTGTCCCGGGGAAGGCGTTGCCATTCGGTACGCCGGCGCAATCCATGAGGACAAGGAATCCAAAACAGTTGCAATCGGCGTCCCAGGCGTCATTGCTCGTCATCGCATTGCCGTCATCGCATGGCGTGCCAGGCAGGGCCGTGCCGTTCGGCACGCCCAGGCAGTCCAGCGTTACCGGCGTGCCCGCGCACACACAGTTCGCGCCCCAGACGTCGTTGGTCGTGTTCGCGTTGTTGTCATTGCACGCCGTGCCAGGCATCGCGCTGCCACCCGGCACGCCCAGGCAGTCCAGCGTCACCGGCGTACCGGCACACACGCAGTTCGCGTCCCACTGGTCGTTGATCGTGTTCGGATTGCCGTCATCGCACGCCGCGCCAGGAAGGGCGCTTCCGCCCGGTACGCCCAGGCAGTCCAGCAGCTGACCTACG
>CALMPI010000022.1 GCA_937872175.1 uncultured Flavobacteriales bacterium | reverse complement strand
GGGGGCTCGAGTGCGCCCACTGAGTCAGGAGTCTGAGGGGACCTGACGGCAGCAGTGGACTTGACCTCACGCAGAGGGGCAACGGGAGTCGGGAGCTCGAGTGCGCCCACTGAGTCAGGAGTCTGAGGGGACCTGACGGCAGCAGAGGGAGAGGAGGCTGGAATCTGGTGGCTTGATGCTTGAGGCTGGCGGCTGGAAGCTGGAGGCCGAGGAAGAGTGCCCCGTCCAGCGCTTCTCCTTTCGCAGCTCAGGGCTCAACCGTTGATCCGCTCCTCGAGCAGCTTGCCGTCCTGGCAGCGCACCACCCGGGCGTTGAGCTTCTTCATGTGGGTGTAGTCGTGCGTGGCCATCAGCACGCAGCTCCCGCTCTGGCTGATCGTGTACAGCAGGTCCAGGATGCCGCCGGTGGTCTCGGGGTCCAGGTTGCCGGTGGGCTCATCGGCCAGGATCAGCTCCGGGTCGTTCACCAGGGCCCGGGCGATGCTGACGCGCTGCTGCTCGCCGCCGCTGAGCTCATGCGGCATCTTGTAGCCCTTGGTGCTCAGGCCCACCTTCTCCAGCACTTCGGCCACCCGCTGCTCCATCCGCTTGCGGTCGGTCCAGCCCGTGGCCTTCATCACGAACAGCAGGTTGTCGTTCACCGTGCGGTCGCCCAGCAGCTGGAAGTCCTGGAACACGATGCCGATCTTGCGGCGGAGGTAGGGCACCTGGCCCCGCATGAGCGCGCGCAGGTCGAACCCGCAGCAGCGTCCGTCGCCCTCGCGCAGCGGCAGATCGCCGTAGAGCGTGCGCATCAGGCTGCTCTTGCCCGTGCCGGTGCGGCCGATCAGGTAGATGAACTCGCCCTTGGACACGGTGAGGTCCACCAGGTTCAGCACCAGGTTCTCTCGCTGGAAGATGCGTGCTGCGCGCAGCTCGATCACAGGGGCGTCGCTCATGCCGGATGCCGCGTGGAACCCTTGCGGGACGCGGGGCCCCAAAGGTGGAAAATTTCCAGGCGGATCACCGCGTTGCTCCTGGGCGGCCCCTCGCGCCGCATGAACAGTTCCGCGTGGATAAGTCCGAACGGCACACGCCTTGCCTCCCTGGCCCGCCCAGGATCTTTGGTCGCTTGATGAGGACCCACCGCACCGTCCGCTCCGCCGCCCTGGCCCTGGGCCTGTTGCTGGCGGGTGCCACCGATGCCCAGCGGCCCGCCCACTACGAGCGTCCGCGCGCCGCCATCGACCACGCCCGCGACCTCTTCGACAAGGCCCAGTACACCGCCGCGCAATACGAGCTGGACCGCATCGCCGAGGCCACCCGCGACGCCAAGGCGCCCGTGCGCATCGAGGCCGAGTTCCTCAGCGCACTCTGCGCCGTGCGCCTCTTCCACCAGGACGCGCCTGTGCGGCTGCTGCGCTTCATGGACGAACACCCCGAGGACCCGCATGTGGCCGCCGTCCGCTTCGAGCTCTTCCGCCACTACTTCACAGGCAAGCGCTGGAAGGACTGCCTGGCCTGGGCCGCCCAGGTGGATGTGGCCGGGCTCTCCACCGCCGATGCCGAGGAGTTCCACTTCAAGCACGGCTATGCCCACTTCCAGGAAGGCCACACCGAACATGCCCTCACCGCCTTCGGCCGGGTGAAGGACGGCACCGGCCCCTACGCCGTGCCCGCCCGCTACTACACCGCCCACATCGACTACGAGCGCGGGCGCTACGCCACGGCCCTGCCCGTGTTCGAGCAGCTGCGCGACGATCCCGCCTTCGGGCGCATCGTGCCCTTCTACATCGCCGAGATCCACTTCATGCAGGGCCACTACGAGGAGGTGATCGCCTACACCAAGCCCCTGCTGGAGGATCCCGAGGGCACCAAGCGCATCGGCGAGATCAACCGCCTGGCCGGTGAGGCGCACTACCGCACGGGGCGCTATGCCGAGGCCGTGCCCTACCTGGAGAAGGCCATCGCCCGCGGCGCCGGGGTGGGCCGCACCGAACGCTACCAGCTGGGCCACGCCTACTACAAGGCCGGCGACCACCAGAAGGCCCTGTCGCAGTTCACCCTGGTCACCTCGGAGGACGACAGCTTGAGCCAGCTCGCCGTGTACCACATGGCCGACTGCTACCTGGCCCTGAAGGAGAAGAACTACGCCCGCAACGCCTTCAAGCGCGCCTACCAGCTCGGCTTCGACGCCCGCATCACCGAGGACGCCCTGTTCAACTACGCCAAGCTGGCCTACGAGCTGAGCTTCGACCCGTACAGCGAGGCCATCATCGCCCTGCGCGACTACCTGAAGAAGTACCCGGACACGCCACGCCGCGACGAGGCCTACGGCTTCCTGGTGGACGTGTTCCTGAAGTCGCGCAACTACGAAGCGGCCCTGGAGGCGCTGGACGAGATCCGCGACAAGGACGTGCGGCTGAAGTCCACCTATCAGCGCCTGGCGCACGACCGCGGGGTGGAGCTCTACGACGGCCGCCGCTACGCCGATGCCGCCAAGGCCTTCCAGCGCGCGCTCAAGTTCCCGATGGACCCCGAGGTGAACGCCCGCTGCCACTACTGGATGGGCGAGTCGTACTACGGGGCCGGTGAGCACGAGCCGGCCCTGCGCAAGTACGACGACCTGCGCAACAGCCCCGGGGCCTACGCCACCGACCTGTACGAACAGGCGAGCTACAGCATGGGCTACGCCTATTTCAAACTGAAGCAGTACGACGAGGCGCTCACCGCCTTCCGCCGCTACACGGCCGCACCGGGCAGCGAAGCGAAGCTGCGTGCCGACGCCCTGCTGCGCATCGGCGACCTGTACTACCTGGCCAAGGACGAGGAGCAGGCCGTGGCGTACTACGACCAGGCCATCAAGGCCGGAACGGCGGACAAGGATTACGCGCTCTACCAGAAGGGCGTGTGCCTGGGCCTTGACCAGAAGTTCACCGAGAAGATCGCGGTGCTGAGGTCCCTGCTCACCGACCGGCCGAACTCCCGCTTCGCCGCCGATGCCAAGTTCCAGCTGGCCGAGACCTACATCAACCTGGACAAGGATGCCGAGGCCCTGGGCTACTACGAGCAGGTGGTGAAGCAGCACCCCAACAGCCCGCACATGCGGCAGAGCATGCTGCAGAGCGCGCTGGTGCACAAGCGACAGGGTGATGCGGCCCGGGCCCTGGAGGAGTTCAAGGCCATCGTGGCCCAGTACCCCACGGTGGAAGGCTCCCGGGATGCCCTGGCCGGCATCGAGAGCATCTACGTGGAGCAGGGCAAGGTGGGCGAGTACGAGGCCTACCTGCGCTCGCTGAGCTTCGTGGACCCGGCGAGCCTGGACCTGGACGAGAAGTACTACCGCAGCGCGGAGGCGCTCTACTTCGACGACAAGTGCGATCAGGCCATCGGCGCCTTCGGCGACTACCTGGCCAAGTACCCGCAGGGCGCCTTCGCCATCAACGCCCGCTACTACCGCGGCGACTGCGCCTACCGGGCCAAGCGCTACACCGAGGCCCTGCCCGACCTGGAGGCCGTGGCCGCCGCCGGCACGCCCGATCTGCTGGAGAGCGCCCTCTTCGGCGCCAGCGACATCCTGTTCCGCGAGCAGCGGTGGGAGGGCGCGTTGCAGCACTTCACCCGCTTGGAAGAGGTGGCCGCCATCCCGCAGAACGTGCTCGCGGCCAAAGTGGGCCGCATGCGCTGCCTGCGCGAACTGGGCCGTCCGGACGAGGCTGCGCAGGCCGCCGAAAAGGTGCTGCTGGAGCCCGGCATCAGCGGCGACCTGAAGGCCGAGGCCGGCCTGCTCGCCGCTGCGCGTGCGCTGAACGCCAACGAGCTGGACAAGGCCTACACCGCCTACAAGGCCGTGGCCCAGGCCAGCACCAACGCCTTCGGCGCCGAGGCCCGCTACCACATGGCCTACGTGCGCTACATGCAGCAGCGCGGTCGCGATGCCGAGCAGGAGGTGTTCCAGCTGGTGCAGAAGTACCCGAGCTATGAACACTGGAAGGCCCGCGGCTTCATCCTGCTGGGCGACGTGTACATGCAGCTCAACGACCCCTTCCAGGCCAAGGCCACCCTGCAGAGCGTGATCGACAACGTGCAGGACCCCGCCCTGGTGCAGCAGGCCCGCACCCGCCTGGACGCCATCCTGGCCAGCGAAGTGCAGCAGACCACACCCGCCCCGCAGGACGACATCGAGGTGCCGGTGAACGAGAGCCACCCCAACGCCGAAGAGGAATGAGCGCCCGCCACACCCTGTTCCCGCTGGTCCTGGCCCTGCCGCTCTGTGTGAACGCGCAGGACGGCAACGCTCCCGGTGGTCAGTACTACATCCACGGCATCTACAACCCCACCATCGCCGACGTGCAGAAGATCGACCAGCGGCCCACCCTGCTGGACACGGTGGTGCCCGAGCGCACCATCACCTACACGGTGCAGCCCGTGCAGGCCCGGCTGCCCGTGAAGGTGGACAGCATCGCCCCGGCCAAGCTCAGCGTGTCGCAGGCCAACGAACGACTGTACAAGGGCTTCGTGAAGCTCGGCTTCGGCCTGTACAACACCCCGTTGGGCGAACTGTACTACGACCAGGGGCGCAGCAAGAAGGACGCCTACGGCATCCACCTGAAGCACTTCAGCAGCGCCGGCGGACTGCAGGACGTGGGCCCCAGCGACTACAGCTTCAACACGGTCGACGCCTTTTACGCGCGGATGCTGCGCCACCACGCCATCCAGATCCGGGGGGACTATGCCCGGCGCGGCGTGGGCTACTACGGCTTCCGCACGGAGGGCTTCGACACGCTCGGGCTGGAGGTGCCCAATCCCCGCCAGGTGTACAACGACCTGGGCTTCACGGCCCGTGTGCGCAGCCTCTACGCCGACAGCGCCGCCCTGGCCCACGACGTGCGGCTGGACGCCCGGTACTACACGAACAAGACCGGGAGCAAGGAGACCAACATCCGCTTCGTGGCCGAGGCCGGCAAGCAGGTGGGCTCGGAGACCTACGCCGGCCAGCTGCTCATCGACAACAACGCCTATACGGGTCTGGCGAGCGACACGGTGCCCAGCTTCCGCCAGAACGGCACCCTGGTGACGCTGACGCCCTCGGTGAGCACGCGCGGAGAGCGCTACGTGGTGCGGGTCGGCGCGGGCATCACGGTGGACGCCCTCACCAAGACCAGCTTCCACGTGTTCCCGCAGGCCTACCTCAGCTACAGCCTGTTCGACGACATCCTGGTGCCCTACATCGGGGTGGACGGCCAGCGCCGCCGCAACAGCCTGCGCAGCATCACCCAGGAGAACCCCTGGACCGAGGCCGCCCCGGCACTGGCCAACACCAGCCTGCTCTACGACCTGTACGGCGGCCTGCGCGGCAGCCTCAGCAGCACCCTGGGCTTCGATGTGCGCGTGAGCTACAGCGGCTGGAAGGACCGCCTGCTCTACGTCACCGAGGCGTTCAACAGCTTCGGCAACCAGTTCACCCCGGTGTACGACGACATGCAGGTGCTGGACGTAAGCGGCGACATCACCTACGACGCTGGGCACGGCATCCGCGCCCACGCCCGGTTGGACATCTTCAACTACACCATGGGCGACCAGGCCGAACCTTGGAACCTGCCGCCCTACCAGCTGACCTTGGGCGGCCAGTACAGCCTGCGCGAGAAGCTGATCGTGAAGCTGGACGCCGTGCTGATGGGCAAGCGAAAGGCCTTCAGCCCGGTGTGGAGCAGCGTGCAGGATACCAGCCCCGACCGGACCGAAGTGGTGGAGCTCAACGGCTTCGTGGACCTGCACCTGGGGGCCGAGTACCGCTACACCAAGCGCCTCAGCGTGTTCCTGCAGGCCAGCAACCTCAGCGCCAGCCGCTACGAGCGCTGGTACCGCTACCCCGTGCAGCGCACCCTCCTGATCGGCGGGGCGAGCTACGCGTTCTAGCCGTCGAGCCCGATGAACGGACGAACCCCGCACGTGGCGGGGTTCGCTTTTCCGGATGGGCGTGACTACTCGATCATCACCCGGGTGCTGCCCAAAGGCTTGCCCTTGCGGTAAACCTCCAGCACGTAAAGACCGGCAGGGAGTTCCTTGCGCGCGAGCACCGTTGTAGGTCCGTTGTTCAAGGCGGGTTCCGAGCGCACCAGGCGCCCCATGGCGTCGCGCCACACCAGGTGGTCCGGCGGCGGGCTGTTCCCCCACACCAAGGCACCCCGCTCGGTGATGGGGTTGGGCACGGCCCGGAACGCCGGATCCCGGCCAGACACGTCGCGCAGGCCCAGCCAGGCTGGCTCACTGTCGTGGTAGCGCTTGCAGAAGAGAGGGAGGCCCCAGGTGCGCAGGTTGGGGTGCATGATGATAATGTCTATCTGCTGGAAAGGAGAGCCCAGCGAAACGGGCACATTCGCGTAGCGCCTTAGGTAATTGCCATAGATGTCACGCAAGTAAAGGTGACCGTCCGAGGCGACCATGAGGTTGTTACCCGTCGTGTCCGGCCCCCACGGTGACAGACCTCCGTAGGAGCCGGGCATCCCCAAAGCGCTTTCGGCGATCACCGTATCCGGTAGGCCCAGATCGAACTGGCAGATCGCGCTGTTGTTCCATCCGCCAGCGCTTCCCGCTGTGTCCAGCCGGCAGATGACCGCATGGCTGCCGGTCGGCAGGAAATCCACGCCACAGATGAAATCCGACCGCTGAAGCACGAATAACGTATCCCCTGTGAAATCGTCGATCACGGTACTGGCGACGCGCAGGGGCGCTGTACGCAATGTCACGAAGCCGGACGCCGGATCGACCCAGAAGAGGGCCGCCGCAGCCGTGTCGGGGGTGTGGGCGTAGGCCATGATGAGCTGGTCGCCCATCACCGAGAAGCGCATGTCCCCGTGGTAGTCGGTGGAGAATTTCGCCGAGGTGCCCGTGGGGCCGATCACGGGTCCTGTGTTGGAGATCACCGGGGTCTGTGCCAGCCCGGATGCACTGAACAGGTAAGCCTGGAAGGCGTCGGACCCATCGGCGTGCTGAAGCAGCCAGTAGTCGGTGCCGTTGGCATGCAGGGTGGCCGCCAGCTTGCCCGTGCATCCTGTCATATACCAAGTGGTGCCTGTCCCCACCACGGCCCCGGCCCCACCGTTGGCGCTCATGTCCACCTCCACGAGGCCGGCCTGCTTGGTGGCCTCGGTGGTGTTGACGAACACGGCGTAGTGCTGCGGGGCACCGGGTTTGGGCAGGATGAGCAGGCTGGCCAGCTCGGCCGGCCAGCCCAGGTCCTGTGCGCTGCCGCCCTGCACCAGGTCGAAGTTGGCGTTGTGGATGCCGGTCTCATCCACCACCAGGCTCAGGGCGCCGTCCGGTTCGCTGATGCTGGCGCTGCGCTTGGTGATGGACCACGTGCAGGGGATCGCCGTGGCCACCTCGTTGTAGAGGTTCAACCAATTGCTTTCGCCGAAGAGCACATTGTAGTTGCGGGCTTGTGCGGTAAGCGATGGCGCGAACAGGAGCCCGACGATGCTGATGCAGACGCGGGCTACCATATCCACCACTCGATCTTGTTGTTCAAGCCGCCGTCGCCTTGGACATTGGCATGATAATCCGGATTGACCGGTGGATGTGGGCAGACGAATTGGTTGCTGACCATCCAGCCGCCTCCCGTGCAGGACCACGTGGCCCATGTAGAGCCGGACCACAGTTCGATCGAGTTAATGTACGTGCCGGTCACGGTCACCGATGCCGAACCGAATGCCGGTATGCTCAAGCTCGAGGTAGAAGGCAATGTGGTGGCCGGGCAGTTGTTGCTGTGATGGATGATCGCGGCATAGGGACAGCCAGTCGCGTTGTCGATCCTGAACGTGGCCCCGGCCATGGGGGCGATGGGGCGGCCCGAGCGGAAGGCCGTGAGCAGCGCGCTGGGCAGGGCGAGCAGGCCCACGAGCACTAGCAGCTTAGCGGTTGGGGGAAGGGGGGAAGGGCGGAAGGGCGGAAGGGCGTTCTCATGGTGTGATGAGTTTGCCTCGAAGCTAAGCACCTGTCGTCCGCATTCGACCGGTGGTGGATAACTTCTCATGGAGGCACGGATGCCTTGTCGATCGGGTGGACGAGCTACGCGTTCTAGCCGTCGAGCCCGATGAACGGACGAACCCCGCACGTGGCGGGGTTCGCTTTTCCGGATGGGCGTGACTACTCGATCATCACCCGGGTGCTGCCCAAAGGCTTGCCCTTGCGGTAAACCTCCAGCACGTAAAGACCGGCAGGGAGTTCCTTGCGCGCGAGCACCGTTGTAGGTCCGTTGTTCAAGGCGGGTTCCGAGCGCACCAGGCGCCCCATGGCGTCGCGCCACACCAGGTGGTCCGGCGGCGGGCTGTTCCCCCACACCAAGGCAGCCCGCTCGGTGATGGGGTTGGGCACGGCCCGGAAGGAGGCCGCCGCCTGTCGCTCCGTAACTCCCAACCACGCCGGCTCACTGTCGTGGTAGCGCTTGCAGACCAAAGGGACCCCCCACGTTTCATGAAGGTCAAGTGATGAGATCACAGTGAGACCACCGACGGATGTATTGAACTCGTGTGGCACATTGTCAAACCTCAAGAGAAAGCCTTCGTTGGATCTGGCGTTACGCAGGTAGAGTCTACCGTCAGGCCCGAGAATGAGGCTCCCACCGGTCGTATCGGCACCCCATTCTGTTCCTGAACCAACGGACGAAGTGTTGGATGCCAGGGATGTGTGGGGTATGCACCCGTCACATACGGTGAGGTCATACTGGGTGCCGAAGAAGCCTCCATCTCCATCCGTGGTGCTCGTATCCAAGTAGGCCACGTATAGGAAATCTTCGGTCGCCAGGAAGTCCGTTCCGCTTGTGAAGTCCATCGGCAGGGTCACCGCGATCGTGTCTCCTGTCAAGTCGTCCAGGTCGTACGCCGTGTACGCGAGGGATGAATTGCGCACGGTAACTGTTCCTGTGGAACTGTTGAACCAGAAAACGGCAGCGCCAGCGGAATCCGGGGCGTGGTCAAATCCGAACGCGAGTTGATCACCGGAAACCGAGAACTTCATCGGTCCCCAGAAATCCGACGAGAGGCGGTCGGGAACTGATGTTGCGCTGAGCACTGGACCAGTGGCCGAGATGATCGGTACTGGGTTCAATCCACCAGGCCCGAATTGGAACGCATGGAAGGTGTCCGTTCCGTCCGCGTGCTGCAGCACCCAATAGTCCACCCCATTGACATGCGGTGTCGCGGCCATCTTGGCGGTGGTATTGTTCATGTACCAAGTGGTTCCTGAACCCACCACACCCCCGGCGCCAAGGTTCAGCGACATATCGACCTCCACGTAACCCGCCTGCTTGTCGACCTCCGGCGTGTTAACAAAAACGAAGTAGTGAAAGGGAGCTTCGGGCTTTGGCAGGATGAGCAGGCTGGCCAGGCGCGCGGGCCAGCCGAGATCCTGTGCGCTGCCGCCTTGCACCAGATCGAAGTTGGCGTTGTGGATGCCGGTCTCATCCACCACCAAGCTGAGCGCTCCATCCGGTTCGCTCATGGTGGCGTTGCGAGCGGTGACAGCGAAGGTGCTTGGAATGATCGTCAGTTGCTCGTTGTAGAAGTTCAGCCAGTTCGTTGAGCCGAAGATGATGTTGTAGTTACGGGCTTGACCTGAGCAATCACAAAGTATCAATGTCATGCCGACCGCAGCAAGTATGGCTCTCATGGCTGCCATTCGATTTTATTCGAGTTATATCCATTTCCCTGAGCGCGCGCATAGTTGTTGGGAGTTCCGCTGAGTAGACAAACATCGGCGTTCGCGGCCCAGGAACCCGATGTGCCAGAGGTGCATGTCCAGGTGGCGAAGATGGTGCTCCCCGACTTAAGTTCAACTTTATTGATGCGGCTCCCGCTGACCGTGATCGAGGAGCCGTTGGTGGACGCCGGGATGCTTAAGTTCGAAGTGCTTGGAATGCTGACCGCTGGGCAAGCGTCACTATGGTAGATGACGGCTGTGTATGCACAGTCCGTGGAGTTGTCAATAGTGAATGTGGCCCCGGCCATGGGGGCGATGGGGCGGCCCGAGCGGAAGGCCGTGAGCAGCGCGCTGGGCAGGGCGAGCAGGCCCACGAGCATCAACAGCTTAGCGGTTGGCGGAAGGGCGGAAGAGCGGAAGGGCGTTCTCATGGTGTGATGAGTTTGTGTCGAAACTAGTCATTGGTCGTCACGTTCCGACATGGCGGTGGAAAGCTTCTCATGGAGGCACAGATGCCTTGTGGATCGGGTGGACGAGCTATCCGTTCTAGCCGTCGAGCCCTTTGAACGGACGAACCCCGCTCGTGGCGGGGTTCGCTTTTCCGGATGGGCGTGACTACTCGATCATCACCCGGGTGCTGCCCAAAGGCTTGCCCTTGCGGTAAACCTCCAGCACGTAAAGACCGGCAGGGAGTTCCTTGCGCGCGAGCACCGTTGTAGGTCCGTTGTTCAAGGCGGGTTCCGAGCGCACCAGGCGCCCCATGGCGTCGCGCCACACCAGGTGGTCCGGCGGCGGGCTGTTCCCCCACACCAAGGCACCCCGCTCGGTGATGGGGTTGGGCACGGCCCGGAACGCCGGATCCCGGCCAGACACGTCGCGCAGGCCCAGCCAGGCTGGCTCACTGTCGTGGTAGCGCTTGCAGAAGAGAGGGAGGCCCCAGGTGGAACCATTCACAGTGACGGGTACGGATACTCCGTCCTGCCCAGTTCCGTCCAATTGAGCTGGCAGCGCGTCGAATTGTTCAACGTCCCCAAGGCCGAGATGTGGTCTCCGTAAGTATAGGAAACCGTCAGGGGCCAACAACAAGCTCTCTCCCAACGTATCGAGCCCCCACGGGGATGCACCGGGCTCCTGACCATTGATCGAAACGGTCTCATACGGGATCTCTGTGGTGGCAAGGGATAGGTCATACTGGACGATGTGTGATTCCCCTGATCCATCCCAAGTTGTCGTGTCCAGAAAGGCAACGTAGGCGAAATCATCCGTGTTTATGAAGTCCAGACCTGCGACTGCCGCAGAAATGCCGTTCACCTGCATTGTATCACCGGTGAAAGGATGCACGTATCGATTGATATCTCGGAGCGCATCGGTGCGTAATGCAACTAACCCCGTGGCCGCATTGAACCAGAACAGAGCCGCTGACATGGTGTCCGGTGCCACGTCGTAGCCCATGAGCAATTGCTCACCGCTCACCGAGAACTTCATCGAGGCATGATAGTCCGAGGAGTATGGAGCATTCAATGTGGTCGGGCCCAACACCGGTCCGGTACTTGAAACCACCGGGCTTAGCGCGAGCCCCGATGCATCGAACGGGTAGGCGTGGAACTCGTTGGACCCATCGGCGTGCTGAAGCAGCCAGTAGTCGGTGCCGTTGGCATGCAGGGTGGCCGCCAGCTTGCCCGTGCATCCTGTCATATACCAAGTGGTGCCTGTCCCCACCACGGCCCCGGCCCCACCGTTGGCGCTCATGTCCACCTCCACGAGGCCGGCCTGCTTGGTGGCCTCGGTGGTGTTGACGAACACGGCGTAGTGCTGCGGGGCACCGGGTTTGGGCAGGATGAGCAGGCTGGCCAGCTCGGCCGGCCAGCCCAGGTCCTGTGCGCTGCCGCCCTGCACCAGGTCGAAGTTGGCGTTGTGGATGCCGGTCTCATCCACCACCAGGCTCAGGGCACCGTCCGGTTCGCTGATGCTGGCGCTCCGCTTGGTGATGGGCCAAATGCACGGTATTGCCGTGACTTGCTCATTGTAGAAGTTCAGCCAGTGACCCGTGCCGAAGAGGACATTGTAGTTGCGGGCTTGTGCACTCGCCACTTGCTGACCGGTCACCAAGGTGATCGCGAGCGCTCCATACCTCAGGGCTCCCATTCGATCTTGTTATTGGTGTAGCCATCCCCTTGCAACCGAGCGAATAGTCCGGAACTGTAGTATTCGCATCGATCGGCCAGGTCTGCCCAACTCCCACTGGTTCCGCTTGTGCACGTCCAGCGTGCAATGATCACCGAACCGTCCCAGATCTCTACTTTATTAATGAATGACCCGGCTACGGTGATCGTAGCGGCCGATGCATACTGTGGGATGCTGAGGGTATTGGTTGCTGGTATCGTCGTGGCAGGACAAGCATTGCTGTGATGGATGATCGCAGCATAGGGACACCAAGTGCCATTTGATATCCTGAACGTGGCCCCGGCCATGGGGGCGATGGGGCGGCCCGAGCGGAAGGCCGTGAGCAGCGCGCTGGGCAGGGCGAGCAGGCCCACGAGCACTAGCAGCTTAGCGGTTGGGGGAAGGGGGGAAGGGCGGAAGGGCGGAAGGGCGTTCTCATGGTGTGATGAGTTTGCCTCGAAGCTAATCAACTGCCATCTTCATTCGACAAGGCGGTGGAGAACTTCAAGGGGCGGAAAGGGGTGCGTTGGACCAAGGGGCCGTGCCGGGGCCCGTTCCCGGACCACCATGACGCCCCATTCAGCACCGTATAGCGATCCCCCGGACATGGGCAAGCCGGAAGGCTCTGTTAAATATCAACAAAACCCGCGTCGCTGTTGGGAAAAGGCCCCCTTCGGCACCCGCCGATCCGGTATCTTCGCGAGCCCTTCCCATCCGGGGAGGCAGAACCTCAAGGAACATGTCCGAGACCGTCGTAGAAATGAGCGAAAAGAAGAAGGCCGCCGCCAGCTATTCGGCGGACAGCATCCAGGTGCTGGAAGGCCTGGAAGCGGTGCGCAAACGCCCCGCCATGTACATCGGTGACATCGGGGTGAAGGGCCTTCACCACCTGGTGTACGAAGTGGTGGACAACTCCATCGATGAGGCCCTGGCCGGCCATTGCGACACCGTGGAGGTGAGCATCACCCCCACCAACGGCATCCGGGTGAAGGACAACGGCCGCGGCATTCCCGTGGACATGCACGCCAAGGAGGGCCGCAGCGCCCTGGAGGTGGTGATGACCGTGCTGCACGCCGGAGGCAAGTTCGATAAGGACAGCTACAAGGTGTCCGGCGGTCTGCACGGCGTGGGGGTGAGCTGCGTGAACGCGCTCAGCACCATGCTGCTCGCGGAGGTGCATCGCGGGGGCAGGATGTACCAGCAGGAGTACAGCGAGGGCAAGCCGAAGTACCCCGTGAAGGAGGTGGGCACCACCGACTACCGTGGCACCATCGTCACTTTCCAGCCCGACCTCAGCATCTTCCAGGTCAGCGAGTACAACTTCGACACGCTCGCCGCCCGCCTGCGCGAGCTGGCCTACCTCAACAAGGGCATCAAGCTCTCCCTCACCGACGAACGCCGCACCAACGAGGACGGCAGCTTCGTGAGCGAGACCTTCTACAGCGAGAAGGGTTTGGTGGAGTTCGTGAAGTACCTCGACGGCAACCGGCAGCCGCTGATCGAGGACGTGATCTACATGGAAGGCGAGAAGCAGGGCATCCCCGTGGAGATCGCCATGGTGTACAACGACTCGTTCAACGAGAACCTGCACTCCTACGTCAACAACATCAACACCCACGAGGGCGGGACGCACCTGGCCGGCTTCCGCAGCGGCCTCACCCGCACGCTGAAGAAGTACGCGGACACCAGCGGCGCCACCGGCAAGCTCAAGTTCGAGATCGCCGGCGACGACTTCCGCGAGGGCCTCACGGCCGTGATCAGCGTGAAGGTGGCCGAGCCCCAGTTCGAGGGCCAGACCAAGACCAAGCTGGGCAACAACGAAGTGAGCGGCGCGGTGAACATCGCCGTGAGCGAGATGCTCGAGAACTACCTCGAGGAGCATCCGCGCGACGCCAAGAACATCGTGGACAAGGTGATCCTGGCCGCCCAGGCCCGCCACGCCGCCCGCAAGGCGCGCGAGATGGTGCAGCGCAAGGGCGCCTTCACCGGCGGCGGCCTCCCCGGCAAGCTCGCCGACTGCCAGAGCAAGGATGCCAGCCAGAGCGAGCTCTTCCTGGTGGAGGGCGACTCGGCCGGTGGCACCGCGAAACAGGGCCGCAACCGCGAGTTCCAGGCCATCCTGCCCCTGCGCGGCAAGATCCTGAACGTGGAGAAGGCGATGCAGCACAAGATCCTCGACAACGAGGAGATCCGCAACATCTACACCGCCCTGGGCGTGCACATCGGCACCGAGGAGGACTCCAAGGCGCTGAACATGGAGAAGCTCCGCTACCACAAGATCATCATCATGTGCGACGCCGATGTGGACGGCAGCCACATCCAGACGCTGATCATGACCTTCTTCTACCGCCACATGCAACCGCTGATCGAGCGCGGCTGCCTGTACATCGCCACCCCGCCGCTGTACATGGTGAAGAAGGGCAAGGAGCAGGTGTACTGCTGGACCGAGGCCGAGCGCGACGCCGTGATCGAGCGCATGAAGGCCTCCGGCAAGGACGCCAGCGTCAACGTGCAGCGCTACAAGGGCCTCGGTGAGATGAACGCCGAACAGCTGTGGGAGACCACCATGGACCCCACCCGCCGCACCCTCCGCCAGGTGACCATCGAGAACGGCGCCGAGGCCGACCGCATCTTCAGCATGCTCATGGGCGACGATGTGCCGCCCCGCCGCGAGTTCATCGAGAAGAACGCGGTGTACGCGAAGCTGGACGTGTGATGTCGCACAGGCATCCTGCCTGTGTCTCGGATCATGAGAAAGCCCGGCGATGAGCCGGGCTTTCTCGTTCCACTTTTCCCGTGGATCACTTCAGCACCGTCACATGCCCCATCACCGCTTCCTTCCTGAAGGAACGCCCGTCCTTATAGATCAACCGCCAGGTGTACACCTCCTGCTGCACCGCCTCGCCGTGGTAGTCCCCGTTCCAGGGCTCGTGCGGCACCGTGCTCTCCCAGATCAGTTCGCCCCACCGGTCGAAGACCATGAAGGTGTACTCGGTGAGCAGCGAGGGCTCGTTGAACACCGGCATGAAGTTGTCGTTGATGCCGTCGCCGTTCGGGGTGAAGGCGTTGGGCACGTGCACGGCGAGCAGGTCGAGCACCACCACGGGATGGCAGACGCTGTCCACGCAGCCGTTGCCGTTCACCGCCGTGAGGCACACGGTGTAGGTGCCGCCCAGCACGTCGGGGAAAATGTAGGAGGGGTCGTGCAGCGTGCTGCTGCCCAGCCCGGCGAAGTCCCAAGTGAACCAGCTGGCGTTGTCGCTCTGGTTGGTGAACACCACGGTCGGGTCGGAGACGAGCACCGTGTCCGGCTGGGCCACGAAGTCGGCCACCACGGGCGCCGGTGGGATGAGCAGGGCCGGTGAAGCGGCGAGGCAGCCGTTCGCGCTCATCATCATCACGGTGTAAGGACCGGAGCACAGCCCGCTCATGGTCGCCACCGGCTGCCAGGTGACCCCGCCGTCGAAGCTGTACAGCGCGCCTTCCGGATCGACCACCTGCAACGCGCCGTCACAGGTGCCCGGGCAGGTCTCCGGCGTTGCCATGACCGCGTCGATCACCAGCGGCGGCGGCTCGCTGATGGTGAGCGTGAGCGGCGTGGAGCAGGCGTTCGTATCCAGCACGGACACCGTGTACGGGCCTGCACAGAGCCCTTGCGCGTTGAAGCTGTCCGCCGTGGCCGTTCCGCTCACGGCCGGCGTCCATTGGAAGGTGAGCGGTCCGTTGCCGCCGGAGGCCTGAACCACCGCGGTCCCGTCGCAGGCACCGTGGCAGATCGCGTCGGTGGTCTGCGACACCGCGCTGATCGGTGTGGTGAAGGTGATGACCACGGTGTCCGCCATCGCACAGCCGTCCGTAGAGAGCACCGACCAGATGAAGGCGTAGGCTCCGGAGCCGGGGGCTTTGGCCATCGTGGCCGCGGCGGTCGCATCGAGCACCTCCGCGCTGTCCTCCACGAGCCATTGCCCGCTGCTCCAGGTTCCGGAGGCGTTCAAGGGGGCCATGAGGTCGCACACTACCAGGTCGGGGCCCGCATCGGGTGGCGCCAGCAGGAAGACGCTCACCGTGGCGCTGGCGCTGGCGTTGGGGCAGGCGCCCTGGCCGAACACCGTGTACGTGTACCCTCCCTGCGCGTCGGTGGCCGGGTCGAACCAGCCATTGCTCGGTTGGCCGTACGGGTCCGTCCAGGTTCCTCCCCCGTCCGGTGATCCACCCAGGAGGCTGAACAGATCCACCGGTGCCGCCTCGGGGCAGATCGTCGTGGAGCCGTCCGTGCCCGCATCCGGCAGCGTCTCCACGGTGACAAGTACGGTGGCGGCGTCGTTCGGGCAGGGTGCGGTGCCGTTGACCTGGTAGGTATATGTACCGGCCGGGTCGCTGGCCGGGTCGAAGGGGCCGGTCCAGGGCTGGTTCATGGGGTCCGTCCACGCGCCGCCCGCATCGGGTGTGCCGCCCAGCTGGTTGAACAGGGGCGTGGGTGCGCCATTGGCGCATACGAGCAACGCGCCGTCGAGCCCGGCATCCACGGCCTGCACAACGGCGACCAACACCTGTGCGGTGTCGTTCACGCACGGGGCCGGGACCACGAGCACGTAGGTGTATGCACCCACCGTTCCCGTGCCTGGGTCGAAGGTGGCGCCGACCGGCTGACCTTGGGGATCGAGCCAGAGCCCGCCTGCATCCGGCGTTCCACCCAGCTGTCCGAACAGATCCAGCGGAACACCGGTGGAGCAGAGCGTGATCGAGGCGTCACCTCCGGCATCGGGATCGGTGAGCAGATGGACCTCCACCGTGGCGGAGGCGGACGGGCAAGGTGGCGTCCCGGCCAGCGTGTAGGTGTAGGTGCCGGGGAGGTCGGTCGCAGGGTCGAACGGATCGGTGAAGACGGTGCCGTTGGGGTCGGTCCACGTTCCGCCAGGGTCGGCTCCACCAAGCGTGGGGAACAGGTCCACCGGCGATCCGCTCGCGCACAGGTTGAGCACCGCAGGTGTGCCGGCGAACGGAGCCGCCTGCACCAACACCGTGGCCGAGGCCGACAACGCCGGACAGGGGGCGTTGCCCCCGACCGTGTAGGTGTAAGCACCATTGGGGTCCAGTTGGGGGTCGAACAGGCCACTGTGCGGGTCGCCGTTGGGGTCGCTCCAGCTGCCGCCCGGGTCGGGGCTTCCGCCCAACGCCGTGATCAACGCGGCAGGGCCACTGATCGCACAGACGGTCAACACGCCATCGGTCCCCGGATCCGGCGGGGTGTTGATGGCGACGGTCACCGTGCTTGAGGCGTTGCTGCAGGGCGGCGGAACGGTGATGGTGTAGGTGTAGACCCCGGCGAGCATGGTGCCGGGATCGAAGCTGCCGCCGTTGAGCGTGCTGGGCCCGCTCCACGTGCCCCCGGCATCCGGCGTGCCACCGAGCTGTGCGAAGAGATCAACGGGGGCATCGCTCGTGCACAGGGTGATCGCGCCGGGCGAGCCCGCATCGGGGTTGGCCACCACCGTGACCTCCACCACGGCGGACTCCGCAGGGCAAGGCGCCGTGCCGGCCACGGTGTAGGTGTAGGTGCCGGGCGTCATGCCCGCCGGATCGAAGAGGCCACCGACCACCGGGCTGGGCCCGCTCCACGCACCACCCGCATCAGGCGAACCACCCAGGCCGCTGACAAGCGCGGTGGCCGGGCTGGTGGCACAGAGCAACAGCGCGCCATCGGTCCCCGGATCGGGCGGGGTGCTGAGCGCGACGGTCACCGTGCTTGTGGCGTTGCTGCAGGGCGGCGGAACGGTGATGGTGTAGGTGTAGACCCCGGCGAGCATGGTGCCGGGATCGAAGCTGCCGCCGTTGAGCGTGCTGGGCCCGCTCCACGTGCCCCCGGCATCCGGCGTGCCACCGAGCTGTGCGAAGAGATCAACGGGGGCATCGCTCGTGCACAGGGTGATCGCGCCGGGCGAGCCCGCATCGGGGTTGGCCACCACCGTGACCTCCACCACGGCGGACTCCGCAGGGCAAGGCGCCGTGCCGGCCACGGTGTAGGTGTAGGTGCCGGGCGTCATGCCCGCCGGATCGAAGAGGCCACCGACCACCGGGCTGGGCCCGCTCCACGCACCACCCGCATCAGGCGAACCACCCAGGCCGCTGACAAGCGCGGTGGCCGGGCTGGTGGCGCAGAGCAACAGGGCGCCATCGGTCCCCGGATCCGGCGGGGTGTTGAGCGCGACGGTCACCGTGCTGCTGGCGCTGGTGCAGGGCGGCGGAACGGTGATGGTGTAGGTGTAGACCCCGGCGAGCATGGTGCCGGGATCGAAGCTGCCGCCGTTGAGCGTGCTGGGCCCGCTCCACGTGCCCCCGGCATCCGGCGTGCCACCGAGCTGTGCGAAGAGATCAACGGGGGCATCGCTCGTGCACAGGGTGATCGCGCCGGGCGAGCCCGCATCGGGGTTGGCCACCACCGTGACCTCCACCACGGCGGACTCCGCAGGGCAAGGCGCCGTGCCGGCCACGGTGTAGGTGTAGGTGCCGGGCGTCATGCCCGCCGGATCGAAGAGGCCACCGACCACCGGGCTGGGCCCGCTCCACGCACCACCCGCATCAGGCGAACCACCCAGGCCGCTGACAAGCGCGGTGGCCGGGCTGGTGGCGCAGAGCAACAGGGCGCCATCGGTCCCCGGATCCGGCGGGGTGTTGAGCGCGACGGTCACCGTGCTGCTGGCGCTGGTGCAGGGCGGCGGAACGGTGATGGTGTAGGTGTAGACCCCGGCGAGCATGGTGCCGGGATCGAAGCTGCCGCCGTTGAGCGTGCTGGGCCCGCTCCACGTGCCCCCGGCATCCGGCGTGCCACCGAGCTGTGCGAAGAGATCAACGGGGGCATCGCTCGTGCACAGGGTGATCGCGCCGGGCGAGCCCGCATCGGGGTTGGCCACCACCGTGACCTCCACCACGGCGGACTCCGCAGGGCAAGGCGCCGTGCCGGCCACGGTGTAGGTGTAGGTGCCGGGCGTCATGCCCGCCGGATCGAAGAGGCCACCGACCACCGGGCTGGGCCCGCTCCACGCACCACCCGCATCAGGCGAACCACCCAGGCCGCTGACAAGCGCGGTGGCCGGGCTGGTGGCGCAGAGCAACAGGGCGCCATCGGTCCCCGGATCCGGCGGGGTGTTGAGCGCGACGGTCACCGTGCTGCTGGCGCTGGTGCAGGGCGGCGGAACGGTGATGGTGTAGGTGTAGACCCCGGGGAGCATGGTGCCGGGATCGATCAGTCCGCCGAACACAGGGCTTGGGCCCGACCAGCTTCCTCCGGCGTCCGGAGCACCCCCGAGATGGGTGAACAGCAGAGCAGGGGCATCGCTGGTGCAGAGGGTGATCGCACCGGGGGTGCCAGGGTCCGGGTCCGTGGCCACGATGACATCCACGATCGCGCTTGCGGATGGACACGGGGCGAGACCGTTCACCGTGTAGGTATACGTGCCCGTGGGATCCACCCCTGGAGTGAACAGTCCGCCGATCACCGCCCCTCCTGGGCCGGTCCAACTCCCCCCGGCATCTGGCGTTCCGTTGAGTCCGCTGAGCAGCGGAACAGCGGCGCTCGATGCGCACAGCGTCAACCCTCCATCAAGCCCGGCATCAGGAAGGCTGTTCACCACCACCGTCACATCCGCGCTCGCGCTGGGGCAAGGCGCCACACCGTTCACCGTGTAGGTGTACACGCCGGCGAGCATGGAACCGGGATCGAAGCTGCTTCC
>CALMPI010000021.1 GCA_937872175.1 uncultured Flavobacteriales bacterium | reverse complement strand
CGGATGAGAAGCGCTGGCTGGCGGGGGGAAGGGTGGTGGTGTCCGCGCCGTAGCCTGTGACGAAGGCGGGGTGGAATAGAACGAGGAACGGCCTTGGATGCGGCCGACCCTGAAGCGAACTTTCCCCAATGAATGAGGTGTTGATCACCACCCCCGAAGGCGCCGAGCTGGGCACCGTGGAGTTTTTCGATGCACAGGGGCGGCAGATCAGGACCATTGCGCTGCAAGGTCGCAAGGCCTTCGTGGAGGTTGACCTGAACGGCTGGAGCGAGGGGCTCTATCTGGCCCGGTTGATCTTCGAGGGCCACCGGGTCGGCGAAACCAAATTCAACGTGGTGAAATGATCCGATGCATCGCATCAACGGCGATGGTCGTTCTGGCGGGCACCCTGATGGTGCCCGCCCAGAGCGGCTTCATTGTGCATTTGGACAGCGTGCAGGATGGCAAACCCGGTGGGGGCTTGAGCGTGTTCGAAACCACGAATGGATATCTCGTGTTCGGCCATCAGATCTCCCACGATGGCTCGGGCAAGACCCACCTCTTTGTGCGCAAGCTCGATCAGCAGGGCGGGTTCGTGCATGAGCGGGAATATGCCTACGGCGATCCGCGGCACTATGCCTTTGGACAGATCTCACCGGTATGCCGGTTGGATACGGGCGGCTTCGCCAGCGTGGTGCTTGAAGGGTCTGATTTCTGGGCGCATTCGTACCTCTATCGGTTCAATGAGGAAGGCGACACGACCGATCGGAAGTTCCTGTTCACCTACGACCCTACCGATTCGCTGACCCACTTCTTCCATCAGACCAGGCAAACCGCAGACGGTGGTTTCATCGCCGCTGGGTTCTACGATCCGCCGGCGATCGCCGATGGCGCACGTGCCTTTGCGGTGCGGTTGAACGCCGATGGCGATACCCTTTGGACGCAGCGCTATGGCCAAGCGGATCAATCCACCCTGGCTTACTCATGTGCCGAGATGCCAGGAGGCGGGTTTCTGCTAACGGGGGTCAACTACAGGCTGGGCGTGAATGATGAGCAGTTCCTGATCCGCACGGACACCTCGGGCAACTTGCTTTGGTGGCGCCAGTTCGGCGGGTTAGCCAACGGGGTCTTCGCGGTACGCGTAGCCCCGGACAGCACCGTCATCACAGCGGGCGAATACCGGGAGAACTCCTGGCCCAACTACTGGCAGCAGGTCATGTTCACCAAATGGGATGCGCAAGGGGATATCGTCTGGCAGAAACGGTCCCACTACCATTACCTCGCCTCGCCGTTCGACATGGAGGTGCTGCCGGATGGTTCGTTCGTGAGTTGCATCCACGTCTTCCTGGGCCTCACACACATCGCCAAGTTCAGTGCGTCCGGCGATAGCCTTTGGAGCAGGGCGTATTCGGTGTTCCTCGACCTTCATAATCCACGGGACATCAGCCTCACCTCGGATGGTGGTTTCATCAGCACTGGCTGGGTCTACCAGGACACTGCCGGTGGGCACCCAGGACTGCAAACCACCTACGTGATCAAGACCGACAGCCTGGGCTGCGTGGTGCCGGGCTGCCACTTGGTGGGCGTGTCCGAATACGCCATCGAGCTACAGGAGCAGCTCAAGCTCTGGCCCAACCCGGCGTCCGATCACCTGCGGCTGGAGCTGGAGCTGCCCGAGGGTGCGGCCGTGCAGGGCGCCGTACAGGCCGTGCTGCTGGACGCCACCGGGCGCGAGGTGCTGCGCGAGCGCGTGCGCCAGAACGGCAACCTGCTCTCGCATGTGTTCACCCTCTCGCCCTTCCCAGTCGGGTTGTACCACCTGCACCTGGCGGATGAGAAGCGCTGGCTGGCGGGGGGAAGGGTGGTGGTGTCCGCGCCGTAGCCTCGCCGAAATACGAAGTCCGTTCGGGCGACGGTGGCACGGGCGAAGCCCGCCTACACACTGCCCTGCGCGAGACGCTGGGCAGTGCTTCGGCGAGGCGAAGGTGGAGCCGGAGGGATTCGAACCCTCGTCCAAACGACCGTGACATGAGCTTTCTCCAGGTTCAGCCACTTCATTGGTTTTCGACCATCCGCTGGGGAAGGGCACCCCACGAACGGCTTAGGTCCTGTGTCTCACCCGCGCACCGGACCACAACGCGGGCCAGCCCTTCAGGATGATACCCCTGTACCGGGAAAGCGAAGGACGGACCTCCCCGAGGGGCACTCGTCCACGCTACTGTTGTTCACGTGGATGAAGCCGATGGCCTGAGGCCATTAGGCTGCGAGCGCGTAGTCGACGTTGCCAGTTATGGCGTTGAGGCACTGGGATAACGAGCCGCACCTCACACTCGACCTGCTTACACACATCACCAAGCCGCTGTCAAAACCAGGTCGGCCCCAAAGGTGTTCCAAGGAACGGAGCACAAAGCTACGGCAGCGGTGCTGCGAAGGGTGTGCCGAACGGGCCGACCCGCCGATCCGTCGCGATCGCCGTCCCCGGCCTGACGAAGCGTCTACATTTGCCGCCGTTCCAAGCAGGCATGAAGGATAGCGTACGAAGGATCGGCATCATCCGCGAGCGGAAGGTGCCCGTGGACCGGAGGGTGGCGATGACACCGAAGGCGGCGCGGCGCGCCATGGCGCTTCACCCCGACCTGGACCTGGTGGTGGAGCCCAGCCCGGTGCGCGCGTTCAGCGATGCAGAGTACGAGGCCGCCGGCGTGCGCCTGGCCGCCGACCTCAGCGACCGCGACCTGTTGATCGGCGTGAAGGAGGTGCCGCCCGAACACCTGCTTGCGGGCAAGCGCTACCTGATCTTCAGCCACACCATCAAGAAGCAGCCCCACAACCGCAAGCTGATGCAAGCCGTGGTGGGCAAGGGCGTCACGCTGATCGACCACGAGCTGCTCACCAACAGCTCGGGCGAGCGGGTGCTCGCCTTCGGCCATTGGGCCGGTGTGGTGGGCGCCTACAACGCCCTGCGCGGCTGGAACCTGCTGCGCAACGGCCCCGCGCTGAAACCGGCGCACGAATGCCACGACCTGGCCGAGCTGAAGCATGAAGTGTTGAACCTGGTGGACCGCGACGCGCTGCACATCGTGATGACCGGCGCCGGCCGCGTGGGCCAGGGCGCTCTGGAGATGTTGGAGGCCGCCGACCTGCGCCGCACCGCACCCGCCGACCTGAAGGACGGAAAGGCGACCGGTCCTTCGGTGACGGTGCTTGGAACGGGCGACCTGTACCAGCGCGCGGACGGTGCGCCCTTCGACCGCGCGGTCTTCCACCGCGACCCGGGCGGCCACCGGGCCGACCTGCTGCCCTACCTGCACCACGCCACGGTGTACCTGGCGTGCCACTTCTGGGACCCGCGCGGTCCGAAGATCCTGACGCACGATGACCTGCGCACGCCGGGTCTTGCCCTCCAGCTGATCGCCGACGTGAGCTGCGATGTGGACGGCCCCATCGACAGCACGTTGCGGGCCAGCACCATCGACGAACCCTACTATGGATACAGCCCCGCCACGCGCGGAGAAGTGGCCTTCGGATCCGCGGGCAGCATCGGGGTGATGGCCGTGGACAATCTGCCGTGCGCCCTGCCGCGCGATGCATCGGAGGCCTTTGCGCAGGACCTGCTGGACCGCGTGCTGCCGGCGCTGCTGGGCGAAGGGGACGACGCGATGATCGAGCGCGCCACGATCGTGGAGGACGGTCGGTTGACCGCGCGCTTCAACCATCTGGAGGACTACGCCGCGGAGGCCACCAACGCGCACTGAGCGTCAATCCGCGCGCGCCACGGCCAGCTCCAGGCAGAACACCGCCCGCTGATCGCCGTTGGCGGACACGTTCACCCGCATGGGCCGCCGGCTGCGGCGTGCCATGGTGAGCAGTCCGAGCCCGGCGCCGCCCTTGGCGGTGCGCGACTCATTGGAGAGCAACTTCAGATAGTGCTCCTTGAGGCTGACCTCATCCATGGCGTTGAGCACCTCGATGCGGTGCTGCAGGAGCGCTGCGGTGGCCGGTTCCACATGGTTGACGAGCACGATGCGGTAGACCTCGTCCGTGCGTCCCACCAACACGCTTCCTTCGGCGGCCTGGGCCTCGCCGGCGTGGTGAAGGATGTTCTCCACGCCTTCCACGAGCACGCTGACCAGACGCTTGCGCACGCCGACGGGGTCGCTCACCGCCAGCGAGCCGGCCTCCACGCGGGCCAGCGCGGCCTCCAGATCGGCGCGGGTGAGGAGGCCGGTGTGTTCCCACAGCACCGCATCGGCGCCATGGGCCAGCACCTGGCCGCGGATCTGATCAACGCACGTTTGCTGCAACGGCATGGGCACGCCTGTGGATCGGCGAACTCCCCCTGCCTACGGTCGAATGGAAGGAAAGGTTCGACCAGGGCGGGCACCGGTTCGACCGCAAGGGCCCGGCGTGCCGGGAACTCCCTCGGAATGAGCCGCATGCCGCTCGCCGATCGGGGTGAACGGCTACCTTTCACCACCCCTACGAGCACGCCGAATGCGACCCTCCTTCCACCGCTGGACGCGCCACACCGCGGCCCTGTCGATCGCCCTGTTGACCGGCCCCCTGATGGCCCAGATCGACATCGACCTGGGCGCGGGGCTGGCGTTCAACTCGCCGACGCAATTCCCCGCACCGTACGGCAATCTGTCCAACGGATCGCGGCACCAACTGCTCATCCGGGCCAGCGAGCTCACTGCCGTGGGCATGGGCGAGGGCGACATCGTCTCCCTGGCCTTTCATGTGGCCACCGCCTCCCCCACGGTGCTGCAGGACTTCACGGTGCGCATCGGCAGCACCACGGCCACGGACATGACCAACCAGTGGCTCGCCGGCACCACCGTCGTCTGGGGACCGCAGGATCACACGGCGCAGCCGGGCTGGAACGTGCATCCGTTCACCACCCCCTTCGCCTGGGATGGCCTGAGCAACGTGGTGGTGGAGACCTGTTTCTTCAACGGCACGCA
This sequence comes from uncultured Flavobacteriales bacterium, assembly GCA_937872175.1. Taxonomy (GTDB): domain Bacteria; phylum Bacteroidota; class Bacteroidia; order Flavobacteriales_F; family PHOS-HE28; genus PHOS-HE28. The sequence goes on along the minus strand of CALMPI010000021.1, from coordinate 16,187 downwards.
GACCCAGAACAGCAGCATGTTCCGCACCGGTACGGCGTTCACCAGCGTCACCTACCGGCCCACCCCGAACCCGAACGTGTGCACCTTCAACGGCGGCAACCTGCTCACGAGCGATCAGCGCCCCGACCTGCGCTTCGGCTGGATCCCACTGGAAGCACCGCCCATCGCCGACTTCGCGTTCAGCCCCGCCTTCACCTGCACGGGCGCGGTGCAGTTCACCGACGGATCGAACTTCGCCCCCACCGCATGGGAGTGGCACTTCGGTGACGACAGCACCAGCACCGAACAGAACCCGCTGCACACCTATGCGATCGATGGTGTCTTTGACGTGACATTGATCGTCACCAACGCCTTCGGCACCGACACGCTGACCCTTGCCGGGGCCGTGACGGTGAACGCGACCGGCGCGGTACCGCAGGCCATCTGCCCCCCGGTGAACGCACCCACCATCGCGGGCTTCGGCATCACCAATGTGACGATGAACGATGTGGTGCTGGGCTCGGGCGATGCGGTGAGCGACGGCGGCTACCTCGACCGCGGCTGTGTGATCGATACCGTGGCCGTGGGTGCGCCGTTCACGCTCACGGTGACCACGGGCACCATCGCGGGGCATCAGCTCAAGGCCTGGGTGGACTGGGACAACAGCGGAAGCTTCGATGCCGGCGAAGTGGTGCTGGCCGTGGCCAGCGGAACGGGCGGAAGCGCCAGCCTGCTGGTGCCTGCTGGCGCGGCGCAGAACGTGCCCCTGCGGGTGCGCGTGATGGCGGACTACGACCTGGCCCCGCTGATCGCCCCATGCGCCGCCCCGCAGTTCGGGCAGGCCGAGGATCTGGGCGTGGTGGTGGTGCCGAACACGGCTCCTCCGGTGGCGGCGTTCACGGCCTCGCCCCTCTTCACCTGCGACGGGGCCGTGCAGTTCACCGATGGCACGCAGAACCTGCCCACGGGCTGGACCTGGGACTTCGGTGACGGCAACGGCAGCAACCTGGCCTCGCCCCTGCACATCTACGGGGCCAGCGGCACCTACAGCGTCCAGCTCATCGCCATCAACGCCAACGGACAGGACACCGTGCTGGTCCAGGACCTGATCACGGTGGACCTCGACGGCCAGCTCGATCCGCCGCAATGCGCACCCCAAACGCAGGGCTATTGCTGCGGCTTCGGGTTGCTGGGCCTCACCTTCGCCGGCATCACCAGCACCAGCCCCGACGGCGTGGAGGGTTATGTGGACCGCACCTGCGGCAACGTGGCCACCGTGGAGGAAGGCACCGTGGTGCCCGTGCAGTTCGACACGGACGACCAGCTGGACCAGGACGTGTACCTATGGATCGACCTGGACGATGATGGCGCCTTCGCCAACAGTGAGCTGGTCTTCTTCGCCCTGAGCGCCACGGACCCATCGGGCACGGTGGCCATCCCCCAGGGCACGGTGTACAACAGCCCGCTGCGGATGCGCGTGGCGGTGGATGTGGTGGGTGAGCTCACGGGTCCGTGTGATGCGCCGCAGTTCGGACAGATGGAGGACTTCAGCGTGATCGTGCTGCCGGTGAGCGTGCCGCCCACGGCGCTCTTCTCCGCCAGCCCCACCAGCACCTGCGACGGGGTGGTGCAGTTCACCGACCAGAGCGCCGGCCTGCCCTTCAGCTGGCAATGGAACTTCGGCGATGGCGGCACCAGCACCGATCAGGATCCCCTGCACACCTACACCGCACCGGGCACCTACACCGTGAGCCTGACGGTGGAGAACGTGAACGGCACGAACACGCAGACGTTGACCAACTACATCACGTATGTGGAAGGCTTCCTGTGCGACACCACGCAGGTGCCGGACAACGGGTTGCTGACGGTGACCGAATGCCAGGGTGTGCTGGTGGACGATGGCGGGGTGGCCGACGACTACAGCCCGGGCTTCAGCGCACCGGTGACGATCGCCCCACCGGGCGCCGAGGTGGTGACGCTCACCTTCACGGAGTTCGCGTTCGAGGCGAACTTCGACTACCTGGCGATCTACGACGGGCCGAACGTGAACGCCCCGCTGCTCTACGAGCTCACGGGCAACGGGCTGGGCGCCTTGCCCAACGGCGGCGTGATCAGCTCCACCGGTCCGTCGATGTGCGTGCGGCAGGAGGCGAGCAACGGTCCGATCACCTGGGCGGGCTTCGTGGCCACCTGGGATTGCTCGTTCACCGGCATCGGCGAAACGGCGGACCCGATCGGATCGGTGCATCCGGTGCCTGCGGAAGGGCCGTTCACCTTGACCCTTGCGCGGCCGGCCGGCGCGGGATGGACCGTGACCATCAACAACGCCTTGGGGGAACTTGTGCTGACGCGAACCCTTCCCGTGGGCGCGCGCGGGGCCACCTTTGATGCTGCCCCATGGACGCCGGGGACATACAGCCTGACGGTGCAGGGACCCGACGGTCGTTGGACGCGGCGGATGATGGTGCATCATTGATCCCTTCCGCGCATGAAGCGAACCCTCCTCCGCGCCCTGGCCGCCGTGGCCCTGGCGCTGATCGCCACAGCCCCGGTGAAGGCCACCCACCTGGTGGGCGGCAACCTGGGTTATGTGTACCAAGGTGAAACGGCCCCGGGCAGTGGGCTGTACCGCTACCAGGTGGTCCTGGAGTTCTACCTCAACTGCGGTCCGAACTCCAACTTCCAATCGCTTTACGAAGTGCTCGGTGAGGACTACGGCACCCCGCTGTTCGTCGGCGCCTACCTGCAGGACCCGCAGAACCCCAACGCGGACAAGGTCAAGCTGCAGGACATCCCGGTGTTCCTCACCGACTCGCTGGTGATCGAACCCGACCTGCCGGACAACTGTGCGGTGGGCCAGGGCCTGTGCACCGTGAAGGGCACGTTCGTGGGGCAGGTGGACGTTCCGCTCAACTTCGGTGGGCTGCACCTGTACTACCACATGTGCTGCCGCAACCTGGACATCGACAACCTGAACAACCCCAACGGCACGGGCATCGGCTACTATGCCTTCGTTCCTCCCCCGCTGGTGAACAACTCGAGCCCCGTGTTCCTGGGCCAGCCCACGCCCTTCCTGTGCATCGGCGACACGGCCACCTTCCTCAACTCGGCGAGCGACCCCGATGGCGATCTGCTGATCTTCTCCTTCGAGATCCCCTACAACTCACAGAACTTCGGCGGGGGCATCATTCCACCGCCTGCCACGCTGAACTGGCCGGTGAACGAGGTCACCTACAACCCCGGCTTCAGCCTGGCGCAACCTTTCGGCGCAGGCGGCTATGCCTTCATCAACGGCGCAACCGGGCTCACACGCTACATGGCCCCGCTGCAGGGCAACTTCGTGGTGGCGGTGGAGGTGAAGGAGTTCCGCAACGGGCAGTTGATCGGGCGCACGCGGCGCGACCTGCAGCTGCAGTCGATCCCCTGCCCGCCCAACGCCACACCGGCCGCCAGCGCGCCCATCGCCGCCAGCTACACGGTGCAGGCCGGCGAGCAGCTCTGCATCGACCTGGCCTTCGATGATGCCGATGGCGATTCGCTGTTCCTGCAGGCCGCCGGCACCATCTTCGACGGCAACCTGACGAACCCGCCCGCCACCATCGGCAGCCCGGTGGAGGGGGATGGATCCGTGGACACCCAGTTCTGCTGGAGCACGGCGTGCGATCAGGGGCAGGCGCAGCCCTACCTCTTCAGCGTGAGCGTGACGGACAACGGCTGCCCGCCGCTCACCATCGACGTGGTGGTGCAGGTGCAGGTGCTGCCCTTCGCGGTGCAGGGGCCGATCACCGGTACCGTGCAGGTGTGCACGAACGCGGCGGGAACGAGCTACGGTCTGCCGCAAGGCACCGGTGCGGGCTACGCATGGACGGTGACCGGCGGCACGCTCACCGGAGGTGATGGCACCAACGCCATCACCGTGGACTGGGGCGCCCCTGGGAGCGGGCAGGTGAGCGTGGTGGTGACCGACAGCCTGGGCTGTGCGGCCCCACCCTTGACGCTCGATGTCACCATCGCTGCGCTCCCCGCAGCGAACGCCGGCCCGGATGCGGTGATCTGCGCGGGCGATACGGTGGACCTGGGCGGCAGCCCCACCGGCCCACCGGGCAGCACCTTCGCCTGGAGCCCTGCGACCGGGCTCAGCAGCACGGGCGTGGCCAACCCGCAGGCCTTTCCGACCGCCACCACCACCTACATCGTGCAGGTGAACAACGGCGGCTGCACGAACACCGATACCGTGCGCGTCGTGGTGTCGCAGCTGCAACTGGATGCCGGACCCGACCTGGCGCTCTGCGTGGGTGACACCGTGCAGCTCAACGCCACTGGAACGGGCGGCTTCCTCTGGACACCCGCAGCCAGCCTGAGCGACGCCACCGTAGAGGACCCGCTCGCCTTCCCGTCCAGCACCACCAACTACAGCGTGACCCTCACCGACAGCGTGGGCTGCACGGTGACGGACCAGGTGCTGGTGACGGTGAACGCGCTGCCCTTCGCTGATGCCGGCCCCGACCGACAGGTATGCCCGTTGCAGGGAGCGCCGCTCACCGGCACACCCACGGGACCACCGGGGGCCACCTTCCTGTGGAGCCCGGCCACAGGACTGAACGACCCGACGCTGGGCGCGCCGATCGCCACACCGTCGGTGAACACCACCTACGTGGTGCAGGTGACCGATGTGAACGGATGCACCAACACCGATACCGTGAACGTGGAGGTGCTACCCGCGCCATCGGTGGATGCCGGACCGGACCTCACGATCTGCGCGGCGGATACCGTGCAGGTCCAGGGTGCGGGCGCAACGGCGGTGAACATCGAATGGACGCCCGTCAATGGCGGTCTGAGCGATGAGAACATCCTCAACCCGCTGGCCTTCCCCGGCAGCACCACCACCTACGTGCTCTGGGTCCAAGACATCAACAACTGCACGGCCACCGACACGATGACGGTGTTCGTGTACGCGCTTCCCAGCGCTGGCGCCGGCCCGGATGTGGCCCTGTGCCTGGGCGGCAGCGCCCAGCTCGATGGCAGCGGTGGCACCAGCTACCTCTGGAGCCCGGCCGCCGGACTGGATGACGCGACCGCGGAAGATCCCGTGGCCACCGTGAACGGCACCACCACCTTCAGCGTGCTTGTCACGGACGGCAATGGCTGCAGCGCATCGGACAGTGTGACCGTGACGGTGAACCTGCCGGTGAACGCGGGCACGGACGGTGCCGCCACCCTGTGCAGCGATGGCGTGGCCATCGACCTGAACACCTTGCTCGGCGGTACGCCTGATGCGGGCGGTACCTGGAGCCCCTCGGCCACCTACACCCCCGGCAGCGGTGGTGGTGTGTTCAGCTATGTGGTGGCCGCGCAATCCCCGTGCGTGAACGACACCGCTGTCGTCACCATCGCCGAGGTGGCCGCCCCGGACGCGGGTTCGGATGCGACGCTGGACCTGTGCAGCACGACCGCGCCGGTGGACCTCTTCACCGTGCTGGGCGGCGCCGACCCCGGTGGCGTCTGGACCGATCCGAACGGTGTGCCCTTCAGCGGCGTGTTCGATCCCGCGCTCTGGCCGGGCGGCAGCATCTGCACCTATTTCGTTCCGGCGCAGGCCCCCTGCACGGCGGACACGGCCACCGTGGTGGTGACCGTGACGACCGCGCTCGACCCCGGGGGATCGGCCACCGTGAGCCTCTGCAGCAGCGGCGCCTCGTTCAGCCTCACCGATTCGCTCAGCGGAACGCCCGATCCCTCGGGCACCTGGACCGATCCGAACAACGTGGCGCACGGCGATGTGTACGATCCGGCCGTGGATGAACCCGGGGTGTACACCTTCACCATCGCGGCACAGGCGGGATGCCCGGACACGAGCGCCACGGTGACCGTGACGGAACTGGCACCGCCGGCGGACGCTGGTGCGGACCTGACCCTCTGCATCGGTGACACGGCCCAGCTCAACGCCACCGGGGGACCGGACTACAGCTGGTCGCCAGCCACCGGGCTCAGCGCCACCGACATCGCCGACCCGCTGGCCTTCCCCACGGGCACGACCACGTACACGCTGACCGTGACCGACGCGCAAGGCTGTGTGGCCAGTGACGCGGTGACCGTGACGGTGAACGCACTACCCGTGGTGGACGCCGGTGCGGACGCCACCATCTGCGCGGGAACCACCACGACCCTGGGCGGAACGCCCACCGCGCCGCCGGGCAGCACCATCCTGTGGAGCCCCGGTGGTGGCCTCAGCGACCCGAACGTGGGCAACCCCACCGCACAACCGGGTGCCACCACCACCTACATCGTCGGTGTGCAAGGCCCCAACGGCTGCGTGAACAGCGACACGGTGACCGTGACGGTGAACCCGCTGCCGGTGATGAGCGCGGGCAACGACACCACCATCTGCACCGGCGCGAGCGTGCAGTTGGACGGCAGTGGTACGGGCAGTTTCCTCTGGACACCAAGCACCGGCCTCAGCGACCCCGCGGTGGAGGACCCCATCGCATCGCCCGCCACCACCACCACCTATACGCTGACGGTGACCGACGCCAACCAGTGCGCTGCCAGTGATGACGTCACCGTGAGCGTCGGCTCCCTGCCCACGGCGGAGGCCGGACCGGATGTGTGGGTCTGCCCAGGCTTCGATGTGCAGCTCCAGGGCTCGGGCGGCACGGACTATAATTGGTCGCCCACCGCCGGGCTGAACGATCCCACGAGCGCGAGCCCGCTGGCGGCGCCGTCCAGCACCACCATCTACACGCTCACCGTGACCGACGCGGCCGGCTGCAGCGGCACCGACCAGGTGACGGTGACGGTGAACGACGACCCGCCCGTGGATGCCGGTCCCGACCAGACCGCCTGCTTCGGCAACGCGGTGGTGATCGGTGGATCGCCGAGCTCCATCCCGGGCTCCACCTTCCTGTGGCTGCCCGGTGCCGGGCTGGACGACCCCACGGCGGCCAATCCCACGGCGACACCAACGGCGACGACGCTGTACACGCTTGTGGTGACGAACGACACGTGCACGGCGCAGGACCAGGTGCTGGTGACCATCGCGGGTGAGGCGCAGGCCGCCTTCACCGTGCGGTTGGAGCCGCGTTGCGACGGGCTGCGCGCCTACGTCACCGACCTGAGCCAGGGCGCGGTGAGCTGGCAGTGGACCTTCAGCGACGGCACCACCTCCACCGAACCGCAACCCTCGCCCGTCCTGCCCTACGGCGGCGACCTCACGGTGACGCTCACCATCACCGACGCGCAGGGCTGCACCGCCTCCATCACGCAGAACTACCCCGCCGGCACGCTGGACGACCACACGGACATCACGGTGCCGAACATCTTCACCCCGAACGGCGACGGCAACAACGACCTGTTCGGGCCGATCACCGACGCCGAGCTGGGCGGCTGCCTGCAGATGAGCATCTTCAACCGGTGGGGACAAAAGATGTGGGAGAGCCTGGGCAACGCCACCCGCTGGGACGGCCGCACCTTCGCCGGTGAGCCCGCCGTGGTCGGCACGTACTTCTACGTGATCGACCTCAACGGCGTGCGCTACGAAGGCAGCATCCAACTCATGCGTTGACCCATGCGGACATCCCTCCTCCCCTTGCTGCTGGCCCTGCCCTTGGTGCAGGGTTGCTGGAACATGAACTGCGTCGATGCCCCAGGGCCTGTGGTGACGCGCGACCTGGCGGTGGAGCCGTTCACCGGCGTCATCTCCGAGGGTGCCATCGACGTCGAGATCACGCAGGGCCCGGTGCAACAGGTGAAGGCCGAGGGGCCTGCCACCGCGCTCGACCTGTTGAGCACCCAGGTGAAGGCCGGGGTGTGGCATGTGCGCACCACGGAGTGCTTCACGAGCGATGTGGACCTCATCGTGCGCATCACCGTGCCGGTCCTGGAGCGCGTGGGCGTGGAGGGCTCCGGGGATGTGCATTGCACCGGGGCCTTCGCCGGCGAACGGATGGAGGTCACCATCGCGGGCAGCGGCGACATCACCGTACCGGTGAGCACGCGCGCCCTGAAGGTCGGCATCCAGGGCAGCGGCGATGTGTCGGTGGAGGGCACGGCCGGCGAGGCCGAACTGCGCATCGCCGGCAGCGGGAGCGTGGAGGGCCTGGGGCTCAGCGCCGGCCGCGCCGACGTGGAGATCAAGGGCAGCGGCGACGTGTCCCTCACCGCGGTGGACGCCCTGAACGCGCGCATCCTGGGCAGCGGCAACGTGCGCTATCGCGGCACGCCCAAGGTGTCGTCCACCATCACCGGGTCCGGGGCCGTGACGCCCGCCCCATGAACCGCATCCTGCCCCTGCTGGCCGCGCTGCTGCTGGCCGGCACGGCCGATGCGCAGACCAAGCGCGAAAAGCGCGTCGGGCCCGTGCAGGCGGACGACGGCGGGGTGTGCGACACCAGCGCCTGGCAGCTCGTGTTCAGCGATGAGTTCGACGGCGACCGGCTGAATGCCGACATCTGGAGGACCTGGTTCCCGTACAGCGATGATGGCAGCGACCGCTGCGAGGGCTGCCGCCTCATGGGCAGCAGCAACACCATTTTCCGCGACGACCTGGTGACCGTGAGCGGCGGCCAGCTGCACCTGGGCGTGCGTGCGCGCGAAGGCGAGTGGTACGGCAGGCGCAAGGAACACGAAGGCGGCATGGTGCACTCGGTGGGCAACGCGCGCTTCACCTACGGCCGCTTCGAGGTGCGCTGCCGCATCCCCAAGGGCGCAGGACTGTGGCCGGCCTTCTGGGGCTTCGGTGGCGAGACGGAGATCGACGTGTTCGAGTTCTGCGGGGAGCGGCCCGGCCTGTTCAAGGGCGCGCTGCACCGCTGGGGACGGCCCAAGTTCTCCACGAACGGGAAGAAGCGTCTGCCCGACCTCTCCCAGGGCTTCCACGACCATGTGGTGGAATGGGAGCGCGACGGCGTCAGCTGGTTCATCGACGGGCAGCTGGTGCAGTACCGCGGCCGCTATGTGGACAAGCGCGGGCGGCCCCTTCCCGCCTGCGGCCGCCCCGCCGGGGACGCGCACACCGCGCCCTACTTCCCACGCGCCGAGGACGGGCTCAACATCATCCTCGACCTGGCGGTGAGCGAGCCGAAGGGCTTCTGCAACGGACCGAAGCGGCCCCAGCCCTGGCCGGAGGGCACGAGCTTCGATGTGGAGCACGTGCGGGTGTACCAGCGCCACAGCGCGGTCACTCCACGATAGGGATCAGCCCGCGGACGCCCATGTCCACCACCAGGTCGCCGGCGAGCGGCTCGTAGCGGCCATCCCCGTTGTCGATCCACTCGAAGCTGTTGTTGGTGCTCAGCGACACCGTGATCACCACATCCTCGGTCTCGTTCCCCGTGATCACCAACGGCTGCGCGAATCCGCCCGTCACCAGGCACGAATTGGCCGGGATCGGCGAGGTGGCGAAGAGCGGGTTCACCACCGTGGTGCCCGGGGCCTGCCCGGAGATCACCGGCGTGGGCACGAGCGGATCGTTCACCTCGAAGGCCCAAAAGCCCTGCGGCCGGTCGTCGTTCACCGTCAGCGTCTGCTGATCCACCGCGAAGGTGCCGATGTAGGTGTTGAAGCCGATGAAGGAGGCCACCGTGCCCGTGAGGTCCAGCGCGCCAAGCCCGAAGACCGTGTCGGTGTAGCGGAAGTCGATGGTGTAGTTCTGGTAGCCGAGCGACACGCGGATCCAGGGGTAGCTGCCAGGCGTCAGGGTGGAGAGCGGCACATTGAGAAAAGCCTCGCCCTGCCCGGCCAGCACGCTCTGCGCGAAGTCGATCGCCGGTGCGCCGCCTGCGTTCGTCTCGGGGGCGTGATACACCACGCTGCCCTGCCCGGGCAGGGTCCAGGCCGTGGGCGCGAACTCCACGTAGTGCGCGCTCATGGCGTTGAAGTGCGGATGCTGCGCGGCATGGCCCGTGGGCAGCGTCGGCTCCGGCTGGCCCAGTTCATTCAGCCGCACCTGCGTGCTGTCGAAGCGGAACTTCAGGATCAGCCGCGGACCCGATGGGGTCGGATCGGGCGTGGGCTCCTCCTTGCGGCACGACACGGCCAGCAGGGTCAGGGACAGCAACAAGGCGCTGGTGGAACGGTGCATGGGTCGAAGATCGGTGCACCCAGCTGAACGGTAAAGGTCGGCCGGATGTTGTTAGTATGCACGCATACCTTTTCGGATTACCTTGCGTACCAGTCCGCATGAAGCCCGAAGAGACGATCGACTTTCCCATCCGCCGCGTGTGGAGCCGCATTTCGCGCATCTACAACACCGAGGCGGCCAAGTACGGCGGCAGCATGGCCGTAGGGCAGATCCTCCTGAACATCGAACCCGAGGGCACGCCCAGCACCAAGCTCGGTCCGAAGATGGGCATGGAGGCCCGCAGCCTCGTGCGCACCCTGCAGACCATGGAGGACGAGGGCTTGATCAAACGGGTGCCGTGCAAGGACGACAAGCGCGTGGTACGCATCCACCTCACCGCCAAAGGCAAGCAGATGCGCGACGTGAGCCGCAACACCGTGATCAAGTTCAACGAGGCGGTGCAGCGCCGCTTCACCCCCGCACAACTCAGCAACTTCAGACAGGTGATGTCGGAGCTCGACCGAATTCTCGAACAAGAACAACTCTTCTAGATGAGCAAGAGGAACATCCGCAAAGTTGCCGTACTCGGCTCCGGCGTCATGGGCAGCCGCATCGCCTGTCACTTCGCCAACACCGGCACCGAAGTGCTGCTGCTGGACATTCCGGCCAAGGAAGGCCCGAAGAACAAGATCGTGGATGACGCCCTCACGGCCGCGATCAAGAGCAGTCCCGCGCCGCTGTACGATGCCCGCTTCGCGAAGCGCATCAGCACCGGCAACTTCGACGATGACCTGCCCAAGATCAAGGACTGCGACTGGATCATCGAGGTGGTGATCGAGCGGCTCGACATCAAGCAGCAGTTGCTGGAGAAGGTGGAGAAGTACCGCACACCCGGCACCCTCATCACCACCAACACCAGCGGCATCCCCATCAACGCCATCGCACAGGGCCGCAGCGACGACTTCCGCAGGCACTTCTGCGGCACGCACTTCTTCAATCCGCCGCGCTACCTGCCATTGCTGGAGCTGATCCCCGGTCCGGACACCGACCCCGCGGTGCTCGACTTCCTGGAGGATTACGGCCAGCGCATCCTCGGCAAGGTCACCGTGCGGTGCCAGGACACGCCTGCCTTCATCGCCAACCGTGTCGGCGTGTTCGGCATCATGGGCCTCTTCCACCTCGTGGAGGAAATGGGGCTCACCGTGGAAGAAGTGGACCGCCTGACCGGTCCGGCGTTGGGCCGACCCAAGAGCGCCACCTTCCGCACCGCCGACGTGGTGGGCCTGGATACGCTGGTGAAAGTGGCCCAGGGCGTGAAGGACAATTGCCCCAACGACGAGCAGAACGCCCTTTTCGCCATCCCCGGCTACCTGCAACAGATGGTGGAGAAGAACATGCTCGGCAGCAAGACCGGCAAGGGCTTCTTCTTCAAGGACCGCAGCTCACCCAAGGGCGAGATCCTCGCGCTGGACCTGAAGACCTTGGAATACCGCCCACAGGTGAAGCCCAAGTTCGCCACGCTGGATGCCGCGAAGAAGGAGGACAACCTGGTGAAACGCACGGCCCTGCTCTACAACGGCACCGACAAGGCCGGCGAGTTCTACCGCAAGAGCTTCCACGGCCTCTTCGCCTACGTGAGCCACCGGATCCCCGAGATCACCGACGCGCTGTACAAGATCGACGATGCCATGCGCGCGGGCTTCGGCTGGGAGCTGGGGCCCTTCGAGGCATGGGATGCGATCGGCGTAAAGACCGCCCTCGATGCGATGAACGCAGCGGGTGTGAAGGTGTCGCCGTGGATCAACGAGATGGTGGCGGCCGGACACACCAGCTTCTACAAGACCGAAGGCGGCAAGCGCATGTACTACGATGCCGCGAGCAAGAGCTACAAGGCCATCCCGCGTGCCGAGGGCATCCTCGTGCTGAGCGACCTGCCCGAAAGCTCCATTGTGTGGAAGAACAGCGCGGCCACCGTGCGCCACCTGGGCGATGGCATCCTGAGCGTGAGCTGGACGAGCAAGATGAACACCATCGGCGCGGAGGTGATCCAGGGCCTCAACAAGGCCATCGACCTCGCCGAGCAGGGCTACAAGGGCCTGGTGGTCTACAACGACGGCGCCAACTTCAGCGCGGGCGCCAACGTGGGCATGATCTTCATGATGGCCGTGGAGCAAGAGTACGACGACCTGGAGATGGCCGTGCGCACCTTCCAGAACACCATGATGCGCATGCGCTACAGCAGCATCCCCGTAGTGGCCGCCCCGCACCAACTGTGCCTGGGCGGCGGCACCGAGCTCTGCCTGCACGCGGACAAGGTGGTGGCACACGCCGAGACCTACATGGGCCTGGTGGAATTCGGCGTGGGCGTGATCCCCGGCGGCGGCGGCACCAAGGAGTTCGCCCTGCGCCTCGCCGACGAGCTGAAGGAGGGAGACATCCGCATCAACGCCATGCGCGAGCGCTTCCTCACCATCGGCCAGGCCAAGGTGGCCACCAGCGGGCACGAGGCTTTCACGTTAGGCTACCTGCGCAAGGGCCAGGACGAGGTGATCGTGAGCCGCGCCCACCAGCTGGCCTACGCCAAGGCCTGCGCGCTGGAGCTGTGGAACAAGGGCTACACCAAGCCCGCGCCCCGCAAGGACATCAAGGTGCTGGGGCAGGAAGGCCTCGGCATCGTGTACGTGGGCGCCAACAGCATGCTCAGCGGCAACTACATCAGCCAGCACGATGCGCTGATCAGCGAGAAGCTCGGCTACGTGCTCTGCGGTGGCGACCTGAGCGAAGCGACGGAAGTCTCGGAACAATACCTGCTGGACCTGGAGCGGAAGGCGTTCGTGGAGTTGTGCATGCAGCGGAAGACGTTGGAGCGGTTGCAGTCAATCATTACCAGCGGGAAAGTGTTGCGGAACTGATCATTCCAAAACCGATGGACACTCACGGGCAACTCTGGGTCAAAGTTGACCGCCTCCTCTGGGAGAGGTGGGATCCCATTGGCGTGAATGAACATGATGGCGCCGTGGGAGAGTACAGCGGCTATGTGTCGCAAATCGTGTTCTTGCTTGAAAGAAATGCTAGCATTGAGGAAATCGCGCAGCACCTGTCAGAAATCGTGACGAAGCGAATGGGGCTGTTCGATGATAAGGAACACAGCCACGACACAGCCTCCATGCTAAAGGCGCTGTACATGCAGCTCAAACCCGAACTGATTCCGCTCTCGGATTTGTCTGACGAGCAAGAGTTCTGGGCTGGCACACTCTTCAGGCATTACAACGTCGGAATGAACATCAAGGACAAGACTGATGACTACTACGAATACATGCTGATAGACAACCACGAGCCGTACATGTTCTTGGCGAATATCAGTCTGCAGGCTGGCCGCTATAAGGCCGGACACGTGATTGCTCACGTCAAAAAACTTGAAAATGTGAATCGACACGTGGTGACTGGCGCAGCAATGAAATTCTCGTTTGGAATCGAGCACACCTTCCTTGTCAACGACCGATTGACATGAATCCATGTTGCTCACTGATATACACCACACTTTGCGTGAGGGATAGAAGCGGAAAGCCCGCAGGCCTGTTCGCGAGGAGGAACGACGACGCGACAGGCCGAGGACTTGCAGCGGATAGCCCGACCCGAGGCTTTGCGAGGGGCACGCCCACATCAACACCAACACATCACGACATTAACTCGGCACCAAGATCATGGACGCATACATCATCGCCGGTTTCCGCTCCGCAGTAGGCAAAGCGCCGCGCGGCAAATTCCGTTTCACCCGTCCGGACGACCTGGCCGCGCACGTGGTGAACCACCTGGTGAGCTCGGTGCCCGGGCTGGACCGCACGCGCATCGACGACGTGATCGTGGGCAACGCGACGCCCGAGGCCGAGCAGGGCCTGAACATCGGCCGCATGATCAGCCTGATGGGCCTGAACACCGACAAGGTGCCGGGCATGACGGTGAACCGCTACTGCAGCAGCGGCAGCGAGACCATCGCCATCGCGGCGGCCAAGATCCACAGCGGGCAGGCCGATATGATCGTGGCGGGCGGCGTGGAGTGCATGAGCCCGATCCCCTTCGGCGGCTGGCGCATTGTGCCCAACGCCAAGGTGGGCAAGGCGGACCCCACGTACTACTGGGGCATGGGCCTCACCGCCGAGGCCGTGGCGCGCGACTTCAAGGTGAGCCGCGAGGACCAGGACGCCTTCAGCCTGCGCAGCCATGAGAAGGCGCTGGCCGCCATCGCCGCCGGCCGGTTCACCGACGAGATCGTGCCCTACACCGTGGAGCGCGTCTACCTGGACGCGAAGGAGAAGCGCCAGGTGGAGCAATACGTGGTGGACACCGATGAAGGTCCGCGCGCGAGCACCCTGGAGGCGCTGGCGAAGCTGAAGCCGGTGTTCGACGCCAAGGGCAGCGTAACGGCGGGCAACAGCAGCCAGACCAGCGATGGCGCGGCCTTCGTGCTGGTGGTGAGCGAGCGTATGCTGAAGGAGCTCAATGTGAAACCGATCGCGCGCCTCCTCTCCTACCACGTGGCGGGCGTGGAGCCGCGCATCATGGGCATCGGGCCGGTGGCGGCTGTGCCGAAGGCGCTGGAGAAGGCCGGGCTGAAGCTGAACGACATAGGGCTGTTCGAGCTGAACGAGGCCTTCGCCTCGCAATCACTGGCGGTGGTGCGCGAGTTGGGCATCAACCCCGATATCGTGAACGTGAACGGCGGGGCGATCGCGCTGGGGCATCCGCTGGGGTGCACGGGTGCGAAGCTGAGCGTGCAGTTGCTGAACGAGATGCGGCGGCGGAAGCAGAAGTATGGGGTCGTCACCATGTGTGTGGGGACGGGGCAGGGAGCGGCGAGTGTGTTCGAGTTGCTCAACTGACGTACGATCCGATGAGAACTTGCCTCACCCTTCTTTCACTGTTGTTCGTATCGGCGAACCATTGCCAAGGCCAGCCCAGTGATTCCTTGTTCCAGCGAGCCAAAGCACTCGAACTTGAATGGAAAGTTGGTGAAGCCTGCATCATCTACGACACGCTTGTCCAACGCGGTTATCGTGTGGATGAGATCCAGTCGATGCGCATCTATCGAATGCATCACCAGTTAGAGGATAGATATAAGCAGGAACGAGACGCTGGCGACGGAGCTTTCGCCAAATCGAACTTCGCAGAAGCTCGGGAAGCGTACATGCGGGCATTGGGGATCAAGCCGGATGATGAGTACTCCAAACAGCAGATCGCAAGAATCGATGAACAGCTCAGCAAGTAGCATTAATCTGCTGAACGAGATGCGGCGCCGGAAGCAGAAGTACGGGGTGGTGACGATGTGCATGGGGACGGGGCATCCGCCTTCGCCATGCTACGGCGGAGGAAGGGGGGCGGCGAGTGTGTTCGAGTTGTTGAATTGATGGAGCAGAAGCGTGATAGTGGTATGGGCGTGCCCCCTCGCAAAGCCTCGGGGTCCGGCTTTCCGCTGCAAGTCCGCGCCCTGATTACAGGGCTTGCGGGCTTTCTGCTCCAATCCGTCACGCGAAATGCGGGATCTGTCCAAGAACATGAACATTGAGCCATGACCAAGAACGGCACGGTTCGCAGTGTAGCGTTGTGGGTATGCCTGCTTATCGCGGGATTGGCTCTGTTGTTGGTAAGCGACAACTGGTGGCACGAGTTCATTCGCACCAGCTTCTCATACAACGGTGAGGTCTACTACAAGACCGAAGGCGCGGTTCTGCGCGAACACTTCGGGAAGGGCTTGTTCCTTACTGTGGCTTACCCGTTCTCTTCGTGGCTCATCGTGTCGTTCACGCTTCTGATGCTCACTCCACGAGAGAGAGTCATCTACAGGATCATCGGAGGTCTGGCACTCCTCTACTTGTTGTTCATCCTCCTCTACGCTGGAGAGAAATCCTATCAGTTAGCCAATGGAACATTTGACAACAGCTACCGTGTAGTCGCTATCAGTGGTGCTGGCGTTGCTCGGGTGTTGGGCATCGTGCTTGGTGGATGGTTGGCCGTGCGCTTGGATGTGTATGGTCGACTGAATGCACTGCTCGCTCGAGCCAGCTATCGCAAAGAAGCCCATCAGCTTCGTTAACATTAGAAGCCATCTCAAAAATAGTTGAGGTGTCCTGAGCCATGAACAACGGGCGTTTGA
>CALMPI010000020.1 GCA_937872175.1 uncultured Flavobacteriales bacterium | reverse complement strand
AGGTCGAGCAGGGGCTTGATGAATTCCTCCAGGTCGTACACGCAGAGCTGGCTGGCGGCGTCGCAGAGGGCGGTGCTGGGGTCGGGATGCGTCTCGATGAACACGCCATCCACGCCAGCGGCCACTCCAGCACGGGCGATGGTGGGCATCACATCGCGGTTGCCGCCGCGCGGGTCGGCGCTGGGGATGCCGTACTTGCGGATGCTGTGCGTGATGTCGAAGACCACCGGGTACCCCGCCTTGCGCATGTGGTAGAAGGCGCGCGGGTCCACGATGAGGTCGTTGTAGCCGAACGTGTAGCCGCGCTCGGTGAGGATGATCTTGTCGTTGCCGACGCTCTTGCACTTCTCGGCCGGCTTGATCATGTTGTCCGGCGCCAGGAACTGCGCGTGCTTCAGGTTGATCACGGCGCCGGTCTTCGCGGCTTCGGTGACCAATGTGGTCTGCATCACCAGGTAGGCCGGGATCTGCAGCACGTCCACCACTTCGGCGGCGGGCTTGGCCTGGCTGGGGTAGTGGATGTCGGTGAGGATCGGAAAGCCGAAGTCCTTCTTGATGCGTGCGAGCACTTTCAGTCCTTCCTCCAGGCCGGGTCCCTGGTAGAAGTCCACGCTGCTCCGGTTGTCCTTGGTGAAGCTGCTCTTGTAGATCACGGGCAGCTTCAGGCGCTCGCTCACCTCCTTGAGCTTCTCGGCGGTGCGCAGCATCACATCCTCGGTCTCGATCACGCAGGGACCGGAGATGAGGAAGAGCTGGTCGGAGCCGCAGGCGATGTTGCCGACGTGGACGATCTTGGTCATGAGCACAGGGACCGACCGCTCGACCGGCCGGCGGGCAAAGGTAGCCCGGCGCTTCGAGCCGCCCGGCCTTACTCCACGGTGACGCGCAGCATGCGTTTGCCGTCCAGGATGCCCTCCAGGGTGTCGCCCACGGCGATGGGGCCCACACCGGCCGGTGTGCCCGTGAAGAGCAGGTCGCCCGGTTCCAAGGTGATGAAGCGCGACACATAGGCGATCAGTTCATGCACCGGGAAGAGCATGTCCCGCGTTCGGCCACGCTGCACCAGGGTGCCGTTGCGCAGCAGCTCGATCTGGAAGCTCTGCAGGTCGGTGGCGCTGGTCATGGGCAGGTGCACGTCCCCGATCACCGCACTGTCGTCGAACGCCTTGGCCTTCTCCCACGGCAGCCCCTTGGCCTTCAGGTCGTTCTGGATGTCGCGCGCGGTCAGGTCCAGGCCCAGGGTATAGGCGCTGATCATGCCGGGAGCCATGGCCGCCGGGATGTCCTTGGCGTAGCCGTCCAGCACGCACACCAGTTCCAGTTCGTGGTGGATGGTGCCCAGGTGGGTGGGGAGCTTCAGCGGCCTGCCGGGGTGCGCGATGGCTGTGAAGGGCTTCAGGAAGAAGACCGGTTCCTCGGGAGGGGCGTTCCCCAGCTCGCGGGCGTGGTCACCGTAGTTGCGGCCGATGCAGATGCACTTCATGCGCGTGGGGGTTGGCGTGTGGAGCGGGCTTCGCGGCGGGTCAGCCCACGCTGTTGAGGTCCTCCAAGGCCTTGCGCATCACCGCCAGGGTGCTGCCGGGCAGTTCGGCCTTGGTCATCAGCCATTGCAGGTAGCCGGGGTCATTGCGGCCGATGGACTCCAGGGGCCATCCCCGGTACTTGCCGAAGGTGAGGCAGACCTGCCCGTTCTGGTCGAAGGCCAGCTTGCCGGCGGCGTCGGGGCTGCGCTGGCGGTCTCCGCTGAACTCCCCGAGCTGGTCCACGTCGGAAGGAAGGTCGCCGTAGCGGTCCAGTTGGGCGAGCAGCACATCGGCGGTGGCCTCCACATCGGCCAGGGCATCGTGCGCGCCACCGTGCTCCCGGCCGCAATAAAAGCGCAACGCCGCGCTCAGGTCCCGGGGCTCCATCCGGTGGAAGATGCGCTGCACGTCCACGATGCGCAGGGCGGAGCTGTCCCAGCTACGACCGACCCGGTGCAGTTCCTCGGCCAGGAAGGGCACATCGAAGCGGATGACGTTGAAGCCGGCCAGGTCACAGCCCTCCAGGGCCGCCAGCACCTCATCCGCAACGGACTCCAGCGGGGGCGCGTTGGCCACCATGGCATCGGTGATGCCATGCACGGCGGTGGCCTCGGCCGGAATGGGGATCCCCGGGTTCACCAGGCTCTGCCACGGCTGCCTCCGTCCGTCGGGGCTCATGCGCACGACGCCGACCTGCACGATGCGGTCCTGTCCGATCCGGGTGCCGGTGGTCTCCAGGTCGAAGAAGGCGAGTGGCCTTTGAAGGTGCAGCCGCATGTCCGCAAGTTGGCCATGAAAAAGCCCCCCGGAGGTCCGGAGGGCTTTCAAGTTGTCCACAGCGGCAGGGATCAGCGCGTCTTCAGCTTGACATACTGGAACTTGCCGTACTTCTCGGTGTTGATGTAATCGCCCTTGTAGGCCGGACCCTGCACCAGGGAGTTGATGGCCTCGATGTAGATGACATCGGCGTTCTTGCCGCGGGCCTGCACGGCCTCGATGAGGCGCTTGCGGGCATCGTCCATCCGCTGGCGGCTCAGGTTCTCGTTGGTGCCGAAGGTCCGGGTGGGCACCTTGGAGGCGCTGGCCTCGATGACGATGGTGGCCTTGCCGTTCTTGTCGATCAGGCCCACCACGGTGTCGATGAAGCCCTTCCAATCCGTCTCCGCCTGGTCGATGTCCTTCTTGTTGTACTCGTAGTACTTGGCGTACTCGGCCGCGTAGCTGGCGTCGGGCATGGTATGGGTCTTGCCCTTCTCCTTCAACTGTGCATCGGTCAGGTACTCCTCAGGTTTGGCTTTCCCCCCGGTCGTGGCGGGCTCGCCTTTCTCCTTGCTGCCCGGAGGCGCGCCCTTGGGCAGGTCCACAATGCTCGCCGGTCCAGTGATGCTCACCGGGTTCAGGTAGATCTCCTTGTTGATCTCCTGATAGGCGGTCTCGCACTCCACGTAGATGTCCTCCGTATGGATCGTCTTGTCGTCCACCCGATAGTCCAGGTTGTACTCCTTGCACGGCGGCAGGATCACCACATACACGCCGTCACGCTGCCGCGGTTTGTAGGTCTTCACCTCGCCGGTGGCCTTGTCGGTGACATACAGGATGGTGCTCGGCGGCAGGGTGGTGCCCGGCGGGGGGATGATGAACCCCTTGAGCACCGTGAGGCCCTCGGATTCCATCTCTTCGGGAAGGTCGACGAAGTAGATGTCCTTCTCGCCATACCCGCCGATCTTGTCGGAACTGAAGTAACCGCGCCGGCCGTCGGCGGTGGTCACGAAGAACACCTCGTCGTCAGGCGAATTGATGGGATGACCGAGGTTGATGGGAGCGGACCAGCTGCCATCCTCCTGAAGCTCGCTGGTGAAGATGTCGAAACCGCCCATGGAATTGTGGCCGGTGGAGGAGAAGAACATGGTGCGCCCGTTCGGGTGGATGAACACGCCGTCCTCGTCGTATGGGGTGTTCACCACGTTGCCGATGGTCTGCGCCTTGCTCCACTCACCGTTCGGCAGCCTCACCACCCGATAGATGTCGCGTCCCCCGAAGCCTCCTTTGCGGTCGCTGATGAAGTAGAACGTGTTGCCGTCGGCCGTGAGGGCGCCGTGTGGCTCCCATGCCTTGGTGTTGATGTCCGAGCCCATCAGGACGGGATCGCTCCAGAGCTCACCGACCAGACGGCTCTCATAGATGTTCCCGTCCCCGGCATCGTTCCGGTAGATGAAGAGCGTTTGCCCGTCGGCACTGACGTTGATCGTGGCGAGGTGGTTCCCCACCGCATTGATGTTCAATGGCTCGGGTCGTTGCCAGTTCCCCTCCCTGTCCTTGTACGACACATAGATCGCCTCGTGCGGCATACCGGCGATGTCGTCCAGGATCCCCAGGTTGGTGCTGTCATCATGGATGCGCCGTGTGGTGAAGAACAGCGCATTGCCGTCCACGGAGATGATCGGGCTGAAATCCGGATACTCCGAGTTGATGACCTTGCCGAGGTTCGAGATCTGGTACGGCTTCGGGTCCTGCATGAGCTTCCTCGCATTCGCCGTCTGCTCCAAGCCCCGGGAGGCCAGGTCCCGGTAGCTGTACTTGTCGTCGGTCTCCCCGAGGAACTTCCGGTACTGTTCGTCGGCCTTATCAAGCTCGCCTTTCACATGGTAGGCGCGGCCAAGGAAGTAGTCCACTTCCACCGGGGCGTTGCGCTCCCTGGGCTCGAAGGGGTCGTATCCGGAGGTGTTGAACCCACCGAGGGATCCCGTGGTCCGGAGCGACGCGGCTTTTTCGAGGTAGGGAAGGGCCTTGTCCTGCTGGTTGTACGAATGGTAGTAGCAGTAGCCCAGCTTGTAGTTCAGGTTGGCGTTGTCCGGTTGCTCCTGCACCAGCTGGTCCCAGATCTCGGCCGACTGGTTGTAGAGCTTCTCCTCCATGAGCTTGTTGCCCTCCTCGAACTTCCAGGTGAACGTGGTGCTCTCGCCCTGGGCGAAGACACCATCCAGGGGTGCGAGCAGTGTGGAGGAGAGAAGGAGCGCGTAGCCGTGCTTCATTGCGGTACGAATGGTTCAGGCCCCGATCGAGGGCTGCGAAATGTAGCCATTTTCCCCAGCGGGGATCGGTTCAGATATCCTGGTCCAGTGACCACGCCTCCAGAATGTCGGCCACGCGCCGAATGAAGCGGCCCCCCAGGGCTCCGTCCACCACGCGGTGGTCGTAGCTGTGGCTCAGGAACATCAGGTGGCGCACGGCGATCACATCCCCGGCCGGGGTCTCGAGGACCGCCGGTTTCTTTCTGATCGCGCCGGTGGCCATGATCGCCACCTGCGGCTGGTTGATCACCGGTGTGCCCAGCACGTTGCCGAAGGTGCCCACGTTGGTGACGGTGTAGGTGCCGCCGCTGATCTCGTCGGGCTGCAGCTTGTTCTCCCGTGCGCGCCGGGCCAGGTCGTTCACCTTCCGGGCCAGGCCCACCAGGTTGAGCTGGTCGGCGTTCTTGATCACCGGCACGATGAGGTTGCCCGTGGGCAGCGCCGCCGCCATGCCGATGTTGATGTCGCGCTTGCGGATGATCGTATGACCGTCGACCTGGATGTTGATCATCGGCATCTCCTTGATGGCCTGCGCGATGGCCATGATGAAGATCGGCGTGAAGGTGAGCTTCTCGCCCTCGCGTTTCTCGAAGGCGTTCTTCACCCGATCGCGCCAGAGCACAAGGTTCGTCACGTCGGCCTCCACGAAGCTGGTGACGTGGGGGCTCGTGCGCTTGCTCATCACCATGTGATCGGCGATCAGCTTGCGCATGCGGTCCATCTCGATCAGCTCGTCCCCCGGGGCAGGGGTGAGCTTGGGTGCGGGCGCCGAAGCGACAGCCGGCGTCGGGGCAGGCGCAGAAGCAGGGGCAGGGGCAGAAGCAGAAGCTGGGGCAGGGGCAGGGGCAGGGGAGAGGCCGCGCGTGGGCAGGTAGTCGAGCAGGTCCTTCTTGGTCACCCGACCCCCTTCTCCGGAGCCGGCGATGGCTTCCAGCTCGGTCATGGTCACCCCTTCCTGCTCGGCGATGGTCCGCACCAGCGGGCTGTAGAACTTGCCGCTGGGGCCCGTGCGGGTGACGGCGGCACCGACAGGCCGGGGTGTGGCGCTTGCCGCAGGGCTTCCGTTGCTGGCGGGGGCGGCGGTCGATGCGGCGCTCGAAGGCGCTGCTGCAGGCGCGCCGGCGCCGGAGCTGATCGCGGCGATGGGTTGCCCCACCTTCACCACATCCCCTTCGCCCACCAGACGTTTCACCAGCACCCCGTCGTGCGGCGCGGGCACCTCGCTGTCCACTTTGTCGGTGGCGATCTCCACGATGGGCTCATCGGCGGCCACACGGTCGCCTTCGTTCTTGAGCCACTTGATGATCGTGGCCTCGGCCACGCTTTCGCCCATCTTGGGCAGGAGGATCTCGTTCTGGGCCATCGCGTCGGGGTCAAAAGTAACCACCGGACACCGACGTGCGTGGGCCCTAGGAGCCCATCAGTGCGAAGCCCCGACGGATGTACCGCAGGTCGTCCCAGACGCGGTAGTCCTTGGCATACATCAGGTTGAGGCGGTCCACGACGAGGCCGTCGGCGGGCAGGCCCAGGGCGCGCACCGGATCGATGACGCCGCGGCGCAGATGGGGCAGCTTGAGGGCGCGCGACGGCTGGCGGTGGTAGCTCACCCAGGTGCGCCGGCCGAGCAGCACCTGCCACAGGTTGTCCAGGAAGCCCCGGCGTTGGCGCACGAACCACAGGTTGATGGGAAGGGTGAGCGCCAGGAGTGCCGCTACCGTGACGTCCATGATGCGTTTGGTGCGCCGCGCGGCGGGGCTGTTCACCGCGTGCGCCTCCAGCACCAGCAGGTCCTGCAGGCTCTCGATGCTGTTGGGGCTGATGATCGCCTGTCCGTCCGGCTGCGCGATCTTGAAGACCGCCCCGCTGGTGCGCAACCGTTCAAGCGCATCGATGACCGCGGCCCAGCTCAGGTCGCCGGCGCAGAGCACCACCTCGTCGTAGCGCTGGTCGCGAAGGCTGCGGCACAGCTCGGCCGTGCGGTCCGCTCGTTGCAGCACCTCCGGCGGTTCCACCAACTGGCGGCCAAGCCCGAAATGGGTCTGCCACAGCAGGTCGAGCGCTTGTCCGGCCCGCTCGGGGGAGCCGATGGCCGCGATGCGCAGCCGATGGCTCGGTCGCAACGCGTATCCCTTCACCCGCAGCAGGTGCAGCAGGCCCCGGATGGCGAAGGCCGTGCCGGTCATCAGCCCCAGGCAGGTGAGCAGGGCCCAGCTGCCCGGCCAGGCCTGCATGCGCCAGCTCCACCAGGCGGCCATCAGCAGGGTGGCGGCGGCGGCGCCCTTCACGGCATGACCGAGCCGGATCGGCCTGTCGTACGCACCGAAGAGGGCCAGGCAGGTGAGGGCGGCGGACAGGAAGGGGAGCAGGTGGCGGGGGGCTCCATCGGCCCATTGCACCACGCCCACGTGCGGGCCCACCAGCAGCAACAATGCGGCCAGGGCCAGGGCGTCCAGCAGCGGCAGCAGCGCGCGGTGGAAGAAGCGGCTGAGCAGGGCGCCCGCAGCGCTGAGATAGATGGCCCCGCGGATCAGGGCACTGAAGAGGTCAGGCCCCTTGCGCGTGAAGTGCTTGCGGGCGAAGATGGCCATGGCGTTGTAGAACACGAAGACGTAGTTCACGCTGCTCTTCTTGGTGCTCTCGCCCTTGTAATGCAGGATGCGCGCCTGAGGGACGTAGTGGTTCTCGTAGCCCCCCAGCGTGATGCGGTAGCTGAGGTCGATGTCCTCCCCGTACATGAAGAAGCTCTCGTCCAGCAGGCCGACCTCGTCGAGGGTGCGTTTGCGCAGGAACATGCAGGCCCCGGAAAGGATCTCGATCCTGGCGGCACGGTCCTCCGGCAGATGCCCCAGATGGTAGCGCCCGAACACGCTGCTCTTCGGGAAGAGCCGCGCCAGGCCGATGATCTTGTAAAAGGCCACCGCGGGTGTCGGCAGCCCGCGCTTGCTCTCGGGCAGGAATCGTCCCGTGCCATCGATCATCTTCACACCCACGCCACCCACCTTGGGGTCGGCATCCATGTAGGCCACCACCGTGCGGAACACATCCTCGCCCACGATGGTGTCCGGGTTCAGCAGCAGGATGTGGTCGCCCCTGGCCTCGCGGATGGCCTGGTTGTTGGCCCGGCTGAAGCCCACGTTCCCGGTGTTGGCAAGGAGGCGCACCTGCGGGAAGCGCTCTCGCACCATCTCCACGCTGCCGTCGGTGCTCTGGTTGTCCACCACGAACACCTCCCCGGGCACGCCCTCCATCGCGGCGAACACCGCGCGCAGGCACTGCTCCAGGTAGGCCCGGACATTGTAGTTGACGATGATGACGGAGAGTTTCATGTGCACATGTGCACATGTGCCCATGGCACATGCCCTATCGCTTCACCCCTTGCTCGTATGGTTTCCGGTCCATGATGCTGCGGCCCAGGGTGAGTTCGTCCACATGCTCCAGGTCGCCCCCCACGCTGATCCCGCGGGCGATCTGGCTCACTGATACACCGCGCTCCTGCAGGCGTCGGTTCAGGTAGAAACCGGTGGTGTCGCCTTCCAGGGTGGCCCCAAGGGCGAGCACCACCTCGCGCACCGAGCCGCCGTCGACCCGATCCAGCAACCGCGCGATCTGCAGGTCGTCGGGGCCCACACCGTCCATGGGGCTGATCACCCCGCCGAGCACGTGGTAGAGGCCCTTGAACTGATGCGTGTTCTCGATCGCCACCACATCGCGGATGTCCTCCACCACGCACACCAGGCCCCGGTCCCGGTCGGCCGATGCGCAGATGCCGCAGACGGGCCGGTCGCTGATGTTGCAGCACTCGCCGCAATAGCGCACGTCCTCGCGCAGGCGGCGCACAGCCTCGCTGAAGCGCTGCACGGCGGCGACATCACGGCGCAACAGGTCCAGCGCCATCCGCATGGCCGTGCGCCGGCCGATGCCGGGAAGGGTGGCCAATTGGTCAACGGCGTTCTCCAGCAGAGCGGACGATGGGCTCACGCGCTCAAAGGTAAAGGGCCGGCCTCGGGGCTCCGCGCTCAACGGAGGATCACCCGGTGGCGCCGGATCCGGTCATCGGACCTCACCTCCAGCACGTGCGGTCCGATGAGCCCTTCCGTGGAAATGGTCCAGGTGCCCGCACCGCTGAAGCCGCCATGCCGCACCTCGCGCCCGCTGACATCCAGCAGCCGCCAACCTTGTCCGGAGGGCGCTGTGCTGCGCACATGCAGCAGCCCCTCGGCGGGGTTCGGCCATACCCACAGGCCCCCACCATCCCGCTCCTCCATGGCGGTCGTGCTGCTGGAGGGCAGGCAGGCGGTCACCTCCATGTCGTCCAGGTACCAGCCGGCCTTGTTCACCACCGTGGTGGCGAAGAGGTGGAAGGTGACGTCCACCGTGCTCAGGCCCAGGAAGGGCGTCAGGTCGATCGTCTGTTGCAGCCACACCTGGCTGAACTGCTGGCTGTTGTTCAGGTAGACCTGCTGCCCGTTCACCCGGATGAAGGTGAAGTCGAAGTTGGTGAACACCTCCCACCAGTGCCAGAACCGCAGTTCGGCCCCCGTGTAGGCCGGGTCGCTGAGGTCGACCGTGAGGGCGAGGACGCTCGTGTCGCCGCTGTTGGCGTAGCAGTCGCGCAGCACCGTACCCCAGCCGAGCTGCCCGCTGTGCGCACCGATGGTGTTGTTGAACGTGGTGGTGCAGCTGCTGTCCAGCAGTTGGGTGCCGATGAGGCCATGCTCCCAGTCGGGGTATCCGCTCGCAACGAGCCCCCCGTCGCCCGACTCGAAGTCGCTGCTGAAAACGATGGCCGTGCTGTCCGGGCATTGCGCCACGGCGTTCACGCTCAGGCCAAGCACGAGAAGAAGGGTGGCGTTCCGGCGCATGCGTGTGTGGGTTGAGGTGAGTAAGGTATGCCGATCGGCGGTGCGTGGCCGTGGGGCCGGGTGACCGGATGCCAACAAAGGGACGGGGACAACTGGGTGCGGCCGCCATGCGGCCCGCTGCCCCCGGGACCTTGCTTCGCGGCATGAGCGCGGCCTGGTTGCTGTCCCTGGTGCTGGCGTACTTCCTGCTCCTGCTCGGCATCGCCTGGTGGACCAGCCGGGGCGGGGGCGAGCACGCGTTCTACAGCGGTGAGCGCAAGAGCCTCTGGTACGTGGTGGCCTTCGGCATGATCGGCACCAGCCTCAGCGGGGTCACCTTCATCAGCGTGCCCGGGTACGTGGAGGCCAAGGGCTGGACCTATTTCCAGCTGGTGGTGGGTTTCGCCATCGGCTACTGGATCGTGGCGGGCGTGCTGCTGCCGCTGTACTACCGCATGGGCCTCACCAGCATCTATGGCTACCTGCGCGAGCGCTTCGGCATGACGAGCTACCGCACGGGTGCCTCGTTCTTCATCCTCAGCCGCCTGGCCGGGGCCACCATCCGGATCTTCGTGGTGCTCAATGTGCTGCAGCTCTTCGTGCTCGATGCCATGGGCGTGCCCTTCGAGCTCACCGCCGCCGTGGTGATGGCCATGATCGTGCTCTACACCTTGAGGGGCGGGGTGAAGACCATTGTGTGGACGGACACCCTGCAGACGCTTTTCATGCTCGGCGCGCTGGTGGGCACCATCGGCTACATCATCACCATGCCGGGCATGGTCAACTGGAAGCCGATGCTGGCCGACAGCGGCATGTCGCGCATCCTGGACCTGGACTGGCGCAGCGACAGTTTCCTGCTCAAACAGGTCCTCGCGGGCATGTTCATCACCATCGCCATGACCGGTCTGGACCAGGAGATGATGCAGAAGAACCTGAGCGTGGCCACGGTGGAAGGCAGCAAGAAGAACATGCGGGTGTTCAGTGTGATCCTGCTCGGGGTGAACCTGCTGTTCCTGCTCCTGGGCGCCCTGCTCTACCTCCACGCGGACCAGGCCGGCATCGCACTGCCCGAGCGGTCCGACGATGTGTTCCCCACGCTGGCCCTGCAGCATTTCCCGGCATGGCTGGGCCTGTTCTTCATCATCGGTCTCATCAGCGCGCTGTTCCCCAGCGCCGATGGGGCGCTCACCGCGCTCACGGCCAGCACCTGCATCGACCTCATCGGCATCCGCGACAGGGGCTGGGACGAGGCCCGTCAGAAGCAGGTGCGCCAGCGGGTGCACCTCGGCATGGCAGCGCTCTTCATGGCCTGCATCCTGTACTTCCACTGGCTGGCCACGCCCACGGTGATCAAGACCTTGTTCGACATCGCCGGCTTCACCTACGGCCCGCTGCTGGGGCTTTTCGCGTACGGCCTCTTCTTCAAGGGGCGTCCGCAGGAGCGCTGGGTGCCCTGGGTCTGCCTCGCCGCGCCCGTGATCACCTACTTCATCCGTGCCCACTCGGAGACCCTGCTCTTCGGATACAAGATGGGCTTCGAGGTGCTGCTGGTCGTCGCGGGCCTGACCATGGTGGGGCTTGGCCTGTTGAGCCGGAAGGCCCCGGCCTAATCCTGGCGCTGCCAGTTCCGCTCGATCACCTCCAGCAATTCGTCGTGGATGGCGCTGTTGCTGGCCACGATCTCCTCGTCGAACACCGGGTCCTTGCTGGGAAGGAAGCCGCTCACGCGGCCGCCCGCCTCGCGCACGAGCAGCACGCCGGCCGCCACGTCCCAGCTGTTGAGCCCGTACTCGTAGAAGGCCTCGAAGCGCCCACAGGCCACGTACGCCAGGTCGGCCGCGGCGCTGCCCAACCGGCGGATGCCTCGGGTGCGGTGCATCAGTTCGCGCAGCAGGTCCATGTACTCCGCCTCGTAGCCGAAATCATCATACGGGAATCCCGTGGCCAGCAGGCTTTCCTGCAGCAGTTTGCGGTCGCTTACTCGGATCCGGTGACCGTTCAACCAGGCGCCCCCGTTCTTCCAGGCCGTGAAGCGTTCGTCGCGTGTCACCTCGTGCACCACGCCCAGCAGGGGCTCCGTGCCGTCGACCAGGGCGATGCTGATGCAGTAGCACGGCACCCCATGCACGAAGTTCGTGGTGCCGTCCAGCGGGTCGATCACCCAGTTGAAGCGTTCACGCTGCTCGCCGCTGCCCTCCTCGGCGATGAAGCCCGCCTCGGGGAGCAGCCGTTCCAAGGCCTCCACCAGCCGGTCCTCGGCGGTGTGGTCCACGTGGGTCACCAGGTTGTTCGCGCTCTTGGTGGATACACCGGCCTCGGTGAGCTTGCCCGCCTCATCGCGGATGAAGGCGGCCACTTCGGCGCTGAGCGCCGCCACCTGTTCAGTGAGCTGTTGAAGATCCATCGTTCGCAGGATTCGGCCTCCGGTGCACCATCCACAGGCCCGCGGCCCCGGCGAGCATCAGCAGCACGGCGATCAGTTCGGCCTGCGTGGTGTCGCCGAAGAGCACCACGTTCACCCGGATCTTCTCGATCCAGAAGCGTTCCAGGCCGTTCAGCAGGAGGAAGAGAAAGAAGATGGCGCCCATCGGACGCAGCCGCGTGCGCAACGCCCACAACACCGCGAACAGCAGCGCGCAGGCCAGGGTCTCGTACAGGGGCGTGGGGAACACGGTCTCCGGAAGGGCGGTGCAGTAGCCTTCGAAGCACGGGCGTCCGTCCGTGAGCGCGATGCCGATGCCGTTGACGTTGTTCGGGTAGTCGTATTGCCAGAGCCACCGCGGGCCCGGGCCCAGAAAGGTGGTGTTGACGATGCCCCAGTCGCCGTCGCCGCTCACCTGGCAGCCGATGCGGCCGATGGCGTAGGCCAGCATGACGCCAGGCGCGGCCGCGTCCGCGCCGGCCAAGGCCGGCATGCCGTGGCGCCTGAAGTAGCGCATCACCATCGCGCCGGCCATGATGAGCCCACCATACATGGTGAGCCCGGTGAACAGGTCCGTACCGCCGGGGTCGCGGAGAAAGGCCGCCAGCTCGTCAGGGTTCTCCAGCCAGTGGAAGAGCTTGGCCCCGATCACGCCCCACAACGCCGCCGTCATGGTGATGGCACCCGCGTGCTCCGCCGGTGCGATGACGACCGTCTCCGTACGCGGCTTGTCAAGCCGCTGCCTGCGTTTCTCCCACCAGACCAGGCCCGCCAGGGCCAGGGCCCCCAGAACGCCGCCCACCACGCTGCCCGTTCCGCTGAACAGAAAGGCCTTGGTGTCCGCCGTGGCCTCCGCACTGTGCATCATCAGGTACAGTCCTTTCCAGCCAAGAACGAAGCCCAGCAAGGCCTGCAGGGCCAGTTCGCCCGGGCTTGCCGGAAGGCCGATGGTGATGGTGCGTGTGGAGGGCTTCAGAGACCCGTTCGCCTGCATGCGCCGCAGCTCGGCCGTCAGCAGCCGGTTGGCCACCACGAAGGCCACCGCCACGAAGAACCCGAAGCTGTTCAGGAACTTCAGGAACGGCAGGTCGATCCCCGTCAGGTCCAGCAGTGCGTGATACAGGGTAGGGTACATGATCAGATGGCCAGTTGGTAGCTGGCAGTTGGCCAGTTGGTGCGCTCCGGTCCGGCGTGCGTGTTCACCGCACCCGTGGCGTGCCCATCACCGCTGATGTGCTGCAAATGGACCGCCGCGATGGTGTTGACGACGGTGGCATCGTATGGCAGTGCCACGCGGATGTAGTTGTCCGTGTAGCCTTCGATCATGTCCGCGCCGGCATCGCCCTGCTCGAAGAGCACCGGACGCACCGTTCCAAGGTGCCTTTCGTAGTGTGCACGTTGCAGCTTGGAGGAGAGGATGCGCAATTGCCTGGTGCGATCGCGGCGCTCGGCCATGGGCACGGAGTCGTCCATCCGCACGGCGGTGGTGTTGGCGCGCTCGCTGTAGGTGAACACATGCAGGTGGTCCACCGGGATGCTGCGGATGAAGGCGTGGGTCCTCAGGTATTCCTCCTCCGTCTCACCGGGCGTGCCGGTGATCACGTCCGCACCCACGCAGGCATGGGGGATCGACCGTTTGATGGTGCGCACCCGGTCGGCGTACAGCGCGGTGTCGTACCGGCGCCGCATGCGCTCGAGGATGGCGTCGCTGCCGCTCTGCAGGGGCATGTGGAAGTGCGGCATGAAGCGCCTGCTGGCCGCCACGAACGCGATGATCCCGTCGTGGCACAGGTTGGGCTCGATGCTGCTGATCCGGAAGCGTTCGATGCCTTCCACCCGGTCCAGCGCCTCGATCAGCCCCAGCAGGTCCTCGCCATGCTGACGGCCGAAATCGCCGGTGTTCACCCCCGTGAGCACGATCTCCTTCACCCCCGTTGCGGCGATCCGTTCCGCCAGGGCCACGGTCTGCGCGATGGTGCCACTGCGGCTGCGGCCCCGCGCCAGGGGAATGGTGCAGAAGCTGCAGAAGTAGTCGCAGCCATCCTGCACCTTCAGGAAGGTGCGTGTGCGGTCCCCGCTGTTCCAGGACGGATGGAAGGACCGCGCATCCTTGATGGGGCCATGGACGGCCAGACCAACGGAACGCTTGCCGGCCGTGGCTTCGATGTGGGCCGCCAGGTCGAACTTCTCGTTGGCGCCCAGCACCAGGTCCACCCCGGGAATGGCCGCGATGTGCTCCGGTTTCAATTGGGCGTAACACCCCACCACGGCCACGAAGGCCTCCGGATTGATCCGCTGGAACCGTCGGACCCACTGGCGGCATTCGCGGTCGGCGTTCTCCGTCACGCTGCACGTGTTCAGCACGAACACGTCCGGCCGCTCCTCCGGCCGCACCCGGGCGTACCCGGCCTCCTCCAGCCCGCGCGCCAGGGTGCTCGTCTCGGCGAAGTTGAGCTTGCAGCCCAGGGTGTGGAAGGCGACGGTGCGGGGGGAGCTCATGGCCTGGGCACCCGATGCGCGGTGCGCACGATGCGGGCGGCGAAGGTACGCGGACGCCTTCAGGGGCTTGTCGCCCACCACCGGCGTGCGGTCCATCGCACATTTCCGCTCCGGTGTCAAGCCCCTGCGGCAACCCTTCCGCAAAGGCCTCGTCTATCCCTCGCATCCGATCGCCATGGGCACCCTTCGCGCACGACCCGGCAACCGCAGCCAGCTGATCCTCACGGGCGGCGTGCTGTCCGCCATCCTGTCCGTCCTGTCCTTCCTGCTGGCCTACATCGTCCTCTGACGACCGCGCCTACCTTGGCGCGCATGCGTTCGATCGTCCTGTCCGCAGGCATGTGGTGCGTCGGCTTGGCCGCGGCCCAGCAGCTGCCCCGTAGCGTGCTTTGGCGCATCACCGGCCCGGGCGTCACCGGCCCGGCCTACGTGCTGGGTACCGTGCACAGCCGCGACGCCCGCGCCTATCAGGGCAACGACAGCCTGTGGACCGCCATGGCGGAATGTGCCGAGGTGGTGGGCGAGCTGGATCACGATGCCGCGGCCCAGGGCGGGCTTGCCGTGCTGGGCGCCATGCAGATGCCCGACGGCCGCGTCCTGGCCGATCTCTACCGGAAGAAGGACCTCGAACGTGTGCGCAATGCGCTGAAGGAACACCTGGGCCTCATGGCCCTGGCCAGCGACCGCATGAAACCCTTCTGGTCGATGGCCCTGCTCACCGAGACCCTGATGCGCAACGACAGCGCGCTCGTGCTGGACGAGGCCGTGCAGGCCCGGGCCCGATCCATCGGACGGGCGGTGAGCGGACTGGAGACCATGCAGGAACAGTTGGCCGCCATCGACGCCATTCCCCTGGAGGATCAGGCGGCCATGCTGTTGGAGATGGTACGCCACGACCTGTATCGCGGGATGATGGAACGCATGATGGACGCTTACGCCCGGCAGGACCTGGAGACCATGCACGCCCTGGTGCGGCAGGGGGGCATGTCCGGATCGATGGATGAGGCCCTGCTCGCGGTGCGCAACACCCGGATGGCCGAACGGATGGCGGACCGGCTGAGCGAAGGATGCCGCTGCTTCTTCGCCGTGGGCGCCGCGCACCTGCCGGGTGAGGGCGGGGTGCTGCACCGCCTCAGCGACCTGGGTTACACGCTCACTCCGGTCGCGGAAGAGCAGCCCTAGCGTGGCGCTCCGTTACCCACCAAGGCCATCTGGCACACGATGGCGCGGTGGTCGCTGAGCTCATCGGGCAGCGTGCGGAAGTTCCACGCCGCCAGTTCGGGTCCGTGAAGGATGTGGTCGATCCGGAAGCTGGGGAACACGCCGATGTAGGTGTGCCCCACACCCCGGCCGCTCTCCACGAAGGCGTCGGTGAGCCGCTCGGTGAGCAGGGTGTAGCTGTAGCTCATCGGAGTGTCGTTGAGGTCTCCACAGTACAGGATCGGATGGGGGCTTCGGGCCATGTGCGCGGTGATCAGGCGCGCCTCCTCGGCACGGCGGAGGAAGGCATTGCGCAACAGCCCGGCGATGCGCAGGCCCCCGCTGCGCAGACTGTCCGCGTCCGTGCCCGTGTCCAGGTCCTCCATGAACCTGTATTCGTTGCCCCCGAAGCGCACGCTGGCCAGATGGGCGTTGTACACCCGCAGCGTGTCGTCGCCCACCGCGATGTCCGTCCAGATGCACAGGTTGTTCAGGTCGTCGGCGAACTCCAGGGTGCCCTTGCCCACGATCGGATGGGTGCTGAACGTGGCGATGCCGAAGTGGTGGCCCTTGCGGGTGTGCGCCGTGTAGCTGTCGTGGCAGGCCCGGTAACCCAGGTGCCGCAGCAGGGTGTCCTTCGTGTTGAAGAAGCGCCTGTCCTCGGCCAGGAAGAACTCCTGCAGGCAGAGCACGTCCGCCCCCTCGAAGGCAATGAGGTCGAGGATCTCGTTGCGCGTCTGAATGTTGTTGCTCCAGTTGTAGAGGTCGAACAAGCGCACGTTGTACGACATCACCTTCAGGTCCCGCTCCGCGGCGTTCCCGGGAGGGTGGCGACTGCCGAGCACCTGCACATAATCGCCGATGTGGCCGGCACCGATGCCCACCACGATCGCGCTCACCAGCATGCGTTTGGGCCGGAACAGCGCCCACCACACCAGGAAGAAGAGGTGCGTGAGCAGCACGAAGGGGTAGGCCATGCCGAAGAAGGCGAGGGGCCAGAAGGTGTCGGGCGGCACCCGGGCGGACAGATAGGCCAGCAGCAACAGCAGTGCGGCGAGCAGGTTGGCCCACCACAGGGGAAGGTGCCAGCGGCTGGGCCGCGTGCGGCGGGAGGCCTCACTCATGGCTGGCCTTGAACAGGAAATCCTTCTCCTCCTTGCTGAGGCTGTCGTAGCCGCTGCGGCTGATCTTGTCCAGGATGGCGTCCACGCGGGCCTGCTTGTCGCGCTTGTGGGCCGGCACCTGGTCGGCCATCACGGCCACCCGGCCCCGGTGCGCCACCTTCAACCGCCGGGCCTTGCGCCCGCTCAGCAGGTCCCACGCGCCCTCGAACCAGCCGATGAACGCGGTGGAGACATCGCGTCCGCGGCGCAGCTGAACGGCGGTGAGGTAGCCCAGCAGCGCGCCGCCGAGGTGGGCGATGTGGCCGCCGCTGTTGCTGCCCTGTCGGATGCTCACCAGGTCGATCACCACATAGATCAGGGCGATCCACTTGAGCCGCACCGCTCCGAACAGGATCAGGTGCACCACCATGTCAGGCCGGTACGCGGCGATGCCGATGAACACACCCATCACCGCCGCCGAGGCCCCCAGGATGGTGCTGCCCGTGGCGAAGCGCTGGAAGGGGGGGAACAGGTTGTAGGCCAGGATGTACAGCGCCAGGCCGAAGAGCCCGCCCAGCAGGTAGTTCCCGAGCAGGCGTTTGGGCCCCAGCAGGTCCTCGAACAACCGCCCGCTGAACCACAGCATCAGCAGGTTGAAGAAGATGTGGAACACATCGGCATGGGTGAACATGTAGGTCACCACGGTCCACGGCCTGAGGGCCAGCGCCGGCAGATGGCTGGTGGCCATCAGCCACTTCAGCAGGTCGGGCTCGGGGGTGCCGGTGAGGAAGAGCACCAGGCCCACCGCGTGGTAGAGCAGGAAGACGCCGAGATTGATGAGGATGAGCCTGACCGCGGCGCCGCCGGTGCGCCAGTGCATGCTCACATCGTCGCGGATGCCCATTGTGGCCTGTGGATGCGTTCCGGGATCACCGCAAAGTTCGGACCCTTCCGCCCCGGCCGGAAAGGTATTCCACGAACGGCCCGGGCCGGGTGGCTCATCGGTCGATCAGAGCAGCATGCGGCGGCGCCATGCCCGCAGCAGCAGGAAGCCGAAGATCATGCCGCCCAGGTGCGCGAAGTGCGCCACGTTGTCGCCCGGGCTCTGCTTGAGGCCCATGAAGAGCTCCACCAGGCCGTAGATCACCACGAAGTACTTCGCCTTGATGGGGATCGGAAGCAGCAACAGGAAGATCTCCTGCTCGGGGAAGAGCATGCCGAAGGCCAGCAGGATGCCGAACACCGCGCCCGAGGCCCCGATGATCGTGCCGATGTGGTCGAAGAAGAGCTGGGTGAGGGCCTGCTCAGGCACGCCATGGGCGGCCATCACACCGTTCAGGATGTGGTCGGCCTCCGTGAGCGATCCGGCCGCCACCGCATCGCGCACCTCCTGCACATCCGCACCGTACGCCGTCACCACCGCCTCATCACGGAGCACCTCGTAGGCGTTCACTCCGGTGTGGAGGGCTGCGGCGCCCAGCCCGCAGGCCAGGTAGTAGATCAGAAAACGCTTCGATCCCAGGTGGCGCTCCACCGGACCGCCGAACATGAACAGGCCGAACATGTTGGTGAACAGGTGCCCCAGGTCGCCGTGCAGGAAGAGGTGCGTCAACACCTGCCAGGGCCGGAAGAGGGGGGAGCCCACGTAGTACATGCCCAGGGTCGCATCCAGCGTGTTGCGGCCCAGCTCATCCGCCGGAAAGCTGAACTTGGCCAGGAAGAACAGGCCGTTGATGATCAGCAGGTTCTTCACCACCGGAGGCAGCAGCACGTTCGGGTTCATCCGCGTTCGAAGCGTTGGGCGAGCTCGTCGAGCCCGAAGGTGATCAGCGTGGGTTTGCCGCCGGGGGTCCAGTAGGGTACTTCGCAGCCGAAGAGGCGGTCGACGAGGTCGCGCAGCTGCTCCTGCGCCGGGGCCTCGTCGCTGCGCGCCGCGA
This sequence comes from uncultured Flavobacteriales bacterium, assembly GCA_937872175.1. GTDB lineage: Bacteria > Bacteroidota > Bacteroidia > Flavobacteriales_F > PHOS-HE28 > PHOS-HE28. The sequence continues at coordinate 108,645 of CALMPI010000020.1, read as the reverse complement.
CGCTCCGGGCCATGCTGCGGGCGATCGCCGCGTGCCGCTCGAGCTTCAGCGTCCCCCGCTCGCTGTGCAACTGGGCGATCAGGGTGTCCAGCAGCGCGGCAGGGTCATCGTTCATCGACTCGGCCGGCAGGCCGCGCACCGTGACGGTGCGCCCACCGAAGACCTCCAGATCGAGGCCCAATGCACGCAGCTCGGGCAGCAGTTCGCCCACCAGGGCGAAGTCCTGCGGGGCCAGCTCGATGTTGCGCGGGAAGAGCTCGGCCTGGCTGGGGCCGCTCCCCATCTCCAGCCGCTTCAGGGCGCGCTCGTAGGCGATGCGCTCCAACGCACGCCGCCGGTCCACCACCATCAATCCGTTGCGCAGGGGCGACACGATGTAGCCGCCCTGCATCCGGAACACCGGGCGAGGACCGTGGTCGGCCTCGGTCTCGCCCATCGGAAGCACCTGGGCCTTGGTGTGCGCCGGATCGACGTCGGACGGCGGGGCACCCCCGGCCGGCGCGGCGCGCAGGTCGAACAGCTGTTGCCAGCCCGTGGGGTCGCGCGGCGGGCCCAGGTCGTGGGGGCGCCACTCCGGTGCCTTCACCACCGGGGCCACGGCCGGCACGCTCGGCATCCCGGCGAAGGCCGACATGATGGCCGGCTCCGGCTCGAAGTCGAGGCTCGGCGCGATGTTGAAGCGCCCCAAGGCCCGCCGCAGGGCCGCGTGAAGCACCGCATACACGCTGCGGTCGTCGCGGAACTTGATCTCCGTCTTGGTGGGGTGGATGTTGATGTCGATCTGCGCGGGGTCCAGCTCCAGGAAGAGGAACCAGGCCGGGTGGTGGTCCCGCGCCACCAGCTCGTCGAACGCCGTGCGCACCGCATGTTCCAGGTAGCTGCTGCGGATGAAGCGCTGATTGACGAAGAAGTACTGCTCGCCCCGCGTGCGGCGCGCGAATTCAGGCTTGCCGATGAAGCCCGTGATGCGCAGATGTCCGGTGGATTCCTCCACGGGCACCAGCCGCTCGTCGTACCGGCGACCGAGCAGATGCACCACGCGTTGCCGCAACGCCGCGCCCTCGGTGGCATCGGGCGCGCTGGCGGGCATCCGGAACAGCTCCTGGTCGTTGTGCACCACCTGGAACCCGATGCCCGGGTGGGCGAGCGCGATCCGCTGGAACTCCTCCAGCACATGCTTCAGTTCCACCGCGTCGCTCTTGAGGAATTGACGCCGCGCCGGAATGTTGTAGAACAGGTTGCGCACGGCGATCGTGGTGCCCGCGGCCATGGCCACGGGTTCCTGTGCCCGCACCCGGCTGCCTTCCATCGCCACGCGTGTGCCCAGCTCCGAGGCCTGGGGGCGCGTGCGCAGCTCCACCTGGGCCACCGCCGCGATGCTCGCGAGGGCCTCCCCGCGGAAACCCTTGGTGCGCAGTGTCTGCAGATCGTCCGCTGCGCGGATCTTGCTCGTGGCGTGCCGCTCAAAGCACAGCCGTGCATCATCAGGGCCCATGCCCCGGCCGTCATCCGTCACCTGCACCAGGGTGCGGCCCGCGTCCTTCAGCACCAGGATGATCTGCCCCGCTCCGGCGTCCACGCTGTTCTCCAGCAGTTCCTTGACGACGCTCGCCGGGCGCTGCACCACCTCGCCTGCTGCGATCTGGTTGGCCACGTGGTCGGGCAGCAGGCGGATCAAGGGCTCCATCGGATCGATCGCGGAAGCCGCCAAAGGTAGCCTGCGGCCCGGGCGGCCCACGCCGTCCGCAATGATCGCGGCCATCCCCGCGTACGTGTTGATAAACGCGCCGCGCCCCGGCCCGCGCCCCGCAGGCCCCCCGGGTAGCTTTGACCGCTCATGACGAACCTCCTCCAGCGCGCGCTCCTGGCCGCTTCGGCCGTGCTCACCCTGGGGGGCGGTCCTCCGCCGACGCGCCACGCTCCCGCCTTCCTCATGGAGGACATCGCCTGGGCCGACAGCGTGATGGCGATGCTCGGCCCCCGCGAGCGCATCGCCCAGCTGATGATGGTGGCGGCCTACAGCAACCGGGACGCGAAGCACGTGGCCGAAGTGGACCGCCTTGTCCGCGACCACGGGGTGGGCGGCCTCATCTTCTTCCAAGGCGGCCCCGTGCGGCAGGCCCACCTCACCAACCGCTGGCAGGCCGCAGCCCGCGTGCCGCTCCTCGTGGGCATGGACCTGGAGTGGGGGCTGGCGATGCGGCTGGACAGCACCGTGCGGTTCCCCAAGCAGATGACACTGGGTGCGTTGCGCAACGACGACGCCATCGAGGAGATGGGGCGAGAGATCGCCCGGCAGATGCAACGGCTCGGCGTGCACGTGAGCTTCAGCCCGGTGGCCGACGTGAACAACAACCCGGCGAACCCGGTGATCAACGACCGCAGCTTCGGTGAGGAGCGCGAGCTCGTGGCCCGCAAGGCCGTGGCCTATATGCGCGGGCTCCAGGCCGGTGGCGTCATCGCCACCGCCAAGCACTTTCCCGGCCACGGGGACACCGATGCGGACAGCCACCATGCCCTGCCCCTGATCGCGCACCCCAGAGGCCGCCTCGACTCCCTGGAGCTGTATCCCTTCCAGCGGCTGATGGAGGAGGGGCTCAGCGCCATCATGGTGGCCCACCTCGAGGTGCCCGCCCTCGACAGCACACCCGGCCTGCCCAGCACCCTCAGCCGCCCCGTGGTGAACGAACTGCTCGAACGCGAACTCGGCTTCCAGGGTCTTGTGTTCACCGATGCGTTGAACATGAAGGGGGTGGCCAACGCCGACAAGCCGGGCGAGATCGAGCTGCGTGCGCTGCTTGCCGGCAACGATGTCCTGCTGTTCCCGCAGGACCCGGTGAAGGCGATCGACCGCATCCTGCAGGCGGTGGACAGCGGGCTGGTGCCGCACGAGCTCATTGACCACAAGTGCCGCAAGGTGCTTCGCGCGAAGCGCTGGGCCGGCCTGCATCAACGACCTGTCGTGCGCACCGAAGGGCTCGCGGAAGATCTCAATGCCCCCGCGGCCAGGGTGTTGCGCCGTACGCTCTTCGGCCAGGCCCTTACCGCGCTGCGCTCACGCGACGGCCTGCTTCCCATTGCCGATCCCGGAAGCCTTCGCATCGCGGCCCTCGCCTTTGGGGACAGCGCAGGCAACGCGTTCCACCGGCACCTGGCCCGCCACGCGCGCATCACCAGCATCGGCGTGCCCAAGGACCTGCATCGCGACAGCCTGGCCGGGCTCCTGCGAAGGCTGGAGGGCCACGACCTGGTGATCGCATCGGTGCACCGGACCAGCTACCGCGTGGACAAGGATTTCGGAGCACCCGATCGGGTGTTCGAAGTGCTGCGGCAGGTCCAACGAGATCACCGCACTGTGCTCGCCTGGTTCGGCAATCCCTACCGGCTCACCCGCGCCTATGGCAGCAGTGAGCTGGACGGGCTGCTCGTGGGGTACGAGGACGACCCCGACGTGCATGATCTCTGTGCCCAGGCCCTCTTCGGCGCACGTTCCGCGGGGGGCACCCTGCCGGTGACCGCCTCGGCCCAGTTCGAAGCAGGCCATGGGTTGAGCTGGGAGGCCCTGCCCGGTCGCATCACCTATGGGCTTCCCGAGGAAGCCGGCCTGCGGACCACGGACCTCATCGGCATCGACGCCATCGTGCAGGAGGGCATCGCGGCCAAGGCCTTCCCCGGCGCCCAGGTGCTCGTGGCCGTGGACGGGCATGTGGTGTGGGATAAGGCCTACGGCAAACCCACGTACGATGGCAAGCGGAGCGTTCGCACCGACGACCTGTACGACCTCGCAAGCATCACCAAGGTGGCCGCCACCACCCTCGCCGTCATGAAGCTCGTGGACGAGGGCCGCATCGATATGGACCGCGACCTGGGCACCTACCTCAGCGAGCTCAACGGGGCCCACGAGGGCCATGCCCGCCTGGGCCTGCGCGAAGTGCTCACCCATCAGGCCGGGCTGCGCGACTGGGTGCCTTTTCATCAACGCCTGCTGTCGAACAAGGAGCCTCGGCCGGGTGTGGTGGCCGAGAAGGTGGACAGTGCGCATGCCCTTCGCGTGGCCGAGCGCACGTACATCAGCGCCGGTTATCGGGACAGCCTTGCAGGATGGATCCTCGGGCCCCCACTGAACCCGGTGAAGGAGTACAAGTACAGCGACCTCGGCCTGCTGCTCATCCAACGCGTGGTGGAGCGCGTGGCCGGCACCACCCTCGACCGGTACGTGGATTCGGTGTTCTATCGTCCGCTGGCGCTCGATCGCCTCGGATACACGCCGTTGCAGCGCGTGCTACGCCGGCGGATCGCCCCCACGGAGTACGACCCCGAGTTCCGGCGGCAGCAGGTGTGGGGCGATGTGCACGATCCCACCGCAGCGCTCCTGGGCGGTGTGGCAGGTCATGCGGGCCTGTTCAGCAATGCCGAGGACCTCTTCGTGGTGTTCCAGCTGCTGCTGAACAAGGGTGTTCACAATGGACGGCGGTACCTGAGCGAGGCCGTGGTGGACGAGTTCACCCGTTGCCAGTTCTGCGCACCGGAGCCCAGGACCGGGGAGAACCGGCGTGGGTTGGGCTTCGACAAGCCCGTGCGCGGCAAGGGTGGCCCCACCTGCTCCTGTGTCAGCTATGCGAGCTTCGGGCACACCGGCTTCACCGGCACCATGGCCTGGGCCGATCCGGAGCAACGCATCGTCTACATCTTCCTCAGCAACCGGGTGTACCCCACGGCCGCCAACAAGGCGCTGTCGGAGATGAACATCCGCACCCGCATCCAGGAGGTGGTCCATGCCGCGGTCGCGGCGCGCATGCGCTGATCCTCAGCCCACGATCCGCCCGTCGTCCATCACGATGTTGCGGTCCGTGCGGGCGGCGAAGTCGGGGTCGTGCGTCACGATCAGCAGGCTTCGCTTGTGCTCGGAGGCGATGTGCTGGAAGATGCTGAACACGATCTCGGCGTTGCGCTTGTCCAGGTTGCCCGTGGGCTCGTCGCCCATGATGATCATCGGGTCATTGATGAGGGCCCGGGCGATGGCCACGCGCTGCTTCTGCCCGCCGCTCAACTGATTGGCCATCTTCATGGCCTGGCCGTCCATCTCCAGCTCCTTCAGACGCGCCATGGCGTCGGCCTCCACCTCCGCCGCGCTCTTGCGGCCCAGCTTCAGGCCCGGCAGCATCACGTTGTGCAGCACACTGAACTCCGGCAGCAGGTAGTGGAACTGGAACACGAAGCCGATCTTCTCGTTGCGGATGGCCGCGAGGCGCTCACCGCTCAAGCCTTGCGTGCGCTCCCCATCGATCACCACATCGCCCTCGTAGTCGGTGTCCATGGTGCTGAGGATGTAGAGCAGGGTGCTCTTGCCGCACCCGCTCTTGCCGGTGATGCTCACGAACTCGCCATGCCGCACACTGAACGACACGTCCTTCAGCACGGGCACCGTCACAGGGTCGTGGAAGGACTTGTTCACCTTCTCCACATGGAGGATGTCAGTGGTGACGCTCATTTTCCTCGGATGATCTCCACCGGGTCCACCTGGGCCGCCTTGCGGGCCGGGAACCAGCCCGCGATCCAGGTGGTGAGCAGGGCGAAGCTCACGGCGATGATGTAGTACTGCGGGTCGTAGTCGATGGGGAAGGTCTTCGTGGTGGGCAGCGCCGCGGTCTCGAATGGGACGTTGTCGATCACGGTCTGCATGGTGAAGCCGCCGAGCAGGCCGGTGACGCCTCCCACCAGCCCGATGATCATGCTCAGCAGCAGAAAGATCCGGCGCACGTCGCTGCCGCTGAAGCCCGTGGCCTTCAGGATGGCGATGGCATCGAGCTTCTCGTAGATCATCATGTTCAGGATGTTGTAGATGCCGAAGCCGGCCACGATCAGCAGCACCACGCCCACGGCGTAGCTGATGATGCTGCGCACGTCGCTGCCGGTCTCGAACTGCGCGTTGGCCGTCTGCACGTCCACGGCGTCCACCTTGAAGCGCGTGGCGAGCTCCCTGGCCATGGCCGGTGCGGCGTTCAGGTCGTGGAGCTTCAGGTTGATGTCGGTGTAGTAGCTGCCGGGCCGCGCGAGCAGCTTCTGAACGGTCTTGATGTTGGCGTAGCACTGCACCTTGTCGTAATCGGCGATGCCGCTCTGGAAGATGCCCACCACGCGGAGCATGGCCCGGTCGCCGGTGGCCGTTGTCACCTGCACCGTCTCGCCGATATCGGCCGCCATCATGTCGGCCAGGCCCTTGCCCAGTACGATGGTGTTGTTGCCGGTGGCCAGGTCGTGCGGATCGCCCTGGGTGAGGTAGTCGGCGAAGCGGTAGTAGCGGATCTCCTGCATCACGTCGATGCCGTTCACCTGTCCGTTCAGGTCCACCGTGCCCACGTTGAAGAAGACCTGTGCCACCAGCCGCGGCGATACGGCCATCACGCGCGGGTCGCGCTCCATGGCCTGCATGATGGCCTCGGCGTTGCGCAGCCGCGGCAGGTCGTCCTTGGGCTTCACCGAGCGGATGAAGTGGTGCGCGGCGGTGTCGCCATCGGCCACCTGAACGGGCTGCTCCGGTGTCGCCTGCAGTTCGTTGTAGAGGCGCACATGCGGTGTGCGGTTCAGGATCAGGCCGTCGAGCAGGTCGTTCAACCCGTTCATGAAGCCGAGCAGCGCCACGAACATGGTGATGCTGAACATGACACCCACGGCCGCCACGATGCTCTGCCGCAGCTTGGCGCGCAGCAGGGTGAGGGCGATGGTGAGCAGGAGCTTCATGCCGCGCTACGGCTTGACCAGCTCCGTGTCGGCGGTGATGCCTTCCAGGATCTCCACCTTCTCCAGGTCACGCGCTCCGGTGCGCACCTGCACGCGTTCTTCGGGGCCGGTCAGCACGTAGTCCCCTGGCAACAGGTAAGCGGCGGGGATGGTGAGCGCGTTCTCCTTGGTGCGCAGCACGATGTTGGCCTCGGCCGTCAGGTTGGGATAGAGCTGCGGCGGGCGTTCCTTGAACCGGGCCTCCACCTTGAAGGTGCGCGAGCGCTGGTCCATGAGGGGGATGATCCGCGTGACATCGGCCTCGAAGGTGGCGCCGTCGTAGCTGTCCAGCGTGATCAGCGCGCGCTGTCCGGGCTTCACCAGTCGGATGTCGTACTCATCCACTTCGAGCTCCAGGTACAGATCGGTGGCGCTGCCCACCACGGCGATCGCTTTCTGCGGCGTGGCCAGTTCACCGGGTTCCACCAGCAGGTCGTACACCACCCCGTCGATGAGGCTGCGCGGTGTGCGGTCGTCGCTACCGGCGTTGCTGATGGCGGCATTGTTGCGGGCCACCTCCAGCTCGGTGCGCAGGCGGTCGCGCGTTTCCTGCAGGGCCTTCACCGCGCGCGTCAGCCCCGCCTTGGTGGTGGTGTACGCCAGTTCGCGCTGATCGAAGTCGTTGCGGCTGCCGATCTGTTGCGCCCACAGGGCCTTCTGCCGCTCGTAGTTCGTGCTGTCCACGGTGTACCGGTCGCGCGCCTGTTCCACGGCCTCCCGCAGCTGGCTGAGCACTGGACCACTGTCCGATGCGTTCTGCTCCAACAGGCGCACCTGGGCGGAACTGATGCGCGTGCTGGCCCCGGCCGTCCGGTCATCGATCCGCACAAGGGGCGTTCCGGCCTTCACGGTATCGCCCTCCTGCACCAAGAGGGCCATCACCGTGCCCGTCACCGTGGGATACACCTGGTACTGGCCGGCGGCCTTCACGATGCCGCTGGCGTAGACGCTCTCGGTGATCGGGCCGACGGACGGCTTGATGGTCTCCTGGTCGCGGCCGCAACCGAGCACAACGAGCAGTAGCACAGGGATCAGGCGGCCCGGGCAGGGCAGGGGCGTGGGTCGGAACACGGGGCAAAGCTACCGCCGCGGCCGCCTGAACCCCCGTGGTCCGTCCGGTGCCCCTCAGGGCAGCGCGATCACCTTGGCGTCACCCTTGTCGTTGATCCACACATGCTTGATGATCTCCTTCACTTCCTTCTTGTCGTCGGCGAAGGCCTCGGGCAACTGGCAGGTGAGGGTGAGGTTGTAGGTGTACTGCACTGGCGGCTCGGTGATCTCCGCGTGCAGCACGATGTCGAAGTTGCCGTAGGGCACCTTGTTGTAGAACAGGGTCTGCGGGCGGCGGATGTCGTTCACCACCTGTCCCTTGCGACGGCTGTTCAGCGAGCTCTGGGTGCGCGTCTGGTAGGTGGTGTAGCGGTCGAGAGGGAAGTAGGCCCCGTTCTTCTCCGCTCCGGTGCGGTGGCTCTCCTTGATCTTCAGCCCCAGCTTGTCGAAGTTGTCGAGCTTCTGCTGCAGCAGCTTGGTGGCGAACATGCGCAGGGTGTCGTAGCAGGCGCTCTGCTTCTCCACGAAGAAGTCGACCTTCACCAGGTCGTAGATCTCCTCCTTGGCCGCGGCGGTCACCAACTTGTCGAGCACCCGTGCATCGGTGAACCGGATGTGGATGTTCTTCTGGATCTCGAAGCCGGCGGGCACCTCCTGGTAGGTCCTGCTGAAGAGCTTGCGTGTGGTCTCGAGCTCGTACACAGGCACGAACGAGAGCATGTCGGTGAACACATCGCTCTCCACTATGCCGACCTGCTGCACACGGCGCATCACCCCGTTCACGCGGGCGTTCATCAGGCTGTCGGCCTCCTCGGCGGTCTGGCCGAGCTGGGTCACGTGGAAGATGGCCAGGTAGCTGTCGGCCGTGGCGTTCATCATGGCGTTCACTTCCAGCACCAGCATGTTGCCCTGGATGGTGGCCTTCACCGGCTGCTCGGCCTGCTGGAAGAAGATGCGGCTGTTGCTCTCATACATCAGGTTGCCCATGGCCTGTGGATGGACGGGAAGGGCCAGGAGGCCGAAGAGAGCGAGCTTCAGGGGTCGTGCAGGGATCATGGGCCGTGGTTTTCACCACGGTACACATCATTCGTCGGTCGGTTCAGCGGCGGAGGCCGAGGGCACGGAGCACACGGCCGGCCCGTTCCCTGGCCTTGAAGAGCAAGAACCGGCTCCACGGCTGCACGTTCATGAAGAAGCGCGGGTCGCGGCGCAGGAGCTCCGTGCCCAGCTCGAACTGGGCTTGCGCGTCGGACAGGGACACCACACCACGGCCGAGGGGGCGCTCGTGCAGGATGCCGCGGTCAAGCAGCGCCGCGCGGAAGCGGGCGAAGCTGGTCCAGTAGCGGGCCGGCTTGCGGAAGCGGATGGCCTCGCCCCGTGTTTCGGCACCGTCCCGCACGATCGTCATCGGCACGCGCTCCTCGCGCCGATAGCGCACGGGCAGCATGGTCTCGATGTGGTGGTTGAAGGTGCACCAATGGAAGTCCGCGCCCAGGAAGAGGAGTTTGCCGCCTTCGCGCTTCAAACGGTCGAACAATGAACCCGCCCCGAAGGGATGGACCGGCGGATCCATGAACAGATCCGCCTTGGGGCCTTCCACCGCCGCGCTGTGGGTGGGGTGGGGGATGCGGTGCACCCCCGGCAGTTGCCGGAAGTGCTCGGTGAGGGCGCCCGCCTCACCGGGTGTGCGGTCCACGTCGAACCGTCCGGTCTCCAGGGTCCGGGTCGAAAGGGTCAGCATCATCAGGGTGCCCTGTGGACCCACGGCCTCGCGAAGCACAGCGATCAATGCGTCGAACAGCGCCCCGCGTACACGCATGAGATCCGGCGCCGGCCGGCCAAAACGCAGCAGGTCGGTGTGCAGGAACAGAAGATCACCCGGTCGAACGCCCAGTTCGCGCAGGGTGTGCAGCAGGTCGCCGGCCGTGACACGCTGTGCGCCGTTGGCGAAGAGGACCTGGTCCGTTGCGATCCCCATGGTCAGAGCGGCGGGCGGCGCATCACCAGATGGTCCGGCACGAATCCCTGGGCGGCCCAGAACCGACGCGCGGGCTCGTTGTTCACCAGCACCTCCAGCTCCTGGTGGTGAAGCCCTCGTTCGTTGAACCATTCGGATAGCGCGGCGTAGAGCCGGCGCCCCACGCCACCGCCTCGCTGCCCAGGGTCCACGTACAGGTGGGTGACCGCGCCGGAGCGAAGTCCGCCGAGGTGCGCCGGGCCGACGCGGATGCTGCCGGCGGCGAAGCCGACGGCGCGTGGCGCATCCAGCCGCCCCGGCGCGGCCGGCTCCTGGGCCCAGGCCACCTGGATCGTGTGCAGTTTCCCCAGCATGGGCATCAGGGCCTTCAACCAGAGGCCCGCCCCGCCTGGCGCGAGAGGCACCATCAGGCCCAGACCGTCCATGTGGCCGTACATCGCGGTGAACAGGCCTTCCAGGGCGAGCAGTTCCTCCGGGGCGGCATCCCGGTCCAGGGCGCGCACCTCGATCACGCCGTGAGGGCTTTGACGAACGCGGCGGCAAGTCCCTTCACCGTGGTGAACTGCTCGGGCTCCACCGCTTCGAAATCCAATTCCACATGCAGGTCCTGCTCCAGGCGTCCGATCAATTCCATCAGGGCAAAGGAGTCGAGCACACCGCTCTGGGTCAGGCTCATGCCGTCGCCCACATCGGCCTGGGTGAGGCCCATTTCCGTGAGCCGGGGCGTCAGCGCGGCGCGGATGCGCTCGCGCACAGTGACCTCGTTGAAGGACATGGCGCCGAAGTTATCGATCCCCGGATCGTGCGGGTTCCTCGAGCCGGGCACGGAGGGCCCGCAGGTCGGCCTTCCCGCTCGTGGTGTAAGGGATCTCGTCCGTGAAGTGCAGGCGCGCGGGCACCATGTAGTCCGGAAGCCGTCGCGCACAGGCCTCCAGGATCGCGGCGCCATGGGCCTGGACCGCCAGGGGCAGAAAGGCTTCGATGCCCTGCGCGATGCCGTCGCGCACCGGGTGCGCCAGCGCATAGGCGAACGCGCCGCCGCTCACCGCTTTCAGCACCTGGTTCACCTCCTGCAGCTCGATGCGATGGCCCCGGACCTTCACCTGGTCGTCCAGCCGGCTGATGAAGAACAGGTCGCCGTCGGCATCGCGCTGAACGTGGTCGCCGGTGCGGTAGTACCGCTCCTGTTCGGGGCCAGGCGTGACGAACGCCGCACGGGTGCGCTCGGGATCCTTCCAATAACCGGTGCTCAGCTGAGGACCACCCAGCCAGAGCTCGCCTTCCTCCGCGTCGTTCCCGTCGGCATCCACCACGCGCACCCGCGCCCCGGGGAACGGGCGGCCGATGCTGAGAATGCCATGCCGGGCCTTCGGTGCGGCCGCATCCAGCACATGGCCGGTGATGGCGATCGTGGCCTCCGTGGGCCCGTACAGGTTCTCCACACGACCGTTGGGCGCGGCGGAGGCCCACTTCACGGCCAGGTCGGCGGGGAGGGGCTCACCACAGAAGGCGCTGACGCGCAGGCTTGGGAAGGCGCCGGGCTTCAGCAGCCGCATGCGGTCCATCAGCACGGCGGCGCTGGGGACGCTGAACCACTGGGTGATGCCGTGCTCCCGGATGAAGCGGGCCGGCGCCATCATCTGGTCCTGTGGCAGTACGTACAGGCAGGCACCAGCGGCCCAGCAGACGAAGAGGTCGTGCACGCTGAGGTCGAAGGTGAGCTCGAAGGTCTGCGAGAACCGGTCCTCCGGGCCCGGGGTGAAGCGCTCCAGCAGATGCTCGACATACGCCACCACGTTCGCGTGGCTGATGGGCACCCCCTTGGGCATGCCGGTACTTCCGGATGTGAAGAGCATGTAGGCCTCCCGGCCGCCGAGGGCCGGTGCATCCGCGCCGAGCGCTTCACCCGCCACAATGACCTCGCAGGCGTGGTTCCGGCGCGCGGCAAGCCCGTGGGCCGAAGCCTCACGAAGCGCATCGGCGACGATGAGGTCCAGGTCGGCCAGGCCGGTGATGGTGTCGAGCCGGTCCACGGGCAGCTGGGGGTTCAGCGGTACATAGGCCTTGCCCGCATGAAGGATGCCCAGCACTCCGGCGTATGCGCCGATGCTGCGGTGCGCGTGCAGCCCCACGAAAGGTCCACCACCGCCATGCCGTCGAACGGCATCGCTGACCGCCAGTGCACGGGCGGCGAGCTCGTCATACGACCACCCGCGGCCTTCCACATGCAAGGCCGTCCGGTCCGGAGCCGCCCGCCATGCGCGTTCGAAATACGTCCAGAGGTGGTCGGGGGCCGGGGACGACACGGTCACTGCTTCTTCTTGAACGCCCCGCTCTTCCACGCCTGTAGGAACTGCGCCCACGCGATGGGGTTGAAGAGGTTGATGGTGGGCATGCCCCCTTGTTGGTAGAGTCGGGTCTGGTCCATGGCCATCTGGTAGCGGAAGCTCTCGTACGCGTCGGGTGGCAGGTTCTCCATGCGCTGCAGCATCTCGGCCGGCGACAGGTTGCGCATGGCCAGCTGGTAGTCATCGTCGGCCAGCTCCAGGTTCAGGAACGCGTCGCGGAACTGCTCGCGGCTCGGCCAGGGGTACACGTTGGCCTGCCCCAGCAGGATGGTGTCCGCACTGAGCTGGTGGATCATGCTGTACTTGTTCTCCTCAAGGTCCGCGGGCACCACGAACTGCGAGCGTTTGAAGCCCACCGCGGAGAAGATGAGCGTGTCGCCCTCCTGCGCCACGAAGGAGAAGTAGCCGTAGACATCGCTGATGGTGCCCCGATAGCTGTGCTTGATCAGGATGTTGGTGAAGGGCACGGGCAAAAGGCTGTCCCCGCTCACCACGACCCCGCTGAACTGGACGAGGTCGCGGGTGGGGCCGGCCTCCTGGGCACGGGCCTCGAAGAGCCCCAGCAGGGCCAGCAGCAGCATGATCCTTCGCATCGCGCCAAAGGTAGGTCCCATCACCCGCCGCAGTTCCAAGGACCTTGCCAAGGGTCCGGCCTTCGCCCTACCTTGAGGCCATGCGAACCCTGCTCCTGATCGTTGCGCTGTGCGTGGCTCCCTTCGTCCAGGCCCGTTCAGGCACGGGCGAGGATGTGATGCACGTCCGTCTTCCGGCCGGGGTGAGCGGGTTGCTGGTGCTGCAGAACGCCGGAGGTTCGGTGGTGCGGGAGGTGGGACGCGTGGGCGCGTCGGCCGTGATGGCCGTGGACCTGGCCGGTCTGGCCGCCGGCGTGTATACGCTTCGGGTCATCGGTGATGACCGCGGCTGGTCCGGTCGGCTGGTCGTCGACCGCTGATCAGTGCACCGGCAGCGCCGAGGGATCGTCCAGCTGCACCTCATCCACCCCAGCGGCCCAGGCCGTGCGCAGTTCGCTCCGGGCGGAGGCGCCATAGGTGGACACCCGCAGCCCCAGCCTGTGGGCGGCTTGCACCACGGCCTTGTTCGCGCGGCCCGGGGGAAGCACCACCCACTGGAAGCCACGACCCTTGGCCTCGCCCAGCGCGGTGATCGGGTCCGGGGCCACCAGCCCCAGCTCCAGATGGGGTGCGCGGCGGCGGAGCCGGGTCAGGAACTCCAGGTCCCGGCATTCCACGCGGACCCGGCCCGGCACCGGTCCACCGGCCTCGAACGCGCGAAGCACTTCTGCGAACCGGTCCAGGTAGGGCACCCAGTCGCCCGCAGCGAACAGCTTGATGTCCAACACCCAGTGCAGGGTTCCGGTGCTGTCCAGGCGGAGGAGGTCCTCCACGCGCGCCAGCCTTGCTTCAGGCCGGTCCGCGAGGCTCAACCGACGGAGGTCGGCCCACGCGCGTTCGTTCACCAGACCACGCCCGTTGGTGGCGGTCTCCAACCGGTCAGGGTGGAAGGCGATCAAGGCATCATCGGCGCTGAGCTGCACGTCCAGTTCGATGCCGTCGACGCGGTGCACCATCGCCTGCAGCACGGCCAGGGCCGTATTGGCCGGTGCTTCGCATCCCGCTCCGCAGCCTGCGTGGGCCACCCACCGCGGCGGGGGGGGGGTGGGCGCCGTGCAGCCCGCCATGAACAGGACCGCGAGCACGCAGGTCGTTCGGTGCCTCACCGCTGGAAGGTAAGGGTGCGTTGGGCCCGGTTGCCCCGTTCATCGGCCACCTCCACCACGAGCGTGCGCGTTCCGGACCCTTCGGAGTACCGGTCGAAGCGGTGGGTAAGGGTCTTCGCCTTTGGATCGTACACGAGCATGATCCAGCGGCCATCCAGCGTGGCCGTCCAGTTCTCCACGCCGCTGAGGTCGTCCTGGACCTTGAACCGGAACGCCTCGCGGCCGCGCATGTCCGAGCGCAGGTCCACGGCCGTCAGTGTGGGCGGCACTGTGTCCACCCGCAGGAAGAACGCGCCGAAGGACTTGGTGCGAGCGGTGACCCACCCACCGCTCCAGCGGCCGCCAAGGCACGAGGTGCGGCCCTTGCGGTCGCGTTTCATCACCACGGTCTTGGAGCGCAGTTCGACGGGCAGGTCCATGGCCTCCAAGGTCACCTCGGCCTGCACATGCAGGGGCACCAGGTCGCTCAGGACCTGATGCATGGGCGAGAGGCTCTTGGGCGGTGCCTCCTCCCGGGAGTAGGTGATGGGCTCATCATCGTACAGGGCGTTCACTGGCAGGGTGAAGCGGATACCCGGCTGGACAAGGACGTTCTCGCGGTCCCAATGGAACACGTTGGTCCCGGACGCGCGACCGGGCCAGGTCCGGGCCTCCTCGGTGGTGGCCCCCCGCAGGGTGAACCGGAGCACCGCCTGGTTCCCATTGGCGTCCAGCACCGTGAGGGTACAGGCATGCCGCTGCCCCGGTGTGGGGATGAAGGTCCCATTTCCGTCGTAGAGAATGGACCGGTCGTTGGGCTGGCGGTAGCACCGATGGTAATGCATGTCGTTCTCCCGGAACAGGGCGTGATCCATGTGGGCGTTGACATATCGCTGCAGGCCGAAGTCCACCTCGTCCAGGTGCACCGAGAAGAGCCTTCGGCCGTCCACATCGAGGTCGATCCGCCGAACCCCGCACACATTGGATGAGCCATCATAGTGGTCCACGGCATGCACCGCAAGCCCCACCGGTCCCACCGCGGCCACTTCAGCGCCCGAGCGCAGCCGGTAGCCATCGGGCCCTGGTTCAGTGGCAAACCCCTTGGCCTCACCTGGATAAGGGCTGTGTCGCGCGCTGCTGTCCAAGGCATAGAGCCGGAGCCCTCGGATGATCGGTCCTCGGCTGTCGGTCAATTCCAAGCCGAAGGCTTCGGGGTCCACGGCGTGCTGGTCGGCCGTGCGGCGCACCTCATAGTGCAGGTGAGGACCGGAACTGCCGCCCGTGTTGCCGCTCCAGCCGATCAATTCCCCACCGGCGACCTGAAGCTCCACCGTCGGTGGCGTGAGGTCGACGCTGTAGTCCTTTTCTTTGTACTGGGCTTCAAGGACTTGGGTCGCAAGGGCCGGGGCCAGGGCCTGTAGATGACCATACACGGTGGTGAACCCGCCCGGGTGGTCGATGTACACGGCGATGCCATAGCCCCAGGGGCTCATCTTTACCCGGCTCACCCGTCCGGCGGCCACCGCACGCACGGGCAGGCCCTCCATTCCGTTCGTCTTCAGGTCCACCCCGGAATGGAAATGGTCGGACCGCAGCTCCATGAAATTGCCGGCCACGGTGAGCGGGATGTCCAGGGGGGGCCTTGGCGGGGCGGGCCACGAAGGATCCTGACTACTGCAAATGAACGCGTTTAAAATATTGATAATTAACATTTTATGTCTCATTGATCAAAGTTGTTATTAGGGTATGTTCGGTCGGTCGAGCGTCAAACCTACCCGGTGGCCCGGAATGGCCTTGGCGGTGGGTGGTGCCGTGCATCAACAAGTGGGGGTTCAAAGATCCCGGAAGGGCGAAGGGAGCGGGCGGTTATCTTTGACCACGGACCACGGATGGTCCTTCCTGGCAGATGAGCGAACTGGTGGAGCGGCTTCGATCGGTGCACGACCGGCTGGCCCAGCTCCTACACCAGCACCGCGAACTGCGTGCCCAACTGGACCGCGTCGGGAGCTCCGAGCGGGAGTCGGGTCAGCGCATCGCCGTGCTGGAGGCCCGGATCGAAGAGCTGGAGAAGGAGAACGAGGTCCTCCGGACCTCCAAAACCCGTCATGGGGTGGAGGAGGGTCAGGGAACGAAGCAACGGATCGATGAACTGGTGAACGAGATCGACCGCTGCCTGGCTTTGTTGAACGATTGAACCAGGCAAGAGCGGAAGACCATGGAAGACCTATCGATCAGGATCGAGATCGCCGGGCGGGCCTACCCGCTCAACATCCAACCGGATGAGGAGCAGCACGTCCGCCAGGCCGCACAGGAGATCAACGAGAGCATGGACCGGCTGCGCGCACATTACCCGCTTACCGACAAACAGGACCTGCTGGCGATGGCAGCCCTTGAGGTGAGCGTGCGCGCGCTCAACGGTTCAGTGGTCAAGGAGCATGCCCAGGCCTTGGGCGAACTCGACCGCCTCGACGAGCTGCTGCGCACGGCCGCCGGCTGATCCGCGCTTCGTTCTCCAACTGCGGAGGACGTGGTCCATGTGAACCAACACCGAACATGGACATGGACATACTGTCATTGATCATCGGCCTGCTGGCCGGCCTTGTGGCCGGAGGCGCGGTCGTGGCCGTCTTTCTGAACGGCCTTCTTCGGAAGCGTCGTGACGCCCTGCTGCGCGAAGCAGAGGCCGAAGGTGAGGCCATCAAGAAGGAGAAGCTGGTGCAGGCCAAGGAGAAGTTCCTGCAATTGAAGGAGGAGCACGAGCGAGAGCTCCGCGAACGCGACAAGAAAGCCCAACAGGGCCAGGAGCGGATCAAGCAGCGGGAGCAGCAACTGAGCCGTCAACAGCAGGACCTCTCGCACAAGGAGAAGCAGCTCGACCAGCTGAAGCAGGAGCTGAGCCAGAAGATGGACGGGCTGACCCGTCGCAAGGAGGAGGTGGACAAAATGCACCAGAAACAGGTGACCCTGTTGGAGAAGGTGGCCAGCATGAACGCGGAAGAGGCCCGCAACCAGTTGATGGACAGCTTGAAGGATGAGGCCCGCACCGCTGCCATGGCGCACATCAAGGAGGTGCAGGAGGAGGCCAGGATCAACGCCAACAAGGATGCCAAACGGATCGTGATCCAGACCATCCAACGGGTGGCCACGGAACACGCGATCGAGAACAGCGTCAGCGTGTTCAACATCGAGAACGACGATGTGAAAGGGCGGATCATCGGACGGGAAGGCCGCAACATCCGCACCTTGGAGGAGGCCACCGGTGTGGAGGTGATCGTGGACGACACCCCCGGTGCCATCATCCTGAGCTGCTTCGACCCGGTGCGGCGCGAGACCGCCCGGCTGGCTCTGCACCAGCTGGTGAAGGACGGGCGCATCCACCCGGCGCGGATCGAGGAGATCGTGGCCAAGACCAAGAAGCACCTGGAGGAGGAGATCATCGAGACCGGTAAGCGCACCTGCATCGACCTGGGCATCCATGGTCTGCACAATGAGCTGATCCGCATGGTCGGACGCATGCGTTTCCGCAGCAGCTACGGACAGAACCTCCTGCAGCACAGCCGTGAGGTGGCCAACCTTAGCGCCATCATGGCCGCCGAACTGGGCCTCAACCCCAAGACCGCCAAGCGTGCCGGTCTGCTGCACGATATCGGCAAGGTGCCCGACGAGGAACCGGAGCTGCCACACGCCCTGCTGGGCATGAAACTGGCCGAGAAGTACGGCGAGAAGCCGGATGTGTGCAATGCCATCGGTGCCCACCACGACGAGATCGAGATGACCACGCTGCTCTCGCCCATCGTTCAAGCCTGCGACGCCATCAGCGGCGCCCGTCCCGGTGCCCGACGCGAGGCGGTCGAAGCCTATATCCAACGGCTGAAGGACCTGGAGAGCCTGGCCATGAGCTACCAAGGGGTCACCAAGGCCTTCGCCATCCAGGCCGGCCGGGAGCTCCGGGTGATGGTGGAGAGCGAGCGCATCACGGATGCCCAGTCCGACGAATTGAGCCTGCTCATCGCCGAACGGATCCAGAATGAGCTCACCTACCCCGGCCAGGTGAAGATCACGGTCATCCGCGAGAAGCGAAGCGTGGCGGTGGCCAAGTGAGATGATCCTGCTGTGACCAAGAGGCGGCCCACGGGCCGCCTCTTTTCTTTGTCCCATGTCCGCACCGACCGATCTCCTGCTCCACTACTTCCAGTGGGAGGTCCGCACCTGGTCGCGGGCCTACCCGCTATGGCACCGCGCGTTGGAGCGCCATAAGGGTCCTGGCGGACACGCGCTCGCGCTGGGGGAACGGGACGGCGGGCTCAGCCTGATGCTCGCGCAACACGGATCGACCACCGTATGCAGCGACCTGCGCGGGCCCACGGAAAAGGCCCGCGCCCTCCATCGTGCGATGAAATGCGAGGAGTTGATCAGCTACGAGACCATTGATGCGCTGGCCATTCCCCGGCCCGACGCGGTTTTTGATGTGGTGGCGTTCAAGAGCATGCTGGGCGCCCTGAGCACCCCGGAGCGGCAAGCACAGGCCCTGCTGGAGATGCATCGCGTGATGAAGCCCGGTGGCATGCTGCTCTGGGCGGAGAACCTTGCGGGGACCCGCATGCACCAGTGGCTGCGGCATCGGTTCGTGGCCTGGGAGCACTACTGGCGCTACCTGCGCCTGCCGCAGGACCGATCCCTGTTCGCTCCCTTCGATCGGTTGGAGGTCCGTACCACCGGTCTGCTGGCGAACCTGGGGCGCACGGAGCGCCAGCGGGATGTGCTGGGGCGGTTGGACGCGGTCCTGTGCCCATTGACCCCGCCGGGTTGGCATACGGTGGGTTTCGGGGTGGCGGTGAAGAAGGGGTGATGTTCGGGAGTTGAACGCCCACATCAGAAGGGCCCTCCATGCATCCGGCGCACGGACAACTCGGACCACCACGCGCAAGCTTCAAGGAACTGTACGGTGGCGTGCGCACGGATGGATGTGGAACGGTCGAACCGATGCACGTGCGATGGGGTCGGTGATGCCGCGGCGATGGAGGACATCCGGATGGTCGGGGCGGTGTTGATTAACCTTTTGAAAGACAGCGAATTAAAAATATGTATGGCCATACATATGTTCTGTCGAGGAACGAGTATGTCGGTGGATGAAGGCTCACTTCGAAGGTGTTCGCTGGGGCGGATGTAAATGCATGATCATCAAGTGAAGAAGAACAGCTTTCATGACCCTTGATGGCCGCGTGGGATCGATCCTGGAGCGGGTCACCGCTGTCCCCGGATCTATGCTCCTGGGTCATTTCCCTGACCCTCAGGAGTTCAAACGTATGTATGGCCATACATACGTCGAGAAGGTTCACCCTTCAGCAATTCCCGTCACCCCGATCATGCCCACACCTGTTCATAATCCTCCGTGCTGCCCGCTGTCGGGCCTCCGGTCACCGATAGCTTTGGCCACATGAGCATGCAGGACCGGCCCGTTCTGGTCACCGGTGGTGCCGGCTTCATCGGCAGCCATGTCTGCCGCGTACTGCTTGATCATGGTCGCACCGTGCGATGCCTCGACAGCTTCGTCACCGGTCAACGTGCCAACATCTCCGCGCTGGTGCCGAACCCGGGATTCCACCTCCTGGAGGCCGACATCCGCGACCTCGACGCCTGCCGACACGCGGTCGCGGGTGTCGAAAGCGTGGTACACTTGGCCGCCTTGGGTTCCGTACCGCGCAGCATCGATGATCCGATCGCGAGCGAAGCCGCCAACCTCACGGGATTCCTGCACGTTCTGGAGGCGTGCCGCACGCACCGCGTGCGCCGGATCGTCTATGCCAGCAGTTCGAGCGTCTACGGTGACAGTCCCGCCTCGCCGAAGGTGGAAGGACAGGAAGGCGTACCCCTGTCCCCGTATGCGGTCACGAAGGCCATGGACGAGGCCTATGCCGGGCTCTACCATCGCCTGTTCGGCCTGGAGACCATCGGCCTGCGGTTCTTTAACGTCTTCGGTGAGCATCAGGACCCGAACGGCCCCTATGCCGCGGCCATTCCTCGGTTCATCGATCGCTTCCTTCGCCATCAACCGCCCGTATTGAACGGGGACGGCCGACAGACCCGCGATTTCACCTACGTGGGCAACGCGGTGCAGGCCGTCGAATGCGCGCTTGCCACCCCGCAAGCCGAGGCTTTCGGAGGCGTCTTCAACATCGCCTACGGACGCAGCACCGACCTCCTCACCTTGGTGAACATGTTGCGCGAGGCCCTGCAGGAGCACGATCCGCAGGTGGCCCAGGTACCCGTGGAGCATGGTCCCGAACGTCCCGGTGATGTGCGCAACTCATTGGCCGATGTCGGGCGGGCCCATACCGTGCTGGGCTATGAACCGGGCTATGCGATCGAGGATGGCCTGAAGCGGGCGATACCGTGGTATCTCGCCCACCTGGGGTGAGGCCTCAGTGCCCGTCCCCACCACCAAGACGCACGCTCCAGGACAGGTTGATCGTGTAGTCCGCGAAGGCCGCATCACCATGGCGCGGAGTCCCCAGTTGGGCCTCCATCTCCTTGTCCGTTACGCTTTGCGTCCTGTTGCGGTAGATGGCCCAGGGGATGCTGAGGTTGATATCATGCCGACCTCTCATCCAGTCGATCCCGGGCTCCGCGCTCAGGACGTATCCCGGACGCCGGAACCCACCGCTCCCCCCGATCAGGTCCTCCACGGGGATGCCTTCCAGTCGGCCGCCGGCGAAGAGGTTCAGGCCAAGCTTGTGGCTGATGTTCCAGTTCAGGCCGGCCCGCGCCATGTATTGGTCGGGGATGCTCATGATGTCCTCGTTGGCCAGCACCGGGCTTATCGTTTCCCGGTAGGTCCGGGTGCCGTTCGTCTCCATCGGGTTGAACAGGTAGAACGCGTTCAAGTACCCGTAGACCGGACCGAAGAGCTTGCGGTAGCCCTGCAATTCGAGCGTGAATCCGAGGCCGCCGTCGCCGAGCTGGATGCTCTGGTCAACCGGTCGGTATTCCCCAAGTGTATCGGGGCCCACGTTGTACCAGAAGTCCCGGTAGGCGAAGCTGCCGGTGGGCAGTTTCACCCCAACGCCGACCTGCAGGTTCCCGTTCGACACGCTGTCCGGGTTCCAGAGCCACCGCGTGTAGCTCACGCGGATATCGCCGATGCCCATGCTGCGCATGCTCTTGCGTGTGCGCAACGAGGGGTTCCCGGTGGTCCTGTGCTCGTATTCGGAGCTGCGCACGTTATAGCCGTACGGTAGGGAGAACACCAGCCCGTTGCAGCGGTCGAGGTTGTACACGAGCCCCAGGTTCAGCTGGGTGCTGTAGTTCCACACCTCGTTGCCGATCTCGAGACGCTGGCTCTCCTCATGGTCACCTTTGAAATGGCGGAACGACTCGAAGTAGCGGTAGTTCAAGCTCACCTGCCAGCCCTTGCCGATCAGTTCCCCGTTGGTGAACGCGTTCGGGTTGCAGCTCGTGAAGCTGCGGATGGCCACGCAGCCCTGTGCATGGGCCGCGCCCTGGCCGATCAGCAGGGCGCAGACAGCGGGAATGATCGCGTTCCTGTACATGTGAGGTTCCTTGGGGGGGCAAGTTCCCTGGAACGGAGCTGACATCGGTCAGGCTTCGTGCGGGCCGGTCCGATCGGCATGCGGAACCCGGTATCCGTGCTGCGGGCAGCACGGCCACCCAGCCTTGGGTTCACTTACTTCGCACGCTCCCACCGCCGATGTCGCCCTCCGAATGGATCGTCCTCGCCACCGTGATCGGTGCGCTCATGCTGTTCATTTCCGAGAAGCTCAGCATCGATCTGGTGGCCCTGCTCATCGCGCTGGTCCTGACGCTCACGGGGGTCATCACCCCGCAGGAAGCGGTGGCGGGCTTCAGTGACGCGGCGACCCTTACCGTGGCCTTCATGTTCGTGCTCAGCGCAGCCCTGCTGCGCACCGGCGCGCTCAGCACGATCGGTCCCCGGCTCGGGCCGTTGTTCAAGGAAGGGGAGTCCCGTGGGCTCGCCGTGTTCATGCTCGCCATCGGGGCCATCTCCGCCTTCATCAACAACACGCCCATCGTCGCGGTCTTCATTCCCATCGCCGTGCAGATGGCGCGTTCGGCCCGGATCCATCCCGGCAAGCTGCTCATCCCCCTGAGTTTCGGCACCATCATGGGCGGTACATGCACCCTCATCGGCACCAGCACCAACATCGTGGTGAGCGGCCTGGCGCAGAAGCTCGGGGCACCGGACATCAGCATGTTCCAGATGGCGCCCATGGGGCTTGTCTTCCTGGTCGCCGGGGTGTCCTACATGGTGCTTGTGGGTCGTCATCTCCTGCCCGGGGATCGACCGGTGGGGGATGACCTGGGCGATCAGTTCGGCATGGGGGGCTACCTCACGGAGATCGAACTGCTGTCCGGCGGGAGCAGCGTGGGCAAGCGCATCATGGACAGCCCGTTGGTGCGTGACATGGAAATGGACATCATCGCCATCCAGCGCGGTGGTCAACGGTTCAATCTGCCCAGTGGCGATACCGTGCTCGAAGCCGGCGATCTGCTCAAGGTGCGGTGCGATGTGGCCAGGATCCGGGCCATGAAGGACCGCGCCCAGGTGAGCGTGCGCCCCAGCGTGCGCCTGGCCGATGATGACCTGCGGGCCCGGGGGACCACCCTCGTGGAGCTCGTCATCACCGCCAGCAGCCCCCTGGAGGGCAAGACCCTGCGCGAGGCCGACCTCATCCGTGCCTATCGCGCCGTGCCCCTCGCCGTGCGCCATCGGGAAGAGGTCGTGCATGACCGCTTGCATGACGTGGTGCTGCGCAGCGGCGACGTGGTGCTGGCCGAGGTCCGCAGCCACTATGTCGGTACCCTGCAGCGCCTTCAGCGGGGGCCTGATGCCCCGTTCGCCATCCTGGCCCGACAGGACGGCATCGCCGCCTTCGATCGCGGGCGCTTCGCGCTGGTCACAGCGGCCGTGGCCGCCGTGGTGGTGCTCTCCAGCCTGAACGTGCTGCCGGTGATGGTGGCCGCCCTGGCCGCGGTGGTGTTCGTCGTGCTCACCGGATGCCTCTCCATGAAGGACGTCTACGAGGCGATCGAGTGGAAGATCGTGTTCCTCATGGCCGGCTCCTTCAGCTTGGGCATCGGCATGCACGCCAGCGGCCTCGATGCCCGCCTCGCCGGCGGGGTGGTGGACCTGTTGCGCGACCTGGGGCCTGCGGCCGTCCTCAGCGGGTTGTACCTCTTCACCAGTCTGCTCACCGAACTGATGAGCAACACCGCCACCGCGGCGCTCATCACGCCGATCGCCATCCAGGTGGCCGGGCGCATGGATTCCAGCCCGACCCCCTTCCTCATGGCCGTCGCCTTTGCCGCAAGCGCCAGCTTCATGACGCCCATCGGCTACCAGACCAACGCGATGGTGTACAGCGCAGGCCGCTACCGGTACACGGATTTCCTGAAGGTGGGTGCCCCGCTGCACCTGCTCTTCTGGCTGCTGGCCACCTTCCTGATCCCGGTGTTCTACCCGCTCTAGCGCAAGGGTTCACGGCAACCGATCGAGCCGGAGGAACACCTCCCAGTACCGCGACCGGTCCATGTCCTCGTAGTGGATCTGGTAGTACCGGGCCTGGTAGGTCTGCACCTGGCACAGCGCCACGAGAAGCACCACGGTCGTCACCAGCACCGTGCGACGGGCGCCGTGGGCCGCCTGCAACGCCAGCCCCAGCGGCAGGGCGAACAGGGGCAGGTACTCCACGAAGGGACGTGCACCGAAGCTGCCACCGTACCACCAGTTCCACCAGCTGGACAACACATAGGTGAGAAGCGACATGAACGCCACCCATGCCGCAGCGGTGAAGCGCGACCGACGCCACAGCGGGACAAGGCCGATCAAGGCGAGTGCGCACAGGGGGGTGTACACCAGCAGGCCCTTGCGATAGCTGATCAGGATGTCCAGCATGTGCGGGTCGCTCCAGCGGAAGTGCTCGCCGGGATAGCTGTCCACCCACCAATGCCCTGTGCTGACCCGGTACACCAAGGGTTGAAGGCCGGCGATGAGCGCACCGATGCCGACGGCGCTCACCAAGGCGCGCAACTGGTGAGGGAGGTCGCGGAGCCGCTGGACGAGCGAAGCCCGGCCGCCGGCCACCACCGGCAACGCCAGCACGGCGATCCCGTTCACCGGCCGCACCAGCACCAGCAGGCCGACGAGCGCGCCCATCACGGGAAGCCATCGCGCCCGGCCATCCGTGGCATAGCGGCGTCCGCTCAGAAGCAACAACGCCACCAGGGCGAAACTGTATACGTGGCTCATGCCCGGGGCCACGATGGTGTAGTAGAACAGGTGGGTGCCGAACAAGATCGCGGCGAGCGTGAGCGCGCACCATCGGTCGTCCACACCCCAGGAGGCCATGAGGCGGCCCACCGCCCACAGCCCGATCAGGGCGTACGCGATGGCGGCCACGCACACGGCCATCACATAGGGCTTGCCATGACCCGGAGCGGGCCGGCCTGCGGCCTTCAGCAGGCCATGGACGGCCAGATGGAACGGTGCCTGCATCAGCGCCGTGCCGCACCAGTATTTGTTGATGGTGTCGCCCGTTGGCGCGGTGCGGTAGTCGTAGCGCAGCGCGGGCGTGCTGCCCAGGCTGTCGGCGAGGTCCAGGAAACCGAAATGCAGGTCGTGGTGCACCACCAGGGCGGGCAGGTAGGCGT
Source organism: uncultured Flavobacteriales bacterium (assembly GCA_937872175.1). GTDB lineage: Bacteria > Bacteroidota > Bacteroidia > Flavobacteriales_F > PHOS-HE28 > PHOS-HE28. Next base: position 84,083 of record CALMPI010000020.1, on the reverse strand, counting down.
GGTAGCCCTTGGCATCGGCCTGCAGCACCGTGCGCCAATGGTCGCGCCCCCAGTTGATGTTGTTGGTCACCGCCAGCAACACCGCGCAGAGCGCCCACAGCACCCGGCGAGTGGTGCGTGTACGCGGCGAGGCGGCCATGCGGGCAAGTTAACGGCCGTCAGTGCTGGACCACTCGATCACCATCCGGTCGTCGCCAGCCGTGAACAGGTGGTCGCCCAGCCAGCAGAGGTGGTTCACGCTGTGCGTATGACCACCGGCGGTTCGGTCCAGGCGCATCAGGGGCTCCAGGTCGTCCGCACGCCACACCTTGGCGGTCTTGTCGCGGCTCGCGGTGGCCAGCAGCGCCCCCCGCGGATCGAACGCCAGCGCGTAGATGCCCGCCCGGTGCGCCGGTTGGGCGAGCAGGGGCGTGCCCCGCTCCGCGTGCCAGGCCCGCAGGTGGCCATCCTTGCCCCCGGAGAGCAGCACCGGCTTGCCGGGGTGCCAGGCCACGCTCGTGGCGCCTCCGACGTGGCCTTCCAGCGTAAGCCGCTCGTTGAGGTCCACGGCGTCGAGCACCCGCACCGTGCCATCCCCGCAGGCTACGGCCACCTGACCCCGCGCAGGGTCCATCGCGATGTCGCGCACTTTCTCCTCCGCCATGGGGATGTGCCGTTGAAGCGTGAGCTGCGGCCCGCGGGCATCGCGCCGCACCCCCCAAACGCTCAGGGAACCATCGCCACCCGCGCAGGCCACGCGCTGGTCGTCGAGCGCCACAATGCGGTAGATGCCCCGCCGATGCAGCACCATCCGCTGCGCCTCGCGCCGATCGCTCAGGTCCACCACGTGCAGGTCGCCGACCTCGGTGCCGATCAGCAGGATGTCCAAGTGGTCGAGCACCGCCAGGGCGAACACGGACTGGCCGATCTGCGCCACCGCCTCGCCGGATGCGGCGTCCTTGCCCCACGCGGCCACCATGCCGTCACCGCTGCCGCTCAGCACGCGACCTTGCCGGACGGCCAGGGCATACACCGCACCTCGGTGTCCGGAATGGCGGTGTACCACGAAGGGGCGCATCACGATCAGGCCTCCAGGTGGCCGAACAGCGCTTCCCGGTCGGCGAAGGTGATGTCGCGGTTCCGGTAGGTGGTGCCGGAGCCCTCGGGCTGCGCGAACGGTGTGAGCCGACCGTCCAGGAAGGCCTTCACCACGCCCGGCAGGTGGCGGATCACCTCCAGGGTGTTGAGGCTCCGCAAGTGGAAGGGTGTGGTGGGCCATGGGGTCGCCGTGGGGCGCTGGAACAGCACCTGACCCGTGTCCACCCCTTCATCCACCAGATGGATGGTGATGCCCACATGGGCGGGGTCGTTGTGGCGGCACTGCCAGAACTCGCTGCGTGTGCCGCGGTAATGGGGCAGCAGGCTGGTGTGCGCGTTGATGGCGGGGGCGATGGCCAGCACGGGGCGTTTCAGGATACCCGTGCCGAAGACCACCAGCGCATCGGGCGACCCGGAGCGGATGCGCGCGACGGTTCCGGCGTCGTTCATGCGGTCCACCTCGACCACGGGCACGCCCGGAGGCCATCCCGGCAGCAGGTCGCAGGCGTTGATGCCACCTTCCAGCACGATGTCGGCATCCGCGAACAACCGGCGCTCCACCCGCAGCACGTGCTTGACGGCCCGGTCCTGCAGCAGGGTGCCGATGCGGTTCACCAGCGCATCGCCCAGCGCGGCACGCAGCAACCGGGTGATCGGCCGTTTGGACTTCTCGGGAGCGGGTTCACGGCCCACCACCACCAGCCCCAGGTCGAGCCCGCCGGCGACCAGCGCCCGGGCGAGGGCCATCGACCCGCGCGATCGGTTGGTGAGCAGGACCACCCGGTGGCTCATGCGCCGTCGAAATGAAGCGTGAAGGCCGCGCGGCCGTGCACCTCCACGCGTGGGTCCAACGGTCCATCGCTGCCCAGGACCTCCCACCCGGAGGCGAAGGGAAGATCGAACGTGAACGCGTGACCGGCCAGTTCCTGGGCGCCGAGCCGGTCGAACGCGATGCCATCGGCCACGAAGCGGATGCTCCGGCGTGCGGCATCCACGTCGATATGGTCGCGGACCACCAGATGGTCCAGCAGGCGGGCGGTACCGCTGAGCATCAATCGGCCCTGGCGGTAAAGCGTGGCCACGTGCTCCAGCGCACGCCGCGTCCGGGGCGGCACATGCTCGGGGTCGTCCATGCGCCCGGCGGGCCGCTTGCCCAGGTGGGTGTAGGCGATGCACACACCGCCCCGGCGCACCAGCTCGTCCATCCGCGCGGGGGCCAGCAGCTCGCCGAGCCCGTCGATGTCGGCCAGCGGCCATTGCCCATGCCGCTGAAAGATGTAGAAGCTGCGCCCGTCGGGGAAGCGATGCCGTCGGTAGGCCCGGTTCGCATCGCGGGCCGATGTCACCGTGCCCGGTCGCAGGCCCGCGCGGATCCTCCGGCGCGCATAAAGTGCCAGGCCCGCCCGCCGGTCGCCCGTGCTTTCCAAGGTCCACGACAGGTCGCCCATCGGGATGTCCTGCCCCAACACCGGGGTCACCGTACCGTCCCAGAGGTAGCGCACGCCCGCCTCATGCACCAGGTCCAGGGTATACAACGGATTGGGGTACACATGTCCCGAGGCGTCCCGGAACTCGGGGATGGCCCCGGTGCGGTGCAGGTGCAGCATGTTGCCCGTGAACTGGCTGTGGTCCACCCACACGCGTGGCCTGAACCCGATGCGTCGCAGCCAGTTCAGCGCCTCTTCGGCATCGCTGCGGTCGAAGCCGCGCGTGCGGGCGAACATGTAGTCGCCCCAAGTGTGCAGGCTGTCGTGCGGATGGGCCGTCAGGATGTGCGGATGCCCGTGGAGGTCCACCTGATCGGGCAGCTGCGTGTTGAAGGAGCGCAGGAAAAGCGCATCGGCGAATGGCAGGTGGAGCTCCTCCCAGATGAGGCGGTGCAACTGGGCCCAACCGTCGGGCGAGGTGTTGTCCGGGTCGTTGCTGACGCTGAGCCAGGCCTTCCAGGGGTGGGGCAGGCGGCGGACAGCGGGGTGACGCGTCCGGGCTGCGTGGCCGGTTCCAGTGCGGTTCGGGTGGGGCAGGCCTTCATGCATTGCAACGCGGCCAAGATAGCCAGCGCACCGTGCGTGCCCCGATCGCTCGTCGAGCCCCGGCGCAAGCCCGTCGGATCGCGGAGCTCACGCCTTCGCTTCCACCTTCGGCACGCCGGAGACCTCGCCTTTCGGACGGTACCCGAACAGCCGGTTGTCCTTGATCATGTTGTCCACGTAAGGGGGCACGAGCTCCTCCCAGTTGTCGCGCCCCTCGCGGATCATGGCCAGCACCTTCTGGCTGAAGATGTGCAGCACGGTGGGGTCGAAGCTCTCGATGTCCACGATCCGCTTGTTGTACAGCAGGTAATCGTACAGGGGCTTCAACCGCGGGTGCACCGGCATGTTCTCGGTGGTCATCAGCGGCACGTCCGCCGTCGGTTTGCTGGGGTACACGTAGATCTTCAGGTCGCGGGTGAACAGGATGCCGAAGGCCTCCAGCATGCCGCCGTTCAGGTCGCGGTAGTACTTCTCGTCGAACACCTCGATGAGGTTGTTCACCCCCATGATCAGGCCCATGCGCGCTTTGGTGTACCGGCTGAAGTACTCCACCAGCTTGTAGTACTGCTGGTAATTGCTGATCAGCACGGTCTGCCCCAGGCTGCACAGGATGTCCGCGCGGTCGATGAAGTCCTTCTCGTCCACACTGCCGGTGTCCGCCTGCAGGTTGTTGAGCGTGATCTCGAAGAGCACCTGCAGATTGCTCCGGTCCACCCGGTTCTCCTTGATGAACATGTTATAACCGTTCATGATCATATCGATGTTCACCTTCGTCACCGGGCGGAAGCTTCCGCGGATGGTGAGGATGTTCTTCTTGTACAGGGCCTCGCTGGCCTGCAGGTTCTGCCCGTCCGGACCGAAGATCACCGCGTCCGTGTAGCCCCGCTTCACCAATTGCAGGCTCAACAGCCGGTTGTCCACCTGCGCGAAGTCCGGCCCGTTCATCTGGATCATGTCCACCTCGATCACGTGACGGCTCACGTTGTCGTAGAGGCTGGTCATGATCTCCTGCGGATCAAGGTGCTGGAAGAGGCAGCCGTAGAGCAGGTTGGTGCCCATCACGCCCAGCGTCTCCTGCTGCAGGCTGATGTCGGGGTCGTGCAGGCGCACGTGGATGATGACATCGCTGGTGGGCCTGTCCGGACCGGTCTGGAACCGGACCCCGATCCAGCCGTGTCCGCTGTGCGGCCTCTCCAGCGTGCTGGTGGCCACCGTGTTGGCGAACGTGAAGAACTTCTTGGTGGGATGGTCCTTGCGGGACAGGCGCTCCACCATCAGGCCGTACTCATGCCGCAGCATGTTCCTCAGCCGGCTCTCGCACACGAAGCGGTTGCCCGGCTCCTTGCCATAGATGGCGTTGCTGAAGTCCTTGTCGTAGGCGCTCATCGCCTTGGCGATGGTCTGGCTGGCGCCGCCCGCGCGGAAGAAATGACGCACCGTCTCCTGGCCCGCGCCGATCTCGGCGAAGGTGCCGTAGAGGTCGGCGTCCATGTTGATCTTCCGGGCCTTCTGGGCCGGGCTCAACGTGACGTGCGAGTGGGCAAGGGAACTGGGCATCGGGCCTTCGGTGAGGACAGGGGTAAAGGTACGGAAGCGGGCCGCGGCCGTCACCTGACGTATGCCATGCGCAAGGGTGGCCTCTAGTCGCAGCGCATCCCGGGATCCACCTGGGCCGCGAAGGCCTGGATGCCGCCCTCCAGCTGGATGAGGTTGCTGAAGCCGTGGCGGCGCTCCAGCGCGGTGATCACCGCCAGGGCCCGATTGCCGCTGCGGCAGTGCACCACCACCGGGACATCGCGGCGGATCTCCTCCAGCCTGTCCAGCAGTTCACCCATCGGGATCAGCGTACCGCCCAGGGAGCAGCGCTCGGCCTCGTAGGGCTCGCGCACATCGACCAGCTGGAACACCACGCCATCGCGGCGCATCCGCTGAAGGTCCTCCGGGCCGATCGTGGTCATGGATGGAGCGGTCGGGTCGTGGTGCATGCGGCGCGAAGATGCACCGGATGATGCGTACGGGGCCGCACGGTCACGCCTTGCTCTTGCCTTCCTGTTCCGGCGGCTTCACCTGCCGCAGCTTCTCGGCCACCTCCTCCGGCAGGTACTGGAAGAAGGTGTCGCCCCGCAGCCCCAACCGCAGGGTCTCCAAGGGGATCACCTCATCGGCCGGCACGTTGCCCAGGTTCACGTTGGCGCCGATCTGCTTGATGAACCAGACCTGCTGGCTTTTCTGCGGGGCCTCCCACAGGATGTCCTTCCCGGGCACCTTGGCCAGGATCCGGTTCACCAGGGCGGTGTGCGCGTGCCCGCTCGGCCGGTAGATGCCCACGTTGCCGCTCTCGCGCGCCTCCGCGATCACCTTCCAGCTGCCGGCCTCCAGCTCGGTGTTCATCATCCTCACCCACTTGGCCGGGCTGATCAGGATCCCGGTCTCCTTGCTGCCCACCTCGCTCAGCACCGTGTGGTCCTGCGCCAGCAGGTTGATGTAGCGGCACTTCTCGTCGTGCGGTAGCGTGATGCTGCCGTCGCTCACCTCGGCGCAGTCCAGTTTCAACTCCTTGAGCAGCTTCCGGTAGGCGTCGAACTGCCCGCGGGCGATGAAGGCCTCGAACAGCGTGCCGCCGAGGTACACCCGGATGCCGGCGTCCGCGTAGCGCTTCACCTTGTCCTTCAGGCGCGGCATCACATAGCTGGTGCCGAAGCCCAGCTTCACCAGGTCCACCAGGTCGCCCGAGGTCTCGATCAGGTCGTCCACCTGCCGCAGGCTCAAGCCCTTGTCCATCACCATGGTGAGGCCCTCCTCGCGCGGTCTGGCCGTGCGCGCGGGGATGTGCGACAGGCTGAAGTTCATCGTTTGTAGAGCTCGATGAGGTGCATCACCTGCGGCATGGCGGCCGCCTCGGGGTGGTGCTCCAGCAACTGGGCGTGACCGGCATGGTCGGCCATCAGCGCCTCCTCCAGCTCGAGCAGGGCCTGCTGCTGGCGTCCGCAGCGCAGCAGGTAGCTCGCCATCCGGTACTTGTAGCGTGGGGTCAGCTTGTGCACCAGCTCGCCCTCCCGCAGCTTGGCCAGCGCGGCCTCCGGTCCCTTCAGGTGCATCATCAGGTCGGCATGGTCCAGCCAGCCCTCCAGGTTCTCGGGCTCCATGCTGTTCAGGCGCTCGTAGGCCTGGATTCCCGCCTCCCAGCGTTCGGCGCGGGCCAGCGCGTTGGCCAGGTAGAACCAGCCGTCGCCCGTGTCCGGGGAGATGCGCACCGCCTGCTCCAGGTCCTTGATGGCCTCCACCAGCCGACCCTGGTAGTCCTTCACCACGCCGCGCCCGATCCACGCGTCCACCCAGTTGGGGTCCAGCGCCAGCGCCTGGTCATAATGGATGAGCGCCTGCTCGTACCGCTCCATCTTTTCGAAGCATTCGCCGATGTAGCTGAAGGTGACGGCCTGTGGGCCGTCGATGTTCAGGGTCTCCTGGTAGCAGGCGATGGCCTCCTCGTAGGAACCCTGCTGCAGCAGGTTGCGCGCCTTGCTGAAATAGGCCGAGCTGAACTCCTCCTCGATCGCCAGGCAGAGGTCCAGGGCGTTGTTGCTCTCCTCCAACCGGCCCAGCTTGGCCAGCGCGTTGCCCAGGTTGTACCAGGCCACGAAGCTGTAAGGGTGTTCGTTGGTGAAGTGGCGGAAGAAGACCACGCTGGCCTCGTGCGCCTCGGCCAGGTCGTAGCAGTAGGCCAGCTCGTACAGCACGGCCTCGTTCTCAGGATTCACCTCCAGGGCCTTCTTCAGGCAACCGATGGCCTCGTCGAACTGCTCGCAGTTCTCGTGCTCGAAGGCCAGGTCCAGGTAGATGTCGTCCAGGCCCTCCTCGGCCAGCTCCAGCGCCTTGCGGTAGTGCTCGATGGCCTTGCGGTAGTTGCGCAACTGGCTGTGGATGCCGGCCTTGTGCAGATGCACATCCTCATTGTAGGGCTCCAGCTTGGCGATGCTGTCGAGCACCTCCAGGGCGCGGTTCAAGCGGCCCATGCCCATCAGCACCTGCGCCTCGCAGAACAACAGGTCCACCGAGCCGGGGTGCTGCTTGTGCGCATAGTCCAGCACCTGCCGCGCCTTCTTCGGCTCGTTGTTGTCCAGGTAGTGCTCGATGATCAGCTCGAACTCCTCGACGTCGAAGAAGTAATGGTCGTTCCGGCTCAGCATCGCCTCGAAGCGTTGCACGTGGTCCGTGCGGTCGTCCTCGCGGTCGGGCAGGGGGGAAGGGCCTTCGTTCATGCGCTGCAAAGTTCCCTCAAAAATAGGGAACCCCATGGCGGGCCGGGGTCGCCGGAAATGTGTTATGCACAACCCACCGGGGGATCGACCCAGGCCTGAAGAAGGACCAAGGAGGAAGGATCAAGAGGAAGGATGGATGCTCGCGGCCGGTGGCGGGCGGCCTGCAGCTGGAAGCTTGTGGCTGGCGGCCTGCGGCATGTGGCTGGAAGCCTGTGGCTGGTGGCTGGCGGCCTACGGCTTGTGGCTGGAAGCTGGTGGCTGGAGGCAGGAGGCTGGAGGCAGGAGGCTGGGAGCAGGATCCCTGTGGCCCGCTCACACCCCCCCGTTGAAGACCTCCGCCGCCGACCGACAGATGCGACCGCGTGGGTTCCACCTTTGCAGCCGCTCAGGAACACCCCATTCCCATGACCCTCATCCGCTCCATCTCCGGCATCCGCGGCACCATCGGTGGCCGCCCCGGCGAAGGCCTCTCGCCCCTCGACGTGGTCCGCTATACCGCCGCCTTCGGCACCCTCATCCTCCAGCGCAGCGGCAACCCAGCGCCGAAGCTGGTGCTGGGCCGTGACGCGCGCCTCAGCGGTCCGATGGTGGCTGACCTGGTGCGCGGCACCCTCGTGGGCCTCGGCTTCGAGGTCATCGACCTGGGCCTGGCCACCACGCCCACCGTGGAGATGGCCGTGCCCGGCGAAGGCGCCGACGCCGGCATCATCCTCACCGCCAGCCACAACCCCAAGCAGTGGAACGCGCTGAAGCTGCTCAACGCCCAAGGCGAGTTCATCAGCGCCGCCGATGGGGCCGAGGTCCTGCGCCTGGCGGAGAGCGACGCCTACACCTTCGCCGAGGTGGACCGGCTGGGCCGCGTGCGCACCGACGACAGCTGGACCCGCAAGCACATCGACGCCATCCTGAAGCTGGACCTCGTGGACGCCCAGGCCATCGCCGCCCGGAAGTACACCGTGGTGGTGGACGCGGTGAACAGCGTGGGCGGCCTGGCCGTGCCCCTGCTGCTGGAGGCCCTGGGCGTGGAGGTGGTGAAGCTGTACTGCGAGCCCACCGGCCACTTCCCCCACAACCCCGAGCCGCTGCCCGAGCACCTCACCGACCTCTGCGCCGCGGTGGTGCAGCACAAGGCCCATCTGGGCCTCAGTGTGGACCCCGACGTGGACCGCCTGGCGCTGGTGTGCGAGGACGGCAGCCTCTTCGGCGAGGAGTACACCCTGGTGGCCTGCGCGGACCATGTGCTGGCCCACCGCCCCGGCGACACGGTGAGCAACCTCAGCAGCACCCGCGCCCTCAACGACATCGCCGCGCGCCACGGCCGCACCCGCCACGCCAGCGCCGTGGGCGAGGTGAACGTGGTGGAGCGGATGCGACAGGTGAACGCGCCCATCGGCGGCGAAGGCAACGGCGGCGTCATCCTCAGCGAACTGCACTACGGCCGCGATGCGCTCGTGGGCATCGCCCTCTTCCTCACCCTGCTGGCCCGGCGCGGCGGCAGCTGCCTGGCGCTTCGGCGCAGCTACCCGGACTACTTCATCAGCAAGAACAAGATCGAACTACGGCCCGGCGTGGACGTGCAGGCCCTGGTGGACCGCATGCAGCAGCGCTACGCCGCCCAACCCCACAGCACGGTGGACGGCCTGCGCATCGAGTTCGGCAACACCTGGGTGCACCTGCGGCGCAGCAACACCGAACCCATCATCCGCGTCTATGCCGAAGCCCCCAGCATGTCCGAGGCGGATGCCCTGGCCCAACGCGTTGTGCGGGAGCTGGGAGAGGGGTGAGGGGGGTAGCGGGCCTGCGCTTGCCGCAGACCGCCTTTCGTGATCTTGTTCCTGAACGAAATGTTCATAGTTCAACGGGAGCTATCCACAGGACCTGGCGGCTTGCGGCAAGCGCATGTTAGCGGCTGGTTTACCTATCAGTCAAGGTCTAGGCTTGTAAAGGAGTGGAGATCTGATGACTTTCTTGCGTAGAGCATACCGCTGCATTACGGCCTCAACAAGGTCTTTAAACCAACTAGGTGAGTTGGGCGCCACGTAAACTACATCCACGAGACCAGATAGAGGAACTTCTACCCAAATACCTTTTGAAGTCGTCTGGAATCTCTCTGCATCACTTGAAGCAATATCGAGGGAATCAATAAGCCCTCTAATCTCCTTTTCATGGCTAAAGGAATCCCTCTTATGCAGGTATGGATAATACGGGTCCGATTCTGGAATCCATGATCTATCGTAATCGATATACTTTATTTTTCCTGTCTTGACAATTTCGGGCAAGGACTTTCTTAGTTTCGTGTATGTTGATTGAATACAAATGGCTTCGTTTGATTTGGCATATATTTTCCACATAGCATCTGACTCAGATTTATTCATGTGCCAGCAGTTCACGAATATTCTTTTACGTGTTTCCTGAAGTTCAAGATTAAGGTCATTCAAGTCTGGTTTTTGCTTTGACCTGCTGTATATGAAACTCCTAAGCTTCTTATTCGCAAATGATAGTTCGCCTTCGTAGGGGTCACCAAGGTCATCGACATGCGAAAAGAATAGTGCTTTCTTCTCAAGGGTATATACAAACTTTGTGAAGTTCATGTACCTCCAAACCTTGATGTTGACGTCCTCAGGTGGAGCGAAATTCGGCAACTGACCAGTCTTCGCCTGCAGGTCTATTTCCTTTTTGGCTTCTATTGCCAGTCTGTGCGCTTCATCAAATCCATGTTTTTTTACCGGGAAGCGTCTTGTGACCGATTTTCCATCGATTGTGCCGAATGCTTGCCATACATCATCACGTTCTCCCTTCCGCCCGTTATTGGTGGTCAAGGATACACCTTGAATGTCCGGCTTTTTGAACCGCTTATTCAGGTCGATGTTATGCTCCTTGATAAAGTTGTCTCGGAACTTTATCGCAGCTATTAGAGCGTTCTCCTTCCCATTATATCTCTTGACGCCAAATTGCCTTGATGTGATTTTTCCATCATGGCGCAGCTGAACAAACCAGCCTCTTTCTCGCTCACGAATGTGGTGTAGGTTGGGTATCTCGACCTTTTTTGACATAGCCTCGGATATCGTATTCTAACTTGCCGCTAACGTTTGATATACGAACCAGTTCGTATATCCCCCCTGAACCGGGTCGCTATACGCACCTCGGGACGTCCGAAGCTGCGGGCCCACCCCATGACGCCAAGATACGCCCCGCCGTCCATGATCGGAAGGGGTGGCTGTGAGAGCGCGGCCGGGATGCCGGCGCGTGGCCGCGGTCCCCGCGTGCCCGGAAGGCGGTAAATTCGCGGCTCCCGTGGTCCATGGGCACATGAGCACATGCGCACACGCGCCCATGGTCCCGGACCCCCTGACCCCATGAACAGGATCTACCTGGACAACGCGGCCACCACGCCGCTGGCCCCCGAAGTGCTGGAGGCGATGACCACCTGCCTGCGGGAGGAGTTCGGCAACCCCAGCAGCATCCACGCCTTCGGGCGCCGGAGCCGCGCCGCCGTGGAGCGCGCCCGCCGCACCGTGGCCGACCGGCTGCATGGCATGCCGGGCGACATCATCTTCACCAGCGGCGGCACCGAGGCGGACAACATGGCGCTTGCCTGCAGCGTGCGCGACCGCGGGGTGCGCCACCTGATCACCTCGCCCATCGAGCACCACGCCATCGAGCACACCGCCCACGAGCTGGGCCGCAGCGGCCCTGTGCAGGTGCACTGGGTGCGGTTGGACGCCGACGGGCGCGCGGACCTTGCCCACCTGGAGGAACTGCTGGCCGCCAATCCCCGTGCGCTGGTGAGCCTGATGCACGCCAACAACGAGGTGGGTACCCGCAACGACCTGCACGCCATCGGCACCCTCTGCCGCCGGCACCAGGCGCTCTTCCACAGCGATACGGTGCAGACCATGGGCCACTACGCCTTCGACCTGCATACCCTGCCGGTGGACATGCTGAGCGCCAGCGCCCACAAGTTCCACGGGCCCAAGGGCGTGGGCTTCCTCTACCTGCGCGAGGGCACCGGCCTCAAGCCCATGATCCAGGGCGGCGCCCAGGAGCGCAACATGCGCGGCGGCACCGAGAACGTGGCCGGCATCGTGGGCCTGGCCACCGCCCTCGACCTGGCCTACGCCCACCTGGAGGAGCACCAGCGGCACGTGCGGGGCCTCAAGGACCACATGATCGCCCGCCTGCGGGCCGAGGTGCCGGGCGTGGCCTTCAACGGCGACATCGGTCCGGACAGCCTGTACACCGTGCTCAACGTCCGCTTCCCGGACGATGGCAAGGCCGAAATGCTGATCTACCACCTGGACATCGAAGGCATCGCCTGCAGCGGTGGAAGCGCCTGCAGCAGCGGCAGCAATGCGGGCAGCCATGTGCTCGGTGCCCTTTATCCCGACGTCACGGGCGCGAACATCCGGTTCTCGTTCAGCCGCTACACCACGCGAGAGGAGATCGACCGCACGGTGAATGTGCTGAAGAAGGTGTTGGGCGTGCCGGTGGCACCGGCGGCCAGGGCCACCGCCTGAGAGGGCGCCGTTCAGTTCAGGCGCCGGCCGCCTCGCGCTTGGCGCGCGGGTCGCGGGGCATGGTGCCGAACACATGGTCCCAGAAGGGCGAACTGACGCCGAAGGCGCCGTCGGTGTCGGCGAAGTGATGCAGGTTGTGGTGCTTCCAGATCAGCGACAGGAAGTTCTTCGGCGGGCGGTGGATGTGGATGGCGTAGTGCGCCAGCAGGTAGGTGGCGTAGCCCACCATGAAGCCGCCGCCGAAGGCCCAGCCGTAGCTGCCCAGCAGCAGGCGGAATAGCCCCAGGAACATCGCCGCCACCAGCACGGTCATCAGCGGGGGCAGGGCCAGCCGCTTCTTGTCGCGCGGGTGATCATGGTGGATGCCGTGGAAGATGTACTGGATCCGGGCCCGCTTGGGGTTGTCGGCCTCCATGTGATAGAAATAGCGGTGCACCAGGTACTCCACCAGGGTGAAGAAAAAGGCGCCCACCAGGAAGATGCCGATGCTGCCCGCCAGATCGAGCTTCAGCCCGAAGATGCCGTACAGCATGGCCACCACGCCGCTGCCGTAGAACAGGGTGAGGGGGATCGCGATGTGCGTCTTGGTGAGGGCCTCCAGCACCGGGTTCTGGAAGATCCGGCCGCTGTCGGAGATCGTGTGCTGTGCCATCGTGCGCTGATGACGGCAAATGTAGTCGGCCGCCGCACGCGAGGGCTGATGCCGCTCAGGGCTTCTCCGCAGCCGCGGGTTCGAAACGCAGCGACACCGAGTTGATGCAGTAGCGCATGCCCGTGGGACGCGGCCCATCGGGGAACACATGGCCCAGGTGCCCTCCACAGCGGCCGCACACCACCTCGGTGCGCACCATGCCCAGCGTGCGGTCGGCGTGCTCTTCCACGGAGCCGGCCTCCACCGGACGGAAGAAGCTGGGCCAGCCCGTGCCGCTGTCGAACTTGGTGTCGCTGCCGAAGAGGGCCAGGCCGCAACCCGCGCAGCGGTACACGCCGTCGTCGTGATGATCCCAATACGCGCCGGTGAAGGCGCGTTCGGTGCCCTTCTGGCGGAGCACGCGGTACTCTTCCGGCGTCAGGGACGCCTTCCATTCGGCATCGGTCTTCATGGCGGTGGCGGTGTGGGGGCGGCTCGACGGCGCCTGTCCGCAGGCGGACAGCGCGGTGAGCCCGCAAAGGAACAGGAGGGAGCGCATCACGGGGATAACGGCCGCGAAGCCCGATCCGTTCGTGACACCTGGGGTACCCTTGGTGGTCCACCACGGGTGAATACGGATGGGCCCTGTTCGTGAGCGAGTCCGTGCATGGGAGGTCAAGCGGTCGTGCCGGTATGGAACCGGCGGTTACCTTTGCCGCCCCTTCGGGCACTTAGCTCAGCTGGTTCAGAGCACTACCTTGACAGGGTAGGGGTCGCTGGTTCGAATCCTGCAGTGCCCACCAAGGCCTTCGACGCCATCCGTCGAGGGCCTTTTTTCGCCTTCGGATGAAGAACGGAACCCTGCTCCTGGCCCTCGCCTTCCTGGTGGTGGTGGCGCTGCTGATGCATCGCATCAACCGCCTCCAGCATCAGGTGGAGGCCCTTTCCACCGCGCCCGCCCCGCAGCCCGAGGTGGAGGTGGCCGTGTACATGGGCCGCATCCAGAGCCACGCGCACAAGCTCTGGGCCGCGGGCACCGCCGGCAACCTGCCGCTGGCCGAGTTCTACCGCCACGAGCTGAAGGAGGAGATGGCCGCCGTGGCCAAGGCCGGTCTGGTGGATGATGGTGTGCCCGTGAGCACGTACATGACCAACCTGGGACTTCCTGCCATCGACGCCCTGCGCGATCAGCTGCGCACCGACGGGCTGAAGGACTTCGCTCCGCGCTTCACCACCCTCATCGCCACCTGCAACAACTGCCACAAGGCCACCGGCCATCCCTACCTGGTGATGCGCGTGCCCGACACGCTGCGCTTCTCCGACCAGGAGTTCGCCCCTGAACAGTGACCACGGACCGCCCTTCGGTAGGTCCCCCGATCACCCTTGCCGAACGACCCTCGAACGAACCCAACCCCCGCATGAACCGATCTTTCCGCTTCATCCATGTTCCACTGGCGTGCCTGATGCTGGCCCCTGCCGTGGCCCAGGAGGACCTGCAGGACGCCGACCGCAAGGCCCTGCGCGACAAACCAGCCGGCACCGTCGATTCCGCCAAGGTGTGGACCAAGGGCGGTGTGTTCCAGATCAACTTCACCCAGGTGCAATTGGTGAACTGGGCCGCTGGTGGTCTCAGCAGCATGAGCGGCATCGCCCAGGTGAACGCCTTCGCCAACAAGCGCAAGGGCCGTATCGCGTGGGACAACTCCGTCGCCCTGGCCTATGGTCTGCTGGCGCAGGAGGGTAAGCGCACCTTCAAGAGCGACGATCGCTTCGAGCTCAACTCGCGCTACGGCTACCAGATGAAGGGACCATGGTACGCCAGCGCCATGCTGCAGTTCCGCTCGCAGTTCACCGAGGGCTTCGACGCCAAGAACGATACGGTGAAGATCTCCAACCTGCTGGCCCCGGGCTACCTGCTCTTCGGCCTCGGTGTGGACTACAAGCCGAACAACAAGCTCAGCGTCTACCTGTCGCCGGCCACGGCCAAGCTCACGTTCGTCATGGACCAGGACCTGGCCGATGCGGGCAACTTCGGTGTGGACCCGGCGGTGTACGACACCACGGGAGGGCTCATCCGCCGGGTGACCGCCGGGGAGAACCTGCTCTTCCAGTTCGGTGCCTTCCTCAACCTCACCTACCAGACGGATGTGGCGAAGAACATCGCCTTCATGACCCGCCTGGACCTGTTCAGCAACTACCTGAAGGAGCCCTCCAACATCGACGTGAACTGGGAAATGCTCTGGACCTTCAAGGTGAACAGCTGGTTCGCCGCCACGCTGAACACCATGCTCATCTACGACCACGACATCAACATCGCCCGCACGGAGGACGGTGTGGCCAAGTTCGGACCCACGACGCAGTTCCGCGAGACGCTGGGCATCGGTCTCAACTTCAAGTTCTAGCGCTTCCCCTTGTTGCGCCGGAAGGGCCGCCTGCGGGCGGCCTTTCTGCTTCCCGTCACTTCGGGGCGAAGCGCCAGGGGCCGTGGATGGGCTCCACCAACCCATAGAGCGCCGGGTCGCCCTCGCGCCAGCGGAGCCGCAGGCCATGCACGCGCACGTGGCCGCGGTCCCGGTTCCACACGTAGGCGCGCAACATCAACCCGTGGTGGCGCGAGAGGGCACGGCTGAGCGGCAGGGCCACCACCACGGGGCCACGCTCGCCCAGGCGGCGAGCGCAGTCCCGCGCCGAGGCACCGCGGTACACGAGCAGGCTGTCGCGATCGCCCACGACCGATCGCAGTTCGACCACCGCTTCCACCGACAGGCCCGTCGGGTCCAGGGCCGTGGCATCGAGCAGCAGCTCCAGCACGTCGTTGGGCTGATGCGTCCCCGGCACGGACGCTTGGAAGAGGACGCCGTATTCGCGCCCACCGAGGTCCCAGCCTTGCGCCGCCAGGCTGTCCGTGCCGACGGCCGCAGGCTCCACCTGCCAGCCTGCGGGCAGCACACCCGGCGCGGCGGCGCTCAAGGCCGTGGTGTCCACGAGGCCATCGCCGGTGGTGCCGAAACGCAGCACCTGTCCCTCCACCAGGTCCAGGCGCTCGAGGAGGACCGGGTGGCGGTGCTGAATAAGCGCGGGCAGTGCACGGTCGGTGTTGTGGAAGAGACCGAGCACGACCTCCGCCGGCCGGTCGGCGCGGATGCGGTCGAGCACGGCCGCGTTGCTCCCCAGTTCGCGCAGGCGCAGGTAATGCCCACGCGCAGCCGTGTATCGCGGCTCCTGCTCCAGCCGATCGAGCACCTCGTTCGGCGCGTCGATCACCACGAGCCGGTCGGGGTGTGCGGTGCCATCCGCGGCGGCCTGGAGGAAGGCCTCGTACTTGGAGGTCAGCGCGGTGCGGTGATGCTGCCGCACCGTAAAGAGCGTGAACGTGGCGGTACCGGCCAGGACGCCGACCAGGCCCAGGGCCGCGACCGGCCGGCGCAGATGAAGTCCGCCGAGCAGCAGCACCAGCGCGAAGGGGAAGGAGAACACGAGCACCGAATGCTGGAGCACCGGCGCGCGCCAGACGCTGTAGCCAAAGCCCAGCGCCGCCGGCACGAGCACCCACACCAGCAGCATGGGTACGATCGGACAGGCCCGCGACGCGCCCCGCCACCAGCCTGCAACGGAAGCGACCCCGGTGAGCACCAGCAGGGCGGCCAGCGGCCAGGAGGTGTGCGCCACCCACCACAGGTGGTCGGGGAACCAGTGGGCATCCGGTGGCGCAAGCCAATCCTGCAGGCCGCCCAGCCCCAGCTGCCGAAACAGGATGGGCACGTTGGGCAGGTAGAGCAGCAGGCTCGCCCCGCAGGCCAGCAGCCAGCGCAGGCGACCCGTCGCCGGTGCCAGCACAAGTCCGCTGGCCATGATCAGTGCGGCCACGAGCGCGGCGAAGTGGTGGGTGTAGGCGCACAGCGCCGCCGCAACGGCGGCTCCGACCAGATGGTCGGTGCGCTGCCAGCCCAGCCAGCGCGTCCACTGGTCGGCCAGCAGGGCCACGGTGAAGAGCCCGATGGCATAGGGCCGCGCCAACTGGCCATAGAGCACGGTGTACTGCAGGGTGGCCAGAAGGGCCGTCACCGCAAGGGCCGATGTGGCAGTGGTCCACGCCAGGGCGAAACGGTACATGAACAGGATGCCGGCCAGCGAGGCCGCGATGAAGGGTAGCTGCACCCAGCCCTCGGTGCGGCCCACGAGCCGGGTCCACAGCCATTCGAGCACCTGCACGCCGGGCGGATGGGTGTCCAGCTCGATGACGCCCCGCTGGATGGTCTCGCCCAGGGTGGGGTAGAGGCGGACCAGGGCGCTGATCTCGTCGTGGGTGAAGGGGATCGAGGGCCAGCCGAGCAGGCGCAGCGCGCCGGCCGTGGTCAGCAGCAGCAGCAGCGCCAGTTGCGCCCAGCGGGGACCGGGGATCGTGCGCGGGTCGGCGTCGGCCAGCTGCGCCCGCCAGGAGGGACGGTCATTGGCCACGGTCCAGGTCGCGTTGCACGTCGCGCTCCTTGATGCTCTCCCGCTTGTCGTGCATCTTCTTGCCCTTGGCCAGCGCGATCTCCAGCTTGGCAAAGCCGCGGTCCGAGATGAACAGCCGCACCGGAACGATGGTGACGCCGGCGTCCTTCACCTTGCGCCGCAGCTTGTTCAGCTCGGTGGCCTTCAGCAGCAGCTTGCGGTCGCGCTTGGGCTCGTGCACGAAGTGGACATTGGTGCCGTACGGGTTGATCTGCATGTTGCGCACCACGAGGTCGGGGCCCAGAAAGGTGCAGAAGGCCTCGCTGATGGAGGCCCCGCCCGCCCGGATGCTCTTGATCTCCGACCCCATGAGCACCAACCCGCAGGTGTAGCTGTCCAGCAGGTGGTATTCATAGGACGCACGCCGGTTGCGCACGTCGATCGCGGGGGCGGCCATGGCCGGCGAAGCTACGGCCCGGGCCGGGTGTCGACCGGGTCCTATCTTCGCGCGGCGGCCATGGCGGTGCAACGGACGGAATTGGTGGAGGTGCTGCGCGACCTGGTGAAGGAGCGTGTGGCAGCGCCCGTGGCGGAGGATGCCGACCTGGCCGCCCTCGGCCTGGACTCGCTCTCGGTGATCGAACTGATGATGGCCGTGGAGGACCGCTTCGGCGCACGCATTCCCGTGGAAGGCATCGGTGCCGACGACCTCCGCGACCTGCGCTCGCTTGCCGCCTACGCGCTGCGCCACATCAACTGAGCCGGATGCCGTCGAGGTCCCCGTCCGCGCCGGAGATGGACCGGCCGCTCTCGGGCCCCGACCATTTCCACTGGCTCGTCCACCGGGCCATGCGCAAGCGGGGCCTGGCGGGCAATGTGTCGCGCATGCGGTTCGACCTCGGTCCCGGTGTGGATGCGGAGGCGATGGCGACGGTCCTGCGCACCGATCCGGTGGTGCAGCTGGTGGCGCGCATCCGATGGCGGGTCCGATGGCCCTGGCTGCCGCGATGGTGCATGCTGGAGCATGCGCCGGACATCGTGCATCTGCACCAGGAGGATGATCCGGAGGCCTGGTTGACCGAGCGCCTCGGTGACCGCCTGGGTGCCGAGGGCCTGCTCCGCTTCGATGTGCTCGCCGCCGCGGGACGCACGCAGGTGCTGGTGTCCTTCCACCACGCCCTCTTCGACCATCAAGGCATGCTGAACCTGCTGCATGCGTTGGGATCCGGAGGATGGACCGGCCCCATGCTGCCCCTGGAGGACCGCGCCGCCACGGCGGGAGCCTGGCGGGATGTGGTGGCCGGTGCCGCACAGGCGTTCCGCACCTCGGGCCCACGGCTGGGCTCGTTGTGGGTGGGCGATCGCGCGGTGCCGCCGGTGCCCCGCTTCCGCGTCCTTCGCTTCACTGCGGAGGAGACGGCCCGGATCGATGACCAGGCCCGCAGCACCGGTGCCGCCCTGGCCCGCAGCGCCCACTTCATGGCCGCGGCCGCCCGTGCGGTGAACGGGGTGCTGGACCGCCGCGGGAGCCTGCCTCGCTACCTGTGGTTCTCCGCGCCGGTGGACCAGCGGCCGCGCGGTGGGCCGGGGCACCTGCTCACCAACGTGACGTCCTTCCTGTTCTTCCGTCTGGAGCAGGCGCAGCTCCGCGATACGGCGACGGCGGTGCGCGGCTTGAACGGTCAGCTGGTGGAGCAGGTGCGTGCCCGCTTCCCGCATCGGTACCGCGCCCTGCTGAGGGCGTTCCGCCACCTGCCGGCCTGGCTCAGCGCCGCCATGGTGGACCTGCCTTCGCTGGGGCGATGGAGCAGCTTCGGATTCAGCGACCTGGGCGACCTGGACCGTATGCCCACCACCTTCGCCGGAAGGCCCGTGTTGGAGGTGCTGCACCTGCCGCCCGTGCCGGCGCCCCCCGGGCTGAGCGTGGTGGTGGGCCGGGAACGCGGTGCCCTTCTGCTGGTTTTGGGGTATGATGGCCGCGCGCTGAACGAGGACGAGGCGGACCGCTTCGCGTCAGGCCTTCGCGGCCTGCTGCTGGGTGCTTAGCGGCACGTCCGTCGGGTAGCCCAGCGCCTCGAACACCGGTCCCCAACGCTCGCGCACCAGCCGCATCCGTTCCGGAGGGTAGGTGTAGCTGTTGGTGCGGTAGTCCGCATAGCTCTTCACCTCGGCGAGGATGTGCGGACGGGCCGCCTCGAAGCCGCCCAGGCCCAGCTGTGCGTACGCCTTTTCCAGGACGGCTTCCTCGTTGCCGATGAGCTCCTCGTAGCGCACCTCGGCCAGCTGTCCGGCGGGGATCGAGGCCTTGTCGCGGAAGAACTTGCCGAACATCAGCCGGTAGCTCTCCAGCAAGGCCTCCTCCACCGCTTCGCCCCGAACGTGCTGCATGGTCACCAACGGCAGGGTGATGCCGTAGAGCCGCTCGGTGCTGAAGAACACCCGGTAGGGGTCGCGCATGATGTGCAGGAACCGGGCATCGGGAAAGACCTCCAGGATCTCCTTCACCCGCGCGAGGTTCTCGGGGCTCTTCAGCACGATGGGCTTGCCGCCGTGCCGCAGGGTGAGCTTCTGCATGAAGTACCGGAGCGTGCGCTGCCAGGCGCGCCTAGCGCGCTCATCCTCGAACAGCACGTTGCGGCGGAAGACCTCCAGCATGCGCCGCGGGAAGTAGTAGCCCGGGATCATCGTGCTCGCCGTCATGTTCCCCAGCGAGTATTCCGGCTCGGTGGGCAGGTCCACGCCCATGCGCAGGTCGTCCATCGGACGTTTATCCGGCAGGGCCTTGGCATACATGCGGCGCAGCAGCGGGGCCAGCGTGAGGTAGAGCCAGGGCATGAAGCTCTCCTTCACCGACAAGTAGCCGAACTGCGGGTCCCTGCCGATGAGGTAGTGCAGGTAGGTGGTGCCGCTGCGCTGATGGCCGATGATGAAGAGCGGGGCGGTGACCTTCGTGCGCCGGATGCGCCGGTCGTGGCGCAGGCGTTCCCACCACACGAGCGGCGTGTTGAGCAGCACCACCCACGTGAGGATGATGGCCTTCGGAACGAAGGGCCAGGAGATGCCTCGGCCGTAGCGCCACAGGATGCCCATCCAGGTGGCCAGGTCGGCACCGATGAGGGTGGTGGCGGAAAAGCTGAGGTAGCGGTCGCGACCGATGTGGATCTTCACGCGGATGAGGGCTGGGCGCGAACGCCGTAAAATTGGCACGATCCCCGCAACACGACGGATGCGTCCCTTCGGCGAACATCCGCCACGCTAGGTCGGTTCGCTCCATTCGATGCCCCGCCTCCCGCTGATCGGCCTGCTGCTGATCGCCGCCCTGCCCGCACTCGGCCAGCGCACCCGCGTCTCCGGCGTGGTGGCCGACGCCCGGTCCGGCGACCCGCTGCCCTTCGCCAATGTCGGCTTCGTCGGCGCTGCGGAAGGCAGCACCACCGACAGCACGGGGTCGTTCGTCCTGGAGGCCGATGGACGCCGGGACAGCCTGCAGGTGACCATGACGGGCTACCGCAGCTTCCGGCAGGCCCTGCCGCGCGGGGGGGCGCACGACCTCTTCGTGGCCCTGGAGCCCTCGAGCGAACTGTTGGGCGAGGTTCGAGTGCGGCCCGGGGAGAACCCCGCCTTCGCCATCCTGCGGCGGGTGGTGGCCCGGAAACCGGTGAACGCGCCCGCCGCCGCCGCTTACGAGCAGGAGCTTTACCACCGCGTCCGCTTCGACCTGAACCACTTCAGCGACCGCATCAAGCGCAACATCCTGTTGCGGCCCTTCGACTTCCTGTGGGAGGGCATCGACACCACCGCCGACGGCGTGCGCTACCTGCCCATCCTGCTCACCGAACAGCATGAGCGCCGCCACCATCGCGCCGAGCCTTCTGCGGAACGCACCGTGCTTCTGGGGAGCCGCACCTCCAAGTTCTTCCGGGCCCGCCGGATCATGGAGTTCGTGCAGGACATGTACGTCGACCCCGACATCTACCAGGAGCAGGTGCTCATTCTGGACCGGAGCTTTCCCAGCCCGATCAACGACCACTTCCAGCGCGCCTACCGCTACCTGCTGCACGACAGCCTGGTGCCGTGCGACGGCTTCACCTGCCACCGCATCACCTACCGCCCCCGGGTGGCGGCCGATGCCGCCTTCACGGGTGAGCTGCTCATCGACACGGTGAGCCATGCGGTGGTGCGGGTGGACCTGGCCTTCAGCATCGCGGCCAACGTGAACTTCGTGCGGCACTACCGCATCCGGCAGCACCACACCCCGGAGCCCGGTGGTCCTTGGTTCCTGCGCCGCAGTGAAGTGCTTGCCGACTTCACGGTGATCGAGAACGACGCCGACATGACCGGCTTCTTCGGCCGGAAGCTCAGCGTGACCCGGCAGGTGGTGCTCGATCAGCCCCGCGACGCTGCGTTCTACACGGCGGCCCCGCCCGACCCCGAGCTCGACAGCGCCTATTTCCGCGATGACGCTTACTGGGAAGCCATCCGGCCCGAGGCCTTCGGCCTGGAGGAGGCCCGCGTGGTGCGCATGGTGGACCGCATGAACACCGATCCACGGTGGAAGAGGAGGGAGGCGGTGCTGCACCTGCTGGCCGAAGGATGGCTGCCCGTGGGCGCCCTCGACGTGGGCAACGTGTACACCTTCGTGAGCCACAACCGCGTGGAAGGCTGGCGGGGCAAGGTCGGCCTGCGCACCACCGACCGGCTCAGCACCGGCTGGGGCGCATCGGGCCACCTGGCCTACGGCGCTGATGACGAGCGGTGGAAGGGTGCGGCCTCGCTCTGGTGGCGGCCCCGCGATGCCCGCGGACACCGGACCTGGGGCGGTGGGCTGGACCTGTGGGACGATCTGGTGCAGCCGGGGCGGAGCGCCGGCCTGCTGCCGCTGGATCATGCGCTCACCAGCCTGGTGCGCCTGTCAGGCCCCGATCCCCGCTGGTACCGAAGGCTGGTCGAGGCTCATGTGGAGCGCCGCGCTGCCGACGGGCTCTCCGCACGCTTCGGCTTCTTTGGAGAGCGCCTCGCCGACGCTGCCGGACCGTTGCCCCTGCTGCGGGCGGGCGACACCCTGGCGTGGAACGCGGTGGACCTGGCCGGCGCGCGGCTCGCCGTGCGCTGGAGCCCGGGCACCCCCGGCTTTTCCGCTGCCTTCGACGAGCTGCGCAAGGGACTCTTCGCGCCCCGCCTGCCCACCGTCGCCATGGAGGCCACCTTCGCGGCCGACGGTTTCCTGGGCGGAGAGGTGGACCTGGCCCGCCTCCGGGTGAAGGTGGAGCACCGCCAACGGGTGGGGCGCTGGGGCTATCTGGACCTTCTGGCCGAAGGCGGCGCCCTGTCCGGTGCCGTGCCGTACATGCTGCTCTTCTTTCCGAACAGCGATCCCCTGTTGTTCAACGATGCACGTTCGTTCAACCTGATGAACTTCATGGAATTCGCGGCCGACCGCTACGCAGCGCTGCATGTGGAGCACCACCTGGAGGGCTTTCTGCTGAACCGTGTGCCGCTGCTGGGCCGCATCAAGCTGCGGGAATTCCTGTTCGCCCGCGCCTTCGTGGGCGATCTGCGCGCGGAGAACGGCAACGGCCCCGTACCCCTGCCCGGCGGACTTGCCGCTCCCGATGGACCGTACGTGGAGGTGGGCTTCGGTCTGGAGAACATCCTGAAGGTCGCGCGGGTGGACCTGGTGTGGCGGCTCACGGAGCTCGACCGGCCGGATGCACTGCCCTTTGTGGTGAAACCGTCATTCCATTTCAAGTTCTAGGCGGTTATCATCGCGGCGTGAAGGCGTGGATCGACGACCTGGCGCATGCGTTGCTGCGGCGCGTGCGTGGACCGGTGCGGCGCTCCGTGGCGGAGGTGGATGCGGTGAACGCCGCCACGGCCGCGCTACGGGAACAGCTGTTCGCCTGGGCCGAGGTGGCACCGTCGGTGGCGGTGTCGTTGGGGCAGAACTGCTCCACCGCCTGGACCATCAAGGCCGTCGGCGCCAAGCAGGCCTCCTATCCCTTCGACTGGCTGGCGGTGAGCCCCGCGCTGCTGGAGCATGTGCTCGATGACGGGTTCCGCACGTTCCTTGACCGGCGACGGATGATCCCGCTGCTGACGGACGGAGGCCATCGCGACTACCACCGCAGCCTCTTCGGGCATCGGGATCCGCGCAGCTTCGACCGCCACCATGCCTACTATGTGCGCTGCGTGGATCGCTTCAACGGTGTGCTGGCCACTGACGAGCCCATCCTGTTCGTCACCACGGTGGTGAACGAGCCGGCCAAGCGGCGCCGGCTCGCGGGTGGGTTCCGACCGGCCTTCCGCCTGCCGGAGCGACAGACCCCGGCGCATTTTCAGGGGGTGATGGATCGCCTGGTGGCGCGTCACCCCCGATCGAGGTTCCTGTTCATCGAACAGTACACCGAACGGCCGTTCCACCTGGAGCTCACCCACCGCGATGCGCGCATGGCCTGGGTGCGCCACGATGCGCAAGGCGTCAGCACCGGCGCCCGCTACCTGGACCCGCTGGACGACCACGTGATGCGTGCGCTGCTCCTCGGCGCGTTGAGGCGGCGGTAGCTTTGCATCCATGCAGGGTCGGTGCCGGCGTTGTTTCCTGATCGCGATCATCGTGGCCGCCCCGGCATGGGCCGTGCGAGCGAGCGCGCAGCAGGAAGGGGGACTGCTGCAGGACATCCGTCGGGAGATCGGTGCGGTCTTTTCCGACGAGGAGATCTGTGACCGGTATGTGGAACGGTTCGACCGGGTGGGCAGCGAAGGAAGCGCCCTTCTCCTGGGCTACCATGGGGCGGTGCGCATGGCCCGGGGTCGCCACGCGTTCGATCCATTGAGCCGCCTGGTGCACTTCAATGGCGGCAAGGCGATGCTGGAGAAGGCCATCGCACAGGACCTGGCCAACGCCGAGCTCCGCTTTCTCCGCCTCAGCATCCAGGTCAATGTGCCCTCCATCGTGGGCTATGACGCCAACAGAACGGAGGACCTGGCGCTGGTGGAGCGCAAGCTGAAGGACGTGAAGGATCCCGCGCTCAAGGACCGCATCACCCGCTTCATCGCCACGAACCGGGCGAACGGCAAGCTCTGACGCGATGCGCATCGGCCTGCAGACCTGGGGCACCGAAGGCGACATCGCACCGTTCGTGGTCCTTGCCGAGGGTCTCCAGCGTGCAGGCCATCAGGTGACGCTGATGCATACGCCCTTGGACGACGGTGAGCATCCGCGGCGCCTTGCCGGAACGGGGGTGGTCGTGCATCGGGTGGGCGGACCGTTCGGTCGTTCCGTGGACCCATACGCCCTGACGTCCTCCGTATCGCCCACCTGGCAGCTTCGCGCTTTGCTGGCCCGGTTCCACGAGCCCATCGCCGGTGCATTGCTGGAGGCTGGCGAGGCGCTCTGCCGCGCCAACGATGTCGTGGTGGGCCACATGCTGAACCGCACCCTGCACACCGCGGCGCTGGCGAGCGACACCCCGCGCGTATCGGTGGCGTTCTCCCCGCAGGCGATCCCCGCGGTGCTGCCCCCGCTCGGCCGATCGCTGGGGGCCTGGGCCGACGCCGCCTTGTGGAGGCTGGGCGATGCGGTGATGACCCGCACGCTCTATCCCGTGAGCGAGCGGTTGCACCGGCAGCGCGGTCTGCCTCCGCTCGGCAGCCTGCTCACCGAAGGGTTCCGCTCGCCGGTGCTGAACCTGGTGGCGGCCAGCCCGGCCTTGATCCCGGTGCTTGAGGCGCCCGCCAGCGTGGTGACCGGTGCATGGACGCCCTCTGCGTCGCTGCAGGAACAAGCCTTGGAAGAGGAGCTCGCCGCCTTTCTTCACGCCGGCCCCCCCCCGGTGCACCTCACCTTCGGGTCGTGCACGACCTATGCGGCGCGGGAAGCGTGGACGTTGATGAAGGGGGCCGTGGAGCGCGCCGGTGTGCGCGCCATCGTCCAGGTCGACCCCTCGCTCGGCCGGGTGAACGGCCGCACGGACCTGCTCGTGCTTCATCGCGCTCCGCACGCCGCGTTGTTCCCTCGCTGCGCGGCCGTGGTCCATCATGGCGGTGCCGGTACGACGCATGCCGTGGCCCTGGCCGGAGTGCCTTCGGTGGTGGTGCCGCACGGCTTCGATCAGCCCTGGTGGGCTCAGCGGCTGCATGCACTGGGCGTGGCGCCACGTCCGCTGTCCCGGTGGTCGGCCACGGCGGACCGCCTTGCCGGGCGGATCCGCGAGGTGCTCGACACGCCGTCGTACGCGCGCAGGGCCGGACAGCTCCGTTCGGGCATGGACGGAGAGCGTGGCGTGGCCGCGGCGGTGGATGCGATCGGGCGCCTCGCACGCGGCTGATCCCGCTTCAGCCCAGGGCCACGTCCAGGACCATCATCACGATGAAGCCGCCGATGAAGCCCAGGGTGGCGATGTCGGTGTGCTTGTCCTGTTGCGTTTCGGGGATCACCTCCTCGACCACCACATAGATCATGGCGCCGGCGGCGAAGGCCAGGGCGAAGGGCAGGATGGGCTGCATCCAGAGCACGGCCATGGCGCCCACCACACCGGCCACGGGCTCCACGATGGCGCTGAGCTGACCGTAGAAGAAGCTGCGTGAGCGGCTCACGCCCAACCGGCGCAGCGGCATGCTCACTGCGATGCCCTCCGGGAAGTTCTGGAGCCCGATGCCGATGGCCAGGGTGACCGCGCCGGCGATGGTGGCCTCGGGGATCCCGGCAGCCACGCCGCCAAAGAGAACGCCCACCGCGAGCCCCTCCGGGATGTTGTGCAGGGTGATGGCCAGGATGAGCAGGGTGCTCCGCCGCAGGCCCATGTCCGGCCCTTCCTTCAAGCTGGGGTCGAAGTTGATATGCAGGTGCGGGACGTACTTGTCCAAGGCGAAGAGGAACAGGGCGCCCACCGCGAAGCCCACCGCCGGTGGCAGCCATTCGGGGAAGCCCATCCTTGCGCTCATCTCAATGCTGGGTGCCAGCAGGCTCCAGAAGCTGGCGGCCACCATCACCCCGCCGGTGAAGCCCAGCATGCCGTCCAGCCATTTCCGCGACAATTCCCTGAACAGGAAGACCACTGCGGCACCGGCCGCGGTGACCAGCCAGGTGAAGGTGGTGGCCAGCAGGGCTCCCCACACGGGGTCTATGCCTTCGAAGAACGAGAGGATGTGGTTCATGTGTTGTCGGGTACGGTGAGGAGGTGCGCGGCCACCTGCGCACTGAGGTCGCAGCCACCCCCGCGCCAAGTGAGCTGAAGGCTGCCATCGAAGTCCTGGCGCGCGGAGAGGGTGAACACGCGTCCGATGGTCATGCCTTTGCTGTCCAGCAGCCGGAGCAGCGCATCGCTGCCATCCTTCACGGCCACCAGCTGGTGGCGGAGGCCCACTTGTGCCTCGGTGAGGTGCACCGTGACGCGTTCAGGCATCCGGCCGTCGCGATCGGGGATGGGGTCGCCGTGCGGATCGAAGCGCGGATGGCCCAGGTAGGCGTCCAACCGTTCGATCAGTGGCTCGCTGCTCACATGCTCCAGTTGCTCGGCCACCTCATGCACCTCATCCCAGGTGAAGCCCAACCGCTGCACCAGAAAGGTCTCCCACAGCCGGTGCTTGCGTACGAGCGACAACGCATGCCGGCGGCCCTTGGACGTGAGGGTCGCCCCGTGGTACGGCGCATGCTTCACCAGCCCTTTGGCGGCCAGCTTCTTCAGCATGTCCGTGACGCTACTGGCGCGTGTGTGGAGCCGATCGGCGATGTCCTTGGTGGACGCCTGACCGGCATCCTCCAGCAGACCATGGATGGCCTTGATGTGGTCCTCTTCGCTTCGGCTGAACATGAAGTGCGACAAATGTATGAATAATAATTAGACATGTCTAAAAATGTCCATCTTTGCCCCATGCGTCGGACCGCGTTCGTGATGGGGGGGCTGCTGTGCTGCTGCGGCGCCCAGGCGCAAGCGGTGATCCGTGGGGTGGTGGCCGGACCGGAGGGCCCGGTGCCCTTCGCCGCGGTGCGTGTGGGTGCCCTCGGCACGGCCGCCGATGCCGAAGGACGCTTCCACGTGGGCCCTGTTCCGACAGGGGGCGCCATCCTTCGCATCGAGGCCCTGGGCCATCACGTCTTGGAACGTGTCGTCCAACTTCCCGCTTCGGACACGCTCGATCTGGGCACCCTTCGGATGGACGCATCGGCCACCGCGCTGGACGAAGTGGTGGTCACCGGGACCCTGGCGCCCGTGTCCCGGGACGCGAGCCCTGTTCCCGTGGAGGTGATCACCCCCGCGCTTTTTCGCAAGAACCCGGGGCCCTCGCTCCTCGACGCCGTGGGCATGGTGAACGGGGTGCGTCCCCAGCTCAACTGCAGCGTGTGCAACACCGGCGACATCCACATCAACGGCATGGAGGGGCCGTATACGCTGGTGCTCATCGACGGCATGCCCATCGTCAGCGGGCTCAGCACGGTGTATGGGCTCAGCGGCATCCCCACCACCCTCATCGAGCGCGTGGAGGTGGTGAAAGGCCCGGGCAGCACGCTCTACGGCAGCGAGGCCATGGGTGGCATCATCAATGTGATCACCAAGGACCCGGTGCTGGCCCCGCGCCTCAGCGTCGACCTGATGAGCACCAGCTGGCAGGAGCACAACGCGGATGTGGGCTTTGCATTGGGCCAGGGAAGGCTGCGCAGCCTCACGGGCATGAACGGGTTCCTGTACGATGCACCGCGCGACGACAATGGCGATGGGTTCACCGACATGACCCTTCAGAAGCGCGTCTCGGTCTTCGAGAAGCTGACCCTGTTGCGGCCGGCGAAGCGGGTGGCCAGCCTCGCCATGCGCGCTGTGGGCGAGGACCGCTGGGGCGGGGAGATGGACTGGAAGCCGGCCTTCGCGGGGGGCGACAGCATCTACGGCGAGACGATCTCCACGCGACGCTGGGAGCTGATCGGCCAGTACCAACTGCCTCTTGCGGAACAGGTGATCATGCAAGTCTCGGCCAACGGCCATCACCAGGACAGTTGGTACGGCACCACGCCCTACGATGCCGTTCAGCGCGTGCTCTTCGCACAGTTGGTCTGGCGCCACCGGTTCGTCCACCGCCACAATATGCTTGCCGGGCTGGCCTACCGCAGCACCTTCTACGACGACAATACACCCGCCACGTCCACCGGGGAGGCGCCCGGTGTGGTGAACAACGCCGAACGCCGGCCCCTGCCGGGCATCTTCCTGCAGGACGAATGGTCGATGAGCGACCGCAGCGTGCTGCTCGTGGGCTACCGCCTCGACCACGACCGCGACCACGGGCTGGTGCAGTCACCGCGCCTGGCCTGGAAGTACGCCCCCAGCGGTCGTTTCACCCTGCGCGCCAGCGCGGGCACCGGTTACCGGGTGGTGAACCTCTTCACCGAGGACCATGCCGCCCTCACCGGTGCGCGCACCGTGGTGATCGCCGAGGACCTGTTGCCCGAGCGCTCGTGGAACGCCACGCTCAATGCCGTGCGCAAGTGGCCGGGCGAAAAGCGTTTCATCGGGCTTGATGCCTCGCTCTTCGTCACGCGCTTCAGCAACCGCATCCTGCCGGACTACGACACCGATCCAGACCTCATTGTGTACCGCAATCTCGACGGGTACGGCGTCGCACAGGGCGCGAGCCTGAACATGGAGGCCCGGATCGGCCGCGGGTTCCGGGCCAACGCCGGGGCCACGTGGATGGATGTGTACATCCGGGAAGGAGCGGTGCGCGAGGACCAGTTCTTCGCCCCCGAATGGCAGGGCACCATTGCCTTGAGCCAGGACCTGCCGCATCGCTTCACCGTGGACCTCACCGGACAGTGGTACGGTCCCATGCGCCTGCCGGTGCAGCCCAACGACTTCCGGCCGGCGTACTCGCCTTGGTACGCGCTGCTGAACGTGCAGGTGAGGCATCGGTTCAATGGGCGTTTCGAGGTGTACGGCGGGGTGAAGAACCTGCTCAACTTCGTGCCGGCGGACCCGCTCATGCGTCCCTTCGATCCCTTCGACCGCACGGCGGACGACCCGGTCAGCAACCCCAACGGATACAGCTTTGATACGTCCTACATGTACGCGCCGCTGCAGGGAGTTCGCGGCTTTCTGGGCGTGCGCATGGCGTTGGAATGAGGGGAGGTGACCTGTTCGGACATATGTATGGCCATACATATGTCCGGTCCGGCCTGTGATGTCCTGAAGCCTCGTGCCAGCCTGGGTTTTCGAGCATCGGCCAGGATAATATGCGGACGGTGCCGAGGACCGGTGGATCGAGCCTTTCGCCGCCATGGGCGCGGGATCGCGGGTAGGTCCGCTTGACCTCAACATATGTATGGCCATACATACGTGAGGGGACCCCGCCCGATCAACTGCCCGTTACTTTCGCGACCCATGTATCGACTCCTGCGGCCGCTCCTGTTCATCCTGTCCCCGGAGCGGGCCCACCACCTCACCTTCAGCCTCCTCGAGCTCGCGCGGAACATCCCCGGCGCCATGGCCCTGGTGGGCGGCGCGAAGCCCCCGGCAGGTGCCGCCGTGGAGGTGATGGGACTGCGCTTCCCTTCGCCGGTGGGGCTGGCCGCGGGCATGGACAAGGACGCCAAGCACGTGGACGCGCTCAGCACGCTGGGCTTCGGCTTCATTGAGATCGGCACGCTCACCCCCGTAGCCCAGCCCGGCAACGAGCAGCCCCGGCTCTTCCGCCTGCCCGCCGACCGCGCGCTCATCAACCGCATGGGCTTCAATAACGGTGGCGTGGAGGCCGCAGTGGAACGCCTGCGGAAGCGCAAGCCGGGCGTGATCGTGGGCGGCAACATCGGAAAGAACAAGGTGACCCCCAACGAGGAGGCGCTGGACGATTACGTCAGGTGCTTCGAGGCGCTCCACCCCGTGGTCGACTACTTCGTGGTGAACGTGAGCAGTCCGAACACACCGGGGCTGCGTGCGCTGCAGGACAAAGGTCCCTTGCTCGAGATACTTTCCGCCCTGCAGGCCAAAGCCCTTGTAAGGAGTGGCGAGTTGCGAGTGGCGAGTGCGGCACAGGCACCGCACTCGCCACTCGGCACTCAGCACTCGCCACTCACCAAGCCCATCCTGCTGAAGATCGCCCCGGACCTCACGGACGCTCAGTTGGACGACGTGGTCGCCGTGGTGAAGGAGAGCGGCATCGCCGGGGTGATCGCCACCAACACCACCATCAGCCGCGAAGGCCTGCACACACCGAAGGGCGAGGTGGAGGCCATGGGGGCTGGTGGCGTGAGCGGTGCACCGGTGCGCCATCGCAGCACCGAGGTGGTGCGCTACCTGCGCGAGCGGTTGCCAAGGCCCATCGTCATTATCGGCGTGGGCGGCATCGATTCGGCGGAGGCGGCCATGGAGAAGCTGAAGGCCGGAGCCGACCTGGTGCAGGTGTACACGGGCCTCATCTACGAAGGACCTGCGCTCGTGAAGCGCATCAACCAGGCCTGTGCCCAATGGAAAGCGTGAAGCTCATCGAGTGTCCGCGGGACGCGATGCAGGGCATTGTGCCCTTCATCCCCACTGACCTGAAGGTGGCCTACCTGAACACGCTGTTGCAGGTGGGTTTCGACACCATCGACATCGGCAGTTTCGTGAGCCCCAAGGCCATCCCGCAACTGGCGGACACAGCCGAGGTGCTGGCGCGCATCGACCGCACGGGATCGCGCAGCAAGCTGCTGGTGATCGTGGCCAACGAGCGCGGTGCCGAGGAGGCGGTGAAGCAGGAGAGCGTGACCTACCTGGGCTATCCCTTCAGCATCAGCGAGACCTTCCAGCAACGCAACACCAACACGAGCATCGAGGGCTCGTGGGGCCGCATCGCCCGCATCGCTGAGCTTACCCGGGCGGCGGGCAAGGAGCTCGTGGTGTACATCAGCATGGCCTTCGGCAACCCGTATGGCGATCCATGGAACGCGGATGTGGCCCTGCGATGGACCGAGCGGCTCGTGAAGGAGCTCGGCGTGCGCATCATCGCCCTCAGCGATACGGTGGGTGTGGCGCGCCCCGTGGACATCACATCGATGTTCGCCGCGCTCATCCCTGCGTTGCCCGAGGCGGAGTTCGGTGCGCACCTGCATAGCAGCCCGGAGAACTGGCCCGCAAAAACGCAGGCCGCGTGGGATGCCGGATGCCGGCGCTTCGATGGGGCCATCAAGGGCTACGGCGGTTGCCCCATGGCCGAGGATGAGCTGGTGGGCAACCTGCAGATGGAGCTCTTCGTGCGCAACCTCGAGGAGCGTGGCATCCGCACAGGCCTCGATCTGGCCCAGCTGGAACGGGCCGTGCAGCAGGCGGCTGTGGTGTTCCCGGCCTGATCAGGCCTTCCGCAGCTCGATCACCGTGATCTCCGGTGGCATGCCGACCCGGCCGGGGCCATGCTTGGGAACGGTATTCGACATCCTGGTGTTCAACGGGTGCCGACCGCACCTTCCAGTGCGAAGACCCTCACGTTCTCGAATCGCCCGACAGGGTGAGCAAGGAACGGCTGGAGTGATGATCTGTGCAGCACACTATCGCTGGTGGTGATCAGGTATCGTGCACCTTGTTCCACTTTCGCGTGAAGCCGTTCCGGGTCGTCGCTCAGTCCCTCGAAATCGGTCCAGCCCGACCTCTGCATGAGATACAGGCTCCGATTGAAGCTGATGTCGGGAAGGCTCACCACGCGCGCTGAACGGTCCACACCCATGGCCAAGAGCGCTTCATGGATCCGGCCCAGCGGTTCATGCTGCGTCAAGTACTCGTGGTTCATCCAGGTGGTGTACCGATCCGCCATCCTTCGCCTCGCGAAGTCGGTCCCATGCACCAACACCACCAGCAGAGCAAGCTGGAAAGGCCACGTACGAGTGATCCCTGAGCCACTGCGGACCAGGGCCAGAAGACCAAGGAGAAGGACCGCGGGGAAGATGATCACTTGGTCGAGGCTGTAATAGTCATGATCCCTCAGCGCACCGAAGAACAGGATGCTGATGGAGAGAACACCAAGCGATAGCAGCGCGAACGCCGTCCATAGAGCACGCGGGATCCGTTGAGGCGCGAACATGGCCAGCACGGACATGGTGCCGAGCACGAGATACAGGTCTGGCCGCAGGTAGTCGCGACGAAGGTGTTCGGTGAAGCCCTTCCACACAGCGTCAAGCTCCTCTGCTGGAATGCTCCAATAGGGAAGTGTGCCGATGAGGAAGACGCCTTGCGCCTGTCCCGCATTATACCACCGGGCGTAGGCGTACCATGCGGCGATGACGGACAAGCCGGTCGATCCGGCGATCATCAGGACGGCCCGATGCTGTGGACGCCATGTGCCGAGAAGTGCGTGGCGCATCGGCATGTAGGAGATGAGCACCATCCCGAGCAGGATCAGAAGGCTCAGCACCGCCGTGGCCTTTAGCAGCCCGGCCAAGGTGAAGAAGGCGATGGCTGCCACAAGTCGCGCTTGATCCGAACGTTGAAAGCCGGATGCGGTGGCGTACCAGCCCAGTAGCACGAACCCGAGCGCCGCGGCGTTCGACAGGAAGTTGTTCGCGTAGTACGCCACCATGGGAGAGGTGAACAGAAAGGCGGATACCCAGGCGGCCAGCACTCCATCCTTCAGAAGCCGGATGGCCGTGAGAAAGAGAGCCACCAATCCCGAAAAGGATAGGAGCAGGACGGTCGCCCGGTACAGCCACTCCTTCTGCCCTGTGGACCTCCACAGCCTTCCCATGAAGTAGGGCAGCAGTGGCAGTTCACTTAAGGCTCGACCGGTACCGTCCGCACCGAGGTAGTGCATCTTTCCTTCCCACCACGGAATGTCCTCATGCGCGTAGTGCCAGGCCATTGACAAGCAGTCGCTCTGCCTCCATGCGTGGTACCCCTGCGGTCGGGAGTTGAGGATCCCCGGATAGCCATAGGTCCAGCCTTGCAGTGCCAGGATCACGATCAGGAGGAACAGGCCACCTGAGCGCCCCAAATGCAGACCCGACCACCGGGTCCGGGACGCACCAGCGTCACGAGGAGGTTCGGCTGATCGTTGCATCAGGAACGCGGCGCTTCCGAGCCTCGCCGCAGTTCGATCACCGTGATCTCCGGTGGCATGCCGACCCGGCCGGGGAAGCCGATGAAGCCGAAGCCCCGGTTCACATAGAGGTGCTGTGCGCCCTCGGTGTAGAGGCCTGCCCAGCGCTTGTACACCCATTGTGCGGGGCTGTACGTCTGTCCGGCGATGGTGATGCCGAACTGCGCACCGTGCGTGTGCCCGCTCAAGGTGAGGTCGATGCCCGTGCCCAGCACCTGCTCCTCCCAGTGCGTAGGGTCATGGCTCATCAGGATGCGGAAGGTCGAAGGGTCGTGCCCCTGCAGGGTCCTGGCCAGGTCGCCGTATTGCTGGAACCGGCGCCCCCAGTTCTGCACCCCGAGCAGCGTGATCGCCTCGCCCTCGCGTTCGATGCGCGTATTCTCATCCAGCATCAACCGGAACCCCATGGCCTGATGGTGCCGCTTGAGCCGCTCCAGGTTGGCCTTCTTGGCGTCCATCGAATCCCACCGCGCGTAGTCCGAGTAGTCGTGATTGCCGAGGATGGAGAACTTGCCGATCCGCGCCTGAAGGTCCTTGAGCGTATCCACCCAGCTTTCGGCCTCGTCAGCGTAGTCGTTCACCATGTCGCCGGTGAAGAGGATCAGGTCCGGGCGTTCCTCGTTGATCAGGTCCACACCCTTCCTCACGATGTCCGTGCCGCTGGGAAAGCTGCCCAGATGCAGGTCGCTGATCTGCACGATGCGCAGCCCGTCGAAGGCGGCGGGCAGGTGGGGTGCGGAAATGTGGAGGCGCTCAACGCGGAAGTTGCGCCGTCCATGGGTGATGCCATACAGCACCCCGGCGAACGGGATGGCCGACAGCGCGAGACCCACCTGCGAGATGAACCTCAACCGCGAGATCGGTTCACCGGATGATACCGGATCCCCGGGCGTCAGCTTGTCGAAGAGCCAGCGGCCACCTTCCACGAGGTCCTCCAGCCCGTGAAAGAGGATGATCACCAGCTTGGGCAGGAAGAAGAGCATGAACAGTGCCGCCAGCGAGAACATGAAGGAGTGATTGCGCGTGCTGCGCAGGTCCTGGATGCTCACCGCCACCCAGACGAGCAAGGCAAGCATGCCGATGGACAGCGCCCAGTAGATCAGCCGTACTGCTCGTCGTCCTCCCTGGGTCCACCCGCTCACCGCTGTATGGATGCCCTTGTAGGCATAAAGGTCGATCAGGACCAGAACGACCAGGAACACAACGAAACCCAGTAAGCCGCGCATGATCGCAAGTGGGGTGCTGGAGTTGTGGGCAGCGTTCGTCCATCACCTGGCGTCAAAAGTAGGTCCATTGGCCCCGGCGTTCCGATATTCGGGCAATGAAGATGAGCGCTCCGAACCGCAGCCGCACCCTTCTGCTCGCGCTCGCACTGGTCGTCCCAGGCGCGGTGGATGCTCAGCTCACCTGGCAGCGCACGTATGGTGGGTTCGGGTCGGATCAGGCATTGGCTGTGGTGGCCACCGCGGACTCGGGTTATGTTCTGGTCGGCAGCACCGGCAGCTTTGGTAGCGGAGGTGGTGACGTCTACCTGGTCCGCGTGGACAGTGCGGGATCGTTGGTCTGGTCCACGACGTTCGGTGGTCCAGGTGTTGAGCAGGGTGTGGACCTCGTACGGACCGATGATGAGCACCTCCTGGTCATCGGGACCAGCTATGTTGACCCCGCGCTCGGCTATGATGGACTCCTCGTGCGCGCCGACCCTATGGGAGCAGCGTTGTGGGAGAGGACCTATGGGCAGGCAGGGTGGGACCTGTTCAATGCTGGGGCCACGGTTCCAGGTGGTTGGGTCGTGGTCGGGCAGACGTTCAGCACTGGCGACGGATCCGGGGAGGCCTGGATCATTCGCATCGATCAGGCTGGTGATACTCTCTGGACACGAACGTATGGAGCGGCGGGAAGTGAGAAGGCAACGGCCGTGGTCGGACTGCCCGATGGCGGCTGCGCCGTGGTCGTCAACAAGGCACTGGATGACGGACAGGACATCGTACTGCTGCGCTATGACCCGGATGGAGAACTTTTGTGGCAGACCAACTGGGGTGGCGTTGCATGGGATGAAGGCCGGTCGGTGACCTCCACGGTTGACGGAGGGTTCGTCGTGGGCGGGATCACCGAAGGGATCGTGCCCTATCGGACCATGCTTCTCGTCAAGTTCGATGGCGCAGGTGCTTTCTTATGGAATGAGGTGACCTTTGGTCAAGGTACGTGGGAGGCCCATGGCATCACTGAACTACAGAACGGCGACCTGTGCCTTGCCGGGTCGACCGACGCCTTTGGCGCTGGTGGATCGGACATGTACATGTGGCATACTACCGCAACGGGTACGTACATCGAAGGCCCGACATTCGGAGGGCTGGAACAGGATGAGGCGTTCGATGTCACCGCCACCTTCGATGGGGGGTATGTGTTGGTCGGGCGAACGAATGGTGCGGGACCTGGACCACAGGCTGTGCTGGGCGTAAAACACTTCGGGGCTCCTTTGAGCGGCGGTTTCATTGAAACCCTCGACCCCCTCCCCATCCCCGATCCTCGACCGTCCACCCCAGGCCTCTTGCTCCACCCCAACCCCGCCCGCCCCGGCGATGCGATCACCGTGACCCTGGCCGGAGGGAACGGCCAGCGCCGATCGGTCGTGCTGCTGGATCAGCAGGGGAGGCAGGTGGCGGGCTGGCCCGGTCAACATCCCTCCGAACCCCTGCGGGTCCCATCGATCGCCCCAGGCACCTACACGCTTCACACGGTGTGGGACGACGGCAGCCGTTCCGCCGCACCCCTCCTCATCATCCCCTGACCCTGCCACCCTTCGCGCCATGGATCCCCAGGCCCTTGTTCTGAAGCTCCACGCGATCTCCGGCGTGGTCGCCTTCGGCGCGGCGCCCCTGGCCATGCTCGTGCGCAAGGGTGGGCGCTGGCACCGCTGGTGGGGCCGGACCTTCTTCTACGCCATGGTGCTGGTGTGCGGCACCGCGCTGTTGGCCAGCTACTGGCGACCCAACCCGCTCATGGCCCTGGTGGCCCTCTTCAGCTTTCACATGGCCCTCGCCGGCTACCGTGGGCTCTACCTGAAAAGCCTGCACAAGGGCCAGCGACCGGGCCGCTGGGACCTGCTGATGCATGGCACCGCCGGCCTGGTGAACACCGGCCTGCTCCTTTGGGGCGCCGTTCATCTGATCCACGGAGATCGGAGCAGCACCGCGATCATCTTCACGGTCTTCGGTGCCATCGGCTGTGCGTTCGTGCTCCTCCAACTGCTGCGGTTCTTCCGCACCCACCACGATAAGCAGGAATGGCTCTATGCGCATTTCAGCGGTTTCCTGGGAAGCTACATCGCCACCGTGTCCGCCTTCAGCGCGGTGAACCTGGGGGGCATCAAGCCCATATGGCTCCAGTGGCTGTGGCCGAGCCTGATCGGTGTGCCGTTCATCCTGCTCCTGATCCGCTACCACCGCACGCGGTTCGACCGGGGCGAGCGCCCGCGCTTCCTCGGCCGCCTCCGCATCGGCTGAAGCCTTCGTCGTTCCGGGTACCTTTGCCGTATGGCCGCCCGGTGCGTGTTCTCCGTGGATGTGGAGGAATGGTTCCACATCCTCGACGTGCCTTCCACGCCACCCTTGGAACAGTGGGGGCGGCTGGAGTCACGTGTGGAGGCCTCTTTCGGCCGCATGCTCGAGGTGTTCGCCGAGAAGCAGGTGCGCACCACGCTCTTCTTTCTGGGCTGGGTGGCCGAGCGCCACCCGCAGCTCCTGCGCGATGCTGTGGC
Source organism: uncultured Flavobacteriales bacterium (assembly GCA_937872175.1). Classification (GTDB taxonomy): domain Bacteria; phylum Bacteroidota; class Bacteroidia; order Flavobacteriales_F; family PHOS-HE28; genus PHOS-HE28. The sequence goes on along the minus strand of CALMPI010000020.1, from coordinate 47,322 downwards.
GCAGGGCCACGAGGTCGCCTCCCACGGCTACGCGCACGAGCTGGTCTACAGGCACGATCGCCGCCACTTCACCGAGGATGTGCGGCGCGCCAAGGCCCTCATCGAGGATGCGGCCGGTGTGCGGGTGCGCGGCTATCGCGCGCCCGGCTTCAGCGTGACCCGGGAAACGCCGTGGTTCTTCGAGGCCCTTGCGGAGACCGGCCATGCCTACGACAGCTCCATCTGGCCGGGGAATCGCAACCACGGTGGCTGGCCCGGTGCCCTGCCCGTGCCCCATGTGGTGCCCACGGCCAAGGGTGACATCGTGGAGTTCCCCATCAGCATGGACCACCTGCTCGGCCGCGACCTGTACTTCTTCGGCGGCGGCTACCTGCGCTTCTTTCCCTACCCGTTGATCAGGGCCCGTGCCCGTGCGGTGCTCGAGCAGGAACGTCCCGTGGTGTTCTACCTGCACCCGCGCGAAGTGGATCCCGATCACCCGCGCCTGCCCATGAGCGCCAAGCGCCGCTTCATGAGCTACGTGAACCTCGCCACCACCGAGCCCAAGATGCGCCGCCTGTTCGATGACCTGCCCATGACCACCTTCGGCGCGCTGCTGGACGCGGGCGTGGCCCACCTCCCGCGTCAGGTCGCATGAGCACGCACCGCAAGGCGCTCTTCCTCTACACGGAGCTGGCCCCCTATTTCCTCGCCTGCGTCGACCGACTGGTGCGCGATCACGATGTGGAGGTGCACATCGTGCGCTGGCCGTTGAACCGTGAAGCACCTTTCGATCTGCGGTTCGCCGACCGGGTGAAGGTGTACGAGCGCGATGCCTACGACGACCAGGCCCTGCTTCGGCTCGCCCACGGCATCGGACCTGACATCACCTTCGCCAGCGGCTGGGTGGACAAGGGCTACCTCCGGGTCTGCCGCATGCTGCACAAGCAGGGGCTGCCCACGGTGATGTGCAGCGACACCGCCTGGCGCGGCGATGCGCGGCAATGGGCCGCTGTGGCCGCCACGCGGCTCTGGCTCCGACGCACCTTCAGCCATGCCTGGGTCACGGGGGAGGCCCAGGCCCGCTATGCCCGTCGCCTCGGCTTTCCCCCCCTCAACATCCGCACCGGCTTCTACAGCGCGGATACGGACCGGTTCCTGCCGCTTGGTGAGCGGCTCCTGGCGCAACGCACCCACCATTGGCCGCACCGCCTGCTCTGCGTGGCGCGCTACATCCCCACCAAAGGGCACCAGTTGCTGTGCGACGTGTTCGCGAAGCTCTGCGACGACGGAACGGCCGGCGATTGGGAGCTGTGGATCGCCGGCACCGGTGAACTGCACGAGCAGGTGAAGAGCTCGCCTTCCGGCCGCCACACGCGCATCAGGCACCTGGGCTTCGTGCAGGTGGAGGAGATGCCGCAGGTGCTCGAGCAGTGCGGCGTCTTCGTACTGCCCAGCACCTATGAACCGTGGGGCGTGGTGGTGCATGAACATGCGTGTGCAGGCTTTCCCTTGCTGTTGAGCAGCGCGGTGGGGGCGGGGGAACGCTTCCTCGGCTCCGGGGAGAACGGTGTCCGCTTTGCCGGAGGTGATGCCACCGACATGCTTAAGGCCCTGCGGCAGCTTGTCCAGTGCAGCGATGCCCAGTTGCGCATTATGGGCGAACGAAGCCATGCCCTCGGGGCGAAGTGGACGCCTGCGGATTGGGCACGGGTGGTGATGGACCTGATGAAAGCACGCCGTGAAGCCTAAGCTCCTGGTCTTCATCGACTGGTACCTGCCCGGCTACAAGGCGGGTGGACCCGTGCGCAGCCTCGCCAACCTCGTGGACCACCTGCGCGACAAGGTCGACCTGCACATCGTGACCTCCGACACCGACTACACGGACCCCTCGCCATACGCAGGCGTTACGCCGGACCAATGGACCGTGATGCCGGGCGGGGAGAAGGTGTGGTACGCCTCGCGCAGCGGGGTGAGCTCCGCCACCTGGCGGAAGCTACTGGCCCAGGAGGCCTGGCGCACCGTGTACATCAACGGCCTGTACTCGCGCTGGTTCAGCGTGATGCCGCTGTGGCTGCTGAAGGGCTCGACGCAGCACCGCGTGGTGGCCGTACGCGGCATGCTCGCCGCCGGCATGATGAAGCACGGGACTTTGAAGAAGCGCGCCTTCCTGGCGGCGATGCGGCTGCTCGGATGCTACCGCGGCGTCACCTTCCAGGCCACCAATGCCGAGGAGGTGGAGGACGTGAAGCGCTGGATCGGGAGGGAGGTGACGGTGAAGCTGGTGCCCAACCTGGGCCGGAAGCTTGCGGCGGACGCGCCTCCGCAGCGCGTGAAACAGCCCGGCGAGCTGCGCCTGGTGAGCGTGGCCCGCATCGCCGTGGAGAAGAACACGCTCTTCGCCATCGAATGCCTGAAGCACGTGCAGGGCCGCGTCACCTTCGACCTGTACGGACCGGTCTACGACGAAGGGTATTGGGCGAAGTGCCGCGCGGCCATCGCGGAGCTCCCGCCCTCCATCACGGTCTCGCACAAGGGTACCGTGCCGCCCGAGGAGGTGCCTGAGTTGTTCGCGCACTACCACGCCCTCTTCATGCCCAGCCAGGGCGAGAACTTCGGGCACACGATGGTGGAGGCGCTGGCCACCGGCCTGCCGCTGGTCATCAGTGATCGGACGCCGTGGAAGGACCTGGAGCGGATGGATGCGGGATGGGACATCCGCCTCGACGAGCCTGGATCCTTCGCGCGGGCCGTGCAGCACCTCGTGCACATGGACGAGGAGGCGCTGCAGAAGCTGTCGCGGGGCGCGTTCGTGCTCGGCAGGCGATATTTGGACGATCCCGCGACCGCCCAACGCACGCTGGACCTGCTGGTCTGCGGTTGAACAGCCGGTCTATCTTTGGTGCATGGCCACCAAGGCACCGAAGAAGCGTGCGAAACGCAAGGGGACCATCACGCGGACCAAAGCGCGCAAGCCACCTAAGGGTGCGACCGTGAAGGACCTGGTCGGCAAACTTGTCCTGAACGAGGATCCCGTGGCTTATCAGCGGCGCCTGCGCGATGAGTGGTGATGGCCTGTTGCTGGACACGAACGTGGTGATCCTGACGCTCGGTGGCAACGAGCTTCTGGCCGGGCACATGGAGTCGAAGCGACTGTTCGTTTCCATCGTCACCGAGATGGAATGCCTGAGCTATCCGTTCAGGGAGCGGAAGGATGAGATGGTCGTGCGGGAATTCATGAGGCGATGTACGGTGCTGGGGATCGAGGAGCGGATCAAGGAAGAGGCCATTGTCATTCGGAGGAACCATGGGCTCAAACTCCCCGATGCGGTCATAGCAGCCACTGCGCTGGTGTTGGGTGTTCCGATGCTCACGGCGGACAAGGGCTTCCTTCGGTTGCGTAACGAGCTCGTCGTCGATCTTTTCGAACCTTGATCGAATGGACCGCAAGCGCGTCGACCTGAGCCGCTTCACCAACGCCGGCTTCCCCAAGGGGGCGGGCGCGGTGAAGATGACGCTGTGGTACTTCACCAACGTGCTCTTCTTCCTGAACCCGCTGTTCCCGTTCCGCTCGCCCAAGCCCGCGCTGCTGCGGTTGTTCGGCGCGCGGGTGGGGAAGGGGGTCGTCATCCATCCAGGGGTGAACATCAAGTACCCGTGGAAGGTCACCATCGGCGACCACGTGTGGATCGGGCAGCGCGCCTGGCTCGACAACATCGACCAGCTCATCATCCGCGACCACGTGGTGATCAGCCAGGGCGCCATGATCATCCAAGGAAGCCACAACTACAAGAAGGTCGACTATCCCACCCTGAGCGGTCCGGTGATGCTGGAGGAAGGGAGCTGGGTGGGCGCTGGCGCCATGGTGATGCTGGGCGTCACCCTCAAGAGCCATAGCGTGCTCTCCGCAGGTAGCGTGGCCACCAAGGACCTGGAGCCCTACACCATCTACCAGGGGAATCCGGCGCAGCCGGTGCGCGAACGCGTGATCGAATGAGGTTCACGCTCATCACCGTGTGCTTCAAGGCCGGCGAGGAACTGGCCGAGACCGTGGCCAGCGTGCGAGCCCAGACCCATCCGCACATCGAGCACATCATCGTGGACGGCGCTTCCCCCGATGCGGCCACGCAGGCCGTGCTCAAGCGCCTCGACGATGGCGGGTCCATGATCATCAGCGAACCGGACACCGGCGTGTACGACGCCATGAACAAGGGGCTGGCCCGCGCCACCGGGGATGTGATCGGCTTCGTGAACGCCGGAGACATGCTGGAGGGGCCGGAGGTGATCGCGAAGCTCGCCGCGGAGTTCGCGAAAGGCGATGCCGACGTGATCTACGGCGACGCCAACATGGTGGACCCGCAGGACATCCGGAAGGTGCGGCGCTTCTGGAAGGGAGGCGACTACCACCGCGACAACTTCCGCAAAGGATGGATGCCGCCCCACCTGGGCACCTACATCCGCCGCGAGGCCTACCAGCGCTTCGGCGGCTTCGACCTGCGCTTCCGCATCGCGGCGGATTACGAGCTGATGTTCCGCTTCCTGTACACCCACCGGCTGCGGGCGCGCTACGTGCCGCTCACCATCGTGCGGTTCCGCTTGGGCGGGGCCAGCAACAAGAGCCTCACCCACGTGTGGAAGGCGAACCGCGAGGTGGTGCAGGCCTGGCGTCACAACGGCTTCACGCCGCCACCCCTGCTGGTCGTCCGTAAACCGTTGCGCAAATTGGCCCAATACTTCGGTGCGTCCTGAGCATGAAGCGCGTCCTCGTCATCCACTACTCGCAGACCGGCCAGCTCTCCGCCCTGCTCGACCGCATCGTGGCACCCTTGCAGGATGCCGGGTTCGCGGTGGACCATCTGCCTCTGCGGCCCGCCACGCCCTATCCTTTCCCGTGGACGCGCCTCACCTTCTTCAACTGCTTCCCCGAGGCGGTGGGTCACGACCCCGTGCCGCTGGAGCCGCTGTCCATGCCGCCGGACGGTCCATACGACCTGGTGATCCTGGGCTACACCATCTGGTTCCTCAACCCCAGCATCCCCATGACCAGCTTCCTGAAGCACCCCGACGCCGCGCGCTACCTGGCGGACCGGCCGGTGCTGACGGTCGTGGGCGCCCGCAACATGTGGGTGCTGGCCCAGGAGCACATGCGCAGCGCCGTGGCCGCCCTCCGCGGGCGCCTGGTGGGCCACATCACCGTGGTGGACCGAAGTCCCAACCTCGTCAGCGTGATCACCATCATCCGCTGGATGTTCTGGGGCCGTCGCGACCCCTTCCTGGTCTTCCCCGCGGCCGGCATCCGTGCGGAGGACATGGACGCGTCCGCGCGCTTCGGACGGGTGCTGGTGCAGCATCTGCATCGCGGTGAATGGACCGGGTTGAACATCGCACTGCGGGCGGAGGGCTCCATCCGGATCGTGCCCAGCCTGTTGATGCTGGAGAAACGCGCCACCTTCCTCTTCGGCAAGTACCGTCGCTACATCCTGGCGAAGGTGGACCGCGACCCGTCCAGCCGGTTGCGGCGTGTGAAGGTCTTCAGCACCGTGCTCACCATCGGGGTCTTCATCCTGGGGCCCCTTACCACGCTCACCACGGGGGTGCTCTCCCTGGTGAAGCGCCGGCAGTTGCGCGAGGAGGTCGAACGCTTGTCGACGTACTGAGCCCCCTGAACAACAGGCCCTTGCCCGGTGTTTTGGGGCCGGTGCGGCCAGCGGTTACTTTTGCCGGTCCGCACAAAGGGGGGGAAGAACGACAAGGCCTTGCACGACGTCTACATCACCCGGGTCTCCGGGTTCCTGCCGAACGCACCGGTCTCCAACGCGGAGATGACGGACTTCCTGGGCATGATCGACGGGAAGCCGTCGCGCGCCCAGTACATCGTGCTGCGCAACAACGGCATCCTCCAACGCCACTACGCGCTCGACCGCCAGGGCCGCATCACCCACAGCAACGCGCAATTGGTGGCCGAGGCCGTGAAAGGGCTTGCCGGTGATGGGTTGGCCGTGCGCGACCTGGAGGTGCTGGCCTGCGGCACCAGCAGCCCCGATCAGTTCCTGCCCTCGCACGCCTCCCAGGTGCATGGCGAGCTGGACCATCCGCTGGAGATCGTGAGCACCGCCGGCGCCTGCTGCACCGGCATGCACGCCTTGAAGTACGGCTACATGAGCGTGGCCGCCGGCTTGTCGCGCAACGCCGTGGCCGCCGGCAGCGAACTGGTGAGCCCCATGATGCTGGCCCGCAACTTCGAACGGGAGACCGAGCGGTATCGCCAGCTGGAGCAGGACCCCATCATCGGCTTCGAGAAGGAGTTCCTCCGATGGATGCTGAGCGATGGCGCCGCCGCCGTGCTGATGGAGCCCGCCCCCCGGGGACCGCTGAGCCTGCGCATGGAGTGGGTGGTGAGCCGCTCCTTCGCCAACGAGCTCGACGTGTGCATGTACAGCGGCGGTGACAAGGACGAGGATGGCCGATACCTCGGCTGGAAGCACTTCCCACCGCAGGACCTCGCCGGGCGCTCCATCTTCACCATGAAGCAGGACGTGAAGCTCCTGGGCCGCAACATCGTGCCCGTGGGCGTGCGCTTCCTGCGCGAGACCTTTGAGCGTTACGGCCTGGACCCCGCGTCCATCGACCATATGCTGGTGCACCTCAGCAGCATGTTCTTCCGCGACAAGGTGCACGACGAGATGGTGGCCCAGGGCATCGGGGTGCCCATGAGCAAGTGGTTCATCAACCTGCCCCGGGTGGGCAACGTGGGGTCGGCCTCCATTTTCCTCCAACTCCGCGACCTCATCGCCGTGGGCCACGTCAAGAAGGGCCAGAAGGTGCTGTTGATGGTGCCCGAGAGCGCCCGCTTCAGTTACGCCTTCGCCCTGCTCACGGCGGAGTAGGCCACCACGACCTTCCTGCCGGGCTGGCTATCTTCGCGGTCCCTTTCCCCGGTCGGTGGATCCATCGCCCTTCCGGAGGACCCAAGTGCATGAAGAAGGAGGACGTGCCCCAGGACGACGCCAACATGCTGGAAGGCAAGTTCAAGGTGGTGAAATACGCGTTGAACGAGAACGGCGAGTTCGAGAAGGTGCCCAGCGTGGGCTGGGAGCCGGAGAACGTGGCCCTGAGCCAGGCGTGGGACGTGATCCATGAGCGGGTGGAGGCCACCCGGCAGCAGGTGCTCCGGGGTGAACTGAGCCCGCTGGCCTACCACATGGAGAAGAACATGATGGACGCCGCCCTGCTGGCGCAGCATATGGACCTGCCCGCCCGCAAGGTGAAGCGCCATCTGGAGCCCGCCGGCTTCGCGGAGCTGGACGAGGCCCTGCTGAACCGATATGCCGAAGTGTTGTTGGTGTCGCTGGAGGAGCTGAAGCAGGTGCCCCGATGAGCCAGCGCGACCTCGTGATCCCCTTCGACCACCAGCAGAGCGCCCACTGCGAAACGGGGGTGATCAGCAACCTGATGCGCTTCCACGGCCTTCCCGTGAGCGAGCCCATGGCCTTCGGCATCGGCTCCGGCCTCTTCTTCAGCCACATGCCCTTCCTGAAGATGAACGGCATCCCGGTGACCAGCTACCGCATCCTGCCCGGCTGGATCTTCAGCCGGTTCACCAAGCGGCTCGGGATCGGCATCCGGCGGGTGACCTTCCGCGATCCGCGCGAAGCGATGGATGAGCTGGACCGGGTGCTGGCCCAGGGCCTGCCCGTGGGCATGCTCACCAGCGTGTTCTACCTGCCTTACCTCCCCAAGGCGTTCCGCTTCCATTTCAATGGCCACAACATCGTCGTGTTCGGCAAGGAGGGGGATGAGTACCTGGTGAGCGATCCGGTGATGGACGGCCCCACGCGGATCCACCGTTCCGCGCTCATCCGTGCCCGCTTCGCCAAGGGCATGCCCAACATCAAGGGCCGGATGTATTACCCGACCACCGTCCCCACCGATGCCGACATCCGCACGGCCGCCGTCCGCGGGCTTCGCCGCACGGCCCGTGACATGAGCACCACCCCGCTGCCCATGTTCGGCACCAAGGGCATCGGCTACCTGGCCGGCAGGCTGCGCCAATACGAGCGCCGCTTGGGCGAGAAGGACGCGCGCCTGGCCCTGGGCAACCTGATCCGCATGCAGGAGGAGATCGGGACCGGCGGCGCCGGCTTCCGCTTCATCTTCGCCGCCTTTCTGATGGAGACGTCCAAGCTGCTGAACGCGCCCGTGCTGAAGGAGAAGGCCCTGGAGATGAACCGCATCGGCGATCGATGGCGCGATCTGGCCTACGAGGCCGGCCGCCTGTGCAAAGGCCGCGCGGAGGGCCACATCACGTACGACCACCTGGCCGACAAGCTGGCCGACATCGGGCGCCAGGAGACCGCCTTCTTCAAGGAGCTCCACCAGTTCGCCAAGCAGCTATGACCGCCCCGGACATCCGGGTGGAGGGCCTGGTGAAGCGCTATCGCAGCGGAGGCCGACCCGCCCTGAACGGCATGGACCTGCAGGTGATGCCCGGTGAGTTCTTCGGCCTGCTCGGCCCCAACGGCGCCGGCAAGACCACGATGATCGGCATCCTCACCGGGGTGCTGGCGCCCAGTGCGGGTCGGGTGCGCATCCGCGGCCTCGACGTGGTGAAGGAGCCCGGCCGCGTCCATCGCCTCATCGGCTTCGTGCCCCAGGAGATCGCCCTGTACGACACCCTCACCGCCCGCGAGAACCTGCGCTACTTCGGCCGTCTGCACGGCCTGGCCAGCACCGCGCTCACCGAACGTGCCGAGGCCCTGCTCGTCAGGACCGGGCTGCAGGACCGCGCCAACGAGCAGGTGCGGCACTGGAGCGGCGGCATGCGACGCCGTCTCAACATCGTGGTGGCGCTGCTCCATGCCCCGCCGATCCTCTTTCTCGACGAGCCCACCGTGGGCATCGACATTCAGAGCCGCGCGGCCATCTGGGACCTGCTCCAGGAGGTGAACGCCGGCGGCACCACCGTGCTCTACACCAGCCACCATCTGGAGGAGGCCGAGCGCCTGTGCACCCGCGTGGTGGTGATGGACGACGGGCGCAGCGTGGGCGAGCTGTCCACGCCACGCGGTGGGGGCCACGAACGCCTGGAGGACGCCTTCCTCCGCCTCACCGGACGCGAACTCCGCGATTGACCCCATGTTCACCCGCATCATCGCCCACGTGCACAAGGAGCTGCTGCTGCTGCTGCGCGACCGCACGGGCCTGCTGCTGGTGTACGTGATGCCCATCTTCCTGGTGAGCGTGATGGCCGTGGTGCAGGATGCCCCGTTCCGCGACTTCAGCGACAAGCAGGTGCGCGTGCTCTTCAAGGACCTGGACGAAGGTCCGGTGGGGGAGGCCGTGCTGCGCGGACTGGAGGCCACCGGAAGCTTCACGATCACCAACGGTCAACAGCTTGACGAGGTGGAGTTCCGTGAACGCGTCCGCCGGGGTGAGCACCAGATCGGAGTGGTGGTGCCCGTCAACGCCAGCGAAGCCGTCGAGGCCCGCTCTCAAGGCACCATGGCCCTGCTCTTCGACCCCCTCACCGGCGACAGCACGGCCGCCCCGACGCGCGACAGCTCCTCCGTCCTGATGGTGGTGGACCCCGCGGTGAAGCACGTCTTCCGCGAACTGGTGCGCAGCAGCCTGGTGCGCGTGCTGGCCGGCATCAGCTCCGAGCGCCTGCTCGCCGACATGCGTGTGCGGCTCGAGGCCATCAACGGCGACACCCTTCCCCCGATCGCCTTGGGCGGCCCTTTCGTGGGCATCGACCAGCAGCTGGCCGCCCGCGAGCTCACCGGCAGCAGGGTGGCCAGCGACACCACCGCCCACAACGTGCCGGCCTGGACCATCTTCGCGATGTTCTTCACCGTGGTGCTGCTGGCGGGCAACATGGTGAAGGAGCGCACGGCCGGATGCATGGTGCGCCTGCTCACCATGCCGGGCACCGTGGCCGAGCGCCTCGTCGGCCGCATCACCGCGTACCTCGTGGTCTGCCTCACCCAGCTGGCCCTGCTGCTGAGCGTGGGCCATTGGGTGCTGCCGCTCTTCGGCCTGCCACCCCTGCGCTTCGGCCCCCCGGAGGACCTGCTGCTGCTGGTGCTCGCCGCCCTCTTCATCGGCCTGGCCGCCACCTCCTTCGGGGTGCTGGTCGGCTCCTTCAGCCGCACCCAGCAGCAATCGGCCATCCTGGGCAGCACGGCCGTGGTGATCATGAGCGCCATCGGTGGCATCTGGGTCCCGCTCTACATCATGCCCGCGCCCATGCAGATGATCGGCCGCATCTCGCCCCTCAATTGGAGCATGGAGGCCTTCAACGTGGTGATGCTGCGCCAGGGCGACCTGGCCGAACTGGTCATGTACCTCATCCCCCTGGCCCTCTTCGCCGCGGCCTGCCTGCTGGTGTCGATCGTGGCCGAACGGGTCGTTTCTTCGCGTTGACCATGAACGACCGCGTGGTGATCACCGGCCTGGGCGTGATCAGCGCCCTGGGCACCACCGTGGAGGAGAACCTCGACGCGCTGGTGCACGAACGGTCCGGCATCGGCCCCATCACCGTGCTGCACACCCGCCACCGCGGACAGATCCCCGTGGCCGAGGTCGGGCTGGCCGACGAGGCCCTCGCCGCCCTCGCGGCACCCCGCAGCCTGCGCAGTTGGACCCGCACGGCCCTGCTCGGCCTGCGTGCCGTGAAGGAGGCCATCGCCCATGCCGGCATCGACCCTTCCGCCCAGCGCACCGCCTTCATCTCGGCCACCACCGCCGGTGGCATCGACAAGACCGAACCCATCTACGACCAGTATTTCCTGCCGGAGATCCCCGACGAGGCCGCGCAGTACCTGGGCACGCACGATCCCGGCGACCACACCCAGCGCATCGCCGCCGAACTGGGCTTCCGCGACCTGGTGACCACCATCAGCACCGCCTGCTCCAGCAGCGCCAATGCCCTGATGCTCGGCGACCGGTTGCTGCGGCATGGCCTCACTGACGTGGCCGTGGTGGGCGGCAGCGACGCCCTCTGCAAGTTCACCGTCAACGGCTTCAACTCGCTGCTGATCCTGGACCGCGAGCCCTGCCGCCCCTTCGACCGCGACCGCGCCGGGCTCAACCTGGGCGAGGCTGCGGCCTATCTGGTGCTGGAGACCGAGTCCCGTGCGCGGGCCCGGGGTGCCGAGGTGCTGGCCGTGGTGAGCGGATACGCCAACACCAACGAGGCCTTCCATGCCACGGCCTCCTCGCCCGATGGCACCGGTGCCTTCGAGGCCATGCGGCAGGCCCTGGCCATGGCCCGGCTGGCCCCCGAGGCCATCAGCTACGTGAACGTTCACGGCACCGGCACACCCAACAACGACAGCTCGGAAGGCATCGCCCTCGCCCGCCTCTTCGGCGCGCAGGTACCCCCGTTCAGCAGCACCAAGTCGTTCACTGGGCACACCCTGGGCGCGGCGGGCGCCGTGGAGGCCGTGTATTCCGTGCTGGCCATCCGGCAAGGCGTGCACTTCGCCAACCTGCGCTGGCGCACGCCCCTGGCCGAAGCGCCGCTGGTGCCCGTGACGAGCACCCAACGCGGGGTGAACGTGCGGCATGTGCTGAGCAGCTCCTTCGGTTTCGGCGGCAACAACACCAGCTTGGTGCTGAGCGCACCGGGAACGCGGCCATGAAGCGTCCGGTCCACATCCGCGAGGCCTCGGCCATCGGCCCCCAACCGGTGTTCGATACGGACCGCCTGGAGCGGGTGACCGCGTACACGACCCATCCGCTGAAGGCCGTGGTGCCGGAGCTGCGCCGCTACGTGGACCCCGTGCGCGGGCGGCGCATGGAAAAGGTGGCCAAGATCGGGCTGGGCACCGCGCTCAACGCCCTGGACCGCGCCGGCGGCGCGCCTCCCGAGGCCATCATCGTGGGCACCGGACTCGGATGCATGGAAAGCACCGAGCGCTTTTTCGTGCCCCTGCTGCACAACAACGAGGATGTGCCGAACCCCACGGCCTTCATCCAGAGCACGCACAACAACGTGGCCGGGCAGATCGCCCTGGCCACCCGCTGCACCGGCTACAACTACACCTACCTGCACCGCGGCATCTCCTTCACCACCGCCCTGCTCGATGGATGGATGCAGGTGGGCCTGGAGGGGCGCGGCACCGTGCTGGTGGGTGGCGCCGAGAGCATCACGCCGGACTACTACCTGGTGCAGCGCCGCAGCGGCATCTGGAAGCAGCACGATGTGCCCAACCTCGAGGTGCTGCGCGCCACCGACGGCGGGGCCCTCTGTGGCGAAGGGGCCGCCTTCTTCGTGCTCGGCGATTCACCCGGTCCCGGCGCGTCCGTGCGCGTGGTGGACGTGGACGTCAGCTACCGCGGTGGACCGGAGCCCCTGCGCGATCGGGTGCAGGCCTTCCTCCAGCGCAACGGCCTCGCCGCCGACCGCATCGACCTGCTGATGACCGGCCGCAACGGCGACGGACCGCAGGATGGCGCCTACGCGCCGGTGGAGGCCGACCTGCCCCAGGCCACCCACGCGGCGTACAAGCACCTCAGCGGCGAGTTCTTCACGGCCAACGCCTTCGGACTGTGGCTGCTCTGGTCGGGCCTGCGCACCGGCCACCTGCCCGCCGAGGCCGTCCTGCGTGCAGGCCCCACGGCGCCGCGCTGGGGCCTGCTGGTGGATCATTTCCAGCGGACGGACCACAGCCTGGTGTTGTTGGAGCGCATCGGTCCATAACGGATGATGCCGGTCAGTCGCCGTAGTGATCGTTGATCTACCTTTGGCCTCATGCGTCCTGCGGCCTCTGTGAACATCCTGCTGCGTCTGTCGACGGGCATGATGGCGGCGCTGCTGCTGATCTCGCTGCTGCTGCCCTCGTTGATCGTGGGCCATTTTCTGCTGGAGCGAGATCGAATCGAGCGGGAGCTGTGCGTGATGCGCGATGCCGCCCCCGAGCAGAACACCTGCCACGGCAATTGCGTGCTGATGCGCCAGCTCAACAGCAGCGAGCGCAAGGCCCAGGCCCCCTTCGAGAACCTGGAAGTGCGCACGCAGCCTTCGCTGGTGGCCGATGTGTTGAACTGGCCACCGGTGCTGCCCATGCGCGAGCTTGCGTCGCCTCCGCTGCGCGTGATGCTGCTCGAAGGCATTCGCACCAACGCCGATCCGGTGCCCTGGGGCTAGGTTCCGATCCGGTCCACGCGGCCGGCCTTCGTTGAACCTCAACCCCTTTGCATGAAACGCCTGCTCCTGGCGGCGGCGCTGCTGAGCGCGCCTCCGCTGCTTGCCTGCGATGTGTGCGGCCTCTTCCTCGGCATCCAGCCGAAGGACCGCAGCACCACCGTCGGCCTTTTCTACCGCTTCCGCCAGCTCGATGGTGTGCTGGGGACCGCCGGTGTGCGGAAGCACGGCGGCCACGGCGCCACCACCGGCGTCGAAGAGCACTACACCGAGCTCTATCAGGTGATGGAGCTCCGCGGCGATGTGTGGTTCGGCCCCCGCTTCGCTGTGATGGCCTCGGTACCGCTGGTGAACAACTACCAAGGCGTGGACGGCTATGCCCGGGCCGATCTGTACGGGCTGGGCGATCCCTTCGTGCTCGCCCGCTACGTGGTGGCGAACACGCGTGGGCTCACCGACGTCCCGCGCACGGTGCATCGCTTCACGGTGGGTCTGGGCGCCAAGGTGCCCGTGGGCGCCACGGACCGCACCTATGCCGGGTCGGAGGTGGGCCACGACCTGCAGCCTGGAACGGGCAGCTGGGACGGACTCGCAACGGCCGAGTACCTGGTGCGCCGGCAGCGCTGGGGCGGAAGTTTGGCCGTCACCGGCCGGGTGAACACGACCGGCGCCGACGCCCATCGCATGGGGCACGGCCTCTCGGCCACCGCCGAAGGTTTCCATCAGCTGCCGATCGGGGCCTTCACCCTGGCGCCGTCCCTGGGCCTGTACGCCGAGCATTCCGGCATGGACCGGCAGAACGACCTGAAGGTGCCCGGCACGGGCGCCAACACCCTCTTCACCCACGTGGGATCCCGCGTGTGGTGGCGCAACTGGATGTTGACGGTGAACCATCAATACGCCGTGGCCCGTTCCACCGGCGAATGGATGATCCCCAACCGACAGCGCGCGATCGTCGGGATCACGTACGCATTCAACTGAACAACAACCCAACAACACGACCATGAACAAGCACAACCTGGCCCTCCTGGCCGCCCTCGCCGTGGGCTTCTCCGCCTGCAAGAAGGACGACCCCGAGCCTACGCCCACGACCCCGACCACGGGTACCGTGAAGCTCTCCTTCTCCTTCACCAAGAACGGCGCTCCCTTCAGCATCAGCGACATCGTGCAGGACGGCGCCGGACATGCCGTCCAGTTCGACAAGCTGAAGTTCTATGTGAGCGACATCCACCTCACGGACGATGCCATGAACACCGTGGGCGAGTTCCACGAGACGGTGCTGCTGGTGGACGCCGCAGCGGCCACCAACACCTTCACCCTGGGCAGCATCGCGCCCAACCACATCCACGAGGTGCACATCGCCCTGGGCCTCGACAGCCTCACCAACCATGCCGACCCCACACAGGCCGAGTCCCCGCTCGATCTGCAGGAAATGCACTGGAGCTGGAACCCCAGCGCCGGTTACAAGTTCCTGAACATGGAAGGGCATGTGGACGGCAATGGCGATGGCGACTTCGGCGACCCGGAGGACAAGGCCTTCGTGTACCACTGCGCCACGGACGCCCTGCTCACCGAGGACCACTTCCACTACCACGCCGACCTGGCCGCTGGTGGCACGGCCAACCTGGCCCCCACCATCGAGGTGACCACCCTGCTGATGGGCCTGGACCTGCTGGCCAATGACATCGCCATGGGCGGTGGCCCCAACAACCAGACCGCGATGGCGAACCTGGCGGCCGCGATCATCGGTGAATGATCAGGTATGACGGAAATGCGACAGGGCCGCCCGAGGGCGGCCCTGCTCGTTCCCAGCGGTACCCCTAACGCTGTACCACGAACCTCCGTTCGTCCACGTGCCGGGCATCCACCGTCCTCACGGTATAGCTGCCCGCCGGCCATCGGCTCACGTCGATGTCCTGTGTGCGCTGCGTGCTCACTTCGCCCCACACCACAGCCCGTCCCGAGCCATCGATCACGGTCCAGGTACCGGGCCGCGTACCGGGCCAGTGGAAGCGCACCGTGTTGGTGGCCGGGTTCGGGGAGACCACCACCTCCGTCCGGCCCGTCCGTTCGCCCACCCCCGTGGTGATCCCGAAGGGTTCGGACAACACCTGGCAGGGCAGACCGTAGTCCACGAACACCGTGTAGGCGCCTGGAATGCCGGCCAGGATGCACGGCGTGCTGCCCGCGATGGGCTG
Source organism: uncultured Flavobacteriales bacterium (assembly GCA_937872175.1). Classification (GTDB taxonomy): domain Bacteria; phylum Bacteroidota; class Bacteroidia; order Flavobacteriales_F; family PHOS-HE28; genus PHOS-HE28. The sequence continues at coordinate 31,998 of CALMPI010000020.1, read as the reverse complement.
GCCGTCGAGGAACCACTCGTAGCTGTTGCCCGCCGGGCTGGCGCACAGGTCGGCACCGTTCAGCGTGATCACCGGCTGGGCGGGCGCGGTGAACTCCGCCACGATGCTGACGCCCAGCTGCTGGATGAAGTTCGGGCAGATGGACGGCGCTCCGCTCACCGTGTACGCTCCGTTCTCCGTGACGGTGAGCGTGGGACCGTTCGCGCCGGGGATCGGAACGCCTCCGTTGGTCCATTGGATGTTGGTGTCGTAGGGCGGCATCAGCGTCAGCAGCAACGTATCGCCCGCGCAGAACAGCAGCTCGCCGTTCGGCCCCATGCCGTATTCGGTATCCCCCTCGTGCATCACGAAGGGCAGCAGGAAGACCCAACCGTCCACGAGCACGGGTGGGGACAGCTCCGTGCAGCCGTTCAGGGTACATTCCACCGTGAAGCTGGAGCCGGCGTCATTGGCCGAGCTCACCGCCAGGGTCTGCTGGATCGCGCCGGCGATCGGCTGGCCATCCTTGTACCACTGGTAGCTGTCGTACACCTGGGTGGTGAGGATCTCCGCCGCACCGGGGCACAGGATCACCGGATCCGGTTGGATCGTGGGGTCGAACGGGCACTGGGCCTGCAGAAGGCCAAGGCTGAAGAAGAGGGCGAGCGTCGGGATCGTGCGCATGGTCCGATGGCGTGTCGGTTGGACGGTCATGGGACGCACCATGCTGCCTGAAGGTGACACACGATCCGTCACCGGGACGAACGGTGTGCATCCTATCGCGCCACGATCACCCGTTCCGTCGGCAGGGGCGCATCCTCGAACAGCAGGATGTACGCACCGTTGCCAAGACCGGTCACATCGATCATGTTCCGGCCGCCCTCCATGCGCACGGACCGAAGCACCCGGCCTGTCGCATCGCACAGCCGGGCCTGCGCAGTGCGGATCCCTTCGGGAAGGATCGCGGTCAGTTCATCCACCGCCGGATTCGGGAACAGCAACGCACGCCCGGAGGGATGGCTCTCGGCGATGGCGGTGGTTCCGCATGGCAGCGCTTCGTTCGCCACGATCACCGGGCTGAAGGCCCTGAAGACACTGTCGACCACGGCGGCGGCCTGGTTCACGTAGTGGAACGAGCCGTTCTGCGCCACGTTGACGCAGTTGAAGGAGAAGGGGAACTGCCCGAGCACCGCGTTGCACACGGCCGCATCCTGGATGTTGGCCAGCAGCTTCGATCCCAGCAGCGGCGCCAGCACCGCGCTGCCCGAGCTCCACGGGTAGTGCGTGCTCCACCAGGTGCCGCCCGCGCAATAGGCGGAGAGGTCGCGCAGGAGGGGTGCGGTGCCGTTCGGCACGATGGCGTCGCACGGTTGGTGGTAGAGGAACACGGCCGGCGTATCGGGTCCCTGCATCCAGTCCTCCGCGAGGGCCATGGCGGGCAGCGCGCCGTACATCGCCGCGATGCCGGCCACACGCGCGTCAGTGCCGTTCTGCACGAGGTCGCCCTCCACAGGCCCCAGGTCGGGCCGGCTGCGCTGGGCGGCCGTGAGGGGCAGGCCGCCGACGTGGCAACCTCCCAGCAGCAGGTTCGGGTCGGGCACCGCGGGGAGCGCCCCGCAGGCCGCAGGACGTTCTCCCGCCTCGTCGAGGAAGGCGGCCGTGAGGCTCGTGATCGCCCCCGCGCTCTCCCCGAAGAGAAAGACGTTGCAGGTGTTGGTGCTGTCCTGTGCACTGCGTCCCTTCAGGAAGCGGATGGCGCCCTTGAGGTCCTGTTGGGCGCGGTAGAGCGCCCGCAGCAATTCCGCACTGTCCGGCAGGTACACGCACGGATCCACCCCCAGGGAGATGGACACGTTCTGCGGCACATGGTGGCGCAGGCGGTAGCTGATGGTGGCGGCCACGTACCCGCGCTGCGCGGCGGCCTGGCAGATGGGCCACAGGTCCTGCCGGGTGCCCGCGGCCCAGGCCCCGCCATGCACGGCGACCAGCAGCGGCCGTGACGCGTTGCCATCGCCCACCGGACGGAAGAGGTCGAGCTTCAGGGTGTCGATGCCGCCCAGGTAGGTGGTGTCCCAGCCGTAGGTGATGCCGCGCACCGTGTCCACCGCCCACACCGCCTGGGTGTAGGGTTGGGCCCGGAGGAGGGTGCCCGTGAGCAGCGCGGTGAGCGCAAGTGCCGTTCGTCGTGGGAACCGCCGCATTCCGCTAAGGTCGGCGATCGCCCTCGGCCTTGGCCAGCGCCTCCTGCACGCCGAGGGTGAAGAGGCGTTCGTCGGCCTCGGCCAGCTCCATGAAGGTGGCGCCCCTGGCGCCCCATTTGTTCGGCACCGGGAAGAAGACGCGGGGGTGCCGCGCGTGGAGCTCGGCCTGCTGATCCGCATCGAGCATCAGCACGGCACGGTGGTCGTTCAGCCAGAGGGTGAGGAAGATGGGGGAGGGCTTCCCCTTCGCCGTGGTGGCGCGGTAGGCGGGCCGCCCGAAGTGGTCGTGCTCGGTGACCCCGGGCAGGGCGAGCAACCGGTCGCGGGCCGTGGCGGCGTCCATGGTCGCAAGTTCGCCGATCCCGCGAACCAGCGCGAGCGGACGACTGTTCAACACCGGCCCAGGCAGCGTTCCTTCGTTGCCCGCTGTCCATCCACGACCATACGCTCATCCATGCGGAACACCCTTTTCGTCCTCCTCCTGGCCGCCTTCCCGCTCATGCTCAGCGCCCAGTGGGTGCCGTCCGGCATGTTCTCGTCATCGATCCACTTCCAGGCCTGTGCCTTCCATACCGTGGACAGCGGGCTGTTCGTGTACGGGGCCAACAATCCCGGACCGAGCCCTTCCGCGACCGAAGGAGGCCTCATCCTCACCATCAACGGGGCCCAATCCGGTGGCTTCTACCTCTGGTACGAGCCGTCCACCAATCTGGAGGACATCGACGTGAAGGTCACCGGAGGAAGGCCGCTGTACATGGCCGCGGGGCACGAGCTCTACAACCGCAGCATCGTGGTGCGGTCCTCTTCGTTCCCGGCCTATCCGCTCGGGTTCGACAGTGTGCGCACCGGGGTCGGCCGCTATTACCGCGCGATCAGGATGCGCGATGACCTGGTGGCCTTCGCCGCTGGCGGCGATGCCTTGGGCAATGGCATCATCGACATGAGCACCGACAGCGGATCGACCTGGTCCAACATCGCGGTGCTGCCGGGCCAACCCGTGTCGCGCCTCCACTTCGTGAACGACCTGCTCGGGTTCGCCGCCACCGGCGGCTATCGCAGGCTGGTGAACAACGGCGTGCTGCTGCCCGACAGCGGGGCCATCTACCGCACCACCGATGGAGGCCTCAGCTGGGCTCAGGTGCATGCCGATGCCACCGCCGGCTTCAGCGGCGTGGCCTTCAGTTCGACGATGAACGGCGTGGCCACCCGCAACGACGGGGTGATCCTGCGCACTCAGGATGGAGGGAGCACCTGGTCTCCGGCGGTGAACAACCACACGACCGGCGAACTGCTCACCGGCGCTACGTTCAGGTCCGACGGGGTGGGGTTCATCACCGGCTACCGCACCGATGGCACCGCAGGCTACATCCTGTTCAGCGATGATGGTGGCGCCACCTGGGACCTGAACTACAGCACGGCCGGGCTGAACTCGGCTCGTCGGTTGTACGATGTGCGCTTCTTCGACGTCGCCCACGGATACGCCATGGGGCAGATCCGTCCCCTGCGCAGCAATGGGGTGATCACGGCGGTGGAGGAGGTGGACGTGACGGGGTTCACCCTCTTCCCGAACCCGGCGCACGATGCGGTGACCATCGAAGTGGGTGGTGCGGCCGAGGTGCGCGTGCTGGACGCCCAAGGCCGGGTGGTCCGCAGGGTCACCACCAGCGATCGGGCGATCGTTCCCCTGGACGGGTTGGGGGTTGGTGCCTACGTGGCCGAGGTGCGCCAGGCCGGGGCCGTGCGGCGGAGGACCTTCCTGCGGAACTGAGCGCGTCCGGCGCTTCCATCGACCGGACGAGCGACCACGGAGCGTGGGGCCTCCCCGCGTCCCTTAGCGGGCTTGGTGCGTGTGGAGCCGTTCGAGCACCGGGTCCGGCAGCAGGACGTCCAGCATGCCTTCCCGAAGGCTGAGCCAGAGGTAGTTGAACACGGAGGTCTCCTGCTTGCGGTCCACGAACGACCGCCCAACGCGGTAGCGCCTGTCGCCAGGGACATTGGAGCTGTGGATGACCGCGTTGGCGAGCAGGGAGAGCAGTCCGGCGTGCGGCCGGGCCGGTTCCACCTTCAGCTTCAGGCCCTCGTAGTGCATGTGCACCGTGCCCTGCGCTGACCGGTCGTCGCCCTGCATGTGCAGGTCCACCGAATGGATCGATCCTTCCGTGGCCCGTATCCGCACCAGTTCATCGGTGATGTGGTTCAGCTCCCGCGCTTGGAGGTTCTTCAGGTGGACCCGCCCCTCGATCCGCGCTCCCCGCCGCGAATGCGACTGGTGGATGTCCACGTGCGCCGGTGCCTTGTCCCAGAGCCGAAGGTGGCCGGTGAGGTGCAGCTCGGTGCTGCTGTCCGGTCGCATGTTCGTCAGCCCGGACATCGCAGCGTCCACCTGGGTGAGGGTCACCGAGCCGAACGGTTCGCCGCGCGCAAGCCGCTCATGGTAGGTGATGCGACCGTGCCGGATGTGCACCTGTTCCAAGGCCACGGGTACGCGCCACCGGCGCACCCGCTCGGCCGGCAGCGGAGCCCTTGGCCGCTCATCCGTGTAGGGTACCGACTTGTCCCGATGAATGTCCACCTGCAACCCGGCGATGGTGAAGACCTCCGCCAGCAGGGCCCCGCTCTCCAACCGCGCGGTGAGGTCGAACCTGTCCATCAGGATGCTGTCCGCATGCACCGTATAGAGCTCCATCGGTGCCTCCTTCGCGGAGCGGTAGTGGTCCGGGCCCACGTCAGGGGTGAAGCGGAATCCCAGGACCCGCGCGGTGTTCTCCGGTACACGGACATGGAGCGAGTCGATGTGCGCGGTGTAGAACGGATCCACCCGCGCATCCGCCCCGCGGAGTGAGAGATCGCCCGAGACCAGGCGCACCCACGGGCGGTCCCCGGCGCGCTGCACCATGAGAAGGCCGGTGAGCAGGATGTCCAGGTCCGCCACCGAGGCATGCGGGTTCACCCCGCTCCGATCGTGCGTGCTCCCTCGTGCGTGGTCGATCCGCAGCGTGTCCACATGGAGGAACTCCACGCCCATGGGCAACTGCAAGGTGTCGGCATCCCGGGCCTGTGCCGTGCGGTCCCCGGCCCTCGTCTCGTAGACATGCGTCACCTCGGGTGCATCGATGTGCATGTGCCCCACCATCAGGTGCTTGTCCCACAGCAGGGCGAAGAGGTCCACCTTGGACAGCTCGATCGTTCGTGCCTGCACCGTGAGCGTCGGCGACCCGTCCGCATGGGCCGCCGCACGCGGCGCGATGCGGAGATCGGCGATCCGGATGCGCCCCCTGAAGGGGTCGAGGTCCACCGTTCCGAGCGCCACGGCATAGCGTTCACCACCGGCCTGGGCGGCCACCGCCAACAGCGCTTTGCGCGCCAGGGTATGGCGCAGTGCGTAGCCCCCGGCGAGCGAAGCGAGCACCACCAGCACCGGAAGGGCCCTTCGGGATATGGTCCGGTGCATGGGCATTGCTGTGGGCCAGTGCCTAAAGGTGCGCATCCCGCACGGGTCCGTGACGGGCGCGCCCAGGGTCACGCCCCCACCGCCGCCTTCACCCGCGGCACCACCTCGGTGGCGTAAAGCTCGATCGCGCGAAGCAGCTTGTGGTGCGGCATGCTGCCCACGCTGAACTGCAGGCTGAACCGGGTGAAGCCGAAGAGCGCATGTTCGCGGACGATCTTGCGCGCCACGGTCTCCGGGTCGCCGAGCAGCATCGCCCCCTGCGGCGACACCTCGAAGTCGAACTGCGGACGGCCCACCGGGCCCCAGCCCCGCTCGCGACCGATGCGGCCCATCTGCATGGCGTAGCGCGGCCAGGTGAGCTCGGCGGCCTCCTCGAAGCTGTCCGCGATGAAGCCATGCGAGCCGATGCCCAGCTGGAAGCGGTCCATCGGGTGCCCGGCCTGCTGCCAGGCCTTGCGGTACAGGTCGGTGAAGGGCTTGAACCGCGCCGGGTCGCCGCCGATGATGGCCAGCGTCATGGGCAGGCCCAGCACCGCCGCCCGCACGGCGCTCTCCGGCGTTCCGCCCACGGCCACCCACACGGGCAGGGGATCCTGCACGGCGCGCGGGTACACACCCCGGTCCGCGATGGTCGGTGTGTGCCGTCCCTTCCACGAGAGCCGCTCGCTCTTGCGTACCTCCAACAGCATGGCCAGCTTCTCGCTGAAGAGCGTGTCGTAGTCCGCCAGGTCGTACCCGAAGAGCGGGAAGGACTCCGTGAAGGAGCCGCGGCCGGCCATGACCTCCGCCCGTCCGCCGCTCAGCAGGTCGAGCGTGGCGTACTGCTGGTACACCCGCACGGGGTCCTCGCTGCTGAGCACGGTGACGGCGCTGCCCAGCCGGATGCGGGTGGTGCGCGCGGCGATGGCGGCGAGCAGCACGGCGGGGGCACTGGCGATGAAGTCCTCGCGGTGGTGCTCCCCGATGGCGAACACGTCCAGCCCCAGGCGGTCCGCCAGCTCGGCCTCCTCGAGCAGTTGGCTGTGCCGCTCCTGCGCGCTGATGCGCTCGCCCGTCACCGGATCGGGCGTGTGATCGACGAAGGTGTAGAGGCCGAACTCCATGCGGGACAAAGATGCGCGGGCGCGACCGTCAGCCCTGCGCCAGCAGCATCAGGTCGGTGACCGCCTTCCCGTGGGCATCCACGTAGCGGCTGCGGCTCTCGTGGCGGAGGCTCAGCCCGGCCTTACGGAACGCGTTCTTCAGCACCGCCCCGGCATGGTAGTGCATCAGGATGCGCTCATCCTCCGACGGACCTTCCCACGCAGTGCGGGCGGGGACCTCCTCCATGGTGCTGAAGTAGAGGGCGCCGCCGGGATGCAGCATGGCGGAGGCATCCACGATCAAGGCCGCGGCCTCTTCCGCGCTCAGGTAGGGCAGGCCGAAGGCGCACGCGATCCCATGGAACCGCCGGCGAAGTGTCTTCACCGCCCGTTGGTCCAACCGCTCGAAGGTGGCACCGGGGTTCACCGCGCGGGCGATGTCCAGCATCGCCGGGGCCAGGTCGGTGGACAGCACCTTCAGGTCGGGCCGGCGCTGCAACAGGTACCGGGTGACGTTGCCGGGTCCGCAGGCCAGTTCCAGCACCCCGGCCCCTTGCGGCAGCAGGTCCAGAAAGGCCTGGAGCGAAGGCGCATACCGGCTGATGTCGGCGTACGTCCCGGCGTAGCGCGCGGCGTGGCGGTCGAAGATGCGTGCGGCCTGTTCACCGTGGTCCATGGCGCTCTGCGTCGGGATGTCAGAACGGTCCTGTGGTCCGCTCGCGCCCTGTCCGGCGATGGCGCATGATCAGCGCTTCACCGCGATGCCGCTGATCTCCACGTTGGCGCCGCGGGGCAGCTCCTTCACACCCACGGTCTCGCGCGCCGGGGGCTCGCCTTTGAAGCAGGCCTGGTACACCGCGCTCACCGCCGTGTAGTACTGCAGGCTGGTGAGGTAGATGGTGCACTTCACCAGGTCGTCGTAGGTGAGCCCGGCCGCCTCGAGGATCGAGCCGATGTTCGCCATCACCTGTTCGGCCTCCTTGGTGATGTTGTCCGTGATGACCGTGCGGGTGCCCTTCACCGAGGCGATCTGCCCGCTGATGAAGACAAAACCGTTGGCCTCCACGGCGGCCGTGAAGGGGCTGGAACCTTCCAGCTTCTCGTCGAGGTGGATCGATCGTTTCATCGCCCTTGTGGATGCGGCCGGTTGATCGGCCCGCTGCGAAGATGCAACGGATGCGGGTCGGTACGACACGCCGACCCGGCAACAGGGGCTCAGCGCCGTCCTCCGGCCAGGTTCCAGCCCAGCCAGGCCATGGGCAGGTAGGCCAGCCCCAGATCGAGCACGTTGAACCACATCGGGCTGTTCGGGATCATGCGCACCGCCATGATGCCGCCGACCAGGTTGACCGCGCCCACGATAAGGGCCAGCATCAGGTGCCGCGAAGCACCAAGCCGGGCGGCCACGAAGGCGCCCGCCAGCGCACCGAGCGCATGCGCCAGCAACGGCACGAGCATCTGGGCAACGGAATACTCGCCGATGTGAGCGTTGATGCTCGCGATGTCGTTCACGTCCACGCCCGGTGGGGGTGGCATGATGGCACCACCGACCATGATCAGGCCCATGTTGACGATCCCGCCGACCACGAGGCCGGCCAGCACGGCGAGGATGTTGCGAAGGATGGGGTTCATGGGCTTGTGCTTGGGACGATGAAGGTAGTGGCGATCGACATATCCCGTCCTGCCGGCCATGGACCGATCAACCCACCCACACGATACCGTCCTCCTCCAAGCGCACGAGCCGCTCCCGGTACAGGGCACCGACAGCCTTCTTGAACGCCTTCTTGCTGATCCCGAACTCCGCGTAGATGGCCTCGGTGCTGCTCTTGTCGGTGAAGGCCAGGAAGCCCTTGCCGGCGCGGAGCCGCCGTACGACGAGGTCCACGTTGGCGTCGTTGTACTGCCGGTAGCCGATGGGCTGAAGGGTGATGTCGAGCTTGCGGTCGTCCCGGATGTACTTCACATGGCCCGTGAGCTTGTCGCCGATGCCCACACGTTTGAACACGTCGTTGGCATGCACGAGGCCTTGGTGGCGGCCGTTCACGATCACATTTAGGCCCAGCTCGCTGCGGCCGAACACGATCAGGTCCACGGCATCGCCCTCCTGCACGGTGAGCTCGTCGTTGTTCAGGAAGTCCTCAATGAGGGTGCTGCCGAAGAGCTGGTCGCTGCGCGTGTCGAGCACCACGCGCACCAGATACCAGCGGCCTTCCTCCATCGGGTGGCGCTGCTCATCCAGGGGGACCACCAGGTCGGGCTTCAGGCCCCAGTCCAGGTGCGCGCCTTCGCGGTCGACCCGGTTCACGCGGAACATGGCGAACTGCCCCACAGTGGCCTTCGGCGGGCGGGCGCTCGCCACCTGCCGGCCACCGGCATCGCGGTACACGAACACCGGCATGCGCTTGTCGTCGTTCAGGTCCGGCGGAAGGACGTCGTGCGGATAGAGCACCTCCTTCCCGTCGCCATCGGTCAGGACCCAGCCTTCGCTCGTGCGGCGACGGACCTGCAAGGGCTGTACACGGCCGGTGTGGATCACAAGACCCGCAAAGTACGGCTGATGCCCGGTCTACCAGGTGCCGGCGTAGTCCAGCGGCACGGTCGTGTGCGCTTTCAAATGGGCATACCGCCCGTTGATCAGCTGGCGGATGTGGTGCAGGTCGTGCGCCACCCAGTTGGTGAGCAGCAGCTCGCAGCTCACCGGGCCCACCTTGGGGTGGATGTACGCATTGGTCCAGGGCGCCTCATCCAGTCCGCGGAGCCACGACAGCGATGCCCCACGCTCCGCGAGGAAGCCTTCCAGGGTCGTGGCGAGCTCCTTCTCCATGTACCGGCGCCCGCTCACCCACGCGGCGGGGTCGATCTTCGGCCAGGGCACTTCCGGGTCTTCCAGGGTGGAGCGCAGGCGCGCGCGGAAGTCCTCGCGTTCCTCATCGTAGAGATGACAGATGATCTCCAAGGGGCACCACTTCTCCGGAGCCGGCCTCCACCGGGCCTCCTCGGCCGAAAGGTCCTTGAGCAGGTGGCGGAACACCGAAGCGTGGCGTTCCAGCTGGGCGATGAGGTGCGGACGGTCCATGGGGTGAAGGTCGGAGGAAGGACCGAACGCCCGGCGCTACAAGGTCCCCATCGGCACCCGCGCGCCCTGGCGACCGTCGCATTTGCGCACTGATCGGCCCGCATGGCAGGAGCCGAGCAGCAGCAGGAGCAGGGAGAGCAGCAGCAGGCGTCGCATACCGGATGAACGGGGCCTCACGGTCCCTGCGTATGTCCGGTGGGATCCTCCCATCTTCGTCCCATGCGTCGCAAGGTCCTGATCGTCCTCCTTCTGGTGAACGCCGTGGTGCTGCTCGGTCAACTGTGGCCGGTGGGGGCACCGCCCTTCGCACGCGCGGTGAACATCGCGTTCCTCATCGGGACCATGGCCTTCTTTCTCCGCGATCTTCGTCGACGCGGATAGCGCGGAGCAGGAGCGGCGTGCGTTCCGATGCGGACCGTCGGGTCGGATGCATCTATCGGCCAGCGAAGCGTGAAACCCGCCCCAAGCTGTCGGCTCTGTAAGGGATGAGCAACGCAGGATGGCCGAATTAGGCGCCGGCGCGGCCAGAAGGACGTGTTGTGATGGTCGCTAACCCCAATGCCCGCCCAGATCCGGTGTGGCCGACCATGCCAGGCCCGTGGCCAGGAGGAGCAGCAGGACCAGCACCAGGTGGGTGGTGCGCCAGGCACGCCAGAACAGGGACCAGTGGCATTTGCGGCTCAGCCACCAGTATGCCGGATAGGCCAGTTGGCCAATGAGCACGTGGAACTCCGGCTGGCCTTCCAGACCGTGCCACCAGCGGAGGACGCCGCCTTCGGGCGGATCCCCGCGCCCAACATGATCCAGTTCCCACCACAGCCAGAAGCCACCGACCAATGCGACCGTGAACAGCACGTGCAGCGGACGGTGAATGTGGATCACGCGCTTACCAACGGCGTTGAGGCGGTCCGCATTGCGGGCCAGGACCGGTACTTTCGCGCCACCATGCCCGACACCCATCCCTGTCCCGAGTGCCGCTCCGCCATCACGTATCCCACAGGCACCTCATGGATGTGCGGCGAATGTGGTCATGAGTGGAACCCCGCCGAGGTGGCGGCCGCCGATGCCGGACCGGTGATCAAGGACGCCAACGGCAATGTGCTGAAGGATGGCGATGACGTGGTGGTGATCAAGGACCTGCCGGTGAAGGGTATGCCCAAGCCGGTGAAGGCCGGCACCAAGGTGAAGAACATCCGGCTCGTGGAAGGCGATCACGACATCGACTGCCGCATCGAGGGCTTCGGCGCCATGGGGCTGAAGAGCATCTACGTGCGCAAGGCCTGAGCGGCCGCTGCTACAGCAGATCGACCGCATCGGGTTGCCGCTGCCGCAGCCGCTCGGCGGCGTCGGGCAGGTCGCGCAGCATCGTAAAGTCCGCGAAGTCGAAGCCCGGGGCCACCACACAGCCCACGAGCGTGTGGTCGCCCGTGCTCCGTGCCGCCTGCCAATGTCCGGGCGGCACCACCACCTCCGGTCGCAGCCCGTCCCGCAAGGGACCCAGCAGGTGACGCTGTACGCGATGGAGGTCCGGATCGCTCACCACCAGCTCCAGCGGTGCGCCTTCCAGGTGATGCCACACCTCATCGCTGGATACGCGATGCCAACGGCTGATCTCGGCCGCGGGGAGCAGGAAGTAGATGGTGGTGAGCGCTGCGCGGTCTCCGCGGCCATCCGGCGGATGGACCTGCAGCGGCGATCGGTACAGTTCGCGGTAGTGGCCGCCCTCGGGATGTGGCAGCAGACCGAGTTCGCGGATCAGGGCTTCGGCGCGTGGGTGCATGGGTGCGGTGATCGGGGGTCAGGCGCCGTTCGCATCGCTGGTCAGCACGGCGGTCATGTGGTCGAACCAGGGGCGCACGGCGCGATAGGTCTTCACCACCTCGTCGAGGAAGTCCGGCGCCATCACTTCCGTGTCCGGGAAGGTGCGGCGCAGCAGGAACTGCTTCTTGCGGAGGAGGTCCGCCGCAGGATGGTCCTTCGGATGACCGCGTGGCACGGTGGCGAGCTCCTCGCCGAACAGGTCGCCGAGCAGCGCACGGAGCGGCTTGGCGCGAAGGATCCGGCGCCAGGTGTCGTGGTCGTAGGCGATGTCCTGCCGGATCAGGCGCAGGTCATCGGGCTCGGGTCCCATGAAGCCGCAGGTGACGTGCGAGCGCCCGCCGGGCTGGATGCGGAAGAAGTAGCCGCCCCGCAACGCCGGCTTCACCCGCACCAGCCGTCCGCCGAAGCGCGGCGCGTAGGGCGGACGGTCCTTGTGGAAGCGCTGATCGGTGTAGATGCGCATCAGGCTCTTCGCACCGCTCACGGTGCTCAGCCTGTCATGCGCACGCATCCGCTCCAGCAAGGCGTCCGCAAAGGCCACCATGTTCGCTTGGGCGGCTTGATAGCGGCCCTTCTTCGCGTCGAACCAGGCTTTCTCGTTGTTCGCTTCCAGGTCCTTCAAGAAGCCCAGGGTGGTCTTGTCGATGAGGACCGGTGCTGTTGCGGGCATGTGGCGAAGGTCGGGAGCCCACGGCCATTCCCTGAACGATCGCCGCGGCCCAACGAATGGTCCGCGTCCCGCTCATGGCTCGGTGGACATCTGCTGCCATTGGCCCACCCACTGACCGTTCGCGTTGGGGTCGTAGTTGACGTCGTTGGTGCCGAAGTACTGGCCATCGCTGTTCACCCAGTAGTTCTGGTAGCCGGCCTCCACTTTGCCGGCCTGCCCGGTATTCGGGTTCCAGGCGTTCTGCTCGCCCCGGATGCCATCGATGGTGGCCTCGTGCATGCGGTCCATGGTGGCGCTGGTGTTGTTCCAGGTGCCCATGATGGCGTCGTTCACCGAGTTCACCCGGTCGCGGTGCGCGGCCTGCTGCGCATCAAAGGCGGCCTGCCTGCTGCGCATCCGGGCGTTGTGAGCGGACCAGCTCTGCTGCTCCTTCTGCTGTTCGCTCTGCGCGTAGGCCGCGAAGTAGGCGGGGTTGTAGCGCACACTGGCGAAGCCGTTCAGGAGCCCGTCCCGCTCCGCCTCGTACCGGCCGGACGGGGCTTGCAGCGCCGTGGTGTTGTAGCCCCAGTTCACCAGCTCGTTGCCGGCGATGCTGAACCAGCTCATCACCACCGCCAGGCGGTCGTCGCCCCGGCGCCACTCGCTCAGGTCGGCCTGGCAGATGCGCTGGGCCTGACCCACGGAGTACAGGTTGTCCATGAAGCGCTGGTTCACCCGCGCCACCTCCGGCAGGGAGCGGTGGCCGACCAGTTCATACCCCTGCTGACGGAAATAGGGCAGCAGGTCCTGCATCACCACCTGCTCAGGCGCGATCGGGGCGCGCATCGGCACGTTGTTGGCCTGGTTGAAGCGCCCCAGTTGCCCTCCGGCGTAGCTGAAGTTCATCGGCGACCCCTGTTGCACCTTCACCGGACCGGTCACGGTCCAGTTCCCGGTCTCCATGCCCCGCACCTGCCAGTGCGCCGGCAGCTCGAGCTGGGCGAGCGGCATGTTGAAGGCCGTGCCGTTCAGCGTGTAGGTGCGCGTTCCTCCGGAGGTGCCTCCGCTCGGGGCGCCGGCAGGGTCCTCCACGTCGTACCCATCGGGCTGCTCGGACGCCATCGGGTTCCCGGTGAGCGCGGCCACGCGCGCCTCGAGCGCGCTCATGGACGAGCCCGACCCTTCAGGGTCCTGGCCCGTTCCGGTCCCTTCACCGCAGGCGAAGAAGAGGGTCGTGCAGCCGATCAGCAGGGTGGTGGAGCGGTTCATGCGCCGAGGTGTTTCCCTACCATCGGGGATCGGTCCCTGATGTGAACGATCAGGGGGCGGACGTCCCCATCGACCCCTGCGCGGACCGGTCGGTCGGCACGTTCGCCACACGTGCATCAGCGCGCCGTACGTGAGCCCGAAGCGGACCCCGGCGCAGGTCGTCATCCGCCCCCACAACACCGGCGACGGCCACAGGAAGCAGACATCGCGATGGAGCTTGTAGAACGGCCCGCTGAAGCTCATCCGCTCATTCAGTACCGATGCCTCGGCGATCACCAGCTCGCGCAGCTGCCCGGTCAGCGACCGCTCGTCGGCCGGCAGGAGGTCGAGCAGTTCCTCCGCGGTGGAGAAGCGCAAGCCGCCTGATCACATGGTTGAGCGTGTCCCGCCGACCCCGTTCATCCGGCCTGGCCGAAGGTCAATAGGTTGTGGTCCGGGTCGAGCAGCGCGAACTCCCGTTGGCCCCAGGGTTTGGTGGCAAGGGCCCCGTTCGGGTGGATGGCCACGCCGCGGTCCACCAGCGTGCTGTACAGGTGGTCGATGCCGTCCGTGCGCACGTACACCTGCCCGTCGTTGGCGAGCGGATCGAGGTCCGTCGCCACGAAGAAATGCAGTTGCAGCCCGTCGCGCTCCACGATGAGGTAGTCGGGGTAGCTCCCGGCGACCGCGAAGCCGAGCTGGTCCACGTAATAGGCCCGGGTGACCTGCAGGTCTCGTGAGGGCAGCTTGGGGATGACGGCGGTGAGCATGGGTGCAAGTTCGGTCATCAGCACCAACGCGCTGAACCCAGCGATGTCCTCGCGTGTACCGCCACACGATGAGGATCCATCCTTCCCTTCGCTGGGCCTTGCTCCTGCCTTCACTCGCGCTCGTTCCGCTGGGCCTCCGTGCCCAATGCTGTTGCACGAACATCGTGCTGCAGATCCCGCTCGACCACCTCTCCTGGGTCCAGAGCGACCGCGCGTTCGAGGTGAAGGAGACCCGCGGCCAGTACACGTTCCACCGGGCGGACAAGGACAGCACGGACGGCCGGCTGGATCTTCTGCTCGATGCAGGCTGCGGTCTGCGCGACATTCAGTTGGAGATCACGCGGCGCACCAACGGCGAACGGATGGTGCTTACGGTGCTTTTCGTCGGCTTCGATGGATGGCATCCAGGCCTCCGCGTTCCGTTCCGGCCCGGGTCGTTCGAGGTGGACCTGGAGCGGATGGTCGGCTGCGCCGGGCTTGATCGATGGCAGGACCGTACGGCGGCCGATGCCCGGGTGCCCTCCACGGAAGAGGTCTCCTGCGGCGGCTGCCGGCTGCGGGTGGAACGCGACAGCACGGGTGTGCTGCTGGAGCCCTTGGACCTGTGGACGGATGGTTGCGGTGCCGGCAGCGTGGAGGGGGATGCCTACGGCAAGGCCGGCTACACGGATGGACAGCTGACCTTCCTTGAGGCGCTCGCCATCCAGCATGCTCAAGGCCGCCCCCGGAGCTTTCCGGATGGGCGAGGTTGGAGCGGTATCGGTCATGTCGGGCCCACCGGATCGTTCCATGCGCGGATGGACCGGGAGCAGACCGAGCGCGTCTACGACCTAGAGATGAGCTTGATGCACATCACGGGGTGGAAACCGGCCTGGGTGTTGGACGAGGCTGCACCGGGGGGAAGGCGAAGCATCGGCAGCATGGTCCGCTTCACGCTCGAGCGGCCGTAAGCAGGGTGCCTGGCGGTATGACAGGCATGGGGGGGCGGTTCAGTCGTTCAGTCCCTTGCCCGCCAGAATGCGGTCCACGTGCTTTTCGATCCGGGCCTCGCGCGTGGCGCTCTGCTTGGCGCCGCCGAAGAACAACAGGTAGCCGCGCTGCCTTCCGGGCGTGAGCGCTTGGAAGGCCTTCTTCAGCGCGGGCATCTGCTTGAAGGCGTTGGCGAGCTCCGCAGGCATGTCGAACTCGGCGGTCTTCTTCAGCACCACCTTCTTCCCGGTCCGTTCCAGCGCGATGGCCTGCCGGATGTACGCACGCAGCACAGGTGCCAGCTTCGCGATCTGCTTCTCGCCGGTGAACCGGATCTGCCGTGCCTGCTGCACGTTGGCCGTCTGTTGCACCAGCAGCTTGTGATCGTCCTTCAACAGCGCGCCCTTGTGAAAGAGCAGTGCGCAGTACGCGTTGAAGCCGTGGATCAGGAAGACGTTCCTGCCCTTCAGCGTGTAGCACGGATGCCCCCACTTCAATTCCTCGGTGAGGCCGCTCTCCAGCGCCAGCTCACGCAGCTGTGCATAGCACGCCTGCCAGGGGCCTTGCTTTGCGAAGAACCATGCGACCTTGGGGTTCGGGGCGCTGATCGACGCGTCCTGCGCGTGGCTCACCCATCCGGGCAGCGCGGCCGCCTGCGTGATCCAGCGGATCAGCTGCTGCTCGTCCTCGATGCCGCCCTCGCGGATGTCCAGGTAGCGGGCGTTCGGGTCCTTGCTGGGGCCGGGTGGAATGGGCTTCAGCGCCTGCCCTTGGAACCACGTGAGCCGCACGAAATGCGTGAAGCAATGCGTGGAGAGGAACCAGCCCTGGCCTTCCACCCCGTAGAACGGCGAGTTCCATTTCACCGCCTTCCGAAGCTTTGGGACATGCCGCTCGACGAGCGCATCCAGGTGCTCACCCACCGCGCGCTTCCACCCCGGCATCGCGGCGATGTAAGCCTGCACTGGCGCATCGCCATCGCCCTTGGCGATCTGCGGATTGCCGCCGGAGAGGAGCTTCACGGGCTTTGTTCCGCTGTTCTTCGGGTTCGTGCCGCTGCGGAGCCGGGGGGAGGGGGACATGTACGCATGAATGGTGATCGCGAAGTAAGGCCACGGCATCCCCAGGACCATCGCACCCGGTCCGATCGGCCGCACGGGCAGGAAAGGCCGCTCCCGGACGAGGAAGGGCGACACGCGGGTGAACGGACCGGCCTAGGTTCGTGTCTCCAGATCCCCATCCCCATGCGCACCAACCTCATCATCTCCGCGTTGCTGGTCGCGGCGGCCTGCCCGGCCCAGACCATCCTGGGTCCCGACGCTCCCGATCTGGTCGTCGGGCGTTCCGGTACGGCCCTCACGTTCACGCTCACCGATCCGCCCGGCTCCAACAACGAGAACGGCACGTACGCGGAGGCCTTCGTTCCCGTGGAGCCCACCCCCGATCCGGCGTGGCGCTTCCAAGGCTACTTGATCATGGAGCTGCGCAGCCCCGCGGATGCGGACGACAGCCTTGCTCTGGTCGTGGCCGACCTGCAGCGCGCACAGGTGCTGGCCCTGATGGACAAGGTGGATACCGTCGACGCGGCGAGCGCCCTGTTCACCCAGGGCTCGGACAGCTGCTTCGCGGGGCCCGTCACGCTGGACAACAGCGGTGTATTGACAACGCTCCAGATGTGGGTGAGCGCGTTCACCGGGCAGCCGTTCCACGAGGACAGCACGTACTGCTTCGTGGCACTGGCCTTCGCCACCACACCGACCTTCACCGATCCCGTCTGCGGCCAGCCACGGACCATGCTGTGGAGCCAGCGGTCGCCGTTCGGATCGTTGATCCCCGTGTGCGTCACCCCGGGCACGATCGGCATGGCCGAGCACGGTGGTGCGCGCGGCCTTCGCGTGTTCCCGAACCCCGCCTCGGACCGGGTGCAGCTGCAGGTCCCGCAGGGCTATACGTCCCTGGAGTGCTACGATGCCCGTGGGGCGTTGGTGCATGCAGCGGCGATGCGCGGCCCTGGTCCGTTGGCCGTGGCCGGATGGCCTCCCGGTGTGTACGCGCTGCTGCTGCGGGGTGACGGGCCTCCGATCAGCGCACGCTTCGCGGTGGAATGACCTGCGGCCGGATCGCGCCTGCCGCGGTCCGTCGCTGAACTTTATTTTCCGCCGATCGTCGGGCCGGGGCCACAATGGCCGACCTTTGCGCCATCAATGCCCCGGTGGTTTTGCCGGGGATCAACACGCCGGCCGAAAGGCAGGCACATTACCAGTCAGTACATGTCAAGCGGTACAGTGAAGTTCTTCAACACGGAGAAAGGTTTTGGTTTCATCACCCCGGATGAGGGTGGCAAGGACCTCTTCGTGCATAAGACGGGGACGCGCGAGCCCATTCGCGAAGGTGACAAGGTCTCCTTCGAGGTGGAGCAGAGCCCCAAAGGCCCCAACGCGGTCAACGTGACCCGCGCCTGAGGTCGACCCTCTCGCAACATCAACGAAGCCCCGGCGATGAGCCGGGGCTTTGTCGTTCCACAGGGCCTGTGCGTCCTTGCGCACCACGGTCCGCTCCGGTTCTTGATGCGCACAGCGCCCGCGAGCACCACCGGGAGGGTGAGGGGGCGCGCTCCTGCTTGATGGTGGGAACGAGCGATGCCACGGCTTGCCGTTGTGTGCTGGTGATCAGCTCACGGCGGTCGCCCGTCCTTCGGCGCGTCTGTCCCTGCAGCTCAAGCTGCGCCGCCCAGCTGTTTGAGGCGCCGCACATGCGAGCCCAGGGCGGCCCGCAGGTCCGGTTTCACATTGTAGGGCACCCCGAACTCGGCGGCCGTGCGTTGCACGATGGGTGCGATCGCCGGATAGTGCAGGTGCGATACGCTGGGGAACAGGTGATGCTCCACCTGATGGTTGAGCCCGCCGGTGTACCAGGTGAGCCAGCGGCACGAGGGGGCGAAGTTGGCCGTGGTGAGCAGCTCGTGCACCGCCCAATCGGTCGGGATCACGCCGTCGGTCCCCGGTTTCGGTTGTTCCGCACCCTCCACCACATGCGCCAGCTGGAACACCGTGCCCAGGATCACGCTGCAGGTGGCGTGCATCAGCACGAAGCCCGTGAGCACCTGCCACCAGGTGAAGTCCGTGAGCCAGAGCGGCAGGCCAAAGAACACGCCTGCATGCACGCCCTTCACCAGCACCATCACGACCAGGTCAACGGCATAGCTCCGGCCCTGGTACCGCGCATCGCCGCTGCGCGCCACGCGCCTCAGGGAGACGAAGTCGTTCCCCAGCTTCACCAGGGTGAGCAGGCCGTAGAACAGGAAGGCGTAGATGTGCTGGAAACGATGCACCCGCCGCAACGGCGCATGCTCGCTGAACCGCAGGAGCTCCGGCGGATCGATGTCCTGGTCCACCCCGTCCACGTTGGTGTGCGTGTGGTGCGCCCCGTTGTGCTGCACCTTCCAGGTGAAGGCATCGCTGCCCAGCACGTACATGGTGCCGCCCAGGAGCTCGTTCACCCAGGGGCGTGTGGAACTGGCGCCGTGCAGGCCGTCGTGCATCACGCTCATTCCCACGCCCGCCATGCCCACGCCCATCACCAGTACCAGCATCAGCGCTACCCAGGCCGGCATCGGCACCAGCAGCATCACCACCAGGGGGGCCAGGAACAGGGTCATCAGCACCACCACTTTCGGCACCAGCCGGGCGTTGGCCTTAGTGCCGGTGCCCGTCTCCTTGAAGTAGGCCTGCACGCGGGCGCGCACCGTGCTGCCGAACGCACGCTCGTGCTGGGGGCCGATGTAGCGGGGCGGGGACGCGGGCATGGCTCCGGTCCGCACGGCTTCAGGTGGGCGGGCCGTGGGACGTCCACGCCGCGCATCAGGACCGCTCAAGACAAGGGGTCTTTCTGTTCGGGGCCCACCGGTTCGATCACCACCGCCTCCGGGTAGCGTTCTTTCCAGTAGGCGAACTTCTTCATGCTGCGGATCAACACGATGGTGCGGCTGTCCAGGCGCACGCGGATGCAGTCCACGTCGGCCTGCGCCGGCCGGAAGAGGATCTTCTCTCGGGCCATGCTCAGCGCTTGTGGATCAGGTCCACCACGGCCTGGCGTGCCATGTACAGCAGGCGCTGCAGGCGTTGGATGAGCTCGTCCTCGTGGCCGGGCACCAGGTCGAGGTCACGCGCATGAAGAAAGGTGTAGCGCTCCATGAGGGTGGAACGTTTGGCGGGCCAGGTCTCCACGGGGATGACGATGGCGATCGGGCGGTGATGGTCCATTGGGGTCTGCCCTGTCGGGCGGTATCGTGCTCCTCCCGTGGAACGGTTCGCGCTGCCACCACAAAGGGACAGTGCCACTTCGGGATCGCCGATCGGAGGACCGCTGGTCGCCCTGCGCGGGCCGGGCCCTTGGTGTTGGCCCACAAGGTCTTCAGAACACCCGGCGAGTGACACCGGGCATGGGGTGAAGGTACGGTGGTCGCGCAGCGATCGGTGCCGAAGCGAGGAATAAAACCTGCGGTCGTGGTGTTCAGCGTGGCCTGGGCGGACGAGGTTGGGCCGCCTGTCTGTTCAGCCACCAGCGATAAACGAGCAGACCGCCGAGGCTGGCGGTCAACAGGATCGAATAGACAAGGATGATGCGTTGCATGTCGGTCGGATCAGGGGGCATGGTTCAGGGCGTGCTGCAGGCCGAAGGGGTCCTCAGCGCCCGGGTCTTCGCGTCGGTGCCTCCGGCTCCCCGGATAGCCCAGCCATCCGCGGATCAGCCGCAGCCAGGCGAACGGCGAATGCCGGTCCCGTCGTGCGCCTGTCACCTGTGGATCGGAGGCCATGTGCACATTGATCATCGGCAGGATCCCCGATCCGAGCATCGGCGCCAGCGCCTGTTCTGCGCGCCACACCAGCTCGGAACGCGAGTAGGTCCGTCGCAGCAACCCGTGCTCGCGCTGTTCCACCGAGCAGAACGCCACGGTCCGATCGGAGTTCAGCAAGTCAACGCGGATGATGATGTTGCGGTGCGCACACTCGGTGGCGTTCGCGGTGAGGTGACGGCGGGAGGCCGCGCCGAGCAGGTCGGATGGGTAGGTGTTCTTCATGGGATGGACAGGGTCTCGAATGGGCGGTCTCCAAGCTGGTCGGGGCCCCCACGGCGCCATGCCGCCAGGGCCCCTTCCCGCCCGCGGCCCGTTGGCCGCTGGGTGCTTAGAGCTCGGTGATCAGCTTCTGCACGTCCGCTTCGCTCTTATTGAGCTTGGTCTGGAGCCGGGCGGTGAGCTCGCTCTCCTTGCCCTCCACGAACTGGAGGTCGGAGTCGCTCAGCTGGCTGAACTTGTTCTTGAGCTTGGTCTTCTTATCGCCCCAAGTGTTGACGGCGATCTTGAAGGGAGCGGTCGGGGTGTTGGTCTTCACGTGTTCCATGGTCGTTGTGGGTTGAATGGCCGGTCGACCGGTGCGGTCCGCTTGGCGCCTCCTTCCCACCATGGTGATCCGGGGTCCCTGCTCGTGGAGCGGGGTGAGGACGGCTGGTGCTCCCGGGCCCGGGGCAGCGGCACGAACGTGGATCACTTTTGGGGGTCGGGGGAGCTTCGTTCCCGCGATCGCCTGCCGCCTGAATGACTCGCTCTGAGATCGTAGATGAGCAGCGAAGGACTTAACACCGTGTT
Source organism: uncultured Flavobacteriales bacterium (assembly GCA_937872175.1). Lineage (GTDB taxonomy): Bacteria > Bacteroidota > Bacteroidia > Flavobacteriales_F > PHOS-HE28 > PHOS-HE28. Next base: position 11,105 of record CALMPI010000020.1, on the reverse strand, counting down.
GCGCCTTCCGTTGAAGACCACCTACAGGTCTTCGGAGATCCGGAAGCGGTGCCGGATATGGGAGAAAGGTAGGTCAAGCGCGACCCGTCCCGACGAACGTGCGTAACTATAGTTGTGCACAGGGCGTCAGTTCACCCGCTCGAAGAACCAATACCGGTAGCGCACCAGCCCCGTGGGCGGCTCCCAATGCACCACGGCGTAGCGACCGCCGAAGTATCGCGGACAGCACACCGGCACGGTGAACCGTTTCTCCGGCGGGTCCTTCAGGAAGGCCTGGAGATCAGTGCTATCGCCACGCAGCAACAAGGTCATGCCCTCACACACCACCTCCCACACCAGGCGGTATTCACGGTTGTCGGGTAGCGGGCCGATGTCAGGGGTGGTGCGCGATATGGCTTGGCCGAACCGGGCGAAGGCGGCACTGTCAGCAGGGTTCTGCTGCATCCGGTCCTCGAAGCGCTCGAACAGGTGGCCCGGGTCGTTGATATGCCATTGGGAATGGGCGGAGAGGGCCAGGGACAGCAGTAGGAGGCTTGTGGTGGCGCGCATGGTGCCATGCGGTACACGGGAAGGGGCAATGGGTTCGATCGGCTGGCCCCCGCATGTGCGTTGGTGTTCCGCCGAGCCTGCCGATCAAGCCAGCACGAAATGCGTGCTCCTTCCGCCGGCCTTGCCCTTCTTCAGCACCTTCTTCGTCACCAGATCGGACAGGTCACGGGCGGCGGTGTCCTGCGAGGTCTTCGCCAGCTTGGCGTACTTGCCCGAAGTGAGGTTCCCTTCGAAGCCATCGAACAACCGGGTGAGCACCTTCACCTGACGCGGGTTCAGTATCGTCTTCGCGTGCGTTTGCCAGAACTGGTGCTTGCGCAACACGGAAGCGAGCATCTCCTCCGAAGCCGCCACCGCGCGTTGCAGGCAGGCCATGAACCAAAGGAGCCATTCGGTCACATCCAGCGAGCCTCGCTGCGAACGCTCCAGCAGGTCGTAGTACTTCTTGCGCTCCTTCAGGATCTGCGCGCTCATGCTGTAGAAGCGCTGCGGACTTCCATCGCCACGGGCCAGCAACAGATCGGCCACCGCCCGCGCCATGCGGCCGTTGCCATCCTCGAAGGGGTGCAGGGTGACGAACCAGAAATGCCCCAGCCCGGCCTTGAGCAGTGGATCCAGTGCGTCTTTGCCATTCACCCATTTCAGGAAGGCCGCCATCTCCTTCTTCAGCCGCTTCGCATCGGGTGCCTGGTAGTGCACCTTCTCGCGACCCATCGGGCCGCTGACCACTTGCCTAGGACCGGTGGAGTCATCACGGTATTCACCCACCAGTATGCTCAGCATGCCACTGCGCCCCGTAGGGAACATGGCGGCGTGCCAGCCGAACAGCCGATCCGCAGTGAGCTTCGCGTGGCAGTTGCGCGTGGCATCGAGCAGCATCTCCACTACGCCATCCACATGTCTGTCCACACGCGCGGCGCCATGCACGTCCAGCCCCAGCCGTTTGGCCAGCGAGGAGCGCACCTGTGCCGGATCCAGCACCTCGCCCTCTATGGCGCTGGTGCGCAGCACGTCGGTCGTCATGGTCACCAGGTCGGCATCGGTGCGCAGGTCGAAGCCCACGGCGGCCATGCGGCCGAGCAGGTGCGCCTGCATCGAACGCGTTTTGGCCAATGCAGGAGCCAGCGCCTTCGCATCCCAGCGGAAGGCGGGCCAGTCGGTGCGTTCGTGGACATAGAGCGGCATGGCGATCCGGAATGCGGAGAAAGGTACGGATATTCTCCGCATTTTTTGCGGAGAATATGGAGCGCATTCTCCGCAGCCCGTTCAGGCGAGCAGATCCGCCCCCCCGGTCCACGAACCGGGGACGCGCATGGCGTACCGCGATGGGTTGGTGCCGCACGGTACACGTTGTCATCCCGAGCGGAGTCGAGGGAGGCAACGCAATTATTGGGACCGCGTGCCCCGAGACCTCGGGGCGCGATGATGGCGAATGGGAACGCATCGCCAAATTCATCCAGGACAACCCGATGAATTGGGACCGCGACCGGTTCCGTGCCATGGACCGGTAGGGGTCGACCATTGTCGACCCGGACACAACCATTGTCGACCCGGGAATGACAAACGCACACGATCGGACCGTTCAATGCACGACCATGTGCGGGTACGTATGGTCGACCACGGTGGACCCGGCATTTGCAACGTAAACAAACGGATCGTTTACGAATTAAAGTGCCCCGACAGGATCAATGGACAACGCCGCATTTCGCGTGACGGATCGCAGCGGAAAGCCCGCAAGCGAGGAGGTGCGACGAGTGCGGCCTTGCAGCGGAGAGCCGGACCCGAGCCGCTCCCGAGCGAAGGCTTTGCGAAGCGAAGGGATGGGCAAGGGGCACGCCCTAAGCCAACCATAGCATAACCGAAACGGTCATGACCACGGCCACGATCTGGGAAATGTTCAACAGTTTCCAATTCGGAATGGACCGCCTCATCATCAGATCAACGCCATAGGCTACGGCTGCCCAGAACAGAAGGACAATGATCCGTCCGGTTCCCCATCCACCGTCATTTGGCACCCACTCCCAATCCCTGACGAGATGGTAGAGCGCTTTGGCAACGATTACAATACTGACACCTCGAAGTACCGTCCAGAAGGAATGACCCGCTGCCATTCGTTCGCGCTTCACGTCTGCAACACCCCCATGTTGAACTCCCGCGTTGCCGGTGCCTGTCTGACCGCTTCTATGCCCATGCTGATCCACGTCCTCGTCTCCAGTGGATCGATGATGGCATCCAGCCACAGCCGAGCCGCCGCGTAATAGGGGCTCATGCTTGGGCGCGGTGATAGTTGATCTGCTTCAGGTGCCGTTCGCGCTCATCTTCCGCAACACTTGTCCAAGCATCTTCGAGTAGCTGTGCAGCCTTGGACGAGGATGCTCCGATGCGTTGGAGATAGTCCCGTCCCATGGCGATCTGGAACGATTCGAGCTTTCCAGCTTCGATGAGTCTGCGCTTATCAGTGAAGTAACCTTCAACAGCCTCCAACGCGCTTTCATCACCGGCTTCCTGGATAGCCCAGATAGCATAGTCCTTCATCCTGAACTTCGGATCAACCAATAGTTCGGAGTACCACCGAGATTCAGCACCACGAGCGATGTGCGCAACGGTGAGAAGTACGATGGCACGAACGTCGTTGTTCGTGAAGTGAACCAGCGGTTTCAAGAATGGAACAGCACGGACAGTGCCTACAGCTCGCAGTGCTTGGGCTGCATAGTTCAGGTCATACTTGTCTTGGGAGGAGCGAAGCACGTCGATGAAGAAGTCCTCGGTCCAAGCGAAGTCCTGCCGCTTTCTGCGTTTTCGAAAGTGGGCCTCGATCGCCTCACGATTATGCTCCGCGAGCGGGAAGGGCATGATCAAGTCTGCAACACCCCCATATTGAACTCTCGTGTGGCCGGTGACTGCGAAGCGGCCTCAATCCCCATCGATATCCACGTCCTCGTCTCCAGCGGATCAATGATCGCATCCAACCACAACCGCGCAGCAGCATAGTACGGGCTCATGCTCTCTTCATACTTCGCCCTGATCTTCCCAAGTATCTCTTCCTCCCTCTCTTTCGTGATCTCTTCACCTCTTCCCTTCAGCGCGGCCACCTCGATCTGCAGCAGCACTTTCGCGGCCTGGTCGCCGCCCATGACGGCCACCTGCGCGCTGGGCCAGCCCACGATGAGGCGCGGGTCGTAGGCCTTGCCGCACATGGCGTAGTTGCCGGCGCCGTAGCTGTTGCCGATGATGATGGTGAACTTCGGCACCACGCTGTTGCTCACGGCGTTCACCAGTTTCGCGCCGTCCTTGATGATGCCGCCGTGCTCGCTGCGGCTGCCCACCATGAAGCCGGTGACGTCCTGCAGGAAGACCAGCGGAATGTTCTTCTGGTTGCAGTTGGCGATGAAGCGCGTGGCCTTGTCGGCGCTGTCGCTGTAGATGACGCCGCCGAACTGCATCTCGCCCTTTTTGCTCTTCACCACCTTGCGCTGGTTGGCCACGATGCCCACGGCCCAGCCGTCGATGCGGGCATAGGCGGTGATGATGCTCTGGCCGAAGCCTTCCTTGTACTCGGTGTACTCGCTGTCGTCCACCAGGCGGGCGATCACCTCGCGCATGTCGTAGGGCTTGGCGCGGTCGGCGGGGAGGATGCCGTAGATCTCTTTCGGATCGGCCTTGGGCAGCGCGGGCTTCTCGCGGCTGAAGCCGGCGTCCTTGGGCTTGCCCAGCTTGTCCACGATGGCGCGGATCTTCTTCAGGCAATCCGCGTCGTCCTTGCATTTGTAGTCGGTGACGCCGCTGATCTCGCTGTGCGTGGTGGCGCCGCCGAGGGTCTCGTTGTCGATGTCCTCGCCGATGGCGGCTTTCACCAGGTAGCTGCCCGCGAGGAAGATGCTGCCGGTCTTCTCCACGATGAGCGCCTCATCGCTCATGATGGGCAGGTAGGCGCCACCCGCCACGCAGCTACCCATCACCGCGGCGATCTGCGTGATGCCCATGCTGCTCATGATGGCGTTGTTGCGAAAAATGCGGCCGAAGTGCTCCTTGTCGGGGAAGATCTCGTCCTGCATGGGCAGGTACACGCCGGCGCTGTCCACGAGGTAGATGATGGGCAGGCGGTTCTCGATGGCGATCTCCTGCGCGCGCAGGTTCTTCTTGCCCGTCATGGGGAACCAGGCGCCGGCCTTCACGGTGGCGTCGTTGGCCACCACGATGCATTGGCGCTTGCTCACGTAGCCGATCATCACCACCACACCGGCCGCAGGCGCACCGCCGTGTTCTTTGTACATGCCGTCCGCCGCGAAGGCACCGATCTCGATGCGCGGGCTCTTGGGGTCGAGCAGGGCGTCGATGCGCTCGCGGGCGGTCATCTTGCCCTCGGCCTTCAGTTTGGCCATGCGCTTTTCGCCGCCGCCGAGGTGGACCTGCTTGAGGCGGCTATGGAGCTCGCTGACGGCGAGTTTGTTCCTGTCCTCGTTCTTGTTGAACTCGATGTCCTGCTTCTCAGCCATGCGTCACTGTGCCGTGTTCCGGGATGGTCCGGGGAGGGCCTTGCGAAGGTAGGGGCGAGGGTTTTCACCGCAACGACGCAACGACGCCACGAAATGCACGCAACGTTGCGAGACCGTTGCGCCGTCGCGCCGTGGCGGTTCGATCGTGATCGGGTTCTTTGGGCGTGCCCCTCGCAACGCCTTGGGGTCGCGCTTTCCGCTCGTCCTCCTCGCTCGTTCCTCGCTGCGGGGTACCCGGCCTCAAATGCCGGCCTGCTTCGAATGCGCACGCGGCATTCAGCGTTGCGGTGGCCTTCCTCGCCTGCGCTTTCCGGGTGGTCGTACCGGTCGGCTTCGTTGCCATGGATCCAAGGTAGCGGGCGCCCTCCTCAGCAAGTCCGTATGTTCGGCGGGTGACCGGATCCACCGTTTCGTCGCGCTTCACCTCCATTGATCTGCTGCGCGGCGTGGTGATGGTGATCATGGCGCTGGACCATGTGCGCGACTACTTCCATGTGGACGTGCACTACTTCGATCCCACGGACCTGGGCGCCACGACCGTCCCGGTCTTCCTCACGCGCTGGATCACGCACTATTGCGCCCCGGTGTTCATCTTCCTCGCGGGCACTTCCGCGTGGACCATCGGCGGTCGCAAGGGCAGCGCGTACCTCTCGTCGTTCCTGGTCAAGCGCGGGCTCTGGCTCATCCTCATCGAGTTCCTTGTCATCAGCTTCGGCTGGATGTTCGATCCGCGCTTCCCGATGTTCGGCCTGCAGGTGATCTGGGCCATCGGGGTGAGCATGGTCGCCCTGGCGGGCCTGGCCCGCTTGCCCATGCGTGCACTTGTCCTCATCGGCCTCGCGCTGGTCTTCGGCCACAATGCCTTGGACGGCCTCCATTTCAACGGGGCCTGGTGGTGGAAGATGCTGCATGAACAAGGCGCCCTCTTCGTGGGCGATCGCCGGATCTTCTTCGCCTACCCGGTGCTGCCGTGGATCGGCACCATGGCGCTCGGCTATGCGTTCGGATCCTTCTATGCACCCACGGTGGAAGCAAGCGCCCGGCGTCGTGCGCTGATACGCATCGGTGGGGGGGCGGTGATCCTTTTCCTCGTGCTGCGCTTCCTGAACCTGTACGGCGATCCGGGCCATTGGTCCGCCCAACGCTCGGCGGCGTTCACCGTCCTGTCCTTTCTCAACGTTCAGAAGTACCCGCCCAGCCTGCTCTACCTGCTGATGACGCTCGGCCCGGCGATCCTCTTCCTCGCCTGGTCCGAGGCTCTGCGCGGGCGCCTCGCCTCGGCCCTGATGGTCTTCGGTCGTGTGCCTTTCTTCTACTATGTGCTGCACATCTACCTGATCCACTTGCTCGCCATGGCCACCGCGCAGTTCACCGGGTTCGGCTGGCGATCGATGGTGCTGGACATGGCGGTGTTCCGGGACGATTCATTGGCCGGTTTCGGATTCTCGCTCGCGATCACCTACGCCATCTGGGTCGGCGTGGTGCTCGCCCTCTATCCGCTGTGCAAGTGGTATGATCGGGTGAAGTCGGGCAACCGCCAGCTCTGGTGGTTGAGCTACCTCTGATCGCATCGCGTTCGGTGGGGCACGGTCCTGCTTCGTTCCTGAGCGCGTCAGGCTTCGCGAAGCTCTTGGTCCGGAAGCGGGAGATGCCCCCCGGGCTTGAAAGCGCGTCCCTCGGACGGATTGAGTTCCTGTTGCGACGTGAGTTCCCGACGCATCGTCACGCGCCCGCTAGCTTCGCGTCCTCGACCCATGCGCACCTGCTCCTTCACCATCCTTGTGCTGACCGCGGTGGCCGGATGCGCCCAAGGCCCTGCCCCGAAAGGCAACTGGTTCCTGTACTGGGGCTACAACCGTTCGGGCTACAGCGGGAGCGACATCCACCTGGAGGGGCCGGGCTACGATGTCACCTTCCGGCACGTGAAGGCGCATGACCGGCCCAGTGAACCCTCCGCGGAGTACGTGCAGCCCAGCACCTTCACCTATCCGCAGTACAATTACCGGCTGGGCTATTTCCTCCGGGACCGGTGGAGCATCTCCCTCGGGTTGGACCACATGAAGTACGTGGTGGACCAGGACCAGGTGGTGCGCATGGACGGCACCGTCGCGCCGGATCGATCGGACGCCTATAGCATGGACCACGACAGCCGCATGGTGACCCTGGGTCCTGACCTGCTGAAATACGAGCACACCGACGGCCTGAACCTGCTGAGCCTGGATGTGGACCACTACGACGCCCTCTGGCAGGCGGCGAACGGGAGGCACGGGTTGCGGGTCTTCGAGGGGCTCCACGCCGGGGCGCTCATCCCCCGCAGCGATGTGCGGGTCTTCGGCGATGGGGTGAACAACGTGTTCCACCTGGCGGGCTTCGGGGTGGGGGCGCAGGTGGGGCTGCATCTGGTCCTGTGGAAGCATCTGCTGGTGCGGACCACCGGCAGGGCGGGGTGGGTCGACCTGCCGGACGTTCTTACCACCGGGGAGGCGGGTGAGCGGGCGAGCCAGCATTTCTGGTTCTGGCAGGCCAACCTCACGGTGGGTGTCCAGTTCGCCCTGGGTGGGCGCAAGGCGGACCGATCATCGGCCGCTCCCTGATCCGGCGGTCGGAAGGCGTTCCGCGTCCGGCCGCGACGCGTGAACCATTTACATTCGCGGCGCAATGACGCCCCCCCATGCCCCGTACCCTCCTCCTCGCCCCGATCGCGCTGAGCGCACTGTTCCTCGCCGGTTGTGGGGGCTCGGGCACCGGCACCGAGGCGCTGGCGGCCCTTGACACGGTCCGCTGGGGACAGGCCAGTTGTGGCACCCTGAAGGAGGGCGTCACGTTCCGGCTGGAATACATGGTCGGTGCGGAAGCACAGGGCACCGACGAGCTCACCATCACCGGCGACAAGGCTGATTGCACGAATTGCGCCAAGGAAGGCCTCACGGTGTCCGAGATCGGCTGCTACGAGAACGCCCCGGGCCACTTCGCACTGAAAGTGAGCATGACCAAGCCCGATGGTGGCGCCTCGCGCTATTGGAAAGGCGAGGTGATGAACGGGGTCTTCAGCGGCAGCTCCATGGTGAGCCTTCCTGATGGTTCCTCCCAGGAGTACAGCTTCACCGGCAGGGCGGTGAAGTAGACGCGGTCATCGCGGCGATCAACAGGACGTGGGCCTCCTCGTGAAGGAAGTGCCCGGCATCGTGGAATGCGACGACCTCCGCGTGAGGCAGGGCGCTCCGCCACCGCTCCAGCAGGTCCGGCGGGAAGAACCGGTCCCGCATCCCCCAGCACAGCAGGGTGGGGATGGCGCGCAGCCGATCCACCTTGCTCCATTGTGCCTGCCAGAACGGGCCCGCGTTCGCGATCTCCCGCACACAGGCGAAGGTGGCCTTGCGTGAGGCCGGATCGGGCAAGGCGTTCTTGAAGTGCGCATGAACGGCCTTGGTCAGCTTCCGCTTGTCGCCATAGCCGCTGGGCATCATCACGTTCACGCTGAAGCCGAAGCGCAGGTAGAGCAAGCGGCCGAACCCGGTGTGCATGATGGCGCTGGGCCGGCTGAAGCGCCGGTCCGGCATCAGGTCCCACAGCCATGTGTTGTAGAGCACGATGCGCTTCACGTTCTCCGGGTGTTCGAGCGCATGCTGCAGGCCGATGCCGCCGCCGAAGTCCGTCACCACCAGGGTGAGGTCCTTCAGCCCCAGATGGTCGATGAGGTCCTGCAAGCGCCGGGCATGCGCGGCCACGGTGAAGTCCGCCTGCACCGGCTTGTCGCTGAGGCCGAAGCCGAGATGGTCCGGTGCGATGCACCGATGCGTGCTGCGGAGCGCCGCGATGAGGTGCCGGAAGCCGAAGCTCCAGTCGGGGGTGCCGTGCACGAACAGGATCACCGGGCCGTGGCCCTCATCCACATGGTGCATCCGCCCGTCGGGGTGGTGGAAGGTGCGGGGCGTGAAGGGAAAGGCGATGCGGTCCACCCAGGCGGGGAGCGTGATGTCCGTGGCCATGCGGCGAAGGTCATGGGCGTGCGGGGCGGCGGCGCTTGACCGGGATCAAGAACGCCCCCCGTGCACCGGCCTGGATCGATGGACGCCTGCGGGAGGGCATCCTGGTGCTACGGCCCGGCGCTGAGGAGGTCTTCCACGAGTTCGGCCATGCGATCGTCCGTGGGGCGGTCTTCCGCCGGGAGCAGATGGACCAGGTCACCCTGCAGGGCGCCGATGCGCCGGATGCGCGGGTCCAGGGTCCTCAGTTCGGACCAGCGCTCCTCGGCTCCTCCGATCACGAGCAGGGTCCGGTGGACCGCCTGGCCCTGCTCGGTGCGTTGCCAATGGCGGCGCTCATAGCCGTAGGCATAGGTCGGTGGCAGCTCGGGGACGAGCGTGGGGTGGAGATAGGCCCGGAACTGCGCCCAAACCCGGGTGCCCAACCGGATCGGCACCACGATCAGGTCCACGTCGTGGGCCGTGCACAGCCTCCCCAGCTCGGCCGCGTCCTGCTCCAGTTCGGTGAACGGGAGAACCGAGACCCACTTGGTCTGCGCCGCCACCTGCTCGGCACCCACCCGGTCGACCACGGCGGCCTTGTAGGCGATGGCGCTCACGGAGGCCGCCAGGGCGATGAGGACCAGGGACCGACGCGGCCCACGGGCCGGTGCCGAAAGGCCCAGGACCCAGGCGACGAGCAAGGGCACGGCCAGGAACATGCGGGAGAGCGGGAAGAACACGGAATCCCATCCGTCCTGGACCTTGGGAAGGGAAAGGGAGGCCACGATGCCTGCTGTGGCCATCAGGACCACCGCGGCGAGGACGCGGTCCCCACGGCGGAACGCCAGGACCGACAAGGCGAGGAGGCCCGGAAGCAGCACGTCCTCAGCGCCCCAGAGGAGCGGGCACGTCCACTGCAGATGCTCGTTCATCCGCCCCAGGCTGCGCAGCATCGCACCTCCGTCGACGCTCCAGCCCAGGTGGCCCAGGCGATGCACGATGGCATCGCCATGCGCAGTGCACCACGCCTGGCCGGCCAGGTGCAGCGCGATCGCCGGCAACAGGCCAACGATGAGACCCAAGCCTCCCAGCATCCCCGGCCTCCTGATCAGGACGAACCACATCACATAGGGCAGGGCGAAGACCAGTGCGTTGGGGTTGAGGTAACCGGCGAGACCCACGGAGCCCCCGATGAGCAGTGCTCCCCGGAACAGCCCACCGGACCGCTGCGCCCAGGGCAGGATCGCCAACGGGGCCAAGCCGGTCACGAAGCCCCGCGGTATGGTCGTCATCATGCCGAATTCCACAGGAAGGAGCACCGGTGTGAGGGCGAAGCCCAGAGCGGGCCAGGCCTGGCCGCGCGCATGGTGGTACAGGGCGAATGACCAGAACGGCAGCAGAAAGAGCGCGGAGGAGATCGCAGGGAGCGACCAGGACAGCGGTGCCCCGACCCAGATCCCGGGGGCGGCGACCAAGGCCTCGAACATGGGCCCGTAGTCCTGCCCGTAGTAATAGGGCCAGCGCAGGATCCCGTGAGCGTAGTCGACCGCGCCGGCCCACTGGATGGCATCGTCGGTGCTGACGTAGCGCGCGCCGAACTGAACGACCAGAATGAACCTGTCCACCAGACCGAGCACCAGGAATGGCCAGGGTCCGGCGTTCCGTGCGCGGTCCAACACCTGGACAAGCTGGTTCCGGAACGGGTGCCCCATGGTCGCGTGCGCAGGTCCTGTAGGCGCCCTCTAGGTGGGCTTGCCGGTGAACGGGACGATCGAACGTAACGCTGCCATGTCAGGCGATGCGATGAAGCGCCTCCGGCCCGCAGTTGCACACCAGGTCGATCACGCTCATCCGCGGCTGGAAGCCGTGGCGGTCCGCGAAGACCTGGGGGTAGGGCCCCACGGCATCGATCCCGGCGGGAAGGGGCTTTTTGGGGTGAAGGGTGGTTCGGAGGTCGAGTACCGAGTGGTGAGTGACGAGTGGCGAGGGGCGGGGGGGGCCCCCACTCGCCCCCCCCCACTCCCCCCCCGCCCCCTCCACATAACCTTCGCGCCCCCCCCCCCCCCCCGTCAGCCCCCGCCACCTCATCCCC